>NZ_POWM01000005.1:0-531296 GCF_002928365.1 Pantoea sp. ICBG 985
GGCGGCAACAGCGCGGTGGTCCCACCTGACCCCATGCCGAACTCAGAAGTGAAACGCCGTAGCGCCGATGGTAGTGTGGGGCCTCCCCATGCGAGAGTAGGGAACTGCCAGGCATCAAACCAGTAAAGAAGCCCCGGACGAGAGTCCGGGGCTTTTTTACGTCCGTACTCCGGCAAATTTCCCGCTAAAAACCCTTCCATAACGACTTATTTAATCCTGAAAAAATTCTAACGCACTTTTTTCCCGACCTCATTCCTGCTGCTCACCGCGCGGCGCTCGGGGCTATTGCCGCTCAATGCTGAAACATTTTCATAAACCGCATGAAGACTCGACATCCAGCGACAGCCAGGCTAATCTCGGGCATCTGGATGTCTAAACGTTTATATGGTTATCAGCAAGAGGTCAGCAGGTTATGCCAATCAGGATCCCCGACGAATTACCGGCAGTGAATTTTTTGCGTAATGAGAATGTCTTTGTCATGACTTCATCGCGCGCCAGTGTTCAGGAGATTCGTCCGCTTAAAGTGTTGATCCTTAACCTGATGCCTAAGAAAATTGAAACCGAAAACCAGTTTCTGCGCCTGCTCTCTAACTCGCCGCTGCAGATCGATGTTCAGCTGTTACGCATCGACAGCCGCGAGTCGCGCAACACGCCAAGCGAGCATCTGAACAACTTCTACTGCAACTTCGACGATATCGCTAACGATAACTTTGATGGCCTGATTGTCACTGGCGCGCCGCTGGGGCTGGTTGATTTCAATGATGTTGCCTACTGGCCACAGATTCAGCGCGTGCTGCACTGGGCGAAAGAGCACGTCACTTCTACGCTGTTCGTTTGCTGGGCGGTGCAGGCGGCGCTTAACATCCTGTATGGCATTCCTAAACAGACGCGACAGAACAAGCTGTCTGGCGTCTATGAGCATCAGATCCTTCATCCGCACGCGCTGCTGACGCGCGGATTTGATGACAACTTCCTCGCGCCGCATTCACGCTATGCTGATTTCCCCAGCCAGCTGATCCGTGACTACACCGATCTTGAGCTGTTTGCCGAATCGGAAAGCACCGGTGCCTATCTGATGGCGAGTAAAGACAAACGCCTGGCCTTTGTTACCGGCCATCCGGAATATGACGCTCTTACGCTGTCGGGTGAGTACCATCGGGACTACGAAGCCGGCCTGCACCCTGAGGTGCCGTTCAACTACTTCCCGCAGGACAATCCGGAATTGCCGCCGCGCGCCACCTGGCGTAGCCACGGCAACCTGCTGTTCTCCAACTGGCTCAACTACTACGTCTACCAGATTACGCCATTCGATCTGCGTCACATGAATCCAACGCTCGAGTAAAACGCCTGCTAAAAGCGCGTTTAAACCTGCCGTGACAGCCGCGTGTTGTCGCGGCTTTTTTTTGCCTTTTTTCTATGATGGAACGTATTGCCTTTATTTCGTGAGATTAAATTACAGTTAAATCAGATAAATAAAATCAAATAAACAATAAAATGGAAATAGTTTTTGAAATTAAAATAAAAATGATTATGCTCTGATCTTGCCGGTTAAAAAACACCCTACAGCCCGATCCTGTCGTTAGAAAAAGGATCAAACCAGGAGGCAGCCCGCATGACAGACACGGTTATCAGCCCGACACTGACCTTTAGCCAGCCCTTTACCCACGCGGAGAAGCAGCTGCTGACGCCCGAAGCCATTGATTTCCTGCACTCGCTGGTAGTGCGCTTTGCACCCGAGCGCGAGCGTCTGCTGAAAGCGCGTCAGCAGCGCCAGCAGCGCTACGATCAGGGGGCGTTGCCAGACTTCGATTCGGAAACCGCTTCCATTCGGCAAAGTGACTGGCAGGTGAGGCCCATTCCTCAGCTACTGCGCGATCGCCGCGTCGAAATCACCGGTCCGCCAGATCGCAAAATGGTGATCAACGCGCTGAACGCTAACGTCAAAGTGTTCATGGCCGATTTTGAGGATTCTCTGGCACCGACCTGGCAAAAACTGCTTGATGGCCAGCTGGCGCTGCGCGATGCGGTTAACGGCACGCTGAGCTTCACCAGCGAAAACGGCAAGATCTACCAGTTACGATCCGATCCGGCGCTGCTGATGTGCCGGGTTCGCGGCTTACATCTGGATGAGAAGCATGTTGAGTGGCGCGATCGGGCCATTCCCGGCGGGTTATTCGACTTTGCGCTCTATCTGTTTCACAACGTCACCGCGCTGCTGGATAAGGGCCACGGTCCGTGGTTCTATCTGCCGAAAACCGAGCATGCGGCGGAAGTGGCATGGTGGCGGGAAATCTTCCGCTTCAGTGAAGATCGTTTCGATCTGCCGCGCGGCACCATCAAAGCCACGGTATTGATCGAGACGTTGCCCGCGGTATTCCAGATGGATGAGATCCTGTGGGAACTGCGCGATCACGTGGTTGGCCTCAACTGTGGTCGCTGGGATTACATCTTCAGCTACATCAAAACGCTGGGCCAGCATGGTGACCGCATTCTGCCGGATCGTCAGCAGATCAGCATGGACCAGCCGTTCCTCGAGGCTTATTCGCGCCTGCTGATCAAAACCTGTCACCGGCGCGGTGCGCTGGCGATGGGCGGCATGTCGGCGCTCATCCCGGCCAAAGACACTGAACGCAACGCCTGGGTGATGCAGAAAGTGCAGGAGGACAAAGCACGTGAAGCGGGCAACGGCCATGACGGTACCTGGGTCGCGCATCCAGGCCTGGCGGATATCGCCATGGCAGAGTTTGACCGTCAGCTGGGCGATCGCCCCAATCAGCTGCACGTCAGTCGTGAACAGGATACGCCGATCACCGCCGAGCGCCTGCTGCGCCCGTGCCGTGGTCAGCGCACCGAAGCCGGGATGCGCGCCAACATCCGCGTTGCGCTGCAATATCTGGAAGCGTGGATCAGCGGCAATGGCTGCGTGCCTATTGATGGGCTGATGGAGGATGCCGCTACCGCGGAGATTGCCCGCACCTCCATCTGGCAGTGGATTCACCACAAGCAAATCCTCAGCGATGGTCAGCTGGTGACCGCCGCGCTGTTCGAACAGTTTCT
Organism: Pantoea sp. ICBG 985; assembly: GCF_002928365.1. NCBI lineage: Bacteria > Pseudomonadati > Pseudomonadota > Gammaproteobacteria > Enterobacterales > Erwiniaceae > Pantoea > Pantoea sp. ICBG 985. The sequence goes on from NZ_POWM01000005.1 coordinate 3,058, forward strand.
TGATGAAGAGCTGGCGGCCCTGCGCCACAGCCTGGGTGACACGCGCTTTGACGCCGGTCGCTATGAAGATGCGGCTGCGCTGATGGCGCAAATCACCACCGACGAACAACTGGTTCCTTTCCTCACCCTGCCGGGCTACCGCCTGCTGCCCTGACTCTGGAGATACTGCTATGTCAAATCGTACCCAACAGATCGCTCAACTGGAAAACAGCTGGCTGGCATCACGCTGGCAGGGCATTACCCGTCCTTACAGTGCCGAAGAGGTCATTAACCTGCGCGGCTCCGTTAATCCCGCCTGCACGCTGGCGGATCGCGGCGCGAGAAAGCTGTGGGCACTCCTGAATGGCGAGGCGAGCAAAGGCTATATCAACAGCCTCGGTGCCCTGACCGGCGGGCAGGCGGTGCAGCAGGCGAAAGCCGGCATTGAGGCGATTTATCTCTCCGGCTGGCAGGTGGCGGCCGATGCAAACCTGGCCGGGCAGATGTATCCGGACCAGTCGCTGTATCCGGTCAATTCGGTGCCGAACGTGGTGGAACGTATCAACCAAAGTTTTCAGCGCGCCGATCAAATCCAGTGGGCGAGCGGACTGTCGCCGGACGATGACGGCTTTATCGATTACTACCTGCCGATTGTCGCCGATGCGGAAGCCGGATTTGGCGGGGTGCTCAATGCTTTTGAGCTGATGAAAGCGATGATTCAGGCCGGTGCCGGCGCGGTGCACTTTGAAGATCAGCTGGCGGCGGTGAAGAAGTGCGGACACATGGGCGGCAAAGTTCTGGTGCCGACGCAGGAAGCGATTCAGAAACTGGTGGCGGCGCGGCTGGCGGCCGATGTGATGGATGTGCCCACGGTGCTGATTGCGCGCACCGATGCCGACGCTGCCGATCTGATTACCTCCGATTGCGACGAGCGTGATGCGCCGTTTATCACCGGGGAACGGACCGCTGAAGGCTTCTTTCGCACCCATGCCGGTATCGAACAGGCGATAGCCCGTGGCCTGGCGTATGCGCCGTATGCCGATGTGCTGTGGTGCGAAACTTCCACGCCGGATCTGGCGCTGGCGCAGCGCTTCGCCGAGGCGATTCACGCGCAGTATCCCGGCAAGCTGCTGGCTTACAATTGTTCGCCTTCGTTTAACTGGAAGAAGAATCTCGACGATCGCACCATTGCCCGCTTCCAGCAGGCGCTGAGCGAGATGGGCTACCGCTTTCAGTTCATCACTCTGGCCGGCATTCACAGCATGTGGTTCAACATGTTCGACCTCGCGCACGCTTATGCGCAGGGCGAAGGCATGCGCCACTACGTGGAAAAGGTGCAGCAGCCGGAATTTGCCGCACGCGAACGCGGCTACACCTTCTCTGCGCATCAGCAGGAAGTGGGCACCGGATATTTTGATCGCATCACCACGGTGATTCAGGGCGGCAGCTCGTCGGTCACCGCGCTGACCGGCTCCACCGAAGCCGCACAGTTCTGATCAGCGTACTCGCGGTGCGCAGCATGGCGCACCGTTTCACTGGCTCACGCTTGCCGGAGATTGCCGATGTCACCGAGAGAATCCCTTATCGCCCACACGATTCTGCAGGGTTTTGATGCGCAGTACGGTCGCTTTCTCGACATTACCGCAGGCGCGCAGCAGCGCTTTGAACAGGCGGACTGGCAGGCGGTGCAGCAGGCGATGAAAGCGCGTATCCATTTGTACGATCATCACGTCGGGCTGGTCGCCAATCAGTTGCGCATCCTCAACGAGATGGCCGACTGGGATGACGCCTTCTGGCTGCGGGTGAAAAGCCACTATGCCACGCTGCTGCCGGGCTATCCGCGTCATGAAATTGCCGAAAGCTTTTTTAATTCTGTCTATTGTCGCTTGCTGGGGCACAGCCACTTACTGCCTGAGCGGCTGTTTATCCTGCCGTCACAGCCGTACGCGCCCGCGCCGCCGGCGCAGCGACCGCTGTCGCGCCTGTACCGGCCGCAGCACAGCTGGCATGAGACGCTGCGTCAGGTATTGAATGACATTCCGTTGCGGCTGACGTGGCAGGATCAGACGCGCGACATCGGCTGGATTGTGCGTCATTTGCACGAGCAGTTCAGCGCGGCACAGCTGGCCAATGCCACGCTGGACGTCGCCAGCGAGCTGTTTTATCGCAACAAAACCGCCTGGATTGTGGCGCGGCTGCAGCTGAGCGCGGGCGAGATTGTGCCGTGCCTGCTGCCGATCCAGCGCGACGATGCCGGCCGGTTGTGGATTGATACCTGTCTCACCGACAGCAATGACGCCAGCATCGTGTTTGGCTTTGCCCGCGCCTATTTCATGGTGTATGCGCCGGTGCCGGCCGCGCTGGTGGCCTGGCTGCAGCCGATTTTGCCGGGCAAAACCCTCGCCGAGCGCTATATGGCGATTGGCTGCCAGAAACACGGTAAAACCGAATGCTATCGCGAATATTTAGATTACCTGGCGCACAGTCAGGAAGCATTCACCATCGCACCCGGCGTGCGCGGTATGGTGATGCTGGTATTTACGCTGCCCGGTTTTGATCGGGTATTTAAGGTGATTAAAGATCGCTTCGCGCCGCAAAAAGAGGTGACGGATGCGCAGGTGCGCGCCTGTTACCGGCTGGTCAAAGAGCATGACCGCGTCGGGCGCATGGCTGACACCCAAGAGTTTGAGCATTTCGCCATCCCGCGCGCGCGCATTCCGGCGGCGCTGATGGCGGAATTTGAGCGCGAGATTCCGGAAAAAATCGAGCTGCGCGATGACGTACTGATCATCCGCCACTTATGGCTGGAGCGTCGTATGCAGCCGCTTAACCTGTGGCTGATGCAGGCGACGCCGGAACAGCGCCAGCACGCCATTGAGGAGTACGGCGATGCGATTTGTCAGCTGGCGGCGGCCAATATCTTCCCCGGCGATATGCTGTTTAAAAACTTCGGCATGACGCGCCATGGCCGCGTGGTGTTTTACGACTATGATGAAATCCGCCCGATGACCGAGCTGGTGTTCCGCGATGTTCCGGCGGCGCGTTACGAAGAGGATGAGCTGCAGGCCGAGCCGTGGTACAGCGTCGGGCCGGATGATGTGTTTCCGGAAACCTTCCGCTACGCGCTGTGCAGCGAACCGGCGACCGGAAAACTGCTGCAGGCGCTGCATCCGCAGTTGTTCGATCCTGGCTGGTGGCGCGCCCTGCAGGCGCGGATCCGTGCCGGGCATATTGAAGAGGTGATGGCGTGGCGCGCCGGACAGCGTTTCAGCGCGCGCTACGCGTCAGTGGCCGCCTAGCGGCCGGCATAGCTCAGCGTCACCTGCTTCGCCGCGCGGATCACCAGCGCCCCGAGTTCGGTAATGCGGTCGTCGGTCATACGCGCCAGCGGGCCGGAGATGGAGATGGCGGCAAACGGTTCGCCGTGTTCATCATAAATCGGTGCCGCCACACAGCGCAGGCCGAGCGCGTGCTCTTCGTCGTCGTGCGAAAAACCCATCTTACGGATCAGCGCCAGATTCTCCTTCAGGCTATGCGGCGACATCAGGGTTTTCGGCGTGTAGTGATGTAATCCCTTCTGATGCAGCAGGGCGGTGACCTGATCATCGCTGAGGTGAGCGAGAAACGCTTTGCCGGCACCGGACGCATGCATCGGCAACTTGCCGCCAATCGGCGCTGACATGCGCATCAGCTGGGTGCACTGTACCTGGTCAATAATCACTGCCTGATAATCACTGAGATCCAGCACCGCCAGATTCACGGTTTCGCCGGCTTCTTCCATCAGCCGGCGCAGAATCGGGTGCACAATCGCCAGCAGATTGCGGCTCTGCAGAAAACTGCTGCCGACCACAAAAGCATGAGCGCCAATGGTCCATAAACCGAGGTCGCCCACCTGATGCACAAATCCCTGCTGCTGCATGGTGGTCAGCAGGCGATGAGTGGTGGAGTTGGGAAGCCCGGCCTGTTGCGCCAGCTCGGTCAGCGCCACGCTACCGTGTGATTCGGCAATCAGCTCCAGTAAACGCAGCCCGCGCGTCAGAGATTGTACCTGGCCGCCGGCAGGGGCACTGGCCGCCGGAGCCGTACGGGGTTTTTTGCCGCGTTTCGCGGGCGCAGGGGTTGCCATAACATCTCCACAGCCATTGCAGGTATGGAAACCATTTTCGTTTTTAATGGTATGAATGCAAACGCTGGCTGACTGGTCGGATCTGCTGGTCATTTTGCCGCCGGTGGCCGCAAACGGGTGACTTTTGCTCATTTGAAAGTTGTGCCAGTATGACTGGCTGGCATTTAGTCAGCGTAATGACGTGGATGGGGCAAGAGTGAGCAATAAAACCGCAACGCTACAGCAGCAGCTGGCACAACGCATCATGATTCTGGACGGTGGCATGGGCACCATGATCCAGAGTTACAAACTGGATGAGCAGGATTTTCGCGGCAGCCGCTTCGCTGACTGGCCGTGCGATGTGAAGGGCAATAATGACCTGCTGGTGCTGAGTAAGCCGGACGTCATTCGCGAAATCCACGATGCTTACCTGGCGGCTGGCGCGGATATTCTCGAAACCAACACCTTCAACGCCACCCCGATTGCCATGGCCGACTATGAAATGGCCGCGCTGTCGGCGGAGATCAACTTCGAAGCGGCGAAACTGGCGCGCGCCTGCGCCGACGCGTGGACGGCAAAAACGCCCGATCGCCCGCGCTACGTTGCTGGCGTGCTCGGCCCGACCAACCGCACCTGCTCGATCTCGCCTGACGTCAACGATCCCGCGTTTCGTAACATCACCTTCAATCAGCTGGTGGACGCCTACCGCGAATCGACCCATGCGCTGATTAGCGGCGGTGCTGACATCATCATGATCGAAACGGTGTTCGATACCCTGAATGCCAAAGCGGCGATCTATGCGGTACAGAGCGAGATGGAAGCGATGGGCGTGACGCTGCCGCTGATGATCTCCGGCACCATTACCGATGCGTCAGGCCGCACGCTCTCCGGCCAGACCACGGAAGGATTCTACAACTCACTGCGCCACGCGGAGCCGCTGTCGTTCGGCCTCAACTGCGCGCTTGGTCCGGACGAACTGCGCCAGTATGTGCAGGAGCTGTCGCGCATTGCCGAAGGCTATGTCAGCGCCCACCCCAACGCCGGTCTGCCGAATGCCTTCGGCGAATATGATCTTGATGCGGCGACGATGGCGGCGCAGATTGGCGAGTGGGCGCGCGCCGGTTTCCTCAACATTATCGGTGGCTGCTGTGGCACCACGCCGCAGCACATTGCGGCGATGGCGGCAGCGGTCGAGGGCGTGCCACCGCGGCCGCTACCGGAAATAGCCGTCGCCTGCCGTTTGTCTGGCCTCGAACCGCTCAATATTCAGGCCGATTCACTGTTCGTCAACGTGGGTGAGCGCACTAACGTGACCGGCTCGGCCAAATTTAAGCGCCTGATTAAAGAAGAGAAGTACAACGAAGCGCTGGACGTGGCGCGCCAGCAGGTGGAAAACGGTGCGCAGATTATCGATATCAATATGGATGAAGGCATGCTGGATGCGGAAGCGGCCATGGTGCGCTTTCTCAATCTGATTGCCGGTGAGCCCGATATTGCGCGTGTGCCGATCATGATCGACTCCTCGAAATGGGAGGTGATTGAGAAAGGCCTGCAGTGCATTCAGGGCAAAGGCATCGTCAACTCCATCTCGATGAAAGAGGGCATCGAGCCGTTTATTGCGCACGCGCGCAAAGTGCGGCGCTACGGCGCGGCGGTGGTGGTGATGGCGTTCGACGAAGTGGGCCAGGCGGATACCCGCGCGCGCAAAATTGAGATCTGCCGCCGCGCCTACCACATCCTCACCGAAGAAGTCGGTTTCCCGCCGGAAGACATCATTTTCGACCCCAATATCTTTGCCGTCGCCACCGGCATCGAAGAGCACAACAACTACGCGATGGATTTCATCGGTGCCTGTGAAGACATCAAACGCGAACTGCCGCACGCGATGATCTCCGGCGGCGTCTCCAACGTGTCGTTCTCGTTCCGCGGTAACGAACCGGTGCGCGAGGCGATTCACGCGGTGTTCCTCTACTACGCCATCCGCAACGGCATGGACATGGGCATCGTCAACGCCGGTCAGCTGGCAATTTATGACGATCTGCCGGCGGAGCTGCGCGATGCGGTTGAGGACGTGATCCTCAACCGGCGCGACGATGGCACCGAGCGACTGCTGGCGCTGGCGGAGAAGTATCGCGGCAACAAAGACGAGGGTGAGCAGGACAAGCAGCAGGCCGAATGGCGCAGCTGGGACGTGGTGAAGCGGCTGGAATATTCGCTGGTGAAAGGCATAACCGAGTTTATCGAGCAGGACACCGAAGAGGCGCGCCAGGCCGCGGCACGGCCGATTGAAGTCATTGAAGGGCCGCTGATGTCCGGCATGAATGTGGTCGGCGATCTGTTTGGCGAGGGCAAAATGTTCCTGCCGCAGGTGGTGAAATCGGCGCGCGTGATGAAGCAGGCGGTGGCCTACCTCGAACCCTTTATCCAGGCGAGCAAAGAGGCCGGCCGCAGCAACGGTAAAATCGTGCTGGCGACGGTAAAAGGCGACGTGCATGACATCGGCAAAAATATTGTTGGCGTGGTGCTGCAGTGTAACAACTACGAAATCATCGACCTGGGCGTGATGGTGCCGGGCGACAAAATCCTGAAAACCGCGCGTGAGGAAAACGCCGACATCATCGGACTTTCCGGCCTGATTACCCCGTCGCTCGACGAGATGGTGAACGTGGCGAAAGAGATGGAGCGCCAGGGCTTTACGCTGCCGCTGCTGATTGGCGGGGCCACCACCTCGAAAGCGCACACGGCGGTGAAGATTGAGCAGAATTACAGCGGCCCGACGGTCTATGTGCAGAACGCCTCGCGCACCGTCGGCGTGGTCTCATCGCTGCTGTCGCCCACGCTGAAAGAGGCGTTTGTGGCGCGCACGCGTAAAGAGTACGAAACCGTGCGGATTCAGCACGCGCGTAAAAAGCCGCGCACGCCGCCGGTCACGCTACAGGCCGCGCGCGATAATCATTACGTCATTGACTGGCAACGCTACACGCCACCGGTGGCGCATCGCACCGGCGTCAGCGCAGTGGAGGCCAGTATCGATACGCTGCGCAACTACATCGACTGGACGCCGTTTTTTATGACCTGGTCGCTGGCCGGCAAATATCCGCGTATCCTGGAAGATGAGGTGGTGGGCGAAGAAGCCACGCGGCTGTTTGCCGATGCCAATGCGATGCTGGATAACCTCAGCGCGCAGGGCACGCTCAGGCCGCGCGGCGTGGTTGGTATTTTCCCGGCTAACCGGGTTGGCGACGACATTGAAATCTACCGTGACGAGACCCGGCGCGAGGTGCTGTGCGTCAGCCATCATTTGCGTCAGCAAACGGAAAAAACCGACTTCGCCAATTATTGTCTGGCGGACTTCGTGGCGCCGAAATCCAGTGGTAAAGCAGATTATCTCGGCGCGTTTGCCGTCACCGGCGGGCTGGAGGAGGATGCGCTGGCGGCGGCGTTCGACCAGCAGCACGATGATTACAACAAAATCATGGTGAAAGCGGTGGCGGATCGCCTGGCGGAGGCGTTTGCCGAATACCTGCATGAGCGCGTGCGTAAGGTGATCTGGGGCTATGCCGCCCATGAAAATCTCAGCAACGACGAGCTGATTCGCGAAAATTACCAGGGCATTCGTCCGGCGCCGGGCTATCCGGCCTGTCCGGAACACACCGAGAAGGCACAAATCTGGCAGCTGCTGGATGTGGAGCATCACACCGGCATGAAACTGACCGAATCTTTTGCCATGTGGCCCGGTGCCGCGGTGTCCGGCTGGTATTTTAGTCATCCGGAGAGTAAATATTTCGCCGTGGCGCAGATTCAGCGCGACCAGGTGGAAGATTACGCGGCGCGTAAAGGCATGAGCGTCAGCGACGTGGAACGCTGGCTGGCACCGAATTTAGGCTACGACGCGGATTGATGAATTGCCGGCGCAGAGCGCGCGCAATCAACTGCGCCCTATTGCTTGCGCAATAAATTGCGCCGCTACAAATACGTGCACACTCTGTAGCGGCGCGATTCATCGCGCGTTTTTTTAAAACCGGCGCGGGTTTAACCCCGCGCTACGATTTAATTAAAACGCGCATCGCGATCGGCGGTCAGATCGTACAGCTGGTACTTACGGCCCAGCATCTGACCACCGTCACGCGTCAGCGGCACCCAGTTCACCTGCGCACGGCCACGGGTTGGCGAGACGGTAAACAGATCCATCGGAATCGAAATATAGAAACCTTTGGTGAAATCCCCTTCGCCATACGCTTCGGCTGACACGTTGGTTTTGGTGGCGTAGAAGCCGACCATTACGCCGCTGTCAAAGCGCTTCGACACATCCAGCGTGACCCCTTTGTCCTTCGCCAGATATTCACCGACGCTGGCTTTCACCAGCACATCCTGCATGAACCACGGACGCCAGTAAGCGGTAAGGTGCCCGGTCGGCGCCTTGTAATCGGTGAACTGCATCATGTTGTCCCAGTCACGCTGCTTCACGTAGTTCGCATCGAGACCAAAAGCCCAGTTGCTGTCCACCGGGCGATACAACAGTTCGCCGCCCACGCCGCCGTACATGGTTTCCAGATAGCCACCGTACACCTGGCCGTAGAAGCCATTGCCGAGATAGCGCATGTAGTTGGCCTGCAGATCATTCACGTAAACGTTGTTCTCCACGTAGTCGCGAATGTGGGTGCGCACGCGCGGCAGCGTCGAGTCGGCTGGCGCGCCGTTGTAGTTGAACTTGTCATAGTTATTGGCGATGTTGCCAAACAGGCTGCCGCCAATCAGCCAGTGATCGGTCAGCCAGTAATCGACATTGCCCATTACGCCGAGCTGGTACATGTAGAAGCTTTCCGGACCGCCGACCGACTGGTTCAGCACCGGCGACAGGCTGTAGTTAAGGCGATCCTTACGGATGAAATAGCCCTGTTCGGTGGTGCCCGGATCGATCGGTTCTTCACGCGTCTGCTGCAGCGGCTGCTCGTGGCCGAGCGGATAGCCGCGCAGTTCGTTATTCAGGCTGGCCACATCGGTGCGCGTGGTGACCTGCGGCATGTTAAAGCGCGACTCGGTGACTTCAATCGTATCAATGCCAGCCGGCAGATTGTTCATGATGATGCGGTTAGCGCGGTCAACGCCTTCGCGCGTGTCGCGATATTTGGTCTGCTCACCGGAAACGTACAGCGTGCGGCCTTTAGTCTGGATGCGCGGACCATCCAGTCCGGCATTGTATTTCAGATCGGTAAGCTGATTAGCGACCACCGTCGGCTGCAGCAGATCGCCCTGCGGCTGTGGCTGATAAGCCGGTTTTGCGCTATCAAGGTGCGACTGGTGTAACGAATTAAAGTTGGTGCGCACGGTCACGCCAAACATAAAGGTATTGCCGCGCTCGTAGCTGGCGTTGATATCCGCCCAGTCGGTAAGGCGATAGATTGCGCCAACGTTGACCTTACTGCGCTGCTCCAGCCTGCCGGCAAAATCGTCCTGATAATCGTTGCCTTCATACTCCAGCTTGAGACGCAGCGGCTGCCACGGCGTCTGGTATTCGATGCCACCAAACAGTGCCGCCGGACCGTGGAACATCTGCGAGCCGTTAATGGAACCCGCCGAACCGCCGCCGGTGCGGCTGCAGAAGCTATCGCTGTAGGAGCAGAACGGGTTTTTGATGGTGCCGCTGTTGCCGAGATAGCCCCAGCCCAGGCCGAGGCTGAAATCAAACGGTCCCCAGGCTTTACTCGCCACCAGATATTCACTGTCGAACAGGCCGGTACCGCCCAAATCGCGCGAACCCACCGCCACTTCCGGCAGCCAGAAGCTCTCCTGCCACAGGCGCAGCTTCAGGTCGAAGGCTTTGTCTTTATAGCTCTGGTTGCCGCTGAAGCCTTCCACCGCACTGTAGCGGCGGGTGCGTACGTCGGTATAGCGCACCGTGGTTTCCAGCCACGGGAACAGCTGCAATGACGCAGAATAGTAACGATATTGATCGTTATCGCGGAAGTTCAGGCTAAATTCGCCCTCTTTTGCCATGCGCGCGGTCGGCGTTTGCATCAGGCCCACGCCGCCAAAATCAGATTGTGAAGGACCGACCGGTTCCGGCCAGGTTTCCGCCTGCACCTGGCATGCGGCGGCGACAGAAGCAGCCAACAGGCTGAGGAGTAATTGTTTTTTCATCAGTCTGGCATCCGGTGAGTCAGAACGGAAAGCATGCGCGCATTCAAATCAGGCTGGCCCCAGGGCAGGCTCCATGTGGAAAAGCCCAGCCAGATGGTGCTGCCAGGCTCGACTTCAACATGCCGCTGATTCCAGTAAGCGATCGGCACCTGCTGCGTCTCACCTGACGGCGCAATCACCGTGGCCACGCTGCGTTCGGCACCCGATAAACGCGCATGCGGCGCGAGGTAGTCACGCACCGTGCGTCCTGGCTGCCAGCTCTCACTGCCGGGATGGCTGAGTGCGCCCATCACCCGTACCTGCGTCGGCGCTGCCACGATGTACAGGTCGTAGCTGCCCTGCAGTTTACGGTTGGCTTCCGGACGCAGCCGCACCCAGTCGGGATCGAGCGAAGTAAACTGGCGCCCGGTAACCTGCAGAGCGCTGAGCTGCTGGATTACGCTGCCGATGGTTGCGGCCAGTGAAGTACCGCTGTCGGCCTGCCAGGCGCGCAGATCCGCCAGCAACTGAGCGTGCTGCTGCTGCGCCACGGCGGTCGCACCGCGTTCGGCAATCACCGTGCCCGGCCACCAGCTGTGCAGCGCCGGGTTCGTTACCAGTTCGCTAAGCGTGCTGGCATGATCGATCTGGAAACTGCGCTGATCGTGCGCAGGGTGTACCGTCACCTGGCTATCCGCCAGCGCGTGGCTGGCCGCCGTGAGGGCGAGTGCCGCCAGCAAAGAATTGATTTTTTTCATGATTTCGCCGGCTTCAGAAGGGTGGTTGCAATCGGGAACTGGTCAGCCGCCAGCATCTGCTGCGCCTGCAGCACCGTACCGTCGCGGTTATCGATCCAGAAGGTGTTCTGCCAGCTGACGCCGGGGCTCTCCATCTCTACCGTTTCGTGCCAGACGCGGCAGGGCACCCGCTCGCCGGCGAGGTTCAGCACTTCATCGTCGCCGCGCTGAAAGGTGGAGTGAGCGGTGGCGGCACGCACGTTGTTCTGCTCGCGCCACTGCACGACGCGCGTCCACTGCGCGCCATTTTGCAGCCGCAGCGCATCGGCCAGCGGATCCTGCGCCAGGTTACTGACGGCCTGCAGGTTATCGCGCAGGCCGAGGGTTTTCACCAGGCGGCCGTGCTGCATCACCAGCATGGCTTTATCCTGGGTTACCCATTTCTGCTGGCCGTTTTCCAGATAGCCCAGCACCACAAAGATGCGCGGACCGCTGTCGACGCGCGCATACAGGCTGGCATAGGGCAGATTAGCGATTTGTTCATCGCTGACGGTGACATCGTCCGGACCGCTGATGGCGAGCATCACGGTCTGTTCGAGGCCTTTTTGCGTTTGTGTGCAAGCCTGCAGCAACAGGCAAAGAAGCAGCAAAGTGAGTCGGCGCACTGTGTATCCCTGTCTCAATAGAGGCAAAAAAACAAAAAATAACCACACGACTGTGTGGTTATGTTTAAAGGTGCTACATCAACGAGTGGTGCTCGTTGTGGTAGTGGTTGTTGTACCGGTATTTGCACCGTCGCCACCGCCAGCAGCGGCAACGCCGAGACCCACTAACGCACCGAGTGCGCCGATACCCACAGCGGTGGTCGCACCGGTCGAGATTGCTCCCGCCTGCGCGCCTGCTGCAGCACCGGCTTCTTCCGGTGCGGCAATCGCAGCGGAAGAAACGGCAACGTAAAGTAAGGCTGCACCGGCAACCATCAGTTTTTTCATAACAACGTTTCCTGCATCTTGATAAAACGTGAATGAAGGATATTACCCGTCATACCGTACGCTGCCGTCCGATGGCCGCTGGGCCGCATGCAGCTGGCTAACCGTGGTCAGCGCGCAATAATGTTTCCCGGGCCGCCGGGCGACAGCGGGGAAGTATTCAGGGCAGCCTTGAAGGCGCGTTCAGTATAGGGCAACAAATTACCAGAGTTCAGCGCCAGAAAAAGAGGGGGATTAAGCAGGACATTTCTGGTGATAAATAAGGCGAATTGGCGTTAGCTGCTTTTTTTAATTGCGCTTTTTTCGCTGGCTGGAATATTTACGCAGGACGTTATAGCACAGCAGCATTTTTCACTTTTGCATTAAAAAATGGCACGGAATAGGAATAATCAGATTTTCCTGAAAGGGTTAAAATAGAAAGGCAAATTTAATCAGTTGCTTAGGTGGATGAGGTGGACAAATCAGATCCATTTTTTATCAGATAAGCCCGCCACGCATGATGGCATCTTCCGATTTTCCTTAGGGCATTTTAAGAATTATCTAACCGCAGCGTGGCAGCAAAATCCGCTTATTTTCCGCGGGGCGGTATATCGGAGCAAAAAAAAGGCGGCATGTGCTGCCGCCTGATGAGCCTGGGGGTGAAATTAACGCCAGGATTTGTAGCGATTAATTAAGCCATTGGTGGAGCTATCGTGGCTGTTAATCTGCGCATCGTTTTCCAGCTCCGGCAGAATGCGGTTAGCCAGCTGTTTGCCCAGCTCAACGCCCCACTGATCGAAGGTGAAGATGTTGAGAATCGCGCCCTGAGTGAAGATCTTGTGCTCGTACAGCGCAATCAGCGCGCCGAGGCTGAACGGAGTAATTTCACGCAGCAGAATCGAGTTGGTCGGGCGGTTACCTTCAAACACCTTGAACGGCACGATATGCGCGACGGACTCCGCTGATTTACCGGCATCGGTAAACTCTTTCTCTACCACCTCGCGGGCTTTACCAAACGCCAGCGCTTCGGTCTGAGCAAAGAAGTTGGAAAGCAGCTTCTGGTGGTGATCGGCCAGCGCGTTGTGGGTCTGCGCCGGCGCAATGAAGTCGCATGGAATCAGCTTGGTGCCCTGATGGATCAGCTGATAAAACGCGTGCTGCCCGTTGGTGCCGGGTTCACCCCAGATAATTGGGCCAGTCTGGTAATCCACCGGGTTGCCGTCGCGGTCGACGTACTTACCGTTGGATTCCATGTTGCCCTGTTGGAAGTAAGCGGCAAAACGGTGCATGTACTGGTCGTACGGCAGAATCGCTTCGGTTTCGGCACCGAAGAAGTTGTTGTACCAGATACCGATCAGCGCCAGCAGCACCGGCAGGTTTTGCTCCGCTGGCGTGTTCGCAAAGTGCTGGTCCATGGCATGCGCGCCGCTCAGCAGCTGTTCGAAGTTTTCGAAGCCGATGGACAGGATGATCGACAGACCAATCGCGGACCACAGTGAGTAGCGGCCGCCGACCCAGTCCCAGAACTCGAACATGTTGGCGGTATCAATACCAAATTCGCCGACCGCTTTCGCGTTAGTTGAGAGCGCGGCAAAGTGCTTCGCCACGTGCTGCTGATCGCCGGCGGTGTTCAGGAACCAGTCGCGCGCGCTGTGGGCGTTGGTCATGGTTTCCTGCGTGGTAAAGGTTTTCGACGCCACGAGGAACAGCGTAGTTTCCGGGCTAAGCGGTTTCAGCGTTTCGGCAATGTGCGTGCCATCAACGTTGGAAACAAAGTGCATGTTGAGGTGGTTTTTATACGGACGCAGCGCTTCGGTCACCATGAACGGGCCGAGGTCTGAACCGCCGATACCGATGTTCACCACGTCAGTAATCGGCTTGCCGGTGTAGCCTTTCCACTCGCCGCTGATGATGCGCTCTGAGAAGGCTTTCATCTTCGCCAGCACCGCGTTCACTTCCGGCATTACATCTTTGCCATCCACGAGAATCGGCGTATTGCTGCGGTTGCGCAGGGCCACGTGCAGCACGGCGCGATCTTCGGTGCGGTTAATCTTCTCACCGGAGAACATGGATTTGATGGCGCCCGCCAGATCGGTCTCTTTCGCCAGCGCCTGGAGTTTGTCGAGGGTTTCCTGGGTGATGCGGTTTTTTGAGAAATCCACCAGCATCTGATCATCAAAGGTGGCAGAGAATTTCGCAAAACGATCGGCATCCTGCGCAAACAGGTCGGCAATCTCTACCGATTTCATCTGATCAAAATGCTGCTGCAGCGCTTTCCAGGCTGCGGTTTGTGTCGGATTGATATTTTTCATGGCAACACTCTTGTTGATATAAGAACCGTCATTCCATCCGGGCGCATCCTGTCTGGCCCGGCATGCTGAGCATTTGTTACGGCTTGCACGCGTTTCAGTATGACCACAGTTGCAACTGAAAGGAAAAAATTTGTGACGCCAGCCGCAGCGTTTCAGGTAAATCCGGCGGCGATTGTCGGCCGGTTCGCCGCGCATTACTCTGCGCGGCATCAGCAAAACACCGGTTTTTTCGCACCGCTGACTACTTTAGGCGGCTGGCGGCTGCCGGGTTTGTTTAGCAATGCGCTGCATAAGTGTAAAAATGAATTTTCCCGGCGCCGCAAGGCTGGACAGCGGAACAATTAATCAGTATTTTGTGCGCGCGACTTGCACCTCCGGGTGCAAGCCAGAAGAGGCGCGTCGCCCAGGCAGTGTGTTTGAGGATCCGTATCCGGCGAGAACACATCAGGGGGTGCGACGCCGAGGTGGTGCAACATGCGGAGTGTTGTGCTGTCGGCTGCAGGGGCTGAATCCTCTGGGTTGTCACCAGAAGCGTCCGCAGTCGGACGTTTCGCAAGGTGAAGTGCTTTTGGTGACTCATCTCCTGATCTTGTCTGTCCAATTCTGCTCTTCTCTTGTGCCAAGGCTGTTACCCGATCTTCTCTTCCGCGAATGGGAGGAGATAACCTGACACGAGGTTTTGTTACATGTCTCAATCGTTGATCGTGGCAAAATTTGGCGGCACCAGCGTTGCCGATTTCGATGCCATGAACCGCAGCGCGGACGTCGTGCTGTCTGATGCCAATACCCGTCTGGTGGTGCTCTCTGCCTCGGCGGGCGTGACTAACCTGCTGGTTTCGCTGGCTGAAGGCCAGGAACTCGAGCAGCGCGCTTATCTGCTGGATCAAATCCGCACCATTCAATACGCCATCATCGATCGCCTGCAGTCGCCGGACGTCATCCGTCAGGAGATTGATCGCATGCTGGAGAACATCATCATGCTGGCGGAAGCGGCGGCCTTAGCCCGTTCGACCGCGCTAACCGATGAGCTGGTGAGCCACGGCGAACTGATGTCGAGCCTGCTGTTCGTCGAGATCCTGCGCGAGCGCCAGGTGAATGCCGAGTGGTTTGACGTCCGCAAAGTGATGCGCACCAGCGACCGTTTCGGCCGCGCCGAGCCGGATGTGGCCGAGCTGAAAACGCTGGCAGCGGCTCAGCTGCAGCCGCGCACCGCAGAAGCGCTGGTGATCACGCAGGGCTTCATCGGCAGCGAAGGCAAAGGCCGCACCACCACGCTCGGCCGTGGCGGCAGCGATTACACCGCTGCGCTGCTCGGCGAAGCGCTGCAGGCGACGCGTGTGGATATCTGGACCGACGTGGCGGGCATCTACACCACTGACCCGCGTGTGGTGCCGCAGGCGAAACGCATCGAAGAGATCACCTTTGAAGAAGCGGCGGAGATGGCGATCTTCGGCGCGAAAGTGCTGCATCCGGCGACGCTGCTGCCGGCGGTGCGCAGTGATATTCCGGTGTTTGTCGGCTCCAGTAAAGATCCGGCGGCGGGCGGCACGCGCGTCTGCAACGAGACTAAAAATCCGCCGCTGTTCCGCGCACTGGCGCTGCGGCGCAAACAGACGCTGCTGACGCTGCACAGCCTGAACATGCTGCACGCGCACGGTTTCCTGGCGGAAGTGTTTGCTATCCTGGCGCGCCACAGTATTTCGGTTGATCTGGTTACCACCTCGGAAGTGAGCGTGGCGCTGACGCTGGATACCACCGGTTCAACCAGCACCGCCGACAGTCTGCTGACCCAGGCGCTGCTGACCGAGCTCTCATCCCTGTGCCGGGTGGAAGTGGAAGAGAATCTGGCGCTGGTGGCGATCATCGGCAACAACCTGTCGAAAGCCTGCGGCGTCGGCAAAGAGGTATTCGGCGCGCTGGAGCCGTTTAACCTGCGCATGATTTGCTACGGCGCAAGCAGCTACAACCTGTGCTTCCTGGTGCCAACGCCGGACGCGGAAGAGGTGGTGCGCGCGCTGCATAAGAATCTGTTCGAATCTTAATTGACGCATAAGTCACCTGAAGCCGGACAATGTCCGGCTTTTTTTATTTCTGCCGTTCAGCCTGACGCTATTTCGGACAAATGCCAGCGGAATGCCTATGCCTGCCCGGCGATCTTTAGCAGCCGATAGGCATTTTCTGTCGTCGGCCACGCTTATGATAATGAAATGTTATGATCCGGCGCAGGTCGCTGCGGTCGTTCCCCGCGCGCCGTTTCATCTGTGGCAAAAAACCAATTAAGTAAAACGCTAAGGACATTTCTTCATGCTCGCCAAACTCACCCGCCTGTTTCCGCTCTGGGCCGTACTGCTGTCCGTTGCAGCCTATTATTCGCCGTCCACCTTCCTCGGCATCGGGCCGTGGGTAACCTACCTGCTGATGCTGATCATGTTCGGCATGGGCGTGACGCTCAACATTGACGATTTCAAACGCGTGCTGGTGCGTCCGGCACCGGTGGTTGCCGGCACGTTCCTGCACTATCTGGTGATGCCGCTGGCGGCCTGGGCGCTGGCGAAACTGTTCCAGATGCCGCCGGATCTGGCCGCCGGGATGATCCTGGTCGGCAGCGTGGCCAGCGGGACAGCCTCGAACGTGATGATTTATCTGGCGAAGGGCGATGTGGCGCTGTCGGTGACCATCTCCTCGGTTTCGGCGCTGGTGGGTGTGTTCGCGACGCCGCTGCTGACGCGCTTCTACGTAGATACCCACATTCAGGTTGATGTGGTGGGCATGCTGCTCAGCATCGTCAAAATCGTGGTGATCCCGATTGGGCTTGGCCTGATTATTCACCACTCCATGAACAGCGTGGTGCGCCGCGTTGAGCCGTATCTGCCGGCGTTTTCGATGGTGTGTATTCTGCTGATCATTAGCGCGGTGGTCGCCGGTAGCCAGGGCTTTATCGGCTCGGTAGGGCTGATGGTGATCGCGGCGGTAATCCTGCACAACGCCATTGGGCTGCTCGGCGGCTACTGGGGTGGCAAGCTGTTTGGCTTTGACGAATCCACCTGCCGCACGCTGGCGCTGGAAGTCGGTATGCAGAACTCCGGACTGGCGGCCACGCTAGGCAAACTGTACTTCTCACCGCTGGCCGCACTGCCCGGCGCACTGTTCTCGGTGTGGCACAACCTGTCCGGTTCGCTGCTGGCGGGTTACTGGTCGGGTAAAACGATTGAGAAGAAGCAGAAATAACGGGGCATGCGTACCGGTGGTCATCAATGGCGATCGGTTACGCACCATCGTCCTGTTGATGCCGGTGCGCATAAATGCGCACCCTACAAATACGCGCAATGATCTTGCAGAGGCGCAATAAATGCGCCCTCAGCAAAACGCGCAATAATCTTGTAGGGTCGCCATTCATGGCGACCGCAAACGCGAAACATTACAGTTTCAGGTAAACCCGAATCCCGTCCAGGAACATCTGCGTCGCCAGCATAATCAGGATCAGGCCCATTAATCGCTCCAGCGCGTTGACGCCTTTATCCCCCAGCAGGCGCAGGAACAGGCCGGACATCAGCAGAATCACTACCGTGACGCCCCAGGCAATCAGCAGGGCGCCGACCAGGTGCGTCATCTGATTGGGATACTGGTGTGACAGCAGCATCAGGGTGGCGAGCAGTGAGGGCCCGGCGACCAGCGGGATCGCCAGCGGCACCAGGAACGGCTCTTCACCGGCGGGCAGGCCGCTGGTGCTGGTCTCGCCGGACGGAAAAATCATGCGAATGGCGATCAGAAACAGAATGATGCCGCCGGAAATCGATACCGTTTCGGTGCGCAGATTAAGAAACGCCAGGATGCGTTCACCGGCGAACAGGAACAGCAGCATCAGAATCAAGGCGATCAGCATCTCGCGCATCAGCACTACGCGGCGGCGCTTCGGCTCCAGGTGCTTCAGCACCGACATGAAAATCGGCAGGTTGCCCAGCGGGTCCATAATCAACAGCAACAATATGGTCGCGGATATCATTTCAGTCATCAGAGGTAAACCATCCCTTCAGGTCGGCCACAGCCGTTATAAGTTGTACTGCTGAAAAAGTTAGCGCAATCGAATTAATTCACTTGCCAGAAGTGCTGCATTTTGTAGAGTTGTGGGTCATAGGTAAACCTGATTATTACGCAGACTGGCGCGTTGCTGGCGCTGGTCTTTTTTCGCACCACCCAGGCCCCGGCCCGAGTTCCTGAGACGGACAGAAAATGAAGAATGTAGGTTTTGTTGGTTGGCGTGGCATGGTCGGCTCTGTGCTGATGTCACGTATGAGCGAAGAACGCGATTTCGATGTGATCAATCCGGTCTTCTTCTCCACTTCGCAACTGGGTCAGGCTGCGCCGACGTTTGGCGGTAAGTCGACCGGTGCGCTGCAGGATGCGTTTGATATTGAGGCGCTGAAGGCGCTGGATATCATCATCACCTGCCAGGGCGGCGATTATACCAGTGAAGTCTACCCGAAGCTGCGCGAGAGCGGCTGGCAGGGCTACTGGATTGATGCGGCCTCCACGCTGCGCATGAAAGATGACGCCATCATTATTCTTGATCCGGTCAACCATCAGGTGATTCGTCAGGGCCTCGACAGCGGCATCAAAACCTTTGTCGGCGGTAACTGCACCGTCAGCCTGATGCTGATGTCGCTGGGCGGACTGTTCGCTAACGACCTGATCGAGTGGGCGTCGGTGGCGACGTATCAGGCGGCCTCCGGCGGCGGCGCGCGCCATATGCGCGAACTGCTGACCCAGATGGGCATGCTGCACGACCACGTTGCGACTTCGCTGCAAAATCCGGCCTCCGCTATTCTCGACATCGAGCGCAGCGTGACTGACTTTACCCGTTCCGGCACGCTGCCGACCGACAACTTCGGCGTACCGCTGGCCGGCAGCCTGATCCCGTGGATCGACAAGCAGCTGGACAACGGCCAGAGCCGCGAAGAGTGGAAAGGCCAGGCGGAGACCAACAAAATTCTCTCGACCCGTCACACCATTCCGGTCGATGGCCTGTGCGTGCGCGTCGGCGCGCTGCGCTGCCACAGCCAGGCGTTCACGTTGAAGCTGAAGAAAGATGTGCCGCTGAACGAAATCGAACAGTTGCTGGCCGCGCACAACGAGTGGGTGAAAGTGGTGCCGAACGATCGCGACATCACCATGCGTGAACTGACGCCCGCCGCGGTGACCGGCACGCTGACCACGCCGGTGGGCCGTCTGCGTAAGCTGAACATGGGGCCGGAGTATCTGTCGGCCTTTACCGTCGGCGATCAGTTACTGTGGGGCGCTGCCGAACCGCTGCGTCGCATGCTGCGTTTGCTGATTGACTAAGCGCAGCGCGAATCCAGACAGGCCGGGGTTTCCCGGCCTTTTTTCTTTCCACGGGAGTGCAAAACTTAACCCAAATTGCGCCCGACAAGTGATCAGCTTCCCCTTTTTGCTCGCCCGATAACAATTTTTTGCGTTCCACCCTGGCTTCTGCCAACCCCAAGCTATGATTTAACAGTGATGTGCCGGTTGTTAACTGTTTTTACTTTGCGAATGGAATAGTTGTTGTACACGGCCAGGATCTTTCCCACGGAGGGTGTCCTTCCTTGCTGCTGTATGTATGGCTCATGAAAAGCAGCGCACCTATAGCGACAATCCTGTCTCTCCGGTCGCCTGCGCAAAAAATCATAGGAAGAAAGTCATGTCAGAGCTTCCCGATCGCCATGCGATCAATGCCCTTTTCGCCGGGAATTATGCCGACCCCTTCTCAGTACTGGGGATGCACCAGACCACACAAGGTCTTGAAGTGCGTGCGCTGTTACCGGATGCATCCGAAGTCTGGGTGATTGAAACCAACACCGGCCGCAAATGCGCCCAGCTTAAATGTCTTGATTCGCGCGGCTTCTTCAGCGGCGTGATCCCGCGCCGTAAAAACCTGTTTCGCTACCAGCTGGCAGTCAACTGGCACGGCCAGCAAAACCTGATCGACGATGCCTACCGCTTTGGCCCGCTGCTGGCGGAGATGGATGCCTGGCTGCTGGCCGAAGGCACGCACCTGCGGCCGTATGAAACGCTCGGCGCGCACGGCACCACCATTGATGGCGTTGCCGGCACGCGCTTCGCCGTCTGGGCCCCGAACGCGCAGCGCGTTTCGGTGGTGGGCGAGTTTAACTTCTGGGATGGCCGCCGCCATCCGATGCGTTTCCGCCGCGAACTCGGCATCTGGGAGCTGTTTGTCCCCGGCGCGGTTAACGGCCAGCTGTACAAATTCGAGATCATTGATGCGCACGGTCAGATGCGCATCAAAGCCGATCCGTTCGCCTTCGAGGCGCAAATGCGTCCGCAGACCGCCTCGATGATCTGCGGCCTGCCGCCGAAGCTGGAGATGCAGCCACAGCGCAAAATCGCCAACGGCTTTGACCAGCCGATCTCCATTTACGAGGTGCATCTCGGTTCGTGGCGTCGCCACACCGACAACAATTTCTGGCTGAGTTACAAAGAGCTGGCCGAACAGCTGGTGCCCTATGTCAAAGAGATGGGCTTTACCCATATCGAGCTGTTACCGATCAACGAGCATCCGTTCGACGGCAGCTGGGGCTATCAGCCACTCGGCATGTACGCGCCGACGCGCCGCTTCGGCACGCGCGATGAGTTTCGTCACTTTATCGCCGCTGCCCACGAGGCGGGTCTCAACGTACTGCTCGACTGGGTGCCAGGCCACTTCCCCAGCGACGATTTTGGCCTCGCCAAATTCGACGGTACCGAGCTGTACGAGCACAGCGATCCGCGCGAAGGCTACCATCAGGACTGGAATACGCTGATCTACAACTTTGGCCGACGCGAGGTCAGCAACTATCTCTCCGGCAATGCGTTGTACTGGATGGAGCGCTTCGGCATTGATGGCCTGCGCGTCGATGCGGTGGCGTCGATGATCTATCGCGACTACAGCCGCAAAGAGGGTGAGTGGGTACCTAACCAGTTTGGCGGCCGTGAAAACCTCGAAGCCATTGCCTTCCTGCGCCATACCAACCGCACGCTGGGCCGCGCCGCACCCGGCAGCATCAGCGTGGCGGAAGAGTCTACCGATTATCCGGGCGTGACGCGGCCATCCGAAGATGGCGGGCTGGGCTTCTGGTTCAAATGGAACCTCGGCTGGATGCACGACACCCTCGACTACATGAAGCTCGATCCGGTGCATCGCCGCTACCATCATCAGCTGATGACCTTCGGCATGCTGTACAACTACACGGAAAACTTCGTGCTGCCGCTGTCGCACGACGAAGTGGTACACGGCAAAAAGTCGATCCTTGACCGCATGCCGGGTGATACCTGGCAGAAGTTTGCCAACCTGCGCGCCTATTACGGCTGGATGTGGGGCTTTCCCGGCAAAAAACTGCAGTTTATGGGCAACGAATTCGCTCAGGGACGCGAGTGGAACCACGACACCAGCCTCGACTGGCATCTGCTGGAGGGGCTGGATAACTGGCACCACGGCGTGCAGCGTCTGGTACGTGACCTGAACCACAGCTATCGCCACTTTTCGCCGCTCTATCAGCTCGATTTCGATGCCAGCGGCTTCGAGTGGCTGGTGGTCGACGATCACGAAAACTCGGTCTTTGTATTTGTGCGCCGCGACCGCGAGGGCAACGAACTGATTGTCGCCAGTAATTTTACGCCGGTGCCGCGCCACAACTATCGCTTCGGCGTGAATCAGCGCGGCGGCTGGCGCGAAGTGCTGAACACCGATCAGCATGATTATCACGGCAGCGATCTGCGCAATCACGGTATCGTCCATACCGATGACATCGCCAGCCACGGGCGCGCGCAGTCGCTAAGCCTGACGCTGCCGCCGCTCGCCACACTGTGGCTGGTGCGGGAGGGCGATTGATGCTCCAGCCGGGCCAGCCGGTACCGCCGGGCGCCCATTATGACGGGCGCGGCGTCAACTTTACGCTGTTCTCGCGCCACGCGGAGCGGGTGGAGCTGTGCCTGTTTGATGAACAGGGGAGTGAACAACGCTTCCCTCTGCCGGCGCGCAGCGGTGACATCTGGCACGGCTATGTTCCGGCGCTAAAGCCGGGCCAGCGCTATGGCTACCGCGTGCATGGGCCGTGGCAGCCAGAGCGCGGTCATCGTTTCAATCCGGCCAAACTGCTGGTCGATCCCTGTGCCAAAGCGGTGTCTGGCGCGGTGCCAGACGACGCGCGCCTGCTGGGTGGTGAGTGGCAGCAGGATGATGCCAACAGCGCTGGCGTTGCGCCCAAATCGCTGGTGATCGCCGACGATTTTGACTGGCAGGACGATTGTGCGCCGCGCACGCCGTGGGGCAAGACGGTGATTTACGAGGCGCACGTTCGCGGCCTGACGCAGCAGCATCCGGAAATTCCGGAAAGGCTACGCGGGACATATGCGGCGCTGGGGCATCCTGCTATGGTGAGCTATCTGCGCCGGCTGGGTATCACCGCGCTGGAGCTGCTGCCGATAGCCGCGTTTGCCAGCGAGCCGCGCCTGCAACGGCTCGGCCTGAGCAACTACTGGGGCTATAACCCGTTTGCGCTGTGGGCGCTGCATCCGCATTACGCGGCGGGTGAAGCGGGCCAGACGCCGCTGCAGGAGTTTCAGCAGGCGGTAAAAGCGCTGCACGCGGCGGGCATTGAAGTGATTCTGGACGTGGTGTTCAACCACAGCGCCGAACTGGAAGAGATTGGCCCGATACTGTCGCTGCGCGGCGTCGACAACGCCAGCTATTACTGGCTGGGCGATAACGGTGAATATCACAACTGGACCGGCTGCGGTAATACGCTGAACCTCAGCGATCCGCAGGTGCTTGACTGGGCGCTGGGCGCGCTGCGTTACTGGGTGCAAACCTGCCACGTTGACGGCTTTCGTTTCGATTTGGCCAGCGTGCTCGGGCGCACGCCGGATTATCGCCAGGATGCGCCGCTGTTTGTGGCCATGCAGGCCTGCCCGGTGCTGTCGCAGGTGAAGCTGATCGCTGAACCCTGGGATATCGGCCCCGGCGGCTATCAGGTGGGCAACTTTCCGCCCGGCTTCGCCGAATGGAACGACCATTTTCGCGATACGGCGCGCCGCTACTGGCTGCACGGTGAGTTGAGTAACGGTGATTTTGCCCGCCGCTTTGCCGGCTCCAGCGATGTATTTCAGCGCGCGGCGCGTCTGCCGCACGCCAGCATTAATCTGATCACCGCGCACGACGGCTTCACGCTGCGTGACGTGGTGAGTTATAACCAGAAGCATAATCAGGCCAACGGCGAGGATAATCGCGACGGCAGCAGCAGTAATTTCAGCCATAACCATGGTTTTGAAGGGCTGCAGGGCAACTTCGATGTGGTCGAGCGGCGGCGGCGCAGCGTGCATGCATTGCTGACCACGCTGCTGCTGGCGCAGGGCACGCCGATGCTGCTGGCCGGTGACGAACGCGGTCACAGCCAGCACGGCAACAATAATGCGTACTGTCAGGATAATCCGCTCACCTGGCTGAACTGGCAACAGGATGATTTTGGACTGGTCGACTTCACTGCCGCGTTAATCCGGCTGCGTCAGCATATTCCCGCGCTGACGCAGGACAGCTGGTGGCAGGAGGGCGATGGCAACGTGCAGTGGTTGAATGCCAGCGGCAAACCACTGGAAAGGGATGAGTGGGAACAGGGGATGCACAGACTGCAGATCCTGCTCTCCGGCCGCTGGTTACTAACGATAAACGCCACGGATTCGGTGAGTGACCTTGCCTTACCAGACGGAGAATGGCGAGCCATTCCTCCTTTCGCCGGGGAAGATAACCCCATCCTGACAACTGTCTGGCACGGGCCCGCACACGGCGTGTGTGTGTTCCTAAAGCAATCATAAGGAGTCAGACATGGTGAAATTAGATAGAAACGACCCCCTGATGCTGGCGCGCCAGCTCCCTACACAGACGGTTGCCCTGATCCTTGCTGGCGGGCGCGGTACGCGCCTGAAAGATCTTACCGCCAAACGCGCCAAGCCTGCCGTGCACTTCGGCGGCAAGTTCCGCATCATCGACTTTGCGCTCTCCAACTGTATCAACTCCGGGATTCGGCGCATCGGCGTCATCACCCAATATCAGTCACATACGCTGACGCAGCACATTCAGCGCGGCTGGTCCTTGTTCAACGAAGAGATGAATGAGTTTGTCGATCTGCTGCCGGCGCAGCAGCGCGCCTCGACCGAATACTGGTATCGCGGTACCGCCGATGCGGTCACGCAGAATCTCGACATCATTCGCCGCTATAACGCGCAGTACATCGTGATTCTCGCCGGGGATCACATCTACAAAATGGATTACTCGCGCATGCTGCTCGACCACGCCGATCGTGGCGCTAAGTGCACCATCGCCTGTCTGCCCGTACCGCTGCATGAGGCCACCGCGTTTGGTGTGATGGCAGTCGATGCGGACAACAATGTAATCGATTTCGTTGAGAAACCGGCGCAGCCGCCGTCCATGCCGGGCGACGACAGCAAAGCGCTGGCCAGCATGGGCATTTACGTGTTCAACGCCGATTACCTCTATGAGCTGCTGGAGGAGGATTTGCAGATCGCCGACTCGAGCCACGATTTCGGTAAAGATCTGCTGCCGAAGATCGTCGCCAGCGGCGAAGCCTACGCGCACTCCTTCACGCTGTCGTGCGTACAGAACGACGAAAACGCGGAACCTTACTGGCGCGACGTCGGTACGCTGGAAGCTTACTGGCGCGCCAACCTCGATCTGGCCTCGGTGACGCCCGAACTCGATATGTATGACCACGAATGGCCGATTCGTACCCACATGGAGCCGCTGCCGCCGGCCAAATTTGTCCAGGATCGATCCGGCAGTCACGGCATGACCATGAACTCGCTGGTCTCCGGCGGCTGCATTATCTCCGGCTCGGTGGTGGTGAATTCGGTGCTGTTCCCGCGCGTGCGCGTTAACTCGTTTTGCAATATTGATTCGGCGGTGCTGCTGCCCGATGTGGTTATCGGGCGATCGTGCCGTTTGCGTCGCTGCGTCATAGACCGTGCCTGCGTCATTCCGGAAGGCATGGTGATTGGCGAAAATCCGGATGAGGATAGTCGCCGTTTTTACCGTTCAGAAGAGGGCATCGTACTGGTGACGCGCGCCATGCTGGCCAAATTGGCCGCTGCGGGTCAGTAAGTGACGAAAGGCAAAGAACATTGCCGCGTGGAACGCGGGCGATAACACAATAGGGGTTCAGGATGCAGGTTTTACATGTCTGTTCAGAGCTTTTCCCGCTGCTAAAAACCGGCGGACTGGCTGATGTCGTCGGCGCATTGCCTCAGGCACAAATTGCCGAAGGTATGGACACGCGGGTGCTGATTCCGGCGTTTCCGGATCTGCGTAAAGGGATTCCTGATACCGAAGTGGTGGCGGAGCTGCAAACCTTTGCCGGGCCGGTCCGCTTGCTGTTTGGGCCCTTCAACGGCGTGGGGATATATTTGATTGATGCGCCGGGACTGTACGATCGTCCCGGCAGCCCGTACCACGATACGTCGCAGTTTGCCTATGTCGATAACTACCTGCGCTTTGCGCTGCTCGGCTGGATGGCGGCCGAGCTGGCCAGCGGGCTGGATACTTACTGGCAGCCGGACATCGTGCACGCGCACGACTGGCACGCCGGTCTGGCTCCGGCCTATATCGCCGCACGCGGACGTCCGGCGAAAACGGTGTTTACCGTGCATAACCTGGCGTATCAGGGGCTGTTTTCCGCGCGGCATCTGGACGAAATCCAGATCCCGCGCGCCTATTTTGAAATGCACGGGCTGGAATTCTACGGCCAGATTTCTTACCTAAAGGCCGGCCTGTTTTATGCCGATCATATAACTGCCGTCAGCCCGACCTATGCGCTGGAGATCACCCGGCCGGAGTTCGGCTACGGCATGGAAGCGCTGCTGGAGCAGCGGCTGCGCGAAGGACGGCTGAGCGGGATTCTCAACGGCGTCGATCCCGGCATCTGGGATCCGGCACACGACCTGCTGCTCACTGCCCGCTACGACCGCGACACGCTGGAGAGCAAAGCGGAGAATAAACGTCAGCTGCAGATTGCCATGGGGCTGAAGGTCGATGACAAAGTGCCGGTGTTCTGCGTTATCAGCCGTTTAACCAAACAGAAAGGGCTGGATCTGGTGCTGGAAGCGCTGCCGGGACTGCTGGCTCAGGGCGGGCAACTGGTGCTGCTGGGCCAGGGCGATGCGGAACTGCAGCAGGGCTTCCTCGCCGCAGCCGCTGAGCATCCGGGCAGCGTCGGCGTGCAAATTGGTTATCACGAAGCCTTCTCGCACCGCATTGTCGGTGGCGCGGACGTCATTATGGTGCCCAGCCGTTTCGAACCGTGCGGTCTGACGCAGTTGTACGGCCTGAAATATGGCACGCTGCCGCTGGTCAGGCGCACCGGTGGACTGGCGGATACCGTACAGGACAGCTCGCTGGAAAACCTCGCCGACGGCGTAGCCAGCGGCTTCAGCTTCGAAGACAGCAATGCCTGGTCACTGCTGCGCGCGATTCGTCGTGCTTTTGTTTTATGGTCCCGTCCTTCACTCTGGCGTTATGTTCAGCGCCAGGCGATGGGGATGGATTTTAGTTGGCAGGTGGCAGCACAAGCCTACCGCGATCTTTATCAACGCTTGCTGTAATGAGAGATTGGGATACCGCATATGAACGCACCTTTCACCTATGCCTCACCCACGCTGACGGTTGACGCCCTCAAGCACTCAATCGCCTATAAGCTGATGTTTACCATTGGTAAAGATCCGTCGATCGCCAACAAGCATGAGTGGCTGAACGCCGCGCTGCTGGCGGTACGCGATCGCATGGTGGAGCGCTGGCTGCGCTCCAGCCGTGCGCAACTGTCGCAGGATGTGCGCCAGGTTTATTACCTGTCGATGGAGTTTCTGATGGGGCGCACGCTGGGCAATGCCTTGCTGGCGATGGGTATCTATGACGACCTCAATCAGGCGCTGGATGAGATGGGACTCGACCTCAGCGAGCTGATGGAAGAAGAGAACGACCCCGGGCTCGGCAACGGCGGTCTTGGCCGGCTGGCGGCCTGCTTCCTCGACTCGCTGGCCACGCTGGGCCTGCCCGGGCGCGGCTACGGCATTCGCTACGATTACGGCATGTTCAAACAGAACATTGTTGACGGCCAGCAGCGTGAATCGCCGGATTACTGGCTGGAGTACGGCAACCCGTGGGAGTTCCAGCGCTTTAACACCCGCTACAAAGTGCGTTTTGGCGGGCGGTTGCAGCATGAAGGCAGCCGGGTGCGCTGGGTTGAGACCGAAGAGATCGTGGCGATGGCCTACGATCAGATCATCCCTGGCTTCGACACCGATGCCACCAACACGCTGCGGCTGTGGGGCGCGCAGGCCAGTAACGAAATCAACCTCGGCAAGTTTAATCAGGGCGACTACTTCGCGGCGGTGGAAGATAAAAACCACTCGGAGAACGTGTCGCGCGTGCTCTATCCCGATGACTCGACCTACTCCGGACGCGAGCTGCGTCTGCGCCAGGAGTATTTTCTCGTCTCCGCCACGGTGCAGGATATCCTCAATCGCCACTGGCAGATGCATGAAACCTGGGACAACCTGGCCGACAAAATTGCCATCCACCTCAACGATACCCATCCGGTGCTGGCGATTCCCGAGCTGATGCGTCTGCTGATTGATGAGCACAAGTTTACCTGGGACGACGCCTTTGAAGTCACCTGCCAGGTGTTCTCGTACACCAACCATACGCTGATGAGCGAAGCGCTGGAGACCTGGCCGGTGGACATGATCGGCAAGATCCTGCCGCGTCACCTCAGCATCATTTTCGAAATCAATGACTACTTCCTGAAGACCATTCAGGACTACTATCCGGACGACTGGGATCTGATGGCGCGCATCTCGATCATCGACGAAAACGATGGTCGCCGCATCCGCATGGCGTGGCTGGCGGTGGTGGTTAGCCACAAGGTCAACGGCGTGTCGGAGCTGCACTCTAATCTGATGGTGCAGTCGCTGTTCGCCGATTTTGCCCGCCTGTTCCCGGGGCGCTTCTGCAATAAAACCAACGGCGTGACGCCGCGCCGCTGGCTGGCGCTGGCCAACCCGGCCTTGTCAGAGGTGCTGGATGACGCGATTGGCCGCACCTGGCGTACCGATCTGGCTCAGCTGAGCGAGCTGGTGCCGCACATTGACTATCCGGCGTTTATTGAACAGATTGCCGATGCCAAGTTCGCCAACAAAAAGCGCCTCGCGGAGTGGGTGGCGAAGAATATGGATATCGTGCTGGATCCGCAGGCGCTGTTCGACGTGCAGATCAAGCGTATTCACGAATACAAACGTCAGCTGCTGAACGTGCTGCACGTCATCACGCGTTACAACCGCATCAAAGCCGATCCGACCGCAGAGTGGGTGCCGCGCGTCAATATCTTCGCCGGGAAAGCGGCGTCGGCCTATTACGTCGCCAAGCACATCATTCACTTGATCAACGATGTCGCCAACGTGATCAACAACGATCCGCAGGTGAAGAACAAGCTGAAGGTGGTGTTTATCCCTAACTACGGCGTCAGCCTGGCGCAGATCATCATTCCGGCGGCGGATCTCTCCGAGCAGATCTCTACCGCCGGCACCGAAGCCTCCGGCACCAGTAACATGAAATTTGCGCTAAACGGCGCGCTGACCATCGGTACGCTGGACGGGGCCAACGTGGAGATGCGCGAGCACGTCGGCGCAGAGAATATCTTTATCTTCGGCAACACCACGCCGCAGGTGGAGAAGCTGCGCACTGAGGGCTATAACCCGCGCAAATACTATGAAGAGGATGCGGAACTGCACCAGGCGCTGACGCAAATCGCCAGCGGCGTCTTCAGCCCGCAGGAGCCGGGGCGCTACCGTAACCTGTTCGACGCGCTGGTCAACTTTGGCGATCACTATCAGCTGCTGGCTGATTACCGCAGTTACGTGGATACCCAGGATAAGGTGGATAAGCTTTATCGTCAGCCGGAAGAGTGGCAGCGGCGTGCGGCGCTGAACATCGCCAATATGGGTTATTTCTCCGCCGACCGTACCATTCAGGAGTACGCGGATGAGATCTGGCATATTTCGCCGGTGAGGTTATAAACGAGGCACATTCTGTAGCGGCGCAATTCATTGCGCGGTTTTTAACAACGCGCGATAAATCGCGCCGCTACCGTTGGTGCAAACTTACTTCAGAGTAATACTCTTCACAATCGCATCGGCATCGCTCTGCGCCTGCTGCTGATTGTCGGCGGGCAGGGTGATCTGCAGCGTCAGCAGTTTACCGTCCACCTTCGCCAGAATAACCGAGGACCAGGAGGTCTGGTTATTGGCGGAAATCACCGTATCCAGCTGCTGTGCCGGCTGGTCTTTCAGCGTCACCGCTTTGTTCGACACCACCTGCAGCTGCGGATCGCGGTTGCGCTGCTGCTGCTCCAGACGCTGAGCCAGCGCATCCAGTGCTTCACTGGTCGGATCGCCCGCAATCACGATAATTGCGCGCTGGCCGGTTTCATCGGCATACACGTGCATATTGGTGGATTCCGAACCCAGCTTGCCGCTCTTATCTGACATGCCTGCTGGCAGGCTGAAGCTCAGCTTACCGTCCATCAGGTTTACTGTCTGTGCTGACTGACTGGCGCTGGCGCCGTTGCTGTTTGCCGCCGTGTCGTCTTTCTTCTGATCACACGCCGCCAGGCCTAACACCAGCAGGCCGATGCCCGCATATTTCACTAAGTTACGCATTCTTATCCCTTCGTAAGGTTTCCATCAGCCGTTATCAAAACGGAATCGGTGCTTAAAAGCAATCAGCGCTTTGTCAGGAAATCTTAGCGTGCCGTGGCGTTTCGTCTACGTTCAATTAGCCGAAATTCATCTGGCGCTGAGCCGAACGTTCCGCCAGGCGCTTAAGTGCCGCATTGAGCAGAACACCGTAAGCAGGCAGGAAGAAAACCATGCAGATCAGCACTTTGAAGCTGTAATCCACCAGTGCGATCTCCACCCAGTGACTGGCCATGAACGGGTCCGGACTCTTATAAAAGGCGATAAAGAAGAAGGCCAGCGTATCGCTGATATTGCCGAGGAACATGGCACAGGCAGGCGCAATCCACCACTGCGGCAGTTTACGCAGGCGGTTAAACACGTGCACATCAAGGATTTGCCCCAGCGCATAGGCCATAAAGCTGGCGCAGGCGATACGCGCCACGAACAGATTGACCTCCTGCAGCGAGGCCCAGCCCTGCCACGCGCCCTGATAAAACACGCACGACACGATGTAGGAGATAAACAGCGCCGGAATCATCACCGCAAGGATAATGCGCCGTGCCAGCGGTGCGCCAAAAATACGCACGGTGAGATCGGTGGCGAGAAAAATAAACGGGAAGCTAAACGCACCCCAGGTGGTGTGGAAACCGAAAATCGCGACCGGCAGCTGCACCAGATAGTTACTGGAGGTAATCACCAGCAGGTGAAACAGCGACAGCCAGAATAGCGCATGCATGCGCTGACGAGCAGAGAAGTTGATCATAAAGGCCTTTTTTAAAAATGGGGTGAGGGAACCCATCCTCTTCATACTTCAGGTTTTATGTGCGTTGGCTGCGCCTGCTCACCCCAGTCACTTACTTCAGTAAGCTCCTGGGGTGAGCAGGCTTGCCGCCTTCCTAAAACCTGAATTATTTTGAGGAATTGGCAGTAACATTAAAAAATCGGACGGCATCTTAGCGTGTTGCGCAACAAATGCAATGGTTAATTTTAACGCAATCGTTCTCGCCTTGCGCGCGCGCTGTAGCGCGTTAGAATGAGCGCCCACCCTGAATAAAGACAGAGAATCATGAGCGATCCTTTTTCCGCTGCGGACCATACGCTTGATGCGCTTGGGCTGCGCTGCCCGGAGCCGGTGATGATGGTGCGCAAAACCGTGCGTACCATGCAGGCGGGCGAAACGTTGCTGATCATCGCCGACGATCCGGCGACCACGCGTGATATTCCCGGCTTCTGCCGCTTTATGGAGCATCAGCTGCTGGCACAGCAGACCGAGAGCCTGCCGTACCAGTATCTGATCCAGAAAGGCGCGGATGCCTGATCGCGGCATCCGCCCGCCTCAGCGCTGACGCAGCAGGCGCAGCGCGTTGGCGGTGACCAGCGCGGTGGCACCGGAATCGGCCAGCACCGCCAGCCACAGGCCGGTAAAGCCGAGCAGCGTGGTGACGAGGAAAATCGCCTTCAGCCCCAGCGCCAGCGCAATATTCTGACGGATAATGGCGCGCGTGCGGCGTGCCAGCTGCACGGTGCGCGGCAGAATCGCCAGGTTATTTTGCGTCAGAGCCGCATCGGCCGCTTCCAGCGCCACATCAGTGCCGCTGCCCATGGCAATCCCCAGCGTCGCGGCCTTCATGGCTGGCGCATCGTTGATGCCATCGCCGACCATCGCCAGCGGCTGCTGTTCGCCCAGTTCACGCACGGCGGCTACCTTATCCGCAGGCAACAGACCGGCGCGATAGCTGATGCCGAGTTCGGCGGCAATCGCGGCGGCGGCGCGCGGGTTATCGCCGGTCAGCATCACGCTGCGAATTCCCAGCGCCTGCAGCGCCGCCAGCGCACTGCGCGCCTCCTCGCGCAGCAAATCCTGCAGCGCCAGCAGCCCGATCGGCTGTGCTTCGCGCAACAGCACCACCACGGTTTTGCCCTGTGCCTCCAGCTGTGCAATCTGTTGCTGCTGCGCGTCACTCAGCGCTGCCGCATCACGCGGTGCCAGCAGTTGATGCATCACGCCGTTGATCTGCGCGCGAATGCCGCTGCCGGCCAGCGTTAGCTGATGCTGCGCCGGCGGAATCACCTGCTGCTGGCGCTGTGCTTCCGCCACTATCGCCCGCGCCAGCGGATGGCCGGAGCCCTGCTCAATGGCGGCCGCAAGGCTGAGCAGCTGTTGCTGTGCATCCGCGCCAAACGGCTTTACGTCGGTGACCTGCGGTTTACCGGCGGTCAGGGTGCCGGTTTTATCAAACGCCAGCGCCTGCACCCGGCTGAGGCGTTCGAGCGCCGCGCCGCCTTTAATCAGCGCGCCCTGGCGAGCCGCCGCCGCCAGGCCGGAAGTGATAGCGGCAGGCGTGGAGATCACCAGCGCGCACGGACAGCCAATCAGCAGCAGCGTCAGCCCTTTGTAGATCCATGGCAGCCAGGCGCCGAATCCGAGCAGCGGCGGCAGCACCATCACCAGCAGTGCCAGCAGCATGATGGCCGGCGTGTACAGGCGGCTGAAGCGATCGATAAAACGCTCCACCGGCGCGCGGTGACTTTCGGCCTCTTCAATCAGCTGCAGAATGCGGTCGATAGCGCTGTGGCCCGGCTGTGAGGTCACGCGCAGCGTCACCAGCCGATCCACGCTGGTGGCGCCTGCCATCACGGCATCGCCCGGCTGATGGGCCACCGGTAGCGATTCGCCGGTCAGCGCGCTTTCATCAAAGCTGGCGCTGGCGTGCAGCAGCTCGGCATCGGCGGGCAGACGACCGCCTGCTGCCACTTCAATCACATCGCCGGGCTGGAGCGCCGCCAGTGCTACCTGCTCACGCTGTGTGCCATTGACGCGCGTGGCGGTGTCCGGACGCAGCGCCATCAGCGCGGTGACGCCACGGCGCGCCCGCGCGGCGGCATAGGCTTCCAGCCGTTCTCCCAGCTGGAATAGCAGCAGCACCATGGCAGCTTCGGCATGGGCGCCAATCACCAGCGCGCCCGCGGCGGCGAGGGTCATCAGGGTTTCAATGCTGAACGGTGAGCCGCTGCGTATGGCCTGCCACGCGCTGCGGGCTACCGGCACCAGACCGACCAGCGTGGTAAGCACAAACAGGCGATCGCCCCACAGCGGCGTGAGCTGGCTCAGCAGCCAGCTGGCGATCATCAACAGCGTGAGCAGTATGAGCGAGGCATTATCGCGCCAGCGGCGCGCCGCCGGTGCGGGGTTCTCAGTGGATTTCAGGCTAAAGCCGGCGTGGTTAACGGCCTGTTCGATAGCCGGACGAATATCGCTGTGCGCCTCCACCAGCAGATTTTCACTGGCGAATATCACCCGCGCGCTGGCGACCTGCGGCAGCTTTTGCACGGCGGTTTCGATTTTGCGGGCGCAGCTCGGGCAGTCCATGCCGGCAATCTGCCAGCGGAACTGATAGGACGCGGATGCGCGCCTGTCGCTGTCGGCGTCGCCGCCGCCGGGACTGTCGTCATTGCTGGTGCAGCAGCCGCAATCACTGGACGCGGCCACCGGCTGCGCGGCGGAAATCTTCAGGGATGCAGGCTGAACGCTGCGTACCGCGCACAGCGGTTTTGGTTGACGGTGTGATTTGCCACAGCGGCAAGAGTGGGCATGTTGATGCATGTGACCTCCGGTTGCAGAAGCGGGCCGATGCCCGCAGTCTGCATGCTACACTCTGGAGTGGACTCCAGAGTCAAGCGGTGAGGTCACTTTTTTCAGTACAGCCACAGTGAACGCACAATCATGAAGTGACCGGCGAAGTAGCAGGCGGCAACGATGGCGCTGTCAGCGCTGAAGCGGCGGCGATAGTGCGAGATAAACCACACGATATTAGCCAGCAACAGTAGCACGGCCCCCACTAGCAGCGAGAAGCTGTAATCGGTCGGACGGAAGAAGTAGTTTTCCGCCGCCATCCAGTTCATCACCAGCGTCATGCCAATCAGCGTACAGATCGGCCAGCGCAGCGTATCCAGTTTTGACCAGATAATGGCGATCGCGATGATACCAATCACCAGGAAGGTGAGCGGAATCGGCCAGAAGAAGCTCATGGTCATGTGCGCGGCAAAGCTGATGGTGTACAGCAGATGCGAAAGGAAAAAGGCGCCGAGCGCATACAGCATCTGCTGACGCGGCAGCAGGGTTAACGCATCGCCCACCAGCGTGGCGACCAGGCCAGCCAGAATCAGGTAGTCGGTGGTGTTAAGCGTGGGAGCCTGCCACGCCCAGGCAACCAGCAACAGCAGCGTAACGGGTTTGAACAGCCAGCGCTGCCACTGCGGGCCGCGGTAGGAGGCATCGACATACAGCCAACCGGAAAAAAGGACTGCAAGGAAAGACCAAAGCATTTTTTCTCCCTTTTGTGAACGTGTCGCCCACATTGATGAATTTTCCCAAAATCGCGATCTCAGTTTAAGTTACTGGCGGCAAATGTGACAATCGGGCAACTCTGGTTGTATGCTTTGGCGTCTTTTATCTGTTAACCCCCGACGTAAAGTGCGAGAGAAAACATGAGCAAACCACCGCTAATCTTTTTTATCGTCCTGGCTGTAATTGCCATCCTGGCAACCCGTCAGTTTATCAAGCAGCGCCGCGAAGCCGCGGTCAACGACGCTTCACCGGTGCGCTCAATGAGTGTGGAAGTGAAAACCAAGCGAGAGTTTCCGGCCCCCAATCGCCGTTCGCGTCAGCGCGAAGAGATTGTGGCGGAAGAGATGAAGTATGAAGCCTGGTTCCATCCGCTGAACGGCGCCGGTGATTTTAAGGTCAACGTCAGCGCCAGCGATTATCACCAGATGGACAAAGGCGTGAAGGGCGAGCTGAAAATGCAGGGCACGCGCTTTGTCAGCTTTACCCCGGCGCAATAGGCACTAAAGCGCACGGGGCTGAAGCCGCGCGCGCTGTCTTGAGTTACGACGGATAGTGCTTTTTCTGCCACGCCAGCAGTTCAAATACGCCAAAGAAGAAGATTTTCGCCTGCGTGGCGCGGCTCAGCTTTGGCGCTTCCTTTGGTTGCGTGGCACGCAGCAGCACCAGCTGCAGGCCGTGCATCACCACCATAAAGAACAGCGCAACATGGACAAAGTAGCGCAGCGGCGTCGGGAAGGGGTGCACCAGGTTAAGCAGCAGAAATGCCCAGACGCAAATCATCAGCAAACGTCCCAGATTAAGCCACATCATCGGTCTCCTGTTGGCGTTGATAGAGGCGATAGGCCACCTGACCGGCAATCTTCTCGCGATACAGATCCCAGTTAGCCGGTGCCAGCGGGGTGCCGTGCTCCACTTCGCTCTCAACATAAATCAGCGCGTGGGCGGCGAGCCAGCCATTGTTCTCCAGCAGCGTTAGTGTCTCCTGCAGCAGGCCTTTGCGGAACGGCGGATCAACAAACACCACGTCGAATGGCTCGCCAGGCTGGCTTAGCCACTGCAGCGTATTGGTCTGGACGACGCTGGCGTTACTGGCGCGCAGCGTGTGCAGGTTTTGCGTCAGCTGCTGCGCCACGTGACGTTCCAGTTCCAGCAGGATCGCGGAGGCGGCATAGCGCGATAGCGCTTCTAAGCCCAGCGCGCCGCTGCCGGCATAGCAATCGAGGCAGCGCGCCTGCTGGATATCCGGCGCCAGCCAGTTGAATAGCGTTTCACGCACGCGATCGGTGGTCGGGCGCAGGCCGGCGCTGTCCGGCACCGGCAATTTGCGGCCGCGCCACTGTCCGCCAATCAGGCGAATCTGGCCTGCCGCGCCGCTGTTGCGGGGGGATTTACTCATTTCGCTCACAACTCGTCATAATTTGTTGCGTAGTTTAACGGGCGTAGCAGGCAGAAGAAACGTTAAAAAAGGGTGCTGTGGTGCGCTGGCAGGAAAGTGTTAGACTACTAAGTTGATAAAGCGGACGTAATTGCCTGATTTTTACGCCGCTCACGCGCGAAAAAGTGAATTTTTTATCCCCTGGGAACAGCGTGCTACCGGGAATAAGCCATCGAGGAGTGTGGTCACACAATGGCAAAAGAGAAAAAACGCGGCTTTTTTTCCTGGCTGGGCTTTGGCAAAGAAGAGCAGCAGCCAGCGGAAGAGCAGGCGCAGCAGCAGCCGACCGATCAACCGGCACCCGCCGCTGAAGAGAGCGCGTTAGCAAGCGCCGAAGCGCAGGCCGCCGAAACCGTGATCGTCACTGAGCAGGTGGCAGAACAGCAGGCCGAATCGTCGGTTCACGCCGACGCTGAAACGCATCCCGTTGCGGAAGCAGAAACCGCAGCCGAATCCGATGCTAACGCTGATGACGCAGAAACCGCTGCCGTCAGCGCGATTGAAGAAGAGTTACTGCCGGAAGATCATCCGCAGCCGGAGCTGATGCCGGTTGAAGAGGAGCCGCAGGCTGAAGAACTGATTATTGAAGCACCGGTTTTCTCTGAGGAGCCTCAGCCAGAGGACGCAGAGGACGCAGACGCACCGCTGAGCGATGAAGAACTGGAAGCGCTGGCGTTAGCGGAAACCTACGCCGAAGACGCGGCTGAAGAGCGCGTGGCGACAGACACCGTGAGCGATCTGCCGCTGGCGGCCGCGCCGATTGTGGCTCAGGAGCAGGAGCGCCCCACCAAAGAGGGCTTCTTTGCCCGCCTGAAACGCAGCCTGGTCAAAACGCGTGAAAACCTCGGATCCGGCTTTATCAGCCTGTTCCGCGGCAAAAAAATCGATGACGAGCTGTTTGAAGAGCTGGAGGAGCAGTTGCTGATCGCCGATGTCGGCGTGGAAACCACGCGCCGCATCATCACCAGCCTGACGCAACAGGCCAGCCGTAAGCAGCTGCGCGATGCCGAAGCGCTGTATGGCCTGCTGAAGGCTGAAATGGCCGGCATTCTGGAAAAGGTTGATGCCCCGCTGGACGTGGCGGGCAAAACACCGTTCGTTATCCTGATGGTCGGCGTTAACGGCGTGGGTAAAACCACCACCATCGGTAAGCTGGCGCGTCAGTATCAGGCGCAGGGCAAGTCCGTCATGCTGGCGGCGGGTGACACCTTCCGCGCGGCGGCGGTAGAGCAGCTGCAGGTCTGGGGCCAGCGCAACAATATTCCGGTGGTCGCGCAGCATACGGGCGCGGATTCTGCGTCGGTTATTTTTGACGCCATCCAGGCGGCGAAATCGCGCCACGTTGACGTGCTGATCGCCGATACCGCTGGCCGCCTGCAGAACAAAGCGCACCTGATGGAAGAGCTAAAAAAAATCACCCGCGTGATGAAGAAGCTGGACGAAGAGGCACCGCATGAGGTGATGCTGACGATTGACGCCAGCACCGGCCAGAACGCCATCAGCCAGGCGAAGCTGTTCCACGAAGCGGTCGGCCTGACCGGTATCACCCTGACCAAGCTCGACGGCACCGCAAAAGGTGGCGTGATCTTCTCGGTGGCCGATCAGTTTGGCATTCCGATTCGTTATATCGGTGTCGGGGAAGGCATCGAAGATTTACGGCCGTTTAAGGCCGCCGACTTTATTGAGGCACTGTTTGCCCGAGAGGAATAATTGGCATGATTCGCTTTGAAGAGGTCAGTAAGGCTTATCTGGGAGGACGCCAGGCGCTGCAGGGCGTGGATTTCCATTTGCGTCCCGGTGAGATGGCGTTTCTGACCGGCCACTCAGGCGCGGGGAAAAGTACCTTACTGAAGCTGATTTGTGGCATTGAGCGCCCGAGCGCCGGGCAAATCTGGTTCAGCGGTCACGATATTTCCCGGCTGCGTCACAGCGAAGTGCCTTTCCTGCGCCGCCAGATCGGCATGATTTTCCAGGATCACCATTTGCTGATGGATCGTTCGGTCTACGACAACGTAGCGATTCCGCTGATTATTTCCGGGGCCAGCGGCGAGGATATTCGCCGTCGCGTGTCGGCGGCGCTGGACAAAGTCGGCCTGCTCGACAAAGCAAAAAGTTATCCGATTCAGCTCTCTGGCGGTGAACAGCAGCGCGTCGGCATTGCCCGCGCGGTAGTGAATAAACCGGCCGTGCTACTGGCGGATGAACCGACCGGTAACCTCGATAACGCGCTGTCGGAAGATATTTTGCGCCTGTTTGAAGAGTTCAACCGCGTGGGCGTTACGGTACTGATGGCGACGCACGACATCGGGCTGATCGCACGCCGCAATTATCGCGTGATGACGCTTAATCAGGGACGTCTGCACGGAGGCCACGATGGTCAATAAACGTAACAAGCGTCCGGCTGCGCCGAAAGCGGCGAAGCAGCCGTCAAAGAGCAAAGCGCTGAAGGGCGGCTGGCAGGAGCAGTGGCGCTACGCGTGGCGCGGTACCCTGTCCGACATGTATCGTCAGCCGCTGGCGACGCTGCTGACGGTAATGGTGATCGCGATTTCGCTGACGCTGCCCAGCGTGTGCTACATGGTGTGGAAAAACGTCAGCCAGGCCGCCGCACAGTGGTACCCGGCGCCGCAGCTGACGGTTTACCTCGACAAAGCGCTGGATGACACGGCGGCAGAGAACGTGACCGCCGAGCTGAAAAAGCTCGATGGCGTGGACAAGGTGAACTACCTGACGCGTGAAGAGGCGCAAAGCGAGTTCCGCAACTGGTCCGGCTTTGGTGGTGCGATGGATATGCTGGAGCAGAACCCGCTGCCGGCGGTGGCGATCATCACGCCGAAGCTGAACTTCCAGAACTCCGATACCATGGCCAATCTGCGCGATCGCGTGGCGAAAGTGCAGGGCGTGGATGAAGTGCGCATGGATGACAGCTGGTTTGCGCGTTTAGCCGCACTCACCGGGTTGGTGGGGCAGGTGGCGTCAATGATCGGCCTGCTGATGGTGGTGGCGGTGTTCCTGGTGATTGGCAACAGCGTGCGCCTGAGCATTTTTGCCCGGCGTGACACCATCAACGTACAGAAGCTGATTGGCGCGACCGATGGCTTTATTCTGCGGCCTTTCCTCTACGGCGGCGCGCTGCTAGGTTTCAGCGGTGCGGTGCTGTCGCTGATTCTGTCGGAAGTGCTGGTACTGCGCCTGCAGTCGGTGGTGGCGCAGGTCGCCTCCGTCTTCGGCACCAGCTTCGCGCTGGAGGGCTTTTCATGGGATGAAGGTCTGCTGCTGCTGTTAATCACGGCCATCATCGGCTGGATTGCCGCGTGGCTGGCAACGGTGCAACATTTACGTCGTTTTACGCCGCAGTAACCCATAGCAACGATTTTTTGATATACTCTTCCTCTGCTGCCGACGACCTGGGAGCAGAGGATTTCTCCGATTTCCCCCGCCGTCATCTGTGTGTAAAATATTCACTGCTATAATTGAACTTGTGGATAACTTTGACGTCCAAGTAGCACAGATTGCTTTTGGTTTTCACGCGTCGTTGACATAATGTAACGGCTGCGCAGGGAAACGAGCAGCAAGTCCATTGAATTTGTGAGGGTTTGAATGACCAAAGAAATGCAAACTTTAGCGATTGCTCCTCTGGGCAACCTGGAATCTTACGTCCGGGCTGCTAACAACTGGCCGGTATTAACGGCAGAAGAGGAAAAAGCACTGGCTGAGCGGCTGCATTACCAGGGCGATCTGGATGCAGCTAAGACGCTGATCCTGTCTCACCTGCGCTTTGTTGTTCATATCGCTCGTAACTATTCCGGTTACGGCCTGCCGCAGGCGGACCTGATCCAGGAAGGTAACATCGGCCTGATGAAGGCGGTGCGTCGCTTCAACCCGGAAGTCGGGGTGCGTCTGGTGTCGTTTGCCGTGCACTGGATCAAAGCGGAGATTCACGAGTACGTGCTGCGTAACTGGCGTATCGTGAAAGTTGCCACCACCAAAGCACAGCGCAAACTGTTCTTTAACCTGCGTAAAACCAAGCAGCGTCTCGGCTGGTTCAATCAGGATGAAGTCGAAATGGTGGCGCGCGAGCTGGGTGTCAGCAGCAAAGACGTGCTGGAAATGGAGTCGCGCATGGCGGCCCAGGATATGACCTTCGACATGTCATCTGATGACGATGCGGGCGAAGGCAAGCCGATGGCACCGGTGCTGTATCTGCAGGATAAAACCTCTGACTTTGCCGACGGCATTGAAGAGGATAACTGGGATGCGCACGCTGCTGACAAGCTGAGCGATGCAATGCTGAGCCTTGATGAGCGTAGCCAGCACATTATCCGTGCTCGCTGGCTGGATGATGACAACAAAACCACGCTGCAGGAGCTGGCCGACCAGTACGGTGTGTCTGCCGAGCGCGTGCGTCAGCTGGAAAAGAACGCCATGAAGAAACTGCGTATGGCGATTGAAGCCTGATTAACGGCTGACAGATAAATGGGGCGACCACCGGGTCGCCCTTTTTTATGCGCGCAATAACCTGCGATGACTTATGACCTGTGCGGATTACAGCACGGTCGCCATGAATGGCGACTCTTCAGGACGCGCATTCATAGGCATCGTTAATCACGATCCCACGCAATCTGTACGCTCGTTCGCAATCCCCGTAGGGTGCGCATTCATGCGCACCGTTAATCACGCTCCTGCGCCACATACGTATTCATGCGCACCGCTCTGCACGGCGTAAATTCGCCGCTTAACGCACCCACCCGTCGCTCTGCGCGCGAAAGCCACACGCCTGCATAAACGCCGCGCGCACGCGCTGATCGTCTTCGCCGTCATCGGCAACCCACCAGTGATCCAGCGCGCTGTTCTGCGCTATCGTCTCTTCCAGCAGATATTGCCCTACGCCGCGCCGCCGCGTGACTTCACGCACTTCCAGCTGCGTAATCTTGCCCAGCGTGCCGCGAATCTCCAGCCGCAGCGCCCCAAGCAGGCGATCGTTAAAGCGCGCCGCATACAGCCGCTGCGCTTCACTGAGGCTGGCTTCCAGCTGCGCGATATCCTGCTGCGGCCAGACTTTGGCTAAATCCAGTCGATCCTGCGGCGTCAGCGTGTTGATGCGCTGAATAGTGAGCTTCATAACCCTTACCTGTACTGGCAGAAAGGCCTTAGTGTAGCGAATTTAGACAGTCAGAGCGCTGTCACTTTTTTGCGATGAAAAGAGGTCAAATGCCAGCCACTTTGCCAGGATTGTGGAGTAAGCCAGCATCGATCGCTGAAAAAGCCAGCATAACGCGCTGGCCTGGTGGTGAAAAACCGGCCATAAAAACCAGAGTAATCTGCTGTTCCCGTCAGCTTTTACTGAATATGTCAGTTGATTTACAGAAGAAAGTTCCTGTTTAATAACCTGAAAAATAAAGCCTTCTTAACAAAAAATGCCAGAAAAGAGCGCTAACTCATTATTCTCAAATCAGTTTTGCTCTTTGACTGGCAGATAAATAACCAATCACAACAGACACGACACAACAGATGGGGAAGTTCGCATGAAAATGAGTAAAGGACGCGCATTACTGGCGGGTTGCGTAGCGCTGGCGATGAGCCATGCGGTACTGGCGAAAGACATCA
Source organism: Pantoea sp. ICBG 985 (assembly GCF_002928365.1). Taxonomy (NCBI): domain Bacteria; kingdom Pseudomonadati; phylum Pseudomonadota; class Gammaproteobacteria; order Enterobacterales; family Erwiniaceae; genus Pantoea; species Pantoea sp. ICBG 985. Next base: position 44,461 of record NZ_POWM01000005.1, read on the forward strand.
AAATTGCGATTGTCGGTGCGGCAACCGGCCCGGTGGCGCAGTACGGTGACATGCAGTTCACCGGTGCGGCCCAGGCGATCAAGGACATCAACGCCAAAGGCGGCGTAAACGGCGACAAGCTGGTCGGCGTAGAATATGACGACGCCTGTGACCCGAAACAGGCGGTTGCGGTGGCCAACAAAGTGGTCAATGACGGTATCAAATACGTTATCGGCCACCTGTGCTCCTCCTCCACTCAGCCAGCATCAGACATTTATAACGATGAAGGCATTCTGATGATCACCCCGGCGGCTACCGCGCCTGAACTGACCGCGCGCGGCTATGCCGACGTGATGCGTACCACCGGTCTGGATTCCGATCAGGGCCCGACCGCAGCCAACTACATCCTCGATCAGATCAAACCAAAACGTATTGCCGTGGTGCATGACAAGCAGCAGTACGGTCAGGGCCTGGCGGAATCCGTGCAGAAGACCCTGAAGGCGAAAGGCGGCAACGTGGTGCTGTTCGAAGGGATCACCGCTGGCGATAAAGACTTCTCCACGCTGATTGCGCGCCTGAAGAAAGAGAACGTCGACTTCGTTTACTACGGCGGTTACTACCCGGAGCTGGGCCAGATTCTGCGTCAGGCCAAAACCGCCGGTCTGAAAGCCGGCTTTATGGGACCAGAAGGGGTCGGCAACGCTTCCCTGTCTAACATCGCGGGTGACGCCTCTGAAGGCCTGTACGTGACGCTGCCGAAGCGCTACGACCAGCTGCCAGACAACAAAGCGATTGTGGACGCGATCAAAGCCAACAGCGCATCAAACCGCAAAGATCCAACCGGCCCGTTCGTCTGGACCACCTATGCGGCTATTCAGTCACTGGTGGCGGGCATTGAGCGCAGCAAAAGCGATGAGCCTGATGCGATTGCTAAAAACCTGAAAGAGGGTGCGCCGGTGCCCACCGTGATGGGTAACCTGAGCTGGGACCAGAAGGGCGATCTGAAGGGCTTCGAATTTGGCGTCTTCAAATGGCACAAAGACGGTTCTTCTACCGCAGTTAAGTAAGCACGCTCCTGAATTGTCCCTCTCCTGATGGGCGAGGGCAGGGTGCGGCACCGCGCACGCGCGCTGAATGAGGCGCTGCGACGCGGTGCTCTCACCCTAACCCGGTGCCGAACGCACCGGGGATTTCCCGTTTACATGCAGGTCCTCACTATGTCCGAGCAGTTTCTCTATTTCATTCAGCAGATGTTCAACGGGGTCACCCTCGGGAGCACCTACGCGCTGATCGCCATCGGTTACACCATGGTTTATGGCATCATCGGCATGATCAACTTCGCCCACGGCGAGGTGTACATGATCGGCAGTTATGTCTCCTTTATCGTGATTGCCGCCCTGATGATGATGGGTATCGACACCTCGTGGCTGATGATTGCCGCCGGGTTCGTGATGGCGGTGATTATCTCCAGCGCCTACGGCTGGAGCATTGAGCGCGTGGCGTATAAGCCAGTGCGCTCCTCCAAACGCCTGATCGCGCTGATCTCGGCGATTGGTATGTCGATCTTTCTGCAGAACTACGTCAGCCTGACGCAGGGCTCGCGCGATCTGGCGCTGCCCAGCCTGATCACCGGCCAGTGGACGCTGGGTGAGAGCAACGGCTTTGCCGCCACGCTCACCACCATGCAGCTGGTTATCTGGGTCGTCACCTTCCTCGCGATGCTGGCGCTGACCCTGTTCATTCGTTATTCGCGCATGGGCCGCGCCTGCCGTGCCTGCGCTGAAGACCTGAAAATGGCCAGCCTGCTGGGCATCAACACCGACCGCGTGATCTCACTGACCTTTGTGATCGGCGCAGCGATGGCGGCCGTGGCTGGCGTGCTACTGGGGCAGTTTTACGGCTCCATTAACCCGTTCATCGGCTTTATGGCCGGCATGAAAGCCTTTACCGCGGCGGTACTGGGCGGCATCGGCAGCATTCCGGGCGCAATGATTGGCGGCCTGGTGCTGGGCATTGCGGAAGCGCTGACGTCAGCCTATCTGTCGACCGAATATAAAGACGTGGTGTCATTCGCGCTGCTGATCGTGGTGCTGCTGGTGATGCCAACCGGTATCCTGGGCCGTCCGGAGGTGGAGAAAGTATGAAACGCCTCGGTCTGGTTAACGCCGTGGTCTCCACGGTGATGCTGCTGGTGCTCGCCAGCTTCTTTATGGGCATGCGCCTCGATCTCGACGGTACCAAACTGGTGGTGGCGAATGCAGGCGCCGTGCGCTGGAACTGGATCTTCCTCGGCTGCGCAGTGGTGTTTGTATTCCAGCTGCTGCGTCCGCTGTTGCAGGGCAAGCTCAAACGCAGTGGCAAAGGGCTGGTGCTGCCGGGTTTTGACGGTTCGACACCAAAGCAAAAACTGCTGATGCTGCTGGTGATTGTTGCCGCCGTCGCCTGGCCCTTCTTCGTGTCGCGCGGCAGCGTGGATATCGCCACCCTGACGCTGATCTACGTGATGCTCGGCCTCGGCCTGAATGTGGTAGTGGGCCTGTCCGGCCTGCTGGTGCTGGGCTACGGCGGCTTTTACGCCATCGGTGCTTATACCTTTGCGCTGCTGAATCACTATTACGGCTTTGGCTTCTGGGAGAGTCTGCCGCTGGCGGGTATTGTCGCCGGTGCCTTTGGCCTGCTGCTGGGCTTCCCGGTGCTGCGGCTGCGCGGTGACTATCTGGCGATTGTGACGCTCGGCTTTGGTGAGATCGTGCGTATTCTGCTGCTGAACAGCACATCAATCACTGGCGGTCCCAATGGAATCGCGCAGATTCCCAAGCCGAGCCTGTTTGGTATTGAATTTGGCCGGCGCGTCAGTGAAGGCGGCTGGACCACCTTCCACGATCTGACAGGCCTGGCGTACGATCCCAATCACCGCGTGATTTTCCTTTATCTGGTGGCGCTGCTGCTGGTGGTGCTGACGCTGTTCGTCATCAATCGTCTGCTGCGCATGCCGCTGGGGCGTGCGTGGGAAGCGCTGCGTGAAGATGAGATCGCCTGCCGTTCGCTCGGTCTCAGCCCAACGCGCATCAAGCTGACGGCCTTTACCATCAGCGCGGTGTTCGCCGGTTTCGCCGGTACGCTGTTTGCCGCGCGTCAGGGCTTTGTCAGCCCGGAATCTTTTACCTTTGTCGAGTCCGCGTTTGTGCTGGCGATTGTGGTGCTGGGCGGCATGGGTTCGCAGCTGGCGGTGATCCTGGCCGCGATTCTGCTGGTGGTGTCGCGCGAGCTGATGCGTGATTTGAACGAGTACAGCATGCTGGTGCTCGGTGGGTTGATGGTGCTGATGATGATCTGGCGTCCGCAGGGGCTGCTGCCGATGAAGCGTCCGCACCTGAAGCTGAAACAGGCAAAACAAGGAGAGCAGGCATGAGTCAGCCTTTATTAGCCGTTGAAGGCCTGATGATGCGCTTCGGCGGCCTGCTGGCCGTCAACAACGTGGCGCTGGAACTGCATCCGCAGGAGATCGTCTCGCTGATTGGCCCGAACGGGGCGGGGAAAACCACGGTATTCAACTGCCTGACCGGTTTCTATAAGCCAACGGGCGGCACCATCGAACTGCGCGATCAGCCATTGCAGGGCCTGCCGGGGCAGAAGATTGCGCGCATGGGCGTGGTGCGAACTTTCCAGCACGTGCGCCTGTTCCGTGAGATGACGGTGATTGAAAACCTGCTGGTGGCGCAGCATCAGCATTTGAAAAGCGGCGTGTTCTCCGGGCTGTTTAAAACCCCGGCGTTCCGGCGTGGCGAGAGCGAAGCGCTGGACCGCGCGGCCAGCTGGCTGGAGCGCATTGGCCTGCTGGAGCTGGCTAACCGCCAGGCCGGCAATCTGGCTTACGGCCAGCAGCGCCGGCTGGAGATCGCCCGCTGCATGGTGACGCGTCCGGAAATCCTGATGCTCGACGAACCGGCCGCCGGCCTCAACCCGCGCGAAACGCACGAGCTGGATGAGCTGATCGCTGAACTGCGCGGCGAACACAAGGTGACGGTGCTGCTGATTGAACACGATATGAAGCTGGTGATGGGCATTTCTGATCGCATTTATGTGGTGAATCAGGGAACGCCGCTGGCCAACGGTACGCCGGAAGAAGTGCGTAACAACCCGGATGTGATCCGTGCTTATTTAGGTGAGGCGTAACATGGCGAACCCGATTTTAACTTTGCAGGGCGTCAGCGCGCACTATGGCCCGATCCAGGCACTGCATAACATTAATCTGCACATCAGTCAGGGCGAAATCGTGACGCTGATTGGCGCGAACGGCGCGGGTAAAACCACGCTGCTCGGTACGCTGTGTGGCGAACCGCGCGCCACCAGCGGCACCATCACCTTTGATGGTAAAACCATTACCGACTGGCAGACGGCAAAAATCATGCGTGAAGCGATTGCCATCGTACCGGAAGGCCGGCGCGTATTTTCGCGCATGACGGTGGAAGAGAACCTGGCGATGGGCGGCTTTTTCGCGACGCGTCAGCAGTATCAGGAGCGCATTGAGCGCGTTTATCAGCTGTTCCCCCGGCTGGCGGAGCGCAAAGTGCAGCGCGCCGGCACCATGTCCGGCGGTGAGCAGCAGATGCTGGCGATTGGCCGCGCGCTCATGAGCCAGCCGCGCCTGCTGCTGCTGGACGAGCCGTCGCTGGGTCTGGCGCCGATCATTATCCAGCAGATTTTCGACACCATCGAACAGCTGCGTAAAGAGGGCATGACCATCTTCCTCGTCGAGCAGAACGCCAACCAGGCGCTGAAGCTGGCCGATCGCGGCTACGTGCTGGAGAATGGTCACGTGGTGCTGGAGGATAGCGGTGAAGCGTTGTTATCCAATGAAGCGGTGAGAAGCGCGTATTTAGGCGCCTGACCTGGCTTTGGTCATGACGTTGGTGCGGTGATTTGCCCTCACCCTAACCCTCTCCCGCACGCGGGAGAGGGAACCGTACGGCAGCGTTTTTCAGGCCAGGTTGCTATCCTGACATCCTCCCGGACTTCTCTCGCCCTGCAGAAGAAGGCATCAGCGCACCGCCTTTTAGCCCCCCTCCCTGTGGGAGAGGGCCGGGGTGAGGGCATCAGCGCGCACGGCCTTTCATCTCCCTCTCCCTGTGGGAGAGGGCCGGGGTGAGGGCATCAGCGCGCACTAACCCCGTCATATTCCCGTCATAATCCTGTTATTTTTCCGTCATTTCCCCGTGTCATGTTACTTCGCGAACAAAAAATGCGTGATATCGCGCGCGCCACAAGCACAGGAAACCCTTATGTCCGCTTTTACGCTTCGTCCCCGCCTGATGAGTCTGCTGCTCGGTCTGGCGATCAGCGGTAATGCGCTGGCTGCTACCGAAATCCCTTTCTGGCACTCAATGGAAGGCGAGTTAGGCAAAGAAGTCGATTCTCTGGCACAGCGTTTTAACCAGGCTCACCCGGATTACAAAATCGTTCCGACCTACAAAGGCAACTACGAGCAGAGCCTGGCCGCGGGTATCGCTGCGGTGCGCAGCGGTAAGGCACCGGCCATTCTGCAGGTTTACGAAGTGGGCACCGCCACCATGATGGCCTCTAAAGCCATCGTGCCGGTGCATGAAGTGTTTAAAGACGCCGGCGTGCCGATGGACCCGAAACAGTTTGTTCCTGCGGTTGCCGGTTACTACAGCGACAGCAACGGCCAGCTGATCTCACAGCCGTTTAACAGCTCCACGCCGGTGCTGTACTACAACAAAGACGCGTTCAAAAAAGCCGGTCTTAACCCGGATCAGCCACCGAAAACCTGGCAGGCGCTGGCGCAGGATGCCGCCGCGCTGCGTAAAGCCGGCATGAGCTGCGGCTATGCCAGCGGCTGGCAGGGCTGGATTCAGATCGAAAACTTCAGCGCCTGGCATGGCCTGCCGGTTGCCACCAAAAACAACGGCTTTGACGGTACCGACGCGGTGCTGGAGTTCAACAAACCCGTGCAGGTGCGCCACATCCAGCTGCTGGAAGAGATGAATAAGAAAGGTGATTTCACCTACTTTGGCCGTAAAGATGAGTCGACGTCCAAGTTCTACAACGGCGACTGCGGTATCACCACCGCCTCATCCGGTTCGCTGGCCGACATTAAGCATTACGCCAAATTCAACTTTGGCGTGGGCATGATGCCGTACGATGACACCGTGCCGAACGCACCGCAGAACGCCATTATCGGTGGCGCCAGCCTGTGGGTGATGAAAGGCAAAGATGCAGCGACTTACAAAGGCGCGGCGGAGTTCATGAAGTTCCTCGCCCAGCCGGATATCGCGGCAGAATGGCACCAGAAAACCGGTTATCTGCCGATCACCACCGCGGCTTATGAGCTGACCAAACAGCAGGGCTTCTATGACAAAAACCCGGGCGCCGACATCGCCACGCGGCAGATGCTGAATAAAGATCCGCTGCCGTTCACCAAAGGGATGCGTCTGGGTAACATGCCGCAGATTCGTACCATCGTCGACGAAGAGCTGGAAGGCGTGTGGACCGGCAAACAGTCGCCACAGGCAGCGCTGGACAACGCGGTGAAACGCGGCAACGAACTGCTGCGTCGCTTTGAACAGCAAGTGAAGTAATTCCGTAATGGCGGGATGGACGGGTAAGTCCGTCCCGCTGTCTCTTTCTGACGAGCCTGCTATGTCCTCATCATCACGTCCGGTTTTCCGCGCCCGTTTGTTGCCGTATCTGCTGGTGGCCCCGCAGCTGGCGATCACCGCGATCTTTTTTCTCTGGCCCGCCGGAGAGGCGCTGTGGTACTCGCTGCAAAGCATCGATCCGTTTGGCATCTCCAGCACCTTTGTTGGCCTTAATAACTTCCGCCGCCTGTTCAGTGACGACTACTACCTTGATTCGTTCTGGACCACCCTCGTGTTTAGCGCGCTGGTGACGGTATGCGGCATGACATTCTCGCTGCTGCTGGCGGCGCTGGTGGATTACGTTATCCGGCTGAAAAAGCTCTATCAGACGCTGCTGCTGCTGCCGTATGCGGTAGCGCCGGTGGTTGCGGCAGTGCTGTGGATGTTTCTGTTCAATCCGGGGCTGGGGCTGTTCAGCCATCTGCTGAACCAGTTTGGCTACAACTGGAACTATGCGCAGAACAGCGGTCAGGCGATGTTCCTGATTGTACTTGCGTCGATCTGGCAGCAAATGAGCTACAACTTCCTGTTTTTCTTTGCCGCGCTGCAGTCCATTCCTAAATCGCTGGTGGAAGCCGCGGCGATTGACGGTGCCGGACCGGTGCGCCGTTTCTTTCATCTGTCGCTGCCGCTGATTACGCCGGTCAGCTTTTTCCTGCTGGTGGTGAATCTGGTTTACGCCTTTTTCGACACCTTCCCGGTGATCGATGCCGCTACCGGCGGCGGGCCGGTCCAGGCCACCACCACGCTGATCTACAAAATCTATCGCGAAGGCTTCACCGGACTCGATCTCTCGTCGTCCGCCGCGCAGTCGGTGGTGCTGATGCTGCTGGTTATCGGCCTGACCATTCTGCAATTCCGCTTTGTCGAGCGTAAGGTGCAATACCAATGATTGAAAACCGACGCGGGCTGGATATCTTCGCCCACACGCTGCTGGCGCTGGGGGTGCTGACCATTCTGTTCCCGCTGTACGTGGCGTTTGTCGCCGCGACGCTGGATAACAACGCGGTGTATCAGGTGCCGATGACGCTGGTGCCGGGCCCGCATCTCATCGACAACATCACCCACATCTGGCGCGATGGCGTCAACGGCAGCGCGGCGTTTGGCCTGATGATGCTGAACAGCCTGATCATGGCGCTGGGCATCACCGTGGGCAAAATCACGGTGTCGATGCTCTCGGCGTTTGCGCTGGTGTGGTTTCGCTTTCCGCTGCGCACGCTGTTTTTCTGGCTGATCTTTATCACCCTGATGCTGCCGGTAGAAGTGCGTATTTTCCCGACGGTGGAGGTGATCTCCACGCTGCACATGCTGGACAGTTACAGCGGTCTGACATTGCCGCTGATGGCCTCCGCGACCGCCACGTTCCTGTTCCGCCAGTTTTTTATGTCGCTGCCGGATGAGCTGATTGAAGCGGCGCGCATTGACGGCGCCAGTCCGATGCGTTTTTTCTGGGATATCGTGCTGCCGCTGTCAAAAACCAATCTCGCCGCGCTGTTTGTCATCACCTTTATTTACGGCTGGAACCAGTATCTGTGGCCGCTGCTGATCATCAACGATGCCGGCCTGAGCACTGCCGTGGCGGGGGTGAAAAGTATGATCAACACCAGCGGCGGTCCGACGCAGTGGAACGAAGTGATGGCGGCGATGTTATTAACCCTGATCCCACCGGTGGTGGTGGTGCTTGTGATGCAGCGCGCTTTTGTGCGTGGCCTGGTGGAGAGTGAGAAATAGATGGCAGCGGTAACCCTTCAGACCGTTACGAAATCGTATGACGGCAAAAACCAAATCATTCAGCCGCTGAACATCACCATCAATGACGGTGAATTTATGGTGATGGTCGGCCCATCCGGCTGTGGAAAATCGACGCTGCTGCGCATGGTGGCCGGGCTGGAGCGCGTCACGTCGGGCGATATCTACATCGATGATCGGCGCGTCACCGACATGGAGCCGAAAGATCGCGGCATCGCCATGGTATTCCAGAATTACGCGCTCTACCCGCACATGACGGTGGGAGAAAACATGGCTTACGGCCTGAAGATCCGCGGCATGGGCAAGGAACAGATTACCCAGCGGGTGATGGATGCGGCGCGCAGTCTGGAGCTTGATCACCTGTTGCAGCGCCGTCCGCGCGAGCTCTCCGGCGGCCAGCGTCAGCGCGTGGCCATGGGCCGCGCCATCGTGCGGGAACCGGCAGTGTTTCTGTTTGATGAGCCGCTGTCGAACCTGGATGCGCGCCTGCGAGTGCAGATGCGTCTGGAGCTGCAGCAACTGCACCGCCGGCTGAAAACCACCAGCCTGTACGTCACGCACGATCAGGTTGAAGCCATGACGCTGGCGCAGCGCGTGATGGTGATGAATAAAGGCGTGGTGGAGCAGGTGGGCACGCCGGTGGAGGTGTATGAGCGTCCGGCCAGTCAGTTTGTTGCGTCGTTCATTGGTGCGCCGGCGATGAACCTGCTACCCGGTCAGATCAATAGCGATGGCTCGCGCTTTACGCTCGACGCGCTCAACAGCCTGCCGCTCGGCGCCGGCAAAGCGCGATGGGCCAACCGTCCGCTGACGCTCGGCATTCGTCCCGAGCATATTCAGCTCAGCAGCCGTGAGGCCGGCGGTGTGCCGCTGGTGGTGGATACGCTGGAGATCCTCGGCGCGGACAATCTTGCGCATGGCCACATTGGCAACACGCGGCTGGTGGTGCGTTTGCCGCACAGCGAGCGGCCGCAGGCTGGCAGCAGCCTGTGGCTACAACTGCCGCCAGATGCGTTACACTTCTTCGATTCTACCCATGGAAAGCGTCTGGAATGAGTGTAAAAAACTGGCCCTATCCGCACATTGTTGCGCATCGCGGCGGCGGCAAGCTGGCCCCGGAAAACACCCTGGCGGCGATTGATGTCGGCGCGCACTACGGTCATACCATGATCGAATTCGACGCCAAACTGTCACAGGATAAGCAGATTTTCCTGCTGCACGATGACACGCTGGACCGCACCAGCAACGGCTGGGGCGTGGCGGGCGATCTGCCGTGGCAGCAGCTGGCGCAGCTGGATGCCGGCAGCTGGTTTAGCCGTGAATTTGACGGTGAACCGCTGGCATTGCTGAGCGAGGTGGCGGCGCGCTGCCGCCAGCATCAGATGATGGCCAACATTGAGATCAAACCCAGCAGCGGTACCGAGGTGGAAACCGGACGTGATGTGGCGCTGGCCGCACGAACGCTGTGGCAGGGACAAACGGCACCGCTGCTGTCCTCGTTCTCGTACGCGGCGCTGGAAGCGGCGATGCAGGCCGCGCCGGAGCTGCCGCGCGGCCTGCTGCTGGATGAGTGGCACGACGACTGGCAGGCGCTGACCGCCGCACTCGACTGCGTCTCCATCCATTTAAATCATCGCTTGCTGGACGCCGGACGCACCGCCGCGCTTAAAGCCGCCGGTCTGCGTATTCTGGTGTATACCGTGAATCAGCCCGCGCGGGCGCGCGAGCTGCTGAGCTGGGGCGTGGATGCCATCTGTACCGATCGCATTGATGCTATCGGCCCGGACTTCCGTTAATTGCCGTACTGCGTCTGCGCATTGCTGTTCTGCTGGCCCGGCTGCGACTGAATCACGCGCTGCCGGGCGCTATCGCGCCGCTCCTGCAGCTTACGCTGCATCTCCTGATTTTGCTGCTGCTGATCCTGACGCAACTGCTGCTGCTGTTGCTGCTGCTGGATCTGCATGCGCGTCTGCATCCGCTGCTGGCTTGGGTTATAGCCGGGTTGATTCGGTTGGTTAGTGTTGTTCAGCATGTTCGCCATGCCGCTCAGCGGCATCAGTGCCGCGATAACAATCAGCCATTTTTTCATGGTGTTCCTCCATCAGTGCGGCCTGCTGTGTGAGGTTGCTCGCCACCCGGCAGCAACCGCCGCAACCATAAGTTTATGCGATATCACAAACCCCAAAACCAGGAGTGCACCTAATTTGGCTTAACTGCTATCTTTTTTACAGTATTTGCAAACACTTGCAGCAATCAATAACAAATGTAAACAACTGAAAGGATGGTGGCGGGATGAGGATACATAACGGTGTGCGCCAGTTTGGCTGGGCGCTATTAATGAGTTTTACCGTGGTGCAGGGGGCGCAGGCAGCGCCAGCCAGCGCACCGCCGGTGTCATATGGCGTCGACAGCGACACCTTTCACCCGGTGAAAGCGCAGCACGGAATGGTTGCATCAGTGGACGCCATGGCAACCCGGGTGGGCGTCGATATCCTCAAACAGGGGGGTAACGCGGTAGATGCAGCGATTGCGGTGGGCTTTGCGCTGGCGGTCACTCACCCGCAAGCGGGCAACCTGGGCGGCGGCGGCTTTATGCTGCTGCGCACCGCTGCCGGCCGCACCACCGCCATTGATTTCCGCGAGATGGCGCCGGCGCGTGCCTCGCGCGATATGTTCCTTGATAAGCAGGGCAACGCGGATAGTAAGTTATCACTCACTTCTCATCTGGCTTCCGGCACGCCGGGCACCGTAGCCGGTTTTGCCCTGGCGGCGCAAAAGTACGGCACGCTGCCGCTCAGCACGCTGCTGGCGCCGGCGATCAAGCTGGCGCGCGACGGCATCATTGTTAACGATGCGCTGGCTGACGATCTCGCTACCTATGGTAAAGAGAACCTGATCAACCACGACAACAGTCGCGCCATTTTCTACAAAGCCGACGGTCAGCCTTACCAGAAGGGCGATCGCCTGGTGCAGAAAAACCTCGCGCACAGCCTGCAGCTGATTGCCCAGCAGGGGCCGGATGCGTTCTACAAAGGCAAAATTGCCGATGAGATCGCTGCCGAAATGGCGCAGCACGGCGGACTGATTGGCAAGGCGGATCTGGCGGCCTACCGCGCAGTGGAACGCAAGCCGGTAAGCGGCAGCTACCGTGGCTACGAGGTGTTCTCCATGCCGCCACCGTCGTCCGGCGGCATTCATATTGTGCAGATCCTCAATATCCTGGAAAACTTCGACCTGGCGAAATGGGGCTTCGGCAGCGCGGACGCGATGCAGGTTATGGCCGAAGCGGAAAAATATGCCTACGCCGACCGCTCCGAGTATCTCGGCGATCCCGACTTCGTTAAGGTGCCGCAGCAGGCGCTGACCAGCAAAGCCTACGCCAAAACGCTGGCCCAGCAGATTGACGTCAACAAGGCGCGCCCCTCAGCCGACATCAAGCCCGGCAAGCTGGCACCGTACGAGAGCAATCAAACCACTCACTTCTCGGTGGTGGATAAAGACGGCAACGCGGTGGCGGTGACCTATACGCTGAATACCTACTTTGGCAGCGGCGTGGTGGCCGGAAACAGCGGCATTCTGATGAACAATGAAATGGATGACTTCTCCGCCAAGCCGGGCACGCCAAACGTGTATGGTCTGGTGGGCGGTGAGGCGAACGCGATTCAGCCGGCCAAACGTCCGCTGTCATCAATGTCGCCGACCATTGTAGCGAAAGACGGTAAAACCTGGCTGGTGACCGGCAGCCCGGGCGGCAGTCGGATTATCACCACGGTGCTGCAAATGGTGGTGAACAGTATCGATTTCGGCATGAACGTGGCGGAAGCCACCAATGCGCCGCGCTTCCACCATCAGTGGCTGCCGGATCAGCTGCGCGTCGAGAAGGGCTTCAGCCCGGATACGCTGCGTCTGCTGGAAGCAAAAGGTCAGCATGTCAAAGTGCTGCCGGCGATGGGCAGCACGCAGAGCATCATGATTGGCCCGGACGGCATGCGCTACGGCGCGTCCGACCCACGCTCGGTGGATGATTTGAGTGCCGGGTATTAACGTCGCGCAATAAATTGCGCCGCTACCTCACCGTGCACCGGCCGGTAGCGGCGCGATTCATCGCGCATTCCCTTTCAGACGCGCCATGTAGTGCGTATCGATCATCTGGCCGTCGCGGACCGCGAAACCTCTGGCGGTACCTTCAATCTCAAAACCAAACTGCTGATACAAACCCATGGCCTGGTGGTTATCCGCAAACACCGTCAGTTCAATCCGCGTGACCTGCAGCCAGTTGTCGCACAGATCCACCATCGCCGCCATCAGCGCTTTACCCACGCCGCGCCGATGGAATGCCGGATCAACGCCCATGCCGATAGTGGCGCAGTGACGGCGGCGTGCCACCGCCATAACTTCCAGCGTCAGCTGACCGACAACCTGCCCGTCAATACAGGCCACCAGCATGGTGACATGGGGACGGGGATTCGCGAGCCGCTCCTGCCAGAGTGACGGTGACTGATACGGCAGATGCAGCGTGCCCGCCTGGGTTTCCGGCTGGCTATAGATACGCGTCAGAACGGCGGCATCTTCGGGCGTTGCGTGACGAACAGTAACCTGACTCATAAAGCAGCTCCTTGCACTCAGTGAATGAAATCCCCTTTAACATCAGGGAATTCGCGCGCAACGTCAACGGTAAAAAAATCGGGAAAGGGCTTTACAGACGCGAATGATAATGATTATTATTGTCAACGCGAATCCGGCTGCGTCTCCTGACAAACCGGGTAAGCACGACATTGCTCACATTGCTTCCAGTGTTTCTTAGCCAGCTCGGGTGCTGGCTTTTTTTTGCCTGCGCCTCAGCCGAACGCCGTCCTCAGCATTTTATCCCTCTTCTCCTTCCGTGGCCGCAACGGCATAACATGACAAAAAAATGATAAACTCAGCGTATCTCTGACCTCAGGCGCACACGATGAAGAAGAAAAGACCGGTATTACAGGATGTTGCCGATCGCGTCGGCATCACAAAAATGACCGTCAGCCGCTACCTGCGGAACCCCGATCAGGTCTCTGCGGCGCTGCGCGACAAAATCGCCGTGGCGCTGGATGAACTCGGCTATATCCCCAACCGTGCGCCCGACATGCTCTCTAACGCCACCAGCCGCGCGATTGGCGTGTTGCTACCCTCGCTCACCAACCAGGTGTTTGCCGACGTGCTGCGCGGCATTGAAACCGTGACCGATGAAGCGGGCTATCAGACGCTGGTGGCGCACTTCGGCTATAACCCGCACAAAGAGGAGCTGCAGCTGCGTTCGCTGCTGGGCTGGAACATTGATGGCGTGATCCTGACCGAACGTTCCCACACGCCGGGCACGCTGCGCATGCTGGAAGTGGCGGGCATTCCGGTGATCGAAATGATGGATTGCGTCACGCCGTGTCTTGATATGGCCGTGGGCTTCGACAACGTCGAGGCGGCGCGGCAGATGACGCATGCTATCCTCAGGAAAGGCCATCGTCACACCGTCTATCTGGGCGCGCGCCTCGATGAGCGTACGCTGCAAAAGCAGCAGGGCTACGAACAGGCGATGCGCGAAGCCGGGCTGACGCCACACAGCGTCATGATGGAAGATGCCTCCTCCTTCAGCGCCGGTGCCCAGTTGCTGCGCGAGGCGCAGAAGCGCTATCCGCACACTGACAGCCTGTTCTGTACCAATGATGACCTGGCGGTAGGCGCGATGTTTGAGTGCCAGCGCCAGGGGTTGCGCGTGCCGGAGCAGATGGCGATCGCCGGCTTTCACGGCCACGACATCACGCAGGTGGTCAATCCGCGGCTGGCTACGGTGCTGACGCCACGCGAACGCATGGGGCGTGAATCAGCCGCCATGCTGCTGGCGCGGATTGGCGGCGATCGCAGCGTGACCGCGCCGCTGGATGTCGGTTTTGAGATTGCCGAAGGTGGCAGCATCTGATTTTGGCGATTTTTTGAGTCAGTTCACACTTTCGTGCTTTTCCGCCTGACAAGGGTTGCCAGCGTCTGAGTGCGCTCGGACAATGGCAATCAAAATTGTTATCGGTAACATTGGCAGCTTAACCTGCCGGAGCGCAAAACCATGACCACGCCATCTCCATCGCACCACGTCTTTATCCTGATGGGTGTTTCCGGCAGCGGAAAGTCTGCCGTCGCCAATCAGGTGTCTCATCAGCTCAGCACCGCGTTTCTGGATGGTGACTTCCTGCATCCGCGCAGCAACATTACCAAAATGGCGGAAGGCCATCCGCTGAACGACGACGATCGCCAGCCGTGGCTGCAGGCGCTGAATGATGCGGCGTTCGCGATGCAGCGTACCCAGGCGATCTCGATCATCGTCTGTTCAGCGCTGAAAAAGTCCTATCGTGACATCCTGCGTCAGGGCAATCACAACCTGAAATTCATCTATCTGAAGGGTGATTTTGCCACCATTGAGTCTCGTCTCAAGGCGCGCAAAGGCCACTTCTTCAAACCGCAGATGCTGGTGACACAGTTTGAAACCCTGCAGGAACCGGGTGCCGACGAGCCGGATGTACTGGTTGTCGATATCAATCACTCACTGGATGAGGTAGTTGCGGCCACGGTTGCGACCATCGAGGGCGCAATCAACAAGGGCTAGTCATGAGTACCGCAACGCTGGTGTTAACCGCAGCAGGCTCTGTCCTGCTGCTGCTGTTTTTGGTGATGAAAGCGCGGATGCACGCCTTTGTCGCCCTGATGTTAGTATCGATGGGTGCCGGTCTGTTCTCCGGTATGCCGCTGGATAAAATTGCCGAGACCATGCAAAAAGGCATGGGCGGCACGCTCGGCTTTCTCGCCATTGTGGTGGCGCTGGGCGCCATGTTCGGCAAAATTCTGCATGAAACCGGTGCGGTCGATCAGATCGCCATTCGCATGCTGAAAACCTTTGGCGAGCGGCGCGCGCACTATGCGATGGGCATTGCCGGGCTGATCTGTGCGCTGCCGCTGTTCTTTGAAGTGGCCGTGGTGTTGTTGATCAGCATCGCCTTCGCGGTGGCACGTCGTACCCACGATAATCTGGTTAAACTGGTGATCCCGCTGTTTGCCGGTGTCGCCGCCGCGGCGGCCTTTTTGCTGCCCGGACCGGCACCGATGCTGCTGGCGGCGCAGATGCACGCTGACTTTGGCTGGATGATCCTGCTGGGGCTGTGCGCGGCGATCCCCGGCATGCTGATTGCCGGTCCGCTGTTCGGCAACCTGATTGCGCGCCATGTGACGTTCAGCGCGCCGCCGGAAGATCATCAGCCGGACGTCAGCGAGGGCCAGCTGCCGTCGTTTGGCTTTAGCCTGTCGCTGATTCTGTTCCCGCTGCTGCTGGTCGGGCTGAAAACCATCGGCGCGCGCTTTACCACACCGGATTCACGTCTGTATGCATGGCTGGAGTTTATCGGCCATCCGTTTACCGCCATCCTGCTGGCGCTGCTGGTAGCGATTTACGGCCTGGCTTACCGTCAGGGCATGGATAAAGAGAAGGTGATGCAGGTATGCGGCAGCGCGCTGCAGCCGGCGGGGATTATCCTGCTGGTGATTGGTGCGGGCGGCGTGTTCAAGCAGGTGCTGGTGGATTCCGGCGTTGGCCCGGTGCTGGGCCACGCGCTGACCGGTGCCGGCATGCCGATTGCGCTGGCCTGTTTTATTCTCTCCGGCGCGATTCGGGTGATTCAGGGCTCGGCCACGGTGGCCTGTTTAACCACCGTCGGTCTGGTGATGCCGGTGATTGAACCGTTGCATTACAGCGGTGCGCAGCTGGCGGCGCTGTCGATCTGCATCGGCGGCGGCTCGATTATTATCAGCCACGTCAACGATGCCGGTTTCTGGCTGTTTGGTCGCTTCACCGGTGCCACCGAAGGCGAGACGCTGAAGACCTGGACGCTGATGGAGACGATTCTCGGCACCACCGGCGCCATCGTCGGGATGATCGCGTTTAGTTTGTTGTCGTAATGGCAATGCGCAATAAATTGCGCCGTTACAGATTAATGCACAGCCTGTAGCGGCGCGATTTATCGCGCGTTGTAAAAATGATCAATCCACCTCGCGCTCATCGTCCGGCTGGTCCAGCACAGTGTACGCCACCGCGCAGAACAGCGAATTCAGGCGCTTCATATCTCCCAGCAAACCTAAATGCAGCGAACTGGTTTCGATGCTTTGCACATTCTGCCGGTGCAGGCGCTCGACGTGGGCGTGGGAATAACGGCGAATCAGGATGCGGAAACGGTGCTTGGCACGGCGCAGGCGCTTGGCGCTGGTGACGTCGTGTGACAGAAACACCGACAGGCTCAGGCGCAGGTTGCTTAACACCTGCTCCTGCAGCGAATTCAGCTCTTCCAGCCCTTCCGGCGAAAACGCCCGGCGCGCCTGCAGCGATTTGTCCGCCACGTCGGCGCTCATGCGCTCGATAATGTCGCCTGCCTGCTCCAGATTCAGCGCCATCTCAATCACCTCGGCCCAGCGGCGTGAATCCTCTTCCGCCAGATCCTCCTTCGGCATGCGCGCCAGATAGAGCTTAATGGCGGTGTACAGCACATCCACATCATCATCCAGCCGCCGCACTGCGCGCTCCTCGCGCAGTTCGCCCATCACCACCTTGTTGAAGCTCTCCAGCATCTGCTCCACTACATCGCCAATGCGCAGCGTCTCCCGCGCCGCGTTGGCCAGCGCCAGCGCCGGGGTATCCAGCGCGCTGCTGTCGAGGTGTTTAGGTTTGAGATGGGTCTGGTTTTCCGCATCGTCGGCGATCATGCGGCGGCACAGGCGCGCCATTGGTTCGGCAAACGGCACCATCACCAGACAGCGCACCAGGTTGTAGAACACGTGGAAGAAGATCACCATCTCTTCATCGTTAACCGGCAGCTTATCCAGCAGATCGGCGATGTAATCGACAAACGGCAAAATAACGATGCTGCCAATCAGCTTGAACAACAGGCTACCGAGCGCCACCCGCTTGCCGGCAGCATTCGATCCGCTGGCGTTGATCATCGCCAGCAAGCCGCTGCCGAGGTTAGCGCCAATCACCAGACACAGCGCCACTTTGAACGAGATAACGCCGGTGGCGGTCAGCGTGGCGGTAATCAGCACCGCAGCCAGGCTGGAGTAGCTGATGATGGCGAATACCGCGCCAATCAGCGCATCCAGCATGATATCGCCGGTCAGCGTGGAGAACAGTACCTGCACGCCGGCGGCCTGGGTAATGGGTTTGGCGGCGGCGACAATCAGCTGCAGCGCCAGCAGAATCAGCCCGAGGCCGATGGCCGCGCGTCCGATCTGACCGGCGCGCGTCTGTTTGCGGCTGAGGAAAAATACCACGCCAAAAAAGATAAACAGCGGCGACAGCCAGGAGAGATCGAAGGTCAGGATGCGCGCCATGATGGCGGTACCGACGTCGGCTCCCAGCACCACCACCAGCGCGGGCGTCAGGCTGACCAGATTCTGCGCCACAAACGAGGTGACTAATAACGTGGTGGCGTTACTGCTCTGCACCAGCGCGGTAACGCCAATCCCGGCAAGAAAGGCCATCGGCTTTTTTTCCACGCTGCGGCTTAACACGCGACGCAGATCGGCACCGTACACGCGCATCACGCCGGTGCGGACAATGTGGGTGCCCCATACCAGCAGGGCGACGGCGGAGAGAAGGTTAAGCAGGGTTAGCACGAATAAAGGCTCCTATGCGCCAGGCAGAAAACAGGCGGCTGCCTGCCTGGCGATAAGCACAGCCGATAAATACCTGCGTCGCGCTGCGTTGCCAATTTTTCGTTTAATTTAAGCGACCTGGCGCAACGTCGACATCTCTAACTGTAGTCCAATCTGCATGCCGGCGGGGTGTAAATCTGCCACGCTGCGGTTGAGCACATCCACCGACAACTCGACCTGATTCGCCAGCACGCGATAGCGGATCACGTTCCCGAGCAGGCTATGGCTGAGAATGGTGGCCGCGATGCCTGCCTGCGGTGCGCACAGCTGGATGGATTCCGGACGAATCGCCACCTGGCTGCTGAACGGCTGACCGGTCAGCTGCGTTGCCTGTTCGGCACTCAGCAGGTTGTAGTTGCCAATAAAGCCCGCGGCGAACAGATCCACCGGCTGGGTATAGAGCGTTTCCGCGTTGCCGTTTTGCACAATGCGACCGCGGTTCATCAGCACAATACGGTCCGACAGCGTCAGCGCCTCTTCCTGATCGTGGGTGACAAAAATGGTGGTTAGCTTCAGCTCCTGCTGAATGTGGCGAATCTGCTCGCGCAGATGGCGGCGAATGCGGGCGTCCAGCGCCGACAGCGGTTCATCCAGCAGCAGCAGACGCGGCCGCGTCACCAGCGAACGCGCCAGCGCCACGCGTTGACACTGACCACCCGACAGCTGGTGCGGATAGCGGCGCGCGAAGTCGGTCAGCTCCACCAGCGCCAGCGCTTCCATCACGCGTTGCTGAATCTCGCCGGCGGGCAGTTTCTGCATCTTCAGGCCAAACGCGACGTTCTTCTCTACCGTCATATTGGGAAACAGCGCATAGCTCTGGAACACCATGCCAATGGTACGTTTCTGCGGCGGCAACGGCACCAGATCCTGGCCCTGCAGCAGAATGGTGCCGCTGTCGACATCGGTCAGGCCGGCGATGCAGCGCAGCAGCGTTGACTTGCCGCAGCCGCTCGGGCCGAGCAGGGTGACAAACTCACCTTCGTCGGCGCTGAAATCGATGTTTTCAAAAATGGTGGTGGGGCCGTAGCTTTTATTCAGTTGGGTAACGTTCAGGTAACTCATGGTCAGCCTCGTTCAGGATTGAGGGCATTGGCCAGCCAGGTGACCAGCAGGACAACCGCAAAATAAGAGATCACCAGCGCGCTGGTGAAATGCCCGCTGCCGTTGCGCATGTTGTAGAGATAAACCTGCAGCGTTTCATAGCGGGTGCCGACCAGCAGGTTAGCAAAGACAAACTCACCAATCAGAAAGGAGAAGGAGAGCAGCACGGCAATAAACACCCCTTTGCGCAGATTTGGCAGCACCACAAACAGGGCTGCCTGCCAGGTGCTGGCGCCCAGCAGATGAGCCGCGTCAATCAGCTCTTTCAGGTTGATGGCCTGCATATTGTTGGCAATGGCGCGGTAGATAAACGGCAACGCAATGGTGAAGTAACAGCCGATGAGAATCCAGGGCGTGCCGGTCAGCATCAGCGGGCCCGAGGAGTAGAGCTGCAGCAGCCCGACCGACGAGACCACTGGCGGCACGGCAAACGGCATCAGAATCAGCACGTTCATCACCGCGTCCAGTTTTGGATAGTAGTAAGCGATTACAAACATCGCAGGCAGCACCAGCAGCAGGGAGAACAGCAGCGCACCCACGCAGATCAGCAGTGAATGACCGAGCGCGGTGAGGAAGCGAGGATCGCTCCACAGCTGCGTCAGCCACTTCAGGGTAAAGCCCTGCGGCAGAATGGTATCGCTCCACTCGCTGGAGATGCCGTACAGCAGCGTCGCCAGCAGCGGTGCGGCGAGCACGATCAGCAGCAGCCAGACAATCAGGCGGTGGTAGAGTTTTTCGACGCGAGACATGTCAGGACTCCTGTACGCGGGCATGCAGATAGCTGCGACGCACCAGATACTGCTGCACCACGGTAATCAGCGCCATAATCAGCACCAGCAGCATCGCCAGCGCGCCGCCGGTATTGGGATCGAGCGAGATATCGCCTGACACCAGCGCGGCGATGCGCACCGGCACCACGTTGAAGTTGCCGGTGGTCAGCGCGTAAATGGTGGCGTAGGCGCCCAGCGCGTTGGCCAGTAAAATCACGAAGGTGCCGAGCAGCGCCGGAAACAGAATCGGCAGGCCGATGTGCCACCAGTAGCGCCAGCGGCTGGCACCGAGCAGTGCCGCCGACTCTTCCCAGTCTTTCCGCAGCCCGTCAAACGCCGGGTAGAGCAGCAGAATACCGAGCGGAATCTGGAACCAGGTGTAAACCAGCACCATGCCGTCGCGCGAAAACAGCTTAAAGCTGTTCAGCCAGCCGTAGTGGCGCAGCAGCAGCGTCAGGCAGCCGTTAAGTCCGAGCAGGATGACAAAGGCGAAGGCCAGCGGCACGCCGGCGAAGTTGCTGGTCATATTGGTGAACGACAGCAAAAAGCGCTGAAAACGCCCGGTGCCGAGCTTGTGCAGCGAATAACCGGCAAGCAGCGCGATCAGCAGGCCGTAAACGCTCGACCACAGCGAAATATCCAGCGACAGGCGAAAAGCCTGCAGGTAGAACGGTGAAGTGAGGATATCGCTGTAGTTATCGATGCCCCAGCGCTCATTGATATCGCTCCAGAAGCTGTTGATGGCAATCCACAGCAGCGGCGCGAGCTGGAAGGCGATCCAGAACAGCACGAACGGCAGCAGCAGCAGCGAGGCCAGGGTTTTGCCCTTCATCAGCGCGGCTCCGCCAGCAGATCACGACACAGCGGTTTGTCGTGTGGGACGCCGAGCAGGGTGCAGACGGTGCCGCACAGGTCGGTTTGCTGCGGTTCAAGGTCGGGCTGCAGCGAGAAGCTGCGGCCAAAAACAAACAGCGGCACCTGCGTCTCTTCCGGCAGAATACCGCCGTGCGAGCGATCGTCGTTCATGCCGTGATCGGCGGTGACAATCACCTGATAACCGGCGGCCAGCCAGCCGGGCATCCACTGCGACAGATAGCCATCCGCCATTCGTGCCCGGTTACGGTACTGCGATGATGACAGGCTGTGCTTGTGCCCGGCATCGTCGATGTTCATTGGGTGAATCAGCAGGAAATCGGGATCGTGCTGCAGGCGCAGGCTTTCGGCATCCTCAAACAGATGCGAGTCGGGGTAACCGTCGTCCCAGTAGAAATGGCCGTACTGGATCGGCAGGTCGGGCGCGTTAGTGTGGCGATCGCGCGCGGCGTTGAACGGCGAGCGGTTATACAGTTCGCTCACCCAGTGATAAGCGGCAGCGGCGGTAGTGAGTCCGGCGTCGCGCGCGTAGTGGAAGATACTGCGCTGAGTGCTCAGGCGATTGACGCCGTTGTGAATGATGCCGCTGCGCACCGGCGGAATGCCGGTCAGAATGCATTCGTACAGCGGACGCGACAGCGACGGCAGTTCGCAGGTCAGCGTGTAATAGTGACCGTTGCCCTGTTTGCATTCGGCAAACAGATAGCCCATGGCGTGCTGCGCCACCTGATTACTCAGCCCATCGAGTACCACCAGGATTGTTTTCATCCCCGCTCCCTCAGGTGCGCATGAATGCGCACCCTGTAAAAATTGGTGATAGGTACCGGCGCAATGTATTGCGCATTGCCGGAAAACGGATGCGCGATACATCGCGCCGCTACGGTATGTGCGACTGGCAAAACGTCTGCGTTACTGCTTCATGTTAATCACTACATTCTCCTGCCACAGACGCGGCAGCAGTTTTGAGGTCTTATCCCAGGCAGCCTGATCTTTGATCGGGCGGGCATTTTTGTATTCGGACTGTGGCAGCAGCTTGGCCTGCACGTCTGCCGGCAGCGTTAAATGCTCGGCGCGAATCGGGCGCGCATAGCCTTTCGCCAGGTTGATCTGGCCCTCATCCGACAGAATGTATTCACGCGCCAGCTTCGCCGCGTTCGGGTGGCGGGCGTATTTGTTGATAATGGTGGTGTAGCCAGAAGTCACGGACCCGTCCGACGGAATCACCACTTCGTAGCGATTTTTATCAATCTGATCGCGGTAGTTCAGGCCGTTGAAGTCCCACACCACGGCGACCTGAATCTCACCTTTTTCGATGTTGGCGATCACCGGATCGGTCACGCCAAGGCGGCCCTGTTTCGCCAGCTCGCCAAAGAACGCCAGCGCCGGCTTGATGTTCTTCTCGTCACCGCCCAGCGCATAGCTGGCGGCGAGGACGCCGTTTGCCGCCTGAGCTGCCGTGCCGACGTCGCCGATAGTGACCACATACTTACCTTTTTTCAGATCGGCCCAGCTGTGCGGTGCGTCTTTCACCTGCTGCTTGTCGATCAGGAAAGCGATGGTGCCGGTGTAGGCCAGCATCCAGTTGCCATCGGCGTCTTTCGCCCATGCCGGAATCTGATCCCAGTGCGTCGGTTTATAGGGTTGCGCCACGCCTTTGGCGACGGCAATCGGACCGAAAGCGGCGCCCACGTCGCCGATATCGGCGCTGGCGTTATCCTGCTCGGCGGCAAACTTCGCCAGCTCCTGCGCCGAAGACATATCGGTATCGCTGTGCTTCAGACCATATTTGGTGCTGAGATCGTTCCAGGTATCTTTCCAGTTAGCCCAGGTGTCAGGCATACCGACGCTGTTAACCTGGCCTTCGGCGCGCGCGGCTTTTTCCAGTGCGGCAACATCGTTATCGGCGGCATGCGCGGCGGGCAGCGCAAGCAGAACAGCACTGGCTACTACAGAAGAGATAAACGCTTTCATCTCGATTGCTCCGGGTGTAAGTTGTGGGTCGTCGTGGTCTAGTCCAGCAAGAACCGAGCCAATGTAGCCCGGATAGATGAAGGTTTTATGACCGGGGTGTTGAAATGGGATGTGGCGCGTCGTTCCACATGCGGTTACAGCGCGCTAAAGCGTGGGATGTGCCTTGTCACATTGTAGTCATCGAACTGTCATAGTGCAGATTTGCCCCAAAATGAGGCTGAAAAAAATGTCGTCGAAAACCGCAGATGTGATCGCCGCCGCACTATGCGAACGGATTGAAAACGGAGAGTTTGTCACCAGACGATTGCCGGCCGAGCGCGCGTTGAGCGAACAATATTCCACCACGCGCATCACGCTGCGTGAAGCGCTTGGCCTGCTGGAAGCGCAGGGCGTCATCTACCGCGAATTACGGCGCGGCTGGTTTATTGCGCCGCCGCGTCTCATCTATAACCCGGCACATCACAGCCACTTTCACGCCATGGCGCTGCAGCAGGGGCGCATTGCCAGCACTGAGGTGATGGAGGCGCGCGAGGTGCCGGCGCAGCTGGCAATTGCGCGTCATCTGCAACTGCTGGAAGGCGATCAGGTGTACCGCATTCGCCGCCTGCGCCGCATTGATGGCCGCGCGGTGCTGTACGTCGAGCACTACCTCAATCCGGCCTTCTTTCCTGGCCTGCTGCGTGAAGATCTCACCCGCTCGCTGACCGATTTGTATGACCAGCGCTACGGCATTCACTACGGCGGTGCGCGATTTACTATTGTACCCGGCCCGCTACCGGCACGGGCGGCGCCCGCACTGAACGTGGCGAGCGGTACGCCCGGCCTGCTGATTACGCGTATCAACCGTGACCAGCATAAGCGGGTGATTGACTGCGACTGCGAGTACTGGCGTTATGACGCGCTATGCGTTGATGTTGAGGTGTGATGTATTGTGATTTAGATCACATTACAGCATGATAGCGCCAGAAGAATCTCGTCATCTGAGGCGCAAAATAATGACAACAAAACCAGCGGCGGGGCAGCTTATTGCTTCGGTATTACAGTGGGTACTGAACATTGGCCTGGTGATTCTGGCCGTTATTCTGGTGGTGTTTCTTGGTAAAGAGACCATTCACCTGGCGAATGTGCTGTTCAGCACCGGTGAGCAGGCGTCCTCGTATCTGCTGATCGAAGGCATTGTGATCTACTTTCTCTATTTCGAGTTTATCGCGCTGATTGTGAAGTACTTTCAGTCCGGCTATCACTTTCCGCTGCGCTACTTCGTCTATATCGGGATCACGGCGATTATTCGTCTGATC
Organism: Pantoea sp. ICBG 985; assembly: GCF_002928365.1. NCBI lineage: Bacteria > Pseudomonadati > Pseudomonadota > Gammaproteobacteria > Enterobacterales > Erwiniaceae > Pantoea > Pantoea sp. ICBG 985. The sequence goes on from NZ_POWM01000005.1 coordinate 68,575, forward strand.
ATTGTCGACCATAAAAATCCTTTCGATACGTTGTGCTACTCGGCGGCCATTTTGATTCTGGTGGTGACGCTGTGGCTGGCCAACAGTAACCGCCTGAAACGCGAGTAATTCCTCCCGCGACGCCAGCGTGGCACAAGCAGATGTGTCACGCTGAGCGCGGTGCGCTACACTAGGGCAACTTTTTTACCGGAGATGTCCTGATGTCGCATGACGCGCTGCGCCAGTTACGCGCACTGCACTGGCTGCCAGCCTCTTCCCCGTTACTTTCACCGCCGCTGCTTGACTGGCTGCTGGAAGAAGACTCAATGACGCGCCGCTTTGAGCAGCACTGCCAGCAGGTTACCGTACAACTGCTGCGGGAAGCGTTCATTACCGCCGATGAGATGCCGCAGGAAGCGGCGTTTCTGCCTGCCGACACGCGCTTCTGGCTGCGTGAAATCGTGCTGTGCGGTGACAATGAACCCTGGCTGATTGGCCGTACCGTGGTGCCGGAGAGCACGCTGAACGGCCCGGAACAGATGCTGCAAAATCTCGGCACGCGACCGCTGGGACGCTATCTGTTTTCCTCCTCGACGCTGAGCCGCGATTTTATCGATCCGGGCCAGATTGATGACCTGTGGGGACGCCGCTCGCGGCTGCGCCTGTCCGGAAAACCGCTGCTGTTAACTGAACTGTTTTTACCGGCGTCGCCGCTGTACCGCGCGCTGAAGCAAGGATAACGCCCCGTGCAAAAGACTTTAACCATGAGCAAATGGCAGGCCTATAGTCGCCTGATGCGTATTGATAAACCGATTGGCACGCTGCTGCTGCTGTGGCCGACGCTGTGGGCACTGTGGCTGTCCGGCATGGCGATTCCGCCGCTGTCGGTGCTGCTGGTGTTCGTCCTCGGCGTATTTGTGATGCGCGCGGCGGGCTGCGTGATTAATGATTACGCCGACCGTAACGTCGACGGCCACGTGAAACGCACCGCCGCGCGACCGTTAGCCAGCGGTGCAGTGACGGAGAAAGAGGCGAAGCTGCTGTTCGCCGGCCTCGGTCTGCTGGCGTTCCTGCTGGTGCTGACCATGAACCGCATGACTATTCTGTTGTCATTTGGCGGGCTGGCGCTGGCGTGGGTTTATCCCTTTATGAAACGCTATACCCATCTGCCACAGGTGGTGCTGGGCGCGGCGTTTGGCTGGGCGATTCCGATGGGCTGGGCGGCGGTTAGTGAGTCCTTACCCTTTGTCTGCTGGCTGGTGTTTCTTGCCAATATTTGCTGGACGGTGGCTTATGACACCCAGTACGCCATGGTTGACCGCGACGACGATCTGAAGATTGGCGTGAAATCGACGGCGATTCTGTTTGGGCGTTACGACAAGCTGATTATCGGGCTGTTACAGCTGGCCGCGCTGGGCCTGATGGCGCTGGTGGGCATTTTACTGCATCTGAACGGTGCGTTTTACTGGTCGCTGCTGCTGGCGGGCGGGCTGTTTGTGCATCAGCAGAAACTGATCGCCGGGCGTGAACGTGAGCTGTGCTTCCAGGCATTCCTCAACAACAACTACGTTGGCCTGGTGCTGTTTATTGGCGTGCTGCTCAATACCCAGCCGTTTGTCGCGCTGTTTTGATGGTGGGGTGATTAACCCCGGCGGTGCGTCGGTCGCCGCAGTGGGAAGCGCGTTCTTTCCGCGTCTGAATTCTGACAACGAAAACCGCGGCGCAATCTGGCGTGTGACAGATGCGCCGCGGTTTCCAGTCGTCCATTAGTCGTGCGCCACGGCACTCTCAATGGTCAGACGGACATCGCTGGTGACCAGTTCGGCCAGCATCTGCCACATCATATTGGTACGTTCAGCATCCGCATCACCGGAATCACTGATATAGCCTTCATCACGCAGCGACAGCACCAGCGCGGTAAAGACCGCCTTATCAAAGAACTCCGGCGCATTGATACCGTGCAGCACTGACAGACGCTGAGCCAGCGTGCGGCTCTCTTTCTCCAGCGTGCCACGGTTAATGGTCGGCTTGGCGCTGAGAATGGCGAAGGTAATGGCGAAACGCTGCAGCGTTTCACGAATCCCGGCCGCCAGCAGCTGCAGCGTACGGTAACGCGCCGCACTCATTTTCAGCTGGCCTTCCTGTACGGTAATCAGCCCCTGCCGCGCCATTTCGGCGCAGAGCGCATTCAGCAGGGCCGGCAGTTCGGCACTGTCCCAGCGCAGGAACAGTTCGCTCTTCAGCATCGGATAGACCAGGCTGACCTGACGCAGCAGTTCCGCCTCGCTGATCTCCCGATGCTGCTGCACGATAGCGGCAATCAGCGACGGCATCACCAGCATATGGTGGATGTTGTTGCGATAGTAGGTCATCAGCACCGCCTGCTCGCGCGGCAGAATGATGATCTCGCCAATACTGTCCTGCTCGGTCTCGAACTTGTTCATGCCCATGGCGTGATCGAGCAGCGCTTCAGCGCTGAGATCCGGCACGGTTGACTCGGGTGAGTACGGCACATTGCGCAGCAGCTGGGTATAGCACTCCAGCTGTTCCGTCAGCTGTTCACGCGTCAGCGAGCGCTGGCGCGATGCCAGCAGCGCGGTCACGCACAGGTTCATGGCGTTGGCCGCGCCGGCTTCGTTGATGCGAACCATCAGACGTGCCGCGATATCGTTCACTACCGGCGTCATCCACGCCGGACGCTGAGGATCGATAGGGTCAATCGCGTCGCGCCACTCCGGAACCTGTTTATTGAGATAGTTAACCAGCGACAGCGGCTCACCGAAGTTCACATAGCCCTGGCCGAGGTTACGCAGCTTGCGCAGGCCGCGCACCATCTGCATGAAGCCCTCTTTCTCTTTCGCGGCACCGCGCAGCTCTTTGGCATAAGTGCCGACTTCCATCACGTGCTCATAACCGATGTAGATCGGCACAAAGGTGATAGGACGGCTGCCGCCGCGCAGCAGCGCCTGTAACGTCATCGACAGCGTGCCGGTTTTCGGGTCGAGCAGACGGCCAGTACGTGAGCGCCCGCCCTCAACAAAATACTCAACCGAATAGCCGCGGCTGAACAGCTCGCCCAGATACTCGCGGAACACCGTGGAGTAGAGCTTGTTGCCTTTAAAGGTACGACGAATAAAGAAGGCACCGAGGCGACGGAAAATCGGTCCGGCTGGCCAGAAGTTGAGATTGATACCGGCAGCAATGTGCGGCGGCACCAGGCCCTGATGATAGAGCACGTAGGACAGCAGCAGATAATCCATGTGGCTGCGGTGGCAGGGCACGTAAACAATTTCGTGACCATCCTGCGCCAGCTGGCGCACGCGTTCGCCGCCGTGCACGTTAATGCCCTGATATAGCCGACTCCACAGCCAGCCCATCACACGGTCAGTCACGCGGATCGCTTCGTACGAGAAATCCGCCGCCACTTCTTCCATCATTTCGATGGCATTCTGCTGCGCTTTTTCATGCGAAATCTTCTTGCTGCGCGCTTCGTCTTCAACCGCTTTCTCAATCGCTTTGGATTGCAGCAGCTTGTTGAACAGATCCTGGCGTGCCGGCAGACGCGGGCCGACGGCTGCCAGCCGCTGGCGGGCAAAATGAATGCGCGCGACACGTGCCAGTTTCTGCGCGATCGACTGATCGGTACCGTGTTCGGTGGCCATCTGACGCAGCGAAACCGTGGGCGAGAAACGGACAAAGCTGTCGCGACCGTGCCACAGGATGGCAAAGAACTTCTGTATGCCGTTAAGAATACGCAGATGTGGCGTCGGTTCGCCCTGAATTTCACGGCCTGGCGCACGGCCAAACATCACGGAAACCGGCAGCATCTGTACGTCCAGCGCCGCATTATTGCGGTGCAGATCGAGGTAGTCATGGAAAAGCTTGACCGACTCCGGGTTCGCCACGAAATAGGGGAAGACGCGCGGCCCATCGTGAATAAATACGTGGCGCGGCAGCAGGGTGCCGTCAATCTCCAGCGGCGCCAGCGGATCCGGCAGATCGTGCTTCAGGCACTGTGCGCGTAGCGTGAGCAGGTCCGCCTTTGAATCATAAGGCAAAACATACATCACCGGACGGGTCGGATCGATACCGTGTTCCGAGATCGGATCGGTCGGAATGACCTTACTTTTTACCAAAATAGAGAGTGGTAAATTCAACAATTTGTAATAGAGTTTACGCCAACCTGACATAGACAACTTGAAGCCTCTTGTTAGCAAAGCGCGGCAAGCATACCAGAAAGTGCGGCGAAGATCTGTGGCTGTGCCACCTCGCGCGCCCAGACATTGACGTCAAAAACAGTTAAGGGTTCCACAACATGGCAAATAACGTCACCGGTTTCCTGAGAATCATTAAAGCCGCCGGTTATTCCTGGCAGGGGCTGCGCGCTGCCTGGCAGCATGAAGCCGCTTTTCGCCAGGAGGCGATTGCCGCACTGGTCGCGGTTGCCATCGCCTGCTGGCTGGATGTCGATATCATCACGCGTGTGTTGCTGATTGGCTCGGTGGTGCTGGTAGTCATTGTTGAGATCCTTAATAGTGCCATCGAAGCCGTGGTGGACCGTATTGGTCAGGAACGCCATCCGCTGGCGGGACGCGCCAAAGACATGGGCTCGGCGGCGGTACTGCTGGCTATCTTACTGGCTCTGTTTGTCTGGATCGCGCTGCTTTGGTCGCATTTGCGATAAACATTCCACATTCATCAAGCCGCTGATTTTTCCCTCTGTTTCGGTTTTCATTTCGCCAATACCTGTATATACTCACAGCGACTGTATAAACAACCAGGGGGCGGGATGAAAGCGTTAACCAGCAGGCAGCAACAGGTCTATGACCTGATTCGCGACCATATTAATCAGACCGGCATGCCGCCAACGCGTGCTGAAATTGCTTCGCAACTGGGCTTCCGCTCGCCTAACGCTGCTGAAGAGCACCTGAAAGCGCTGGCGCGTAAAGGTGTCATTGAAATCGTCTCCGGTGCATCGCGCGGTATCCGCCTGCTGATGGAAGAAGAGGCGAGTGAAGGGCTGCCACTGATCGGTCGCGTCGCCGCCGGTGAACCGCTGCTGGCACAGGAACATATCGAAGCCCACTATCAGGTCGACGCCAACCTGTTCAAACCCTCTGCCGATTTCCTGCTGCGCGTCAGCGGTATGTCGATGAAAGATATCGGCATTATGGACGGCGATCTGCTCGCGGTGCATAAAACGCAGGAAGTGCGCAATGGCCAGGTGGTGGTTGCGCGTATTGATGATGAAGTCACGGTGAAACGCTGGAAGAAGCAGGGCGCGATTGTGCAGCTGCTGCCGGAAAACAATGATTTCCAGCCGATTGTCGTGGATACCCGTGAACAGTCGCTAACCGTGGAAGGGCTGGCCGTAGGCATCGTGCGCAACGGCGAGTGGCTCTGAAACCCGGTTGATCTCCCCCGCTGCGGCGGCGCACGCGCGCTGGCCGCAGTCTGCTTTAATCATACTTTTGTTCCCGGCCCGTAAGGCGCTCGCTCAGGCCGACTACCGTAACCCTCGGGATGGGGCTGATGCAGCTATTTTCCTCTTCTGATAAAGCGCTGTGGCGACTGGCGTTGCCAATGATCCTCTCCAATATCACCGTGCCGCTGCTCGGCGTGGTCGATACCGCCGTGATTGGCCATCTTGATAGCCCGATCTACCTCGGTGGCGTGGCCGTAGGCACCACGGCAACCAGCTTCATCTTTATGCTGCTGCTGTTTCTGCGTATGAGCACCACCGGTTTAACCGCGCAGGCATTCGGGGCCGGCGATAAACAGGCACTGGCGCGCGCACTGATGCAGCCGCTGCTGATCGCCCTCGCCGCCGGGTTGTTGCTGGCGCTGCTGCGTTCTCCTGCCAGTAGCCTGGCGGCAACGCTGATGGGCGGCAGCGCGGAAGTCCAGCAGCAGGCGCAGATCTTCATTGAAATCCGCTGGCTGAGCGCACCAGCTACGCTGGCTAACCTGGTGATTCTCGGCTGGCTGCTGGGCGTGCAGTATGCGCGTGCGCCGATGGTTCTGCTGATTGTCGGAAACCTGGTCAACATCCTGCTCGATCTGCTGCTGGTGCTGAAACTGCACTGGGGCGTTGCCGGTGCTGCCGCCGCCACAGCGCTGGCCGAATACGTGACGCTGGCTGTGGGATTATGGATGGTGGCGCGCGTGCTGAAACTGCGCGGCATTGATTTCAAGCTGCTGAAAAACAGCTGGCGCGGTGACGCGGCGCGGTTATTTCGCCTTAATCGCGACATCATGCTGCGCTCGCTCATGCTGCAGATCTGCTTCGCCTCGCTGACCCTGATGGGTGCACGCATCGGACCGGATGTGGTTGCGGTCAATGCGGTGCTGTTGATGTTCCTGACGTTTACTGCCTATGCGCTGGACGGCTTTGCTTACGCGGTGGAAGCCTGCTCGGGTGAAGCGGTAGGGGCAAAAGATCGCAGCCGGCTGCTGCTGATCTGGCATGCCGCCTGTCGCCAGGCGGGTATCGTTGCGCTGCTGTTTGCGCTTATTTATGCGCTTAGCGGCGCGCACATTGTTGCACTGCTTACCTCGCTGCAGCCGCTGCGTGAGATGGCCGATCGCTTTCTGCTGTGGCAGGTAATTTTACCGCTGGTTGGCGTCTGGTGTTATCTGCTGGACGGCATGTTCATCGGCGCGACACGCGGCCGCGAAATGCGTAACAGCATGATAATGGCAGCAGCCGGTTTCGGTATCACTTTGCTAACGCTGCCGTGGTTAGGGAATCACGGTTTATGGCTGGCGATCACGGTGTTTCTGGCGCTGCGTGGCCTGACGCTGGGATGGATGTGGCGCCGCCACTGGCAGCGTGACAGCTGGTTCAGTCAGCCATAAGCGCAGCGCAGGTGTCAGAATAATCTGTAATTCCGTGCACAATCCGAAGCGGCTACTATAATTATCTCAAACGGCGCAGATAAGTAGCGCGTTATATGGTTATTTCCGGCATTACATGAGAAATACACCATCTCACTCAGGAAGACGTGGAGGATTGTTATGAACAAAGACGAAGCGAGCGGAAACTGGAAGCAGTTTAAAGGGAAGTTTAAAGAGAAATGGGGCAAGTTAACCGATGACGATTTGACCGTGATCGAAGGGAAACGCGATCAGCTGGTGGGTAAAATTCAGGAACGTTACGGTTACGCCAAAGATGAAGCTGAACGTGAATTGAAAGACTGGGAAAGTCAAAACAAAGATTACCGCTGGTAAGTCTCCCGCTTTAAGGATGATGCTCCTACCCGCTGATCGTTACGATCGGCCTGGCACACGGAGGTGCCAGTTACCCTTTACGCACCTTCTTCTTACTTTCCACTTCATGATCGTGCTGACAGCTACCCGGCTGCGTGCAGGCCGCCACTTCGGCACAGTTTTCACACAGGCCGTGCGCCTCAATAACGCTATGACGTAAGGTAAAACCTGCCTGATCGGCCAACCCGGCAATGATCTTTTCCACGCCGTGCGCGTGCTTCTCACTGACGGCGGCACAGTTGTCGCACACCAGCATCACCGATGTGTGCGCCGGCTCGTCGAAATGGTGGCACACCACATAACTGTTATTTGACTCCACCCGATGAATAAATCCCTGCTCCAGCAGGAAATCCAGCGCGCGATAAATAGTCGGTGGTTTCGCCTGGGGTTCACTGATGCGCAGCTGGTCCAGCAAATCGTAAGCGCTAATGGAACCGTTCTGCTCCGCCATCAGGCGCAGCACTTCTGCGCGCTGCGTAGTGAGGCGCACGCCACGGTCAAGGCACAAAGATTCAGCCTGCGTGAGCAGTTGTTCGGGCGTGAGGTTTGGCATAAGCATTCTCCAGGTGATGGGTGATGTTATTTTATCACACAAACTTTTACGCTGCTGCCATTGCTTTTTTACCTTATATCATCCAGGAAATGTCTGGCTTTCAGCCACTTATCTGCCGCGTTGCGTCCTGGTACTTCCTTCTGTTAAGCCATGCTTTTCCTTCCTGAGTTTTTTCTCACAGGTTAACCCATCTTTTTGCTTTGCAACTCACTGACTTAGTGGCTATGGTTCAAAAGGTTTTAAGTAATTTCTGGCATCAATTTAGCTGACGTTCATATTTCTGCATAAAACAACAGCAGAATGGTGCGGGCGTGACCAATTCTGCGAATAGCAATGCTAATTCCTTTCAATTCACAGCAATAAAGCGTTAGCCAGCGTTCAGAATAGGGCTAATAAACTATTCCGTCGTAGAGACAGTCCACGACAATTAAAAGGTGATGGCAGACTCATGGTGAAGACATTATTCAGACGCAAGAAAATTGCTTATGTTGTTGGTTTTAATGCGGTATTTGTTACCACATCAGCATTTGCTGCTGGCACCTGGTACGATGCGCGTAACGATGCCATGGGGGGAACCGGTGTCGCTTCCTCAACCTGGAGCTCGGCAGTGCTGGCTAACCCGGCATTGATGACCAAAGCGCAGCCTGAAGATAACGTCAGCATCATTTTTCCTTCAGCCGGTGTGCAGATTACTGACAAAGACAAATTAGTGGATCGCGTAGACGAAATTACTGATACGGTGGACCGCTATCGTGACGTGATCAACAACATCACGCTGCCGGAGATCATCAATGGCGCGCCTCAGGTCAGAGCGGCGGCAGGTGATATGGCTAATCAGCTGCGCGATCTGCGCGGTGATAAAGCAAATGGCACCGCAGGCGTGGCGTTAGCCGTCAGCATTCCCAACGAGACCCTTCCTTTCGCCTTCATCACCAAAGCCTACGGCACGGCGCACATCCGCGCTAACGTGGTACAGAGCGATATCGATTATCTGGATCAGGTCGCAAATGGCCGCATTCCCTTGCCGGGCGACCAAAATAATCTGCGCTCCAGTGCCAACGGCCTGGCTGCCCTGATCACCGATTACGGCGTCGCAATGGCGCACGAGTTCACCATCGCCGGTCACCCGGTCTCCGTTGGCGTCACGCCAAAGCTGCAGAAAACCTGGCTGTATAACTACACCGCCAGCGTTTATAACTACGACAAGAATGATATTAACGACAGCCGCTATCGCAGCACCGATACCGGTTTCAACGTCGATGCCGGTATCGCTACCGACTTCGCGGAGAACTGGACCTTCGGCGTGACCGGGCAGAACCTGGTATCGCGCGATATCGACACCAAAGAGGTTAACGGCTATCGCGATACGTATCAGATTCGCCCGCTGGTAACTACCGGACTGGCGTGGAATCGCGGACCCTTTACCCTGACTGGCGATGTCGATCTGACGGAAACCAAACGTTTTAAATCGCAGGAGAGCAGTCAGTACGCTGGCGTGGGTGGTGAATATCGCGTGCTGGACTGGCTGGCGCTGCGTGCCGGCTATCGCGCGGATATGAAGTCGAATGACACCGATGTGTTTACGGCCGGTCTCGGCGTGTCGCCGTTCAACAACGCGGTGCATCTGGACCTGGCCGGTTCGGTCGGCAAAGACAATACCTGGGGCGCCATGGTGCAGCTCGGGTTTAACTTCTGACCACACGATGACGGGCGGCTGTGTCGCCCGTCACAGCTGTGATATCATTGCGCAGTTTCTCATCACTTAACTGCGGATTTACTGCGTTTCATGACCGATACATTCTCTTCGCAACGTTTCTCCATCGCACCCATGCTGGACTGGACCGACCGTCACTGTCGCTATTTTCACCGTCAGCTGAGCGGCGACACGCTGCTGTACACCGAAATGGTGACCACCGGCGCCATCATCCACGGCAAAGGCGACTATCTGGCCTATAGCGAGGCGGAGCATCCGCTGGCGCTGCAGCTGGGCGGTAGCGATCCGGCCGCGCTGGCAACCTGTGCAAAGCTGGCAGAAGCGCGCGGATACGATGAGATCAACCTGAACGTCGGTTGTCCGTCCGATCGGGTACAGAACGGCCGTTTTGGCGCGTGCCTGATGGGTGAGCCGGCGCTGGTCGCGGACTGTATCAAAGCGATGCGCGATGTGGTCAGCATTCCGGTCACGGTGAAAACCCGCATCGGTATTGACGACCAGGACAGCTACGCCTTCCTGTGCGATTTTGTCGGCACCGTGGCGCAGCAGGGCGGTTGTGATACGTTCATTATTCATGCGCGTAAAGCGTGGCTGTCGGGTCTCAGCCCGAAAGAGAACCGTGAAATTCCACCGCTCGACTATCCGCGTGTTTACCAGCTGAAGCGGGATTTCCCGGCGCTGACCATAGCAATTAACGGCGGCGTTAAGACGCTCGATGAGGCCAAAGCGCATCTGCAGCACCTGGACGGCGTGATGATGGGGCGCGAGGCCTATCAAAATCCCGGCATTCTGGCGCAGGTTGATCGCCAGCTGTTTGGCCGCGAGACACCGGTGGCCGATCCGGTCGCCGTGGTGCGTTCCATGTACCCTTACATCGAAGCCGAACTGGCCCAGGGCACCTATCTGGGACACATTACGCGCCACATGCTGGGCCTGTTCCAGGGCATCCCCGGCGCGCGCCAGTGGCGCCGTCACCTGAGCGAAAATGCCCACAAACCGGGCGCCGACGTCCGCGTGCTGGAAGCGGCGCTGGCGCTGGTGGCAGACCGCATTGTGCAGGAAGCCTGATGCCGCGAGCCGGCCTGGTCAGGCTGGCAGGACGGTTTAAACCGCACGGTTTCATCGTGCGGTTTTTAATTCACCAGCAGTTAGTCAATTTCACCAAATCAACGTCCCCTCTGTCCTGCATCTAAGCGATAATTCAATGGCTTAGCGCTCGTTACGACCTGGCACGTATCTTGTAATACCTTCTGCATTACTGATACAGGAGAGCGCTCGTGGAAATATTATTCGTTATCGGCTTTTTTATGATGCTGCTGCTGACAGGCGTATCGCTGCTGGGCGTGATCGCCGCGCTGCTGGTGGCCACCGTGGTGATGTTTCTCGGTGGGCTGTTTGCGCTTGTTATAAAATTGTTGCCGTGGCTGGTGCTGGCGGTGGTCGCCGTGTGGCTGTATCGCGCATTTACCACGCCGCAGGGAGAAGTGAAACTTAACCGGCTGAAAAGGAAAATCAGCGACTTAGAGAAGAGAAGCTGGCGCTAAATGCGGTTACGATCACAGAGTTGGTGATTGCTTAGTACGAATTCGCAATTAAACATATTTTTTACTTATGTTTTCTGTCAGGATAGGTAAAGAAATTCAGACGAATTCATCGCCGCTGTCCCTACACCAGCGCGAACTATAAAAAAGAAAGAAAAGGGCTTCCTTCGGGAAGCCCTTCATCATTTCTGCTATCAGGGAATCAACAGGCTGGAACCCTGAGTGGCACGACTCTCCAGCACCTGATGCGCACGCACTGCATCGCTCAGGGCAAATTTCTGCTGCTCCGGCACGTTAAGCTGAATAGCGCGGCTGGCGATAAGCGAAAACAGTTCGCCGCTGGCGCGATCGAGCTCTTCACGGTTGGTGATATAGCCAAACAGGGATGGGCGGGTGACAAACAGCGAGCCTTTCTTGTTGAGAATGCCGAGGTCAACGCCGGTCACCGGGCCGGAGGCATTACCAAAGCTCACCATCAGGCCGTGGCGGCGCAGGCTGTCGAGGGAGGGTTCCCAGGTATCTTTGCCCACTGAGTCGTACACTACCGCCACTTTTTCACCGTTGGTCAGTTCGCTGACGCGCTGGGCGATATCCTCTTCGCGATAATTGATGGTGGCCCAGGCACCGGCATCTTTGGCGATCTGCGCTTTCTCCGCAGAACCGACGGTGCCAATCAAATGCGCGCCCAGCGCTTTCGCCCACTGGCAGGCAATCAGGCCCACGCCGCCCGCGGCGGCATGAAACAGGAAAATTTCATCGGCTTTTACTTTGTACGTCTGACGCAGCAGATACTGCACCGTCAGGCCCTTGAGGAAGGAGGCCGCAGCCTGCTCAAAGCTGATGCTGTCCGGCAGAATCACCAGCCGATCTTCCGCCACATTGTGCAGCTCGCTGTAGGCGCCCAGCGCGGCCTGGCAGTACACCACGCGATCGCCCGGCTTGAAACGCGAAACCGCGCTGCCCACTTTTTTCACGATGCCTGCCGCTTCAGTGCCCAGGCCGGACGGCAGCGAGGAGACCGGATACAATCCGCTGCGCACGTAGGTATCGATGTAGTTAATACCAATCGCCTTGTTCTCCACCTGAACTTCATGGTCGGCGGGATCGGCTAGTGTGAAATCGACCCATTGCAATACTTCCGGGCCGCCGTGCTGGTTGAACTGAATTCGCTTTGCCATTCTGACTCCTGTGATTGTTCATCCTGGGACGGTATACTTGCGCGTCCCTTTCACGATCGGTAATGCATTCACTATGGCAGGAAATAAACCCACCAACAAATCGAACGAACCCCGCGATCGGCAGCTCGAAGGCGTGAAAATGCCGCCGCACTCTCTCGAAGCGGAGCAGTCGGTGCTCGGTGGGTTGATGCTGGATAACGAACGCTGGGATAACGTCTCCGAGCGCGTGGTCGCGGAAGATTTCTTCAACCGCTCGCACCGCATGATTTTCTCTGAAATGCAGCGCCTGCTGGAAGCCGGTCAGCCCATTGATCTGATAACCCTGTCAGAGTCGCTGGAAACGCGCGGTGAGCTGGAAATGGCGGGCGGCTTTGCCTATCTGGCCGAGCTGGCAAAAAATACCCCAAGTGCGGCAAACCTCGGTGCTTATGCCGACATCGTGCGTGAACGTGCGGTGGTGCGTGAGATGATTTCGGTGGCTAACCAGATCGCTGATGCCGGTTACGATCCGCAGGGCCGCAGCAGCGAAGAGCTGCTGGATTTTGCTGAATCCAACGTTTTTAAAATTGCCGAACAGCGCGCCAATAAGGATGAAGGCCCGCAAAATATCGAGCAAATCCTCGAAGCGACGGTATCGCGCATTGAAGCGCTGGTGTCAACGCCGCACGATGGCGTGACCGGCGTCGATACCGGCTATCAGGATCTCAACAAGAAAACCGCCGGTCTGCAGGGTTCAGATCTGATCATTGTCGCGGCGCGTCCGTCGATGGGTAAAACCACTTTCGCCATGAACCTGTGCGAAAACGCCGCCATGCTGACAGACAAACCGGTGCTGATTTTCAGTCTCGAGATGCCCAGCGAACAGCTGATGATGCGTATGCTGGCCTCGCTGTCGCGCGTTGATCAGACGCGTATCCGTACCGGTCAGCTGGAGGATGAAGACTGGGCGCGCATCTCGGCCACCATGGGCATTCTGTTAGAAAAGAAGAACATGTTCATCGATGACTCGTCCGGCCTGACGCCAACCGAAGTGCGTTCACGCGCGCGCCGCGTGTTCCGTGAAAACGGCGGCCTGAGCATGATCATGATCGACTACCTGCAGCTGATGCGCGTACCGGCGCTCTCCGACAACCGTACGCTGGAGATCGCCGAGATCTCACGCTCGCTTAAAGCGCTGGCGAAAGAGCTTAATGTACCGGTGGTGGCGCTGTCGCAGCTTAACCGCTCGCTGGAGCAGCGCGCCGATAAGCGTCCGGTTAACTCGGATCTGCGTGAATCGGGCTCGATCGAGCAGGATGCGGACCTGATCATGTTCATCTATCGTGACGAGGTATATCACGAAAACAGCGATCTGAAAGGCATCGCCGAGATCATCATCGGTAAACAGCGTAACGGTCCGATCGGCACAGTACGTCTAACGTTCAACGGCCAGTGGTCACGCTTTGATAACTACGCCGGACCGCAATACGACGACGAATAATCGCGCTTCCGCAGTTGCATGCACGATTTGTGCATGCATTTCACGTCATCAGAAAATAGTGTTGGACAACCTCGTCAATTATCAGGTTATCTGTAGCAAAGCGAATCCTATAACGCTGTGGACACAGAATGACTCAGGTAGACGATTACGACCTTAAGATACTGACACTACTACAATCTAACGGCCGCCTTACCAACCAGGAACTCAGTGATTTAGTCGGACTTTCGGCGTCGCAATGTTCACGCCGGCGCATTAATCTCGAACAGGCAAATCTTATTCTTGGCTATCACGCGCGGCTCTCGCCGGACGCGGTAGGGCTGGGCATGGTCGGCTTGATCGAGGTGCGACTGAAAAATCACACGCCCGATTACGAAGAGAGTTTTCACCGCATGGTGGAGCAGGAAGCGGCGATTGTCGACGCGTTCAAAACCACTGGTGACGCCGACTATCTGTTAAAAGTCGCGGTGGCCGATTTAGCGGCGCTGAGCGCGCTGATCAGTCAGCTCGTCGCTGGCCATCAAAGCGTGGCGCATGTGAAAACCTCGGTGGTACTCAACCGTTTAAAAGAGAACGGCTTGATGATGATCCCCGAGCACAAAGTGCGCCAAAAGAGTGCATGATGTGCCAGTGTGGTGCAGATTTGTGCCGTTTTTCGCGCAAAGCGCGCACCAGAAACCGAATTTGTGCATGAATCGATTATTTTACGGCAGATTGATGCACATAAACCTGCAATAAAGCGCCTTAGTTATCAATTGGATAATCGCTGGCACCCATCGGCGGCGACAGGAAGCCGCCGATGTGGTGCGTTTTTTGCAAATGAACGCCATCATTTGCAAAGAGATCGCGCCATGGATAACGCTGTACAATCTTCCCGCATTCCCCACACCCGTACAGAAGATGCGCTGGCTATCGTGCTTGGCACGCTGATGGTGTCGTTTGGCGTCATTTTGCTGAAACAGGCGGGCGCGCTGACCGGCGGTACGGCGGGCGTGGCTTTTCTCATCAGCTACCTGTCGCCGCTCTCGTTCGGCAGCGCCTTCTTTCTGATTAACCTGCCGTTTTACTGGCTGGCCATTCGTCGCATGGGCTGGGAATTTACCCTGAAAACCTTCTGTGCGGTGGGGCTGGTATCGCTGTTCACCCATTTGCACCCGCTGTTTATCCATTTTTCTGCGCTAAATCCGTTTTATGCGACATTGTTCGGTAACGTGGTGATGGGGATTGGGTTTATAGTGTTGTTTCGTCACAAAGCCAGCCTCGGTGGTATCAATATTCTGGCGCTCTGGCTGCAGGATCGCTCTGGTCTGCGCGCCGGCAAACTGCAAATGGCGCTGGATACCTGTGTGGTACTGGCCTCGCTTTTTGTGGTATCGCTGCCGATGCTGCTGGCCTCCATCGCCGGCGCGGTGATGCTCAATCTCATCATCGCCATGAATCACCGTCCCGGCCGCTATTTTGTTTGATGACGTCGACCCACACATTTATGAATAATCATGGAGATCTGCACCGTGTTTCAAAACGTTGATGCCTATGCTGGCGATCCGATTCTGTCGCTGATGGAAACCTTCAAACAGGACCCGCGTGACCACAAGGTGAATCTGAGCATCGGCCTCTATTACAACGAAGCCGGCATCATTCCTCAGCTGCAGGCGGTGGCCGCCGCGGAAGAGCGTTTGCAGGCGCAGCCACATCAGGCTTCGCTCTATCTGCCAATGGAAGGGCTGGGTCCGTATCGTAACGCCATTGCGCCGCTGTTGTTTGGTAAAGAGCACCCGATGCTGCAGGCGGGGCGCATTGCTTCCATCCAGACGCTGGGCGGATCCGGCGCGCTGAAAGTGGGCGCAGATTTCCTGAAGCGTTACTTCCCGGACGCCAGCGTATGGGTCAGCGATCCGACATGGGAAAACCATGTGGCGATCTTTAACGGTGCCGGTTTTAACGTTAACACCTACCCATGGTACGACGACGCCACCAACGGCGTGAAGTTCGATGCCTTCATCACCAAACTGAAAACGCTGCCGAAGCAATCCATCGTGTTGCTGCATCCGTGCTGCCACAACCCGACCGGTGCGGATCTGACCAACGCGCAGTGGGATCAAACCGTTGAGGTCCTGAAAGCGCAGGAGCTGATTCCGTTCCTCGATATCGCCTACCAGGGCTTTGGTGCCGGCATGGAAGAGGACGCTTACGCGATTCGCGTGATTGCCGCGGCGGGCCTGCCGGCGCTGGTGAGCAACTCCTTCTCGAAAATCTTCTCGCTGTACGGTGAGCGCGTTGGCGGCCTGTCAATTGTCTGCGACAGCGCAGAAGAGTCGGCACGCGTGCTGGGTCAGCTGAAAGCGACCGTGCGTCGCAACTACTCCAGCCCGCCGAACTTCGGTGCTCAGGTGGTTTCCTGCGTGCTGAACGACGAAGCGCTGCTGAACAACTGGCTGGCGGAAGTGGAAGCGATGCGCCTGCGCATCATCGAAATGCGCCAGGTGCTGGTCAATGTGCTGAACAGTAAACTGCCCGGCAAAAACTTTGATTATCTGCTGAAGCAGCGCGGCATGTTCAGCTATACCGGCCTGAGCGCACAGCAGGTGGACCGCCTGCGCGAAGAGTTCGGTGTGTACCTGATCGCCAGCGGCCGCATGTGTGTCGCCGGTCTCAACAGCCGCAACGTCAATCAGGTAGCTGAGGCGTTTGCTGCCGTAATGTAATTGACGCGATGCCTGTCAGCCGCGCGGCTGGCAGGCACCCGTTTCAGTCATCCACGCATTGTCTGTTCCCGCTGTACCTTCGCCGCACCCCGCTTTTCCACGCTTCTCTTTGCCAACCATGTTGGCTGGCGGCCGCATTCCGCATGGCTATAACACCTTAACCCCGGGTAATCGGGACGGGTCTTGTGTGTTCCTGTTAGTGAGGGCGCTATTTTTTGCCGGCGCGCTTTGGCGCACTGCCAGAGCGCTCGCCAATCACAATAAGGAACCGCCCATGAGCTATTTCCCTTCCGCACTGAAACCCCTCTGCATTGCCATGACGCTGGCGCTCGCACTGCCTGCTGCGGCCGTTGAGCTGACGCGTGATAACGGCGCGCCGGTCGGCGATAACCAGAATTCACAAACTGCCGGCGCCAATGGCCCGGTGCTGTTACAGGACGTGCAGCTGATTCAAAAGCTGCAACGCTTTGATCGTGAACGTATTCCGGAACGTGTGGTGCACGCACGTGGCACCGGCGCGCACGGTGAATTTCGCGCCAGCAAAGATATCAGCGATCTGACTATCGCTGAGGTGTTTAAACCGGGAACGGTGACGCCGGTCTTTGTGCGCTTCTCCAGCGTGGTGCACAGCAAGCATTCGCCGGAAACGCTGCGCGACCCGCGTGGTTTTGCCACCAAATTCTATACCAGCCAGGGCAACTGGGATCTGGTGGGCAACAACCTGCCGGTGTTCTTCATCCGCGATGCGATCAAGTTCCCTGATATGGTGCACGCGTTTAAACCGGATCCGCGCACTAACCTCGATAACGATGCGCGCACCTTCGATTTCTTCTCCCACGTACCGGAAGCCACGCACGCGCTCACCATGCTGTTCTCCAACATGGGCACGCCGGCAACCTATCGGGAAATGGACGGTAACAGCGTGCACGCCTACAAATTTGTGAACAGCAAAGGCGAAGTGCACTACGTGAAGTTTCACTGGAAAACGTTACAGGGCGAACGCAACCTCGATCCGGCTGAATCGGCAGCGATCCAGGGGCGCAGCTACAGCCACATGACAGAAGATCTGGTGGCGGCGATTAACCGCAAAGCGTTTCCGAAGTGGGATCTTTACATTCAGACCATTAAAGCCAGCGAAGTGGATAAGTTCGATTTCAATCCGCTCGACTCCACCAAAATCTGGCCGAACGTGCCCGAGGTGAAAGTCGGGCAGATGGTGCTGAATCGCAACGTCGACAACTTCTTCCAGCAAACCGAGCAGGTGGCGATGGCGCCGTCCAATCTGGTGCCGGGCATTGAGCCGTCTGAAGATCGCCTGCTGCAGGGCCGCCTGTTCTCCTATGCTGATACCCAGCTGTACCGCGTGGGCGCGAATGGCCTTAGCCTGCCGGTCAACGCGCCGCGCGTACCGGTCAGCAACGGCAATCAGGATGGCCTGATGGACAGCGGTAACGCCGATGACAAGGGTGTTAATTACCAGCCAAGCCGCATCTATCCGCGTGAAGAGCTGCAAAGCGCGCGTTACAGCCATACGCCGCTTAGCGGCAGTACGCAGCAGGCGATGATCGCCAAACCGCAGAATTTCCGCCAGGCAGGGGAGCTGTATCGTTCCTTTAACGCGAAAGAGCGGGGCGATCTGATCACCTCTCTCGGTGGCGCGCTGAAAAGCGCCGACGCGCAAAGCCGGCTGGCGATGCTCTCGTTCTTTTATAAGGCCGATAGCGAGTACGGCACGCGTCTGGCGGCGGTAACGCAGGACGATATCACCACGGTAAAAGCGCTGGCTGACAAGCTGAGCGACTGATGCGCCGGCGGCAGAGCAAGCGCTCTGCCGCTTTTTCCCGCTGAAGGGTTTACCTTTCGCCGACATGCTGCACACTTAAGTAAACGGTTTAACCCAGGAATGTGGCATGTGGCAGCAACAAACTCTCACGCTGAGCGCGAAGGCGCGCGGCTTTCATCTGATCACCGACGAGATTGTCGGCCAGCTTAATGGCTTAACGGACCTGCGCATCGGCCAGCTGCATCTGCTGTTGCAGCACACCTCAGCGTCGCTGACGCTTAATGAAAATTGCGATCCTACGGTACGCAGCGACATGGAGCAGCACTTTCTGCGGTGCGTTCCAGAGGATGCGCCCTACCAGCACGACTATGAAGGCGCTGACGATATGCCGGCGCACATCAAATCGTCACTGCTTGGCGTATCGCTGCTGATCCCGGTCAGCCGCGGCAAACTGCTGCTCGGCACCTGGCAGGGGATCTGGCTGGGCGAACATCGGGTACACGGCGGCGCGCGGCGCATCGTCTCCACCTTACAAGGGGAATAAAACATGAACACGTCGGATTTACTGACCTACTGCATGAGCAAACCGGGCGCTTCACAAAGTTATAAAGATGAGTGGGACGCAACCCAGGTGAAAAGCGATGGCGTGCTGTTTGCCATGGTGCATGACGTTGAAGGGCGGCCGGCGTTGTCGCTGAAAACCTCGCCCGCGCTGGCGGAGTTGTTGCGCGATGAACACCACGATGTGTTTCCCAGTGAACATCTCAATAAGTCGCACTGGAGCACGCTGTGGCTGGATGGATCGCTGAAGGATTCGCAGATTTACTATCTGGTTGATGCGTCATGGCAACAGGCTGACGCCACGCGCGCGGCGGGCGTCAGCCATGATGATGAGATGCGCTGATTAAGCCGCAGACTCTTCACGCAGAGTGTTGATATCAATCACGAAGCGATACTTCACGTCGCTTTTCAGCATGCGCTCGTAGGCGTCGTTGATTTGGTTCATGGCGATCAGCTCGATATCCGAAGTGATACCGTGCTTGCCGCAGAAATCCAGCATCTCCTGGGTTTCGGCGATACCGCCAATCAGTGAACCGGCAATGCTGCGACGCTTGAGGATCAGGTTAAACACCTGCGGTGCCGGGTGATCGTGCTCCGGCGCGCCGACCAGCGTCATGTTGCCGTCGCGCTTCAGCAGGGCGATAAACGGGTTGAGATCGTGCTGCGCGGCGACGGTATTTAAGATGAAGTCGAAGCTGTTGGCGTGCTGCGCCATCTGGTCAGCCTCTTTCGAAATCACCACTTCGTCAGCGCCGAGGCGTTTGCCATCTTCAATTTTTGACGGTGAGGTAGTGAACAGCACCACGTGCGCGCCCATCGCATGCGCGATCTTCACGCCCATATGGCCGAGGCCGCCCAGACCAACGATACCGACTTTTTTGCCGGGACCGACATTCCAGTGACGCAGCGGGGAATAGGTGGTGATACCGGCGCACAGCAGCGGCGCAACGCCCGCCAGATCGAGGTTTTCCGGTACGCGCAGCACAAAGCTTTCATCAACCACCATGCTGGTGGAGTAGCCGCCGTAGGTGATGGCGCCGGTTTCACGATCCTGGCCGTTGTAAGTGCCAACAAAGCCGTTTTCACAGTACTGCTCGAGTCCTTCCTGACAGCTTGGGCAGCTGCGGCAGGAGTCGACCATACAGCCGACGCCGACTAAATCGCCCACTTTATATTTGTGCGTGTGCGCGCCAACGGCGGTGACGCGACCCACGATTTCATGGCCTGGCACCACCGGGAATACGGTGTTGCGCCATTCGTTGCGCGCCTGGTGCAGGTCCGAGTGGCAGACGCCACAGTACAACACTTCAATCTGCACATCATGAGCGCGCAGTTCGCGCGGCTTATAATCGAACGGGGCGAGTTTGGCTTTCGCGTCCTGTGCGGCATAGGCATGCGTAATATTCATGGTGTCTCCAGTCAGATGTGTCGTGAGTATTTGCGAGGGGTCCGTTCAGTGAGGACACTGAAGGACAGAGGCGCTTCAGCGGCGCCAAAAGGAACGCAGTAAGAATAGTCAGCGGGACGCGATGCGTATATGCCTGAAGTTGTCTGTTTCTTGCCTGTTTCTGCATTTGCTAAGGCATTCAGACAATGGCACCGGCTGGCGAGTAACCGGAGCGGTAAGCCGTGGCGAGATCAGAAAAAACGCGCCGCAACAGCGGGTGCGGCGCGTTAAACCTACTTTTTCAGCATCGGCTTGAGGAAGCGTGCAGTATGCGATTTTTCGCACTGTGCAACGGTTTCCGGCGTACCAGCCACCAGGATTTCACCACCGCCGCTGCCGCCTTCCGGACCGAGATCGACAATCCAGTCAGCGGTTTTGATCACGTCGAGGTTGTGCTCAATGACCACGATGGTATTGCCCTGATCGCGCAGTTGATGCAGCACTTCCAGCAGCTGCTGGATGTCGGCAAAATGCAGGCCGGTGGTCGGTTCATCTAGAATGTACAGCGTCTGACCGGTGCCGCGCTTCGACAGCTCACGCGCCAGCTTAACGCGCTGCGCTTCACCGCCGGACAGCGTGGTTGCCGACTGGCCAAGACGAATGTACGACAGACCGACATCAATCAGCGTCTGCAGCTTACGCGCCAGTGCAGGTACCGCATCAAAGAACTCACGCGCCTCTTCGATGGTCATCTCCAGCACTTCGTGAATGCTCTTGCCTTTGTATTTAATCTCCAGCGTTTCGCGGTTATAGCGTTTGCCTTTGCACTGATCGCACGGTACATAAATGTCAGGCAGGAAGTGCATTTCGACCTTAATCACGCCGTCGCCCTGACAGGCTTCACAGCGGCCGCCGCGCACGTTAAAGCTGAAGCGGCCCGGATTGTAGCCGCGCGAACGCGCTTCCGGCACGCCGGCAAACAGTTCACGCACCGGGGTAAAAATCCCGGTGTAGGTGGCCGGGTTTGAGCGCGGCGTCCGGCCGATCGGGCTCTGATCGATGTCGATCACTTTATCGAAATGCTCCAGCCCGGCGATCTCGCGATACGGTGCAGCTTCACCGCTGGTAGCACCATTCAGCTGGCGCTGCGCAATCGGGAACAGCGTATCGTTAATCAGAGTTGATTTGCCGGAACCGGACACGCCGGTGATACAGGTAAACAGCCCAACCGGAACCGTCAGCGTGACATCCTTCAGGTTATTACCACGCGCGCCGCTCAGTTTCAGTACTTTGGACGGATCGCCTTTCACCCGCTCTGCCGGCACCGCGATTTCACGCTTGCCGCTGAGGAACTGACCGGTGAGAGAATCTTCGTGCGCCATGATGGCATGCACATCGCCCTCGGCTACCACCTGGCCGCCGTGCACGCCAGCGCCCGGACCGATATCGATAATATGGTCAGCGGCGCGAATCGCGTCTTCATCATGCTCAACCACGATCACGGTATTACCGAGATCGCGCAGGTGAATCAGCGTCGACAGCAGGCGCTCGTTGTCGCGCTGATGCAGACCGATGGACGGTTCATCCAGTACGTACATGACGCCAACCAGACCGGCACCAATCTGGCTCGCCAGACGAATACGCTGTGCTTCACCGCCGGACAGCGTTTCCGCTGAACGCGACATCGACAGATAATTCAGGCCGACGTTGACCAGGAAGCTCAGACGGTCGCCAATTTCCTTCAGCACTTTCTCGGCGATTTTGGCGCGCTGGCCGCTCAGCTTCAGATTGCGGAAGAAGTCCATGGCGTGGCCGATGCTCATATCCGAGATGGTCGGCAGGTTGGTATCTTCCACGAACACATGGCGCGCTTCACGACGCAGGCGCGTCCCTTCGCAGCTGGCGCAGGCGCGGTTGCTGATAAACTTCGCCAGCTCTTCGCGCACCGCGTTGGATTCCGTCTCTTTGTAGCGGCGCTCCATGTTATGCAGCACGCCTTCAAACGGATGACGACGCACCGAGGTATCGCCGCGATCGTTGATATATTTGAACTCAATGTTCTCTTTGCCGGAGCCGTACAGAATCACTTCGCGCGCTTTGTCGCTCAGGCTATTGAACGGCGCTTCGACATCGAAATCCAGATGTTCCGCCAGCGAGCGCAGCATCTGGAAATAGTAGAAGTTACGGCGATCCCAGCCGCGAATGGCGCCACCGGCCAGCGACAGCTCCGGATTTTGAACCACGCGATCGGGATCGAAATATTGCTGAACGCCGAGGCCGTCACAGGTCGGGCAGGCACCGGCCGGGTTATTGAACGAGAACAGGCGCGGCTCCAGCTCACGCATGCTATAACCGCACACCGGGCAGGCAAAGTTAGCCGAGAACAGCATCTCTTCGGTATCGGGATCGTCCATATCCGCGACGATCGCCGTGCCGCCACTCAGTTCCAGCGTCGTTTCAAAGGATTCGGCCAGACGCGTCGACAGATCGTCACGCACGCGGAAACGATCGATCACCACCTCAATGGTGTGTTTCTTCTGCAGCTCCAGCTTAGGTGGATCCGAAAGATCGCACACTTCGCCATCGATACGTGCGCGGATGTAGCCCTGCGCCGCCAGATTTTCCAGCGTTTTGGTGTGCTCGCCTTTGCGATCTTTTACCACCGGCGCCAGCAGCATCAGGCGCCGACCCTCTTCCTGCGCCAGGACCTGATCGACCATCTGGCTGACGGTTTGTGCCGCCAGCGTGACGTTATGATCCGGACAGCGCGGCTCGCCCACGCGGGCAAACAGCAGACGCAGGTAGTCATGAATTTCAGTGATAGTGCCAACGGTCGAGCGCGGGTTGTGCGACGTCGATTTCTGCTCAATGGAAATGGCAGGCGACAGCCCCTCGATGTGGTCTACGTCCGGTTTCTCCATTAAGGAAAGAAACTGGCGCGCATAAGCAGAAAGCGATTCAACATAGCGGCGCTGGCCTTCGGCATACAGCGTATCAAACGCCAGCGAAGACTTACCGGAACCCGACAGACCGGTCACTACAATGAGCTTGTCGCGTGGGATGATCAGGTTGATATTCTTCAAATTATGGGTGCGAGCACCGCGGACTTCAATCTTATCCATTCACCTTTCCCGGATTAGGCAACGCTCGCCATGCCTTGCCAGCACGACCAGCAGAAACGCATCATTATGGCACAAAAAATAAACTGAATAAATATCCAGTGTTTTTGCTATCCTGTCACGGTCGAAAAACTGGAATCCCGCTCGAAAGTGGGAAGCGTCATTGTGACGTGATACAATTTTTCGCTTAGACTTTTAGCATCAACTCATCGGGAGACAGCAACATGGCCAGTCGTGGCGTAAACAAAGTGATTCTTGTCGGGAATCTGGGTCAGGATCCGGAAGTGCGCTACATGCCGAATGGTGGCGCGGTAGCCAACATTACGCTGGCCACGTCAGAGAGCTGGCGCGACAAGCAAACCGGTGAAAATAAAGAGATCACCGAGTGGCACCGCGTCGTGCTGTTCGGCAAGCTGGCTGAAGTCGCCAGCGAATATCTGCGTAAAGGTTCGCAGGTCTACATTGAAGGCCAGCTGCGCACCCGTAAATGGCAGGACCAGAGCGGTCAGGACAAATACACCACCGAAGTGGTGGTGAACGTGGGCGGCACCATGCAGATGCTGGGTGGTCGTCAGCAGGGCGGCAACGGCGGTGGCGCACCGATGGGCGGCCAGGGCGGCGGCAACAATAACGGCTGGGGCCAGCCGCAGCAGCCGCAGGGTGGGGGCAACCAGTTCAGCGGCGGCGCGCAGCAGCGTCCACAGCAGCAGAGCGCACCGGCGAACAACGAACCACCAATGGATTTCGACGACGATATCCCGTTCTGATTGGCGTACCGATTACCGCGTTATTCAGCCCTCGCTTCTGCGAGGGCTCCATTTCAAAAGCTCTTGTCCAACAAAACTTTTCTCTCCGCACGTTCATACAACGACGTTAATGCGCGCGCCACTCCCGCAGTAATTCTTCCGTGGTTTTAACCCGTACCGGATTGCCCGGCATGATCAAATCCGCCCACACCTCGTTGTGCTGATTAATAAGCTGCTGCGCTGACACATAAGTGCGATCGGCGGTAGTGTGCGCGTCGGCCGCCACGGTGATGTGATAGCCAAGGCTGGCCCCGACTTTGATGGTGGTATCGACGCAATAATCGGTGGCGCAGCCGCAAATGACAAAGCTTTCAATCTGATGCTGTTCAAGCTGCGCCGCGAGCCCGGTTTGCCAGAAGCTGTCGCAGGCGGTTTTGGTGATGTAAAGCGCGTCGGCGGGTTGTTCCAGTTCGGCGACTATTTGCCAGTCTGCGGAGTCGACGGCTAAATCCGGCCCGCTATGCTGAATAAAAATGATCTGATCGGCGGCGGCCATCAGCTGATTAATGCGCGCGCAGCGTCCGGCGCGGTCGTAACGCGGCGTTGCCAGCACGCCATTTTGCATATCCACTACCATTACCACCCGTTGTGCCATTGTCGCCTCCTTTATAGGTCAGGCCCCAGTGTCGCGCTGAACGGGTAGGCGCGTAAAGCGATTGGGCTTTGCTTTTTTTGTGCGCGCCGCGCATGCTTACTGCCTGATAGCGTATGGAGGTGTGTGGTGACGGTGGTTCCCGAAGTCTTTCCCTGTGAGCAGGATCGTGCGCAGTTTCAGCACTTTGCTGAGCTGCCGGGCATTGAGCTTTATCAGGCGCACATCTCCCGCTACGCTTTTGAGCCCCATACCCACGAAGCCTTCGGGATTGGCACCATTGAATCCGGCGCGCAGCGCTTTCGCTACCGCGGCACCAATTATGTCGCGCCGGTGCATTCGCTGGTGATGATGAATCCCGATGAACTGCACACCGGTGAATCGGCCTGCGCCGAAGGCTGGCGTTATCGCATGATCTATATCGATCCGGCGGAGATGGATCGGCTGACCGGCGATCGCAACTGGTGGTTTAGCGATGCGCTGCGCACCGATGCGCGCCTGGCGCAACCTTTCTCCCACGCGCTGGCACAGATGTGGCAGGCGCAAAGTGCGCTGGAGCGGCAGGGCGCGCTGCTGGATCTGCTGGAGTGGCTGCGTCCGCTGGCGCAGCAGGGCGTCGCGCGGCCGCGCGAAGGCGCCCACCGGTTTGATGTGGTAAAAGCCTGGCTGCGCGATAATCTGGCAGAACCGGTGCGGCTGGAAGAGCTGGCGGCGCTGGTATCGCTGTCGCCGTGGCATTTTCTGCGCAGTTTCAAACAACACTTTCACGTCACTCCCCATCAAATGCTGATGGCCTTCCGCCTGTTCGAGGCCAAGCAGCGGCTGGCGCAGGGCGAGAGCGCCGCCAGCGTGGCGGCGGCGGTTGGCCTCACCGACCAGGCGCATCTGACGCGGGCGTTTGCCCATCGCTACGGCATTACGCCGGGACGCTATCAAAAGCAGGTGTTCAGCGGACGTTAACCGCAATCTGCTACAAGCCTTTCACCTTTTCCTGCGCCACACTGTGGCGGATTAAAGATAAAGGAAAGGTGTATGTTTGCAGGAATAGTGTTTGCCCTCGCGGCGGGGCTGATGTGGGGCATGATTTTTGTCGGGCCGCTGCTGATACCCGATTATCCGGGCACGTTGCAATCGGCGGGTCGCTATGTTGCCTTTGGTCTGGTGGTGCTGCCGCTGGCGTGGCTTAGCCGGCGCCGGCTAAAACAGCTGACGCGCCCGGACTGGACGGAGGCGGTGAAGCTGTCGCTGGTGGGCAATCTGCTCTATTACGCCTGCCTCGCCAGCGCGATTCAGCGCACCGGCGCACCGGTCTCCACCATGATCATCGGCACGCTGCCGGTGGTGATCACCGTCACCGCTAACCTCTGTTACGGCCATCTCGAAGGGCGCCTGCCATGGCGCCGGCTGATGCCCGCGCTGGTCATCATTGCTGCCGGTCTGGGCTGCGTTAACGCGGCGGAACTGCACGGGCAGGGGCCGGCGTTTGATCTCTGGGGCTACCTGAGTGGCCTGCTGCTGGCGGTGCTGGCAGTGGTGTGCTGGACCTGGTATCCGCTGCGCAATGCGCGCTGGCTGCGCGAACATCCTCAGCACAAACCGTCGAGCTGGGCCACCGCGCAGGGGCTGGTGACATTGCCGCTGGCGCTGGTGTTTTATGGGCTGGTGAGCCTGCAGATTCACTGGCAGCAGCCCGATTTCGCTTTGCCGTTCGGCCCGCAGCCGGCGCGTTTTATCTGGCTGATGCTGGCGATTGGTTTGTTCTGCTCATGGCTGGCGGCGTTGTGCTGGAATGCCGCCAGTCAGCGTTTGCCAACGGTGGTGATGGGGCCGCTCATCGTATTCGAAACGCTCTCTGGCCTGCTGTGGACCTTTATTTACCGCCAGAGCTGGCCACCGCTGCTCACCAGCATCGGTATCGGCTGTCTGATTGTTGGCGTGATCTATGCCATGCGCATTAAACCGCAGCGGTTGACCGCACTTCCTTAACCCTGCCTCGCTGCTGAGTCATCCACTCAGCAGCGCTTTCCCCTGATATTTTAGGAATTTGACCAGCCGGTAATCCCGCCTCAGTGACCTGATACTGGCCGCCACGCGCACGCTATATAACCGACCAGCGCTACGGCCGCCCGGTTTTCATTCTCTTCCGCTATAAAACTCCCTGCCGTCAGCACGCTAAAAGGTCGACTTTCGCTGCCTTATAGCGTTCCGGTGGGATAAAAAAAGCGCATATCGGGCAACAATTCGCCGGTTTAGCGCGTAAAAAACGCTTCGCCAGTCGGATTTTTACCCGGCTGTGGCACTGAAATACCAGCGTGAGAAGCCACCTTAGCCTTAAGCGTTACCGGCATTGTTAAGAATGATTCCCAACAGCTGCCAGAAAAAAAGATTAAAGATGACGATGGATTTAAGCGCAGTATTTACCGTGGATAACCGTTTTTCGGCATTATAGTTTAAACATCATAACGTTTTTGAACCGGAGTATTCCTGGTGTGGTTTAAGAGTTAGCCGACTAGCGCTGATCGCCAAAGCGATCATAAACGCAGCGGCCAGATCCAGTTTAAAACTGAGCCAATGTGTGAGCGGTTACACTGTGTTGTTCATTAACGCTTAACAGAATTGTCTGTGATCAGGTCTGATTATTAGTAATCGTGAAGTAATAGACTAAGCACCAATCTCACCAAAATGAGATTGGGCTAAGTCTAAATGGCTTGAAACGCGAGGCTTTTGCTGGTGTGAATCAATTTTACCGCAAAAAAGGAAGTGATTCCGTGATGGCATTCATCAGGAAAAAGTGGTTCGAATTGTTATGTAGCGAATGCCGAATTTAATGATCTTCATCTCTTCTGGTAAGAACAAATCTCAGCATTAAGTCATATAACATCGGCCTCAATGGTATTAGCGATTATCGGAACCGGAAGGGTAATGATAAACGCTACGGCTAATATCCAGTAAACGACAGCTGCGACGGGTACCGATGTCGAAAGTGGTTTGCAGGAAGTTGACCGCCTGACGCTTTTCATTCGTAGTGAAGAAGTTTTTCAGCACGCTTTGCAGCATCTCCTTGTCGGAACTCAGGGTCTGCAGCTCGCGCGTAAGGTTCTGCAGTTTATCTTCCAACTCCTTGATTTTTCGCCCCTCCTCTGATGAAAGCCCGGAGAACTTCTTCTTCCAGCTATAGAAGGTGGCCTCGGAAATGCCCAGCTCCTCACAAATCTCCCTGACTTTCACTCCCGTTTCAGAAGCTTTAATGGCATTTGTGATTTGCTCTTCGCTATATCGTGACTTTCTCATAAATGCTCTTACCTTTCTTATCAATTAGTGGATGAGAATTACTGTATTAATATCTGGTACTGCAAAAACGGTATTAATGCAGTATTAAAGTGCGCGATTAGAATTGCGAGGGTTAAATTAAGTTATTTAGAATAAATATCATCATGGGATAAATCTTATTTTATTCTGAATGCCATTGAACGCCTTCCTGGTGCTGGGTTTTTGATATAGATTCATTCCATCCCAAATGCAGAAAAATACGACAATCATTGGAAATTCGGCATAGCCTGCTTGCAAAAAATTCAGGATATGCCTGTGAACTTTTGTCCTGAATTCGGGTTGAAATCGTTTACATCCATCGGGCTTCGCACCAGGTTTAATCGGAATTTTCCTGAATTTAATCGCTAAACTCTGACGCGAGTCTCATTTTTCGGACCAGCCTGGTTTGAAGTTATTAAATTGTGTCAGGCCCACTGAGCGCTTGTTAATTCATTTCAAGGACGTTGTACCGAAAAGCAGTTGCTGTACGTAATACTAAGGACCAGTCAATGAAATTGAGCGTAATGTCTAATGCCGCCTGGATGATGTCTGAGAAGATCGTCTCGGTATTCGGCGTCATATTTGTGACCTCCTACGTGGCAAAATCCTTTGGCCCAACGGTGTTTGGCCAAATGGCATTTTCGACCTCGCTGTTCTCCATGGTGCAAACCGTGGCGATTTTTGGTACCGAAACCATCCTGTTCAAGCGCATCAGCAAAAGTGCGCCGAAAGGCCTGCGGCTGATGACCGTGGCGCGGACCATGCGCCTGGTGCTGCTGTTGCTGACATCAATCCCGGTGTTGATTTGGGTCTGGTACAACATGCAGGAAAACTTCCTTGCGTTTGCACTGGCCTCGTTTATCTCGTCGGTGTTTGTCACCCAGGACACGTTCAGCGTTTATAATAATGCGCGGCTGGCGTCGCGGCTCAATACCATTGCTAACTCGGCCGGCTTGCTGCTGGGCTTTGCCATGAGCTTCACCATCGCCTGGCTGCACCTCAATCCACTGTGGCTCACCGCCTCGATTGTGGCCGTCACGCTTGTGCCGTACGCCATCAAGCGCGTCAATTTCTATCGCGAACATCAGGATCTGGCACCGCCGCAGGACAAGCGCACCACCTACCTGCGCTACCTGATGTATGCCGGCCTGCCGCTGGCCATCTCCAGCATCTTTATCTCGGTGCAGGTGAAAGCCGCACAGATGTTCCTCGCGGGCATCGCCTCAGCGCGCGACCTTGGCCTGTTCGCCGCCGCGAATACCATTTCGGCTTCCTGGATTTTTATCCCGGTTGCCATCATCACTTCCTGCTTCTCGGAGATTTTCCGCGAGCGTGGAGCAGCCGCGATCAAGCTCACCGCGCGGCTGAACGGCTATGTCATGGGAGTTTCATTGCTGTTATTAGCGGTGATCGCCTTGTACGGCGAAAAAATCATCATCGCTTTATATGGTCACGAGTACACACAGTCCGGAAGTCTCATTACGTTACTGTCGTTAGCAACCTGCTTTTCGGCAATGGGGACCGTCGCTTATCGCTACATGGTGAAAGAGGGCGGGTTTAACTATCTGTTGAAGAAGATCATTTGTCTGATGGTCATCAGCCTGCCGCTGTCGTGGTGGCTGATCCAGGGCTACGGCATCATGGGTGCCGCCTGGAGCGTCTTCATCACGGAGTTACTGTCCCTGACCGTAATGAATTACTTCTTCAAAAACGGCGTCATCCAAAAAATTCAGGTTTCCTCACTCAACTACAAAACCTACAAATGAGGTCAGATATGATCAGGTTGAAAGACGAACTCAGAAGAAGCGTACAGTATTTCATCAAAAAGATGCCCTGGGCTTACCAGGATCGCATCTACTACTTTCACAAATTCCGTAAGCTGCCGAACCTGCGTCAGCCGAAGGTGTTCAACGAGAAAGTGCTGTATCGCAAATTCGTCTACGGCGACTACCAGTGCTATGGCCGCCTGTCGGACAAATTTTCGGTGCGTGAGTACATTGCCGAAAAGGTGGGCAGTGAGTATCTGATTCCGCTGGTTTATGAGACCAGCGATCCGCACTCACTGCATACGCTGCCGAGCTGGAAGAACACGGTTATCAAGCCGAATCACGGCTCCAACATGGTCGAGATCCTGCTGGAAGAACCGGATGCGCTGAAAAAACAGCAGATTATCAGCGACTGCCAGCGCTGGCTGAAGACCGACTTCGCCAACGAGGCGCGCGAGATTCACTATCGCTATATTAAGCCGCGCATTCTGGTAGAGAAGTACATCGGCGATGGCAAAACCGCGCCGATCGATTACAAGTTTCACATGTTCAACAAGCGCGACGGCAATTTTGAATATGTGCTGCAGGTGATCTACAACCGCTGTAATCCGCTGCTGTCGATGAACTTTTACGTCAACAATCTTAACGAGGCGTATCACAAAATTCGTGATACCGGGCTGGATGTGTCACCGCTGCTGCCACAGCTGCAGCACGCGCTGGCGCTGAGTAAAACGCTGGCCAGCGATTTCGATTATGTGCGCGTGGACTGGTATATCGATGGCGAACAGATCTACTTCGGTGAGTTGACGTTCACGCCAGGCGCCGGGCTGGTCACCGGGTTGGATCGGGGGCTTAATCAGATGATGGGTGATATGTGGATTCAGGATCGTCGCGATACGCAGAGATCGGACGTCACGGTGCCGGAAGTGCCACTTCCAGCCGTATTGAAGAAAATTTGAAATCACACAGCAAAATAAAAAACCCCGCTTAGCGGGGTTTTTTATGCGCCGCGTTTACGGCATTGGCCAGTCGGCTGGTGTCTGGCTCATCACCTGAATAAACGCTTCTTTGGTGATGGACATAAAGTTATGCACGTTTTCCATGCTCAGCGTAATGCCGAGCAGACCGGTAACGAACCAGCATGACATCGCTACGCCCACGCCGCCGCACATCAGCGCCATCACGTGGTGGCTGTTCTGACGCAATTTAATTTTCATGGTGCTGGCGAAGAACATCATTACCGCGCTGAGCAGTTCCCAACGCATGACGATCAGACTGGTAGTTAACGTAGCCATCGGCGAAAAACCTCTTGAGATCAGTAATATCCCTGACATTCATCGGACATCACTGGCGGCAGAAAAGGGAGGTCAGGGAAGCCCTTCTGTCGTCTTAATACAGCTTGAATCTGTGACTTGGGTCACATTATATCACTGGATTTGAAAATTTGAACAAAATTTAGACCTGGTATGGCAGGCAAAGAAAGGGCTGGAGGAAAGTGGAGAGGAGGGGAAAGGCGCGCCCGCGTGGGGCGCACTGACTTCAGCGTACCGGACAGCACTCACCGGTGGTGCGCTGGGCAAAGCTGTTCATGCCTTCGCTGCAGTCAAAGTTGACCAGACGCGGACGCTGCACCATCGCCTGGCGACGCATGCTGTGACGATAAGCGGTAGGGGTTTGCGAGAACTGACGGCGGAACACGCGCGAAAACGTCTGCTGCGAGTCGTAGCCGTACTGCATCGCAATGTCGAATACCGGACGCTGCGTCTGACGCAAGGCTTCGGCGGCCAGCGTGAGACGGCGTTCACGAATATAACCACCCAGCGTTTGTTTCGTAACCGTACGGAACATACGCTGAAGGTGCCATTTCGAGTAACCCGATTTTGCCGCCACTTCATCAATCGACAATGTTTTATCCAGATTCTGATCGATCCAGTTAGTCAGTGAATGGATGATTTCCTGTTGCATCATAGCCTGTTCCTTCTGCAAGGTTATCGCCTGGTTTGAAATTCGCTGTTTTGCTGGGGTGCGAGTATAATTCCTCAAGTTAACTTGAGGTAAAGGCCCTAAATGAAAAAAGAACGCAATTACCCGAAACCGGTGCTGACGCCGGGCGAAGTGGCGAAACGCAGCGGCGTGGCGGTATCGGCACTGCACTTTTATGAAAGCAAAGGCTTGATCAGCAGCACGCGCAATGGCGGTAATCAGCGCCGCTACAGCCGTGATGTGCTGCGCCGTGTGGCAATCATCAAAATTGCCCAGCGCATCGGGATTCCGCTGGCGACGGTCAGCGACAGCCTGATGCACGTGCCGGCGAATAAGCGCATGTCGACGCAGGAGTGGGACGCGCTGACGCAGCACTGGCGCGAAGAGCTGGATAAACGCATCGAAACCCTGACGCGTCTGCGCAACGATCTTGACGGCTGCATTGGTTGCGGCTGCCTGTCGATGCGCGACTGTCCACTGCGCAATCCGGGTGACCGCCTGGGGCAGCAGGGCTCCGGAGCGGTCCTGCTCGATCCGCAACAGGACGAGCCGCAGCGTTAATCCGCTATACTAGATGCCAACCCTTAGCAGCAAGGAATCGCGCATGATTACCGTTCACCATCTGGAAAACTCCCGTTCTCATCGGGTGCTGTGGCTGCTGGAAGAGCTGGCGGTGCCGTATCAAATCAAACGCTATCAGCGGGAAAATACCCTGCTGGCGCCGGACGAATTAAAGAAAGTGCATCCGCTGGGTAAATCGCCGGTGATTACCGATGGTAATCGGGTGATCGCCGAATCGGGCGCCATCCTCGAATATCTGCAGCTGAAATACGACAGCGAGCATCTGCTGGCGCTGCATGAGGAAGAGGAGCAAATTCAGGCGCGCTACTGGCTGCACTATGCTGAAGGTTCGCTGATGCCGCTGCTGGTGATGAAGCTGGTGTTTGCGCAACTGGGCAAAAAGCCGGTGCCATGGCTGCTGCGCCCGGCCGGCGTGGCGCTGAGTAAAGGCATTCAGAAAGCGTGGCTGAACAAGCAGCTGGCGCTCCACGGGCGCGTGATTGAGCAGCATCTGAGCCAGCAGCGCTTTTTTGCCGGTTCACGCTTCAGCATTGCCGATGTGCAGATGAGTTTTCCGCTGCTGGCGTTGCAGATGCGCGGCGCGCTGGGTGAGATGCCCGCCACGGCGCGCTGGCTTGAGAATATGCAGCAGCGCGCCGCGTGGCAGCGCGCGCTGGAGCAGGGCGGCCCGATTCAGTTCAATAACGGCTGAGGCGCAGCGGTAACGCGACGATACAGGATGCCGCGACGCGCTGTCGCGGCACCGCAGCAAACCACCTGAAATGCCAGCCTTTTTCCTCCATGATTTCCTGCTCCCGCTAGCGTAACGCCAGCCATAATGGCGCCAGAGCTGCGCATTATCCTGCCTGCCAGGTGATTAGCAGTTGAAAACGCCACCCCAAACGCCAGATAATCGTTTGCCTTTTTTCCGCGTCACCCCTTTTTGACCTGGAATACGCGGCCACGTAATCGTTTGCCTGCTTTTCTCTCTGAGACATCTTCACCAGGATGATGCGCAAACGCGAGCCGCGCGGTGACCTATATCTTAAAAAACACAGAGGAATAACTATGTCTGGCGAATCACGCCCGGCCAGGGGAAAACTGGACGCCTGGTTCCACATTTCAGCACGCGGCAGCAGTGTGCGGCAGGAAGTGCTGGCTGGCCTCACCACCTTTTTAGCGATGGTTTATTCAGTCATCGTGGTGCCTGGCATGCTCGGTAAAGCGGGCTTCTCACCGACGGCGGTGTTTGTCGCTACCTGTCTGGTGGCCAGCTTTGGCTCCCTCATCATGGGACTGTGGGCCAACCTGCCGATGGCGATTGGCTGCGCCATCTCCCTGACCGCCTTCACCGCGTTCAGCCTGGTACTGGGCCAGCACATTAGCGTGCCGGTGGCGCTGGGCGCGGTCTTCCTGATGGGCCTGCTGTTCACGCTGATTTCCGTAACCGGCATTCGCGCGTGGATTCTGCGTAACCTGCCGATGGGCGTGGCGCACGGCACGGGCGTCGGTATCGGCCTGTTTCTGCTGCTGATTGCCGCCGATGGCATTGGCCTGGTGGTAAAAAACCCGGCGGCAGGCCTGCCGGTGGCGCTTGGCCACTTCACCTCTTTCCCGGTGATCATGGCGCTGATCGGGCTGGCGGCGATTTTTGGTCTGGAAAAACGACGGGTACCGGGCGGCATTCTGCTGACCATCATTGCGATTTCGCTGCTTGGGCTGATTTTCGACCCGGCGGTAAAGTGGCAGGGGCTGTTTGCCATGCCAAGCCTGAGTGATGCCAGCGGCCAGTCGGCAATGTTTAGCCTGGATATCATGGGTGCGCTGCAGCCGGTGGTGTTACCGAGCGTGCTGGCGCTGGTGATGACCGCGGTGTTTGATGCCACCGGCACCATTCGTGCGGTGGCCGGGCAGGCGAACCTGCTGGATAAAGAGGGCCAGATTATCAATGGCGGTCGCGCGCTGACCACCGACTCAATCAGCAGCCTGTTTGCCGGACTGGTGGGTGCCTCGCCCGCCGCAGTGTATATCGAGTCCGCTGCGGGTACTGCCGCCGGCGGTAAAACCGGCCTGACGGCGATTGTCGTGGGTCTGTTGTTCCTGCTGATTCTGTTTATGTCGCCGCTGGCTTATCTGGTTCCGGCCTATGCCACCGCACCCGCGCTGATGTATGTCGGCCTGCTGATGCTGAGCAACGTGGCCAAAATCGACTTCAATGATTTCGTCGATGCGATGTCTGGCCTGCTGACGGCGGTATTCATCGTACTGACCTGCAACATCGTCACCGGCATCATGCTCGGCTTTGCCGCGCTGGTGATTGGCCGCCTGTTTGCCGGCGAGTGGCGCAAGCTCAACGCTGGCACGGTGGTGATTGCTGTGGCGCTGGTGGCGTTCTACGCGGGCGGCTGGGCTATCTGACCGCAATCCGGGCGTCAGTCCGGATTATTCTCTTTATCGCACACGCCGCACATCGGGTAGCCCCGCCGGGCGGCGTTTTGTTTTACACTTTCCGACGCAACATCGCTTCGATTAATATGATTCGCCTAAGGAAAGCATGGAAATCTTCTTTACTATTCTCATCATGACGCTGGTGGTTTCGCTGTCCGGCGTTGCGGCACGTATCCTGCCGTTTCAGATCCCGCTCCCGCTGGTACAGATCGCTGCCGGCGCGCTGCTGGCCTGGCCAACCTTTGGTCTGCACGTCGATTTTGACCCCGAACTGTTCCTCGTGCTGTTTATTCCGCCGCTGCTGTTTGCCGATGGCTGGAAAACACCGATCAACGAGTTTCTGCATCACGGCCGTGAAATTATCGGCCTGGCGCTGGTGCTGGTGCTGATTACCGTGGTCGGTATCGGCTACCTGATTTACTGGCTGGTGCCGGGTATTCCGCTGATTCCGGCGTTCGCGCTGGCGGCGGTGCTGTCACCGACCGATGCGGTGGCGCTCTCCGGCATCGTCGGCGAAGGGCGCATCCCGAAAAAGATCATGTCGATTGTCCAGGGCGAGGCGCTGATGAATGACGCGTCGGGCCTGGTGTCACTCAAGTTTGCCGTCGCGGTGGCGATGGGAACCATGGTGTTCACCTGGGGCGGCGCCAGCGTCGAATTCCTTAAAGTGGCGATTGGCGGCCTGGTGGCCGGTGTCGCCGTTTGCTGGCTGTATGGCCGTTCGCTGCGCCTGCTCAGCCGCTGGAGCGGTGACGATCCGGCAACGCAAACCGTACTGCTGCTGCTGCTGCCGTTCGCCTCTTACCTGATTGCTGAACACCTCGGCGTCTCCGGCATTCTGGCGGCGGTAGCGGCCGGTATGACCATCACCCGTTCCGGCATCATCCGTCAGGCACCGCTGGCAATGCGCCTGCGCGCCAACAGCGTATGGCAGATGCTGGAGTTTGTGTTCAACGGCATGGTGTTCCTGATGCTGGGCCTGCAGCTGCCGGACATTCTCTCCACCTCGATTGCTCAGGCGAACGCCGATCCTAACGTCGAGCTGTGGATGCTGTTCGCCGACGTCGGGCTGGTCTATGCGGCACTGATGATCGTGCGCTTCGGCTGGCTGTGGATCATGAAGCGCACCAGCCTGCGCCTGCTGAAGAAGAAGCCGCTGGAGTTCTCCAGCTACTCGCTGCGTGAACTGCTGATCGCCTCTTTTGCCGGCGTGCGCGGTGCTATCACGCTGGCCGGTGTGCTGTCGATTCCGCTGTTCCTCAGCAACGGCGAACCTTTTCCGGCGCGCTACGAACTGGTGTTTATCGCCACCGGCGTGATTCTGTTCTCGCTGTTTGTCGGCGTGATTCTGCTGCCGATTCTGCTGCGCGGCATGGAGAGCCACGACAAAGTGGGGCACCGTCGCGAAATCCAGAGCGCGCGTGCCGCGATGGCCGGCGTGGCGATCGAAAGCCTGCACAAAATGGAGCAGCGACTGGAAAACGACGCTGAAGAGAACATCGATCCTGAGCTGCTGAAAGAGGTCAGCCTGCGGGTGATTGGTAATCTGCGTCGTCGCGTCGATGGCAAAGATGATATGGAGCAGGCGCTGTTTGCGGAAAATCTGGAGCGCCGTTTCCGTCTGACCGCGCTGCGCGCCGAACGTGCCGAGGTTTATCATCTGCGCGCCACCCAGCAGATCTCCAACGAGACCATGCAGCGCCTGCTGCGCGATCTCGACCTGCTGGAAGCGTTGCTGATAGAGAAAGAGGAATAGCCGCCGCGTTTTGCTGCTCTCCGATCCCGCGGCCGCCTGACAGACAGGGCGGCCGCTTTGTTACAGCGATAGCCGTGGCGCGTTATCCGGCCAGTGTTCGCGGCAGCAGGCAATCCACGCCTGCGCGCTGCGCGACAGATAACTGCCTTCGCGCCAGATTAGCCCCAGACGCCACTGCAGCTCCGACTCCAGCGGCAGCCACAGCAAGGCCTGTTTATCCAGCCGCTGGCAGATCGGCTCCGGCAGGATCGCCAGCCCCATATCCGCCTGCACCATCGCGGCAAGAAAATCCCACTGCGCGCTACGCAGCGCGATATCCGGCATCACTCCCTGGCGCTGAAACGCTTTCATCAGCTGGCGGTTAAGCGAAAACTCTTCGTTGAGGATCAGCAGGGGATGCTGAGCCAGCTCTGCCAGCGTCAGGCTGGTGCGGTTGAGCCAGCGCGCGCTGCGCGGCAGCAGCACGCACAGCGGATGGCGCATCAGTTCCAGCGTGTTCAGCGGCAGCTCCGCATCAATCGGCAGGGCGGTCAGCGCAATATCCAGCCCGCCGCTCAGCACCGCCTGCTGCACCGTCAGGCCACCAAATTCGGAGATTTTCAGCTGTACGCCGGGATAGCGGCGGCGGAACGCGGAGATCGATCCGGCAATCTGCATGCCGACCATCGGCGGAATGCCCAGCCGCAGCTCACCGGTTTTCAGCTGGTTGATGTCACTGATTTGCGCCTCCAGCTGATGAAACTCCTGCAAAATCGCCAGGCCGCGCTGATACACCGCCTGGCCGCTGTCGGTGAGATGCAGCTTGCGTCCCTCGCGCAGCAGCAGCGTACAGCCCAGCTCTTCTTCCAGCTGGCGCAGCATTTTGCTGATGGTGGGTTGCGTGACGAACAGCTTCTCCGCCGCGCGGGTAAAGCTCTGCTGACGCACCACTTCGGTAAAATATCGCAGCGCACGCACGTCCATAAACATTCCTTTTTTGCATAGTTTGAATAATTTTAATTCATTTCTTTCACACTCTGGCGCGGATTTATACTGCAACCCTGAATTTTGAGGGGGGGAGAGAGAAATGGCGTCCGCGCTTCGTCCGCGCACCACGGATATCCTGCAACGCGTCACGGTGCCGCTGCAGCTGGTGCTGTATATCGCCCTGTTCGTTGCCAGCGGTCAGCTGGTGAGCTGGCTGCATCTGCCGTTACCGGCCAACGTCGTGGGTATGGTGTTGCTGTTACTGTTGATCGTTAGCGGTATCGTGCCGCTGCGCTGGGTTAAAGCCGGGGCCAACTGGCTGCTGGCCGAAATGCTGCTGTTTTTTATTCCGGCGGTGGTGGCGGTGGTGAATTACAGCGACCTGCTGCGCAGTGAAGGCTGGCGCATCTGTGTGGTGATCGCCGTCAGTACGCTGATGGTGCTGGCGGCCACCTCGCTGGTGGTCGATCGCTTATACCGTTTCGAAC
The DNA here is from genome assembly GCF_002928365.1 of Pantoea sp. ICBG 985. Lineage (NCBI taxonomy): Bacteria > Pseudomonadati > Pseudomonadota > Gammaproteobacteria > Enterobacterales > Erwiniaceae > Pantoea > Pantoea sp. ICBG 985. The sequence goes on from NZ_POWM01000005.1 coordinate 106,516, forward strand.
TGGCGCGCGCCGCGCGTAAGCAGGGCGATCGTGACTGACTTTATCATTAGCCTGTTATGTCTGGCGCTGACGCTGCTGGTTTACTACCTCAATAAACGCCTGTACCGGCGCAGACCCACACTGCTGCTGATGCCGTTGGTGTTAACGCCGCTGGTGCTGGTGGCGCTGTTGCTGCTGACGCACGTCAGCTGGCAGGATTACATCGCCGAAAGCCACTGGCTGCTGTGGCTGCTGGGTCCGGCGACGCTGGCCTTTGCGGTGCCGGTTTACGAAAACCTGCACATTATCCGCCGCCACTGGCTGTCACTGAGCGTGGGCGTGATCACCGCCACGCTGGTGGCCGTGTGCAGTTCGGTATGGCTGGCGCGGCTGCTGACGCTACCGGAGAGCATCCAGCGCAGCCTGGCGGTGCGCTCCATCACCACGCCTTTTGCGCTGGCAGCGGCCCAGCCGATTGGCGGCCAGCCCGATTTAGTCGCGCTGTTCGTGGTGATTACCGGCGTGTTTGGCATGGCGGTGGGCGACGTGCTGTTTTTACGCATCGCGATTAAGCAGGGCGTGGCAAAAGGCGCCGGCTTTGGCGCCGCCTCGCACGGTGCCGGCACGGCACGCGCTTATCAGCTCGGCCAGCAGGAGGGCGTGGTCTCCAGCCTGGTGATGATGCTCTCCGGCGTGCTCACGGTGCTGCTGGCCCCGCTGCTGGGCCAGCTGCTGTGGCATGCCTGACGGGCAAATTTGAGCCTGGGCTCATATCAGAGTTTCCTCGCTTTGCTTACCGTTTGCGCGCGCAAACAACAAGGAAGCGAGAATGAAAAATACCACATTAGCATTAGGCCTGCTGCTGGCCGCCACCGGGACCAGTGCCGCTGAGATCGGCGGGCAGGGCGGCAGCCATTTCTGGACAGCCCGGATTAACAGCGACCGCACCGCACCAGGCGTGCAGGCAGCACTGGAGTATGTGCATGGTCATCAGCAAACCCATCTGCTCGACGCCAGCCTCGGCTACGGCTTTTCCCTCGGCGCGCTGCAGGTAGCACCGCGTATCGGTGCATTCTGGGCCGATGTGAAAACCACCTCAACATCGAGTCGCGGCATGAATGGCGGGATTCGTCTGATGGCACCTCTGCCGCGGGCTGGGGCCACCTGGATCTATCTGGATTACAGCCTGTCACCTGATTTTGCCAACCACAATCTGCATGCGCTGCATCAGCTGGAAGCGGGCGTCTATTACCAGCCGGCGAAGTGGTTATCACTCAGCAGCGGCTATCGCTATCTCTCCGTCAACGGTGATTATGGCCATGCCGATCAAAGCCTGATGGATGGCCTGTTTATCGGCGCTGCCGTGCGCTTCTGATCCCTCCACGGCCGTTCGCGGCCGTTTTCTGCCCGCTGTAACCCATTTTTACGTAAAGCTTTCCAAATAAAGTTGTGTCACGTCGCCGCGCTGTTTACCCTTTGCGCCGAATTATGTGTCCTTCATGGAGTGGATTGTTATGTTTAAGCAACTTGTTACGGGAAGCGTTTTAGGTCTGGCACTGCTGAGCGGCGGCGCGCAGGCGATTGAGGGCAGTGTTGACGTGGGTGAGCACAGCACCAACCTGAACCTTGGCCTCGGCACCGCTTCACCGGGTCTGTTTCTGAAAGGCAACTGGCTGCGCAGCGATCACGACGGCAGCACTTACGGCCTTGGTATGGGTTATAACCTGGATGTGGGTGATTTCCGCGTGGCACCGACGGCGAAAGCGCTGTTCACCCATCCGGAAGATGGCCGTGATGGCTTCACCGTGGCGCTGGGTGCCGGTGCACAGTATAACTTCAACAGCATGTGGGGCCTGTACGGCGAATATTACTATGCGCCGGAAGCGTTCTCCGATCGTCTGGACAGCTATAAAGAAGCCTCAGGCGGCCTGAGCTTTACGCCGATTTCGCTGCTGAACCTGCGCGTTGGCTATCAGTACATTGAGCTGAACAACAAAGGCGACCGCAAAGATAACGTGCTGGTCGACGGCCCGTACGTCGGTGCGTCGCTGCGTTTCTGATGACGGGACCAGGTGCGCATGAATGCGCACCCTACGAAATTCCGTAGGGTCGCCATTTATGGCGACCTGGTCAATCACTGCACTACGTTCATGGCGACCTGGTCAATTACTGCACCGCTTCAATGGCGACCTGGTCAGTCACCGCACCCTCTCAATCTTAATGCGCTTTCCCCTGCGAAATGCCGACGCCCGTTTGTGAACGGATAAACTGTCCGCGGAATTTCGCCCGCTCCAGCGCCCCCTGCTGGGAATGATCGGTAATGGAAAACAGCCAGGTGCCGACAAACGCGACCAGCATCGAGAACAGCGCCGGATACTCATACGGATAGACTGGCGTCGCGTGTCCCAGTACCTGCACCCAAATGGTCGGGCCGAGAATCATCAGCACCACCGCCGTCAGCAGGCCCAGCCAGCCTCCCACCATGGCGCCGCGCGTGGTCAGCTTTGACCAGTACATCGACAGCAAAATAATCGGGAAGTTACAGCTGGCGGCAATTGAGAACGCCAGGCCGACCATGAAGGCAATGTTCTGTTTCTCAAACAGAATCCCCAGCGCAATCGCCACCACGCCCAGCACCAGCACGGTAATTTTCGACACCCGCAGCTCTTCACGCTCGGTGGCCTGGCCTTTGCGGATCACGCTGGCATACAGGTCATGCGACACCGCCGAAGCACCGGCCAGCGTCAGGCCGGCCACCACCGCCAGAATGGTGGCGAAGGCTACCGCCGAGATAAAGCCGAGGAACAGGCTGCCGCCGACCGCATTGGAGAGATGCACTGCCGCCATGTTAGTACCGCCAATCAGCGCGCCGCTGGCGTCTTTAAAGGCCGGATTAGCGCCGACCAGCAGAATCGCGCCGAAGCCGATAATAAAGGTCAGGAAGTAGAAGTAGCCCATAAAGCCGGTGGCCCAGAACACGCTTTTGCGTGCTTCCCGCGCATCGGCGACGGTGAAGAAACGCATCAGAATATGCGGCAGGCCGGCGGTGCCAAACATCAGGCCCAGACCGAGCGACAGCGCGGAGATCGGGTCTTTCACCAGACCGCCCGGCTGCATGATCGCGCTTCCTTTCGGATGCGCCGCCATCGCCTCGGTAAACAGCGTATTAAAGCTGAAACCGGTGGCTTTCATCACCATGATGGCCATGAAGCTGGCACCAAACAGCAACAGCACCGCTTTGATAATCTGCACCCAGGTGGTGGCGAGCATGCCGCCAAACAGCACGTACAGCACCATCAGAATGCCGACCAGCACCACCGCGATGTGGTAGTCGAGACCGAACAGCAGCTGGATCAGCTTACCGGCACCCACCATCTGCGCAATCAGATACAGCGCCACCACCACCAGCGAACCGCAGGCGGAGAGGGTGCGGATGGGCTTTTGCTGCAGGCGATAGGACGCCACATCGGCAAAGGTATAGCGGCCCAGGTTACGCAGGCGTTCGGCTATCAGGAACAGAATCATGGGCCAGCCGACGAGGAAGCCGAGCGAGTAGATCAGCCCGTCGTAGCCGGAGGTGTAGACCAGCGCGGAGATACCGAGAAACGAGGCGGCCGACATAAAGTCACCGGCCATCGCCAGGCCATTCTGGAAACCGGTGATGTTGCCGCCGGCAGTGTAGTAATCGCTGCGCGAGCGGGTGCGTTTGGACGCCCAGTAAGTAATGCCGAGCGTGGCCGCCACGAAGACCACGAACATGATGATCGCTTCGTAGTTGGTGGCCTGTTTTTGCACCGCGCCGGTAATGGCATCGGCGGCAAATACGCTGGCTGGTACGATAGCCAGCGAGGCGGAGAGCAGGCGCTTCATGATTTCACCTCGCTGACAATCTGTTTGGTCAGACGATCAAACTCGCCGTTGGCGCGCCAGACATAAACGCCGGTCAGCAGAAACGACACCACAATCAGGCCGACGCCGATGGGGATGCCGCGCGTCACATTGGTGCCGGCGTGCAAGGGCGTGCCGAGCCAGCCGGGCGCGAAGGCAATCAGCAGAATAAAGCCGACATACAGTACCAGCATGATGAGGCTGAGCAGCAGCGCAAACGACTGACGTTTGTGCACCAGCTCCTGAAAACGCGGATTGCTTTCGATTTGTTGCCAGACGGCTTCCTGTTGGTTCAGGGCTTCGTTCATCACATTTTCTCCAGAGGCAAGGCAGACAGAAAACTCACGGCAACGTGATTTAACTGGCTGAATATTCTAGTTATAAAGGTTGTGCGATGGTGAAAAGCATACGGCGTAAGGATGGAAGAGCGGAGAGTTGCCTGCCGGGGACAGGCTGATACTCTCCGCCGGGTCAATGCCGGTTATGGCATGGTGATCGATTGTTTCTCCTCGAGCAATTTCTCCACCACGCCCGGATCGGCCAGCGTTGAAGTATCGCCAAAGTTGCTGGTATCGCCGGCGGCGATCTTGCGCAGAATACGGCGCATGATTTTGCCGGAGCGGGTTTTTGGCAGCGAATCGGTCCAGTGCAACACGTCTGGCGTGGCAATCGGGCCGATCTCTTTACGCACCCAGTTGCGCACCTCACTGTACAGCTCTGGCGACGGCTCTTCGCCGTGATTCAGCGTGATATAAGCATAGATCGCCTGGCCTTTAATGCTGTGCGGTATCCCCACCACCGCGGCTTCGGCAATTTTCGGATGCGAGACCAGCGCGGACTCGATCTCCGCCGTGCCAAGCCGGTGGCCGGAGACGTTCAGCACGTCATCGACGCGGCCGGTGATCCAGTAATAGCCATCGTCGTCACGGCGCGCGCCGTCGCCACTGAAGTAGCGATTTTTAAACGTCGAGAAGTAGGTTTGCTCAAAGCGATCGTGATCGCCAAACAGCGTGCGTGCCTGGCCGGGCCATGAGTCGACGATCACCAGGTTACCCTCGGTGGCACCGTCCAGCGTATTACCTTCGTTATCCACCAGCGCCGGCTGGACGCCAAAGAAGGGTTTGGTGGCCGAACCGGCCTTCAGCTCGGTGGCACCGGGCAGCGGCGTAATCATGAAGCCGCCGGTTTCGGTCTGCCACCAGGTATCGACGATCGGGCAACGGCTGTCGCCAATCTTTTTGTAATACCACTCCCAGGCTTCCGGGTTGATGGGCTCGCCGACCGATCCCATGATGCGCAGGCTGCTGCGCTGGGTGCCGGCAATCGCTTTATCACCCTCGGCCATCAGCGCGCGGATAGCGGTCGGCGCGGTGTACAGCAGCGTGACCTTATGTTTATCCACCACTTCCGCCATGCGGCTGGGCTGTGGCCAGTTGGGTACGCCTTCGAACATCAGCGTGGTGGCCCCGCAGGCCAGCGGACCGTAGATCAGATAGCTGTGCCCGGTAATCCAGCCCACGTCGGCGGTGCACCAGTACACATCATCGTCATGATAATCAAAAACATATTTGAAGGTGGTGGCAGCATACACCAGGTAACCACCGGTGGTGTGCAGCACGCCTTTCGGCTTGCCGGTGGAGCCGGAGGTATAAAGGATAAACAGCGGATGTTCGGCCTCGACCGCCACCGGCTGATGCTGATCGCTGGCTTTCGCCATCAGTTCATGCCACCACAGATCGCGGCCTTCGCGCCAGCCGGTCTCTTTGCCGGTGCGCTGGAACACCACCACGTTTTTCACGCTGGTGACGTTTGGATTGTTCAGCGCATCATCCACGTTTTTCTTCAGCGGAATGCTGCGTCCGGCACGCACGCCTTCGTCAGCGGTAATCACCAGTTTTGCACTGGAATCCACTACGCGTCCGGCCACCGCTTCAGGTGAGAAGCCGCCAAAAATGACCGAGTGCACGGCGCCGATGCGCGCGCAGGCCAGCATGGCGACCGCGGCTTCCGGCACCATCGGCATGTAGATCGCCACCACATCGCCTTTCTTCACACCAAGGCCGGTCAGCACGTTGGCAAAGCGGCAGACGTCGGCGTGCAGTTCACGGAAGGTCAGGGTTTTGCTTTCGCTGGCGTCATCGCCTTCCCAGATAATCGCCGGGTGATCGCCGCGCGTAGCCAGGTGGCGATCGAGACAGTTGGCGGCAAGGTTCAGCGCGCCATCTTCATACCAGCGAATCGAAATATTGCCGGGGGCAAACGAGGTATTTTTCACTTTGCTGTAGGGCGTCATCCAGTCGAGGATTTTGCCCTGTTCGCCCCAAAAGGCCTCAGGATCGTCAACCGACTGTTGATACAGCGCCGCGTACTGATCGGCATTTATCAGGGCATTCGCTGCAATGGCAGCGGGTACGGGATGCTTGTGTATTTGGCTCATGGCTGACCTCCTTGAAGATGTTAATCATATGTCAATCAAAGGTTAATTGAAGAGTGAGGCCGGGCTTTGTTTCTGTTTTGCAGTCTGGATCACGACCTTGTGTAAGGCTGAAAAGTCACCCAATTCAATCTGTTTACCGGCGCAGGAAATGAGGCAAAACCACTGGCTGGATCAATAAAATTATGAACCAGCCGGTTAAATAAGCAGCAAACAGACCGGCACGTTTTTTCAGCAATCCTGAATAGCTATGCGGAAAATTATCGAATTAACACTTTTCATAACAGCGAGTTATGACAGGCGCATGTCAGTAGCATTTTATGCTGCCTGGCTGTGCAGGATTTAAGCTATCGCCCCAGGGGTTGCATTTACCGTAGTGAAAATGGTACTTATCTCGGCCCTGTTCAGCAGGTATCAACTCAGGCTGCATCATCGCGCGGGCGCATAATGCCGGCGCAGCGGTAACCGATGCAGTCCATTATAACCCTCTATTTTATCGGGCTTTTGCTCACTTCCCTGTGTGTAATGTCTTCTGCACCTTCGCAGCAGAGCAAAGGGGTTTTAACTGAGGAAATAACGCGTTATGAAAGGTTTTAAACTCACCCTCGCGTGGCAGATTCTGATTGCCCTGATTCTCGGCGTTATCGTCGGAACCGTGCTGCATAATCAGCCAGACGATCGTGAATGGTTAATCACTAACATTCTCACTCCTGCCGGCGACATCTTTATTCATCTGATCAAGATGATTGTGGTGCCGATTGTTATTTCCTCACTGATTGTCGGCATCGCCGGCGTGGGTGATGCGAAAAAGCTCGGGCGGATTGGTGTGAAAACCATCATTTATTTTGAAGTGATTACCACCATTGCCATTGTGGTCGGCATAACGCTGGCCAACGTATTCCAACCCGGCAGCGGCATTGATATGTCAACGCTGGCAACGGTGGACATCTCTAAATACGAAGCCACAACGGAAGCGGTGCAGGGAGCGCCACATGGCCTGGTGACCACCATTCTGTCGCTGATCCCGCAGAATATTTTTGCCTCGCTGGTCAAAGGCGACATGCTGCCGATTATCTTCTTCTCGGTACTGTTTGGCATGGGACTGTCTGCGCTGCCATCGGAGCATCGCGATCCGCTGGTGACCGTATTCCGTTCCATTTCCGAAACCATGTTTAAAGTGACGCACATGATCATGCGCTATGCGCCGGTCGGGGTGTTTGCGCTGATTGCCGTCACCATTGCTAACTTCGGTTTTGCCTCGCTCTACCCGCTGGCCAAGCTGGTGCTGCTGGTGTACGTGGCGATTCTGTTCTTTGCGTTCGTGGTGCTGGGTGCGGTGGCGCGCTTCTGCAAGCTGCGTATTACGACCCTGATGCGCATTCTGAAAGATGAGCTGATTCTGGCGTATTCCACCTCCAGCTCAGAGACCGTGCTGCCGCGCATCATGCAGAAGATGGAAGCCTACGGCGCGCCGAAGGCGATCACCAGCTTCGTGGTGCCAACCGGCTATTCGTTCAATCTGGATGGTTCAACGCTCTATCAGAGCATTGCGGCGATCTTTATCGCCCAGCTGTACGGCATTGACCTGTCGCTGACCGATGAAATCATTCTGGTGCTGACCCTGATGGTGACGTCGAAAGGTATCGCGGGTGTGCCGGGCGTCTCGTTTGTGGTGCTGCTGGCCACGCTGGGCAGCGTCGGTATTCCGCTGGAAGGTCTGGCGTTTATCGCCGGCGTCGACCGTATCATGGACATGGCGCGCACCGCGCTCAACGTCATTGGTAACGCGCTGGCGGTGCTGGTTATCGCCCGCTGGGAAAACCAGTTTGATACCAAACAGGCCGCCGCCTACGAGCTGCAGCTGCGCACGCAAAACGCCAGCTAAGCGACATGCTCTCTGACTGAACCCGCCTTCTGGCGGGTTTTTTTATATTTTGCAGACAAGTCCTGTCGTGGTGAGCGGCTGAAGAAAGTTTAAATTTATACCCACCATAACCACTAAAATTGAATCGGTGGTTATGGTGGGTATATAATATTCACGATGACATCAGGAGGTTGTGTTGAGCAGCAGGGAGCTGATTAGGATGTTGCTTGAACGAGGGTGGATTCTGGATCGTGTTAAAGGAAGCCATCATGTGTTTGTCCGTGCAGATAAGCCATATCACATCTCGCTTCCTCATCCTGAAAAAGACCTGGCAACCGGAACATTACGTAAGCTATTGAAAATGATGGACTGATATACGGGGGCTTTGCCCCCGATTTGGAACAATTAGCAATGTCAGGTGCAGCAGGCATTGCAATGCTTTTCATGTCCGCAGTAGATAATCAAGAAGGCAATTTACATAAGGACTCACCATGAGATTCCCCGTTTATTTGCACAAAACAGAAAACGGCAGCTGGTCAGGTTTCGTACCCGACGTGCAGGGATGTTTTTTTGCGGGCAACACCGTTGACGAGGCGTTGAGCGATGCATTTGGTGCAATCGATGCGCATGTGGAATCGTTAGCGGACGCAGGCAAGGCCATTCCAAAAGCAGCCAGCGTTGAAACCCATATTAATGATGAAGAGTGCCAGGGAGGTTACTGGGCTTTCATTGAGATTGATCTCAGTCGTTACGAAGGTAAAGCGGTGAAGCTGAACATCACCCTGCCGCAAAACTTACTGACCAAAATCGATAGCCACGTAGAAGCCCACCGTGAATACGGCTCCCGTAGCGGCTTTCTCGCCGCGCTGGCACGCAGAGAGCTGGCAAACATCTAGCGCTTCTTCTTAATCCAACCCGCCTTCTGGCGGGTTTTTTTATGTCCGCTGCCGCAAAAGGCAAAAAAATTGACCTGAGCAGGAGGAATTAACAATTCTATATGATATATAGTTTCAAGAATAAATTATTCCTGAAGGGAGCGAACATGAACATTGATCTGAGCCAGATGATCACTGAGGGCCGCAACCCGGCGAGCCAGAACATTGACGAGCTGAACACGGAAGCGATGCTGCGCGTCATTAACGATGAAGACAAAAAGGTGGCGCTGGCGGTTGAAGCTATCGTGCCGCAGATTGCTGAGGTGGTGGATGCCATCACGGCGGCATTCAGCCAGGGCGGACGTCTGATTTACTGCGGTGCCGGGACCTCTGGCCGTCTCGGTATTCTCGATGCCAGCGAATGCCCGCCCACGTTCGGCACGCCGCGCAGTCAGGTGGTCGGGCTGATCGCCGGCGGCAATACCGCGATTTTACAGGCGGTGGAAAACGCCGAGGACAACCGCGAGCAGGGCGCGCAGGATTTAAAAGATATCGACTTTTCGGCGCGCGATGTGCTGGTCGGCATTGCTGCCAGCGGACGCACGCCTTATGTGCTTGGTGCGCTCGCCTGGGCGAAGCAGCAGGGCGCCTTCACCGCCGCGCTGACCTGTAATCCCAACAGCGCCATGTCGCAGGCGGCGGACGTCGCCCTGACGCCGGTGGTAGGCCCGGAAGTGGTCACCGGCTCGTCACGCATGAAAGCCGGCACCGCGCAGAAGCTGGTGCTCAATATGCTGACCACCGGCGCCATGATCCGCAGCGGCAAAGTGTACGGCAACCTGATGGTCGACGTAGAAGCCACCAATCAGAAACTGGTGCAGCGGCAAATCAACATCGTTAAGCAGGCCACCGAATGTGACGATGCCCGCGCACAGCAGGCGCTGGCAGCGTGCGGCGGCCACTGTAAAACCGCCATTGTGATGATACTGGCGGACCTGAACGCCGATGACGCGCAGGCGCTGCTGGCGCAGAACCACGGCTTTATCCGCCAGGCATTACACCACGCAGGAGCGCAATGATGGCGGCGATCACTGAAAGCTTATTACGCGATATCCTGCAGGCGGTCGGCGGCGCAGGCAACGTTGTGCACTGCGGTAACTGTATGACGCGTCTGCGTCTGACGCTGGCCGATGCCGCGCGTGTCGACAGTGCCCGGCTGAAAACGCTGCCCGGCGTGCTGGGTGTGATTGACAGCGATGCCCAGTTGCAGATTGTGCTCGGTCCTGGCAAAGCGCAAACCGCAGCGGAAAAAATGCAGGCGATGCTGAACAGCGCCACGCCAGAGGCGCCGGGCGATCTGCACAGCATCGCCAGCGCGCAGAAGCAGCAGATGAAAGCGAAGCAAACCAGCGCGCTGCACCGTTTTCTCTCCTGCTTTGCCACCATTTTTACCCCGCTGATCCCGGGCTTTATCGGTGCCGGATTACTGCTGGGGTTTGCCACGCTGATTGAGCAGGTGTGCCATCTTAATCAGCCCGGGGAACACGCCCGCTGGCTGCTGGACACCGTGGCTTATATGAAGGTGTTCGGCAAAGGGTTGTTCACCTTCCTCAGCATCTTAATCGGCTATAACGCGCAGAAAGCGTTTGGCGGCACCGGCGTGAACGGTGCGATCATCGCCTCGCTGTTTGTGCTGGGTTATGTCCCGAACGCGACCGTCGGCTATTACAGCGGCATGCAGGATTTCTTCGGCCTGACCATCGATCCGCGCGGCAATATTATTGGCGTGCTGCTGGCGGCGATATTTGGTGCCTGGCTGGAGAAACAGCTGCGCAAAATTATCCCGGATAATCTCGATATGATCCTCACTTCGCTGCTGACGCTGTTAATTACCGGCGCGGTGACGTTCCTGGTGATCATGCCGATTGGCGGCGAGCTGTTTAAAGGCATGTCGTGGCTGTTTATCCACCTGAACAATAACCCGTTCGGCTGTGCCATTCTGGCCGGCTTATTCCTGATTGCGGTGATGTTCGGCATTCATCAGGGCTTTATTCCGGTCTATTTTGCGCTGATGGAAACCCAGGGTTTCAATTCGCTGTTCCCGATACTCGCCATGGCCGGAGCCGGTCAGGTCGGCGCTTCGCTGGCGCTGTGGTGCAAAGCCGACAAGCACTCGCTGCTGCGCAGCCAGATTAAAGGCGCCATCGTGCCGGGTCTGCTGGGCGTCGGTGAGCCGCTCATCTATGGCGTGACGCTGCCGCGTCTTAAACCGTTTATTACCGCCTGCTTCGGCGGTGCGCTGGGCGGCTTCTTTATCGGGCTGGTGGCGTGGCTCGGTCTGCCGGTGGGCATGAACACGGTGTTTGGCCCGTCAGGACTGGTGACGCTGCCGCTGATGACCTCTTCGCAGGGCATCTTTGCCGGTATGGCGGTCTATCTGGTGGGGCTGATCGTGGCGTGGATCGGCGGCTTCGTCTTTACCTGGTGGGGCGGCACCAAAAACGTTGATTTAAGTTAGAAAAGCCCGCGTCAGCAGACCGTCAAGAGGTCTGATGTCATTAAATGCATGATTTTGCTGCAATTGTGGGATAGCTCACAATTGCAGCATTTCGTTAGCGGGGCTTATTATTGAGCGTGAGAATTATCACCCATCCAGACTTTACTGGAGTGGCTGAAAATAAATGACGTGATATTAATGCGTTATCACTATAAGCCTTATGTAAACCAGGGTTATAGCCTTTCATTTCCTGCGAAATTCTTATTTCATCCTGATAAATATCTCCGGGCTCGCTTTTGATCTGTGCAGCTATAAAGTCTATATAAGCAACAGCTTTCTCCTGATTTTCACGCATCAGCGGCACCCTCTGTGCCCATAATTAACCACTTGATTCGTTTTGTGAAAATAGAGTTCGCCCATCTGCCCCTTTGTTCTTTTTTTCGCTGTGCTTTCACAGCGTCGCTGATTGCTTGTTACTGGAGGTTGTATGAGATTCACCCGGAATCCCATTGCGTTAGGGATCGTCGCTGCGCAGGCGGTGTTTTATTTCCCCGGCGTGGGGGAAGCGGCAACACTGGGCGCGTATAATCCGCGCGATAACGACCAGCAGAGCGGCGCGCTGATCGTTAACGGCGGCAGCGCAACCTTAACCGGTAATCAGGCATTTGAGCCGGGCATTGACGGGGCGGTCAACACCACGCTCGGCCAGGTGACCATCGCGGCGGGCGCACAATACCTTAATCAGGCACGTCTCGATCCCGGTCCGCAAAACCTCGCCATCACCGTGCCGGATCCCACTACCGGCGGCAACACCACTTTTCAGGTGTTTGATTCCGCCAGCCTGGTGGCGCAGGCACCGGTTACCGCCAGCACGGTGGTGCCGGATCTGCAAAATGTGAATGACAATCAGTATATCGACGCGCGCATCGCCGACGTCAGCGGCAGCGGCAGTTCGCTGGATGTCAGCATTGGTCAGGCTAACGCCAACAGCAGCGCCAGCACCAACGCCTGGACCATGGCGGCCAAAAACACCACGCTGTTTCAGGTCAGTAACGGCGGCACCCTCAACTGGAACAACAACAACCGCATCACCTTTAACGGTTCTGCAGCCAACGTCTCCGGCGGCCAGGTGACCGATAGCCTGGCGGTACAAAATCTCGCGACCTATAACGGCAGCTTTAGCGTGCAGACGCTGGACGGCAAAACCACCGCCTTCAACGTCACCAATGCCAGCCAGCTGCAAAGCTACAATAACTGGCTGGTGAGCCAGCTGCAGGCCGGCAATCTCGCGCCGGCCAGCTACCTCAGCGCGTTCAATCAGGCGGTCACTATCACCAACGGCGATATTGTCTATAACGTCAGCGCCACTGCGCCGGATGAAGTGACGCAGCCGATAGGTAGCCGCGTGGTGATCAATGCTGAAGGCGCCGGTTCGCAGGTCACTATCGCCGCCGGTAAAACGCTGGAAGTGGTAGGGGCCAGCGATGGCGCGGTACGCGTGGCCAATGGGGCCAATGCTACCATCGACGGGAAACTGGCGAGCCGCGGCACCGCGCTGGCGCTGGATGGCGCGACGGCTACCAACAGCAGCAGCGGCGTCATCAACGGCGGTTTCCTCAACCGTATTGATGGCACCGGCGTCGGCGCGGCCAGCAACAACGCCACGGCGGTAACGGTGCAAAACGGCGGTGATTTCACCAACAATGGCGTGCTTAACCTCGGTACCACCGGCAGCAATCTGACCAACGGCGTGGCGGGCATCCGTCTTGATGCCAATGCGCAGGCCAGCAACAGCGGCAATATCAACGTGGGCGTCAACGGTTCCAGCGCGCGCGGCACCACCTCCGGCGTGCTGCTCACCACCGACAGCAGCCGATTTACCAACAACAGCGGCGGCACGATTTATCTCGGGCGAGGCGCGCAGAACAGCCTGAGCGACAACGTGGCGGAGACCGCCCTGAACCAGAGCGGGCTGACCAGCGGCATTGCGCTGCTGGCCAACGGTAGCGCCACCAACGACGGGGCGATTGTGATTGGCTCGCGCGTACAGAACGCCGCCGGGATGTCGGTCAGCGGTGCCAGCAATGCCACGCTGATCAACAGCGGCACCATCGACGTCAACGGCAGCGCTGCGCGCGTGCCGCGCGAGAATGTCGGCATGCTGGTCACTAACAGCAACGGTACGCTGGAGAATCGCGGCACCATCAACCTCAACGGCGTTAACGGCACCGGCCTGAAAGTGCTGGCCACCAGTGGTAACAGCGCCGCCGCCAGCTCCACCGGGACCATCAACGTGGCAGGCGGAGCCGATCCGGCCAGCGGCACGCGCAACTTTGGCGTGTGGGTGGAAGGTCAGGGCAGCGGCACTGCTGCAGCGAACGTGGACGGGCCGATTAACCTCACCGGCAACGGCGCAATTGGCGTGCACGCGCGCGGCAACGCCACGGTTAACGTCACGCAGAATGCCATTCCCCGCTTCAGCACCGGCAGCAATCAAATTGGTTTTTTTGCCTATGGCCCGAATGCGCTGATCAACGTGGACGACAACAACGCCTTTGACGTCACCACCACTAACTCGACGCTCTTCCGCATCGAACAGGGCGCGACGTTTGACGGGACTAATACCACGCTGACCGCCTCCGGCGCGGGTGCGGTGGCGGTGAACGGCACCGGCGGTGGCGGAACATTGGTGAAGACCAATAACGCCACGATCAATGTCAGCGGCACCGGCGCCATCGGCATCAATATCGAGGGCGGTGCGCAGGGCAACATTGACGCGGCGACCACCATTACCCTCAGTGGCAGCAACGCCACGGGCGCGATTGCCGACGGGCAGAAACATACGCTGACCGGTGCCAACAGCCGTGCGCCGGTCGCCAGCACGCGGCTGACCTCCGCCGCAGAACTCAATTCGGCGCAAAACGGCATCACCGGCTATCTGGCGCGCAACCGCGCGCAGCTCAGCAACAGCGGCAACATCAACTTCAGCGGGGCCAATACCACCGGCCTGCGCGTGGAGAGCGGGGCGACCGGCAGTAACAGCGGCAATATAAGCATCAGCGACGGCGGCACCGGTATCGCGGTGAACAGCGCGGGCAGCACCTTCACCACCATCGCCAGCAACAGCGGCAACATCGACGTGAATGGCGGCAGCAGCACCCGCCGTACGCGCGGCGTCAGCGCCAGCGGTAGCCAGGCGGTGGCGAACCTCAACGGCGGTACGTTCACGCTCAACGGCAGGGGTGCCATCGGCGCCGAAGCGCTGGATGGTGCGCTGGTGAATATCGCCGCCGGATCGACGCCGATCTTTAACAATAGCGACCAGATCGCCTATCACGCTGCGGGTAACGGTTCGCGCATCCGCGCCGCCACCAGCGCGCTGGATGTCAGCACGCGTGGTTCGACCGGCTACCGCCTTGACGACGGCGCGGCGCTGAGCTTCAGCACGCCGAACAGCCTGAGCGCCAGCGCCGCCAGCAGCACCGGCGTAATTGTCTCCGGCAGCGGCAGCAGCCTCAACAGCGCCAACCTCAATCTGACCGCCAGCGGCGAGGAGAGCACCGCCGTGCGCGTCGAGGGCGGTGCCGCGGCGACGCTCGACGGCAGCAGCAACATCACACTCAGCGGCAACAACGCGGTGGGCGTGCTGGTGAATACGCTGCGCAGCGATCTCAGTAATGCGCTGGACGGCAGCGCTGCCGCCACCCGCGTCACCAGCAACGCCCGCATCAGCGGCGCTGGCAACGGTGCTGTGGGTTTCGACCTGACCAACGGCGTGGAACTCGAGAACAATGGCGCACTGACGCTGACCGGTAGCAACAGCATCGGCATGCGCTCGCGCGCCGGCAGCACGCTGACCAACAATGGCGTGGTTAACGTCAGCAGCGGCACCGGGTTAGACGTCGGCGGCAGCGGCACCACGCTGGCGCAGGGCGGCAGCATCAATGTCGATAACGGCGTGGCCGGCGTGCGCATCAGCGACGGTGCGCAGCTGGCACTGACCGGCAGCGATACGCTGATCACCACGCGCGGCACGGCGCATGGCATTTTGCTCGACAGCGGCGCGGCGGCGCTCAGCGCGCGCGACGCCACCATCAACGTGCTGGGCAGCGGCAACGGCATCGAAAACCGCGCTGAGCTGAACAACGTGAGCCTGAGCAAACTGACGCTCAACGTTGGCGATGGCAACGGCATCCGCACCGCCGTCGCGTTCGATCCCGCCTCCACCGTGACCACCAATGTATCCGGCAGCGGTAACGGCCTGACTATCGCCAACGCCGATGGATCGACCACCGGCGGCGATCTGACGCTGGGTTCGGGTTACGTTTTCAATGTCACCGGCGCCGGCGGCTCCGGGATTCGCGCCAACACCACGGGAAATATCGTCACCGCCGCCAGCGTCAATATCACTAATGCGGCAGGTGGTTCGGCACTGGTCTCCAGCACTGCCGGCACCATCGTCAACAGCGGCACGCTGCGCTCCAGCAGCCTGACGGCACCGGTGGTCGATCTGCGCGGCGGCAAAACGGTATTCGAGAACCTCGGTACTATCGTGACGGCCACGGCGCAAAGCGTGGCGGTGGCGGGCAGTAACGCCGACGATGTGATTTTGCTGACCCAGGGTGACGTGCTGGGCGACATCAATCCTGGCGGCGGCAGCGATACGTTCCGCTGGACCGGCGGCACGCTCAACGGCAGCCTGACCATGGGCGCAGACAACAACAATATCGCCGAGGTCAGCGGTGTCGATCTCAGCACTACTTACCATCTCACCAGCGGCAACGGCACCGGTAACAGCCTGACCTTTGACCAGATTACGGCGCGCGGCGGCAGCTTCAGCGCGGATGACCTGAGCAAAGGCGTTAACCTCGGCAGCGGCTGGAGCATCATTAACTTCGCGGATAGCCGCTGGACGCTGACCGACAATCTGCAGCTGGCGCACAGCACCATCAACATTGATGGGCGCTCGACGCTGTATGCCGGTGACAACGTGCATCCCACGCTGGCGGGCGGCACAGCGGATTCGCTGCAGGTGAATAACAGCGGCACGCTGGATCTCACCAATGGCGGCGGTTCGCCGGGCAATACGCTGGACATCAACGGCTCGCTGGCGTCGCTGGGCGGTCAGGCGAATCTGGTGACGCGCCTGAATGACGGCGGCGCGCTGAGCAACCAGTTCACCGACCACATCAACGTCAGCGGTAACGCCAGCGGCACCACGCTGCTCAACGTCAGGCTCGATGCGGCAAGCAGCGCGGCGCTCACCGATCGCAACCGCAACGGCGGCATTGAGGGCAACGAAGGCATTTCGCTGGCGCAGGTGGGCGGCAACGCCGGCCAGAACAGCTTTGCGCTCAGGGATGGCTATCTCGGTGCCGGACCGTGGCAGTACCGGCTGTACAGCTTCGCGCCGGGCAGTAGCGATCCGGCTCAGCGCCTGCTGAGCGGCAGCGGCAACAATTACTGGGATTACCGGCTGGCAAACTACTACGTGTGCGAGGACAGCGACAGCTGCCAGCCAGCGCTGGTGACCAGCGGATTTGGCACGCCACAGCGCTACGATGCGCGTCCGGCGGTGGTGCCGCAGGTGCCTTCGTACATTTCAGCACCGGTTGGCCTCGCCTATTACACCGCCGCGATTATTGATGACCTGCACAAGCGTCTCGGCGAACTGCGTCACGAGCAGACGCGCCCGGCGGGTAACGGCGGTGAGATGTTCCTGCGCTACATCGGCTCGAATCTGAAATACAAAAGCGACCGCAGCTTTAGCGATTACGGCTACGGGTTTGACCTCGACTACAGCGCGGTGCAGCTTGGCGGCAACCTGCTGCGTCTCGACGGTGAGCAGGACAGCCTGCGCGGCGGCGTGGCCTACACGCGCGGCAATACACGCATCCGTCCGCAGGCGGCAGACGGTTACAGCAGCACCAGTTTTGACAGCGACAGCCTGGCGCTGTACGGCACCTGGCAGCGCCAGAGCGGCTTTTACCTTGACGGCGTGCTGTCGTTTGACTGGCATCGTGGTGAAACCGACATTGCGCGCCAGCAGCGCGAGGCAAAGCTGAAGGGCCACGGCTGGACCGCCTCGCTGGAGAGCGGTTATCCGTTTGAACTCGGCGAGGGCTACAAGCTGGAGCCGCAGGCGCAGCTGATGTACCTGAAACTGAACATGAACGATTTCACGGATGAGGACAATAACCAGGTGCGCTATGGCGATTATCACCAGACGATTGGCCGTCTCGGCGCGCGTCTCGACCGCAGCTGGACCGATGACAGCAACCGCCAGTACACGCCTTATCTGCGCGCGAATTATTACAAAGGCTGGGGCGGTACGGCGCAGGCGTCGGTGTCGGCTGCCGATAACCCGGCGCTCGGCGCCAGCTTCAGCAGCGGTAATTTTGGCCAGATGTGGGAAGTGGGGGCTGGCGGCACGGTGACGCTGCAGCAGGATGTGTCGCTGTACGCCGAAGCGGATTACCGCAAGGAGATCGACGGCAACGGCGCCAGAGGCTGGCGTTACAACCTCGGCGTGCGCTGGCAGTTCTGAAAGTATGTGCGCATGATGCGGTCGCCGTGAACGGCGACCCTACAAGAATGCGGCATGCTGCGGGATGTGCAGGGATGCGGTCGCCGTGAACGGCGACCCTACAAGAATGGGGCATGTTGCGGGATGCGCAGGGATGCGGTCGCCGTGAACGGCGACCCTACAAAATGGGGCATGCTGCGGGATGCGCAGGGATGCGTTCGCCGTGAACGGCGACCCTACGAGAATGGGCATGTTGCGGGATGTGCAGGGATGCGGTCGCCGTGAACGGTGACCCTACAAAATGGGGCATGCTGCGGGATGCGCAGGGATGCGGTCGCCGTGAACGGCGACCCTACAAGAATGGGGCATGCTGTGGGATGTGCAGGGATGCGGTGATGGCACGTTTTTCTGTAGGGTGCGCATTCATGCGCACCGCTGCCGACACTGCGTTCAGCCAAAGCTCGATCTCATTTACCCTAAATGATTTTTTATCGATCCCGCCCGCGGCCAGAACTGTGAAGCGCCGCGCACTCCGGCTTTATTAAGAACAAAAATTAAATAGCCGCGCTAAAGCCAGGCCATTGTGCTGCCGAAAAGGTAAAAAAGTATTATCGATTTCTCTTCAGTCTGCGTTTTGCAAGGACTCACACATGCGTAATAACCAGCCCATCACCCAGCGTGAATTCGTCTTCGACGATCGCGCCACGCTGATGTCGACCACCGATCTCAACAGCCACATCACCTACGCCAACGACGCCTTTATTGAGGTCAGCGGATTCAGCCCGGAAGAGGTCAACGGCCAGCCGCACAACATGGTGCGTCATCCGGATATGCCGCCGGAAGCGTTCGCCGATATGTGGAGCACGCTGAAGCAGGGCGAACCCTGGACCGCGCTGGTCAAGAACCGGCGCAAGAATGGCGATCACTACTGGGTGCGCGCCAATGCTATTCCGGTGGTGCGCGAGGGCAAGCTACAGGGCTATATGTCGGTACGCACCAAACCGTCGGCGGAGGAGGTCCGTCAGTGCGAGGCACTGTACCGTGATTTTCGTGAAGGGCGTGCCAAAGGGCGTCGCTTCCATAAAGGGCTGATTGTCGGCAGCGGCTGGCGGCGACTGACCTCAGTGCTGAAAACGCTGCCGCTGCGCTGGCGCATTCGCAGCACGCTGATCGCGCTGCTGCCGTTGTCGGTGCTGAGCGTCTGGCTGCTGGGCATGGCACCGCTGGCGATCGGCTGCTTCAGCGGCGGCATGGCCGGACTGCTGCTGCTGGCCAGCCTGTGGCTGGAGCAGCAGATCTCGCGCCCGATGGAGCGCATGTGCCGTCAGGCGCTGAGCGTGGCCACCGGCGCCAGCCACAAAGTCGAGCACATCGATCGGGTGGATGAGATCGGCATGACGCAGCGCGCTATCGGCCAGCTCGGCCTGATGTTCCGCTGGCTGGTGGATGACGTCAGTGGCCAGGCGATCAA
The DNA here is from genome assembly GCF_002928365.1 of Pantoea sp. ICBG 985. Taxonomy (NCBI): domain Bacteria; kingdom Pseudomonadati; phylum Pseudomonadota; class Gammaproteobacteria; order Enterobacterales; family Erwiniaceae; genus Pantoea; species Pantoea sp. ICBG 985. The sequence continues at coordinate 126,050 of NZ_POWM01000005.1, forward strand.
CGTCCTGAGTGCCAGCGACGCCATCGCGCGCAGCAATGATGAGCTGAGCCGTCGCACCGAGCAGGCGGCGGCGAACGTGCAGCAAACGGCGGCGACCATGAACGAAATGACTGCCACGGTCAAAAGCAACACGGAAACTGCCAGCGAAGTGAATACGCTGTCGGCCAGCACCAGCGCAGCGGCGATCAAAGGCGGTGAAGTGATGCAGGAGATGGTCGGCATGATGGCGGAAATTGCCGACAGCTCGAAGCGTATCGCCAACATCACCAGCGTGATCGACGGCATCGCTTTCCAGACCAATATTCTGGCGCTGAACGCGGCGGTGGAAGCGGCACGTGCCGGTGAGCAGGGTAAAGGCTTTGCGGTGGTAGCGGGCGAGGTGCGCAGTCTGGCACAGCGCAGCGCCAAAGCCGCCAGCGAGATCAAAAACCTGGTGGAAACCAGCGCCGGCCGCGTGCAGTCGGGCAGCGATCACGCCGATGCGGCCGGCCATACGATGCAGGCGATTGTCGATCAGGTGCAGAATGTCACCGCCCTGATCGCGCAAATCAGCGCGGCGACGGCCGAACAATCCATCGCGCTGAGCGAAGTCAGTAGCGCGGTGGAGGATCTCGACGACATCACCCATCAGAACGCGGCGCGCGTGGCGGAAGGCGCAGAAGCCTCCGGCCGAATGGCGCATCAGGCCAACCGGCTGGTTGAAGCGATCAGCGTGTTTCGCTAAGTTTCACGACGCTTCACGTCCGGCGCGCAGTGCGCCGGGCGGTGTGCCGACAATGCGTTTGAAGGCGCGACTGAAGGCGGCCAGTGAACCGTAACCGAGGTGGAACGCCACGCTCTCCACCGCTTCGCCATCGTTAACTATGCGCTCCACCGCCAGACGCATGCGCAGTTCGGTAAGGTAGCGCAGCGGCGTCATGCCGGTGGCGTTTTGAAAGCGCGCGGCAAACACCGAACGTGAACTGCCGGATTCGCGCGCCAGCCGCTCCACCGTCCAGTTTTCGCCGGGCGCGCGGTGCATGGCCGCCATCGCCAGGCTGAGGCGCGGATCGCGCAGGGCCTGCACCAGCCCGCTGCCCTGACCACAGCCATTCTCCACCCAGCCCCGCACAATTTGCGCCGCCACCACATCGGCCAGCCGCGACAAAATGCCGGCAAAGCCCGCTTTGCGCTGACGCGTTTCACGCTCCATGGCATCCAGAATTGGCTGGATTTCCGGGTATTGCGCCAGCAGCGTGCTGACCAGCATCACATCCGGCATGGTGTGCACCAGCGGCTGCATGCCGCCCAGCTCAAACGCCATGCAGGCGCTGAATAAAATCACATCGCTGTCGTCCGGGCAGGCATCCGCGTCCGGCGCATCGTTAATCGCGCACACGCTGTCACAGATGGGTTTGCTGTTAAACGTGGCGATCGGCACGCACACCGCATCTTCGCCGGAGATTAGCGCGTGCGGCTTACCGTGCGGAATCAGCAGTGCATCGCCCGCCTGCAGCGGATAGACGGTGCCGGAAGCGGAGCGAATCAGCAGCGAGCCGCGGCCAACAAAGTGCAGCTGTGCCTTGCCCGGCACGTCATCATATTGCAGGCCAAACGGCGCATGCAGCGCGATGCGCTGATATTTGACGCCGTACAGGCGCATGCCCATCAGCAGTTCGCTGGTCAAATCTTCATAGCGGCTCATACAATCCAGACGAATTATCAAAAAACAAAGTTTCTGTATCATAGATCGTCTTGCGTCGTCTCTCTATGCTTACAGCCTGATATTTTGTGATGGGGATCGCAGATGAGTCTGGATACTGAAGTAGTGGAAACAAGCATTGCGGTAGAGAAACCCGCATGGGGCGCGGTGTTCGCCATGGCGTTTGGCGTCTTCGGCCTGATCACCGCAGAATTTCTGCCGGTGAGCTTGCTGACACCGATTGCCGACTCGCTGCGCGTCAGCGAAGGGCAGGCGGGCCAGACGGTCACGGTTACCGCGCTGGTGGCGCTGCTGACCAGCCTGGTAATTGGTAACGTCACGCGCCGCCTCGACCGCCGCCTGGTGATGCTGGCGTTCACGTTACTGCTCATCGCCTCGGCGCTGCTGGTGGCGTTTGCCGAAAATCTGCCGATGATTTTACTGGCGCGCGTGCTGCTCGGCATGGCGATTGGCGGCTTCTGGACGCTGTCGACCGCTATTACCATGCGGCTGGTGCCCGCCGATCAGGTGCCGCGCGCGCTGTCGATTGTGTTCAGCGGTATTTCGCTGGCCACCATCATTGCCGCGCCGCTGGGCAGCTATCTTGGCGGGTTGATTGGCTGGCGTAATATCTTCCTGCTGACCGGTGTTTTGGGCGTGCTGGCGCTGTTCTGGCAGTTCTTCACCCTGCCGTCGATGCCGCCTGAGAACAAAGCGCGCAGCGGCGGCGTGCTGGACCTGCTGCGTCAGAGCGTGATGCGCTGGGGCATGCTGGCGGTGATCATGATGTTTACCGGCCATTTCGCCTTCTTTACCTATCTGCGCCCGTTCCTGGAAACCAGCGCGCAGCTGAATGTGAATCAGCTGTCGCTGGTGCTGCTGGCGTTCGGCGTGGCGAACTTCTTCGGCACCTCGCTGGCCGCGTGGCTGGTGACGCGCAGCGTGTCGCTGACGCTGACCGGCATGGCGCTGGTGATGAGCGTGACGGCGGTGCTGCTGGTGAGCTTTGGCCACGTCTCCTGGCTGGTGGCGAGCGGCGTCGCGCTGTGGGGGCTGGCGTTTGGTTCAATGCCGACTGGCTGGTCAACCTGGCTGTCGCGCGCGGTGCCGGACGACGCCGAATCGGGCGGCGGACTGCTGGTGGCAACTATTCAGCTGGCGATCACCGCCGGTGCGGCAGCCGGTGGCTGGATGTTCGATCTGCAGGGTGCAGGCGGCGTATTCCTCGCCAGCGGCGTGCTGATGCTGCTGGCCGCCATCACCATCTTTACCCGCGTGCGGCATCACGGTTAAATCCGTTTACCGCCATCCGGCGCGCCGCGACTCGCTTCAGGGGGGTCGCGGCGCCGCTTTTGCCGCCGATGCCTGGTCTCACCAATCGCAGCAATAAATCCTGCCTTTTATTCAAACCGTGGTTTTTTAACCCTTTGCGCACAGGTTGCGCTAAATGTGCTTTTTATAGTCAAAATATTCGAATGACTTAGGCAAATCTCTGCGCTTTTTTTTGATCGGTTGCCGGCCTACTATATCTCACATCAAGGCGATGTCGCCTTATTCAATCAAACATCATTAAGGAAATGACCATGAAAACTATCAAAACTTTTGCTGCTGTTATTGCTCTCTCTGTTCTGCCATTTGCCAGCTTCGCGCAAAGCGTGACCGCTACCGCCTCTACGCTTGACGGTGCTGAAGCGCAAATCGCTGCTAAAGCCCAGGAACTTGGTGCTTCCTACAAAGTGACTGAAGCCAACTTCAACAACGGCGTTCACATGACCGCAGAACTGACCCAATAAGTTTGCCTTACCCTCTGTGCTGACAGGGTGCCTTCGGGTGCCCTGGCGGCGTTGCTAACGCCATAAAATCCTGTCCCTTTTCCGCATAAATGATTATTATTCGCAAAAACTAACATCCTTATCGGCTCGCCTCGGGCTGAATTTCCTATTGGTTGCAATGTCGGGCTTTCATTTCACTGCCGCACGGCGGTGGTTTTGCTATGGAGAAGTTATGAAAGCGAATAAAACAATGCAGTGGGCGCTGCGTCCGCTACTGGTGGCCACGGCGCTGCTGTCCTGCAGCGCGCTGCAGGCGGCGGAAACGCAGCCGCTCAATCAGCCGATCGCCAAAGGCGCCTACGAACTGGCCTTCAGCAACAGCGACAACGCGCTGTTCCTCGCCACGGCGCAAAACGCCGGCAACCCGCAGGGCGGTACCGTTTACCGTCTCGATCCGCAGAATCTGGCGGTGAAACAAACCATCAGCACTGAGCTGAAGACCTTTGGTGCCGCCATCAATCAGCACACCAACGTGCTGTACTTCGGTAACACGGTCAACGGTGCGCTGACGGCAGTGGATGCCAGCAGCGGTAAGGTGATCAACACGCTGGTGCTGGATGGCCGCAAGCGCGGTGACACGGTTCGTCCGCTGCAGCCGCGTGAACTGGTCGCGGATGCGCTAACCAATCGCGTGTACATCACCGGTCTCGGCGCGCAAAGCGTGGTGTGGGTGGTGGACGGCAAAACACTCCAGCTCATCAGCACTATCCCGAATACCGGCAAAATGGGCACCGGGCTGGCACTGGATGCCGCCGCGCAGAAACTGTATGTCACCAATGCCGATGGCGAGCTGGTCACCATCAATACCCGCCTGAACGCGATTGAAAAGCGCCAGAAAATTGACGGTGATAAAGAGCACTTTTTCCTGAACATTGCGCTGGATAGCAAAGGCCACCGCGCTTTCCTCAGCGATGCGAAGCAGCCGCAGGTGCTGGTGCTGGATACCCGGACACAGCAGGTGATTCAGCGTATTGAGGTACCGGAATCGCTGGCGGTGCTGTTCAATGCTGACCGTGACGAGTTTTATGTCACGCACCGTAAAGCCGGTGAGATCAGCATCATCGATGCCAGCAGCTATAAAGTGAAACGCACGGTGAAAGCGCCGGGCCTGCCGAACAGCCTGGCGCTCTCCGCCGATGGCAACACGCTGTTCGTCAGCATCAAGCAGCCGGGCTCACGCAAGGAACCGCCAAAAAACCCGGACAGCGTGTTACGCATCGCGCTGTAGGGCGTAATTATCCGAAACTCAGGGGCGACGTGTGTCGCAATTTGCATTTCCGGCCTTGATCCCCCCTTTCCCGCCCGGCTTACGCTACCTTTAGGACGACAACACCTAAGGGGAGAGTGCAATGAGCCAGTTTTTTATGCATGAAAAAAACGATCTGGTGAACGAAGCGATCGAAGGCGTGTTACTCAGCACACCGTGGCATAATCTGACCCGTCTCGATCTGGGCGATGAGATTCGCGTGGTGGTGCGTTCGGACTGGGATAAAAGCAAAGTCGCACTGATTTCCGGCGGTGGCTCCGGCCATGAACCGGCGCACGCGGGCTTTGTCGGCAAAGGGATGCTGACCGCTGCGGTGTGCGGCGATATCTTCGCCTCGCCGAGCGTTGATGCGGTGCTGAACGCCATCGTTAACGTCACCGGTGAGGCGGGCTGTCTGCTGATTGTGAAGAACTACACCGGTGACCGCCTCAACTTTGGCCTCGCAGCGGAAAAGGCGAAAAATCTTGGTTACAAGGTGGAGCTGGTGATGGTGCAGGACGATATCGCGCTGCCGGAAAATCCGCAGCCGCGCGGCATTGCCGGCACTGTGCTGGTGCACAAAATCGCCGGCTTCGCTGCGGAGCACGGCCAATCGCTCGACGAGGTTAAAGCGCTGGCGCAGCGCACCATCGACGCCACGTCCTCCATCGGCCTGGCGTTTGCCACCTGTCACATTCCGGGTGAAAAGCGCGACGATCGTGTGGCAGCCGGTCACAGCGAGCTGGGGATGGGCATTCACGGTGAGCCGGGCGTAATCACGCTGGACACGCAAAACAGCCGCAAAATTACCAGCATCATGACCGATCAGCTGGCGCAGGCGCTGCCCGACGGCAAACAGGCGCTGTTGATGATCAACAATCTCGGCGGCTTTTCCCAGCTGGAGCTGGCGCTGCTCACGCGCGAGGTACTGCAGTCGCCGCTGGCGGCACGCATCACCCATTTAATTGGCCCGGCAACCCTGGTCAGCGCGCTGGATATGAAAGGGTTTTCGCTGACGCTGCTGGCGCTGGAAGAGGCGTTTTTCGAGGCGCTGCATGCGCCGGTGCAGGTGCTGGGCTGGACGCCGATGTACGACTTTGCGCCCATCAGCCTGCAGCGCGCTGAACGCATCGGCAGCGTGCTGGATTTCGATCCTTCTGATAACGCTGAAGTGGCGCAGGTGGTTGAGCGCGTGACGCAGACGCTGGTCGATCTGGAGAGCGAGCTGAATGCGCTGGATGCCAAAGTCGGCGACGGCGATACCGGCTCGACCTTTGCCGCCGGCGCGAAGAAAATCCAGCGCGGCCTGCGTGAACAGCAGCTACCGCTGGATGAGTTGCCTACGCTGCTGGCGCTGGTAGGCGAACAGCTGGCGACGGTGATGGGCGGATCGAGCGGCGTGCTGATGTCGATTCTGTTTACTTCGGCCGGACAGCAGCTGGAGGAGGGCAGCACGCTGCCGCAGGCGCTGATGCACGGGCTGGAACGGATGAAGCACTACGGCGGCGCGCAGCCGGGACATCGCACCCTGGTGGATGCGCTGCAGCCGGCACTGGAGGCGTTAGCGGCCGGAGAGTCGCTGGCTGCGGCGGCCGCCGCTGCGCAACGGGGCGCCGACGCGACGGCGCAGATGCAGAGTGCGAAGGCGGGCCGTTCGGCTTATCTGAATCAGCAGAGTCTGGATGGCGTGAAGGATCCGGGCGCGTACGCCATCGAGAAGGTGTTTGCGGTGCTGGCAGGCTGAGGATGGGGCGGATGGGTGCGGGGTTCGCCCTCACCCTAACCCTCTCCCGCAGGCGGGAGAGGGGACTGTCCGGAGCGATGTCGGCGTACAGCGCGGTTCTGCACCCGGCCCTCACCCTAATCCTCTCCCGCGGGCGGGAGAGGGGACTGTCCGGAGCGATGTCGGAGTACAGCGCGGTTCTGCACCCGGCCCTCACCCTAACCCTCTCCCGCGGGCGGGAGAGGGGACTGTCCGGAGCGATGCCGGAGTACAGCGCGGTTCTGCGCCCGAGCTTTTCCGCTTACTCCGAGGCTTCGCGCAGCATCTCGTCGTGCGGAATATCCTGCAGAATCTGCTCGAAGCTGCGCAGACGTTTGTAGATCGACATCAGCGTAATCAGCGTGGACCACGAGGTGATCAGATACTGGAAGGAGGAGCGCACCTGGTCGAACACGTTGGTGATCTGGTTAAGCAGCCCCAGCGTGATGGTGCCCGCAACAATCGAGGGGAACAGCACGAACAGCCCGAACACATTGTCCACCTGCAGATAGAGAATGCGCGTGATGTTGAAATAGAGATAGTGGAAATAGAGGCGGAAATAGTTGTGACGCACGCGGCTGAACAGCTCCTGCACCGTAGGCGGCGCGGCGCGCTGCGGATCGTCCTCGCCGTACACCAGTTCTTTACGGTACGCGGCTTCCACACGCTGATTGCGGAACTCCAGCCCCGGCAGCTTGATCCCCACCAGCGCCAGCAGCGCGGTACCAAACAGCGACCACAGCAGCGCGGCGATCACCAGCGCATAAGGGATATTGCCGAGGATCGGCACTTCTTTCACGTGATGCGATAGCGTCACCAGCACCGGCAGAAACGCCACCAGCGTCATGATGGCCTGAATAAAGCTGATGCCCCAGTCCTGCAGCGTGCTGGCGAAGCGCATGGTGTCTTCCTGCACACGCTGTGCGGCCCCTTCCACCAGGCGCAGGCGCTGCCAGTTATGCATGTAGTAGTTGTTCATCGCGGTACGCCAGCGGAACACCCAGTGGCTGACGAAAAACGAGTTCATCACGCCTATCACCACCGCGATCAGCGCAATGCCGAGAAATGCCAGCACCTGCACATAGAACTGATGGATGGCCACCGAGCCAGCTTTGGTCAGCGCCTGTTGAATCATGTCGTAAAACGGACCATACCAGGCGTTAACGCCGACGCCAACCTGCACGCCAAACCAGGTGACAAAGATAATCAGTAACGATCCCCATACCGACCAGCGCTGCCACGGATGGTTGTCGATGATGCGCCACACCAGCGCAAAGGCGCCGCCCATGATCCAGTAATAGGCATAAAACCACAGCTGGCTGGCGTGGATAAAGCGGCTGGCGTTGGTCGGCAGCGGCTGCTGCATCGCCGCCTGCAAAGCGGGAAAGCGCGCCGGAAAATCATTGAAAAAGCCAAACCAGGCAAAAATGGCAATCAGGCTCCAAATCGCGGCCGAGCTGAAAAACAGCGCCGGCCGCGGAAAATAGGACTTAAACATAGGCACTCCGCTGTTGTGTGTACTCTTTATACCGCTTCCGGCATTTATCTGTCTGTTGTCGGTTGTATCCGACGATGACAGCATCGCCGCATTTATGTAAAGCGGCAGAGTTAGTTGTTAAGTTTTTTGTGCTCATTTGTTTCGGGAAACTAAATTATTAACGGCGATGGTGTTACACTATGCCAACTGTTACCGGTAACAGTCTTGCTGTATCCCTTAAAACGCCAATAAAAATCATTACAACGCAACTACTTAACTTTCATGCCGCATTATATGCGGTAATGAGGCAATGTCATGTCAGAAGAAAAAAAGGGTCACACTCGCCGGGATTTCCTGCTGAGAACCATTACCCTGGCGCCGGCAATGGCGGTAGGCAGTACGGCGATGGGCGCACTGGTCGCGCCAATGGCCGCCGGTGCGGCAGCGTCGTCGGCCGCGGCGCCGCAGCAGGCGCGCGAGTATCAACCCGTGTGGTTTACCGCCGAAGAGTTTGCCTTCATCAAAGCCGCCGTGGCGCGCCTGATCCCCAACGATGAACGCGGTCCTGGCGCGCTGGAAGCCGGCGTACCGGAGTTTATCGATCGCCAGATGAATACGCCGTATGCCACCGGCAGCAACTGGTATATGCAGGGACCGTTCAATCCGGATCTGCCGAAAGAACTCGGCTATCAGCTGCCGCTGGTGCCGCAGCAGATCTACCGTCTCGGCCTGGCCGATGCCGATGGCTGGAGCAAACAGCAGCACGGCAAGGTATTTGCTGAGCTGACGCCCACGCAGCAGGACGCGCTGCTGAGCGCCTTCGAAAACGGCAGCGCGCAATTCCCGCAGGTGCCGGCCAAAACCTTCTTCGCCTTTCTGTTGCAAAACACCCGCGAGGGCTACTTCAGCGATCCGATCCACGGCGGCAATCAGGGCATGGTGGGCTGGAAGCTGATCGGCTTCCCCGGTGCACGCGCCGACTTTATGGATTGGGTAGAGCGCGGCGAACGTTATCCGTTCCCGTCAGTTGATATTCGCGGCGAGAGGGCGTAACCGTGGCAAATGCGTTAAAAAAAGTGGATGTGGCGATCGTCGGTTTTGGCTGGGCCGGGGCGATCATGGCGAAAGAGCTGACCGAGGCCGGTCTGCATGTGGTGGCGCTGGAGCGCGGGCCGCATCGCGATACCTATCCGGATGGATCCTATCCACAGTCGATTGATGAACTGACTTATAACATCCGCAAAAAGCTGTTCCAGGATCTGTCAAAAAGCACCGTAACTATCCGTCACGATGCCTCACAAACCGCCGTACCGTATCGTCAGCTGGCGGCATTCCTGCCGGGCACCGGCACCGGCGGCGCCGGCCTGCACTGGTCGGGAGTGCACTTCCGCGTCGACCCGGTCGAGCTGAACCTGCGCAGTCACTACGAGCAGCGTTACGGCAAAAACTTTATCCCGGAAGGCATGACCATTCAGGATTTCGGCGTCAGCTATGACGAGCTGGAACCGTTCTTCGATCAGGCGGAAAAAGTGTTCGGCACCTCCGGCAGCGCCTGGTCAATCAAGGGCAAAGTGGTGGGCAAAGAGAAAGGCGGCAACCCGTATGCGCCGGATCGCTCCAGCGACTTCCCGCTGCCCGCGCAGAAGCGCACCTGGTCGGCACAGCTGTTTGCCCAGGCGGCGGAATCGGTGGGCTATCACCCTTACGATATGCCGTCGGCTAACACCTCCGGTCCTTACACTAATACTTACGGCGCGCAGATGGGGCCGTGCAACTTCTGCGGCTACTGCAGCGGCTACGCCTGCTACATGTACTCCAAAGCGTCGCCGAACGTTAACATTCTGCCCGCGCTGCGCCAGGAGCCGAAGTTTGAGCTGCGCAACAACGCGTATGTGCTGCGCGTCAATCTGACCGACGATAAAAAACGCGCGACCGGCGTCACCTATCTGGACGGTCAGGGACGTGAAGTGGAGCAGCCGGCGGATCTGGTGATCCTCTCCGCCTTCCAGTTCCACAACGTGCACCTGATGCTGCTGTCCGGCATTGGCAAGCCGTACAACCCTATCAGCAACGAGGGTGTGGTCGGCCGTAACTTTGCCTACCAGAACATCTCCACGCTGAAGGCGCTGTTTGATAAAAACACCACCACCAATCCGTTCATCGGTGCCGGTGGCGCGGGTGTGGCGGTGGATGATTACAACGCCGATAACTTTGACCATGGTCCGTACGGCTTTGTCGGCGGTTCACCGTTCTGGGTCAACCAGGCGGGCACCAAGCCGATCTCCGGCCTGCCGACGCCAACAGGCACGCCGAACTGGGGCAGCCAGTGGAAAGCGGCGGTGGCGGATACCTATAACCATCACGTGTCGATGGATGCGCACGGCGCGCACCAGTCGTATCGCGCTAACTACCTCGATCTCGATCCCAACTACAAAGATGCTTACGGCCAGCCGCTGCTGCGTATGACTTTTGACTGGCAGGACAACGACATCAAAATGGCGCAGTTCATGATCGGCAAGATGCGCAAAATCACCGAAGCGATGAATCCGAAGATGATCATTGGCGGCGCGAAAGGGCCGGGTGCCCATTTCGATACCACCGTGTACCAGACCACGCACATGAGCGGCGGCGCCATCATGGGCGAAGATCCTAAAACCAGCGCGGTGAACCGCTATCTGCAAAGCTGGGATGTGCCGAACGTGTTTGTCGCCGGCGCTTCTGCCTTCCCGCAGGGACTGGGCTACAACCCGACCGGCATGGTGGCGGCGCTGAGCTACTGGTCCGCCAAAGCGATTCGTGAACAGTATCTGAAAAACCCCGGCCCGCTGGTACAGGCATAAGGAACATGGCGATGATCAAAAGTTTAACAGCCCTGTTGCTGGGCACCCTGTCGTTCGCCGCGCTGGCGGAGGACACCGCCGCCGATGCGCTGGTGCAGCGCGGTGAGTATCTGGCGCGCGCCGGTGACTGCGTCGCCTGCCACAGCACCGCAGGCGGTAAACCGTTTGCCGGCGGCCTGGCGATGGCGACGCCGATTGGCACCATCTACTCCACCAATATCACGCCGGATAAGGCAACCGGCATTGGTGACTACAGCTATGACGACTTCCAGAAAGCGGTGCGTCATGGCGTGGCGAAAAACGGCGACACGCTCTATCCGGCGATGCCCTATCCGTCTTATGCGGTGGTCAGCGATGACGACATGAAGGCGCTGTATGCCTACTTCATGCACGGCGTGGCGCCGGTGGCGCAGGCTAACAAAGAGAGCGACATTCCGTGGCCGCTGTCGATGCGCTGGCCGCTGGCGATCTGGCGCGGCCTGTTTGCGCCAGATGTGAAGGCGTTCCAGCCGGCAGCGCAGGAAGATCCGGCGCTGGCACGCGGTCGCTATCTGGTGGAAGGATTGGGCCACTGCGGTGCCTGCCACACGCCGCGCAGCATCACTATGCAGGAGAAAGCGCTGAATAACGGTCAGGGCAACGATTACCTTGCCGGCAGCAGCGCGCCGATTGACGGCTGGACCGCCAGCAACCTGCGCGGTGACAACCGCGATGGCCTGGGGCGCTGGAGCGAAGCGGATCTGCAGCAGTTCCTGCGCTATGGCCGTAACGATCACACCGCGGCGTTTGGTGGCATGACCGAGGTAGTGCAGCACAGCCTGCAGTATCTCAGCGATGCGGATATCAGCGCGATTGCCCGTTACCTGAAATCGCTCGGCGCGAAAGATCCGTCTCAGGCGGTGTTCCGTGAGGATGACGCAGTGGCCCGTGCGCTGTGGAAAGGTGACGACAGCCAGCCGGGTGCCGGCGTGTATGTCGACAGCTGTGCGGCGTGTCATAAAACCGACGGCAGCGGCTATCAACGCTTCTATCCGGCACTGCGCGGGAATCCGGTGGTGATGGCAGAGGATCCGACGTCGCTGATTCACATCGTACTGGTTGGCGGCACGCTGCCGGGCGTGAAAGGCGCACCGACCGCGATCACTATGCCGGCGTTTGGCTGGCGTCTGAACGACAGCCAGGTGGCTGATGTGGTGAACTTTATCCGCAGCAGCTGGGGCAATGGCGTGCAGACCAAAGTCACGGCCAAACAGGTGGCGAAACTGCGCCAGGATGACAGCGTGCAGCCAAAACAGGGCAGCGCGGATATCCGGGTGCTGGAAAAGCAGTAAGTCTGTCTTAAGCATTCCCTTCAGGTCATGGCGCGGTTCATGGCCTGAAGGGTGCGAAAAATCCCACTAAAATTCATTATCTTAGATTTTCCTTTCAGACGTTTCTTGTAAGAGATTTCTCCCCCCACGTTTAAAAATCCCTGCCGCTTATTAAGCGTTACTTTAACGATATTAACTCTGGCGAAAAGGATGACCATATGTCTGTAGGCTATTACGACCCGACCAAACCGGGACAGGAGAACTACGTCAATTCACCTTATCAGTACTGGAAAGGGGTGATTGAGGATAAGAGCGTCAGCTATATCGAATTTGCCATTAACGGCCAGCTGTTTACCACCCAGGTTCAGGCGGATGGCAGCTGGGAGTATCAGCTGCCGCTGCGGCTGGAAGAGGGGAGCCACAATCTCACCATCCGCTTTTTCGACCGGGCCGGCAACGCCGGGATTCCGTTCCAGACGCGGCTGGAAGTCGATCTCAGCCCGCCCGATATGCCGGCAATTATGCGCGTACTGGATGATTTCGGACCGGTGCAGGGCCCGGTTGGCAACAAAGGCTTCACCGATGATAAAACGCCAGCCATTTCCGGTTATGCAGAGCCGGACAGCATTGTCCGCCTGTACAGCAACGGCGTGCTGATTGGCAGCGTGCAGGCGGCGAAAAACGGTCAGTGGACCATTACACCGGAACTGAACGACGGTGAGCAGCGCCTGTCGGTCACCGCCACCGATAAATTTGGTCAGGTGAGTGTCGATTCCCCGGTCTATACGCTGTTCGTCAATGCACCGCGCATCGATAAGCCGCAGCTGCTGGAAGTATTTGATAATGAAGGGGTGAACACCGGCGTGATTAAAGCCGGTAGCGCAAGCGACGATCGCAGCCCGCGCCTGAGCGGCAACGCGCCGCTGGACGCAGAAAACGTCATCATCTACGTCAACGGGGTACGCGTCGGCGTGGCACCGGTGATTGACGGGCAGTGGCGCTGGGAGAGCAACGTTGATCTGCTGGGCTACGGTGAAAACACCATTACTACCCGCGCGCAAAATAACCGTGGTGAGTTGAGCGATGCGAGCGAGCCGTTTACCTATACGGTGGTGCCCACCGCGCCGGTGAAGATTGAGTATGCGCTGGATAATTTTGGCCCGGCACAGGGCAAACTGGAAAACGGCGCGCTGACCGATGACTTCACCCCCACGCTCAAAGGCACGGCGGAAGCCAACAGTATCGTCTATGTATATGCCACACGCGAAAACGGCAGCTGGTGGCTGAAAGGCAGCACCCAGGCGGATGCCTTTGGCCACTGGCAGGTGGAAATCGCCCGACTGGATGGCGGTGCCGGCCCGTATCACTTCCAGGCCAGTAACAGCCCGACGCGCGATCCCGCTGCGCCGCTGTTCGACCTGTATGTGTCAGATAACGGCACCCGCCTGAAGCCCACCATTGACGCGGCACACGATAATGTCGGGCCCGAGCAGGGCAAATTAATCAACGGCGCCACCACCGATGACATGGCACCGACGCTGCAGGGCAAAGCCGAAGCCAACAGCATGGTGTATATCCATGCGCGGCATATTGATGGCCACTGGGTGGTGTTAGGCAGTGTTAAGGCCGATGCCTGGGGCAACTGGATAACGGAAGTGCGCGCGCTGCGCGGGGGATACGGCACTTATGAGTTTCAGGCTGCCAAAACTTTTGATCGCGACACCAGCGCCGAGGTGTTCAGTCTCAACATGGTGCCGGAAAAACCCGGCATCGTTTCTGCCTGGGATAATTTTGGCGCGCAGACCGGCGTGCTGCATCAGGGCGATGTCACTGATGACCTGACGCCAACGCTGAAAGGCCATGCTGCAGCAAACAGCGTGGTTTATATCTATGCCCGCCACGTGAACGGGGTATGGGTGACGCTCGGCAGCGCCGTTGCGGATGCTCATGGTCACTGGCAAAGCGAAGTGCGCGCGTTACGCGGCGGCTTTGGCAAATATGAGTTCCAGGTCTCAGACAGCCCGGTGCGTGACGCCGCCGCCGATGTTTTCGACCTGACGATAATCTCCGGCAAGACAGAGATTATTTCTGCGTGGGATGATAGCGGACCAAAGCAGGGCCAGCTGAAAAGCGGTGATATCACCGATGATATGACGCCAACCCTCAAAGGCACGTCTGCACCCAATAAGGTGGTGTACATTTTCGGCTGCCATATTGAGGGCCACTGGGTATTAATGAACTCGGTCACAGCGGATGCTACGGGTAACTGGAGCTACCAGTCTTACGATCGCTCGCCGTGGAAAGGACTGACGCAATTTCAGGTCAGTGATAGCGCCATTCGTGATGTGAATGCGCCAACCTTTCTGCTGGAGATCAATGTCGATCCGCCGAAGGTCGATCACAAGGGGCTAGTGTGGAATTTCAACGACGGCACCCAGCAGGGCTGGATCGCCAGCGGTCTGTATCACAAAAATGACAACATCGCGGTTAAGCGCTGGAGCGGAGGCAATTCCTCTTATGAGTTGGGTTCCATGACCAACGGTTCAAACACCAACGGGTTCAAAGGAGAAGTGGTTTATCGCTATATTCAGGTCGAAGCGGGTAAAACCTACCAGTTCGATTTTGATGGCTACCGTATTCCTGGCGGTAGCCTGAAACCAAAAATCGGTCTGGATGTTAATGGACAGAAAGTGATTCCCAACATGGGGCTGGATGCTGCCTGGAATCATTTCAGCGGACTGTATACCGCCAGCAAAACAGAAGTGGTTCGCGTGGCGGTAACCAATGAGGTTAATAACGGTAACGGCAACGATTTCGCTATCGATAACATCGGGGTTAAAGAAATCAGCCGGGTTCGTGGACAACCTGATCTGGTGAAAGACGCTAACGGTCATCCGCGCTATATCGATTTTAAAACCGGGGTCAGTTATACCATCGATGACAGTCTGAAAATGACGCTGATTAAAGGACCGAATATCGGCGGCGAGCAAAAAACGCTGAAGCATGGCGAAATCATTGTTGGCCGTGGCGGCCAGATGAAGCTGGATTTCGACGGCGTGGCGGAGAAAGTGGTGCTGAAATCGGATTATGTGCACAGCAAAGGCAATTACATCGATTTCTATGACACGCAAGGTAAATTGCTGCACAGCTATGAGCTGAAGGCGCATCCTGGCACCCTGCGAAGCGACATTGTCGAGTACCACGCCCCGGCCGGTAAGCTGATCGGTTCAGCCGTGGTGCGCGTCAATCCGGCTGAAGTGGATTCGGTGAACAATCCGGGCGGCGTGCGCATCAGTGACGTTGAATGGGGCATGCATGATGATCATGTCGGTATCACTGCCTTTGATGTTCCTGCCGTCATCACCCTGGGCGATGAATTCGCCGTTTCCCTGAGCGATGTGCTGGCGCAGGGCAAGCAGGGCAGCACCATCGATATGACGGGTCACGGCAAAAACGTCCTGAGCGTAGCGGTTGACGATATCCTGCAGGTTGGAAGTCAGGATCTGTTCGTGAAAGACGGCAAAACTCAGCTGCTGATCAAAGGCGATACGCAGGACGTGGTGAAACTGGATGACATCCTCGGCGACGGCGGTGACGTGGGCGATTGGGTGAAACAGCAGGGCAGCACCACGGTGGCTGGCGTGAAGTATCAGGTTTACAGCCACAGCGGCGTCGATGCCGACGTGCTGATCCAGGAAGGGGTGAAAACCGAACTGGTGTAAATCTGGCGGGGCGGAAACGCCCCCAAAGGTTTGCACCAGGACGTAGCGGCGCGATTTATCGCGCGATGAATCGTGCCGCTACAAAGGGGGCGCATTGCCGGGCTGAACCGGCCGCCGCCCACCCTGCGCCCGTCCGGTTTAAATGTTTTCCAGATCCAGTCCCCGCGTCTTCGGCCCGTAAATCCCGACCGACAGCATCACCATCAGCATGCTCAGCACGATAAACACGATCACTCCCTGACTGCCGGCATACTGCAGAATCAGGCCAATCAGAATACTGCTGAAAGCGGTCGACAGCCGGCTGAATGAATAGCAGAAGCCCACGGCGCGCGCACGAATGTGCGTCGGGAAGATCTCAGTCTGATACGCGTGATAGCTGAAGGTCAGCCAGGCGTTGCTGTAGGTGATCAGGAAACCGCACACCACCATCAGCAGCGGGTTGCTGGTCAGCGCGAACAGTGTGCCGAACACCACCGTCATCAGCGATGAAAAAACGATCTGCCATTTGTTTTCCAGCCGGTCGGCGTAGCGGCTGCAGATCAGCGAGCCGAGCGGATAGGCCAGCGTGATGAAAAAGGCGTACAGCAGGCTGTGGGTAACGGTGGCCCCCTTGCCAGACAGCAGCGCCGGCAGCCAGTTACCGAAGCCGAAGAAGCCAATCGCCTGGAAGAAGTTCATCACCACCAGCATCAGCGTACGCTGGCGATAAGCCGGTGCCCAGATCTCGCTAAAACGCCCTTTTTTCGGCAGCTGTGCCGCCGCATCGCGCTGAGAGAAATCATCTCCCGGCGCAATGCCGCAGCGTTTTTCCATCTCGCTCAGCACCCGGTGCGCGTCCTGATGCCGCCCCTGCTGCGCCAGCCAGCGCGCCGACTCCGGCAGATTTTTCCGGATAAACCAGATCACCAGCGAGCACAGCGCACCGGCGATCACGACCCAGCGCCAGCCTCCGAGGCCGAGCAGGGTTTGCGGTACCAGCCACCATGACATCAGCGCTACCGTCGGCACCGACAGGAACTGGATGAAAAAAGAGAAGGCAAACGCGCGGCTGCGCAGATGGGCCGGCACCCACTCCGACAGATAGGTATCGATGGTCACCAGCTCGACGCCCAGACCGATTCCGACCAGAAAGCGGCACAGAATAATCATCTCCGCGCTGTGCTGGAACGCCATCAGCAGTGAGAACGCACCGTACCACGCCAGCGCGCACATAAAGGTCAGGCGACGGCCGAAGCGGTCGGCATAGGGCGTCAGCAGGCTGGCACCGACAAACAGGCCGAGAAAGGTCGCCGAGGCGAACGCCGCCTGATCGGCGATACCAAACACGCCCGCGGCGCCGGTGTGGAACACGCCTGCGGCGACCAGCCCGGCGCTGATGTAGCCGGTTTCAAACAGATCGTACAGCTCGAAGAAGCCGCCGAGCGCCAGCAGCGTAATAAAGCGCCACAGCCCGGCGGAAGAGGGCAGGGCGTCGATGCGCCCGGCCAGCGTCTGGCGTTCGGTAGCGATGCGATCGGTCGCCACCCCTGTCGAATAGGTGGTTGTCATTATGATTGTTACCTCGGTGTTTGCAGGATCCGCCCGGTGGTGGTTTGTCAGAAATCATTAACCGTTAGCAAGCGAAGAAATAGCAGAATAATCAATTCGTCCGGGGTTGCCGAGAGGCGCAGCGGTGACATTTTGGCAACGTGCGTTGCAGTTCACAGAAAGCGGTACGCCGTCCATGGCGCCGGGTTAGGTCAGGT
Organism: Pantoea sp. ICBG 985; assembly: GCF_002928365.1. Lineage (NCBI taxonomy): Bacteria > Pseudomonadati > Pseudomonadota > Gammaproteobacteria > Enterobacterales > Erwiniaceae > Pantoea > Pantoea sp. ICBG 985. Next base: position 143,665 of record NZ_POWM01000005.1, read on the forward strand.
GCGGATAAACGCCCGGACCGATGGGCAGGCCCAGCAGATACCACACCAGCAGCAGCGCGATCCACGTCACAAAGAACACCAGCGGATACGGGAAGATCAGCACGTAGTAGGTGCCGAGCTGCGCATCTTTTTGATAGCGCTGCAGGAAACCGAGGAACAGCGGCAGAAACGGCGACATCGGCGCCAGCGGCAGCACGGCGGAATCGGCGATGCGGAAAATCATCTGGGCAAACGCCGGGTGAAAGCCGAGCAGCATAAACATCGGCACAAATACCGGCGCGAGGATCGACCAGATCGCCGAGCCGCTGGCGATAAACATGCACAGAAACGCCGAGAGGAACATCAGGCCGAGAAAGGCCGGCGCACCGCTGATGCCGGCGCTCTCCAGCATATCGGTCAGGCCGATGGCCATAAACTTGCCCATGTTGCTCCAGTTGAAGAACGCCACGAACTGCGACAGCGGAAACACCATGACGATGAAACCGGCCATGCTCTTCATCGGATCCACCAGCAGTCGGGGGATGTCGTCAGCGCGGCGAATCTGCTGCGTCACCGCGCCATAGGCAATCGCCACTACAAAGAAGAACAGGATGATGATCGGCACGATGCCCTGAATAAACGGCGAAGGGATGATGCCGCCGGTTTTCGGGTTGCGCAGCGGCGCATGCTCCGGCACCACCAGCAGCGCCATCACGCCGATGAACACCAGCGCGGCGAGACCGGCCGCCTTCAGGCCGCGATTCTCCTGCGCCGTCAGCGGTGGCAGGCGATCGTGGTGGCCGCTGTTCCAGACGGGCAGGCGCGGTTCGACAAATTTATCGGTCAGCAGCGCGCCGGCCACGGTCAGTACGATGACTGAGCTGGCCATGAAGAACCAGTTATCGATCACGCTGACGTGGACCGTGTCGCTGACCGCTTTGGCGGCCTCTGTACTGATGCCGGAGAGCAGTACGTCGGTGGTGACGATCAGCAGATTCGCGGTAAAACCCGACGCGACGCCGGCAATCGCCGCCAGCAGACCCGCCACCGGATGACGCCCGACGGCAAGGAAGATCAGCGCGCCGAGTGGCGGCATCACCACCAGTGCGGCGTCGGAAGAGATATGGCTGAAGAACGCGATAAACAGCACCATATAGCTGGCGTAGCGACGGCTGACGCGTGACGCCATCTTCACCATCAGCGATTGCAGCAGCCCGACTTTTTCCGCCAGGCCGGCCCCGATCACCAGCGCCAGAATGGAGCCCAGTGGGGTGAAGCCGCTAAAGTTTTTGATGATGTTGGGCAGGATCCACTGAATGCCCGCCACGCTGAGCAGGTTATTGACCCGCACCAGTTCGCCATTGGCCGGATTTTTAACAGCTACATCAAGGCTGCTGAGAAGCGCGGTGGCGATCATCAGCACCACGATCAGGTAGACAAACAGTAAGAACGGGTTGGGCACTTTGTTGCCGACCCGCTCAATCCAGCTGAACAGCTTGCCGGGGCTGCGATTTTCGGTCATCACTTCCATCGGTAGATCCTCATGAGTCGTCTTGTCAGTTATGTTTGCGTACTACTTATATTTTTTTTAATGGTGATGCGTTGGCGCCAGGTCGCCATAAATGGCGACCCTACACGGTAAGGAGCGGTGACCGCCGGTCATGCCCCCGTAGGGTGCGCATTTATGCGCACCAGGTTACTGCGTTGCAGATCGATCACAATCCGTCCCGTAGGGTGCGCATTTATGCGCACCTGGCGTAATGCGTTGCTGAACTCAGGATGCTAATGCCGATGGCTGCACGCCGGCCGGAATCGGGCACACGTACGGCTGCTCACGGCGCACGCGGTCAAACTCTTCACGACAACGCGCCAGCGCGGCATCATCGTGCAACAGCGTCAGCGCGGTGGCGGCCAGCACTTTGGCGGCAAGGCACATCCCTTTGTGGGCAATCGGCGTGCGGCCCTGCGCCACCAGCTGCCAGGTGTGCAGCGGCGTGCCGAAGGCAAAACAGGGGGCAAAACACTGCGCCGTCGGCGTTACCCAGCTCACATCCCCAACGTCGGTTGAGCCGTACAGCAACTCGCGCGTGACCGCATACGGCGCTACCTCATCCATCAGCACTTTATCCCCCAGCGCCTCAGCCCAGGCGATACCCGCTTCGCCGCCGGTGCGCGCCGCATTCAGTCGCGCGTTACGCAGATCGTCTTTGCTCAGCGTGGCGCGGATCTCTGCCGCAAATGCCTGTTCCTGCGCGCTGTAGTGCGGCAGACCAAAATGGTGCAAATTACGTTCCATCACCGCTTCCAGCGCGCGGTTGGGCACATAGTTGGAGCAGGCTTTATCAAAACGTACCGTCATCTGCGTATCGGTCATCAGCGCCGCGCCTTTGGCGATGTTGATCACACGCTGGTAGATATCCTGGGCCTGGTCGAGCTGCGGCGCGCGAATCAGGTACAGCACTTCGGCATCGGCCTGCACCACGTTGGGCGATACGCCGCCGGTTTGGGTGACCGCATAGTGCAGGCGCGCCTCCTGCACGATGTGCTCGCGCAGAAAATTCGCGCCGGTGTTCATCAGCGTCACCGCGTCCAGCGCGCTGCGCCCGAGATGCGGCGAGTTAGCGGCATGCGCTGCTACGCCTTTGAAGTGAAACGCCGCCTGAATATTGGCGAGGGTGCTGAGGTTGAACATGCCGCTGAAGCCTTCCGGGTGCCAGGTCACGGCAGCATCGACATCATCAAACAGCCCCTCGCGCACCATAAAGGTTTTACCCGAGCCGCCCTCCTCGCCAGGGCAGCCGTAAAAGCGCAGCGTGCCGCGTCCGCCCTGTTCTGCCCACCAGGCTTTGATGGCGAAAGCGGCGGCCAGGCCGGCGGTACCGAGCAGGTTGTGGCCGCAGCCGTGACCGTTGCCGTTTTCCACCAGCGGCTCAGGCGTGGCGCAGCCCGCCTGCTGGCTCAGGCCGGCCAACGCATCAAACTCGCCGAGGATGGCGATCACCGGCAGGCCGTGGCCGATTGAGGCGATAAACGCGGTGTCGAGACCGCCGACGCCGCGCTCGACCTCAAACCCCTCCTGCGCCAGCGCATCGGCCAGCAGCGCAGACGATTGCGTCTCTTCGAAACGGGTTTCCGGTACGTCCCAGATCGCATCGCTGAGGGCACTGAAGCGCGCCTGATGCTGGTCGATGTAGCGATCGATGAAGTCGTGCGCGCTCATCGGGCACCGCCGAACTGCGTCTGATTAAGCGCCAGCGTAGCCAGCATCTGCACGGCAGTGGCCATCACCGCTTCATCAAAGTCGAACCGCGCATTGTGATGGCCCGCCGCCAGCTCGCAGCCGAAGATGACGTAAGACGCCTGGCCGCCGCGCTGCTGCACGCGCTCCATCATATAGGTGGCATCTTCGGAACCGGCCGCCTGCTGTTTGCTGTCTATCACCGAACTGAACAGACCCAGCGCTTCGGCCTGCTGATGGATAAAACTGACCCACGCCGGGCTTGGCGTGCAGCTGCGTGCGCCGCCCATCAGCGTGACCTCGTGCTCAACGCCATACATCGCTGCGGCACCGGCAATCACGCGCAGCGCCTGCTGGTAGATATCGTCGTTGACCTGATTACTCGCGCCGCGCGTTTCCACCTTCATCAGCGCAACATCCGGCACCACGTTGCGTCCGCTGCCGGCCTGTAAGACACCAACGTTAACGCGCGCCACGCCGCCGCTGTGCTGCGGCAGAGTGTGCAGCGCCAGCGTGGCCTGTGCCGCCGCCAGCAGCGCGTTGCGTCCCTCTTCCGGTTTGCCACCGGCATGCGCGCCGACCCCGGTAAAACGTACGTCCAGTTTGGTCGTGGCGAGAAAGCTGTCGCTGCCGCAGACGATCTCGCCGGGCGGCACGCCGGTGCCGAGGTGAATGGCGGTGAACAGATCGACATCATCAAGCACGCCCGCGGCCACCATCGCTTTGGCACCGCGTACGCCTTCTTCGGCTGGCTGAAAAATGAGTTTTATGCGACCGCTCAGCTGGTGTTTCATCGCCATCAGCACGCCCGCCAGCGCCAGACCTATGGTGGTGTGACCATCGTGGCCGCAGGCGTGCATCATGCCGGGATTGCACGAGGCGAAGCCTTCGCGCGTCGGCAGGTGATCGGCGGCGGCGCTCTCCGTCTGGTCGAGCGCGTCCATATCAACACGAAAGCCCATCACCGGACCGGGACGTCCGGTGTCCAGCGTCGCCACCACGCCGCAGAAACCGCCGGAGAAGTGGGGCAGCCACTGTGGCAGCGCGCCCTGCTGCAGCGCACGCGCTTCCTGCTGCGCCAGCACTTCAGCAGACGGCAGACCCATGCGCACATCGGCATCAATCACCTCACGGCCCAGCTGCAGCTGATAACCAAGACGATGCAGCTCTTCCGCCACCAGCGTGGCGGTGCGGAACTCCAGCCAGCCGGATTCAGCATACTGGTGCAGGTCGCGGCGCCATGTCTGCATCTGCGGTATCCGCGCGTTGACGAGGTCGGAAAGGGTGTTCATCGGCTGTTCCTTAGTGTTGGTTTTTTATGCATTCAACCGAATCTACACAATGGTATTAGGGCGCATAAGATGCGAATATCTTGTGACCGATAGACAATGGTTATCACCTGATCATGGCGGCCAATCTTAAACTTCATCAGCTGCGCGCCTTTGTTGACGTGGCGCGCCAGGGCAGTATTCGCGCCGCCAGCCGGCTGTCGGGCCTGTCACAGCCGGCGTTAACCAAAGCGATTCAGGAACTGGAGCTGGCGCTCGGCGCGCGCCTGTTCGAGCGTCGTCAGCAGGGGGTGATGCTGACCGATGTCGGTGAAACCTTTTTTCGTCATGCCTGTCTGGTGCTGGAGGAACTGCGCGTGGCGCAGGAGGATATCCAGCAGCGGCTCGGTCTGGCCGGTGGCAAAGTGAATATTGGGGTGGGCGGCAGCATTGCGCGTACCGTGATGCCGCAGGTGATAACCCAGTTTCATCGTGAGTATCCACTGGTGAAAGTGCGTATCGTTGAGGGCCAACTGGTGTCGATGGTGCATGAACTGCGTCAGGGCGCGCTGGATTTCACCATCAATACCTACGACCGGCATCATTTCGATCAGGAGCTGATTTTCGAGCGGCTGATGCAGCGCGAGTATCAGGTGGTGATGCGTAAAGGGCATCCGATGGCGCATGCGCGCTCGCTGGCCGAGTTGCAGCACTGCGACTGGACCATGCCGACGCCGCAGGGCAGTTATTACCGACTGCTGCATGACCTGTTCGGTGAGCGCGGTATGGCACCCAAAATCGCGGTGACCTGCGAGACCTTTATGGCCTGCACCAGCCTGGTGGCGAAGAGTGATTTTGTCAGCATCATTTCGCGCGACGTGATTGAAGACCCTACGCACGGCGGGCAGCTGATCGCGCTGGATCTCGACGATCCGCTGCCGAAAGCCACCTTCTACCTGATTCAGCGTAAAGACACCGCGCTGACGCCGATGAGCGCTTACATGGCGCAGCTGTTCCGCCGCTACTGCCAGCCGTGACGGGCGAAAAACGGCATCGTCTACACTTTAAGTGTACGACACACGTTAACGCACTCTCAACGGAGGTTACGATGCAGGTGAGTCCTTATTTATTTCTCTACGGCCGCTGTGAAGAAGCAATTGCCTTCTATCTGGAGGCCACCGGCGGCGAAATTCTGCAAAAAATGACGTTTGGTGATATGCCGGAGCAGGGCGAGCAGGTGGGCGATCGGTCGGCGCCGCCGCTGCCGCCGGAAAAGATTATGCATGCGCATCTGCGCATTGGTCAGGGCGAGCTGATGCTGAGTGATGGCAATACCGCCCAGCCACCGGCGTCCGAACATGCCGGTTATGCGGTGAGCCTGGCCACGCCAGATGAAGCGGAGGGTAAAGCCTGGTTTGATAAGCTCTCTGCGGGCGGCAAAGTGACCACTGAATGGCAGAAAACCTTCTGGTCGAACGGCTTCGGGATGTTTATCGATAAGTTTGGCATCCCATGGCGCATCAACGTGGTGAAGCCACAGGCGTAACAGACTGGCGTGGCCGCGATGGTAAGCGGCCACGCCGGAAGCGGTTTAGAAGTTGTAACCCACCACCAGGTAGTAACCCCAGCCGGTTGATTTCACTTCAAACGGACCGTTGCCGAAGTTTAGCTCCTGGCCATCAGCCCACTGGCCGCCATTGTGGAAGTAACGCGCCACGGTAGAGACATGCCAGTGATCATAGTTCAGCGACAGAATGTGGCTGGAGGCAATCGAGTTGCTGGTACGTGAGCGGTCAGACTTGTCACGCAGATCGGAGCCCCAGTCAAAGTTGGTGAAACCGATGTAGCTCAGCTTGCCGCCCCACAGGTCGGTAATCGGTACAAAGTATTTCACCTTGAAGCGATAACCATCCCAGCTGTTTTCGTTCGCCGCACCGTAGTTTTCCCACTGGTATTTCGCGTACACGTTCAGTGACAGGCCGATATCGCTATGGGTATCGATGTCAGTACCCAGACCCATGTACCAGGTGTTCTGACGGCTATCGCTGTTGCGACCCATGTCGTAGATGTAGTTGTTTGCGAAGTACCACTCTTTGAACGGTCCGAATGCCAGGCTGGTGCCGGTCAGCTTATCGATGGAGAAGCGTGGCTCAATTTCCATGAACATCGGCGAACCGTGGTCAAAAATACCGTTGGCATTGCTGTTACCCACGCCAAAGAAGTTGGTCAGGTCAAGGTAGCCGTAGAAATCAAACCAGTCCTTTTTAGTAAAGGCTTCGTATTCGAGATACACATCATTGTTGAACTGGGGTCCGAAGCGGGTGTGATAACTGCCTACCACGTTCACGCTCTGATGCCACCAGTCAGAAAGGTACTGCGGATCGCTTTCCGCCGCCTGTGCGGCGCCGGTCCAGCTACTGGCCAGTAAGGCCCCTGCTATCAGTGTTTTAAATTTCATTATTTTTTAACCACTTGCTCGTGATCGCCGCGCAAATGCTGCGATCGGGTGAAATCGATCCCAGGGGATGGGCAGTGTGCTGTTGTCGCCGGTCTGACGCGCCGGATTTTCAGGCCCGCGTAATGTGCCTGTAACAGAGCGATAGAAAATAGATTTTGATCACGTTTGTCAAAAAGTGTTGCATTTCGATTCAGTAAATATGTGAAGTTGATCACATAAAGGCCGTGTAACGAACGGAACCCCGCAACCGTTTACGTTGTCGGGATTATGCGGAACCTTGTCTGAACCCGAAGAGAGAGGTGTAACTGCCTTTCGTTGGACCGACAGTGAGTTGCCAGACAGGGTTAAACGCCAGCTTTCACCAACACTCTGTCGGCTCGACCTGAAATAATTTACGCGCTCAGCGATGCCAGTACGCGTTGTAATTAAGGATTCAGCTATTTAAACTTTGATGGCTGCGCGCATTGATTTAAATTTTCAGCTAACGCTTCCATATAGCCCGCTCCAAAGGCGGACTTTAATGGGTATGAAAGGGTGAAGAGCTGTTGACCGATAAGCGGATCATTTTTCCCGTTATTGACATCCCCTGCTTTATGAGGCACTAAGTCACAGCGTATCGGTTAGTCAACAAAAAGGACAAGGATGAAGCGAGATAAAACTAAGCCGCAAGATGCGGGTAAACTGCTGCGTAAGACGAAACGGCTGAGGCTCTGGAGTATTATTGGCGGCGCTGCCGTGGGTGTGCAGACCCTACTGAATGTGTTCACCCGCCCGGAAGAACCCGCAGTGCTTCTTTTTCACGTGATTCTGGCTGTTGGCTGTATTGGATATGGCCTGTCACTGACACCCCGTATACGTAGCCTTTCTCAGAATGAAGAGGCTATAAAGTGAACAACATCGAATTTGAAGAGACACTGGCCAGAAACGGCTTCACCGGCAAAGATATTGCCGCGATACGACAATATCTGGGGGAGGATGGCGCAACGTATCCATCATTGCTTGGAGAGTTGAGGAGACGATTTATCGTTTTTTGTGTCCTGCTTGCGATTTTGGCTTCCGTATGGATATTTTATATATTCACTGGGGATAAAGCAGAGATTCTGTCATATTCTTTTACGATGCTGGTCGTCATTCCTATAATTTATTTTATGACACCCATGAAGCTGGGTTTCAAAGCATTCATGTTTAAAAAGAAACTATAATTTTCTTTCATGTCATTGTGAATGGATTTTATAGACATTGAGTCATGATATATTCAATGTCAGGAAAAAGACGAATGTTTTATACCTCTGACATGGTTGGGTGCAGGGAATGGAAAACGGCATGTCTGAGGCTCAATAATGAGTCTTGCCATGCTATATGCATAGAGCTCTAACCTTTGATGTTTACAGCCCTGTTAATCCTGCGGCTGCGCCCGCTCAAACCTTACGGTAGTGTCACTCTTACCTGTAATCCACAGATCTCACCCTGCGGGTTAAGGCAATTCGACAGCGCCACCTGCATCTGATGCTTTTGCGCCACGCTGCGCACGATCGATAATCCTAAGCCGCTGCCCTGCGCCTGGACATCCGGCGAGCGGGTAAAGCGATCAAAGGCGCGCTCGATAAACGACTCCGGCATGCCGGGGCCGTTATCGACAATATCTACTACCGTATGATGACCGACGCGATGCAGCAGCACATCCACCAGGCTGCCCTCCGGCGTGTGCAGCATGGCGTTGCCGATCAGGTTATCGAACAGGCTGCGCAGATCGGATCGGCTGGCGTGCAGACGATAGTGCGCCGTGCCGTTGAAGCCGATATCAATGCCGCGCTTGTCAGCCACCACCATCAGCTGCTCAATGCTCTCCTTCAGCAGGTCATCAAGCTCAATGGTCTCGACGCTGGCGACCACGGACTGATCCTCCTGGCGTGAGATATTCAGCAACTGCGTCACCAGATGGCGCGTGCGCGTGACGCCCGCTTCCAGCTGATCAAACTGGCGGCTGGCTTCGCCCGGCATGATGTGCTGACGCAGGTTCTCCAGCTGTAACGTGACGGCGGTGACCGGCGTGCGCAGTTCATGCGCGGCATCCTCAAGGAACTGGCGTTGTGACGACCAGGCCGCGCGTAGTTTATCCAGTAGCGAGTTATAAGCATCGACCAGCGGCAGCACTTCGTCCGGCAGACCGTCCGGCGACACGCTGTGCGGATGCAGGGTTTCCTGCGCCGCAATCTGGCGCGAGGCCACGCGCAGATCGCGCGTAATGGCACGCACCACCAGCCAGATCACCAGCAGCGACAGCGGCATCATCAGGATGAGCGGAATGATGGCGGAGAGTACGCGTTTCACCATCAGGCTCTTCATGTAGCCGACGTTGTGCAGCACCTGAATATTGCCGATCTCGCTGCCCAGCTCGCCGGGTCGGGTGTAAACGCGCCACTGACAGTCATCGCCGCAGTCGCCAACTTTTAAATCTGACCAGCCTTTTTTGCTCTGCAGGGGCGCGTGCAGCGCCGGCCAGGAACTGGCGCGCAGGTGATTATTGGTGTCCCAGAGCTGAACGATATAGGTACTTTTCAGCTTCTCCTGCTGCATCACCATCGGCATCAGTGCCGGCATGCGCTGGCTGCTTGACCAGGCATCGGCAATTTTAGCGAGCTGGTCGTCCTTCATGGTGCCCATCATGTCGCCATAGCAGTGGTAGAAATACCAGGTGACACCGCCGATCATCGCCAGATGCAGCAGCACCAGCGTGGCCAGCAGTTTGTTGCGCAGCGACCGCATAAACGTAAAGGATCTCATATTGCCGGCACCCGCCACCCCAGACCGCGTACGTTGCGAATCACTTCGTTATCGAGTTTGCGCCGCATGCCGTGAATCAGCACGTCCACGGCGTTGCTGGTGACCTCTTCGCCCCAGCCGTAGATGCGGTTTTCTAACTGCTCACGCGACAGGATCGCCCCTGGGCGTTCCAGCAGCGCATAGAGCAGGGCGTATTCACGTGCGGTTAGCTGCTCGCGCTGGCCTTTGTACAGCACTTCACGCGTCATCATATCGAGCTGCACGTCGCCGTTGCCCAGCAGGGAGTCCGCCGCACCGTGGCGGCGTCGGGTGATGGCTCGCATACGCGCCAGAACCTCTTGCAGATCAAAGGGTTTGAGTAAGTAATCATCGGCGCCGCTGTCCAGGCCCTGGATGCGCTGCTGCACGGTATCACGCGCGGTCAGCACCAGCACTGGCGTCATGTCACCGCGCGTGCGCGCACGGCGCAGCACATTGATGCCATCTTCACGCGGTAAACCGAGATCGAGCAGGACGCAGGTGTAACCGCCTTCCTGCCAGGCGTTGCTGGCAAATACGCCGTCACGCACCCAGTCCACCGACCAGCCGGCGGCCTCCAGCGCCTGCTGCAGGTTGGCGCCGATCATTTCATCATCTTCTACCAGCAGCACACGCATGATGCCCTCCTGAATAACTTGTCGCAGTGTAGCGCCCGATAATTAGCGCAGAATTAACCTGGCGCGCTGTTTCGTCGGGAAAGCCGTTTTTTTGCTTGCTAATTCTGCGCTAATTTTCTGCTAATTAAGGGATAAATTTAACGCGCTACAGTGACGTCACTGGACATTTTACCGACGCCGGAGGAAGTCATGAATCAGCGCGAATTTATCCGTAGTTTGCTGGAGTGGATTGAAAAAAATTTAGGGCACGATCTGCATCTGGATGAAGTAGCACGCCGCTCGGGATATTCCCGCTGGCATCTGCAACGTCTGTTCCGTCAGCACACCGGTTTTTCACTGGCAGAATACATTCGCCAGCGCCGGCTGACTGAGTCAGCGCTCACGCTGATCAACAGTGATGAGGCGATTCTGCAGGTAGCGATGAGCTACGGCTTTGATACCCAGCAGGCTTACACCCGCACCTTTAAAAATTATTTTCGCGTCACGCCAGGCCAGTTGCGGCGTCAGCGTCGCGTCGAGCCGGACCGCCTGCTGTTTCCGCTAGCGGTGGCGGTGTGACATCCCTCGCCCGATTTCCCGTGGCCGCTGCGTAACGGGAAATCGGGTGCGCATTCGCGTGTTTACTTTTAAGCTGCGGTTCTCACTCTTTCGAATCAGCCAGAGAACATGGACAACAGCGATAATCTCACCGCCATGATGCTGTTTGCACGCGTCGTTGAGCGGCAAAGCTTCAGCGAAGCGGCCCGTACGCTGGGGATATCAAAATCGCACGTCAGCCGCGAAATCGCCCGGCTGGAGGTGCGGCTGGGTATCAAACTGCTGCAGCGCACCACGCGCAAAGTGGCGCTGACCGAGCTGGGCCAGGCTTACTATCCGTTCTGCACCCGCATGCTGGAAGAGATGCATCGCGCCGACGCGTTTGTGCAGCAGGTGCATCAGCAGCCTGCCGGCAACGTGCGGCTGCAGGCGCCGATCACCTTCGGCTGCCAGTGCGTGGTGCCGACGCTGAATACCTTTATCCGCCGTCACATTCACATCAACGTCGATCTCGAACTGACCACCAGCGACGATCCGCAGCCCAGTGCGGACGTGGCGATTGTGATCCGCGCGCGTGCGCCGGAAGTCGCAAACTACCGCGAACTGAGCAGTATTGACTGGGGACTGTATGCGTCGCCAGCGTATCTGGCTGCGCATCCTGCCATCGATCATCCCGAACGTCTGATGCGCCACGATCTGCTGCTGTTTCACGGCCCGGCACACACGGCGGCATTGCCGTTTCGCCGTGATAAGCAGCGCCTGGCGCTGGATGTGCACAGCCGCTTTCGCGCGAATAACAGCATGGCGCTGCTCAATGCGGCCCTGGCCGGAACCGGCGTGGCGTATCTGCCCGCCTATATGACGCAGGAGGCGCTGGCGCGCGGCGAGATTCAGCAGGTGCTGCCGGAATGGCAGATGGATCGCCTGCACAGTTACCTGCTGCTGAAAGAGCAGCCGCAGCCCTCGTCACCGGTCACCTTGCTCTGCGACGCGCTGATCACTACGCTGGGTGCGCCGTGATTGTTGTTTTCTGGCAACAATAACGCGCTGGCTGGCAAATATCCGCTTCTCCCTGTTTTCTGTGTGCTACCGCTGATAGCCTGCTAAAAAAGCCAAAAACAGGGATATCACTATGTCGCATTCTTCTATCGCGTTAGCGCCTGAGCAGCAACACTGGCGGCGCAATTTGTGGGTTTGCGTGCTGGGCTCGTTCAGCACTATCGTCGCCATGACCCTGTTGCTGCCCTTTCTGCCCCTCTATGTGCAGCAGCTGGGCGTGCAGGAACCGGCCGCGATTGCGCGCTGGTCAGGCGCCGCCTACGGTGCCACCTTTCTTAGCGCGGCGCTGACGGCACCGCTGTGGGGCAAACTGGCGGATCGCTATGGCCGCAAGCTGATGCTGATCCGCGCCAGCCTCGGAATGGCCGTCGCCATGTCGCTGATTGGTATGGCCACCGCGCCGTGGCAGCTGGTAGCGCTGCGCCTGCTGGCCGGTCTGCTCGGCGGCTATGCGTCGGGTTCCACTATTCTGGTGGCGGCGCAAACGCCGAAAGCGCAGACCGGCTGGGCGCTGGGCGTGCTGTCCTCCGGCATCATGGCCGGGAATGTGGTCGGCCCGCTGCTGGGCGGCGTGCTGCCACCGCTGATCGGTATCCGCCACACTTTCTGGCTCACCGGCGCGGTGATTTTTCTCGCGTTTCTCGCCACCACTTTTCTGCTGAAAGAAGCGCCACGTGCGGCGAAGAAAGCCGCAGCCGGGGAGGGTGATGAGCCGGAGGCGTCGATCAACCGGCCAGTGGTGCGGCTGATGTGGCTGTCGGGCATGCTGCTGATTTTTGCCAATATGTCGATTGAGCCGATTATCACGCTATATATCGCGCAGTTTGTTCACGGCGATCACGCGGTGACGGTAACGGCCGGACTGGTGATGGCGGCCGCTGCGCTGGGCAGCATTCTCTCCGCGCCGCGCCTTGGCCGGCTGGCCGATCGCATCGGACATGCGCGCGTGCTGATTTATGGCCTGCTGGTCTGCGCGCTGCTGCTGATTCCGCAGGCATTTATTAGCGCGGCGTGGCAGCTGGTGCTGCTGCGTTTCCTGATGGGGATGGCGCTGGGCGGCCTGATGCCCTGCGTAACGGCGTTGATTCGTCATAATGTGCCGCAGCGGCAGGTCGGGAAAATGCTGGGCTATGCGACCTCGGCCCAGTATGTCGGCCAGGTGAGCGGCCCGCTGTTCGGTGGCTTTATCGGCGGCGCGTTTGGTATGCGCCCGGTGTTTCTCGCCACCTGCGTGATTATGGCGCTGTGCGCGCTATTGAATGCGCGGGTGCTGCGTAAACCCTGATCGCCAGATCGAGCGTAATGCCGACCGGCGTGAAAAAAAAAGCGGGCATTGCCCGCTTTTTTACTTCAGTGCGAAAAATTACTTCGCATCTGGCAGCGCATAGGCAATCACGTAATCGCCCAGCTTGGTACCAAACGAACCGTGACCACCGGCCGCGATGACAACGTACTGCTTGCCATTCACTTCATAGGTCATCGGCGTAGCCTGGCCACCCGCTGGCAGACGCGCCTGCCACAGCATCTCACCGGTGTTGGTATCGAACGCACGCAGGTAGTTATCTGCGGTCGCGCCGATGAAGAACACGTTACCGGCGGTGGTGATTGGGCCACCCAGCATTGGCATACCCATTTTGAACGGCAGCGGAACCGGTGCGCTATCGCGAACGGTACCGATACGTTTCTTCCACACGGTTTCGTTGGTCTTCAGGTCGATCGCTGAAACGTAACCCCAGGCCGGCTGTTTACACGGCAGACCAAACGGCGACAGGAACGGGTTCAGCTCGACGCCAAACGGCACACCGTACTGCGGCTGAATGCCGGTTTCAGTACCGGAACCGCCTTCTGCGCCCTGCGGTGGTTCAATCGGGTTGCCCGGACCGCGCGGAATCAGCTTAGAAACAAACGGCAGCGCCATTGGGTTAGCGATGGCGATCTGACGATGTGGATCAACCGCGATGCCGCCCCACTCGAACATACCGAGGTTGCCCGGGAACACCAGCGTACCCTGCTCAGACGGCGGCGTGAACGGACCTTCGTAGCGCAGACGCTTGAAGATCACGCGGCACACCAGCTGGTCATACATCGTCGCGCCCCACATGTCCTTGTCCGTCAGATTCTGTTTCGGACGGAAGGTCAGTTCGGAGTACGGCTGGGTCGGTGCCACGTGGTCACCTTTCGCCGCGCCCTGCGGTACCGGCGTCTCCGGTGCAGGCACGACCGGCTTACCGGTACGACGATCCAGCACAAAGATGTTACCGGTTTTCGCCGGGGCATAAATCACCGGTACGGTGTTGCCATCTTTGTCCGTGATATCGGCCAGCGTCGGCTGTGACGGCAGGTCCATATCCCACAGATCGTGGTGCACGGTCTGATACGACCACACCAGCTTACCGGTGGTGGCGTTCAGCGCCAGAACGCTGCTCGCGTAGCGCTCCTGCTCTGGTGTGCGGTTACCGCCCCAGATATCCGGAGTGGAAACGCCCATTGGCAGGTAAACGGTATCCAGTTTTGGATCGTATACCGCCGGCGCCCACGAGTTCGGCGAGTTCATGGTGAAGGTGTGTTCATCGGCCGGAATCGCGTTAGGATCTTTCGCGCCCGGGTCGAACACCCACAGCAGTTTACCGGTGTTGACGTCGAAGCCACGGATGGCACCAGACGGCTCACGGGTAGAGTAGTTATCGGTGACCGCACCAGCAATGACGATGGTGGTGTCAGTGATAACCGGCGGTGACGTCGGCTCATACTGGCCTGGCGTCTGTACCGGCTGCTTGTGCTGCAGATCCAGCTCACCGTTGTTGCCAAAGGATGGGCAACGGGCACCGGTATCGGCATCCAGCGCGAACAGACGACCGTCGTTCACTGGCAGGTAGATGCGGCGTGAGCACAGCGCAGGCTGGCTGTTGGCGGCATCGGCAGCAGCAGGCACTTCATGGTATGAAACACCGCGGCAGGTCACGTGCTGGAAGGTAGGATTCGGCTTCAGGCCCGGATCGAATTTCCACTTCTGCTTACCGGTCGTCGCATCCAGCGCAAACAGAATCTGGTGCGGCGAGCAAAGGTACAGCGTGTCGCGGATTTTAATCGGCGTCACTTCGTCAGTGATTTCACCCGGATCGTTGGCGGTTTTGAGATCACCGGTCTGGAACTGCCAGGCAACCTGCAACTCTTTCACGTTGCTGGTGTTGATCTGCTTCAGCGGCGAGAAGCGAGTGCCCTGCTGGTCACGCGCATAGGCTGGCCAGTCAGCATCGTTGATGTTACTCAGCGGCTGGGCCTGCGGGACGTTAGCGGCTTCCGGCAGGTTGCCATTCAGCTCCTGCGGATCGTGGAATACTGCCCACGCCAGCACCAGTACGCTGGCTACCAGCGCAACGGCCATCGCACCCAGCGCACCTTTACCCGCATGATTCAGACCGCGATACACAAACGGCAGAATCAGCCAGATACCGAAGATCACCAGCACGTCGGTACGTGGTGCCAGCGCCCAGAAGTCGAAGCCGACTTCCCATACGCCCCATACCAGCGTTGCCAGCAGCAACAGGGCATACAGCAGCAGTGCGGAACCGCTACGGCGCCACAGCAGGACAGCGGTGATCAGCATAATCACACCGCCAATAACGTAGTACCAGGAACCTCCAATGGCGGCTAACCAAACGCCGCCAATCAGCATAAATGCGCCCGTCAGCAGTGCAAACAGCACCGTCAGGAAGCGAATTACGCCAAAAGATGAGGAAGCTTTCCCCATAATATTGACCTCTTTCTTTGCCATAAAATCAAAGGAAACAACCGATTAGGCTGTATCCCGACATAGAGTACGAAGTGACTTAAGGTGTTCTGTCAGTGCTTTTCCGTTAAGCAGGATGATCCCTTTGCGTTAAATTTTATCTTAAAAACGTTAACAGGTTTGATTTTTTTAGCGCTTTGCTCTTTTTATCAGGCAGTGACACGACATTTTATGAGGATATTGCGCCATTCTGTCCGGCGTAATCGGGTGATAACGCCGACGCGCAGAATTTTGTGTAAACGTTTACCCCGGGAAGAGCGGATGACAGTTCCGCTGCGTTTGCCAGCCGCTTAGCTGTAAATGCAGGTAATCTTCGGCCGGTAATTGGAGCTGGGGCGTACGTAATATTACCTCTGCTTGTGTTTCCCGCAGCGAAGCGAGCAGAAAAGGAAAGCTGAACTTGAGATAATTTTCACGGAAGAAGTCATCGCTCAGAACAATACCGCTGAAGGGAAAATCGGTAATATTTTTCCACTCGGTTCCCGGCGGCGCGAGATCGTAAAGCCAGAAGGAAAAACGAGACGCCACAGCGCGTAAGGCGGATCCTGCCTGACGTAAAGTGGCATAGTTGATCGCCAGCCTTACATTCTCATGTTGCAGGCTGGAATAATTATCCACGTCATGCAAAAAGGACATCACACTATTTCCCGCCAGTGGAATAATTATTAATCCCGCAGCATCCGCTGACTGATAATGTTGAGTAATTATCTCGCCTTCATGAAGTAATGCATCACGTTCCGGCACGCAATGCATTAAGGACGCTGAATAACATGCGCCGATAGGTGTGCCGTCGAAGCGACAGACACGCTCAGTGACATAAGGATGGTATGAATTGTTTTCCATTTATCTCTATGAATAAATTAATGAACGATAGCGTCTTAATTATTATAAGGACGGGAAGACTGCTGTGATTATCACAGGGGGCAATATAGATCGATTCGCCAGCAAAGATCACCTTTTTTAGCTGTTTCTGATAAAGAGATAAAAAGGATTGGCCAGGCATTAATTAACGCTTTACTGAATTATCTGGAATGATTCGGCTATTTTCAAAGTAAAACAATCAGTCTGCTAATATTCAGAACGCCATGTTTAACTGTCAATCCGGATAAGCACCTGTTTTTACAGCGCACATCCAGCCATTGCCTGCCCCGGTCAGTTATCGCACTCTATGACGTGAAAAACATAAGGAAAGCCGATGGTGGCTTTTCACCAGGCCGGTGCCATGACGCCGGCCGGTTCTGCTTCAGGATGGGATAAAACTATGGGTTCACCGGTCACCGCAGCGGAAGATTCGCTGCTGCGACACAGGTCGTTCGTCGCCTTCTGGCTGGCACGTACCTGTTCATCGTTTGGTTTTCAGATGTTCTCCGTGGCCGTCAGCTGGCAAATCTATGCGCTTACCCACAGTGCTATGGCGCTGGGCATGATCGGTCTGATGCAATTTTTACCTTCGGTATTGCTGGCGCTGCCGGCGGGTCACCTTGCGGATCAGTATGACCGTCGCCGCATCGTGCTGCTGGGGCAGCTGATTGAGTGGCTGGCGCTGCTCGGGCTGGTGGCGCTGACGCTGCTGCACTGGGCGGGCCGGATTGAAATCTGGGGACTGGTGTTCCTGATTTCGCTGGCCAAAGCGCTGGAGTGGCCGGCAATCACCTCAATGCTGCCAGCGTTGGTACCGCCGCCCATCCTCGCGCGCGCCATGGCGGCCAGCTCGGTGGGCGGTCAGGCGGCGGTGATTGTCGGTCCGACGCTGGGCGGCTTACTGTACGTGGCCGGGCCGGAGGTGGTGTACGGTGTTTCGGCGCTGTTCTATCTGCTGTCGATTGTGCTGGTCAGCCGATTGCGCTACGAACGACCGCCGCAGGCACGTATTCCGGCCAGCCTCAGCACCATGTTTGCCGGTGTCCGCTTCATCCGCGAGCGCAAAGATGTGCTTGGGGTGATCTCGCTCGATCTGTTTGCCGTGCTGCTGGGCGGCGCCACGGCGCTGCTGCCGATCTTCGCCCAGGATATTCTGCATACCGGTCCGTGGGGGCTGGGCATGCTGCGCGGTGCCCCGTCGGTCGGGGCGCTGCTGGTTGGGGTGTGGCTCAGCCGTCACAAGCTGGAAAAGCACGTGGGCATGATCATGTTTGGCTCGGTAGCCGGTTTTGGTCTGGCTACGCTGGTATTTGCGCTGTCGACGCAGCTGTGGCTCTCGCTGCTGGCGCTGGCGGCACTCGGCGGCTTCGATATGGTGAGCATGGTGATTCGCGGCGCGCTGGTGCAACTGGACACGCCGGATGAGATGCGCGGGCGCGTCAACGCGGTCAACGCCATCTTCATTAATACCTCTAACCAGCTGGGGGAGTTCGAATCCGGCCTGTTGGCCGCATGGTTCGGTGCGGTGCCCGCAGCGGCGATTGGCGGTGTCGGCACCCTGGTGGTCGTGGCGCTGTGGATGGCGCTGTTCCCTCATCTGCGCAAACGGCAGAAACTGGAAAACGACAGTCTCGCCTGACGTTCGCGGCTGCCCGGCGCGGTGGCCGTGGCCAGGCACGCAGTCTGCCTCGCTACCTCACACAGTTAAATTTGATTATTATTAATCACATTTGACTGTTTGTGAGCATGATCAAACTAATTAAGCGCCAGTTAATCTATAAATTGCCCTGCCTGTGCGTAAATTTATTCATTTTTGAGTGAAGTAAATCATTTTGCACGGTGCGGGGTAGCCAGCGCAGCGACGCAACAACAATAATCATGGCCGCCTCATTAACGGTGCGTGTGAAGCCCGGCACGCACCACGACCCTACGTTATCAATGAGGCGAACATGAAACAGTTCTCTGCAGAAGGGATGGTGATTATTGTCGGGATTGTCATTGCCTACATCCTGTTCACCACCTGGCTGACCTGGCGGTTGCGCAGTAAAAACAGCGGCGACTTTATGGCGGGTTCAAACGTGATGCCAGCGTTTGTGGTCGGCGTGATGCTGATGTCTGAATACATTGGCGCCAAGTCAACCATCGGTACGGCGCAGGCGGCTTTTGAGGATGGCTTTGCCGCGTCCTGGTCGGTAATCGGTGCCGCCATCGGCTTTCCGCTGTTTGGTATTTTGCTGGTCAAACGCATCTACAACACCGGAAAAATTACCATATCCGGCGCGATTGCCGAGCGCTATGGCAACTCCACCAAAAATATTATTTCCATCATCATGATCTACGCGCTGCTGCTGGTGAACGTCGGTAACTATGTCAGCGGTGCGGCGGCGATCTCTACGGTGCTGAACCTTGACCTCACCACGGCGGCGGTGATCACCGCGCTGGTCAGCACCTTCTATTTTATGTTCGGCGGCATGAAAGGCATCGCCTGGGTGACGCTGCTGCACAGCGGCCTGAAATATATCGGTATTCTGGTCATTCTCGGCGTGGCGCTGCACATGACCGGCGGCGTCAGTCCGATGATCAAAGAGATGCCGCACTTTTACTGGACCTGGGACGGTAACGTCGGGCCCAGCACCATTTTTGCCTGGATGATTGGCACCATCGGATCGATCTTCTGCACCCAGTTTGTGATTCAGGCTATCGCCTCGACCAAAAGCGCGGCGTCTGCGAAGCGCGCCACCTGGGTCGCCTTCTTCTTCTGTATGCCGATTGCCATCGCCATTGCGCTGATTGGCGTGGCGGCAAAGTATCTGCATCCGGAGATTAACAGCCTGTACGCGCTGCCGGTGTTCCTGCAGGACATGAGCCCGTGGCTGGCAGGGATTGTCACCACCTCGCTGGTGGCATCGATTTTTGTCAGCGTCAGCACCGTGGCGCTGGCCATCGCCTCACTGGTGGTGAAGGACTTTTATGTGCCGTACCGTAATCCGACGCCGGAGCGCGAATTTCGCATGACGCGCTGGCTGTCACTGCTGATCGGTTTCCTGCCGCTGATCTTCGTGCTGTTCGTACCGGAAGTGCTGAAGCTGTCGTTCTTTACCCGCGCCATTCGCCTGTCAATTTCGGTGGTGGCGATCATCGCTTTCTACCTGCCGTTTTATAAAAGTACGCGCGGCGCGAACGCCGGCCTGATTGGTGCCTGCGTCATGACCTCGCTGTGGTATCTGCTGGGCGATCCGTTCGGCATCAACAATATGTACGTCGCGCTGGTGACGCCGGCGGTGATCATGCTGATTGACCGCCTGATCCCGTCACGCCAGCCGCAGCGCAAAAATGCACCTGATTCATCAATGCAAAACAGTGGAGCCTGACATGACCGACTCAACCATTACCGTCGAACGCAACGGTAAGCTTCATCCGCACGCGCAGGACGCGCAGCAGCTCACGGCGATGCTGCCTTCGGTCTGTCCGCAGAACCACGCCGCCAACCTGCTGCCGTTACCGAACGGTGATCTGCTGTGCGTATGGTTTGGCGGCACGCAGGAAGGCATCGCGGATATTTCGGTGTGGTGCTCGCGGCTGGCGCAGGGCAGCGCGCAATGGAGCGATCCTCAACAGTTATCCGACGATCCAACGCGATCGGAGCAGAATCCGGTGCTGTTTCTCGATCCGGATAACGTGCTGTGGCTGTTGTGGACCGCGCAGAAGTCCGGTAATCAGGACACGGCAATTGTGCGCTATCGCCAGTCACACGATTTGGGTCACAGCTGGAGTGCCATCGATACGCTGCTCGATCAGCCGGGCACGTTTATCCGCCAGCCGCTGGTGGTGCTGCCGAACGGCAACTGGCTGCTGCCGGTGTTCTATTGTCGCACCCAGCCGGGAGTGAAATGGGTGGGCAATGATGACATCAGCGCGGTGAAAATCTCCAGTGACAAAGGACAGAGCTGGCGCGATGTGACGGTGCCGGACAGCCTCGGCTGCGTGCACATGAACATTACGCTACTGCAGGATGGCAGCCTGCTGGCGCTGTATCGCAGCCGCTGGGCTGATTATATCTACCAGAGTCGTTCGGACGACGGCGGTGAAAGCTGGAGCACGCCGCAGGCGACCGATCTGCCAAATAATAACTCATCGATTCAGGTGACTACGCTGCATAACGGCCATCTGGCGCTGGTGTTTAACGCCATGAGCGCGCGTGATGCCAGCGAGCGTCGCCTGTCACTGTACGACGAAATCGAAGACGAAGATGAAGATGACGCGGCGGTGGCCGTGGCGGCGCAGCCGGTGGTTCAGGGCGCACGCACCGCCTTCTGGGGAGCTCCGCGCGCACCGATGACGCTGGCTATTTCTGCCGATGGCGGAGTGAGCTGGCCGTGGCAGCGTAATCTGGATGAGGGAGACGGCTACTGCATGACCAACAATTCACAGCAGAAACTGAACCGTGAGTTCTCCTATCCCAGCATTAAGCAGAGCGCGGACGGCGCACTGCACATTGCCTACACCTATTTTCGCCAGGCCATCAAGTACGTGCGCGTGGAGGAGAACTGGGTGAGGGACAAAGCATGAGCCGCCATGCGCTGGTGACCGGTGTCAGTTCCGGCATTGGTGCGGCGATTGCCGATGAGCTGCTGACGCAGGGCTGGCAGGTCACCGGTTTTAGCCGTACGCCGGTGGAGAAAGATCATCCGGCGTTTACCTCCGTCAGCGTCGACCTGTTTGACGCCGGTCAGCTGAAACGGGCTTTGGCCGGGCTGGCGAAGGTGGATGCGCTGGTGCACGCGGCAGGCATGATGCTGGCCGCGCCGCTGGGTGAGCTGGAGGAAGAGCAGGGGGCGCGGCTGTGGTATCTGCACGTGCAGGTGGCGCAAATCATGGCCAACACCTTGCTGCCGCAGATGGGCCACGGCGATCGTATTCTGCTGCTCGGCAGCCGCACGTCACGCGGCGCGGCGAATCGCAGCCAGTATGTCAGCACCAAGGCGGCGATGGTGGGCATGGCGCGCAGCTGGGCCGCCGAACTGGCTCCGCAGGGCATTACGGTCAATGTGATTGCTCCCGGTGCCACCGCCACGCCGATGCTGCTGCAGCCGGACCGCGCCAGCTCGCCGCCGAAACTGCCGCCTATCGGACGCTATATCCATCCCGAAGAGGTGGCCGCGGTGGCTGGTTTTGTGCTATCGCCGGCTGCCGCTGCCATTACCGGACAGGAGTTGGTAATTTGCGGCGGCGCGTCGCTGTAGTTTTATTCTCCAGCGTGCTTCTCCCATCGTAAAAACAGGATGGGAGAGGCTGATTATGTCTCGTCTGCGAAAACTCCTGGCTTATCGTGCTACGCTTTCTTTGGGTTTACCAAAATGGTAATCTTTTCACCGTTTTGGTAAACCCAATTTTATTGTCTACATATTAAGTGGTTACGGAGTGTAGCGCTCCGCAGCAGAGAAGCGCGCAATGAATCATGATGTTCTTCAGGAAATAAACGCCGAACCACTTTTTCCGGTACAGAGCGATCAACATATTGTTTTTGGCGTTGACGGAAAGTTTAAAGCGCATGCGCTAATCACGATTCTGTCCATTATGAAACACGCCGGAGACCGTGTGTATCATTTCCATCTGATCTCTTCAGAACTGACACCGGCCGATAACCACCGGCTCGCCAGGCTTTTTCAGGGATCGCGCCACGGCGTGACGCTGCATCATCTGCCGGATCAACTATTTGCCACGCTGCCGGTCACCGAACTTTTTACCCGTGCGACCTACTACCGCTTTCTGGCACCGCTGATTTTGCCGCAGGCGGAAAAACTGCTCTATCTTGATGCCGATATGGTGTGCATTAATCCGCTCAATGAACTGTGGCAGATCCCGACCGGCCCTAAGGCGGTTGCGCTGGTGGTCGGTGAAATTGCCTCGCTGCAGCCGGTGCTGGCCAAGAATGCCGGCTTGCGCGGCGAGCGCTATTTTAACGCCGGCATGATGCTGATTGATGTGGCGCAATGGCGCGCTGACAATATCAGCGAACGCGCGTTTACTTTACTGTCCGAACACGGGCGAAACTTCCAGTATCTCGACCAGGATGCGTTGAATATTTTACTGGAAGATAAAGTGACCTTTGTTTCTCCTCGCTTCAATACTCTGACCATGCTGGCCCATGACGATCGTGGCTATACGCTCGACGTGCCGGCGGAAACCTGCCTGATTCATTATGCCGGTGCGGATAAGCCCTGGCAGGTATGGAATCAACAGTTTGTGGTTCACCATTATCGCGATATTTATCAGGATTCACCGCTGTCCACCATGGCGTTTGACCAGCCAGCCAATGCGCAGCAGGCAAAAAGAATGTATAAGTCGCTTTTTCGTCAAAAAAGATGGTGGCAGGCCATGCTGTGGCGCCTGAAACATATCAAG
Source organism: Pantoea sp. ICBG 985 (assembly GCF_002928365.1). Taxonomy (NCBI): domain Bacteria; kingdom Pseudomonadati; phylum Pseudomonadota; class Gammaproteobacteria; order Enterobacterales; family Erwiniaceae; genus Pantoea; species Pantoea sp. ICBG 985. Next base: position 166,700 of record NZ_POWM01000005.1, read on the forward strand.
ATGAGGTATTGTTAAGTGCAAGCTCACGCTGTTCGCCAGCTGATGACGGGAAAAAATATTTACCAGCTCTGTTTTGTGCTGCTGAGTATCGCGCTGGCGTCGTCACTGGTGGTTGAAGCCTTACCGCGCAAAATATTCTATTTTTCCAGTTATCTGGTGGCTCTGTATTTAGTAATTCTGGCGGCGAAAAAACAGTGGCTAACAGATAAAACGGCCATAACGGTAGCACTTCCGCTGCTGTTCATTGGGCTGGTCAGGCTCATCTGGGCAAAGATGTTTTCCCACGCTGAATTCAGTGATGTGGTGAATAACTACTTCCAGGGCGGTAAGCTGTTTATTATCGCGGCTTTTCTCAGCTATTTTATCGTTGCCTGGCGCCACTATCTTAGCCGTCCACTTCTGATAACCTGCAGCGCCATCTTATTTGTCGGGCTGCTGGTGACGTTAGGTTTCGCTATCAGTGAACACGCAAAAACGCTGACCCGCATCAGATTGCTGACCGATTCCGCCGGTACCGTCTCTTATCTGATTACCGCGCTGGCGCTCTGTACTTTGTACACCGGCCACCGGGTCATCACCCATCGCGGCGGACAAATGATCTTATTCAGCGCGGTTTTTGTCGTGAATATGATGCTGATGATTCTGACCGAGTCACGCGCCGGCGTATTAACCCTGCCACTGATTTATCTGGCCTGGTTTTATTTTACCCATCGCTGGGCGGGTAAAATTTCGCTGGTGGTGTTAGCGCTGTTTATTATCGTGGGCGCTTTATTTATGCCGGGCAGCGTCTGGCAGCGCTTAGACAGCATCCACAATGAAGTTGATACTTATCAGACCAACAATAACACCTCGATTGGCGCCCGTTTCTCTATCTGGAAAGGCGGCTGGCACAGCGTTTCGTGGTCGCTGCTGGGGCAAAGTCCGGATCAGCGCACGGCAAAAGCGCGGGAATACATCACGCAGCATGAGCGCCACAATCCCGAAGCGTATAAAAACGTCATGTATCACCTGCACGATGATTTCCTTGAAACGCTTTCGCTGCAGGGGATCGCTGGCGCACTTTCCCTGCTGATTTTTTACCTGGTGCTGCTGATAGTAGCCGCACGCCGCGGCGTCGCCGGATTAACGCTGCTGCCGCTGTCAATTATCATCTTTGGGCTGACCGACACGGTGTTAATTCAGAGTGGTTCGGTGTTAATCCTGGTGATGGCGATTATCATCAGCTATGCCATGATTCATCCGCCTGAGAAAGCATCGTCCTGATAAACCGGCGCTGGCATAGCGCCCGGTAGTTACAGCGGTTTGTTTAACTTCAGAGCCAGATATTTCTTTTTAAAGCTGGTTCTGATTTTACTATCGAAAAGAAAAGACAGCGGCCTGATTTTAGTGATCGCCTCAATAACCTGCTTTCTGTCGTCAGGATTATCCAGGGCTTGCCGATGTTTATGTGCAATATTAATCCAGTGGCAGGATAGCAGATTACGATAGCGCTCCTGCAACACCTCATCCATATGCTGCGTTGCGCTCACTAAGAGTGAAATTTTGTGTTTATCCAGCTGGCTGGATAAGCTGTTGCCGCGTTTAAAATAGAGATAAGGGCTCTGGCGGCTATAAGCGATTGCATCACTGCTGACCAGGATTTCCGGGAAAAGCCAGGCGTCCTCGTAGCAGGTATAATCCGGGAAGGGATGTGCCAGCAGCATGGTGCGCTTAATAAACTGACCGATAAAGTGCGCCTGCAAATCGCGATGGATCAGGAATTTTTCAATAGCCTGATGCCGTGACAGTGTTTCCGCCTGCAGGCCCTGCCACGTGATGTGCTGAGGCCGGGATTCGTATACCTCATTAAGCGCCGTGAACAGTGCGTCCGGACGATGGCTTTTCAGGTAGCGGACAATATCGGCGAGGGCGTCGGCCAGCAACTGATCGTCGCCATCCAGCATCGTAATATATTCACCGCTGCACTGCTGAACGCCAAAATTACGCACCCGGCCAATGTTGCGGTAATCAATATTAAATACTTTCGCCTGCGGATGCCGCCGGGAAAAATCATCGAGCAACGCTGCTGTGTTGTCGACGGATGCGTCATTGATAAGAATAAATTCAATATACTGCTCAACACCATGACAGGCCTTTTCTAAACTCGCCAGCGTGTCAGGCAGAAATTTTTCACTGTTATGGGCCGTTAGCAACACACTGATTAAATAGTCAGGAACCATCATTTTTTAAGTCAACATCTGAGGCAGGAATGCCGTCAAGCATACTACAAGTGGCAATTTGAGGGGAGGGCATTGACGCAGCGCAGTTCTGCGCCTCCTGTCGCCGATCAGGCACATTTACGACTGATACAATAATGCGTATGATTCTCATTCCTTTTTATGCTTCCTGCTCGCGCAGGTAACCCATCGGTCCTTACCGGAGACAGCAATGACTTCATCATTACGCCCGCGCGCCACCGCGCTGGCTCTGGCGCTGCTGGCAGCCATGAGCCTGAGCGCCTGTCAGGCGCCAGCTAAAAAATCAGTAGCGCCTGCCGCCGCGGCTAAGCCAGCGGCAGCGGAGAAGGTACAGCAGCGTGAACTGGGCGACGGCCTGTATGAAATGGCCTATGTGCCGGGCAATCCGGCTGCGCTGTATGTGGCCAGCGCGCAGGCGTTTAAAACCGTCAACGGTGGCGTGCTGTATCGTCTGGATGCCCGCACGCTGGCAACGCTGGGCGAAACCCACACCGATCTGAAAAACTTTGGCATGACGGCTTCACCGAACGGCAGCGTGCTGTACATTACCAACACGCTGGACGGTGGCGTGACGAAAGTGGACGCCAGAAGCGGTAAAGTGCTGCAGCGTCTGCTGTTTGGCCTGAAAAACGACAAAGGCAATCCGGTTGGCGCGCGTGAAATCCTGCTGCATGATGGCCTGCTGTACATCGGTGCGATTGAGAATCCGGCGATGATTTGGGTGGTCGATGCGAATACGCTGCGGCTGAAAACCACCATCAAAAACGCCGGTAAGTGGGTGACCGGGTTGCTCTATTCGGCGTCAACCGACCGTATTTACGCGGCGAACGGCAGTGGCGAAGTGCTGGTGATCAATCCGCGCAGTCACAAAATTGAGCAGCGCTGGACGCCAGGCGATGGCAAAGAGTATCTGCTGCTAAATCTGGCGGAAGATGCCGCCAATGGCCGCCTGTACGTCACTGACAATTCAAAGGGCAAAACCACGCTGGTGTTCGATGAGCGCAGCGGTAAGGTGATCAAACGCCTGGATGTCGGCGATTCGCTTGGCATCAAATTCAATGCGAAGCGCAACGAGATTTACATCAGCCAGCGACTCGGCGGCAAAGTGCTGCAGCTGGACGCGACGACCTACGCAGTGAAAAATAGCTGGGCGTTGCCGACCCACCCTAACAGCCTGCTGGTGTCGCCAGATGGTCAGACGCTGTATGTGACGGTGAAGCAGGGGCTCAATAAAGATCGCTCGCCGCAAGGGCCGGATAGCGTGGTGCGGATTACGCTGGATTAACCGCGCTGGATTTAATCGCGGCGCGAGGGATCGCGCCGCGGATAACCCGTGCTTAGCCACGGGTTACGTCATCCATTACGCCACGCCGTTCACCAGCAGTACGCGGTAGTTGGCGCCTTTCAGGCGATGCGCTTTGGCTTCCTGGTAGGCCGGGCTGAAGTACCAGGCTTTGGCGGCCTCGGCATCTTCAAACTGCAGCACCACCACGCCTTCAGCATCGCGCCCTTCCAGTACCTCCAGATCGCCGTAAAACGCCAGTGGCGTGATGTGGTGATCGCCACGCGCCGCGCCGGCTTTCTGCGAATAGGTGGCCAGCTCATCTTTATCCAGCGTTTCGTCTTTAATCATAACGACATATGCGGCCATTATTGTTCGCCTCGCGCCTGACGCTTGTCTTCAGTATTGGTATCAAAATCGCTCGCATCGTGCCGTTCCAGCAGCTGATCCTGCGGCTCGGCGCCAAATGCCCGGTTCACTTTACGCCCGCGGATCACCGCCGGACGGTCGGCAATCTCTTTTGCCCAGCGCACCACATTTTTGTACGACTGCACATCGAGGAATTCGCCGCCGCCGTACTGGTTGTTCAGCACCAGATTGCCGTACCACGGCCAGGTCGCGATATCGGCAATGGTATATTCGTCGCCGGCGAGGAAACGGTGGTCCGCCAGCTGGCGATCCAGCACATCAAGCTGACGTTTGGCCTCCAGCGTGAAACGGTTAATGGCGTATTCAATTTTTTCTGGCGCGTAGTGATAGAAGTGGCCGAAACCGCCGCCAAGGTAGGGCGCGGATCCCTGCAGCCAGAACAGCCAGTTCAGGGTTTCAGTGCGGCCCGCCACGTCAGAGGGAATAAAGTGGCCGAATTTATCTGCCAGATAGAGCAGGATATTGCCGGATTCAAACACGCGCAGTGGCGGCGTGATCGAGTGGTCGCGCAGCGCCGGAATTTTTGAGTTGGGGTTAACCTCAACGAAGCCGCTGGAGAACTGATCGCCGTCGCCGATGCGGATCAGCCAGGCGTCATACTCCGCTTCCTGCACGCCGAGCGCCAGCAGCTCTTCCAGCAGAATGGTCACTTTCTGGCCGTTTGGCGTCCCCAGCGAATAGAGCTGCAGCGGATGCTTACCGACCGGCAGCGTTTGCTCATGCGTCGGCCCGGCGGTTGGACGGTTAGTCTTCGCCCCGTTACCTTTGGCTTCCGGGTCCCAGGTCCAGACTTTCGCGGGCTGATACTGATTTTCCGACATAATGCGTTCGCCTTGTTGTGAGAAGATTTTTGCTGCTACTGAGTGTAGCAGCACGCTATCACGCCGATTTAACCGCGCTGGCGATAAAAGACAAAGTCGAATCAGGCAAAATTCTCTTGCGTAAACAGCATAAAGTCGACTTTGCCGGGATGATAGGTCTCTGGTTGCTCACCCTCTTCCAGATGTCGCAGCAGCAGCGTCAGCGCCAGCTGTGCGTGACGCAGGGTGTTTTGATCGAGCGTTAGCGTCAGCACGCGTTTGGCCAGCAGCTCACGGGTGGTTTGGTAAAGTTCGTGCGTAACATACACCACCTTGCCACACAGCCGGTGGCGCGCCAGCGCTTCGTGAATCTGCGTGTTGCCCATGCCGGTATTGTACAAGCCGACAATGTGCTGCGATGCAGCCAGCGTTTTCTCCAGCAGCCGGCTGATGCGCTCGCGCTCGTCCTGGCCAGCGATGATCTCCCGCAGCCGCAGATGCGGGAAGCGCTCCGCCAGCACCGCCTGAAATCCTTCGATGCGCAGACGGTGCGCGGCGTAATCAGCGCGACCGCTAACCAGCACCACGTCACCCGCCACGGGCAGCATGCTGCCGAGCATCAGCGCGGCGGTGCGTCCCGCCTTCAGCTGATCAATACCGACATGGCACAGGCGCGGCGCATCAGGCAGATCGGCCACCAGCGTAATGACCGGTACGCCACGCGCTTTACAGGCCTCAAGCGCCGCGTAAATCAGCGGATTTTCATGGGCGAAAACAATCAGCCCGTCCATCTTTTTGCTGCTGGCTTCGATATGCGCCGCCAGCTTTTCGGGCGCATGCTCCGGAATCAGCGTGCGGTGCAGCCGCAGACGACGATAGCCGAGCTCATCCGCCAGCCGGGCAAAATCCTGCGCCAGCTGTTGAAAGAAGAAGGAACCGTTACCGCTCAGCAGCACCTCTATCTGCCACGCGTGGCGGTGTTCCTCCGGCAGGATGCGTTTCAAACCCGCTTCGCGCGCCGCCAGTAAAATCTTTTTCGTCATCGCGGGCGACACGCCGCCCCGGTCGTTCAGCACCCGATCCACCGTGGCGACGCCCACGCCCACCCGCTTAGCCAGTTCGGCCAGCGTCATTGTTTTCATCTGAGTGAATTCCATCAAAAACCGCGTTCAGACAGCCTGCCAGAAAGCGATATTTTGACAAGACCGACGATGCCGAAGTGTGAGCAAAAGGAGCGTTATCATGCGCAGTGCGCAACGTTTTGCCTTGATTGGCTGTGGATTTATTGGCCAGGTGCATGCCGCAAACCTGGCGCGCCATCCCGGCGTTGAGCTGGCGCTGGTGTGCGATATCGACGCCGCGCGCGCCGCCGCGCTGGCAGAGCAGTTTGGGGCGCGGGCCGCCAGCGTGCCGCAGGCGCTGAGCAGTGAGGCCATTGATGCGGTGCTGATTGCCAGTGCGACGCCGACCCACGCTCCGCTACTGGAGCAGGCGGTACTGGCGGGCAAAGCGGTGTACTGTGAAAAACCGATCGATTTGTCGCTGTCGCGCGCCCGGGAAGTGGTAGCCAGCATTTCCCCGCTGCAGGTGCCGGTGACGGTAGGGTTCAATCGGCGTTTTGATCGCAGCCATGCACAACTGAAAGCCCAGCTGCAGCAGGGCGTGATTGGGCGCAGCGAGCTCATCCAGATGGTGTGCCGCGCCTCTGAACTGCCGCCGCTGAGCTATCTGCAGGCGTCCGGCGGACAGATGCGCGACCAGGCCATCCACTTTTTCGACCTGCTGCGCTGGTTAACTGAGGATGAAGTGGTCACCGTGGGCGCGCTCGGTGCCGCGCTGGCGATGCCGGCGATCCGCGACATTGACGTCGATACCTCAGTGCTGATTATGCGCCTGCAGCAGGGCGCGCTGGCGCAGCTCGATAATGCCCGTCGTACCGCTTACGGTTATGACGAGCGCATCAGCGTGATGGGCAATATGGGCATGCTGGCGTCGGAAAGCCAGGTGGTGCGCGGAGCGACCCTGTATCAGGGGCAGCACATCCGCCAGCCGGGGCTGTATGCGGACTGGTTCAGCCGGGTACAGGAGACCTATTACAGCCATCTCGATGCGTTTGTGCGCCATCTTGGCGGCGAGAAAGTGGCTGGTCTGCCGGGGCTGATTGACGGGCTGCGCGCGCAGGCCATCGCGGAAGCGGCGCAGCTGTCGCTGACGCGCGGCGAGTTTGTTGAGGTGGAGTGGGTGACGGTGTGATGGGGAATGGGCGATGGCGTTTGCCCTCACCCCAACCCTCTCCCGCAGGCGGGAGAGGGGGCTGATAGTGCGCCCATCTGTCATTGGCGGGCGAGGGGGCTGATTGTGCGTCCCTTTATCGCTGGCGGGAAAGGGGTTGATTGTGCGGGCGATTTACAGATTCAGCAGTTCGCGCTCAATCAGCTCGCGGGTTTCCACCGCCTGATACTTCATCTTCTCCGGATAGCCAAACAGCGCGGCGGAGATAATCGACTCGCCGCCCACTTTATAGTGGCGGTTAGCGAAATCCATCTCGCGCAGCGCCTCGAACAGCGCGTCGAAATTCACCTCACCTTCGCCAACGGCCACGTGCTGATGGATAGTGGCATCGACGCCCGGTGGGTTAACGATGTAGCGACAGTGTTTGGTGTGGTTCATGGTATCGGCAATCAGCATGTGCGACAGATCGTCGCCAGCGTAATGCAGCATACTCTTCACGTCGCCTTTGCCCTTGTCATAGTAGAACGTATGCGGTGCGCTGTAGATGTATTTGACGTTGTCGCTGCGGAACGACTTGACGATATCGGCCGTTTCATTGCTCTCTTCGCAGAAATCCCACGGATGCGCCTGAATTTCCACGCGAATCCCTTCACGCTCGAAAATCGGCAGCAGCTCGTCCATTGAGCGATAGAACATCTCTTCGCAGATTTCGGGTTCGTTCGGGTTACCGGAGAGTTCGGTATTGATCACCTGCACGCCCATCTCCACGGCAATCTCAATCATTCGCTTCCAGTTTTTCACCGCCGCCTGGCGCCGCAGCTCATCCGGTCCCGACCAGCGATAGACGGTAATAAACGAGGAGATTTCCAGTCCGGTAGCGTTGAGCGCATTTTTGTACTCGCGCATGATCTCCCGGCTGGCTTTCGGGTGTTTATAGAACGGATTGATCTGCGGATGCGGCGACTGTTCAATGTATTTATAACCCCACTCCGCGACCTGATGCACCATACGCGTGATGCCGAGATCGCGGATAACATCCACATCAAAAGCGATTTTCATTGTTGTTCTCCTGCGCGTTACGTTACCCACCACCGCAATCGGCGGCTGGTGTCGCGTCAACTATAAAAACAGCCCGGCACCGGCTCTAATGCTTTGCTGATGCATTTCCATCAGTGCCGGCGACCCGCTGCGGCGATCGTTTGCCAAATAATTATTCTATTTGCGTGAGAAATGAAACGAATGATGGTGTTTGTGCGACAGCGATCAAAAGAATGAGAGGATTTGCTCATTTATTGAGGGATAAACACCGGCTTATATGGCGTGAAAGCATAACGTCAGGCATTATTTTTGATAGTTTATTATCATTAAGGGGGTTAACGATGAGCAAAATTACCATGAGCGCGATTGCCGCCGCTGCCGGGGTGGGGATCGCCACTGTGGATCGGGTGCTCAATCGCCGCGCGCCGGTGCGGGCGCAGACCGAACAGAAAGTACTGGCAGCGGCGCATCGGCTGGGTTACCGCAGTAGCCACGCCCCACTCAGTGCGCAGAGCGACGGTGTGACGCTGCGCATGGGGTTTATCCTGCTGTCGGCTTCGTACTCTTTTTATCAAACGCTAACCGACGCGCTGCGCCAGCAGACGCAGCCATTTCATCCGGCCGGCAGCGAACCGCTGTTTGTCTGGCACGAGATTGATGAGGTGGCAGCGGTGGTGGATTCGCTCTACCGGCTGGCTGAGCAGGTGGAGGCTATCGGCGTGGTGGCGCTGGATCATCCGCTGATCCGCCACGCGATAGCGCACATTTCGCGTCAGGGCGTGCGCGTCTACGCGCTGTTTTCTGACTTCTCGCCCTGTGGGCATGCTGGCTATTTCGGCCTGGATAATCAGAAAGCCGGGCGCAGCGCGGGCTGGATCACCAGCCATCTGCTGCATCAGCCGGGGCCGGCGGGCGTGCTGCTGGGGGATCACCGCTTTATCTGTCAGGAGAGCTGCGAGAGTGGTTTTCGCTCGTATCTGCGCGAGCAGGACAGTGCGCGGCGCGTGCTGGAACCGCTCAAAACCCACGAGTCGATTGCCGGGGGTTATCAGGCGACTCGCCAGCTGCTGGAGCAGCATGCCGATCTGGCGCTGATCTACGCACCGTGTGGCGGCATAGAAGGGGTCGTTCAGGCGCTGCGTGAGCAGCCGCAGCGTAAGGTGGCGCTGATTTGTCACGGCCCGGTCAATGATGGCGACCTGGCGCTGATAGATGGTACCATCACGGTGATGCTGCGCCATCAGATCGCTGACATGGCACGACAGCTGGCGCAAACCGTGCTGCAACGTCACGCTGAGCGCAGCGACCATTTTTCTCAGGTCACCCTGCCGTTTGAGATCGTCATGCGGGAAAATGTTTGAGACGTAGCGCCGTCACCCTTTGTTATCGCTCACCGGGCAACAGCCGCGCCCGCGCGCATGACGACAGCATTTGATAAAAAATTATCAAAAATTTGATAATTAAATTTATGATCGCTATCAAATAATGAAAGTTCCATGATTGAGGTTGGTGAAATATCTATTTGATACTGACGCCAGCCCTCATCATAAGGAACCATCATGACCCTACACATTGCCAATGCGCCCTGCAGCTGGGGCGTAGACGATCCTGACAATCCTTTCCTGCCGCCATGGCAAACGGTGCTACGCGAAGCGGCCCAGGCCGGTTACCGCAGCATTGAACTCGGGCCGTGGCGCTATCTGCCGACCGATGCCGCCGAACTGCGCCAGCAGCTGGAAGCGCATCAGTTGTCGCTGGTGGCCGGCACCATTTTTGATGATTTGGTCAGCGAGGCGAATTTCCCGGCGATGGTTGAGCTGACGCACAACATCTGCCGCAACCTGTCGCAGGTGCCGTGCGCGGCACGCACGCACGGTGATAACCGGCCCGCGCCCTATCTGGTGATTATCGATTTCGGTAACCCGCAGCGGGCGCAATTTGCCGGCCAGACGGAGAAAGCGCCGCGCCTGGCACCCGCAGACTGGCAGCGCATGATGCAGCACATCACTCAGCTCAGTCACATCGCCTGGCATGACTACGGCGTGCGACCGGTGATTCATCCTCATGCCGGTGGCTGCATTGAGTTTGCCGATGAACTGGAACAGCTGGTGCAGGACATCCCGCACGAGGTCGCCGGACTGTGTCTCGATACCGGCCATCTTTTTTATTCCGGCATGGATCCGCAGACCTGGCTGCAACGCTACTGGTTGCGCATCGACTATCTGCATTTCAAAGACATTAATGCGGCCGTCTGGCGCGATGTGATTGCGCGCGGCGTCGACTTTTTCACTGCCTGTGCCGAGGGCGTGGTGTGCCCGCTTGGCCAGGGCGCGATTGATTACCCGGCGCTGCGGGCGTTTCTCGCTGAACGTCACTATCAGGGCTGGATCACCATCGAGCAGGAGCGCGATCCGCGCAATGCCGCCACCAGTCTGCAGGACGTCACGGCCAGCCTGCACTACCTGCATTCCATCGGATTCTGAGGAGAACAGCATGATTAACGGGAGCAAAGTACTGGATCGCGCGCTGCGCTGGGGCATGGTGGGCGGCGGCGGCACCAGCCAGATCGGTTACATCCACCGTTCCGCTGCTTTACGCGACGGCAACTTCACCTTAGTGGCGGGTGCGTTTGATATTGATGCGGAGCGCGGACAAGCGTTTGGTCGCGCGCTGGGCGTGGCGGCCGAGCGCTGCTATAGCGATTACGAAACCCTGTTTAAAGCGGAAGCCGCGCGTGCTGATGGCATTGAAGCCGTCTCCATCGCCACGCCGAACAATACGCACTTTGTTATCTGCCGCGCTGCGCTCAGCGCCGGGCTGCACGTGGTGTGTGAAAAACCGCTGTGTTTCACCTCCGCTGAAGCTGAGGAACTGCAGCAACTGTGTAAAGCGCAGCAGAAGATCATCGGCGTGACCTACGGTTATGCCGGTCATCAGCTGATTCAGCAGGCGCGCACCATGATTGCTGACGGGCTGCTGGGTGAGATCCGCATTGTGAACATGCAGTTTGCTCACGGCTTTCATCACGAAGCGGTCGAATTACAGAATGCCAGCACCAAATGGCGCGTCGATCCGCGTTTTGTCGGCCCGAGCTATGTGCTGGGCGATCTGGCCACCCATCCGCTGTTTATCGCTGAAACCCTGTTGCCGCAGTTGCAAATAAAACGTCTGCTGTGCAGCCGCCAGAGCTTTGTGGCCTCGCGTGCGCCGCTGGAAGATAACGCCTTTGTGATGATGGAATACGATAACGGCGCGGTCGGTACGCTGTGGGCGTCAGCGGTGAACTGCGGATCGATGCACGGCCAGAAAATTCGCGTGGTGGGGGCCCGAGCCAGTCTGGAGTGGTGGGACGAACAGCCAAACCAGCTGCGCTATGAAGTGCAGGGCGAGCCGGTGCAGATTCTTGAGCGCGGCATGGGCTATCTGCACGCCAGCGCGCTGGCCGATGACCGTATTGGTGGCGGCCATCCCGAAGGATTATTTGAAGCCTGGTCGAATCTCTATCGCCGTTTTGCGCTGGCGATGGACGCCACCGACCGCGGCGATCACGCCTTCCTGCAGGACTTCTGGTATCCGGACGTGCACGCCGGGCTGATGGGGGTACGCTGGGTGGAACAGTGTGTCAAATCGGCGGATGCCGGTGCGGTGTGGGTTGAGTGCTGACTGGCTGACGAAATTTAACCGGAGTGCGAGGCAGCGGGGCGGCATCCGTGCTTTATTGGGAGCCGCTGCGCATGCCTTCTGCAGTCGCTGCGGCGATCTGGTCAATGGCGCGCTGTGCCTGTTCGCACTGATGCAAAATAGTGAAGGCATGATGGTAAAGCATTTTCCCCGCTTCGGTAGGCGTTACGCCGCGTTTGGTGCGGATCAGTAACTGCTGATTCACTTCTCCTTCCAGCGTGGCAAGCTGCTGGCTTAGCGCCGGTTGCGCAATATGCAAACTTTCAGCGGCCTGCGTCAGGCTGCCCGCGTCGACGATTTTGATGAAATATTTAAGGCGACGAAGGTTCACGATTACTCCCTCTGGCGACACGATTCGGTGTATCAAAAACGTCCGGCACGATGAGATGCAGCAGACGCTGAGTTAAGGACAAACGCCACGACAGCAGGCAGGTACTGCGATTAACAGTTTTTTAACATCGACACGCGCCACGCGGCGTGACCGGTGACGCAATTCGCTGGAAAGGTTTGGGCGCAATCGCAAAAGTGTGCGACGCGTCGCGCAAATGGGGCCGAAGCAGTCAGGGTCGTAATGGAGCTAATCGATATTGCATGGGATTGCAGTTTTTTCAGGTACTCCGCACAAGCTGAGCACGTCCACAGCGATGCTGGCATCCGGCATGATACAGGTCATCTTTTTCAATATAACTTCCGGTTTATATCAGAGCGCTATAAACTACAGGTTATATGAGGTGATTTTGAACAGCTGGAAGGTTGAAACCACCGTGCGCTTTGCCAAATGGCTGCAGGCGCAGGATGACGCGATGATTGAGGATGTGTTGGCCAGCCTGGCGGTTCTCAGGGAGTTCGGGCCCACGTTAGGGCGGCCTGATGTTGATACCCTCGTCGGGTCGCGTTTTTCCAATATGAAAGAACTCCGTGTTCAGAGTAATGGCCGGGCGATTCGTGCGTTTTTTGCCTTCGATCCGGTCAGACGGGCCATTGTGCTCTGCGCGGGAAATAAAACCGGAACGCATCAGCGGCGCTTTTATCAGGCGATGATTAAACTGGCTGACCGCGAGTATCAACAGCATCTGGAGGAGATGAATCATGCCAAAACTTGAAGACCTGATTGCTCAGCGTTCGCCTGAATCACAGGCGCGCATCAGAAATAAGGCGGCGGAAAAAATCCTCGAGATTCGCCTGCGCCAGCTGCGGGAAGAACTGGCGCTTTCACAGGTACAGCTGGCTGAAAAGATGGGTGTTTCGCAACCTGCTATTGCAGCCATCGAGGCGCGTGGTGATGAACTGAAACTCTCCAGCCTGAAAAAGTACGTTGAGGCGTTAGGCGGAAAATTGAGTGTAACCGTTGAACTGCCAGCCGGTGACGGGCGGATTTTCCAGCTTTAAGAGTTTCTGCCAGGCTGCAGGGTGAGCGATTCTGCCGGCGCAGAAAAGCAAAAAACCAGCCATAAGGCTGGGTTTTCTGAATAGTGGTGCCCGGACGCGGAATCGAACCACGGACACGGGGATTTTCAATCCCCTGCTCTACCGACTGAGCTATCCGGGCAACGGGGCGCATTAAACCCTAATGGCTCACAGCCGTCAACGGGTTTCGTAAAAAAAGCGTAGCAATCGTGACTGATTGCCTGCTTTTCAGGCAGGGTGAACAAAAAAGCCTACGCCAGCGCACCGTTTTGCCGGCACAGCGCGATGCTCAGCACATCTTCAGCCAGACGCCGCGCGGTAGCGACATCCTGCACGTTGCGCTTCACCAGCAGCTTACTCAGACAGCCTTCGAGGATCAGCTCCATCTGATCGGCCACCATGCTGGGGTTGTCCAGCGCCAGGTCGACGAGGATTTCATGGGTGAACTGCCAGGAACTGCGCTTCTGCTGTTCGGCGAGCTGGTGCACCGGCTGATCCGGCTGGGGATAGAAACTGCAGGCGGCAATAAACAGGCAGCCAGGAAAGCGGCCTTTACTGACGTGCTCTGCCAGCACGTCGTAACGCGCCAGCAGCTTTTGTGCCGCACTGAGGCGCTCATCCAGCTGCACCTGGCGGCGCCAGCTGTCGATCTGCTGGCCGTGAAAGCGCAGCGCGTCATACAGCAGGGCATCGCGATCGGGCCAGTAGCGCTCCAGCTGATCGCTGGCGAGGCCGCTTTCGCCAGCCAGCTGCTGCAGCGAGGTGGTCGCGGCCAGGCCGCTCTGTTCGAGCACATTCAGCGCATGCTCAAGGATCTGTTCGCGTTGCAAAAGACTCTCCTCCGGAATGCGGGCCCGAACGCGTGCGCCCGGGCAGTGTCGTGCAACCAGTTTCGTTTAACGCGGCAGATTGTGCAAATGGGCGCGGAAATCCGCGGCGTTAAGGAATCCGGTGACGCGTGAATCGGCAATCTCTTTGCCCTGCGCATCAAAGAACAGGATGGTCGGCAGGCCAAGCACCTGCAGATGCTGCAGCAGCGCGTTATCCTGCGCGTTGTTGGCTGTCACGTTAGCCTGCAGCAGCTGCACGTTGCTCAGGGCACTGCGTACGCCGTCATCGCTGAAGGTGTATTTTTCAAACTCTTTGCAGGCCACGCACCAGTCGGCATAGAGATCGACCATAGTGATACGGCCCTGCGCCTGCTGTAATGCGCTATCCAACTGCTGGCTGCTGCTGATGCGCTGAAACGGCAGGTGGGCGACGCTTTGCGTACTGCTGCTGCCAAATGCCCAGTCCTGCAGCGGGCGCGCCACCACCAGCGCGGCCGCCAGCATCAGAATCGGCAGCACACGCGCTGTGCCGCGCGCGCTGAGACTCAGGCTGAACGCCCAGGCAAAAAACGCCACGCCGAGCAGACTCCACAGCCGCAATCCCCAGATATCGCCCAGCACGCGCTCCAGCAGAAACACCGGCAGCGCCAGAATCACAAAGCCAAAACCCTCTTTTACGCTCTGCATCCACGGACCGCTTTTCGGCAGCAGCCGGTTGCCGAACATCGTTACAGCAATCAGCGGCAGTCCCATGCCGAAGGCGTACAGCCACAGCGTGCCGGCTCCGGCCCACAGATTACCGCTCTGCGCGATATACAGCAGGATGGCGCTGAGCGGCGCGGTGGTGCAGGGTGAGCAGATCAGGCCTGCCAGCGCGCCCATCATAAACACGCCCGCCAGCGACCCGCCTTGCTGACGGTTGCTCCACAGCGTCAGACGCGTCTGGAGGCTGGCAGGCAGCTGCAGCGTGAACAGGCCAAACATCGACAGCGCCAGCAGCACAAACAGCACGGAGAGGCCGATCAACACGTAAGGATGCTGCAGCGCAGCCTGGAAACGCAGGCCCGCCGCAGCCACCACCATACCGAGCAGGGTGTAAGTCAGCGCCATGCCCTGCACGTAAACCAGTGCGAGGGCGAACAGCCGGCTCAGCGAGTAGCGGCGCTGGCCACCAAGAATGATGCCGGAGATCAGCGGATACATCGGCAGCACGCACGGCGTAAAGGCCACGCCGATGCCAATCAGCAGCGCCCACAGCGGCGAAAACGGCAGCGGCGTGCGGTGAGCGGCCGGTGAGGCCGCGATTGCCGGCGCGGCGCTATCAGCAGCCATCGCCGTCAGCGGCACGGAGCGGGTCTCCGGCGGATAGCAGAAACCGGCCGCGGCGCAGCCCTGATAGGTCACGCTGAGCGTTGCACCGGCATCGGCCTGGCGCAGGGTGATCGGCAGCTGTACGTCCTGCGGATAGATTTCGCTCTTGCCGTAAAACTCATCTTCATGCGGCTGGCCCGGCGGCAGCGTGACCGGCGCCAGCTGCGCGTGTTGCGAGCTGATGTGGAATTGCTGGCGATAGAGGTAATAGCCGTCCTTCACTTTCCAGCTCAGCGTCAGCTGATGGCCCTGCTGGCTGAAATCAAAGCCAAAGGCCTGATCGACCGGCACAAAGCGGTTATTGGTAGTGGTCGAGAACAGGCTGGCCTGCGCCGACAGGCAAAACAGCAGTGCCAGGCACAGGCTTAGCAGGCGGGAAAATCGAGCAGCCATGACGAATTAATCAGCTCCGGTGGCGAATGAGCCGCGATAATAACACGGCCGCTGCGCCACGAGGTTTTCAGGATGTAACCACGACGCTACAGGATCAGGCTGCCGAACAGGAAGCCAAACGCCACCGAGAAGGTAATTGCCAGTACGCCGGGAATGATAAACGAGTGGTTGAACACGTACTTCCCAATGCGGGTCGAGCCGGTGTCATCCATCTCCACCGCGGCCAGCAGCGTCGGGTAGGTGGGCAGCACGAACAGCGCGGACACCGCGGCGAAGGAGGCGACCGCCGCCAGCGGCGATACGCCGAGCATCAGTGCGGCCGGCATCAGCGCTTTGGTGGTGGCCGCCTGCGAGTAGAGCAGCGTGGCAGCAAAGAACAGCACCAGCGCCAGCATCCACGGATAGCTCTGCAGCATGTCGCCGGCCAGCGTCTGGATGTCGCTCAGGTGCGCTTTGACAAAGGTATCGCCCAGCCAGGCGACGCCCATCACGCAGATACAGGCGCTCATGCCGGATTTAAACGTGCTGGCGCTGAGGATTTCACCGGTTTCCACTTTGCAGGTCAGGCAAATCAGCGTAGCAACCGTCAGCATAAACACCACAATGGCTTCGTTACGCGGCAGCACCGGATTGCTGATCAGGCCCACGCTGTCGCTGATTGCCGTCGCGTACAGCACCACCGCCGCAATACCGATCAGGAACAGCAGCACCGCGCGTCTGGCACCCGGCTTGATGTGATAAACCTGCTCACCGCGCAGCGTTACTTCACCTTTCGCCAGGCGCGCCTGATAGACGTCATCTTCTTTGAGCTCTTTGCCGAGGAAGTTGGTGATCACGGCGGCACAGAAAATGGCCAGCATGGTGGCAGGCAGCGCGACGCCGAGCAGCGCCAGATAACTGACGCCGCGCGGTTCAAGAATCGAGGCAAAAAATACCACCGCGGCCGAAAGCGGCGAGGCGGTGATGGCGATTTGCGACGCCACTACGGCTATCGACAGCGGGCGCGAAGGACGTACGCCTTGCTCTTTGGCCACTTCCGCAATCACCGGCAGAGTTGAAAAAGCGGTGTGCCCGGTACCCGCCAGCAGCGTCATCGCATAGGTCACCAGCGGCGCAAGGAAAGTGACATAGCGCGGATGGCGGCGCAGCAGGCGTTCCGCCAGCCCGACCAGATAATCCATGCCGCCAGCAACCTGCATCGCGGCGATGGCCGCAATCACCGCCATAATGATCTCGATGACATCGAACGGGATCGCGCCGGGTTTCATGCCGCAAACCAGCGTCAGCACCAGCACGCCTAAACCGCCGGCAAAGCCAATGCCGATGCCGCCGAGGCGCGCACCCAGCCAGATCGCCAGCAGGACGATGAGCAATTCCACCACTACCATAGTTTCACTCCCTGAAGTGCCGCCACACGCAGCCACTTTAGTTATAGACGTCAAAATAAAAAAGCACGCCGTATTGTATACAGGCGTGCTTCAGACGACTTGATCCGGAACGGATTACTGTTCGTTTTCGTCGGTGTAGCGTTTGGCTTTGTATTCCGGGTGCATCAGGTTCTGGATGGAGAAAATATCGTCCAGCTCGGCTTCGGTCAGCAGACCGCGTTCCAGCACCACTTCGCGTACGCTCTTACCGGTTTCAGCACAGATTTTCCCGACGATATCGCCGTTGTGATGGCCGATGTACGGGTTGAGGTAAGTGACGATACCGATGGAGTTGAACACGTAGGCTTCACAGACCGCTTTGTTGGCGGTGATGCCATTAACGCATTTTTCCAGCAGGTTGTAGCAGGCGTTGGTCAGGATGCTGATCGACTCAAACAGCGCCTGGCCAATCACCGGTTCCATCACGTTGAGCTGCAGCTGACCGGCTTCAGAAGCCATGGTCACCGTGGTGTCGTTGCCAATCACTTTAAAGCACACCTGATTGACCACTTCCGGTACCACCGGGTTAACTTTCGCAGGCATGATCGAAGAACCGGCCTGCAGTTCCGGCAGGTTGATTTCGTTCAGGCCGGCGCGCGGACCGGATGACAGCAGGCGCAGGTCGTTACAGATTTTCGACAGTTTCACCGCCAGGCGCTTCAGCGCTGAATGCACCATGACGTAAGCGCCGCAGTCTGAGGTGGCTTCAATCAGATCTTCGGCGGGCACCACCGGCAGGTTGCTGACTTCCGCCAGGCGCTGTACCGCCAGCTGCTGGTAGCCGTCCGGTGTGTTGAGGCGGGTGCCGATCGCCGTGGCGCCGAGGTTAACCTCCAGCAGCAGTTCGGCGGTACGCAGAATGCTGCGCGTCTCTTCGTTCAGCAGTACGTTGAACGCGTGGAACTCCTGACCGAGCGACATCGGCACCGCGTCCTGCAGCTGGGTGCGGCCCATCTTCAGGATGTTTTCAAACTCCACCGCTTTGCGCTGAAAACCTTCGCTCAGCTGGCCAATCGCGTCGAGCAGTTTGAGGATCGAGGCGTAAACCGCAATGCGGAAGCCGGTAGGATAAGCGTCGTTAGTGGACTGACACTTATTCACGTGATCGTTCGGGTTGAGGTACTGATATTCACCTTTCTGGTGACCCATCAGCTCCAGACCGATGTTAGCCAGCACCTCGTTGGTGTTCATGTTGACCGAGGTACCCGCGCCGCCCTGATAGACATCAACCGGGAACTGGTCCATGCACTTACCGTTGTTCAGCACTTCATCACAGGCCTGAATGATGGTGTTGGCGATGTGGCGGGGGATGGTTTGCAGCTCTTTGTTGGCGAGCGCGGCGGCTTTTTTCACCATCACCATGCCGCGAACAAACTCAGGGATGTCGCTGATTTTACTGTTACTGATATAGAAGTTCTCAATCGCACGCAGAGTATGAACACCGTAATAGGCATCTGCCGGAACTTCACGCATGCCTAACAGGTCTTCTTCGATACGAATGTTGTTCGCCATGATTACCTTCTTATTATTGCTGCTGTGTTACTGCCGGGCATCCGGAATGGATGGGCGGCGAATAACGTGCAGGTGAAGCAATTATATTGTCGTGGAATACCAGTGCCGACATTTTATCCATCTTCGGGCTGGCGAGCACGATCATATTCTGTCACTGCAGAAATGCTTGTGCACAGATCACTTTACGGACATTTGCTGGCCCAGCGGTAATAACGATATGTGATGTACTTCGCAATTTTAAGTCAGTGGCATAAATTTAACAGCGGCGGTTGAATTTCCCCGGCCGCGTGCCCATCTCATACGTTATGGTCATGCTGACCCTTCAATTTTGCTGCCCCGCACGCTGCGTGGCGGCGTGACTCACAGGAGATATCGGTGCGCTGGTTACCGTTAGTGATTTTTTTTGTTCTGGCCTGGATTGAGATCTCGATTTTCATCCAGGTGGCGCACGCGCTCGGCGTGCTGCTGACCATGCTGCTGGTGATTTTTACCTCGTGCATTGGTGTGTCGCTGGTGAAAAACCAGGGCATGAAGAACTTTATGCTGATGCAGGAGAAGCTGGCGCGTAACGAGAGCCCGGCGGCGGAGATGATCAAAAGCGTGTCGCTGATCATCGCCGGTTTTCTGCTGCTGCTGCCGGGCTTCTTCACCGATTTCCTCGGCCTGCTGCTGTTGCTGCCGCCGGTGCAGAAACACCTGACGCTGAAGCTGATGCCGCACCTGCGCGTATGGCGCGGCCCGGGGCAGGGCCCGGACAGCGGCGTCACCATGGACGGCGAGTTTGAGCGCAAAGATCAGGATCGTATCGGTCACGATAAAGATCGCTGAATGTAAGCGGGGCGGCGTAAGCCGCCCTTTTTGCTGTCTTTTTCGTCATCTGTTACGCAAACGAAAATTTTTTATTTTTTTGCCCTTGAAAGCCCCTTTTCTGCCCCTATCTCTCTCTCCACGAGGCCGGAACCCTCAAGCCCGGCGTTCAACCCAAAAATGAATGATTGGACTTCTCAAAGGAGAGCTATCAAATGAAAATTCGTCCGTTGCACGATCGCGTTATCGTCAAGCGTAAAGAAGTTGAAGCCAAATCTGCTGGCGGTATCGTTCTGACCGGCTCTGCAGCAGGCAAATCAACCCGCGGTGAAGTACTGGCTGTTGGCAATGGCCGCATCCTGGAAAACGGCGACGTGAAGCCGCTGGACGTGAAAGTGGGTGATCTGGTGATTTTCAGCGAAGGCTACGGTGCCAAGACTGAGAAAATCGACAACGAAGAAGTTCTGATCATCTCTGAAAGCGACATTCTGGCGATTGTTGAAGCGTAATTTACGCGTAATTCACTGAACGAAACGAATTTAAGGGATATTTGAAATGGCAGCTAAAGACGTAAAATTCGGTAATGACGCACGCGTAAAAATGCTGCGTGGCGTGAACGTACTGGCAGATGCAGTAAAAGTTACCCTGGGCCCGAAAGGCCGTAACGTGGTTCTGGATAAATCTTTTGGTGCACCGACCATCACTAAAGATGGTGTTTCTGTGGCACGTGAAATCGAGCTGGAAGACAAGTTCGAGAACATGGGTGCGCAGATGGTGAAAGAAGTCGCTTCTAAAGCCAACGACGCAGCAGGCGACGGCACCACCACCGCTACCGTTCTGGCACAGGCTATCGTCAACGAAGGCCTGAAAGCCGTCGCGGCGGGCATGAACCCAATGGATCTGAAGCGCGGTATCGATAAAGCCGTTGCCGCAGCCGTTGAAGAGCTGAAAACCCTGTCTGTACCATGCCAGGATTCCCGCGCTATCGCGCAGGTAGGTACCATTTCTGCCAACTCCGATGAAAGCGTCGGTACCCTGATCGCTCAGGCGATGGACAAAGTGGGTAAAGAAGGCGTGATCACCGTTGAAGAAGGCACCGGTCTGCAGGACGAGCTGGACGTGGTTGAAGGTATGCAGTTCGACCGTGGCTACCTGTCTCCGTACTTCATCAACAAGCCAGAAACCGGTGCAGTGGAGCTGGAAAGCCCATTCATCCTGCTGGCTGACAAGAAAATCTCTAACATCCGCGAAATGCTGCCAGTGCTGGAAGCTGTGGCGAAAGCCGGCAAACCACTGCTGATCATCGCAGAAGACGTGGAAGGCGAAGCGCTGGCTACGCTGGTGGTCAACACCATGCGCGGTATCGTGAAAGTGGCTGCGGTGAAAGCACCGGGCTTCGGCGACCGTCGTAAAGCGATGCTGCAGGATATTGCTATCCTGACCGGCGGTACCGTGATCTCTGAAGAGATCGGTATGGAGCTGGAAAAAGCGACGCTGGAAGACCTGGGTCAGGCAAAACGTGTGGTGATCAACAAAGACACCACCACCATCATCGATGGTGTGGGCGATCAGGGCGCAATCTCTGGCCGCGTGACGCAGATCCGTCAGCAAATCGAAGAAGCGACGTCTGACTACGACAAAGAGAAACTGCAGGAGCGCGTTGCAAAACTGGCAGGCGGTGTAGCCGTACTGAAAGTAGGCGCAGCGACTGAAGTTGAAATGAAAGAGAAGAAAGCACGCGTTGAAGATGCCCTGCACGCTACCCGTGCTGCGGTTGAAGAAGGCGTGGTTGCCGGTGGTGGTGTCGCGCTGGTGCGTGTTGCGGCGAAAATCGCAGCATCTGGCCTGAAAGGTCAGAACGAAGACCAGAACGTCGGTATCAAGGTTGCTCTGCGTGCGATGGAAGCGCCACTGCGTCAGATCGTTTCTAACGCCGGTGAAGAGCCATCTGTAGTTGCTAACAACGTGAAAGCCGGCGACGGTAACTACGGTTACAACGCACAGACCGAAGAGTACGGCAACATGATCGACTTCGGTATCCTGGATCCAACCAAAGTGACCCGTTCTGCGCTGCAGTACGCGTCTTCTGTGGCCGGTCTGATGATCACCACCGAAGCGATGGTCACCGACCTGCCGAAAGGCGACGCACCTGACTTAGGTGCTGGCGCTGGCGGCATGGGTGGCATGGGCGGTATGGGCGGCATGATGTAATTGCCCTGAACGTCTGAGCTGTTGAGAAACCCCCGATCGGAAACGGTCGGGGGTTTTTCTTTTGCCGGCGAACAAGGTATAAGTAAGGGCGCAATACTTCGGCTTTGCGGGTTTAGGGCAATGAATGTTCAGAAAAAATGTGCGCTTTTCTGCTACGCTGCCGCCCGACACTGATGATAATAAATGGGGATTATAATGCGGATTAACCTCTCGCTCGGACTGGCAGTCGGTACCTTACTGCTGGCGGGCTGTAGCACCTCCAACCAACTGAGTGCCGCCGGCGAACGTGTCACCTTTGTTGATCAACAGCCAGGCAGCCAATGTCAGCTGCTGGGCAATGTTACCGGCTCGCAGAGCAACTGGCTGACCGGCTCAGGCGGTGAAGGCAGTTCACTGCGCGGTGCGGCCAACGACCTGCGTAACCGCGCAGCGGAGATGGGCGGCAACGTGATTTATGGTGCCACCAGCCCGACGCAGAACCTGCTGTCTGCCTTCGCCCCGCTCGACAGCAAAATGTCGGGTCAGGTGTATAAGTGCCCGTAATGGCAGAGCAGCAATAGAAAAGCCGCGAGAGCGGCTTTTTTGTTTTTGAGTACAGTTCCAGCACGGTCGCCATAAATGGCGACACTACGGTGATGGCGCCGCCACAGGAATACTGTAGGGTGCGCATTCATGCGCACCGGGCAGCTGGCAGCTGGCAGGGAACGTCACTCCTGACGTAGCTGCAGATCCAGCGGCGTTTTGCTCGGCTCACCACCAATTTCCCGCGCCAGCTTCGGCACCATATAGCCCGACACCATGGTCAGCAGCTGCCGCACCAGCGCCCGCGCCTGCTCATCCGGCACAAAGAAGTGCGCCGCACCCTGCACCTTATCCAGCACATGTAAATAGTAGGGCAGGATGCCGGCATCAAACAGCGCATTGCTGAGCTGTGCCAGAGTCTGCGCATCGTCATTAACGCCGCGCAGCAGCACGCTCTGGTTCAGCAGGGTGACGCCGGCGCGCTTCAGCCTCTGCATGCGTTCGCGCAGCGCCTCGTCAATCTCCTGCGCGTGGTTGATGTGGCTGACCAGCAGCACCTGCAGACGCGTATCCGCCAGCAGCTGGCATAGCCCTTCGGTAATGCGCGCCGGGATCACTACCGGCAGCCGGCTGTGAATGCGCAGGCGTTTCAGGTGCGGAATGTTTTCCAGCGCGCCAATCAGCCACGCCAGCTCCTGATCTTTCGCCATCAGCGGATCGCCGCCGGAGAAGATGATCTCGTCCAGCTCGGGATGGGCGGCAATGTAATCAATCGCCGCCTGCCAGTTGCGTTTGTTGCCCTGATTATCCTGATAGGGGAAATGCCGGCGGAAGCAGTAGCGACAGTTCACCGCGCAGCCGCCCTTGACCAGCAGCAGCGCGCGGTTTCTATACTTATGCAGTAAGCCCGGCACCACGCTGCTCTGCTCATCGAGCGGATCGGTGCTGTAGCCCGGCGCATCGGTAAACTCCTGACGGCTGGTCAGCACCTGCAGCAGCAGCGGGTCCTGCGCATTGCCGCGCTGCATGCGCTGAATAAAGGCGCGCGGTACGCGCAGGGCGAACAGACGGCGTGCCTCGCTCCCGGCTGCCAGATCCGCGTGGTTTTCGAGGGCTAAAAGTTGCAGTAATTCAGCAGGATCGGTGACAACATCAGCAAGTTGCTGCAACCAATCTTCTCTGACGGGGGGATTTAGGGTTACAATGTGTGCCATTTTTTTGGCTATTACCAGTTAATATCTACAGAGGGCCTTTATGGCGACTTATCTTAGCAACGATTTTCGTGCCGGTCTTAAAATCATGTTCGAAGGCGAACCGTATGCCATCGAATCCAGTGAATTCGTTAAGCCGGGTAAAGGCCAGGCGTTTGCACGTGTTAAAATGCGTCGTCTGCTGACCGGTTCACGCGTTGAGAAAACCTTCAAGTCTACCGACTCCGCCGAAGGCGCAGACGTGCGTGACATGACGCTGCAGTACTCTTACAACGACGGTGATTTCTTCTACTTCATGCACCCGGAAACCTTCGAACAGTATCAGGTTGAAGCCAAGGTACTGGACGACGTGACCAAATGGCTGCAGGACAACGCCGAGTGTATCGTAACCCTGTGGAACGATAAACCGATCGCCGTTCAGCCACCGAACTTCATCGAAGCTGAAATCACCGAAACTGACCCAGGTCTGAAAGGTGATACTGCCGGTACCGGCGGCAAGCCAGCGACGCTGTCTACCGGCGCCGTGATCAAAGTGCCACTGTTCGTACAGATTGGCGAAGTGGTAAAAGTAGACACCCGCTCTGGCGAATACGTTTCCCGCGTAAAAT
Source organism: Pantoea sp. ICBG 985 (assembly GCF_002928365.1). Classification (NCBI taxonomy): domain Bacteria; kingdom Pseudomonadati; phylum Pseudomonadota; class Gammaproteobacteria; order Enterobacterales; family Erwiniaceae; genus Pantoea; species Pantoea sp. ICBG 985. The sequence continues at coordinate 190,698 of NZ_POWM01000005.1, forward strand.
AATCGTCAAATCAGGCGCATCATCGATGCGCCTTTTTTTATTTCCGCGCTCATCCCCGCACCGCGTCTTTTTTCAGCAGCTTAACCGCCATCATGGCGTATCCGGTCTATGCTTTAAAAGCTGTACTTTTACTGCAACCAACAAGGATATGGCTATGTTAAAGAAAAGTATTGTCGCGATTTTCTCGGTACTGGTGCTTTCCTCGCTGCTTTCAGCCTGTAACACCACGCGTGGCGTAGGCGAAGATGTTGAAGCGGGCGGTCAGGCAATTCAGCGCAGCGCGCAGTAACTAAAACCGGTGCGAAACCTGCTTTCGTACCGGCTTTCTCTTCCTCCTGTTGTCCTGCCAGCACCTGTGATTTCTGAAACTGCCTGCCGCGACGGCGGTGCCGTTGTTTGCCGTCAGCAATACGGGTAGACTTCCTCCCCTTGTCTGTATAAGGAGTCATCACCATGAGCGAAACGGCAAGCTGGCAGCCGAGCGCACCCATTGCCAATTTGTTGAAACGCGCCGCCATCCTGGCGGAAATCCGGCGTTTCTTTGCCGATCGCGGCGTACTGGAAGTGGATACGCCTGCCATGAGCCAGGCGACGATCACCGACATCCATCTGGTGCCATTCCAGACGCGCTTTGTCGGACCTGGGGCGGCAGACGGGCGCGATCTGTGGCTGATGACCAGTCCGGAATATCACATGAAGCGCCTGCTGGCGGCGGGCAGCGGCCCGATTTATCAGATGGGGCGCTGCTTCCGTAATGAAGAGGCCGGGCGCCACCATAATCCGGAATTCACCATGCTGGAGTGGTATCGGCCGCACTACGACATGTATCGGCTGATGAACGAAGTCGACGACCTGCTGCAGCAGGTGCTGGAGTGCGACAGCGCCGAATCGCTATCGTATCAGCAGGCGTTTATCCGTCATCTGGAGATCGATCCGCTGTCGGCGGACAAGGCGCAGCTGCGCGAAGCGGCGGAAAAGCTGGGTGAGGGCGAGCTGGCGAATCGCGAAGACGATCGCGACACGCTGCTGCAGCTGCTGTTTATGCTGGGCGTGGAACCGAAAATTGGTCTCGATAAGCCGTGCTTCGTCTATCACTTCCCGGCCAGTCAGGCGGCGCTGGCGGAGATCAGTACCGAAGATCACCGCGTGGCAGAGCGTTTTGAGGTCTATTACAAAGGCGTGGAGCTGGCCAACGGTTTCCGCGAACTGACCGACAGCCGTGAACAGCGTCAGCGCTTTGAGCAGGATAATCGCCGTCGCGCTGCGCGCGGTTTGCCACAGCATCCGATTGATACTTACCTGCTGGATGCGCTGGCGCACGGCATGCCAGCCTGTTCCGGCGTGGCGCTGGGCGTCGATCGCCTGATTATGCTGGCGCTGAAGGCCGATGCGCTCAGTGAGGTGATCGCTTTCCCGGTCGATCGCAGCTAGTTACGCCGCGGTTCTGCACACCCGGCCGCGGCTCAGCGATGGCGCTGTCCGCGGCCGGGTGCGTTTACGGCGAGGTATTATTGGCCGCTTCCGGAAACTCCTGGATGGTAACCGGCAGCGTCATCTTCTGCTCATTGCGCAGCACCTGCACATCAATCACCGATCCCGGGCGGATTTCCGCCACCTGGTCCATGGTCTCCTGCGCGGACAGCGCCGGCTTACCGTTCACCTGCAGCAGGACATCATTGGCCTGAATGCCGGCGCGATCCGCCGGACCGCCCGGCGTCACTTCGCTGACAATAATGCCCTGCACCCGATCGAGGTTGCTGCCCTGACCGTGCAGCGGCGGCAGCTCGCGCCCGGTAATACCGATATAACCGCGGATCACCCGGCCATCGCGAATCAGCTTATCCATAATTTTGGTCGCCAGCGCGGTCGGAATGGCAAAACCAATGCCTTCCGGAGTTTCGCCGTCGTTGCTTTTGTCGAAGGTCAGCGTGTTGATGCCCATCAGCTCGCCCAGCGAGTTAATCAGCGCGCCGCCGGAGTTCCCCTGGTTGATCGAGGCATCGGTTTGCAGGAAGTTCTGCCGACCGGAGGAGCTCAGACCGATGCGGCCGGTGGCGCTGATGATGCCCTGGGTGACCGTCTGGCCGAGGTTGTACGGGTTGCCAATCGCCATTACCACATCACCAATATGCGCGACACGTTTGGCGTTGATCGGGATTACCGGCAGATTAGAGGCGCTGATTTTTAACACCGCCAGATCGGTCATGGCGTCGGAGCCCACCAGCGTCGCTTCAAAAAAGCGTCCGTCCTGCAGCGCGACGATAATCTGGTCAGCATTATTGATGACATGTTTGTTGGTGAGGATGTAGCCTTTCGCGTTCATGATGACGCCGGAACCGAGCGTGGTAATGCCGCGATTATTGTTACCGTGCGCGCTGCGGTTATAGACGTTGACCACCGCCGGCACAGCACGGCGCACGCCCTGATTGAAACTGAAGGGCGCTTCATCGGCGCTGCTGTCGTGATCAAAGGTGACGTTGCTGCCCATTCGCAGCGCCGGGATCGCGACAAGCAGTAAACCTGCCACGATCAGGCCCATCACCACAGAACGTAAAAGTTTAAGAAACATGGTGTTATTTCAGGCAAGAGTTGATCGCAGGGCAGAATAGCACGAGAAGGGCGGACAAACACCTGCTTGTCCGCCCGTTGCGAGGATTATCGCAGAAGCAGGTAAATACTCTCGTCGCCGCGCACCACGTTCAGCGCCAGTACCGGCGGTTTGCCCTCCAGCACTTTGCGCATCTCGGCGAGGCTCTGCACCCGCGTACGGTTAACGCCGACAATCACATCGTCTTTCTGCAGGCCAACCTGTTCTGCCGGCGTGCCTTTTTCGATGGTATCGACTTTGACTCCTTTATCGCCGGCTTTGGTATTGCCGTCACTGAGCGTGGCGCCCTGCAGCGCCGGCGACATCAGCTGGGCGCTGGCGGTGCTCTGCGCGCTCTGTTCCAGCGTTACGGTCACCGTCAGCGGTTTGCCATCGCGCAGCAGACCGATTTTCACCTGCTGGCCTGGCGGCGTGGTGCCGACTTTCACCCGCAGCTCGGCAAAACTGGTGATTGGCTTATCGTTAATGGCGGTGATGATGTCGCCCGCTTTGATGCCCGCCTGTTCCGCCGCCGACTTCGGCAGCACTTCAGAGACAAATGCTCCGCGCTGCGCATCGACGTTAAACGCTTTCGCGATATCGGCGGTCATTTCTGTCCCTTTGATCCCGAGCTGACCGCGCTTCACTTCGCCGAACTGAATCAGCTGCTGCGCCAGGTTCATCGCCATGTTGCTGGGGATGGCAAAGCCAATACCAATGTTGCCGCCGCTCGACGCCAGAATGGCGGTGTTAATGCCGATCAGCTCGCCGTTGAGGTTCACCAGCGCGCCGCCAGAGTTACCACGGTTGATGGCGGCATCGGTCTGAATAAAGTTCTCCAGTCCTTCCAGATTCAGCCCGCTGCGGCCCAGCGCCGAGATAATGCCGGACGTCGCCGTCTGGCCGAGGCCGAATGGGTTGCCGATCGCCACGGCGAAATCACCCACTTTCAGCGCGTCAGAATCAGCAATTTTCACCTGCGTGAGGTTTTTTGCGCCTTCTACCTGAATCAGTGCGATGTCGGTTTGCTCGTCATGACCAATCAGCTTTGCGTCATATTCGTTGCCATCGCTCAGCTGCACGCTGATTTTATCCGCACCGTTTACCACGTGATTGTTGGTCAGAATGTAGCCTTTAGCTGCGTCGATGATGACGCCGGAACCCAGTCCTTCAAATGGCTGTGGCTGAGACTGGCCGGGCGCCTGGCCAAAGAAGCGCTTCAGCGGCTCGGGAATATCCTGGCCCTGCTGACCGCTGTCGGTGCCCTCGACATGCACGCTGACCACCGCCGGCAGCACTTTTTCCAGCATCGGTGCCAGGCTTGGCAGTGCTTGTCCCTGAATCTGTGCCGGCAACGTGGCCATGGCACCCGGCGTCGCCGCCAGACTCATCCCAATGCTCAAGGCTAATGCGCTTAACAGTCGTGCTGGTTTTTTCATTGCTATGACGCTCTCGCTGCGATAAGGGGGATAAAAGAAGTGTGACAGTTATTGGTAATAAGCGTTCGGAAAACAAAAAGGGCACAGCCATGCTGTGCCCCAAAAGGATTAACTGCGGGTGGTGCGTTCGCCGCTGCGCAGCAGGCCCGATGCGCCTTCAGAGTAGTCGCGCGGGATCTGCACCGGCGCCTGGTCGTTATCGGCCTCGGCTTCCGTCAGCTGGTAAGCAAACGGGTTTTTCTCGCCGGGCAGATTTGGCAGCAGGTCATTCGACCCTTTCGCCATGTGCTGATACAGCTGGCGATAGTCGCGCGCCATGTTGTCCAGCAACTCTGCGCTGCGCGCAAAGTGGTTGGTGAGCTCTTCGCGGTAATCCGCCAGCTCCGCTTTGGATTTTTCCAGTTCGTACTGCATGCTGCGCTGCTCACGCAGCTTTTTGTTGCCAAAACGCATCGCTACCGCGCCGACAATAATGCCAATCACTAAACCAATCAGCCCGTATTCCCAGGTCATAATGACTCCCGTGTAATTTCCGTTGCTTCGTAGGGCATTGCTTCTGTTTCAACTTCAATAGTAGCCACTATACCCGTTAATCCATCGGAAGTGGAATCCTCGGGCTGTATCGCTTAGTGTAGAGCGGCCTAATTTTCGACAACCGACACGTGAATCGGACTTTTTCAGGGATTCTGAGAGAACCATGCAAACCTCATCTCCGCTTGCGCGCTATGAGCAGGCGCTGTCGCAGGGCGAGTTTCGTCCGGACGATGTACAACGTGACGCCATCACCCGTTTAGATCGCATTCAGCAAGGCCTGATTGCCCGCCAGCAGCAGCCGCAGCCGGCAGCTAAAGGGCTGTTTGGCCGCTTATCAAAGCTGATGAATAAAGCGCCGGAGAGCCATGAAGCGCCGGTGCGTGGCCTGTATATGTGGGGCGGCGTCGGACGCGGTAAAACCTGGGTAATGGATCTGTTTTTTCAGTCTATTCCTGGCGATCGCAAACTGCGTCTGCATTTCCATCGCTTCATGCTACGCGTGCATGAAGAGTTAACGCAGCTGCAGGGCCACAGCGACCCGCTGCTGATTGTCGCTGACCGTTTCAAAGCGGAAACCGATATTCTCTGTTTCGACGAATTTTTCGTCTCCGACATTACCGACGCAATGCTGCTTGGTACCCTGATGGAAGCGCTGTTTGCCCGCGGCATTACGCTGGTGGCGACCTCCAACATTCCACCGGATGAGCTGTACCGCAACGGCCTGCAGCGGGCGCGTTTTCTGCCGGCTATCGAGCAGATTAAGCGCCACTGCGATGTGATGAATGTCGATGCCGGCATTGATTATCGCCTGCGCACCCTGACATCGGCCCATCTGTGGAATTTCCCGCTTAACGACGCGACGCACGCGGAGATGGAGCGCATGTTCAGCGCGCTGTCCGGTAAACCGCGCGGCGACGCGCCGGTGCTGGAGATTAACCATCGCCAGCTGCCGACGCTCGGCGTTCACGAAGGCGTACTGGCCATCAACTTCCTTGCGTTGTGCGGTGAAGGGCGCAGCCAGCACGATTATATTGAGCTGTCGCGCCGCTTCCACAGCGTGCTGCTGTACGATGTGCCGGTGATGATTTACAAAACGGAAGACCAGGCGCGGCGGTTCCTCGCGCTGGTGGATGAGTTCTACGAGCGCCACGTCAAGCTGGTGGTGGCGGCAGAAACCTCGCTGTTTGAAATCTATCAGGGCACGCGGCTGAAATTCGAATATCAGCGCTGTCTGTCGCGCCTGCAGGAGATGCAGAGCGAGGAGTATCTTCGCCTGCCGCACCTGCCCTGAGGGGCAAACAGAAATCACCGCTTCGGGCGCAAAAAGAGTCGATCTTTAGATTCGACTTCTCTATAATCTTGCGACCCCACGTTACAGCACAGGCTTTCTTTTCCCGGAAAACTGTGTGATCCGGTAACTCTACCTGAGGGGGTGGGCTTGCTGGGCGAATTGGTCGTGTGAGCCTCAATCGTTAACTTAGCGTTTGGGATTTCACCAACGTGTAACTTTTATTTGGGTAAGCTTTTCAATGAAAACTTTTACAGCTAAACCAGAAACCGTACAACGTGACTGGTATGTTGTTGACGCAACTGGCAAAACCCTGGGTCGCCTGGCGACTGAACTGGCGCGCCGTCTGCGTGGTAAGCACAAAGCGGAATACACTCCGCACGTTGATACCGGTGATTACATCATCGTTCTGAACGCTGACAAAGTTGCTGTAACCGGCAACAAGCGTAACGACAAGATTTACTATCACCACACTGGCCACATCGGTGGTATCAAGCAAGCGACCTTTGCAGAGATGATCGAACGCCGTCCTGAGCGTGTGATTGAAATCGCGGTTAAAGGCATGCTGCCAAAAGGCCCACTGGGTCGTGCTATGTACCGTAAACTGAAAGTTTACGCAGGTAACGAGCACAACCACGCGGCGCAGCAACCGCAAGTTCTTGACATTTAATCGGGATTATAGGCAATGGCTGAAACTCAAAACTACGGCACTGGTCGCCGCAAAAGCTCTGCCGCTCGCGTCTTTATCAAGCCGGGTAGCGGTAACATCGTCATTAACCAGCGCTCTCTGGAGCAGTACTTCGGTCGTGAGACTGCACGCATGGTCGTGCGTCAGCCGCTGGAGCTGGTTGATATGGTTGGTAAACTGGACCTGTACATCACCGTTAAAGGTGGTGGTATTTCTGGTCAGGCTGGTGCGATCCGTCACGGTATCACCCGCGCTCTGATGGAATACGACGAGTCTCTGCGTTCTGAACTGCGTAAAGCGGGCTTCGTTACCCGTGACGCGCGTCAGGTTGAACGTAAGAAAGTCGGTCTGCGTAAAGCACGCCGTCGTCCACAGTTCTCCAAGCGTTAATTGCTGGCTGCTTCGGCAGTTACAATTGGCTCAAAAAACCCGCTTCGGCGGGTTTTTTATTGCCTGAATCGCGGCTTTTTCAGCGCAAAAACGCGAGCTTTCCCCGCATTTTGCCCGCAAATGATTATCCCCGCCCCACAAGCTGCTTAAAATCTGGTAAACTGACTGACACTTTGCGCCCGCGAGTCGCGGCGTTGTGCATAGTGCTCCTGTCGGGACGACCGGACAATGCCCGTAACGCCCGGCTGTGTGCGAATCTGATGAGCAGGTGAGTCGCCGCGTGGTTGGCTATTCGCAGTATTTTTTTGTGAACAAACTTGGAGGTTTTCATGGCTGTCGCTGCCAACAAACGTTCGGTAATGACGCTGTTTTCTGGTCCGACTGACATTTTCAGCCATCAGGTACGTATCGTGCTGGCTGAGAAGGGCGTCAGCGTGGAGATCGAGCAGGTTGAAACGGATAATCTGCCGCAGGATCTGATTGACCTCAACCCGTATCGCACTGTGCCAACGCTGGTCGACCGTGAACTGACGCTGTATGAATCCCGCATCATCATGGAATACCTCGATGAGCGTTTCCCGCATCCGCCACTGATGCCGGTTTATCCGGTCGCGCGCGGTGAAAGCCGTCTGATGATGCACCGCATTGAGCAGGACTGGTACAGCCTGATGCGTACCATTGAAACCAGCAGCGGTGCCGAAGCCGATGCCGCGCGTAAGCAACTGCGCGAAGAGCTGCTGGCCATTGCGCCGCTGTTCTCACGTACGCCGTTCTTTATGAGCGAAGAGTTCAGCCTGGTTGATTGCTATCTGGCGCCGCTATTGTGGCGTCTGCCGCAGCTGGGTGTGGATCTGGCTGGCGCAGGTTCGAAAGAGCTGAAAGGCTACATGACGCGCGTATTTGAACGTGACTCCTTCCTCGCTTCTTTGACGGAAGCCGAACGTGAAATGCGCCTGCAAGCCCGGGGCTAATCTATGGAAATGTCGCAACTTACTGCCCGCCGTCCCTATCTGCTGCGGGCCTTTTATGAATGGCTGCTCGACAACCAGCTGACGCCGCATCTGGTGGTGGATATCAATCTGCCTGGCGTACAGGTGCCGCTGGAGTACGCTCGTGACGGACAGATTGTCCTGAACATCGCGCCGCGCGCGGTGGGTAACCTTGAGCTTGCCAACGATCAGGTGCGCTTCAATGCGCGTTTCGGCGGCGTGCCGCGCCAGGTATCTGTGCCGATGGCTGCGGTGCTGGCGATTTACGCGCGCGAAAACGGCGCCGGCACCATGTTCGAACCGGAGCCTGCTTATGAGCTGTCCGGCGACGAGCAGGAAGGCGGCCAGGAAGAGACGTTAATGTCGGTGATTGATGGTGACCGTCCGGACGATGCGACGGATGACGACTCTTCACCGGATGATGAACCGCCGCCGCGCGGTGGACGTCCTTCACTGCGCGTAGTGAAGTAAATCGCGGAAAATAAAAAACGGGCTGATTAGCCCGTTTTTTTATGCCTGTGTCGCGGCGCGGCTTAGTGCGCAGCAGACCAAAGGGAGCGTAGCGCTCCCTTTGTACCGATCTTAATAAACGTCGCGCAGGTAACGCTTATCTTTCTTCAGCTGATCGATATAGGCTGCGGCACGCTCGCTGGAAAGACCACCGAACTGACGCACCACTTCATACAGCGCGGCATCGACATCTTTCGCCATGCGTGAGGCATCGCCACAGACGTAGAAGTAGGCGCCTTCCTGCAGCCAGGCGTACAGCTCAGCGCCTTTCTCCAGCATGCGGTTCTGCACGTAAATCTTCTCTTCCTGATCGCGGGAGAAGGCCAGGTCGAGATGCGTCAGCAGACCGCTCTGCTGCCAGCCCGCCAGCTCATCCGCGTAAATGTAATCATGTTCCTGATGCTGGTCGCCAAAGAACAGCCAGTTTTTACCTTCAGCACCGGTCGCCTGGCGCTCCTGCAGGAAGGCGCGGAACGGCGCGATGCCGGTACCCGGACCGACCATGATCAGCGGGGCGTTATTGTTCGCCGGCACGCGGAACGCTTTGTTCGGCGAAATAAAGATCGCCGGCTTCTCTCCGCGACGCACGCGTTCAGCCAGATAGGTTGAGCACACGCCTTTACGCTCGCGGCCACCGCTGTGATAGCGCACGGAAGCGATGGTCAGATGGACCTGGTTAGGGTGCGCCTTCGAGCTGGACGAAATGGAGTAAGCACGGTGCTGCAGCGGACGCAGCATCGCCACCAGCTCCGGCACCGACAGATTACGCTTCAGCTCGAGCTGCAGCAGATCCAGCGTATCTTTGCCCCACAGCCAGTTGGCCAGCGTATCTTTATCGTCGTGCTGCAGGACGTGCAGCAGCTCCTGGTTGGTGGTGTGCTGTCCGACCCACTCAATCAGCTTGCGCGACGGCTCAGAAATCTCGAACTGATAGGTCAGCAGATCGCCGAGGTTACGGTCAAAGCCCGGCACTGGGGTTTCGTAGTCGGCTTTCAGCTCGCTCAGCAGCAGGCTCACCAGCCCGGCATCGTTCACCGGGATCACGCCCAGCGCATCACCGGCTTCGTATTTCAGGCCGCTGTCGCTCAGGTCAAATTCGAAGTGACGGATATCTTTGGCGGACTGCTCGCCGGACAGACGCTTATTGGTCACCAGCGCCGCCGCGTACGGGTTTTGCTTGTTGCTGCCCGGGATCACCGGCGCTTCCGGCGCGCTCTCCAGCACCGTACCGCTGCTGCCCGCGCTGGCGGCAAACTGTGGCATGGCGCTGCCAATCCACTCGCTGGAAGGCTCTTCGTAATCGATGTCGCAGTCGATGCGATCCACCACGCGTTTCGCCCCCAGCTGCTCCAGGCGCATATCAATGAACTTACCGGCCTGGCAGAAACCGTCGTAGCCGGTATCGCCGATTGCCAGCACGGCAAAGTGCATCTGCTCCAGACGCGGCGCGGTGCTGGCTGAGATGGCCTGCCAGAACAGCTGTGCGTTGTCTGGCATTTCGCCTTCGCCGTAGGTGGAGGTGACGATCAGTACATGACGCATGGTGGCGAACACATCCAGATCCACTTCACCCAGCGCCTGCACTACCGGCACCAGGCCTTTAGCGCGCGCCGCCTTGGCTGCGGTCTGCGCCAGCGCTTCGGCGTTACCGGTCTGGGAACCAAACAGAATATGCAGCTGGGTGGTGGCGCTGGCGCCCGCTGCCGGTGCGGTCTGCTTGTCTTCTAATACCAGCAGGCGCGAGTGGAGACCGGCGAGAAACCCCGCCAGCCAGTATTTCTGTTCGCCGTTAAACGGCGCGTCTTCAGGAATGTAAGGAATCTTCATGGATATCAGTACTCAAACCGTTTTATCGTCATCAATCTTCTTTCGCAGCGCAATCAGGAGAGTTTCCCGACCGCGGCGGCAATCTCTGGCAGTGCGGCGCGTGCAAACAGCTCTTCAAAATCAGGCAGATGGCCCAGCACCTCACGGTTGCAGGCGTCCTGATAAATGATCCAGCCATAGGTTGCCAGGCTGTCCATGGAGCGAATGTTGCGCTGCGTCAGCGCGGCTTTGTAATCCGACATACGCTTGGCGGCGATCAGGCTTGCCAGCTCATCATCGCTGTAGCTCTCAATGGCCGCACGGGCATGACGCTGCAGTTTGCTGACCAGCGCGAAATCTTCGGTCATCAGCAGGTTGCGAACCGCTTTCTCGACTGCCGCGTCTTCCACCGCTGTGCCTTTCGGCAGTTTGCCCAGCGCCAGCTGCTGCGCGAAGCTCAGAACGGTGTAGTTATTCAGCAGAACAAACATCTCCTGCGTATCGGTCGCGCCGTAGGCCGGTACCGCACCGTCGGCGATGGTTTTGCCCGCACGCCAGGCTGATTTGAACTTGGCAACCTGATGCGCGGCCAGCGACGTGGACAGTTCTTCCAGCAAATCCTTACGCGTTTTCGCTTTCAGGATCTCGCCGCCGTCCTGATACAGCAGCAGCGAGCGTGGCATCACGTAAACGAAGTGCTGACACTCGGTTTCCCAGTTCTCCAGCAGCCACGCCGCGCGCGGCGACTGGGTGGCTTCGAGGTGCCAGTGCAGCATGGTCAGCACTGCCTGCTTGTGCACCTGCGCCATTTCGTCTTCGTCAGCGATGGAGCCGAACAGCACCGAATCACCGGCGGCGTGCGCGGCCAGGGAACGGTACGGATCGTACTGATAGGCGAAGCCGCCGCTCATGCCGTTACCGAAACCTTTACCAAAGGTGCCGAGGTTAAGAATCGCGCCGTTGGTCATGTATTCACAGCAGAAGTCGCCGACGCCTTCCACCACCGCGGTGGCGCCTGAGTTACGCACGGCGAAACGGTCACCGGCCTGGCCCTGAACAAACAGACGACCGCCGGTCGCGCCGAACAGCGCAAAGTTACCGATCAGCACGTTGCCGTCGCTGTCCTGTGCGCCGCCGCCCGGTGACATCACCACCAGTTCGCCGCCACACTGACCTTTACCGACGCCATCGTTACAGGTGCCGTAATGCTTCATCTGCATGCCGTCGTTGCAGAACGCGCCAAATGACTGACCGGCTGACCCGCGGGTATCAATCTGCACTGTGCGCGGTGCCAGATATTTCCGGCCACGGTCATCCTGCAGTACCGCCGGCAGCGCGGCCAGCTGCTGCGCCGACAGCTCGTGGTTCAGCATGCGCTCAATATCGATCGCCAGCTGACCGCCAACGCTCTTGTTACGGTTATTCAGCGTTACGCCGTTACCCAGCGTAATCTCGCGGCGGGCAGCATCAACCAGCTGCGCTTTCAGCTCTTCTGCCCAGCCATCGTCCAGCTCGAAATCTTTTTCCAGATACACCGGCTGAGCGATCTTCTGCTCCGGCACCACGGTCAGCATGGCGCGCAGATCGAGTTTGCCCACTTCCAGCGGATGATCCATCAGGTGCAGCAGGTCAGAGCGGCCGCGCGCTTCACGCAGCGAACGCAGACCGAGGCGTGCGAGGAACTCACGCACTTCCTGCGCCACGTTGATGAAGTACTGCGCCAGCTGACGCGGATCGCCATCGAAGGCTTCAGCGTTAGTGGTGAGGCCAGCCGGGCATTTGACGTTACAGTTTTTCGCCATCACGCATTTCAGCATCATCAGCGCGGTGGTGCCGAACTCGAAGCTGTCGCCGCCGAGCAGGGCCGATTTGATCACGTCGCTGCCGGTCTGCTGTGCGCCGGAGCAGCGCAGCTGCACTTTGTCACGCAGCCCGTTCGCGCACAGCGCCTGGTGTACTTCGGCGATACCGATTTCCGCCACGCGCCCGGTGTATTTCAGGCTGGTGACCGACGCCGCGCCGGTGCCGCCGGTGTTACCGGCGACGTTGATGACGTCTGCGCCGGCTTTTGCCACGCCGACTGCGATAGTACCGATGCCTTCAGACGACACCAGTTTGACGATAACGCGTACGCGCGCCGCTTTACAGTCGTGGATCAGCTGCGCCAAATCCTCGATAGAATAAGTATCGTGATGCGGCGGCGGTGATACCAGCTCAACGCCCGGCGTACCGCCACGCGCGGCCGCAATCTCCACCGTCACTTTCGGTGCCGGCAGCTGACCGCCTTCGCCCGGTTTAGCGCCCTGGCCAATTTTGATCTCCAGCTCTTCCAGCATCGGGTCGGCCAGATAAGCCGCCCACACGCCGAAACGACCGGACGCCAGCTGTTTGATGCGCGATGCGCGAATGGTGCCGTGGCGTGAATAGTGTTCGCCACCTTCACCACAGTTACTCATTCCGCCCACCATATTGGTGCCGTGCGCTACCGCTTCGTGCGCCGGCGCGACCAGCGCGCCGTGGCTCATGGCGCCTGAGGCGAAGGTACGGGTGATTTCGTGCGCCGGCTGGATCTCTTCCAGCGGCAGCGAAGGCAGCGCGGTAAAGATTTTTGCCAGATAGTCTGCTGCCTGACCGTAAGCGGTAATGTGCAACACGCCTTCAGTGATGCTGCTGCTTTCGATCTCATCGTTAAAGCGGGTTTTCAGCGCGCGTGACAGCGCGGCCAGACGCTCGCTCTCCGGCTTCAGGCCGGCAATGGCATCAATCAGACGCAGCTCAAACTGGTTGAGGCTGCCGTTCACCGCTTCACAGCGCAGGCCGCGAATGGCGAAGCCGTTGTTAACCAGCGAGTAGCGGCCCAGCTTGCGGCCAAATTCGGCTTCGCTGTCCACGTGGGTCAGATCGCACGGCAGCGCGAGGATGTCGCGCAGCGCCGCCGGACGACGCTTACGCTCAGCGTGCATCAGGCTGGAGAACTGACGGTAATCCGGCGTGATAGCAAAGCTGTCGATCACCGCATTCGGGATGCGCTCGAAGCTGCTGTCTTTAAACGACTCGGCTTTGATGCTGAACGCGTTGTCCAGCCTGGCCAGCGTCATCAGACGGATAAAGTTGTCCTCTTCGCGCGCTTTGTCAGCGAAGCGAATCGGCTGCTCTGTCATATCAATAAAGGTACGCACCGCGATGGTGCCGTACGAGTGGCCCGCGCCTTCGGCACGTTCTTTAAACAGACCCAGCAGCGGCACTTCGGCTTCGCCCTGAATTTTCAGCGCGCTCTGGTGCCAGTCCACCGCCATCTGCGCGATGGCCGGGAAGCCCGCGCCGCCCACCGGAGTTTTGATATTCGGGAAATATTTCTTCAGCACCGGATCTTCGGTATCGAGGAAGTTCGGCTCGAAGAACTCACCGCAGCTGTAGCTCTCAACGGTACACAGGCCCACTTTGCCCATGGTTTTCATCAGCGCTTTTTCTGCCGCTTTGGCATAGCGTTTGAACGCTTTGTTGCCTTCTTCACCTTCACCAAACTTCTCTTCTGCACGCATCTGTACGCCCAGCGGATACACGGCAGAGGCGCCAAAGCCGAGCGTGGCGGCGATATGGTGCGAGGAGATGCTCTGGCCGCTCTCGACCACCAGTGATACATCCAGACGCAGGCCTTCCTGCACCAGACGCTGGTTGATGGCCGACACCATCAGCAGCATCGGAATGGCCGCATGAGTTGACGAGATATGGCGATCGGTGATCACCGCGATGCCGCCCTGCTGACGGGCAAAATCCACCACCTGCTGCGCCAGGTTATCGATAGCGTTTTCCAGCGCTTTGGCGTTGGCGGCGCGGCTGACGATGTCTTTACCGATGACCGGCTCATACAGCATCTCGAAGCGCGCATACGGCGCCACTTTCTGCTCGCGCAGACGCAGCATGTCCAGGTGCGTCAGGATCGGGCTTGGCACGATGATCTGCTGGCCTTTACTGCGGCCGAGATGCGGTTTGGCGCCGAGCGCCACGCGCAGCGTCATGCCGTCCGCTTCACGGATGGAGTCGAGCGGCGGGTTGGTGACCTGTGCAAAGCGCTGCGAGAAGTAGTGCGCCATGCCGCCTTCATGATCGGACAGGCCATTAATGGCGTTGCCGTAACCCATCGCGGAGATCTTCTCAGCGCCGGTTTGCAGCATCGGGTCCATCATGAATTTGAAGCTTTCCTGGTTGTAGTAGTAAGCCACAAAGCGCTGATAGGTTTTCAGGTCGCCGCGATAGCGCAGCGGCGAGCCGAGTTTCTCTGCCGGCACTTCCGGCAGCTGCTGTAGTTCAACGCGTGCCGCCTGCACCAGGGAGAGATAATCTTTTTCCGCCGCCAGCTTTTCCAGCGCCTGCACGGTGGTGTAAGAGCGTTTCTCTTTGTGATCGTAATAGAGCATGCCGCCAGCTTCGATACGGCCACGACGCAGCACGCTCTCCGGTGGGAAGGCGATCTGGCCGGCTTCTGACATCGCACCAATGTACTCAGCGGTTTCGACGGAGCGCAGCGGACGCAGGCCAAGACGGTCCAGCCGTGCGCCGATCACTTCGCCGTTACCGAAGATCAGCGCGGCGGGGCCGTCGTTCTTCTCTTCATACAGCGAGAAGTATTCCAGCATGGCGCGCACTTCAGCCGACAGCGAGGTGTCGTTTTCCCACGCCGGCGGCATCATTGAAACCACGGCGTTGATCAGATCGAGGTTATCTTCCATCAGACGGCTGTGGATGCTCTGATCGAGACGCGAACTGTCAGACTGGCCTTTTGGCCGCACGATCTTTTTGCCGCGCGCCAGCATCAGTGCCGCTTCCGCGATGCGGTTTTTACGGTCCGTGTTCAGCTCACCGTTGTGCGCCATCAGGCGGAACGGCTGCGCCATTGTGGTATGCGGATCGGTATTGGTGGAGAAGCGCGTATGGAAAAACAGTCCGCGCACCTGATGATCGGGATCGGTCAGATCTTTGAAGTAAGGAATCACTTCGTTGGAGTTCAGGCGGGCTTTGAACACCTGAGTGCGCGACGACAGCGACAGCGGATAAAGACCGCCGAATTCGCTTTCGGTAAAGGCGCGTGCTTCGATGTCCAGCAGCGCACGGTAAATGTGGCGCTCGAAGTCGCTCTGCTCGGTAACGTCCTGCGGTGCGGCAAACACCCACTGCACGATCGGCAGCTGGAACTGCTGTGCGGCCGGGCGCGTGACGCTGTTGTCCAGCGGCATATCACGCTTCAGCAGTACCGGGAAATTGTAAGCCGCCAGCGTCTCTTCAACCAGACGCTCTGCGTTCGCGCGCAGCGCCGCATCTTTTGGCACAAAGAAGTTGCCCACGCCAAAGCGGCCCGCTTCCAGCGCCTGACCGGTCAGCTTACGGAAGAAGTTCAGGGAGAGGTCAACGTTAACGCCCGCGCCATCGCCCACACCCTCTGCAGACATCCCGCCACGGTGCGGTACCGTGCACAGGGCGCTGTGCGCCATCTGCAGGATTTCATGGGTCTGCTCGCCGTCCTTGCGGGTAATGAAACCTACACCACAGCTGTCGCTTCCTGCTGATGGATCATACAAACCCCAGGGGTTAGGTTGTTGAGTGGACATTGAGGGTCTCCTTAAACTGCTTTAGACATTACCTGCATTATTTCAGGCACAGAGCGCTGCTGCGTGCTGTATCAATTTGTTTTCGCGCGCTTTTACGCGGACGTCGCAACACCGGACAACGACAATCAAGGCACTGATTCACGTCCTTGATTGGCTGTCCATAAAATCCGGTCTCTAAGGGAGATAACTTGCATCCAGAGGGAGTCTTCTTGCTGCATAGATATGCCGAGACACAGTCCCGACTGGAAAGCATCCAGCGGAATTCCAACTTATCGGGAAAGCGAACTCAGGTCAAATAGCCAGCTTTATTACGGTTAATCAGCCTTTTTGCGATTTAACTGTATGATTATTATGTTTTTATTACGTAAATATATGTCAATCTGACCTTTCTGATTCCCTTATGAAGTGTGAGCCGTCTCACTGTGTGATCGGCCTCATATTTCCAGACCATGCTGTTGAATGTAGGGATGCCAGCACAAAATTCTGTTTGGACCGTTTCGTGCACAGCATGTATCTGTTTTTCTTATGGCGGAACATTTGAATCAAAACGCGGTTGCCATTAGTAAAATTAATTAACCGGGGTGTGATTAAAACAGCACTTAAGCTGAATGGATATGCAATAACGGAAGGCAACCATCAGGAGGGATGGCTGCAGAAAGCGGATGCGCCGGGCACGCGGCACCGGGACCCGCAAAAGCGCGGCCCTCCAGATTATTCAGTTGGCAGAATTAGTCAAGCGCTTTAGGCATAAAGGCGGGAACGTCGGCGAAACGCCGCGCTGCTGCACCATAACAGGGCGTAAAGTCAGTCCGCACGGCGCGTGCGGCGGCGCAGCGCGCAGATAATTACGCTATGATGAGCCAGATTCGTTCAGGGAGCGCGTAATGAAACAGATTCGTCTTTTAGCACAGTACTACGTGGATTTAATGGTCAAGCTCGGGCTGGTGCGGTTTTCGCTGCTGCTGGCTTCGGCGCTGGTGGTGCTGGCAATGGTGGTGCAGATGGCGGTCACCATGGTGCTGCGTGGCCACGTTGAAAGTATCGACGTCGTGCGTTCGGTGTTTTTTGGCCTGCTGATTACCCCGTGGGCGGTCTACTTTCTCTCCGTAGTGGTCGATCAGCTGGAGGAGTCGCGCCAGCGGTTGTCGAAGCTGGTGGACAAGCTGGAGGAGATGCGCACGCGCGACCTTGAACTGAATCAGCAGATGAAAGAGACCATCAGCCAGCTGAACCAGGAAATCAGCGACCGTATTAAAGCAGAGCAGGCGCGCGAGCAGGTGATGGATAAGCTGCGCGAAGAGATGACGCGGCGTGAGCAGGCGCAGATTGAGCTGGAGCAGCAATCTTCCTTCCTGCGTTCGTTCCTCGATGCCTCGCCCGACCTGGTGTTCTATCGCAACATCGACAAACAGTTTTCCGGCTGTAACCGCGCCATGGAACTGCTCACCGGGCTGAGCGAGAAGCAGCTGATTGGCCTGACGCCGCGCGACATTTATGACGAAGATGCCGCCACCAAAGTGCTGGAGACCGATGAGAAGGTGTTTCGCCACAATGTGTCGCTCACCTATGAACAGTGGCTACAGTATCCGGACGGGCGCAAAGCCTGCTTTGAAATCCGCAAAGTGCCGTATTACGACCGCGTTGGTAAGCGCAGCGGCCTGATGGGCTTCGGACGCGATATTACCGAGCGTAAGCGCTATCAGGACGCGCTGGAGAACGCCAGCCGTGAAAAGACCACCTTTATCTCCACCATCAGCCACGAGCTGCGTACGCCGCTTAACGGCATCGTCGGGTTAAGCCGTATCCTGCTGGATACCGATCTCAACCAGGAGCAGCTGAAGTACCTGAAAACCATTCACGTCTCGGCCATCACCCTCGGCAACATCTTTAATGATGTGATTGAAGTCGACAAGATTGAGCGACGCAAAGTGCAGCTGGATAACCAGCCGCTGGATTTCACCGGCTTCCTCGCCGACCTGGAAAACCTCTCCGGCCTGCTGGCGCAGCCGAAAGGGCTGAAGTTCGTCATGGCACCGGAATTGCCGCTGCCGCACAAAATCTCCGCCGACGGCACGCGCCTGCGCCAGATTCTGTGGAACCTGATTGGCAATGCCGTGAAGTTTACCCGGCAGGGCGAAATCGTGGTGCGCGTCGCCTATCGCCAGGACGAAACGCTGCACTTTGAGGTGCAGGACTCCGGGATGGGCATTCCGCAGGAAGAGCAGGACAAAATCTTCGCCATGTATTACCAGGTGAAAGATCAGCACGGCGGTAAACCGGCCACCGGAACCGGGATTGGCCTGGCGGTGTCACGCCGGCTGGCGCAGGCGATGGGCGGCGATATTACCGTCAGCAGCGCACCGGGTCAGGGCTCGTGCTTTACCGTGGAAATCCACGCGCCGCGCGTGGCGGATGAAGTGGAAGATGAGGATCAGGACGACAGCATGCCGCTGCCGGCGCTGCACGTGCTGCTGGTAGAAGATATCGAGCTCAACGTGATTGTGGCGCGCTCGGTACTGGAGAAGCTGGGTTGCAGCGTGGAGGTGGCGATGACCGGCGGTGAGGCGCTGGCGATGTTCGATCCGCAGGAGTTCGACCTGGTGCTGCTGGATATCCAGCTGCCGGACATGACTGGCCTCGATGTGTCGCGCGCCATTCATCAGCAGCACGCCGGCGTGACGCTGCCGCCGTTGGTCGCGCTGACTGCCAATGTGCTGAAGGATAAAAAAGAGTATCTCGATGCCGGCATGGACGATGTGCTGAGCAAACCGCTGGCGGTGCCGGCGCTGACCGCGATGATCAAGAAATTCTGGGATTACCAGGCCGAAGCGGAAGCGGTGGTGAGTGACGCCGACGCGGAACAGTCACGCACGCTGCTGGATGTCGACATGCTGGAGCAGTATATCGAGCTGGTTGGTCCGGGGCTGATCACCCAAAGCCTGACGATGTTCGAGCAGATGATGCCGGGTTATCTTGAGGTGCTGGACTCCAACATGATGGCGCGTGACCAGAAGGGCATCGCCGAAGAGGGGCACAAGATCAAAGGCGCGGCGGGCTCCGTCGGCCTGCTGCATCTGCAGAAACTGGCGAAACAGATTCAGTCACCGGAATTGCCGGCCTGGTGGGATAACGTGCAGGAGTGGGTTGACGAGCTGAAGCACGAGTGGCGGCACGACGTTGAAGTATTACGGAACTGGGTTGCGGAGCGTGAAAAATAGCGCGGGCCAGAAAAAAAATGACCCCAGTCGAAACCGGGGTGCGCGAATACTGCGCCAACACCAGGGAAATGGGCGCTGCTGCTATTATTAGAAATCGAATACAAAAGCAACAGCGTGGTATTGGTTAACGCTTCAAAATCACCTTAGCAAATTCGCCACAGCTTGTGACAAGATTCATTAAATTGTGTGATGTTGAGCAGCGTTTAAATACAGAAAACATTAATTTGCTGACACAGTCAAGCAAGGAATCAATTTCTTTGGCGTATTGCACTATTTTTGAGCAAATGTTCGGTTTTTTGCCTGGTTTTCCCACAGTCGCGGTCCGGAAAGCGCTGCGCGGCGAAGGGAAACGGCAAAAAGCGCAGCGCAACGGCCATTTTTATGCTCATCTTATTGATTCTAATAATGAATAACCAGATTTTGTGGCGGTTATCCAAAACGTTTTGGAAACCCCCGGCTGAAAGTTCCAGTTCGGGCATTGAACGGTTAGCGTAAACCGGATGGGCGGTAAAACGTTTTACAGGTTGCGCCCTGGCCTGAAGCGTAATTGTCGCTATTTGCGCCGTGTTTTTCAGAATGGTCTCGGTTGTCAATGAACATCTTCACTGACTACTAAAGATGATAGTTAAACATCGTGAAAGGTTTAACGTGAGCGGTATCACAATCGGTTAAGTATTTATGCCTGTGCGCGCTGCGCGATTTTTCTGCATGGAACCGATTCCTTTTTGCCGGAAGTGCTTGATGCGACTGGCTCTAATAGAGGAACGATGGTTGCCCGCGCAATGAGTTTGGCTGGTGGTCGCGATGCCGCAGAGATAAAATTCCGGCTTGCATCACCGCTATTTGAAATCATGACCTGAGTAATTGATTAATCCAGGGAACCGGTAAGAGACGATTGCATGAGTAAGAGTAAAGGGAAGATGGTCCAGCGCCTGAAGCGGCTGGCTGGCAGGGTGCTTCTGGCATGGCTGGGTCTGTGGCTGGCCGGCATTGTGCTGTTCGCATTTTTGCCGGTGCCGTTTTCGGCGGTAATGGTGGAGCGGCAGCTTGGCGCGTGGTTCAGCGGACGCTTCGATTATGTCGCCCATTCAGACTGGGTGGGGATGGATGAGATTTCACCGTGGATGGCGCTGGCGGTGATCGCCTCGGAAGATCAGAAGTTTCCTGAGCACTGGGGCTTTGACGTGCATGCCATTCAGCAGGTGCTGGACAATGACGGCAGCGAACGGATGCGCGGCGCATCAACGCTGTCTCAGCAGACGGCGAAGAACCTGTTCTTGTGGGATGGCCGCAGTTGGGTGCGCAAAGGGCTGGAGGCCGGGCTGACGGTGGGACTGGAAACGGTATGGACCAAACGCCGCATTCTGACGGTGTACCTGAATATTGCGGAATTCGGTAATGGAGTGTTTGGTGTGGAAGAGGCATCGCAGCGCTATTTCCACAAGCCTGCCAGCCGGCTGAGCATGGCGGAAGCCGCTTTGCTGGCGGCGGTGCTGCCGAATCCGATTCGCTTCCGCGCGGATGCACCGTCCGGCTACATTCGTCAGCGCCAGCAGTGGATTATGCGCCAGATGCGCCAGCTGGGCGGCGAGGGCTTCCTCAACCGTTACCAGCTGCACTGACGCGGTTAATCTTCGTCAAAACCGGCTTCAAACAGCTCAATCACCGCGGCCAGCGCCTGGGTTTCCTGCGGGCCGCTGGCCTCGATTTCGATATGACCGCCTTTAGCGGAGTCGAGCATCAGTAGCGCAATCACGCTGCTGGCTTCGGCTTCGGTGCCGGCCTCGTTACGCAGCAGCACTTCCGCATCAAAACTCTGCACCAGCTCAAACAGCTTCATCGCCGGGCGCGCATGCATACCCAGCTTATTTCGAATCTCAACGGTTTGCTTCACGGTCATGATTTGCGTTTTTCCAGGGTGCGATGACGGGACTGCACATTCTTACCGCGCGAACGGAAATAGTCTGCCAGCTGTTCGGCAATGTAGACCGAACGGTGCTTACCGCCGGTACAGCCAATCGCCACAGTCAGATAGCTGCGGTTATTGGTTTCCAGCATCGGCAGCCACAGCTCGAGATAGCTGCGTGTCTGGTAGATAAAGTTGTGCACTTCGGTGTGACGATCGAGGAAGGCCGCCACCGGACGATCGAGCCCGGTCATCGGACGCAGCTTCGGATCCCAGTGCGGGTTGGGCAGGAAACGCACGTCAAACACGTAATCGGCGTCGATCGGGATGCCGTGCTTGAAGCCGAAGGATTCAAACACCATGGTGAGTTCACGCTCACGCTTGCCCAGCAGGCGCGTGCGCAGCATTTCTGCCAGCTCATGCACCGACATCTCTGAGGTATCGATGATCAGATCGGCACGCGAGCGCAGCGGCTCCAGCAGATCGTTTTCCTCATCAATGGCGCTTTCCAGCGACAGATTTTTGCTGGAGAGCGGATGCAGGCGGCGCGTGTCGCTGTAGCGGCGGATCAGCGTATTGCGATCGGCGTCCAGAAACAGCAGCTGCGGCGAGAACGCTTCCGGCAGATTGTTCAGTGCCTGCTCAAACACCTCCGGTGATTCCGGCATGTTGCGCACGTCAATGCTGACCGCCGCTGAGATATTGCGCTCGGTTAAGGTGTTCGCCAGCTCCGGCAGCAGCACCACCGGCAGGTTATCGACACAGTAGAAGCCCATATCCTCAAGGGCGCGCAGCGCGACTGATTTTCCTGAGCCTGACCGACCGCTAACGATCATCAGCACCATCACATTTCTCCCGTGTTAAACCGGCACGCAGGCCGGTAAAAGTGTCTGTCGCTTAAGCGTGATCTTCCTGAGCTTCTGTAATGATGGCGTAGAGCTCTTCATCGCTCTGTGCCGCGCGCAAACGGCGGCAGACGGTTTTATCCGCCAGGCGTTTCGCCACCAGCGACAGGGTGTGCAGATGGGTTTTGCACTGGTCTGCGGGCACCAGCAGGGCAAACAGCAGGTCAACCGGCTGGTTGTCGACGGCGTCAAAGGCGATAGGCTGGTCGAGGCTGATAAACACGCCAACGGCGCGCAGCGTATCCTCCTCCAGCTTGCCGTGCGGGATGGCGATGCCGTTACCAATGCCGGTACTGCCCATGCGTTCACGGGTCAGGATGGCTTCAAAAAGCGTCTGGTGCGGCAGATTGAGCTGCTTAGCGGCCAGCTCGCTGATAATTTCCAGCGCGCGCTTTTTACTCTGGCAGTGTACGCCGCTGCGGGTGCAGTCCAGCGAAAGGACCGCGCTCAATTCCAGTGTCAGATCGTTGTTCATCATCGTTTCACTTGCGTGTTCACATAGCCGTAAGGCACGTACCGGGACACCGCGAACGGGCAGGGCAGGTGACTGCAGGCGCTTGCGCAGATGACAAAACGGGGCGGTGACCCGCCCCATTTCTCCTCTGAGTGCTGAACCCGTCAGCACTCTGCAAGCGTGAAGGTTAGTGTTTTTTCAGTTTGTCTTTGTGTTTGGTCAGCTGACGGGCCAGCTTGTCAATCAACCCGTCGATGGCCGCGTACATGTCTTCCGCTTCCGATGTGGCGTGCAGCTCCCCGCCGTTGACGTGCAGGGTTGCTTCCGCAATCTGCGTCACCTTCTCCACTTTCAGAACAATATAAACCTGATTGATACGATCAAAATAGTGTTCCAGTTTGGCAAATTTGTTATTTACAAATTCGCGCAGTGGGTCGGTTATCTCAACATTCAGTCCGGTAAGGTTTAGCTGCATAGGTCTTCCTTCTTGTTTCGGTCAAACCAGCTGCTTGCGCTGGTTTGATGGCGGTATAGATAAAGACTCGCGATACTTAGCAACCGTACGTCGCGCCACCATGATGCCCTGTTCAGATAACATGGAGGTCAGTTTGCTGTCGCTCAAGGGTTTTGCGGGATTTTCCGCGGAGATTAATTTTTTCACCAGTGCACGGATCGCCGTCGACGAGGCTTCGCCACCGCCTTCGGTGCTGACGTGACTGGAGAAAAAATACTTCAGTTCAAAAATGCCACGCGGGCTGTGCAAATACTTTTGCGTGGTGACGCGGGAAATGGTGGATTCATGCATATCCACGGCCTGGGCGATATCCGCCAGCACCATCGGACGCATATACTCTTCACCCTGTTCAAAAAACGCCTGCTGCTGTTCGACAATACAGCGCGTCACTTTAAGCAGCGTGTCGTTGCGGCTCTCCAGGCTCTTAATCAGCCAGCGGGCTTCCTGTAAGTTGCTGCGAATAAACTGACTGTCACTGTCATTACGCGCAGAACCGCCCATCGCGGCGTAATGCTGATTAATCTTCAGGCGCGGCAGGCTGTCAGCGTTCAGCTCCACCGTCCAGCGCGTGCCAGTCTTGCGCACCAGCACATCGGGAATCACATACTCGGGCTCGCTGGTATTGATCGACTGCCCGGGGCGCGGATCGAGCGACTGAATCAGCAGCATCGCTTCCTTCAGCACCTCTTCTTTCAGCCGCGTCACGCGCATCAGGCTGCGGAAATCGTGGTTAGCCAGCAGGTCGAGGTGCTCGCTGACAATCAGCCGAGCTTCGTTCAGCATCGGCATATCGGCCGCATACTGCGACAGCTGCACCAGCAGGCAGTCACGCAGATCGCGTGCGCCGACGCCCACCGGATCGAAACGCTGTACGCGCTTCAGCACCGCTTCCACCTCTTCCAGCGTCAGCTCTTCGTCACCAATACTGTCACAAATGTCCTGTAAGCTGACGGTGAGATAACCGGTATCGTCAATGGCATCGACGATGGAGGTAGCGATGGCGCGGTCGGTGTCGGTGAACGGCGTCAGTTCCACCTGCCACATCAGATAGTCCTGCAGCGACTGCGTGGTTTCACCCTGATACACCGGCAGCTCGTCGTCCTGGTAATCGGTGCCGGTGCCGGAGGGCGTGCCGGCCGTGTAGATCTCGTCCCAGGTGGCATCGAGCGGCAGCTCTTCCGGCATCTCTTTCTGTTCGAGTGCCTCACGGGTATCTAACGCCTCGTTCTCCTGAAATTCGCGGGCGTCGACTTCATCGTGCAGATCGGTTTGTTCAAGCAGCGGATTGCTTTCCAGCGCCAGTTGCAGTTCCTGCTGGAGTTCAAGCGTAGAGAGTTGCAGCAAGCGGATTGCCTGCTGCAACTGGGGGGTCATCGCCAGCTGTTGGCTGAGCCTGAGTTGCAAACCTTGCTTCATAATCCGGCTAGAATTTCCTAAGCAAATGTCGGGTATGCCGACACCTTATCAGAGTCTGAACTCTTCGCCCAAATAAACCCGCTTAACCTGCTCATCTGCAAGAATTTCATCTGGCGTGCCGTGGGCAATCAGATGGCCCTGGCTGACGATATATGCGCGCTCACACACCGCGAGCGTTTCACGCACGTTGTGGTCGGTGATCAGCACGCCGAGGCCGCTGTCACGCAGGTGTTCGATGATCTTTTTGATATCGATAACGGAGATGGGGTCAACGCCGGCAAAAGGTTCATCCAGCAGGATAAACTTTGGATTGGCGGCCAGCGCACGGGCAATCTCGACGCGGCGACGTTCACCGCCCGACAGCGCCTGGCCCATGCTGTCGCGCAGATGGCCAATGTGGAACTCGTCCATCAGCTCATTGGCGCGATCCTGACGCTGCTCTTCTGTCAGGTCGTCACGCACCTGCAGTACCGCCATCAGGTTGTCGTAGACGCTCAGACGGCGGAAGATCGACGCTTCCTGCGGCAGATAACCGATGCCGCGTCGCGCGCGCGCATGCAGCGGCAGAATACTGATATCTTCTTCATCAATGATGATGCGGCCGGCATCACGCGGCACGATGCCTACCACCATGTAGAAGGTGGTGGTTTTACCGGCCCCGTTGGGGCCCAGCAGGCCGACAATCTCGCCGGATTTCACCTGCAGGCTGACATCTTCTACTACGCGACGGCCTTTGTAGGCTTTCGCCAGGTTTTCAGCGACTAATGTGGCCATAGCGATCAGTTACTCTTTTTGGGGCTCGCAGACGAACCGTTTTTATCCTGCAGCTGCGACGGCACCAGCACGGTGGTGACGCGCTTGCTCTGGCCCTGACTGTAGGCCTGCATTTTCTGCTCTTTCACCAGATAGGTGATGCGATCGCCTTTGATGTTGCTGTCCTGCTGCTCAATAAAGGCGTTGCCGGTCAGCTCGACGAAATCGTTGGCCAGCTCATAGTGCAGTTTGGCGGCGTGCCCCTGCACCGGTTTGCCGTTGTCCTGCATCTGATAAAAGGTGGCCGGATTGCCGTAGGCATCGACGATGGTTTTGTTGCTGTCGCCGCCGGGACGCGTTACCACCACTTTATCGGCGGTAATTTTGATGGTGCCCTGGGTCACGATCACGTTGCCGGTAAAGGTGGCGACGTTACCCTGCAAATCGAGCGCCTGGTTCACCGAGTCGATGTTAACCGGCTTGTCCGAATCGCCCGTTAACGCCAGCGCCGGCAGGCTGGTTGCCAGCAGCGCACTCACCAGCAGCAACTTAAGGCTATTTTTGTTCATTTTGAATTTCATAGGAGGTTTTGACCTTTTCAAGCAGCTCGGCATTCTTTGTCCGTAGGTTGCCGCGCATCTTCATGCCAGTGGAGTTAAAACTGCGGCCAAATAGGGTGACCTGATCGTCAGACGTCACATCCTGGCTGACCAGATTAACCTGAGCATTATCCGTGATGATGCGCTCAAGCTGGGAATCCTGCGTCAATGTGTGTACTTCAACGTGGCCATAAAGATACAGCATACGATCTTTCGTCAGCTTTGCCTTGTCAGCACGAACCGACCACGTGGGCACTTTGTTTTCGTCGTAAGTGGTCATCACCGGATTATCGAACCAGCTCACTTCTTCGGCCGAAAAGTAGGTCACTTTATCCGAGACCAGCTTATAGGCCAGCGCACCCGTCGGGTTATACACCACGGTGCTGGAGTTGGCGCTGGTGTAGGTCGGCGCCTGATCGTTGGTCGCCACCGGCGTGGCGCTGTCGTCCTGGTTGGTAAGATTCCAGCCGATCAGCACCAGGGCGATCAGCGCCAGAATCAGCGTTATCCAACGCCTGCTTTTACTCATACTGATTGCCCTTTGGCATCCTCAAATTTGTTCTGCGCCAGCAAAATCAGGTCGCATAGCTCACGTACTGCACCGCGACCGCCAGCAATGCGCGTCACGTAATGCGCGCGCGGCAGTAACACCGGATGCGCATCGGCGACGGCCACGCTCAGACCCGCCTGTGCCATTACCGGCCAGTCGATCAGGTCGTCACCAATATACGCGACCTGGTCTGCCGATAGTGACAGTTTATCCAGGAGTTCGCGCCAGGCCAAAAGCTTATCCGACTGTCCCTGGTAAAGATGCGTAATGCCGAGCGTTTTACAGCGATCTTCCAGCAGTTTAGCGCGGCGGCCGGTAATAATAGCCACTTCGATGTCCGAGGTCAGCAGGCAGCGCACGCCGTAACCGTCGCGCACGTTAAAGGCCTTTAGCTCTTCACCGCTGTTGCCCATGTAAATCAGGCCGTCGGACATCACGCCGTCGACATCGCAAATCAGCAGGCGGATGTTGGCCGCCCGCGCCATCACGTCGGCGCTCACCGGGCCGTAGCAGGTGTTGACCATCGTGGTTTCAGCACTCATTGTTGTTTCCCGTTCAGACCACGCCAGCGCGCAGCATGTCATGCATATGTACCACACCGAGCAGGCGATCGTCATCGGCCACCAGCAGCGCAGTGATGTTTTTGTTTTGCATCAGATTAAGCGCGTCCACCGCCAGCAGGTTGGGGCGCACGCGAATCCCGCCGCGCGTCATTACATCCTGGATGCGGGCCGACTGGAAATCGATGCCCATATCGAAGATGCGGCGCAGGTCACCGTCCGTGAAAATCCCTTCGATTTTCATCAGGTCGTCGACAATCACCGTCAGGCCGAGGTTTTTGCGCGTGATCTCCAGCAGCGCGTCGCGCAGCGAGGCGTCGCGGGTGACGTGGGGAATTTCATCGCCGCTGTGCATAATGTCGCTGACGTGCAGCAGCAGTTTGCGCCCCAGTGCGCCGCCCGGGTGCGACAGCGCGAAATCTTCCTGCGTGAAGCCGCGCGCTTCCAGCAGCGCCACCGCCAGCGCATCGCCCATTACCAGCGTGGCGGTGGTGCTGGAGGTCGGTGCCAGCCCGAGCGGACAGGCTTCCTGCGGCACTTTCACGCATAAATGCACATCGGCAGCCCGGCCCATGGCGCTCTCCGGACGGCTGGTCAGGCAAATCAGCTGCACTTTCTGCCGTTTGAGCACCGGGATCAGCGCGAGGATTTCGCCCGACTCGCCGCTGTTCGAGATGGCGATCACCACATCATTGGTGCTGACCATGCCGAGATCGCCGTGGCTGGCTTCACCCGGGTGGACGAAGAACGCCGGCGTGCCGGTGCTGGCGAAGGTGGCGGCCATCTTCTTGCCGATATGGCCGGATTTGCCCATGCCCATCACCACCACTTTGCCACGGCAGGCAAAGATCATTTCGCAGGCGCGGCTGAAATCGGCGTTAATATACTGGTCGAGCTGTTCCAGCCCTTCGCGTTCAATGCGCAGTACCGCTTTACCTGCCTGCTGGAAGTCGAAATCCGGTTGCTGATGTGACATGGTCAGTCATCCTTAATAGCTTGCGATAAGCGTGGGGCTGAGCCACAGCCACAGCACCCACACGATAAATCCACCTAACAGCAGCGTGCCCGCTATGCGGCCGATGCGGCGCTTGCGCAGCAGGCACAGCAGGGCGAACAGCACGCTGACGCCCAGCATAATCCAGTAATCCCGCGCAAAGGCGTGCGCATCGATCGCGCCGGGATGCACCAGCGCCGGCAGGCCCAGCACAATCGCCAGATTGAAGATATTGGCGCCAATCAGGTTGCCGATGGCGATATCGTCCTCGCCTTTCAGCGCGCCGGCCAGCACCGTGGCCAGTTCCGGCAGGCTGGTACCGACAGCAATCAGCGTCAGTCCCATCACCAGTTCGCTAACGCCGAAGTAATCCGCAAACACCGTGGCGTTGTCGATCACCATGCGCGTCGACATCGGCAGAATAATCAGCGCCACCGCCAGCCAGAGAAACGCCACCGTATTGCCGTTTTCGTCACGCGGCAGCTCCGCCAGTTGTTCACGCGTCAGGGTGTCATTATTATCGCGCTCGGCCCGCCGGGCGATGCGGATCGCCACCAGCAGATAACCCAGCGCCAGCAGCAGCAGTGCTACGCCATCCAGCCGGCTGAGCTGGTTATCAAACAGCATGATGCCGCTGAGCAGTGAGACCAGCAGCAGCAGAGGGAGTTCGCGGCGAATCAGATTGGAGTGTACGGTTAAAGGGTGCAGCAGCGCAGCGCCACCAAGGATCAGCAGAATATTGGTGATGTTCGAGCCCAGCGCGGTACCCACGGCTAAATCCATCTGACCATGCTGCGCGGCAGAGAACGAGACGATCAGTTCCGGCAGTGAAGTGCCAATGCTCACCACCGTCATGCCAATGATCAACGGGGGAATGCCAAGGGATCGACACAGGATCGCGGCGCTGAACACCAGGCGGTCAGCTCCGTAAGCCAGTAAAATCAATCCGATAAACAGCAGGGCAGTGGCTACGAACATGAAAAATCCTTGATGGATAACGGTGCCGGCAAACCTTGTCCGACAGGTAAAAGCAGTGCGCGTGCGGAATCAGGCGCTGATTTTGACTGTCTGAGAGGCAAAAGTAAATTTTAAGGCCGTTTTCGCCACACCGGACGGGTAAGTTTCTGTAAAACTATCGTGCATTGTGGTTTACCAGGCTACCATCCACCACGTTAATTACGCCCGATCCGTTTAAAGAGGTAATGATGATCCAGCAGCAAACGAATCTGGTTGAGGTTCGTGGCGTCAGTTTTACGCGCGGCAATCGCACCATCTTCGACGACATTTCGCTGACCGTTCCGGCGGGCAAAGTCACGGCGATTATGGGCCCTTCCGGCATCGGTAAAACCACCCTGCTGCGCCTGATTGGCGGGCAGCTGCAGCCGGACAAAGGTGAGATCTGGTTTCGTGACCAGAACATTCCGACGCTGTCGCGCCGTAAGCTGTATGACGTGCGTAAAAAAATGAGCATGCTGTTCCAGTCCGGTGCGCTGTTCACCGACCTTAACGTCTATGAAAACGTTGCCTGGCCGCTGCGCGAACACACCCGGCTGCCAGCTGAATTGCTGCACAGCACGGTGATGATGAAGCTGGAAGCCGTCGGACTGCGCGGCGCAGCCCAGCTGATGCCGGCCGAACTCTCCGGCGGCATGGCGCGCCGGGCGGCGCTGGCGCGTGCAATTGCGCTGGAGCCGGAGCTGATCATGTTCGACGAACCCTTCGTCGGCCAGGATCCCATTACCATGGGCGTGCTGGTCAAGCTGATCGATGAGCTCAACCATTCGCTGGGCGTCACCTGCATTGTGGTTTCACACGACGTGCCGGAGGTCTTGAGCATTGCCGACCATGCCTATATTGTTGCCGGGCAAAAGATTATTGCTCAGGGTAGTGCGCCGCAGCTGAGGGAGAATCCCGATCCGCGCGTGCGCCAGTTTATTGAGGGTCATGCGGATGGTCCGGTGCCGTTCCGCTTCGCTGCCGGGGATTACCTCAGCGATCTGACCCGCACAGGGAGAAGCTAAACTGATGTGGTTACAGGCACTGGCGTCATTTGGGCGTCAGGGAATTAACACCTGTGCGGCCTTTGGCCGGGCGGGCTTAATGCTCTTCCATGCGCTGGTGGGTAAACCGGCGTTTCGTAAGCATGCGCCGCTGCTGGTGAAGCAGCTGTACAGCGTGGGCGTGCTGTCATTGCTGATCATTGTGGTCTCCGGCCTGTTCATTGGCATGGTGCTGGGGCTGCAGGGCTATCTGGTACTCACCACTTACAGCGCGGAAACCAGCCTGGGCATGCTGGTGGCGCTGTCGCTGCTGCGCGAACTGGGGCCGGTGGTCACCGCGCTGCTGTTTGCCGGGCGCGCCGGTTCGGCGCTCACTGCGGAAATTGGCCTGATGAAAGCCACTGAGCAGCTCTCCAGCATGGAGATGATGGCTGTCGATCCGCTGCGCCGCGTAGTCTCGCCGCGCTTCTGGGCCGGTTTTATCAGTATGCCGCTGCTGGCGCTGATCTTTACCGCGGTGGGCATTGCCGGTGGCGCGCTGGTCGGGGTGGCCTGGAAAGGCATCGACCCGGGCTTTTTCTGGTCGGCGATGCAGAACGCGGTGGATTTTCGTACCGATGTGATCAACTGCCTGATCAAGAGCGCGGTGTTTGCCATCACGGTGACCTGGATCGCGCTGTTCAATGGGTATGACGCTGTCCCGACTTCGGAAGGGATCAGTCGCGCGACGACGCGTACCGTAGTCCATGCTTCGCTGGCGGTGCTTGGACTGGATTTTGTGCTGACGGCACTGATGTTTGGGAATTAATGCAATGCAAAGCAAAAAAAACGAAATCTGGGTTGGCGTGTTTATGCTGGCTGCGCTGCTGGCGCTGCTGTTCCTCAGCCTGCGCGTCGCCGATCTTAAATCGCTGGGTACTGAGCCAACGTGGAAGCTGTACGCCACCTTCGATAATATCGGCGGCCTGAAAGTCAGCTCACCGGTGAAAATTGGCGGCGTGGTGATTGGCCGCGTCACTGACATTTCACTGGATGACAAAACGCTGTCGCCGCGCGTCACCATGGACATCAGCGAACAGTATGCCAATAAAATTCCTGACACCAGCTCGCTGGCGATTCGCACCCAGGGTCTGCTGGGTGAGCAGTTCCTCGCGCTCAACTTAGGTTTTGACGATCCGGAGCTTGGCTCGGCGATGCTGAAAGATGGCGACACGCTGCGGGATACCAAATCGGCGCTGGTGCTGGAAGACCTGATCGGCCAGTTCCTCTACAAGAGCGGCGACAACAAGGACAATGAGAAATCGTCGGGCGCCGCCAGCGCGAGCGCCCCGGCAGCACCTGCTACAACGGAATAACCCAGAGAGGTACAACACGATGTTAAAACGTTTCCTGATGGTGGCCCTGCTGGCCATCGCGCCGCTGGCGGCAAACGCAGCGGACGCCAACCAGAGCAATCCGTACAAGATGATGAACGAAGCGGCGGAGAAGACCTTTACCCGCCTGAAGAACGAACAGCCGAAGATTAAGCAGGATCCGAATTACCTGCGCGAAATCGTGCGCCAGGAGCTGCTGCCGTACGTGCAGATTAAATACGCGGGGGCGCTGGTACTGGGCCGTTACTACCGCGAAGCCACGCCGGCGCAGCGCGACGCCTACTTTGCCGCGTTTGGGGATTATCTGGCGCAGGCTTATGGTCAGGCGCTGGCGTTGTACCACGGCCAGACTTACCAGATTCAGCCTGAGCAGCCGATTGGCGATGCCAATATCGTGGCGATTCGCGTCACCATCATCGATCCCAACGGTCGTCCGCCGGTGCGCCTTGATTTCCAGTGGCGCAAGAACAGCCAGACCGGCAACTGGCAGGCTTATGACATGATTGCCGAAGGCATCAGCATGATCACCACCAAACAGAATGAGTGGAGCGATCTGCTGCGCACCAAAGGCATCGACGGCCTGACTGCGCAGCTGAAAACCTATGCCGCGCAGCCTATCACCCTGGACAAGCAGCAATAATGAGCGAACCGTTACGCTGGCAGCGCACTGCCAGCACGCTGGCCCTGAGCGGCAAACTGGACCGCGATACGCTGCTGGCGCTGTGGCAGGCGCGTGACAGCGCCATGGCCGGTATCACCACGATTGACGTGGCGGCGCTCGATCGGGTTGATTCTGCCGGGCTGGCGCTGCTGGTGCATCTGCGCGAAATCGCGCGGGCGCAGGGCACAACGCCGCTTTTCAGTGGCATCACCGATAAGCTCGACTCGTTAATCAAGCTGTACAACCTGCAGCAGATTATTGTTTCTGCGGAACAAATCGCCTGATTAACGGCGCTGCTGACAAAGCCCCTGTTTTTTTCAGGGGCTTTTGCGTATTTAAGAGTCAGGCGCTTTCCTCTAAGATATCCGCCTTATTATTATCAAGTGAAGCAATGAGCGATGGAAAATAGTGAAGTTCAGGCCGTGCTAATGCAGGCGCTGCCGTTAGAAGAAGTACATGTTCTCAGCAACGATGGCAGCCATTTCCAGGTCATTGCCGTGGGCGAAATGTTTGGCGAGCTGAGCCGCGTAAAGAAACAGCAGGCTGTGTACGCGCCGCTGATGGAATACATTGCGGATAACCGTATTCATGCGGTGTCCATCAAGACTTATACCCCAGCCGAGTGGGCGCGCGACCGTAAACTCAACGGTTTCTAAGCGTCACTCTGGCTGTTTTGTTGATAGATAATTGAGAGCCGTGTTAATGGACAAATTTCGTGTGCAAGGCCCCACCCGTTTAAGCGGTGAAGTGACCATTTCCGGGGCGAAGAATGCTGCGCTGCCGATTCTGTTTGCTGCGCTGCTGGCTGAAGAGCCGGTAGAGATTCAGAACGTGCCGAAGCTGCGTGACATCGATACCACCATGAAGCTGCTGAGTCTGCTCGGTGCGCGCGTGGAACGCAATGGTTCGGTCCACGTTGATGCGCGCGAAGTTAATGTCTTCAGTGCGCCGTACGATCTGGTGAAAACCATGCGAGCCTCCATCTGGGCGCTGGGGCCGCTGGTGGCGCGTTTTGGCCAGGGCCAGGTTTCTCTGCCGGGCGGCTGTGCGATTGGTGCGCGTCCGGTCGATCTGCACATTACCGGCCTGGAGCAGCTGGGTGCCGAGATCAAACTGGAAGAGGGCTATGTTAAAGCCTCTGTGGATGGTCGCCTGAAGGGCGCGCACATTGTGATGGATAAGGTCAGCGTGGGCGCGACCGTGACCATCATGAGCGCCGCAACGCTGGCGACGGGCACCACCATCATTGAAAACGCGGCGCGTGAACCGGAGATTGTCGACACGGCAAACTTCCTTAACACGCTGGGCGCGAAAATCAGCGGCGCCGGCACCGACAAAATCACCATCGAGGGCGTTGAGCGCCTCGGCGGCGGCGTCTATCGCGTGCTGCCGGACCGTATCGAAACCGGCACCTTCCTCGTGGCCGGCGCTATCTCGCGCGGCAAAGTGGTGTGCCGCAATGCGCAGCCAGACACGCTGGACGCCGTGCTGGCGAAACTGCGTGACGCGGGTGCGGAGATTGAAGTCGGTGAAGACTGGGTGAGCCTGGATATGCACGGCAAGCGTCCGAAAGCGGTTAACATCCGTACCGCACCGCACCCGGGTTTCCCGACCGACATGCAGGCGCAGTTTACGCTGCTCAACCTGGTGGCTGAAGGCACCGGCGTCATTACCGAGACCATCTTTGAAAACCGCTTCATGCACATCCCGGAGCTGATTCGTATGGGTGCGCACGCCGAAATCGAAAGCAACACCGCTATCTGTCACGGTGTTGAAACCTTGTCCGGCGCGCAGGTGATGGCGACCGATCTGCGTGCGTCAGCCAGTCTGGTACTGGCAGGCTGCATTGCAGAAGGTGCGACGCTGGTGGATCGTATCTACCACATCGATCGTGGCTACGAGCATATTGAAGACAAGCTGAAAGCGTTAGGCGCCAACATTGAGCGCGTCAGCGGCGAGTAATCCTTTGTCCTGATTGCCAGGCATGAAAACCAGTCACGACAGCGTGGCTGGTTTTTTTTTGCTTTATCCGCGTGAGACGATCTTTTTCAGATCCTGGGGCGATCGAATGCGTTTTTTACGATCCAGTAGACGCTGCGTGACCGGATCAAAATAGCGGCTGGGCCAGATCTCGGAAGGATGGACCTTCAGCGCCGTGGCGATCAGCCATTCACCTTTAGGCCAGGGGCGTGACAGCGCGTTGGCCAGCGTCGATGAACTGAGGCCAGATTGACGTGACAGGGCGGCCAGTGACGTACCGCGCTTGCGCAGGGCCGCAATGATATCTGCCGGATGCCAGTCTTCTCTCCTTGCATGCATAACTCTCTTCTCCGTGTCCGTGTTAGTGCTCCATCTCTGCAGCGCTGTGGCTCTCCTGCGCAGAGATAACTGGAAAAATCCGGATTTTTATAGCAAATAATTTCCATATGTTTCCAGTAATTGTTTTGCCTGTGCACGAAACTGCGCAGTTTTTCGCAAAAATGCTGCAAGGGAATGTAATCAGACGGGCAGAGCAGGGGAGAGAAATAAAAACGGGGCCGGACGGCCCCGTAGCAGGTCAGAAATCGCGCTGCACCGACATATGCGCCAGCGCTTCCAGTGCGCTGCGCCACGGCGTTTCTGGCAGTGCCTGTAGCGCCGCGATGGCTTTATCCGCCTCTTCTTCGGCGCGTTTGCGCGTCCATTCCAGCGAACCGGTTTGTTGCATTGCCGCCAGCACCGGCTCCAGCAGATGACGGCCATTACCTTCTTCGATCGCCTTGCGGATCATCTGCGCCTGCTCGGGCGTGCCGTTGTGCATGGCGTGCAGTAGCGGCAGCGTCGGCTTACCTTCGCTCAGATCGTCACCGGTATTTTTGCCCAGCGTCTCGCCGTCGGCGCTGTAATCCAGCAGATCGTCGATCAGCTGAAACGCCGTACCGAGATAGCGGCCATAATCCTGCAGCGCTTTCTCCTGCGCTGGCGTGGCCTCCGCGAGGATCGCCGAAGCCTGCGAAGCGGCTTCAAACAGGCGGGCGGTTTTGCTGTAGATCACCCGCATGTAGCTCTCTTCGGTGATATCCGGATCGTTGCAGTTCATCAGCTGCAGCACTTCCCCTTCGGCGATCACGTTCACCGCTTCGGACATCAGTGCAAGGATCTTCAGCGATCCCATGCTGGTCATCATCTGGAAGGCGCGGGTATAGATAAAATCCCCGACCAGCACGCTCGCCGCATTGCCGAACGCGGCGTTAGCGGTGGCTTTGCCACGGCGCATATCGGATTCATCCACCACATCATCGTGCAGCAGCGTCGCCGTGTGGATAAATTCGATCAGCGCCGCATTGGTCACATGCAGCGATCCCTGATAATTCAGCGCGCGTGCTGACAGCACCGCGATCATCGGACGGATGCGTTTGCCTCCCCCGCTGATGATGTAATAGCCCAACTGGTTAATCAGTGAGACATCTGAATTCAGCTGGTCGAGGATGGTCTGGTTGACGGCCGCCATGTCCTGCGCGGTTAATTCGTTAATCTGTTCTAAGTTCATTCGTCTGTTCAGCTTTGACTCGTTTTCTGCATGGTAAGCGCTTTTACCCAGCGTGAGTTCAGGTAATCTGTTACTGATTGTACTTGAAAAATCGGGTTGAGAAACGTTTGCATTCGTCCTGCGCTTTTTTTCTGCAAGAGAGTGCAAAGTGCACTTGTCTTCTGCTGGAGTTTTGCGTAGAATTCGCGCCCTATTGTGAATATTTATCGCGCCGCCTGATGAACAGAAAGGCATGCGCAGAAGCGGAGTTTTATATGTACGCGGTTTTCCAAAGTGGTGGTAAACAACACCGAGTAAGCGAAGGTCAGACCGTTCGCCTGGAAAAGCTGGACATCGCAACCGGTGAAACCATCGAGTTCGACCAGGTTCTGATGATTGCAAATGGCGAAGACGTGAAAATCGGCGCGCCACTGGTTTCAGGCGGTGTGATCAAGGCAGAAGTTGTTGCTCACGGTCGTGGCGAGAAAATTAAAATCGTTAAGTTTCGTCGTCGTAAACACTACCGTAAGCAAGCTGGTCACCGTCAGTGGTTCACTGATGTGAAAATCACTGTGATCAGCGCGTAAGAGGAGATCTGACAAATGGCACATAAAAAGGCTGGTGGCTCGACTCGTAACGGTCGCGACTCCAATGCAAAACGTCTGGGTGTTAAGCGTTTCGGTGGTGAATCTGTTCTGGCAGGTAGCATCATCGTTCGTCAGCGTGGTACCAAATTCCACGCCGGTAACAACGTAGGTTGTGGTCGTGACCACACTCTGTTTGCTACCGCAGACGGCAAAGTTAAATTCGAAGTTAAAGGTCCTAACAACCGTAAATATATCAGCATCGTTGCTGAGTAAGGTTGTTGTGCCGCAGACGATTAACGTCTGAACACACGAATGGAAGGCCCCGCAGCTTTGCGGGGCTTTTTACATTCTGCCGCAGGTTACGGCAATCACGCTGACCTTGCGCCTCAGTTTGCTGTACACTTTATGTACACATGGCTTTGCCAATCCTGTATTATCCGCCGCCGGTCAGCGCAGAAGACCCTGGCGGACCCGTTTGTCGCCCGCAGCGTGGCGCAAACGACAGTGTGACGGAGATAAAAAATGAAGTTTGTTGATGAAGCGACGATCCTGGTGGTCGCGGGTGATGGTGGCAACGGTTGCGTCAGCTTCCGCCGCGAGAAGTACATTCCCAAAGGGGGACCGGACGGCGGTGACGGCGGTGACGGCGGTGATGTTTACCTGCTGGCGGATGAAAACCTCAACACCCTGATCGATTATCGTTTCGAAAAATCTTTCCGCGCCGAACGCGGCCAGAATGGCCAGAGCCGTGACTGTACCGGTAAACGCGGTAAAGACATCATTGTTAAAGTGCCGGTGGGTACGCGCGTGATCGATCAGGGCACGGGCGAAACGCTGGGCGACATGACGCGCCATGAGCAGAAGCTGATGGTGGCGAAGGGTGGCTGGCACGGTCTGGGCAACACCCGCTTCAAATCGTCCGTGAACCGTACGCCGCGTCAGAAAACCATGGGCACGCCGGGCGAGAAGCGCGACCTGCAGCTGGAACTGATGTTGCTGGCAGACGTGGGTATGCTGGGTCTGCCAAACGCCGGTAAATCGACCTTTATCCGCGCAGTATCAGCGGCGAAGCCAAAAGTGGCGGATTATCCGTTCACTACCTTAGTGCCAAGCCTCGGCGTGGTACGTATGGACAGCGAAAAGAGCTTCGTGGTCGCCGACATTCCCGGCCTGATTGAAGGCGCAGCGGAAGGCGCAGGCCTCGGAATTCGCTTCCTCAAGCATCTGGAGCGCTGCCGTGTGCTGCTGCACCTTATCGACATCGCGCCAATCGACGAATCCGATCCGGTAGAGAACGCCCGCATCATTCTCGGCGAGCTGGAAAAATACAGCGACAAGCTGTACCAGAAACCGCGCTGGCTGGTGTTCAACAAAACTGACCTGCTGAGCCGCGAAGAGGCGGAAAGCCGCGCCAAAGCCATTGCCGAAGCGCTGGGCTGGGATGAGAAATACTATCTGATCTCCGCCACCAGCCGTGACGGTGTCAATGAGCTGTGCTGGGATGTGATGAGCTTTATCATCGCGAATCCAAAAGAAGCGGAAGAAGAAGCGAAGCAGCCAGAGAAAGTGGCCTTCATGTGGGATGATTACCACCGTGAAGCGCTGGAAAATGCTCAGGAAGTGGAAGAAGACGAAGACTGGGATGACGACTGGGATGAAGACGACGACGAAGGCGTCGAGATCATTTATCAGCGTTGATGTCAGCGAAAAAAGCGGCCAGATGGCCGCTTTTTTTATTGCTGTTTAGCGCAGAGCACCAGCCCGTACAATCATTCCTTCTCCCCGCGGGAGAGAGCACCAGGCCGCACCATCATTCCCTCTCCCCGTGGGAGAGGGCAGGGTGAGGGCATCAGGCCGCAGCGGAACCAAACCTACCCCAGCACCGCCACCGTCAGCCG
This sequence comes from Pantoea sp. ICBG 985, assembly GCF_002928365.1. NCBI lineage: Bacteria > Pseudomonadati > Pseudomonadota > Gammaproteobacteria > Enterobacterales > Erwiniaceae > Pantoea > Pantoea sp. ICBG 985. Next base: position 228,431 of record NZ_POWM01000005.1, read on the forward strand.
CGAACTGCAACACAGCTGATCGCGACTATTGCGTATCTCAATCTGCCAGCTCTGATTGCGCGCCCCCAGATGCAGCGGACGACAAACACCGCGCACCTCGCCGCTGCTCACCGCCCGATGATGGCTGGCGCTCACCTCAATGCCCACCACGCTTTTACCTTCTTCCACGCTCAGGTAACCGGCAATGGACCCCATCGACTCCGCCAGCACCACCGACGCGCCGCCGTGCAGCAGGCCAAACGGCTGCTGCGTGCGGTTGTCTACCGGCATGGTGGCCTCCAGATAATCGTCACCGATCGCGGTAAACACGATGCCCAGATGCGCCACCAGCGAGTTATCGCCCAGCTGATTCAGCGTGGCGAGATCCACCGTACGTTTCCAGATTGCCATGCCTCAGGCTCCCAGCGTTGCGCCACCGTCTACCACAATATCCTGCAGCACCACGTGGCTGGCAAGATCCGAGGCCAGGAACAGGATATTGTTCACGATCTCCTGCGGCTGGGCGATCTTACGCAGCGGGATCCCCAGTTTGTACTGATCCGGGAAACCGTTGATCATCTCCTGCTCGGCTTCCGGCGTATGCCACAGGCTGCGCTGCATATCGGTATCGGTTGATCCCGGTGAGACAATATTGCAGCGCACGCCATACGGTGCCATCTCCAGCCCAACCGTCTGGCACAGGCTGCGTAGCGCTGCTTTGGAGGCGCCATAGGCTGACATGCCGAGGCGCGGGGCGTGCGCGGCGTTAGAGGCGATGGTGACAATCGCGCCAGCGCGCTGCTGGCGGAAGACCGGTAGCGTCTGCTGGAACAGGTTAAACGCGCCGCCGGCGTTGACGGCGAGGCACGCCTGCCAGTCGGCGAAAGACAGCGCATCGGTGCTGCCGATGCGCAGAATGCCCGCGCCGTTCACCAGGATATCCAGCCGCGGCTGGCTGGCCAGCAGTGACTGACAGCAATCGCGCACCGCAGCACTGTCGGCGACATCCAGCTGGCAGGTGGCAAACGGATAGTCATCCTGGCCAAAGTGCAAATCAAAACCGGTCACCTGCGCACCGGCCTGATGGAACGCCAGCGCGGTGTGATAGCCGATGCCTTTACCGGCACCGGTCACCCAGACAATTTTTCCGCTGAAATCAAAACAGGCGCTCATTGGGCTGGCACCCGTGACAGCAGCGCCCACCAGCCATCTATGCTGGGGTTTTTCGCCAGACTGATGAAGTCGATATCGCTGTGCACCTGACGCCAGCGCGCCGCCAGCGCCATCACGCGCACCGAATCCAGCCCATAATCGATCAGGTTTTCATCATCTTCCGGCACGTCATCATCTTCCAGTAGCGGCAGAATCAGCGCGCGCAGCGCGTCCTTGCTCTGTGGCAGCGGCATCAGGTCGGCGGTCATCACCACTTTGCCACTGCGGCCTGCGGTGTAGGTCAGCGCCATCATATGCTCGTCGCGCGAGAAGTCGGCCAGCGCATCGGCCACCATAAACGGCTGGATGTTACGCATGAAGGCGTCGGTGGCGGTGGTCAGGCAGCCGATGTGGGCATACACGCCAGTAATGATCAGCTGATCGCGGCCCATCTCCTGCAGGATAGATTCCAGCGGCGAGCGCACAAACGCGCTGTAGCGCCATTTAGTCAGCACCTGATCGTCCTGATCCGGCGCCAGCGCGTCGACGATCTTCTGCTGATCCGGATGTTTGTTCAGCCCCGGTCCCCACATATCATTCAGCAGCGCGCGATCCTCATCGCTTTGCTGGTTGGGCTGGGCGGTATAGAACACCGGAATGCCCTGCGCTTTGCAGTAAGCGCGCAGGCGGGCAATGTTCTCCACCACCTGATTCACCAGCGGGCTGTCTTCGCCCCAGAAGTTGAGGAAATAGGCCTGCATATCGTGAATCAGCAGCGCCGCGCGCTGCGGCTCCAGCGCCCATTGTACTTTGTTAGCCGGCAGCTCAGTGGCGGCGGGCAGCGCATAAGACGTCAGTTTTGGAATAGCCATTACAATCTCCGGAAAAAATCAGGCTTGCGTCTGCTCAGCAAGCTGTTGGCGTAAACGTTTTTTATCCACTTTGCCTACCGGGGTAAGCGGCAGGTCGTCGACGCAGGTAATGCGGTCGGGAAGTTTGAATTCGGCAATGCCCAGCTCGCGCAGATGGCGGCGCAGCGCGACCGGTTTTACCGGCTGGCGCGCCACAATGAAGGCACAGCTCTTTTCACCCATCAGCTCGTCATGCATGGACACCAGCGCGGCGTGGATTACATCCGGATGGCGCAGCAGCAAGTTTTCGATCTCTTCTGCGGCGATCTTCTCGCCGCCGCGGTTGATCTGATCCTTTTCGCGTCCCTGTACGGTGATGTAACCCTGAGCGTTGATCTCAATCAGATCGCCTGAGCAGTAAAAACCGTCAGCGTCGAAGCTGGCGGCATTGTGCTCCGGGCTGTTGTAGTAGCCCCGGAAGGTGTAAGGGCCGCGCGTCATCAGGCGACCCACCTGGCCTGGCGGCAGCGGATTGCCGTTCTCGTCGGCCACCCACACTTCGTCATCTTCCGAAATCGGCCGCCCCTGGGTAGTCAGAATGGTTTGCTCGTCATCGCCGAAGCGCGTGTAGTTAACCAGCCCTTCCGCCATGCCAAACACCTGCTGCAGCTGGCAGCCGATTTCACGCTGAATGCGTGCGGCCAGCGTTTCGCCCAGTTTGGCTCCGCCCACCTGAATGCGCTGCAGCGAGGCCAGCGCTGTGTTGCTGCCCCACTCCTGAATTGCCTGCAACCACAGGCTGACCGCCGGCGGCACCAGTCCGGTATCGGTCACCTGGTGCTGCTCAATCAGCGGGAAGCAGAGCGTGGCGCTGGGATCCGCGGCGAGAATCACCTGGCCACCGGCATAGAACACCCCGAGCGAACCGGGGGAACTCATGGCGAAGTTATGCGGCGCGGGCAGGGCGATCAGATAGCGCGTGTCGGCGTTGATGTGACAAATCTCGTCGCTGGCGCGGACGCTGTAGTAGTAGTCGTTGTGGGTGCGCGGAATCAGCTTCGGCGTGCCGGTGCTGCCGCCGGAGAGCTGGAAAAACGCCACTTCATCGGCGGCCGTCGGTGTCGCGATAAAATCGCCAGCCGCTTCATCCTGCAGCGACGCCAGCGTATTTTCCGCCTGCACGTCGTTACGCAGGATCACCTGCTGCAGTGTGGGCTGCGCCTCGCACAGCGTGGCGATGAAGTCGTCGCTGGCAAACAGCGCGTGCTGGCGATCGGCGATCAGCAGTTTCGGTGCAATCTGCTGCGCATAGGCCAGCAGTTCAGTGCGCTGATGGCTGAACAGCGCGTACACCGGGACCACGCCCAGCTTAAACAGGGCAAACAGCGTAACGTAAAAGTCCGCCACGTTGCCGAGCTGCACCAGCGCCGTGTCACCGCGCTGTAAACCGCGCCGCTGCAGCGCCGCCGCCAGATTATCACTGCGCTGCGCCAGCTGGCGGTAGCTGAGCTGCACAGGGCCGTCGATCACGGCGATAGCGTCGTTTTCGCGATGGCGGTCGATGATGTCGGTCAGCGGCACGTCGATCCAGTAGCCTTTCTCGCGATAGCGCGCGGCCAGATGTGCCGGCCAGCGGCTGAAGGGAATGCTCATGCTTGTTCCTTTATTGCAGTCCAAAAGCGCGCAACATGGTGTCCAGCTTCACACCCGTTTCACGCCATTCTGATTCCGGTTGTGAGTCGGCGACGATGCCCGCGCCGGCAAACAGCCGCACGCGCGTGCCGTTTACCGTCCCGCAGCGAATGGTTACCACCCATTCGCCGTTGCCTTCGCTGTCGCACCAGCCGACGATGCCGCCAAACAGCTGGCGATCAAAGGGTTCGAGCTGCTGAATCAGCTGCTGCGCGCGGGCGTGCGGGAAGCCGCTCAGGGCCGGGGTTGGGTGCAGCAGCGCCGCCAGCGACAGCGCGTTTTCGCGCTCATCCTGCACTTCGCCATCGATTTGCGTCGCCAGATGCCACAGCGTGGCGGTGGTGATCAGCGACGGCACGGTAGGCACTGACAGCAGGCGGCTACGCGGCTGCAGCGTGCTGCGCATCGCGTCGGTCACCAGCTGATGTTCGTGGCGATCTTTGGCTGACGCCATCAGGGTGTTACCTGCCGCGCGATCGGCGCTGACGTCGTCATGATGGCGGCGCGCCGAGCCGGCCAGCGGGCAGGAGGAGAAATCGCGCCCCTGTTTGCGCAGCATCAGTTCCGGGCTGGCACCCACCAGTGCGCCGCCTTCCGCCAGCGGCAGATGGAAATGGTAGCTATTGGGATTTTGCGCGATCACGCGCTGCATCAGCGCGGCGGTATCCACCGGCTGCTCGGTGACGATATCCATCAGGCGCGACAGAACCACTTTGTCCGGATCGCCGCGCTGGATGGTGGCAACGGCGTCGGCCACCATGCGGGTAAATATCGCGTGGTCTGGCACTGCCGTCCGCCGCCGCACTGCCGGCAGATCGCTCTGCTGCGCCGGCAGCGCCTGTTGCAGGTCGGCGCGATTAAAGCTCTGCCAGGATTCGGGTATGAACAGCGACGCTGGCTGGCTGACGTCAAACGGAATCGCGCCCACCAGCAGCGGATTGGCGATCCCCTGCTTTTTCGCCGCGGCAAAGTGCTGGCGCAGCTGCTGTTGAAAGTCGCCCTGCAGCAGCGCGGCATCGCCCACCGGCGTGTTGATCGTGGTATAGCAGCCCTGGGTGGCCAGGCTGCGCCATGGCGAGGTGAAAAGGAAACCGCGGCACAGCGCGGAAAAATCCTTCAGCCAGGCATTTTCAAACGTGGAGCTTTCCACCATAATTTTCACCTATAAATGATAAGATTATTAAGAATGATTATCATTTTTATTATGGCTCTGTAACCTACGTCGAAAGGGGCAAAGAGTCAATCCATTCGCGGGATTTACCGTGCTGTCAGACGTAAGCGGCGGCTGACGCCGGGCCAGGCATTAAGCTAAAAGGTGGATCAAAACTTATGAATAAATGCGGTTTATGGGGCATGGCTGTCCTGTTGTTCATTTTCCAGTCACTGTCATGGACAGCGCGGGCCGACCAGGGATGGCCGCGCAGCGTACAGGGCGCGACCGGAACGGTAACGCTTAACCAGGCACCGCAGCGCATTGTCTCCACCAGCGTCACGCTGACCGGCTCGCTGCTGGCGATTGACGCGCCGGTCATCGCCTCAGGCGCGACCGCACCGAAAAGCCGCCTGGCCGACGATCAGGGCTTCTTCCGTCAGTGGGGCGAGGTGGCAAAGCAGCGCCACGTTAAGCGGCTGTACATTGGTGAGCCGAACGCCGAGGCGATTGCGGCGCAAGCCCCGGATCTGATCATCGTCAGCGCCACCGGTAATGACTCCGCCCTGAAGCTGGTCAGTCAGCTGTCCGCCATTGCACCCACGCTGGTGGTCAACTACGACGATAAGAGCTGGCAGGATGTGGTTACGCTGCTGGGGCAGGCCACCGGCCATGAAGCACAGGCGGCGCAGCGCGTAAAAGAGTTCGACGATCGCGAAGCGGCGCTGAAGCAGGCCATTACGCTGCCACCGCAGCCGGTCTCCGCGATGGTATGGAACGGTGATGGCCGGGCGGTTAATCTGTGGACCGCCGCATCGGCGCAGGGCAAACTGTTGCAGCAGCTCGGTTTTTCCCTGGCGCAGCCGCCGGCTGACACGCAACAGGGGCACAGCATGGGCCAGCGCAAAGACATTATTCAGCTCTCGGGCGAGAATCTCGCCGCCAGCCTGACCGGCCACAGCTTCCTGCTGTTTGCCGGCGATGACAAAACCGCGCAGTCAGTGCTGAGCAACCCGTTCCTGGCACAAAACGCGGCGGTGCGCGATAAGCAGGTCTATGCGATGGGTATTGACACCTTCCGCCTGGATTACTACAGCGCCAGCAATCTGCTGACGCGTCTGCATCAGCTGTTCGTCAAATCATGATGTTTGCTGCGCCAGCACCGGCGCGGGCGCCTGATAGCGCCGTAATCCTTTCATCATCAGCCACATCATGACGCCAAGCAGTGTCGCGGCACAGCCAAACGCCGCGGCAGCCTGCGCCGGCAGCAGCCACGAACCGAGGGCACCAATCAGCGCGGCGCCGAGGGCATCGCCGCACACGTTCTGCGCCGTCCACAGGCTGTTGATGCGGCCCAGCAGATGATCCGGCGTCAGCAGCTGAATCATCGCGTATTGCACCAGGCTGTTGATGGCACTGAAATAGCCGAAGCCCGCCAGACACAGCAGCGCCAGCCACAGCGTCGGCATCAGGCTGAACAGGCCCAGGGCGACGAAACCGGCCACGGCACTGCCCAGCACCAGCCGCCCAGGGCGCGCCGCCTGTTTCAGCCTGCCGCTGGTAAATGCACCCACGGCGGCACCGAGCGGCACGGCGGCGTACAGCATACCGAGCTGGTCGGCGCTGACTGACCAGTGCGGTGCCAGCGCCGGGTACAGCACGCGGATGGCGCTGGCCAGCGTTACCAGCGCACCGGTCAGCGCCACCATGCCGACCAGCGGGCTGGCGAACAGGAATTGCACGCCGGTTGCCAGCGCCCGCAACGGATGCTCGCGCGGCTGCGGAGGCGGGGGCAGCGCAGGCAGCTTTAGCAGCGTCAGTACCGTCAGCAGCGTGCCGAAGGCGGTCAGTCCGTAATTCCACAGCACGCCGCCGTGCGCGATCACCACACCAGCAATTGCCGGCGATAAAATCGAGCCGAAGCGCACCGTCAGCATGGTAATGGCACCGGCCTGCATGATGTTTTCGCGCCCCACCAGCGCTGGCGTAGCGGCCAGCAGCGCCGTGACGCCAATCGCACCAAAAAAGCCGTCCCACAAGCCCAGCAGATAGACCGCCAGCAGCGAAGGCGCGGGCAGCGCGGCATTTATCGCCAGCGCGACAAAGCCCAGTCCGCAGGTGGTGCGGGCAAACAGGATCAACTTCTTACGCTCATAGCGATCGGCGAGCACGCCGCCGGTCAGCAGGCCAGTAAACATGCCGGCAGCGGACAGTGTGACGGCGAGGCCCACCAGCAGCGGGGAATGGGTCATCTGCTGAATCTGCACCGGTACGGCAACGGCCAGCATGCCGAGCGCCACAATCGAGATAAAACGCGCAATAAATACCGCGCGAAACGCCGCGTGGGTTTTCAGCAGTGAGAGATCGATAAAGTGAGAGGGTTTGTTCATTGTTTCGCCTTTTTGCACCAATTTTCCTCATCATCCGCGAGGCGACTCATGGTAACATAGGCAAACGCGAGTAATAACGATAACAAATATCATTATCACATTACGTTGCACCGCAACGACGTCGAACAGTGAAGGTTTAGAACGCTATGCGCCAGATCCGTGCATTAGCAGGCTCAGGGATTCTGCTTTTGCTCCTCATGGCGCTCAGTCTGATGCTGGGTGCCAAATCAATACCGCTTTCCGATGTGTATCACGCTCTCACCGCCTCCTGCTCCAGCGCGGAGTGCATCATCGTGCGCGATGCGCGCCTGCCGCGCACGCTGGCCGGGCTGCTGGCGGGCGTGGCGCTGGGGCTGGCGGGCGCGCTGATGCAGAGCCTAACGCGTAATCCGCTGGCCGAGCCGGGCATTCTGGGCGTGAACGCCGGTGCCGGTTTTGCCATCGTGCTCGGCATCGCGCTGCTGGGGGCGGACTCCCCGCTGCAGTGGCTGACGCTGGCCTTCAGCGGCGCGCTGCTGGCAGCGCTGCTGATGACGGTGATTGGCGCGATGGGCGGCGGGCGCGTCAATCCGGTGCGTCTGACGCTGGCGGGCGTGGCGCTGGCGGCGGTGCTGGAGGGCTTAACCTCCGGCCTGTCGCTGCTCAATCCGGACATTTACGATCACCTGCGCTTCTGGCAGAGCGGCTCGCTGGATATCCGCGATTTCAGCGTGTTGCGCACCCTGAGCCCGGCGGTGCTGGCCGGTGCGGCGCTGGCGGTGGGTCTGGCGCAATCGCTGAACAGCCTGAGCATGGGCGGCGATATGGCGGCGGCGCTGGGCACGCGCGTGGTGCGCACTCAACTGCTGGGCTTGCTGGCGATTGCCTTACTGAGCGGCGCGGCGACCGCCGCCGTCGGGCCGATCGCTTTTATCGGCCTGATGACGCCGCATTTTGCCCGCTGGCTGGTGGGCAACGATCACCGCTGGCTGCTGCCGGCGACGGCGCTGATCACCCCGGCGCTGCTGCTGGCGGCGGATATTCTGGGGCGGATGATGGTGGCAGGCGAACTGCGTGTCTCAATAGTGACCGCCATCCTTGGTGCGCCGATGCTGATTTTGCTGGTACGGCGCCAGCGCGGGCGAGGTGGACTATGACGCGGCGTGCCTGGTTGCATGGCGGCTGGCTGCTATTAGCGTGTGCGCTGCTGACATGGCTGGCGCTGACGCGCGGTGCGCTGCCGGTTACGGCAGAGCAGGTGTGGCAGGCGCTGCGCGGGCAGGGAGCGGCTAATGTGCAGCTGATTGTGGTGGAGTGGCGGCTGCCGCGCGTGCTGATGGCGCTGCTGATCGGTGCGGCACTGGGTGTCAGCGGGGCAATTTTTCAGTCGCTGCTGCGCAACCCGCTCGGCAGCCCGGATATTCTCGGCTTCAATACCGGCGCTTACAGCGGCGTGCTGGTGGCGCTGGTGCTGTTCAATCAAAGTATTACCGCGATGACCGGGGCCGCGCTGATCGGCGGTATCGCGACGGCTGCGCTGGTGTATCTGTTTGCCTGGCGCAACGGGGTGGAAACGTTTCGGTTAATCATCGTGGGCATTAGCGTGCGCGCGCTGCTGATGGCGCTCAATGCCTGGCTGATTATCAGCGCTTCGCTGGAGTCGGCGCTTAGCGCCGGGCTGTGGAGCGCCGGCTCGCTCAACGGCATCACCTGGGCGAAAACGCCGCCGGTGGTGACGGTGCTGCTGCTGTCGCTGCTGCTGGTGGCGCTGTTAACGCGCCGCATGCGTCTGCTGGAGATGGGCGACGACACCGCCTGCGCGCTCGGCGTGCCGGTGGAGCGCAGCCGCCTGTGGCTGATGCTGCTGGGCGTGCTATTGACCGCGGCGTCCACCGCGCTGGCGGGCCCGATCTCGTTCGTGGCGCTGCTGGCGCCGCAGATTGCGCGCCGGCTGTGCGGCGGGGAAAAAGGCGCATTGTGGCTGGCGGCGCTGTGCGGCGCGCTGCTATTGTGCGCCGCCGATTATGCCGCGCAGCATCTGTTCCTGCCTTATCAACTGCCGGTTGGCGTGATTACCGTCAGCCTGGGCGGACTCTATCTGATTGCGTTACTGATGCGGGAGGCGCGACGCCAATGATCGATATTCCTTCACGGCTGTACGGCGAAGGCCTGACGCTGGGTTATGACAAAAAAGTGGTGGCGGAAAATCTGTCGGTGGCGATTCCGCAAGGGGAGCTGACCGTGATTATCGGCCCCAACGCCTGCGGTAAATCGACCCTGCTGCGCACTCTCAGCCGCCTGCAGGCACCGCTGAAAGGCGACGTGCTGCTGGACGGCGAGGCGATTGCACGTTATCCCACCAAAGAGGTGGCACGCCGTCTTGGCCTGCTGCCGCAGAGTTCGAACGCACCGGCGGGCATCAGCGTGAGCGAACTGGTGGCACGCGGGCGTTATCCGCATCAGTCGCTGTTTGGCCGCTGGCGCGCAGAGGATGAAGCGGCGGTGCAGCAGGCGATGCTGGCCACCGGCGTGGCGGATCTGGCGCAACAGGCGGTCGATACCCTGTCCGGCGGGCAGCGTCAGCGCGTATGGATTGCCATGGTACTGGCGCAGCAGACGCCGCTGCTGCTGCTGGATGAGCCCACCACCTGGCTGGATATAACCCACCAGATTGAGTTGCTTGAGCTGATGCAGACGCTCAATCAGCAGCATGGCCGTACGCTGGTGGTGGTGCTGCACGACCTTAATCACGCCTGCCGCTACGCCACCCATCTGATCGCCATGCGTCACGGGAAGATCATTGCCGAGGGCAAGCCTGGCGAGATTGTGACGCCGGCGCTGATTGAGCAGGTATACGGGTTACGCTGTGTGATTGTTGAGGATCCGGTGGCGCATACGCCAATGATTGTGCCGCTGGGGCGCGGGCGCTAAGGCGGAAGAAAGGGCTGTTGTTTAAACGTTTTCTGCCATACGGTTCCCTCTCCCGCCGGGAGAGGGTTAGAGTGAGGGCAAAACCGCTACGCCAGCAACTGCTGCAACAGCGGCCCGATCTGCTCAAACATGCGAGGCGAGATAATCTCGACGTGGGCGCAATCCATCGGCCACACCGTCAGCTCACCGACATAGGGCGCCCAGGCGCGGCGCGCATCCTGGCCTGACTGCTGCGTCTGTTCGGCGAGGAACAGCGTAGCGCGGCCGCCGAAGCGTGCGCTGCGCGCCGTGGCCAGCAGACGCACCGAGCTGGCGTAGTTGGCTTCGATGGTATCGAACATGGCCTGCATCTCTTCACCGGCCTGATGGCGCTGCGCGGCGATAAACTGTTCGCGCTCGCGATTCACTTCCTCCAGTACCGCCGGATCCAGCACATTCTCGCCGCGCTTCTCATCCCAGTTCTGCGTTTCCGGCGGCCAGGTGTCGAGCAGGCCAAGGAAGGCGACCTCTTCACCCGCCGCTTCCAGCCGGGCAGCAATGCCCTGCGCCAGCGTACCGCCCAGCGAGTAGCCGAGGAAATAGTAGGGCCCGTGCGGTTGTACCTCGCGCAGCGTACGCAAATGCGCTTCACAGACCTCATCGAGATGCGCGCTCTGATTCAGCGGTCCCTGAGTATCAGGCGACTGAATGCCGACCAGTGACCAGCGTGGGTCAAGGTAACGCTGCAGCACGCTGAACTGCCAGGCGAAGCCGGACGCCGGGTGGAAGCAGAACAGCGTCGGTCCGCTGCCTTTACGCAGCGGCAGCACCGCTTCAAAGCCTGCCTGCTGATGGGATTGTCCATCGCTCAGCAGCGTCGCCAGTTTTTCAACCGTCGGGGCGATCATGATCTGCCCAACCGAGACCGGCAGCTGGAGCTCGCGGCGCAGCTGCGCAGCCAGGCGCATCGCCAGCAGCGAATGGCCACCGAGCGCAAAGAAATCATCCTGCGCACCGATCGTGTCACAGGTCAGCAGGCGGCAGAACGCTGCGGCCAGCGTGCTCTCTAAACCGGGCAGTGGCGCGCGCCCCTGGCGCTGCGTGGTGCTCTGCGGCAGCGGCAGCGCTTTGCGATCCAGTTTGCCGTTGCTGCTGAGCGGCAGCGCCTCCAGCTGGACGATGGCCACCGGCACCATGTGTGCCGGTAGCTGCTGTGCCAGCGCCTGACGCAGCGCATCGCCATCCACCGGCTGAGGCGCAACCACGTAGCCCACCAGCTGACGCGCATCGCCCTGTGCCGCCGCACTGCCCAGCACCACCGCATGCGTCACCGCCTGCTCAATGCCGGGCTGGGCGCACAGCGCATGATCGATTTCGTTCAGCTCAATGCGCTGACCGCGGATCTTCAGCTGGTCATCGCTGCGCCCGAGATACTCCACCGCACCGTTGTCCAGCCAGCGCGCTACGTCGCCGGTCAGGTACATGCGCTCGCCAGCGGCGTACGGGTCGGCGATAAAGCGGCTGGCGGTCAGCTCCGGCCGGTTGAGATAGCCGTGCGCCAGCTGAATGCCGGTAAGATAGAGATCGCCGGCCACGCCCGGCGGCACCGGCTGCATTTGCGCATCAAGAATGCGCAGACCGGTGTTCCACACCGGGAAGCCGATCGGTACGCTCGGGGCATCGACGGCGGCGAGCGCCGCGCCATACGCCGGATACCAGCTGACATCAACGGCCGCTTCGGTCGGCCCATACAGATTGTGCAGCGGCACGCGGGTCAATGTTTCCCAGCTGCGCGACAGATCGGTGGGCAATGCTTCACCGCTGCAGAACACATTGCGCAGGCTGGCGCAGCAGGCTATCGCGGCCGGGTGGTCGAGCGCCGCGACAAAGGCCGCCAGCATCGAGGGTACGAAATGCGTGGTGGTGACTTTGTAGCGGGCAAACAGTTGCTGTAAGGCTTCCGGATCGCGGTGTGCATCCGGCGGCGCCATCACCAGCTGCGCGCCGACCAGCAGCGGCCAGAAGAACTCCCACACCGAGACATCAAAGCTGCTCGGCGTTTTCTGCAGCACCACGTCATCCGCCTGCAGCGGATAACGATCCTGCATCCACAGCAGGCGATTAACGATCGCCTGATGGCCGACCAGTACGCCTTTCGGCCGGCCGGTAGAGCCGGAGGTATAGATGATGTACGCGCCATCCTGCGGCGTCGGCGCGCTGGGCGGGGCCGGTGCATGTTCGGCATTGTACAGGGTGTCAAAGTGCAGCTGACTGACCGGCGCGATGGCGCCGAAGCGGGCACTGAGCGCGGCAGTGGTAATCAGCGTTTTGGGCGCGGCGTCTTCCAGCATCAGCTGGAGCCGCTCGTCCGGATAGCCGGTATCCAGCGGCAGATAAGCGGCCCCGAGCGTCACAATCGCCTGCAGCGCCAGCGACAGCTGCACCGAACGCGGCAGCGCCACGGCGACGATATCGCCCCGCTGCACGCCGGCCGCGCTGAGATCGGCCGCCAGCGCGAATACCTGCTGCTGCATCTGGCGATAGTTCAGCTGGTGCTGCGCATCGGCCAGTGCCGGTGCGTCCGGGGTGCGCTGCGCCTGCTGCGCCAGCAGCGACGCCAGGGTTTCCGCCGGCAGCGGATGGGCGGTCTGATTGATGGCCGCAATCTGCTGCTGCTCCGCTGGCGTCAGCAGATCGAGCTCGCCCAGCGCGCGCTGCGGCTGCGCGGCCAGCTGGCTGAGCAGCAGGGCAAAGCGGCTGGCATGGCGCTGCAGCGTCTCGGCAGCATAGCGCTGCGCGTTCGCCAGCAGCTCCAGCGTCAGATCGCCGTGCTCGCTGAGATAAATCGCGATTTCCAGATCGCGCACCGGGCCGGAGGCCAGCTGATGCGTGATGCCTTCAATGCCGGCGAAATCGAGCTGGTAGTCAAACATCTTCAGGTTGATCACCGGGCCATACAGCGGATCGCTATCGCCGAGGCGGCCGAGATCGCGCTGCACCTGTTCAGCATCGTAACGCTGATGGCGGCGCATTTTTTTCACTTCCGCGGCCAGCTGAGCGGCGAGATCGCCGAGCGTTTGTCCCGGCTGATAGTGCACCGCCATCGGCAGCACGTTAATCACCGGACCGGTGGCGCACAGCGCGGCGGAGCCGATGCGGCGCATGAAGATGAAGCCGGCAGCAAAATCATTTTGCCCGCTGAGGCGAGCCAGCCACAGCGCTACCAGCGCAAAGGCCAGATCGGCGGCGCTGTGCTGTGGATGCTGGCTGGTCAGCGTGTGGAAACGGTGACGATCCAGCGTAACGCTGTGGCGCAGCAGATCGGTGCTGGCGCTCTGACCGGCCAGCGGCAGCGGCGACAGCGAGGCGGGCGCGGGCAGGGCGCGGCCTTTTTCGCGCCAGAATTCGCCGTCACGGGTGTAAGACGCCGATTGCTGATAGCGCTGATACTCGTCAACCACGGCGCTGAACGGAATAAACGGTGTCGGCTCAGGCGGCTGCTGCTGTACGGCGGCGCTGTACAGGTTGGCGATGCGGCGCGTCAGCGCGGTAAAGCTGAAGCCATCCACCACCAGATGGTGATAGCGCTGATACCAGAACCAGTGCTGCTCGCCGAGGCGGAACAGGCGATGGTGCCACAGCGGCGCGCCGCTCAGCACGCGCAGGTCGCCCTGCATATCGGCGCGCATCTGTGCGCGCGCAACGGCGGCGGCATCCGCTTCGCCGCGCAGATCAACGATGTCTGGCAGGCTGAAGGTCTGCGGCTGCGGCCACTGCAGCGGCTCGCCGTCGATTTCGCCGAACGCCATATTCAGGGTATCGGCTTCCTGCATGCCGTCGACAATGGCCTGCGCCAGCAGCGCACTGTTGATGTCGCCGCGCAGTTCGACAAAGTGCGCGACCGCGTAGGCGTTGTGATGGCGGCTGAGCTGGTCGGCGATCCAGATGCCAGGCTGCGCTGCCACCAGCGGCAGAGTTTGTTGGTCAATCATAGTGTCGTTCATCAGAGAATTTACTGTCGCTCCGGTTCACGTCTGGCGTGATGAATGAATTTGGATTGCGCCACAAAGCTTGCAGACCGTCGAGCAGACCACCGCGCCAGCACAGCGCGTCATGGCCGCCCTCTACCGGCTGGTAATGCACCTGATAGCCGGCAGCGGTAAGTTGTTGTTGTAATTGTTGATTGGCTTGCAGAATCAGGCCTTCACGCTGGCCTGCCTCCAGCCAGAAACGCAGCGGCTGGCGAGGTGCCAGGCCATGGTCCAGCGCCTGCAGCAGCCAGCCATGCGGGTTACCGCGCTCCGGCCACCAGAAGGAGCCGGACAGGCTAAGCGCATTACCAAAGGTGTGAGGAAAGTGCAGCGCGGCAAACACCGCGGCCAGGCCGCCGAAGCTTTGTCCGGCGACCAGCGTACGCGCCGGCTGCGCATCGTACGGCATCCAGCGCGCCACCTGCGGCAGCAGCTCCTGCTGTACCGCCTGCCAGAACTGGGGATTGCACGGCAGCTCGCGGCTGCGGTGTTCGCGATCGATGATGTCGATAAACAGGTAGACCGCCGGCGGCAGTTGGCCGGCGGCGGTTAGCTGCTGCAGCGGGCCGGCGATCGGCATCTGCTGCGCCCAGAACTGACCATCAAGCAGGATCGCCAGCGGACGCGGGCCGTGCTGCGCCTCGCCTGTAGCGTACAGCCACACCCGGCGACGATTGCCGAGCAGCGCGCTGTCCCACTGCTGCTCCTGCAGCGTCAGCGCCGGGGCGCGGCCCTCATCCACCGCACGCCACACCTGCTGGTCGGGCGCGTCAGGCAGGTGCAGCGGTGACACGCCCATGCCGCGTCCGCCGGACCAGCTGCGCAGCGGATTGAGCGCATCGGCCTGCGCGGCAGGGAATTTTTCGCGCCACCATTGGCGCAGCGCATGCATGTCAGGCTCGCCGCTGAAATCGCTGGCCTGCCGATCCGGCATCAGGCAGTAGCTGCCGCGCCAGTGTGACGGCAGCACGGTTTGCCAGTACCAGACATCGCTACTGGCGACGCGCATCAGCGATTGCGGCGGGCGCCGCTGGTGGTGATCGGTCACGCCGGTGATGTTGATCCACACGCGCTGGGTGTGGGAGGTGGTTTCACTGCCTTGCGGATCGCGCCAGAAGAAGGTCACCAGACAGGTGCCATCCTGCTGCGGCTCAATGCGCGGAATGCCCTGAGTCTGTTGCTCCTGCCACCAGGCTTCGCTACCAATTCCATCATTTCGCCAGGTCATAGGGGCTGCCAGTCGCCGTCTGTACGGGGAGGTTTACATAGGGTTGATAAATAATACTATTGATAATTATTTGCATTTGCAATAGGGTGACTGCGCTCAAAATGAGCACGCACGTTCCGTCTGGCACCCGGTAAGTCATGGGATTCAGCAAAGGATGGCCCTGCCAGGTGTGAACGGCTGCGCGATAAAGACAGGGATCTTCTCACCGGCTCGCCAGTCACTCCGCTGTGGCGCAGAACTGGCCTTCCAGGAATGAAAAAAATGAAGCATTACTCGCGGTTAACCTTCGCTATTTTGATCGAACTGGGGCTCAGCGCCTCACTGCTTTCCGGCAGCGCCTGGGCAGCAGAGACTTCCAGCAAGACGACTTCCAGCAACGCCTCTTCTCCCGACGCCAGCGCAATGGACGGTGGCACCTTAATGGTGACGGCCCAGCAGCAGACGCTGCAGGCACCGGGGGTTTCCACCATCACCGCCGATGAGATCAAAAAGCATCCGCCGGCGCGCGATGTCTCAGAAATTATCCGTACCATGCCGGGGGTTAACCTGACCGGTAACTCGACCAGCGGCCAGCGCGGCAACAACCGTCAGATCGATATTCGCGGCATGGGACCGGAAAATACCCTGATCATGGTGGACGGCATGCCGATCACCAGCCGTAACTCGGTGCGTCTTGGCTGGCGCGGTGAGCGTGATACACGCGGCGATACCAACTGGGTGCCGCCGGAGATGATTGATCACATCGACGTGATTCGCGGGCCGGCCGCGGTGCGCTACGGTAACGGTGCGGCGGGCGGTGTAGTGAACATCATCACCAAAAAGTACAGCGATCAGCAGTGGCACGGTTCGTGGAATACCTACTTCAACGCGCCGGAACACAAATCGGAAGGGGCGACCAAACGCACCAACTTCAGCCTTGAAGGGCCGCTGGGCGACGACTTCAACTTCCGGCTGTATGGCGGTTTAGCCAAAACCCAGGCCGACGCGTACGACATCAATGAAGGGCACGCGGCAGCGCGCACCGGCAGCTATGCCGGCAGCTACCCGGCAGGCCGCGAAGGCTCGGTAAACAAAGACATCAATGCGTTGCTGAGCTGGGCGTTTGCCCCCATGCAGACGCTGGAGCTGCAGGCCGGTTACAGTCGTCAGGGCAACCTGTACGCGGGCGATACGCAGAACACCAACACTAACGCGCTGGTGAAGAGCCTGTACGGCGATGAAACCAACCGTCTGTATCGCCAGAATATTTCACTGAAATGGACCGGCGCGTGGGATAACGGCATCAGCACCAGCAGCTGGGCGCGCTACGAAAAAACCCGCAATACGCGCATTAATGAAGGTCTGGCGGGCGGCACGGAAGGGATTTTCTCCAACAGCGGGTTCAATACCATTCAGCTGGACGATGTGCTGCTGCACAGTGAAATCAGCCTGCCGTTTGAGCTGGGCGTCAATCAGACCGCGACGCTGGGCACCGAGTGGAACCAGCAGCGCATGAAAGATCCTTCGTCGACCACCCAGGCTGCCAGCAACGGCGCTGTGCCAGGCATCGCCAGCACCGGCCGCAGTCCTTATGCCCAGGCGGAGATTTTCTCCCTGTTTGCCGAAGACAACATGGAGCTGACCGACAGCACCATGCTGACGCCGGCGCTGCGCTTCGATCATCACTCCATCGTTGGCAACAACTGGAGTCCGTCGCTCAACCTGTCACAGGGGCTGGGCGATGACTTCACGCTGAAGATGGGGATTGGCCGGGCCTACAAAGCGCCGAGTCTGTACCAGACGAACCCGAACTACCTGCTGTACAGCAACGGCCAGGGCTGCGCCGCCAGCACCGGCGCCTGCTATCTGCAGGGTAATCCGAATCTGAAGGCGGAAAACAGCATCAATAAAGAAGTTGGGCTGGAGTGGAAGCATGAAGGTTATCAGGCCGGTCTGACCTGGTTCCGTAACGACTACCGCAACAAGATTGAAGCCGGTTATGCGCCTGCAGGTAAAGCCTCTAACGGCACCACGGATATCTATCGCTGGGAGAACGTGCCGAAAGCGGTGGTGGAAGGGCTGGAAGGCACGGTCAATGTTCCTTTCTCTGACAGCGTGATGTGGAATAACAACTTCACCTACATGCTGCAGAGCAAGAACAAGGAGACCGGCGATCGTCTGTCGATCATTCCGGAGTATACGTTGAACTCGACGCTGAGCTGGCAGGCAACGCAGGATCTGTCGCTGCAAACCACCCTGACGTGGTACGGCACCCAGACGCCGAAGAAGTACGACTACAAAGGACAGCCGGTGACCGGCAGCGCCACCGACAAAGTGAGCCCGTACTCGATTGTCGGCCTGAGCGGTACTTACGATATCAATAAGTACGCCAGCGTGACGCTGGGTATCGATAACCTGTTCGATAAGCGCCACTTCCGTGAGGGCAATGCGCAAACCACCGGTAACGCCACCACCGGCGCTTATCTCTACGGTGCCGGTGCCAATACCTATAACGAATCAGGCCGTACTTACTATATGAGCCTCAACACCCACTTCTGATGGCGTTCAGCCAATCAGTTGCGTTGGCAAACAGCAGCGGGCGACCAGTCCGCTGCTGTCTTCGCGGTTGACCAGTTCCAGCCTGCCGCGATGCATCTGCACAATACGCAGCACAATGTTCAGGCCCAGGCCGCTGCCGCCATAGCGTTGATCGCGCCGCCGGAACGCCTGCGTCAGCTCTTCTGCCGCATCGGCATCAATACCCGGCCCCTGATCCGACACTTCAACCCAGACCTGCTGTTGCACCTGACGCAGCTTCACCTGCACGCTGCTGCCTTCCGGACTGTAGCGCGACGCGTTCTCCAGCAAATTGCGCAGCATCAGGCGCAGCAGCACCGCTTCACCCTGCTGTGGCACATCGTCGCCGTCTGGCCAGTGCAGCGTCTGCTGACGCTGAGCATACAGTTCAGCCATCTCCGGCATTAGCGGCTGCATGATGTCACGCTGCCACTGCAGCTGCTGATAGTGGCCGCCCGCCAGCGCCTGACCGGCGCGCGACAGCATCAGCAGCTGTTCGACGGTGTGCATCAGCTGGTCGATACGCTCAATCAGCATGGCGCTTTGCGGCACCTGCTGCTGATGCAGAAGCTCGAGATGCAGGCGCAGCCCGGCCAGCGGCGTACGCAGCTCGTGCGCGGCGTCGGCGGTGAATAATCGCTCCTGCTGCAAAGTGTGGTCGAGACGCGAAAACAGCTGATTGATGGAGGAGGTGACCGCAACGATCTCATCCATCTCGGAGTAAATCGGCAGCGGCGTCAGGTTGTCGGCAGAGCGGTGGGCAAGGCTGTCCTGTAACGATTTGAGCGGACGGATAATCCAGTTGATGGCCCAGAACGACAGCAGCAGCGTCAGGCTTACCATCACCAGCGAAGGCAGCAACAGCGAAGCGATGGCCTCACGGATCTCATTCTCCACGCGATCGTTACGCGCCTGGGCCGACAGGGTTTCGTTGACGAGGAAACTGATCTGTTCGCGGCTTTCGTGCCACAGCCAGATGGCGCTCATCACCTGGCAGGTGAGGAGAATCAGCGCCAGCATGATCAGTAACCGCTGACGCATGCTGTTCATTCGCGCAGTTCCAGCCGGTAGCCAACGCCGCGCACGGTTTTGATGCGATCTTTCCCCAGCTTGCGGCGCAGATTATGAATGTGGACTTCTAAAGTGTTGGAGCCGGGATCGTCGTTCCAGCTGTAGAGATCCTGCTGCAGCGTTTCGCGATGCACATTCTGCCCCACGCGCATCAGCAGACGGGTGAGCAGGGCAAACTCTTTGGGGGTGATCTCCAGCGGCAGATTCTCCAGCAGTACCTGCTGCGAGCTGAGATTGAGCGTCAGATCGCCCTGCTGCAGCAGGTTGTCGCTGTGCCCCTGATAGCGGCGGATCAGCGCGCGCACCCGCGCCTGCAGTTCTGCCAGCGCAAACGGCTTGACCAGGTAATCATCGGCACCGGCGTCCAGCCCGTCGACGCGATCCTCCAGCGCATCGCGCGCGGTCAGGATCAGCACCGGCACCGCGATGCCGTCGCGTCGCCACTGGCGCAGCAGCGTGGCGCCATCGCGATCCGGCAGACCGAGATCCAGCACGATCAGGCTGTACTGGCTGCTGCGCAGCAGGGCGTTGCTTTCCGCCGCGCTGCCAGCGCAATCCACGGCGTAGCCCTCGCTGCTCAGCGCCTGCGCCAGGCCCGATTGTAACAACGCATCATCTTCAACGATCAACAGTTTCATTAGTTGTTCTTGTTAATGTCGGTATAGAGCCGGCTCTCAAAGCGCACCAGCGGAATCCGCCGCGTTTTCTGGTCTTCCGGCGGTACCGCATAGCCAGAGAGGAACTGGACAAAGGCCACGCGCGCACCGCTCGACGTGGTGATGAACCCAGCCAGATTATAGACGCCCTGTAGCGAACCGGTTTTTGCCGACACTTTGCCATCCAGCCCCGCTTCGTGCAGACCGCCGCGATACTGCAGCGTGCCGTCATAACCCGCCAGCGGCAGCATCGAAATATAATTCAGCGTGGCGTCATTTTTGGCGATGAACTGCAGCACCTGCATCATGGTCTCCGGCGCGATCAGGTCGTGACGCGACAGGCCGGAACCATCCACCTGAATACTGTTGCCGAGGTCGACGCCGGCTTTTTCGCGCAGCACACGCCTGACCGCATCCGAACCGGCGCGGAAGGTGCCCGGCACGTTAAAGTAGTGATGGCCGATGGTGCGGAACACGGTATCAGCGATCATGTTGTCTGACTTTTTCAGCATGGTGTGCAGCAGGTTGTGCAGCGGTGCGGACTGCGTTGAGGCCAGCACCGTGCCCGGTGATGTCACCTGCGTCTGGCGCACTAAATGGCCGCTGTAATCAATATCGGCGTCGCGCAGCTGCGCTTTAAGGATCTCGCCGGCCCACGCGGCGCCATCCTGCACGGCAAACGCCAGGGGTAGCGGTTCCGCACGCTGGCGCATACAGCCGGTCAGCGTGTAGCGATTGAGCTCGCCGGGCACCACGTCGAGCTCGCAATACTGCCCGTCACCGCTGTTGCGTCCGATCGTCCGCACCTGACTGAACATGTGCGCCGGATAGTAAGAGGCGATGCGCACAAAGGCGTTTTCGCCGGGCGTATTGGCACTGTAGAGCGAAACCGAGAAGCAGTTTTTATCAACAATCGCCGCACCTGGCGGGGCGCTGAAGCACTGTGTCAGATCGTTCCACGGCCAGCCTGGCGCCATATCGTGACTGGCGAACACCGAGGTGTCGATCACCAGATTGCCTTTGATATGGTTGATGCCCTGCTTTTTCAGCGCCGCCACCATATTGCGCAGATCCTGGCGGCTAAGCGTCGGATCGCCGGCAAAGCGCGCCACCAGGTCGCCGTTTAAGGTGCCATCGCTGACCGCGCCTTTGGTCTCCAGCGTGGTCTGAAAACGGAAGTCCGGACCCAGCTCCAGCAGTGCCGCCAGCGCGGTGATCACTTTCATGGTACTGGCCGGCAACGCCATCTGTTTGCCGTGATAGTCGATTATCGGGGTGGATGCGCCCACTTTTTGTACCATCAGCGCCAGGTTTGCGCCGTCTGGCAAATACTGCATGTATTCTTCAACGGGTGCTGCTTGTGCCTGCAGCATAAACGCACAGGTTAATCCGGTAACAAGTCGTGAAAATCGCATAATCTCGCGGTAACTGACGGGTGAAGGCGTCAATACTATGTCCCCGGACGGTGCAAAGTAAACAATGACCCACAGGGAACTCTGGGGTAAAATACGTATCAAAATGCAAAACCGATACCTGACCCGGAAAGCTTTCCGGGTCAGGATTCTTTTGCTTGTGAAAAGAGGTTACGCGCCGCAGAAGCCGATCTTCTGCTGTCACCGGTCAGGATGACGCCGTTAACCAGGATAGATGACGAGGAGCCAAAATGAATCAGATTCCGATGACGTTGAAAGGCGCTGAGAAGCTGCGTGAAGAGCTGAACGAACTGAAAACCGTTAAGCGTCCGCGCATCATCGCCTCTATCGCCGAAGCCCGTGAGCACGGCGATCTGAAAGAGAATGCCGAATACCACGCTGCGCGCGAAGAACAGGGGTTCTGCGAAGGGCGTATTCAGGAGATCGAAGCCAAGCTCTCCAATGCACAGGTGATTGACGTGACCGCCATGCCGAAAACCGGCCGCGTGATTTTTGGTGCCACCGTCACCGTGCTGAATGTTGATACCGATGAAGAGTTTACTTACCGGATTGTCGGTGACGACGAAGCGGACTTTAAACAGAACCTGATTTCCGTGAATTCGCCGATGGCGCGCGGTCTGGTGGGCAAAGAGGCCGATGACGTGGCTATTGTCAAAACCCCAGGCGGCGATGTGGAATATGAAGTGCTGAAAGTGGAATACATCTAAGATATTGCTACGCTTTGAAATGCGCAGCTGCATATTGTAAAGAAAGGAAAAAGGCCGCGCTGCGGCCTTTTATCCCATGCAGGAGCATGGCACTTTCTCTGCCCGTCGGACGAGCCGTAACGGTACGCTTAACGTGGCAGAGTAATTTTGCGCTCTTTGGCAGGGCGATACAGCACCAGCACGTTGCCGATGACCTGAACGTTGTTTGCCTTAGTTTCACGCACGATAGCGTCCACGATCAGCTGCTTGGTTTCACGATCTTCCGAGGCAATTTTTACCTTGATCAATTCGTGATGTTCGAGCGCCTGTTCGATCTCGGCGAGCACGCCTTCAGTCAGGCCATTGCCGCCCAGCATGACCACTGGCTTCAGTGGATGGGCAAGGCCTTTCAGGTGCTGTTTTTGTTTGGTACTCAGATTCATCGTATTTTTTGCTTACTCAGGGATTGAAAACGGTTCATTCTACCGCCATCTCGGGTATATCGCCAAATCAACGCGACCCATTGCGTGCTGATTTATCGCTACGATGACGATTTAACTGGAAATATTATGACGGGTAAAAAGCGTTCGGCCAGTTCCAGTCGCTGGCTTCAGGAACACTTTAGCGATAAATATGTGCAACAGGCACAGAAAAAAGGGTTGCGCTCGCGCGCCTGGTTTAAACTGGATGAAATTCAGCAGGGTGACAAGCTGTTCAAACCCGGTATGACCGTGGTTGACCTGGGCGCTGCGCCCGGCGGCTGGTCGCAATATGTGGTACAACAGATTGGTTCGGGTGGCCGTATTATTGCCTGCGATCTGCTGCCGATGGATCCCATCGTTGGCGTTGACTTCCTGCAGGGCGATTTTCGCGACGAAGCGGTGTTGAAAGCGTTACTGGAGCGCGTGGGCGACCAGAAAGTGCAGGTGGTAATGTCGGACATGGCGCCGAACATGAGCGGTACGCCTGCGGTCGATATCCCGCGTTCCATGTATTTAGTTGAACTGGCGTTAGAAATGTGTCGGGATGTACTGGCACCTGGCGGCAGTTTTGTAGTGAAAGTGTTTCAGGGAGATGGCTTCGATGAATACCTGCGGGAAATTCGCTCCCTGTTTACGAAAGTGAAAATTCGTAAGCCGGACGCTTCGCGATCACGTTCGCGCGAAGTGTACATTGTGGCGACAGGGCGCAAACTGTAGCCCTCCATACCGGAATCAAAGCAAGGCGAAACGGCGTTTATTCTGATGCGTAATTCTGAGTTTCAGGCTAAACAGGCAAAATCATCAGCGCCGCGATTCCAGGTATGAAGGATATATAGTACCCTACGCTGTCTGTTAACACCGTTGTAATATGAGGTTAATCCCTTGAGTGACATGGCGAAAAACCTGATTCTCTGGTTAGTCATCGCGGTCGTGCTGATGTCAGTATTCCAGAGCTTTGGGCCCAGCGAGTCGAATGGCCGTAGGGTTGATTATTCAACCTTCCTGTCGGAAGTGAACCAGGATCAGGTCCGCGAGGCACGTATTAACGGGCGTGAGATCAACGTAACCAAAAAAGACAGTAATAAATACACGACCTACATTCCTGTCAACGATCCCAAGTTACTCGATAACCTGTTGACCAAAAACGTCAAAGTTGTGGGTGAACCACCAGAAGAGCCGAGCCTGCTGGCTTCCATCTTCATCTCCTGGTTCCCGATGCTGCTACTGATTGGCGTGTGGATCTTCTTTATGCGGCAGATGCAGGGCGGCGGCGGCAAGGGCGCGATGTCCTTCGGCAAGAGCAAAGCCCGTATGCTGACCGAAGACCAGATCAAAACCACCTTTGCTGACGTTGCGGGTTGCGACGAAGCAAAAGAAGAGGTGGGTGAGCTGGTGGAATACCTGCGTGAGCCGAGCCGCTTCCAGAAGCTGGGCGGTAAAATCCCAAAAGGCGTGCTGATGGTGGGCCCTCCGGGTACCGGTAAAACGCTGCTGGCGAAAGCGATTGCCGGCGAAGCGAAAGTACCATTCTTCACGATTTCCGGTTCTGACTTCGTAGAAATGTTCGTTGGTGTCGGTGCATCACGTGTGCGCGACATGTTTGAGCAGGCGAAGAAAGCGGCACCGTGCATCATCTTTATTGATGAGATCGATGCGGTGGGTCGTCAGCGTGGCGCCGGTTTAGGCGGTGGTCACGACGAACGTGAGCAGACGCTGAACCAGATGCTGGTGGAGATGGATGGCTTCGAAGGCAATGAAGGCATCATCGTTATCGCCGCGACTAACCGTCCGGACGTACTGGACCCGGCGCTGCTGCGTCCAGGCCGTTTTGACCGCCAGGTGGTGGTAGGTCTGCCAGACGTGCGCGGCCGTGAACAGATTCTGAAAGTGCATATGCGTCGCGTGCCGCTGGCAACCGACATTGATGCCGCGATTATCGCACGTGGTACGCCGGGCTTCTCCGGTGCGGACCTGGCGAACCTGGTCAACGAAGCGGCGCTGTTCGCTGCGCGTGGCAACAAGCGCGTAGTGTCGATGGTCGAGTTCGAGAAAGCGAAAGACAAAATCATGATGGGTGCGGAACGTCGCTCCATGGTGATGACGGAAGCGCAGAAAGAATCCACCGCGTATCACGAAGCGGGCCATGCGATTATTGGTCGCCTGGTGCCGGAACACGATCCGGTGCATAAAGTGACGATTATCCCGCGCGGCCGTGCGCTGGGTGTGACCTTCTTCCTGCCTGAAGGCGACGCGATCAGCGCCAGCCGTCAGAAGCTGGAGAGCCAGATTTCAACGCTGTACGGCGGTCGTCTGGCAGAAGAGATCATCTACGGGGCGGAACACGTTTCTACCGGTGCTTCAAACGACATCAAAGTGGCGACCAACCTGGCGCGCAACATGGTGACGCAGTGGGGCTTCTCGGAAAAACTCGGTCCGCTGCTGTATGCGGAAGAGGACGGTGAAGTGTTCCTCGGCCGTTCAGTGGCGAAAGCCAAACACATGTCGGACGAAACGGCACGCATCATCGACCAGGAAGTTAAGCACCTGATCGACAGCAACTACCAGCGTGCACGCCGTATTCTGGGTGAGAACATGGACATCCTTCACGCGATGAAAGACGCGCTGATGAGGTATGAAACCATTGATGCACCGCAGATCGACGACCTGATGGCGCGCCGCGAAGTGCGTCCGCCAGCGGGCTGGGAAGATCCAGGCAGCAACAATTCTGACAGCAACGGTACGCCAAAGGCGCCACGTCCGGTTGATGAACCGCGTACGCCAAACCCAGGCAACACCATGTCAGAACAGTTCGACAAGTAACAGGCCTGTTCCTAAGCAAAAACCCCGGCTGGTCCGGGGTTTTTTACATTCCACAATCCAGTGATTCCTCAGGGAGATTTTCGCCATGAAGTTGTACGCCCGTGATACCCATCTCGATCTGTCGTTTCCCCATGTGATGGGAATTTTAAATGTCACGCCGGACTCCTTTTCTGATGGTGGAACGCACAACACGCTGGTCGACGCGCTCACGCACACCAACGAGATGGTGAATGCCGGTGCCACGATTATCGATGTGGGCGGCGAATCAACCCGTCCCGGTGCCGATGAAGTCTCAGTGGAAGAGGAACTGGCGCGGGTGATCCCGGTGGTGGAAGCCATTGCGCAGCGCTTTGAAGTGTGGATTTCGGTGGATACGTCAAAAGCAGAAGTGATTCGCGAAGCCGCGCGAGTGGGCGCTCACATCATCAACGATATCCGCTCGCTGTCCGAGCCGGGTGCGTTACAGGCCGCCGCAGAGACCGGTCTGCCGGTATGCCTGATGCACATGCAGGGCGAACCACGCACCATGCAGCAGGCACCGGAATATCAGCACATCGTAAGCGAAGTGGACGCTTACTTCGCTGCGCAGATTGCCCGCTGTGAAGCGGCCGGCATTAAAAAAGAGCGTCTACTGCTCGACCCGGGCTTCGGTTTCGGTAAGAATCTCAGCCACAATTATGAGCTGCTGGCGCATCTCAGTGATTTTCACCATCACGGCCTGCCGCTGCTGGTGGGTATGTCGCGTAAGTCGATGATTGGCCAGCTGTTAAACGTCGGCCCGGCACAGCGCCTGACCGGCAGCCTGAGCTGTGCGGTGATCGCCGCCATGCAGGGCGCGCAGATTATTCGCGTGCATGACGTTAAAGAAACTGTCGAAGCGATGCGCATCGTCGAGGCGACACGGAGAGCAAAAGGATAAAGGCATGAGCGATCGTAAATATTTCGGTACGGATGGGATTCGCGGCAAAGTGGGTGAAGCGCCCATTACCCCGGACTTTGTGTTGAAGCTGGGTTT
This sequence comes from Pantoea sp. ICBG 985, assembly GCF_002928365.1. Lineage (NCBI taxonomy): Bacteria > Pseudomonadati > Pseudomonadota > Gammaproteobacteria > Enterobacterales > Erwiniaceae > Pantoea > Pantoea sp. ICBG 985. Next base: position 254,512 of record NZ_POWM01000005.1, read on the forward strand.
TGCTGCCGGCAAAGTGCTGGCCCGTTCCGGCTCGCGCAAAGTTTTGATTGGTAAAGATACCCGTATTTCCGGCTACATGCTGGAATCGGCGCTGGAAGCCGGTCTGGCGGCTGCCGGGCTGTCTGCGGCTTTCACCGGCCCGATGCCCACGCCGGCCATTGCCTACCTGACGCGCACTTTCCGCGCCGAGGCGGGCATCGTGATCTCCGCGTCGCATAACCCGTTTGACGACAACGGCATCAAATTCTTCTCTGCCGAAGGCACCAAACTGCCGGACGACGTTGAAGCCGCCATTGAGCTGGAGCTGGAGAAGCCGCTGACCTGTGTCGAGTCCGCTGAGCTGGGCCGTGCCAGCCGCATCGTCGATGCCGCCGGGCGCTACATCGAGTTCTGCAAAGGCACTTTTCCCAGCGAGCTGAGCCTGAACGGGCTGAAGATCGTGGTGGACTGTGCCAACGGCGCGACCTATCACATCGCGCCGAATGTGCTGCGTGAACTGGGTGCGAAGGTGATTGCGATTGGCGTGCAGCCGGACGGCATGAACATCAACAAAGAGTGCGGCGCTACCGATTTGCGTCAGCTGCAGCAGCGCGTGCTGGATGAAAAAGCCGATCTCGGCCTGGCCTATGACGGCGACGGCGATCGCATCATGATGGTGGATCACCTTGGACAGAAGGTGGATGGCGACCAGATTCTCTACATCATCGCGCGTGAAGCGCTGCGTCAGGGCCAGCTGCGTGGCGGCGTGGTCGGCACGCTGATGAGCAACATGGGGCTGGAGCTGGCGCTGAAACAGCTGGGGATTCCGTTTACCCGCGCCAAAGTGGGCGACCGCTATGTGCTGGAAAAAATGCAGGAGAAGGGCTGGCGCATGGGCGCGGAGAACTCCGGCCATGTGATCCTGCTGGATAAAATCAGCACCGGTGACGGCATCGTAGCAAGTTTGCAAGTGCTCACTGCGATTGTGCGCAACCACATGAGTCTGCACGATCTGTGCAGCGGCATGAAGATGCTGCCACAGGTGCTGGTGAATGTGCGTTTCAGCGGCAGCCACGATCCGCTGGAGAGCGACAGCGTCAAAGCGGCTGCCGCAGAGGTGGAAAAAACGCTGGCCGGGCGCGGGCGCGTGCTGTTGCGTAAATCCGGCACCGAGCCGCTGATTCGCGTGATGGTGGAAGGCGAGGATGAGGCGCAGGTGACCGAGCTGGCGCACAAAATTGCTGATGCGGTAAAAGCGGTGTAACCGCGTTACGGGCGGTCAGTTTGCTGCTTTCCGCCTGTAAAATCACCGGGATGGCGCTTTTTTCCGCAATCGCAAAACTTCATGTAAATTGCGCTTGCAGAGGTATGCGCCTTTGGTTAGTATTCACACCCGCTTCTGATGGGTGATGACGAGACTCCCCGTCAATATTGGTTGAAGCTTTAACTGTGCGGATAACGCGCAAGGAAACAGGTTGATTATGTACGAAGCTCTGTTGGTTGTTTTCCTTATTGTAGCGATTGGCCTCGTTGGTCTGATCATGCTGCAGCAAGGCAAAGGCGCTGATATGGGAGCCTCATTCGGTGCAGGCGCTTCTGGTACGCTGTTCGGTTCAACCGGGTCTGGTAACTTCATGACTCGCATGACCGCGGTACTGGCTACGCTGTTCTTCATCATCAGTCTGATTCTGGGCAACCTGAACAGTAACAAGACTTCCAAAGGAAGCGAGTGGGAAAACCTCAGCGCGCCGGCTCAGTCTCAACAGCAGACTCAGCCAGCTAAACCGGCCACGCCGGGCAATGATATCCCGCAGTAAGATCGTCAGCGCTAAAGCGACATCGTATCGTCGCAGTCAGTGAAGTGCCGAGGTGGTGGAATTGGTAGACACGCTACCTTGAGGTGGTAGTGCCCGATTGGGCTTACGGGTTCAAGTCCCGTCCTCGGTACCAAATCTCAGTATAACTTGCATTTTTCGCAAGATCGGCGTAATATTCGCCACGTTTTCGGACGCGGGGTGGAGCAGCCTGGTAGCTCGTCGGGCTCATAACCCGAAGGTCGTCGGTTCAAATCCGGCCCCCGCAACCACTTTCCCTTAGAGTTCTTTTTCAAATATACTGTATGCATCGACGGACGCATCCGCAGTCAGTTTTGAAAAAAATTCTGCTGGATGGTGTGCCGAAGCCGCATCGCGGCATACAGGGTCCAGTCACAAAAAGCCCCGAATTTTCGGGGTTTTTTGTTATCAGGAAATCGTAACACTGGGCTTTAGGCCCTTTTTTTATGTCTTGGGGGTGGGCTTGTCCACATTAGAGCAAAAGTTGACAGAGTTGATCTCTGCTCCGGTAGAAGCGCTTGGCTACGAATTGGTCGGTATCGAGTTCATTCGTGGTCGCACATCAACCTTGCGCATCTATATTGATAGTGAAGAGGGTATCAATGTTGATGATTGCGCCGATGTTAGCCACCAGGTCAGCGCTGTAATGGATGTGGAAGATCCTATTACGGTGGCTTACAACCTTGAAGTTTCCTCACCGGGTCTCGATCGCCCTCTGTTCACCGCGGAGCACTATGCGCGTTTCGCTGGCGAAGAGGTGAGCCTGGTACTGCGTATGGCCGTGCAGAACCGCCGTAAATGGCAGGGCATCATCAAGTCTGTCGAAGGCGAGATGATCACGGTAACCGTTGAGGGTAACGATGAAGTGTTCGCGCTGAGCAACATTCAGAAAGCGAACCTGGTCCCCCACTTTTAAAAGTCCGGATTGAGGCTAACCAGGATGAACAAAGAGATCTTAGCTGTAGTAGAAGCCGTTTCTAACGAAAAAGCCCTGCCGCGTGAGAAAATCTTCGAAGCGCTGGAGAGCGCTTTGGCCACTGCGACCAAGAAGAAGTATGAGCAGGAAATCGACGTGCGCGTCAGCATTGACCGTCGCAGTGGCGATTTCGACACCTTCCGTCGCTGGGTGGTTGTAGAAGAAGTCACGCAGCCAACGCGCGAGATCACGCTGGAAGCAGCACGCTTTGAAGATGAAGCCTTCAATCTGGGCGATTATGTTGAAGATCAGATCGAATCTGTCACCTTCGACCGTATCACCACGCAGACCGCGAAACAGGTTATCGTCCAGAAAGTGCGTGAAGCCGAGCGCGCGATGGTGGTCGATCAGTTCCGCGAGCAGGAAGGCGAAATCATCACCGGCGTGGTGAAGAAAGTGAATCGCGACAACATTTCACTGGATCTCGGCAACAACGCCGAAGCGGTGATTGTGCGTGAAGACATGCTGCCGCGTGAAAACTTCCGCCCGGGTGACCGTATTCGCGGCGTGCTGTATGCCGTGCGTCCGGAAGCGCGTGGTGCGCAACTGTTCGTTACCCGCTCCAAACCGGAGATGCTGATCGAACTGTTCCGCATTGAAGTGCCGGAGATTGGCGAAGAAGTTATCGAGATCAAAGCGGCAGCGCGCGATCCGGGTTCACGCGCCAAAATTGCGGTAAAAACTAACGACAAACGTATCGATCCGGTCGGTGCCTGCGTCGGTATGCGCGGTGCGCGCGTGCAGGCGGTGTCCAGCGAGCTGGGCGGCGAGCGTATTGATATCGTGCTGTGGGACGACAACCCGGCACAGTTCGTGATTAACGCCATGGCACCTGCCGATGTGGCGTCAATTGTGGTGGATGAAGACAATCACACCATGGATATCGCTGTTGAAGCCGGCAATCTGGCTCAGGCGATTGGCCGTAATGGCCAAAACGTGCGTCTGGCATCCCAGCTGAGCGGCTGGGAGCTGAACGTGATGACCGTCGATGATCTGCAGGCGAAGCATCAGGCCGAAGCCCATGCAGCGATCGATATGTTCACTAAACATCTCGACATCGACGAAGAGTTCGCCACCGTTCTGGTGGAAGAGGGCTTCTCTTCGCTGGAAGAATTGGCTTACGTGCCAATCAACGAGCTGCTGGAAATCGACGGCCTCGACGAAGAGACCATTGAAGCCCTGCGTGAACGAGCAAAAAATGCGTTAACCACCCTGGCATTAGCGAAAGAAGAGAGCCTTGGTAATCAGGAACCTGCTGAGGACCTGCTGAATCTTGAAGGCCTGGATCGTGCGCTGGCGTATCGCCTGGCGTCAAAAGGCGTTTGCACGCTGGAAGATCTCGCTGAGCAAGGTGTTGACGATCTGACAGATATTGAAGGGCTGGATGATGAGAAAGCCGGTGCGCTGATTATGGCTGCACGTAATATCTGCTGGTTCGGCGATGACGCGTAATAACAGGAAGGAACAGCATGACAGATGTAACCGTAAAATCGCTGGCCGCCGAAATTCAGACTCCGGTCGATCGCCTGGTACAGCAATTTGCTGATGCAGGGATCCGTAAGTCTGAAAACGACGCCGTATCCCAGCAAGAGAAAGAGACCTTACTGTCCCACCTGAATCGTGAGCACGGTCAGACCGGTTCAGGCAAACTGACGTTGCAGCGCAAAACGCGCAGCACCTTGAATATTCCAGGCACCGGGGGTAAAAGTAAGTCGGTGCAAATCGAAGTCCGCAAAAAGCGCACATACGTGAAAGGTGATGCCGACGCTGAGCAAGCTCAGGCGGAAGCAGAAGCCGAGGCGCAGCGTGAAGCGGAAGAGCAGGCGCGTCGCGAGGCTGAAGAACAAGCCCGTCGCGAAGCTGAACAAAAAGCGCAACGTGAAGCCGAAGAGAAAGCCAAGCGCGAAGCCGCTGACAAGGCTAAGCGTGAAGCAGCGGAAAATGAGAAAGTGACTAATCAACCTACCGACGAAATGACCAAGGCTGCGCAATCTGACAAAGCCCGTCGTGAAGCTGAAGCCGCCGAACTGAAGCGTAAAGCGGAAGAAGAAGCGCGCCGTAAGCTGGAAGAGAATGCGCGCCGCGCGGCGGAAGAAGCCCGTCGTCTGGCCGAAGAGAAAGCCGCTGAATGGGAAAAACCAGAGGAAGAAGATAAGGGCGACTACCACGTCACCACTTCAACTCATGCCCGTCAGGCAGAAGACGAAAACGATCGCGAAGTTGAAGGCGGTCGTGGTCGCACCCGCACCACCAAGGCAGCGCGTCCGGCCAAAAAGGGCAACAAGCACTCTGAAGCCAAAACTGACCGTGAAGAAGCGCGTGCTCAGGTACGCGGCGGTAAAGGTGGCAAACATCGTAAACCAAGCACGCTGCAGCAGGGCTTCAACAAACCTGCTCAGGCGGTGAACCGTGACGTCATCATTGGCGAAACCATCACCGTTGCCGAACTGGCCAACAAAATGGCGGTGAAAGGCTCGCTGGTTATTAAAGCGATGATGAAGATGGGTGCCATGGCGACCATCAACCAGGTTATCGATCAGGAAACCGCCCAGCTGGTGGCCGAAGAGATGGGTCACAAAGTGATCCTGCGCCGCGAGAACGAGCTGGAAGAAGCGGTAATGGACGATCGTGATACCGATGCTGCGCAGGAAAGTCGTGCGCCGGTCGTGACCATCATGGGTCACGTTGACCACGGTAAAACCTCGCTGCTGGACTACATCCGCTCCACCAAAGTCGCCTCCGGCGAAGCGGGCGGGATTACCCAGCATATCGGTGCGTATCACGTTGAAACCGATAACGGCATGATCACCTTCCTCGACACCCCGGGCCACGCCGCGTTTACCGCAATGCGTGCACGTGGTGCGCAGGCCACGGATATCGTTATCCTGGTGGTGGCGGCTGACGATGGCGTGATGCCACAAACCGTCGAAGCTATCCAGCACGCGAAAGCGGCCGGTGTGCCGGTGGTCGTGGCCGTGAACAAGATCGACAAACCAGAAGCCGATCCGGATCGCGTGAAGAACGAGCTGACTCAGTACGGTATCATTCCGGAAGAGTGGGGCGGCGAGAACATGTTCGTTAACGTCTCGGCGAAAGCCGGTACCGGCATCGACGACCTGCTGAACGCAATTCTGCTGCAGGCGGAAGTACTGGAGCTGACTGCGATTCGTCAGGGTATGGCGAGCGGTGTGGTGATCGAATCGTTCCTCGACAAAGGTCGTGGTCCGGTAGCAACCGTGCTGGTGCGTGAAGGTACGCTGAACAAGGGCGATATCGTACTGTGCGGCTTCGAATATGGCCGTGTGCGTGCGATGCGTGACGAACTGGGTCGTGAAGTGCTGGAAGCGGGTCCATCGATTCCGGTGGAAATCCTCGGTCTGTCCGGTGTGCCGGCAGCGGGTGACGAAGCGACCGTGGTGCGTGACGAGAAGAAAGCGCGTGAAGTGGCGCTGTATCGTCAGGGCAAATTCCGCGAAGTCAAACTGGCGCGTCAGCAGAAGTCCAAGCTGGAAAACATGTTTGCCAACATGACCGAAGGCGAAGTGTCCGAGCTGAACATCGTCCTGAAGTCCGACGTACAGGGTTCTGTGGAAGCGATCTCCGACTCGCTGCTGAAACTCTCCACCGACGAAGTGAAGGTGAAGATTATCGGTTCTGGCGTGGGCGGTATCACCGAAACCGACGCCACCCTGGCCGCTGCGTCCAACGCGATCATCCTCGGCTTCAACGTGCGTGCTGATGCCTCTGCGCGTCGCGTGATTGACGCTGAAAACGTTGACCTGCGCTACTACTCCGTCATCTATAACCTGATTGACGAAGTGAAAGCAGCCATGAGCGGCATGCTGGCACCGGAGTTCAAACAGCAGATTATCGGTCTGGCCGAAGTCCGTGACGTGTTCAAGTCACCGAAATTTGGCGCGATTGCCGGCTGTATGGTCACCGAAGGCAACATCAAACGTCACAACCCGATCCGCGTACTGCGCGACAACGTGGTTATCTATGAAGGCGAGCTGGAATCTCTGCGTCGCTTCAAAGATGACGTCAACGAAGTGCGTAACGGCATGGAGTGTGGTATCGGCGTGAAGAACTACAACGACGTTCGCGTTGGCGACATGATCGAAGTGTTCGAAGTGATTGAAGTTAAACGCACCATCGAGTAATTGCTGGTCGATGTGATGCAATTTGGGAGGCCTCTGGCCTCCCGAATTATTTGGGAGAAATAGTATGGCGAAAGAGTTTGGTCGCCCACAGCGCGTGGCGCAGGAGTTGCAGAAAGAGATTGCGATCATCCTGCAGCGCGAAATCAAAGACCCGCGTCTGGGTATGATGGTCACCGTGTCTGGCGTTGAGGTGTCACGCGATCTGGCGTATGCCAAAGTGTTCGTGACCTTCCTGAACGACCAGGATGAAGAAGCGGTGAAAAACGGCCTCAAAGCGCTGAAAGAAGCGTCTGGCTACATCCGTATTCTGCTCGGTAAAGCGATGCGTCTGCGCATCGTGCCAGAGCTGACCTTCTTCTACGATAACTCGCTGATTGAAGGGATGCGCATGTCGAATCTGGTGTCTAACGTGATCAGAAACGATGCTGAGCGACGGGGTGAAAGCCCGGCGGAAGACGACAAGGAGGACTGATGAGTCGTCCTCGTCGCCGTGGTCGTGATGTCCACGGTGTTTTCCTGCTGGATAAACACCAGGGCGCATCCTCTAACGATGTGCTGCAAAAAGTAAAACGCCTGTTTAATGCTAACAAGGCAGGCCATACCGGCGCGCTCGATCCGCTGGCCACCGGTATGCTGCCGATTTGTCTCGGCGAAGCCACCAAGTTTTCCCGCTATCTGCTGGATTCGGACAAGCGTTACCGCGTGATTGCCCGTCTGGGCCAGCGCACCGATACCTCCGATGCGGACGGCAATATCGTTGAAACGCGGCCGGTGACCTTCAGCCAGGCTGAGCTGGATGCGGCGCTGGAGAGCTTTCGCGGCGAGACGCTGCAGGTGCCCACCATGTTCTCGGCGCTCAAGTATCAGGGCCGCAAGCTGTACGAATATGCGCGCGAAGGCATCACCGTGCCGCGTGAAGCGCGACCGATTACCGTGTTTGAACTGCAGTTTATTCGCTGGCAGGGCGACGAGCTGGAGCTGGAAATCCATGTTTCCAAAGGCACCTACATTCGCACCATCATTGACGATTTAGGTGAGAAGCTCGGCTGCGGTGCACACGTGATCATGCTGCGCCGTCTGCAGGTGGCGCGCTACCCGATTGCGCGCATGATGACGCTGGAACAGCTGCAGGCGCTGGCGGCGCAGGTTAATGCGGCGGAAACGCCGGATTACGCACCGCTGGACGCGTTGCTGTTGCCGATGGACAGCCCGGCGGAAGATTTTCCAGCGGTCAATCTGCCCACGCCGGTCGCGGCCTGGTTCAAACAGGGCATGCCGGTCCAGGCGGAAAACGCGCCAGCCAGCGGGCTGGTGCGGGTGACCGAGGGCGAGCAGCAGAAATTTATCGGCATGGCGGAAATCGCCGACGATGGTCGCGTGGCACCGCGTCGTCTGGTAGTGGAGTTTGCCGACTGACCGCGTATTACCGCTGGCCGTTACAGCGCATTTGCGTTGCTACCGGGCGAAGAGTAGAATAGCGCGGCTTTAAAAGCGGGCTGCTGAATTAGAGATCGGCACCCATACATTCATTTTTTACTGGAGTTTATTATGTCTCTAAGCGTAGAAGCTAAAGCAGAGATCGTTGCTAAATACGGTCGTGGCGCTAACGACAGCGGTTCAACTGAAGTTCAGGTTGCTCTGCTGACTGCTCAGATTAACCACCTGCAGGGGCACTTCTCTGAGCACAAGAAAGACCACCACAGCCGTCGCGGTCTGCTGCGCATGGTATCCCAGCGTCGTAAGCTGCTGGACTACCTGAAGCGTAAAGACGTTGCACGTTACACCAGCCTGATCGAAAGCCTGGGTCTGCGTCGCTAAGTCTGAAGAATCTGATCAACGATGTAGCGCATGCAGTATGCAAAAAACCGCATCTGGCGATCAGATTTGTGCGAGTTTCGCGAAAAGGGGGCCTTTATGGCCCCTTTTTTCGAGCAATCCGCAGCAATCCGGACCAAACTCATGTATTGTTGCTGAGAGTGATCTTTGCTTGCAGAGGTTCGCGCGGCTAATGAGAGGCTTTACCGCAGGGGCGGTTAAGGGTTGTCATTAGTCGCGAGGATGCAACTAAAGATCGGTAATCCCCGGCGGGCCGAGCAGGCTTTGCCACGAATTTAAGGACTTAAATTTTGCTGAACCCGATCGTACGCAAATTCCAATATGGTCAGCATACCGTCACGCTGGAAACCGGCATGATGGCGCGCCAGGCCACCGCAGCAGTAATGGTAAGCATGGACGACACCGCGGTATTCGTTACCGTCGTGGGCCAGAAAAAAGCCAAAGCCGGTCAGGACTTCTTCCCTCTGACAGTGAACTACCAAGAGCGTACTTACGCCGCTGGCCGTATTCCGGGCAGCTTCTTCCGTCGTGAAGGCCGTCCAAGCGAAGGCGAAACCCTGATTGCGCGTCTGATTGACCGCCCGGTGCGTCCGCTGTTCCCGGAAGGTTTTGTTAACGAAGTACAGGTTATCGCGACTGTGGTATCCGTGAACCCGCAGGTTAACCCGGACATCGTTGCAATGATCGGTGCTTCTGCTGCGCTGTCACTGTCTGGCATTCCGTTCAACGGCCCAATCGGTGCGGCACGCGTTGGTTACATCAACGATCAGTACGTGCTGAACCCAACCGCGGATGAGATCAAACAGTCTCGTCTGGATCTGGTGGTTGCCGGTACGCAGAATGCAGTGCTGATGGTGGAATCTGAAGCGGACATCCTGACCGAAGACCAGATGCTGGGTGCTGTGGTGTTCGGCCACGACCAGCAGCAGGTTGTGATTGAAAACATCAATGCGCTGGTGGCCGAAGCCGGCAAACCACGCTGGGACTGGCAGCCAGAGCCGGCGAACGATGCGCTGATCGCACGCGTTGCCGCCCTGGCCGAAGCGCGTATCAGCGATGCGTACCGCATCACTGACAAGCAGGAGCGCTATGCGCAGGTTGGCGTCATCAAAGACGAAACCATCGCCGCACTGCTGGCTGAAGACGAAACGCTGGATGATGCCGAAATCGGTGACATCGTACACAGCCTGGAGAAGAACGTGGTGCGTACCCGTATCCTGAACGGCGAACCGCGTATCGATGGCCGCGAAAAAGATATGATCCGTGGTCTGGACGTGCGCACTGGCGTACTGCCGCGTACCCACGGTTCTGCGCTGTTTACCCGTGGTGAAACGCAGGCGCTGGTCGCTGCCACCCTCGGTACCGCGCGTGACGCACAGAATCTCGATGAGCTGATGGGCGAGCGTACTGACAGCTTCCTGTTCCACTACAACTTCCCTCCGTACTCTGTGGGCGAAACCGGTATGGTTGGCTCACCGAAGCGTCGTGAAATTGGTCACGGCCGTCTGGCGAAGCGTGGCGTGCTGGCAGTGATGCCTAAACAGGATGCGTTCCCGTACACCGTGCGCGTCGTGTCTGAAATCACCGAATCGAACGGTTCTTCTTCTATGGCTTCCGTGTGCGGTGCATCACTGGCGCTGATGGACGCTGGCGTACCGATCAAAGCGGCCGTTGCCGGTATCGCGATGGGTCTGGTGAAAGAAGACGAGAAGTTCGTGGTGCTGTCTGACATCCTCGGCGACGAAGATCACCTCGGCGATATGGACTTCAAAGTAGCCGGTAGCCGTGAAGGTATCACCGCGCTGCAGATGGACATCAAAATTGAAGGTATCACCCGCGAAATCATGCAGGTGGCACTGAACCAGGCCAAGGGTGCGCGTCTGCACATCCTGAGCGTGATGGAACAGGCGATCAGCACGCCGCGTCAGGAGATCTCCGAGTTCGCGCCGCGCATCTACACCATCAAGATCAACTCAGACAAGATCAAAGACGTCATCGGTAAAGGCGGTTCAGTTATCCGTGCGCTGACCGAAGAGACCGGCACCACCATCGAAATCGAAGATGATGGCACCGTGAAGATCGCAGCGACCGACGGCCTGAAAGCCAAAGAAGCGATTCGCCGCATCGAAGAGATCACCGCTGAGATCGAAGTGGGCCGTATCTACGCCGGTAAAGTGACCCGTATCGTTGATTTCGGTGCCTTCGTGGCGATCGGCGGCGGTAAAGAAGGTCTGGTACACATTTCTCAGATCGCCGACAAGCGCGTAGAGAAAGTGACCGATTACCTGCAGATGGGTCAGGAAGTGCCAGTTAAAGTGATGGAAGTGGATCGTCAGGGCCGCGTTCGTCTCAGCATCAAAGAAGCGACAGAGCAGAAGCCAGCAGAAGAAGCCGCTGCGGTGACGACGCCTGACGCCGAGTAAGCGTTTTTCCTGATCAGCCGCTCCCTGCCTGCTGGCGGGGAGCGGTGTTTGTATACCCGGAATGCGTCGCGCGCTGGTCAGCGTGTCAGTGCAGCTGAAGCAGGACGGGTATCATCGCGAGGGCGGGAACCCTTGTGCATAGCAGGCGGATGACAGGATGGTTATCCCAATGTTTGTATTCGGGAGTGGGAAATGAAGCCTTTTTTGCGCTGGTGTTTTGTTGCGACAGCTATCACGCTGGCAGGATGCAGCAACTCCAATTGGCGTAAGAACGAAGTTCTGGCAGTACCTTTGCAGCCCACACTGCAGCAAGAGGTTATTCTGGCGCGAATGGAACAAATTCTTGCCAGTCGGGCCCTGACCGATGATGAACGCGCACAGCTGTTATATGAGCGCGGAGTGTTGTATGATAGTTTGGGTCTGAGGGCATTAGCGCGAAACGATTTCTCGCAAGCGCTGTCTATCAGACCGGATATGCCGGAAGTGTTTAACTATCTCGGCATTTACTTAACGCAGGCAGGCAATTTTGATGCTGCCTATGAAGCGTTTGATTCTGTACTTGAGCTTGATCCAACTTACAACTATGCGCATTTAAACCGTGGTATCGCCCTCTATTACGGCGGTCGATACAAGTTAGCGCAAGATGATCTGCTGGCGTTTTATCAAGACGATCCTAACGATCCGTTCCGCAGCCTGTGGCTCTACCTCGTTGAACGCGAGATGGATGCCGACAAGGCAAAAGTGACGCTACAACAGCGTTACGACAAGGCGGCTAAGGACCAATGGGGATGGAATATTGTCGAGTTCTACCTGGGCGACATCAGTGAAAAAACATTGATGGAACGTCTCAAGGCGGACGCAACGGATAACACCTCGCTCGCTGAACATCTCAGTGAAACCAACTTCTATTTAGGTAAGTACTACCTAAGTCTGGGGGAGAAGGACGACGCGAAAGCGTTGTTCAAACTGGCGGTGGCCAACAACGTCAATAACTTTGTTGAACACCGATACGCATTGTTGGAACTGGCGCAACTCGGCCAGACACAAGACGATTTATCAGAATCTGACCAGCAATAGCTGACGAACTTTTATTGCCTGATTTACCCGTAAAGTCATCGCCTGAACAGGTGAGGGCTTTTCTGTTCGTCAAAACTTCTAATTTGAGCCGGTTCACACTTTTTGATGAAAATGACTGAAAGTTTTCACGACGAGTTATGTAGACTGGCCGCCGCAATCTAAGAGGCACGTGTACTACATGACTGATATTCAAACCACTTTTGCTGAGCTGGGCCTGAACGCCGACATCCTCGAATCACTGAACGGTATGGGCTACGTTAAGCCATCGCCAATCCAGGCTGAGTGTATTCCTCACCTGCTGGCGGGCCGTGATGTGCTGGGTATGGCGCAGACCGGTAGTGGTAAAACAGCAGCGTTCTCGCTGCCGCTGCTGAACAACGTTGATCCTTCTGTCCGCGCACCGCAAATCCTGGTGCTGGCGCCGACCCGCGAACTGGCGGTTCAGGTGGCTGAAGCGATGACAGAATTCTCTAAACACATGCGCGGTATTAATGTCGTGGCCCTGTACGGTGGCCAGCGTTATGACGTGCAGCTGCGCGCACTGCGCCAGGGTCCACAGATCGTGGTTGGTACCCCGGGCCGTCTGCTGGATCACCTGAAACGCGGTACCCTGGACCTGTCCAGCCTGCGTGGTCTGGTACTGGACGAAGCCGATGAAATGCTGCGTATGGGCTTCATCGAAGACGTTGAAACCATCATGGCGCAGATCCCGGAAGGTCATCAGACCGCACTGTTCTCTGCAACCATGCCGGAAGCGATTCGCCGTATCACTAAGCGTTTCATGAAGGATCCGCAGGAAGTGCGCATCCAGTCCAGCATCACTACACGCCCGGACATTTCTCAGTCTTACTGGACCGCTTACGGCCGTAAGTCTGACGCGCTGGTGCGCTTCCTCGAAGCGGAAGACTTCGATGCTGCCATCATCTTCGTGCGCACCAAAAATGCCACGCTGGAAGTCGCAGAAACGCTGGAGCGTAACGGCTACAACAGCGCCGCGCTGAACGGTGACATGAACCAGGCGCTGCGTGAGCAGACGCTGGAGCGCCTGAAAGACGGTCGTCTGGATATCCTGATCGCGACTGACGTTGCGGCCCGTGGTCTGGACGTTGAGCGTATTAGCCTGGTGGTTAACTACGACATCCCGATGGATGCCGAATCGTATGTGCACCGTATCGGCCGTACCGGTCGTGCGGGTCGTGCTGGCCGTGCGCTGCTGTTCGTTGAGAACCGCGAGCGTCGTCTGCTGCGCAACATCGAACGCACCATGAAGCTGACTATTCCGGAAGTTGAGCTGCCTAACGCCGAGCTGCTGAGTCAGCGTCGTCTGGCGCAGTTCGCTGCGAAAGTTCAGCAGCAGCTGGAAAGCAGCGATCTGGATCAGTACCGTGCGCTGCTGGCAAAAATGCAGCCAGAAGAAGAGCTGGATATGGAAACGCTGGCCGCTGCACTGCTGAAAATGGCGCAGGGCGAACGTCCACTGATTCTGCCACCGGATGCACCACGTCCACAGCGTCGTGAATTCCGCGATCGCGATGAGCGTGGCGGCGACCGTCCACGTCGTGACAGCCGTGACAGCCGCGAAGGTGGCGATCGTCCACGTCGCGAACGTCGTGACGTTGGCGAAATGCAGCTGTACCGCATTGAAGTGGGCCGTGATGACGGTGTTGAAGTGCGTCATATCGTGGGCGCGATTGCTAACGAAGGCGACATCAGCAGCCGTTACATCGGTAACATCAAGCTGTTTGGTACTCACTCCACTATCGAGCTGCCAAAAGGCATGCCGGGTGAAGTTCTGCAGCACTTCACGCGCACGCGTATTCTCAACAAGCCGATGAATATGCAGCTGCTGGGCGATGCACAGCCACACGAGCGCACCGAGCGTCGTAGCGGCGGTCGTGACTTCGGTGGTGAGCGCCGTGGTAACCGCGAGGGTGGCAACCGTGAAGGTGGCGCACCGCGTCGTTTCTCTGAGCGTCGCGAAGGCGGTCGTGAAGGCGGACGTTTCAGCCGTGAAGGTGGCCGTGGCCCACGTCGCGACGAAGGCGCAGCTGCACCACGTCGTCGTGATGCATAAGCGTTAATCGCTTAAAAATAAAAAGGACGCGCAAGCGTCCTTTTTTTATGTCTGTAACGCGGGCTTTACACGCCGCCGGCTATCAGCACCCGCTCACCGGTAACATAAGCCGACTCCTCCGACGCCAGAAACAGCGCCACCTGCGCCACATCCTCCGGCAGACCAAAGCGTCCCAGCGGCGTGGCCGCGATCAGCTGCGCTTTAAATTCCGCATTCATTTTTTTCGCTGCCAGCAGCCCTTCGGTCAGAATGATCCCCGGTGCCAGCGCGTTGACGCGAATGTTGCGCGGGCCCAGCTCACGTGCCAGCCCCTGCGTTAAGGTATCGATCGCGCCCTTGGTCGCTGACCACAGTACCGAGCCGGGCAGGCTGCGCTGGCTGTTTAGCGCGCTGAGGTTAATGATGCAGCCGCCGCGCGCCGGGAAATGCTGCGCCGCCTGCTGGCACACCAGCAGCGTACCGAGCAGATTGACGTTGAGCTGCTGCTGCATGTCGCTGACGCTGAGGCTGGCGAAGTCGCCATGGTGAAACATGCCGGCGTTGTTGACCACGATGTCTGGCGCGCCAAACTGCGCAATACTGCTGGCGAACAGGCGTTGCACGTCAGCTTCACGGGATATATCGGCCTGTACGGCTATGGCGTCGCTTCCCAGCGCGCAGATATCGGTCACCACATCCGCCGCGCCCGCTTCATCCTGACGATAATTCACCACCACCCGGGCGCCGGCCGCGGCGAAAGTCATGGCGATGGCGGCGCCAATGCCTTTCGACGCGCCCGTCACCAGCGCAATTTTGCCTTCAAGTGCTTGCATTGTGTCTCTCCACCTGAGATTTCGGGTGAGTAAAGCATGCGCTGTTGCCGCTTTGTGCGGTAGCGCAATCCTGCAAGCTTTTTGCACGATCCTGCAAATCTGTGGCGCAGGGACTAGGCGCAACCGCATCGGCAGGTAAGAATGGGGATTCAGTGATTTTTCATCGCGGAGTGCATAACGCATGATTCATCAGGAACAGTGGCAGCAGCTGGTGGCGATGATTGCCCGTCACGCGCAGCAGGATGGGCGTACCGCCAGCGCGATTGACTTTCTCTCTTTTGGCCGCAGCTCGCACCCCTCCAGCCTGGCGCATATTGCCAGCTGGGCGGGGTTTGCGCTGATGGCCCAGGGCCAGAAAGCACTGCGCATGGGCGATGATGTGATGCATTACGGGCCGGGCGATCTGCTGCTGGTCACCATGGACATGCCGGTGCAGTCCTGCGTGGTGCTGGCGACACCAGAGAAACCCTGTCTTGGCGTCGGCATCACCATCAACGAAGCGCGCCTGCTGCGCTATCTGGAGCATTTCCCGCCGCAGCAGATTGGCAGCGCCGCCCCAGAACGCAGCATTACCGTGCACAAAGTCGCGCCGCCGCTGGTGGATGCGGTGATGCGGCTGGTGGCGCTGCTGGATCAGCCGCAGGATATCGCCGCGCTGGCACCGCTGATTGAGCAGGAGATTTTCTATCGCCTGCTGACCGGGCCGGAAGGGCCGCGCATTCTGAACATGGCGCTGACCGAGCGCCCGGGCAACAAAGTGGCGCGCGCGGCGCGCTGGCTGCGCGAAAACTTTCATCAACCGCTGAAGGTGGATCAGCTGGCCAGCAGCGTTGGCATGAGCATTTCATCGCTGCACCATCACTTTAAAGCGGTTACGGCGATGACGCCGATGCAGTATCAGAAGCAGCTGCGGCTCAACGAAGCGCGCCGGCTGATGATGATTGAGAAGCTGGATGCCGGGACGGCGGGCTATCGGGTGGGCTATCAGAGTGCGTCGCAGTTCAGCCGGGAGTACAGCCGTTTTTACGGGCAGTCTCCGGCGCGCGATGTGCGCAAGATGGCGGTGGGGCCGGAAGGACTCCTCTCCCCACCGCAGTAAGGCTTACAGTGTGCGTGCGGCTTCCATCGCCAGCGCGAACGAACGCAGGCGCGCCTGCGGATCGTAAATCTGGCCGTTGACCATGATCTCATCCGCCTGGGTTTCGCGCAGCAGCGCGGCAAGGCCGTGGCGCACTTTATCTTTATCGCCCACCACCGACATGCTCAGCGCCTGCTGCACGCCATACTGTTCGGACGGCGACCACAGGTTATCCATGTTCTCCACCGGCGCCGGCAGCGGGCCGGGCTTGCCGCGACGCAGATTAATGAACTGCTGCTGCATCGAGGTGAACAGGAAGCGCGCATCACGATCGCTGTCTGCCGCCACCACGTTGACACACACCATAGCGTAAGGTTTTGCCAGGCGCGCAGAGGGCTGGAATTTTTCGCGATACAGGTGCAGCGCCTGCAACAGCAGGTCTGGCGCGAAGTGCGAAGCAAAGGCAAACGGCAGACCAAGCTGCGCCGCCAGCTGCGCGCTATACAGGCTGGAACCCAGCAGCCACACCGGAATTTTCAGCCCGAGGCCAGGCACCGGCTGTACCGGCGGATGTTCGCCCTCTTCGGCATCGAACCAGCGGATCAGATCGGCCACATCTTCCGGGAAGCTGTCGGCCTGGGCGCTCGAAAGATGACGGCGCAGCGCCAGCATGGTGCGCTGATCGGAGCCGGGCGCGCGGCCCAGTCCGAGATCGATACGGCCAGGGTAGAGGGATTCCAGGGTGCCAAACTGTTCGGCAATCACCAGCGGTGCGTGGTTAGGCAGCATGATCCCGCCGGAGCCGAGGCGCAGCGTTTCGGTGTTAGCGGCGAGATAGCCAATCAGCACCGACGTTGCGGCGCTGGCGATGCCGGTCATGTTGTGGTGTTCGGCCAGCCAGTAGCGATGAAAGCCAAGGGCTTCAGCCTGACGCGCCAGCGCCAGCGAATTATGGAAGGCATCGCGCGCAGACGAGCCTTGCGGAATGGGGGCCAGATCCAGCACGGACAGGCGAACAGTTTTCTTCTCAGACATGGGTACTCCAGCAAAGGATGGCGCAGGTGATAAGTAAACCTGCACCAGTCAGTATTACGTATCATTACCCATATTAAAACTGCTAATAACGGCAGGAATATAGCCGGAATGTGCCTTTAACCGCCGCTATCCAGCGCCATTCCGGCCAGGCGGCGCCAGTAACCGTTGCTGTCGCTGCCGCGCGCCATCATCAGCGGCGCTTCACCCGCTTCGTTAGCGCGGAAGCGATCAACCTGTGCCAGCGTGCGCTCATCCTGCGGCGACAGGCGCACAATATCGATCCAGCCATGCATACCGGCGAGATCGTTGCCAAGGTTGTAACAGTAGCCGCTCATGGTCTGAATGCCGTTCAGGACAAATACCTGCTGGCCCTCCTGCGACAGCACGCGGCGCCCGGTGGGATAATCAATACAGCAGGTCTGGCAATCATCTTTGGCACGGTTTTCGGAACGCGCGGTAAAACAGCGCGCCGACAGCGCCAGCGGCAGATGGCCATAGCCGAGCACTTCAACCTCAAACCGGTCGCGCAGGCCAGCGTCATGGCACTGCTGCAACAGCTGAATCAGCCAGTCGCGTGACATCTCCACCGGCATGCACCAGCGCGTCATGCCCTCCTGTAGCAGCAGCTGGAGCGTCTGCGCGTTATACACATTCAGGGTGGGACCGGCGACAAACGGCAGTTTGCGCTCTGCCGCCATGTTCACGGTGCCAATATCGTTGGCTTCCAGTAAGAACTCACCGTTTTCAACATAGCGGCGCAGCTCTTTGACTTCCGAAGGCGACTGCAGCAGCGCCAGCGTGCTCAGCACCACCTGTTTGCCGCTGGCCGCCAGCGTGCGGCCCATCTCCATCCACTGACTGAACGCAGTGGCGCGGCGTTTGCTGCACACCGCTTCGCCGAGGTAGACAATCTCTGCGCTGCTCTCTGCGGCGCGCTGGTAAAACTGCTCCAGCGTGGCGGTTGGCCAGTACCACAGCACCGGGCCGATGGCGTATTTCATACGGTCTCCTTATTGCCAGTCGCGGTGATAGGCACCGAGCGTGGTCTGGCTGCCTTCGGAAAGCTCACCGAGCGCGCGCATCCACGGATCCTGCACTGTGAACTGTTGCGGATCGGCCATACAGCGATCGATCGCCTGACGCCACACTTTAGCCACCTGTGCCACATAGGCCGGGCTGCGCTGACGTCCTTCAATTTTCACCGACGCGATATTGGCGCGCAGCAGCTCTGGCAGCAGCGCCAGGGTATTCAGGCTGGTGGGCTCTTCCAGCACGTGATAGCGCTGGTTGTCCACTTCGTAGCGCCCTTTGCACAGCGTCGGATAGCCCGCGCTCTCATCGGCGGCGTAACGGTCAATCAGCACTTCGTTCAGGCGCGACTCCATGCCCTGTGCCGTCTGCTGCCAGCGCACAAATTTGGCCGGTGAACAGGCGCCCGCGCTGTTCGGCGACTCGCCGGTCAGCCACGACGAGAGATAGCAGCGGCCTTCGGCCATGATGCACAGGCTGCCAAAGGCGAACACCTCGAGCGGCACCGGCGTTTCGCGCGCCAGCTGCTTCACCTGGTGCATCGACAGCACGCGTGGCAGCACCACGCGACTCAGCGCAAAGTGGCGGTGATAAAACTGAATGGCCTGCAGATTGGTGGCGGACGCCTGCACTGACAGGTGACGTTCAACCTGCGGGTAGCGGCTGGCGGCGTACTCCAGCGTGGCGATATCGGCCAGAATCAGCGCATCGGCACCGTTCTGTGCGGCGACGTCAATGGCGCTTTGCCAGCGGTTAAGGCCGTCAGGATGGGCGAAGGTGTTGATCGCCACGTGCAGTTTACGCCGGTGCTGGTGCAGGAAGCGCGCGGCTTCTGCCAGTTTCTTATCGGTAAAATTGAGGCCAGCAAAGTGGCGGGCGTTGGTGTCATCTTTCAGGCCGACGTACACCGCGTCAGCGCCGTGCTCCACCGCCGATTTCAGCGCAGGTAAATTCCCCGCCGGACACAGCAGTTCCATACAATTTCCTCCCCCGGATTCTGAACGCCGTTGAGTGTAAGGAAGCGCAGGTGCAGCAATGTTGATTTAAGGCAGTGAAAGCGGGATTGCCAGGGCGGAATGGAGAATTTTCGCACAGACGCGGGGCGATTTCCTTGATCCCGGTTGAGGCGAAAGCCGACGGATGTGGCAATATAGATAAAATTTTCTCAAGGGAGTGCAGCGCATGTTCGCACGCTTACGCGGCCTGTTAATTGAAAAAGGGCCGGAATTCCTCGCTTTACCGGTGTCGCTAACACCATTCGCCGTGAAAAAAACGGTTTTGCAACAACTCCTAAACTGGCAATTTCGTCATGCTTTGGCTGAAGGTGAGTTAGACTTTCTGCAAGGGCGCTATCTCGGCATTGAGATCGCGGACGTCAATCTGCGCTGGATCACCACGCTGCAGGACGGGCGCCTGACCGTTTCGCGCGATGCCGAAGCAGATGTCTGGTTTCGTGGCGAAGCCAACGATCTGCTGCTGGTAGCAGCACGCAAAGCCGACCCCGATATGTTGTTCTTTCAGCGCCGTCTGGTGATTGAGGGCGACACGGAGCTGGGACTGGAGGTGAAGAATCTGATGGATGCCATAGAACTGGACGCCATGCCCACGCCATTGCGCACGGGGTTGCTGCAGCTGGCTGCTTTTGTTGAGGCAGGAATGACACAGGACGCGAAGGCCGCTGAGGCGCGCGCGGGGATCTCATGTTGATTCGTACTGAAATTGGTGTGGACGCGGCAGGCATCGACAGCCTGTTAAAGCGCAGTTTTGCCACCGCAGCCGAAGCGGAACTGGTACAGCAGCTGCGTGAAGACGGTTTACTCACGCTGGGCGTGGTGGCTACCGATGACGAAGGCCAGGTGCTGGGTTATGCCGCCTTCAGTCCGGTGACGTTGCAGGGCGAGGATCGTAACTGGGTGGCGCTGGCGCCGCTGGCGGTTGATGCCTCGGTGCGCAGTCAGGGCATTGCTAAACAACTGGTGTATGAAGGGCTCGATTCGCTCAATGAGTTCAGCTACAGCGCCGTGGTGGTGCTGGGCGATCCGCAGTTCTACAATCCGCTCGGCTTTGAGCCGGCGGCGCGTCACGGCCTGCACTGCCGCTGGCCCGGCAGCGAAGCGGCGTTTCAGGTGTATAAACTGGCGGACGATGCGTTCGATGGGGCAGAAGGGCTGATCGCCTTCTCGGCACCTTTCAATCGTATCGACTAAACCACGCCGTTAAGCAGGCTGGCTGCTGGGCAACCAGCAGCAGTTTCTGCGCCCGGCTCAGCTGTTTTACCTGATACTCCAGCCGGGAGGCCGCCGCGCGATCGCCGGCCGCGCAGTGAAACACCAGCGTCAGCGGACCTTTGCCGCGCAGCGCACGGGCTCCGCGCCCCTGCTGGTGCTGCTGCAGGCGACGGTTGACGTCAGTTGTGATGCCGGTATAAAGCATCCCGGCGGCGGTTTGCAGCATATACAGCTGCCAGCCCTGTTCCATTTACAAACCTCGTTCATGTGCTGGCGGGCAGTGTAACGCGCCTGCGGCCGCATCGCTATCAACGCACGGAGTTGCTCTTGTCTGACCATTCTCATCTGATTCGCTATCTGAAAAAGCAGCACGTGCTGTCGCTATGTGCCAGTGACGGTGATGCGCTATGGTGCGCCAACTGTTTCTACGTGTTCGATGAAGCGCGCATGGCGTTCTGGCTGATGACCGAAGCCGATACGCGTCACGGCGCGCTGATGGCGCGTCATCCACGCGTCGCCGGCACGGTGAACGGCCAGCCGAAAACGGTGCTGTTGATTAAAGGCGTGCAGTATCGCGGGCGTATTCAGCTGACTGATGAGGCGCAGGCGCTGAAGGCATATCAGTCGCGCTTTCCGGTGGCAAAAAAAGTCACCGCGCCGCTGTGGGAAATTACGCTGGATGAGCTGAAAATGACCGATAACGCGCTGGGGTTTGGCAAAAAGATTGTCTGGCAGCGTTAGCCCGGCACGCGCAGAGGCGCACCGGGCGACCGCCTTACGCTGCGTTCAGAATGCGCAGGGATTCGCGGTTAAACGCGGGCAGGTCTTCAGGCGTGCGGCTGGTAACCAGCTTGTCATCATCAACCACCACCTCTTTATCGTAAAAGTCCGCGCCGGCATTACGCAGATCGATGGCGATAGCTTTCACGCAGGTCATTTTACGACCACGCACGCCGTTCGCGCTGATCAGCAGCTGCGGACCGTGACAGATGGCGAAAATCGGTTTGCCGCTGGCGACAAACTCTTTGGTAAAGGTGACAAAGCGATCGTCACCGCGCAGCGCGTCAGGCGAATGACCACCGGGCAGCAGCAGCGCGTCGAACTCGGCCGGGCTGACATGGTCAATATCCTTGTCGATTTTGACTTCGGCTTTGCCCTGTTTTCCCTTCACGGTTTTGCCCGCCTGCATCTCAATGGTGACCACTTCATGGCCCGCTTTGGTGAAGGCCTCGGCCGGTGAGGTAAACTCTGAGTCTTCAAATTCATCGGTAATCAGAACCGCTATTTTCTTGCTCATCTTTCTCCTCCTTGCTGATCACGCACCTGCTGTGCGTGACACGTTTCAACAGACAAGTCTGGACCCTGAGCGTGGAAACGCAAGCCAGCCGGCGCAGGCGGGATTGGTTAAATTCCGGAGACAGATCAAGTTTAAGCGTGACGACGCTGGCACACGGGCATAACCTGAATAACACTGTGGGATCTGCGTCGCGCCCTCCGCGCGGCATACGTTATTCAGTTGAATACGGAACCGGTTATGACCCAATTCGCCTCACCTGCACCAGCGGCCCGCTTCGCCTGGTGGAAACCGCTGCTGTTCCTCGCCGTGGTGCTTATCGGTCTGTGGTACGTTAAATGGCAGCCTTACTATGGCAAAGCCTTCACGGCTGCAGAAACCCATTCCATCGGCCGCTCTATTCTTGCCAATGCCGCAGATTCGCCGTGGCGCGCCGCGCTGGATTACGCCATGGTCTATTTTCTCGCGGTGTGGAAAGCCGCGGTGCTCGGTGTGGTGCTGGGCTCGCTGGTGCAGGTGCTGATCCCGCGTCGCTGGCTGCTGCGCCTGATGGGCAGCAACCGCCTGGGGGCCACGCTGGTCGGCACCGGTTTTGGCCTGCCGGGCATGATGTGCAGCTGCTGTGCCGCGCCGGTGACCGTCGGCCTGCGCCAGGCGCAGGTTTCAAGCGGCGCGGCGATGGCGTTCTGGCTGGCGAATCCGCTGCTTAATCCGGCAACGCTGGTGTTTATGGGCTTTGTGCTCGGCTGGCAGTTTGCCGCCATTCGGCTGGTGGCGGGTGGGGTGATGGTGCTGGGCATTGCCCTGCAGGTGCAGCGCAGCGTGCCGGAAACCGCCGTTGCCGCGCCGCTGTTGCCGCAAGAAAGCCATGAACGGTTTGTGACGCGCTGGCTGCGTGTGATGTGGCGGCTGTTCTGTAACACCATTCCGCTCTACATCGTGGCGGTGCTGCTGCTCGGCGCCGCGCGCGTCTGGCTGTTTCCGCACGCGGACGGCGCGGTGGGGAATACGCTGTTCTGGGTGATGCTGATGGCCATCGCCGGCTGCCTGTTTGTGATCCCGACCGCCGCCGAGATCCCCATCGTGCAAACCATGATGCTGGCGGGCATGGGCGTCGCACCGGCGCTGGCGCTGCTGGTGACGCTGCCCGCGGTCAGCGTGCCGTCGCTACTGATGCTGCATCGCGCGTTCCCGCCGCGCGCGTTGTGGATCGCCTTCTGCGGCGTGGCCGTCAGCGGCATGCTGCTCGGCATCCTCGCACTGTGGCTGGCGTAAATACCAGATAGTCTGATTGCGGCTGCCGCGCCACAGCAGCCGCGCATCTTTTTCCGCTTCGATGAAACGTCCATCAATCAGCACGTCGATTTCCGCAATCACTTCACGCTGCGCCGCCGTCAGTTCCGCCAGGGTGTAGCCGGTCCACAGCCAGATATCTTTATCCGGACAGTCGCGGCGCACGCGCTTCACCAGCCGGCGAATATGCGGCACATTGTGCGGATGCAGCGGATCGCCGCCGCTCAGCGACAGCCCCTGACGCGGAATGCGTTGATCCTGCAGATCGGCAATCAGCTGCTCCTCCATGGCCAGCGTAAACGGCACGCCGGAGTCAGGCCGCCAGGTGCTCTGGTTGTAGCAGCCGCGGCAATGATGTTCGCAGCCCGCAACAAACAGCGTGCAGCGCGTGCCGGGACCATTCACGATATCCACATCGTAGTAGCGATGAATGTGCATCATCCCAGCTGTCCGGTATCAAGGTGCTTGACGCGGCGCTGCACCTCTTCCTGCTTGCCGGCGTTGAACGGCCGCGCATCCGGGCTGCCAAGATAGCCGCAGACGCGGCGCGTGACCGAAACGCGCGCCGGATCGTGATTGCCGCAGCTCGGACAGGTAAAGCCTTTGCTGGTACAGCTGAACTCGCCGCTGAAACCGCACTCGTAGCACTCATCGATCGGCGTGTTGGTGCCGTAATAGGGCACGCGGTCATAGCTGTAATCCCACACATCCTCCAGCGCCCGCAGGTTGTGCTGAATGTTGGGGTATTCGCCGTAACAGATGAAGCCGCCGTTAGCGATGGCCGGGTAGGGCGCTTCAAAGTCGATTTTGTCGTACGGATTGACCTTTTTCTCTACGTCGAGATGGAAGCTGTTGGTGTAATAGCCCTTGTCGGTCACGCCCGGCACTACGCCAAATTCGGCGGCATCAAGGCGACAGAAGCGATCGCACAGGTTTTCACTGGGCGTACTGTACAGGCTAAAGCCGTAGCCGGTTTCCGCTTTCCACGCATCCACCGCCTGGCGCAGATGCGTCACAATCGCCACGCCGGTTGCGCGCAGGTGCGCGGCATCATACGGATGCACGGCGTTGCCGCTTAGCGCGTTAAGCGTTTCATGCAGGCCGATATAGCCCAGCGAGATCGAGGCGCGGCCGTTGCGAAAGATCTTGCCCACCTCGTCGTCCGCGTTGAGCCGTACGCCGCAGGCGCCTTCCATGTAAAGAATCGGTGCGACGCGCGCTTTGGTTTTTTCCAGCCGGGCAATGCGGGTCATCAGCGCCCGCTTCGCCAGTGCCAGACGCGCATCCAGCAGCGTCCAGAAGCGGGCTTCGTCTCCCTGAGCTTCTAACGCAATGCGCGGCAGGTTGAGGCTGATCACGCCGATGTTGTTACGGCCCTCATGAATCTGCTCGCCGTTTTCCTCGTAAACGCCGAGGAAGCTGCGGCAGCCCATCGGCGTTTTAAACGAGCCGGTGACTTCCACCACTTTGTCGTAGTTGAGGATATCCGGATACATGCGCTTGCTGGCACACTCCAGCGCCAGCTGTTTGATGTCGTAATTGATGTCGCTGGCGCGGCGGTTGACGCCTTCGCGAATGGCGAACACCAGCTTAGGAAACACCGCGGTTTTATGGTTTTTGCCCAGCCCGGCAATGCGGTTGCGCAAAATCGATTGCTGAATCAGGCGCGCCGCCCAGTCGGTACCGAGGCCAAAGCCAAAAGTGACGAACGGCGTCTGGCCGTTGGCGGTGTGCAGCGTATTGACTTCGTACTCCAGCGACTGAAACGCGTCGTAGCACTCTTTTTCCGTGCGCGCGCGCGCGTATGCTTCCACGTCAGCAATCTGCCATTCGCGGGCAATCTGGCGATGCTTGTCGAGACTGAGGGTGACAAACGGCGCCAGCACTTCGTCAATGCGGTTAATGGTGGTGCCGCCGTAAATATGGCTGGCGACCTGCGCGATGATCTGCGCCGTCACCGCGGTGGCGGTGGCGATGGATTTTGGCGGTTCAATCTCGGCGTTACCCATTTTGAAGCCGTGCGTCAGCATGCCGTGCAGATCGATTAGCATGCAGTTAAACATCGGGAAGAAGGGAGAGTAGTCGAGGTCGTGATAGTGGATTTCCCCACGCTCGTGCGCCAGCACCACATCGCGCGGCAGCAACTGCTGCTGGGCATAATGTTTGGCCACGATGCCGGCCAGCAGGTCGCGCTGCGTCGGGATCACTTTGCTGTCTTTGTTGGCGTTTTCGTTGAGCAGCGCCGCGTTGGTCTGTTCCACCAGGCCGCGAATGGCATGATGCAGCTTGCCGCGCTGCTCGCGCGCCAGATCCCGGTCGTGACGGTATTCGATATAGGCGCGCGCCAGCTGTGGCCAGCGTCCGCTCATCAGCGCCTCTTCCACGGCACACTGGATGTCACGAATATCGACCTCAGCCTGGGTTGCCAGCTGCGCGCTGACCTGCTGAGCGACCGTCGTGCACCAGGCCAGGTCGTCAACCTGGGCGGCCTGCGCGGCGGCCCGCACTGCAGCTTCAATGCGCCGGGCATCAAACGGCACCCTGCAGCCGTCACGCTTAATCACTACCGTTGCCATCTTCCCTTTCTCCGCTGGAAACTACATGTAGATAATTTTAAGGAGTGTAATCGCAACATGTGGTGTTTCGGAGGAAATTAATCGCACTGTTTTTGACCTATAGCAAAGAAGCGCGGCCAGCGCCTGAAAGCCGTGCAGTGGTCAACAGCCGCTACACTGAAAAGTTTTAAGCTGGGCAAACTTCAGCCGGTTGCAACTTGCTTTGCGTTGCGAAACAGGTTTAATGAGCGTTTTGCGCCATTTCCGGCCCATCGTTTTGCCTTACAAGGATGCCCACCATGCTTCTGCCCCGTACGCTGCTGGCCGTTTTGTGTTCCCTGACGTTTTCCACGCAGGCCGCACCGGCAAGCGATCTGCCGCTGATGCCATGGCCACAGCAGGTGACGCAGCCCGCTGGCGGTGGCGCGTTTACCCTGACGCCGCAATTTTCGCTGCACATCACCGGCGATCACCTGGAAGGGGCCGAAGCGCGCTGGCGCGCCCGCATTTCGCGGCAAACCGGCTGGGCGCTGCTGCCCGCCAGCCCGGCCAGCGATCGTCCCGCCATTCAGGTCCGGATTGCCGACGCGGTCGATCCGCTACCGCAACCGGACAGCGACGAAAGCTACCGTCTGGAGGTCAGCAGCAGTGGCGTACTGCTGCAGGCACCTACCCGTTTTGGCGCGATGCGCGGCATGGAAACCCTGCTGCAGCTGATCGCCAACACTGCCAGCGGCACGCAAATTCCCTTTGTCACCATCGACGATCGGCCGCGCTTCCCGTGGCGCGGCGTGCTGATCGACCCGGTGCGCCACTTCCTGCCGCTGGAAACCCTTAAGCGGCAGATTGATGGTATCGCCGCGGCGCGCATGAACGTGTTTCACTGGCACCTGACCGACGATCAGGGATGGCGCTTTGCTTCCAGTCACTATCCGCAGCTGCAGCAGCAGGCCAGTGATGGCCTGTTCTACAGCCAGCAGCAAATGCGCGAGCTGGTGCACTATGCCACTCAGCGCGGCGTGCGCGTGGTGCCGGAAATCGATCTGCCCGGCCATGCTTCCGCCCTGGCCGTAGCGATGCCGGAGCTGATGAGCGCGCCGGGGCCGTATGCCATGGAGCGCGGCTGGGGGGTGTTTAAACCCTTGCTCGATCCCAGCAATGAAGCGGTGTTTCGCTTTATCGACACGCTGATCGGCGAAGTCGCGGCGATCTTTCCCGATCCCTACATTCACATCGGCGGGGATGAAGTCGATCCCAGTCAGTGGAGCGCCTCACCGAAGATTCAACAGTTTATGCGTGACCACGGCCTGCAAGACGCCCATGCGCTGCAGGCGTGGTTCAACCAGCGGGTTGAGAAGATTCTCGCCGCGCATCAGCGGCGCATGCTTGGCTGCGATGAGGTGTACCATCCCGACCTGCCGAAAAATATTGTGATTCAGTCGTGGCAGGGGCAGGACGCGCTGAGCGAAGTGGTAAAGCAGGGGTATCGCGGCATTCTTTCCACCGGTTTTTATCTCGACCAGCCGCAGAGCGCCGCGTATCACTATCGCAACGAGCTCTGGCCGCAGGGGCTGAACGGCGTCGATCAACTGCGCGCCGACGATCAGGCGCAAAGCTGGCAGTTCACTATGCCGCGTCTGAAAGGCAGCGCGGTGCAGGGCAGTTTCACCCTGATTGAGGGCAAAAACGGCTGGCGCGGTTTTATCGATTTCAGCGGCAAGGCGCGACGCCAGGTCAGCGACATTCGCTGGCTATCACCGACGCAGCTGACCTTCAGCGTCGACAGCTGGATGGGGCCGTTTCAGCCGGTGGTGACGCTGACGCGTGACAACCTGACCGGCTACGTGCTGGTGGGCAACGTGCGCTATCCGACCACAGGCAGCAGGCTGGCGCAGATACCGGCCGGTATTGCTCCGGTACTGCCCACGCCCGCTCAGCTGCAGCGTGATTTGCTGGGCGGTGAAGCGGCGCTGTGGGCGGAGAACGTGAATAGCCGGGTGATTGATACACGGCTGTGGCCGCGCGCCTTTGTGGTGGCGGAGCGGCTGTGGTCGGCGCAGGATGTGACCGACAGCGAGAATATGTACCAGCGGCTCAGCGCGATTGATCGCTGGGGGACGGTGTCGGTCGGCCTGCAGCAGCATCAGCAGGCCGAGGTGCAGATGATGCGGCTGGCCAACAGCAGCGATATCACTCCGCTGCGCGTGCTGGCGGAAGTGCTGGAACCCGCGCAGTATTACACCCGCCAGCACCTGAAGTTTCAGGCCGGGCATTATGACTATTTTGAGCCGCTGAACCGGCTGGCGGACGTGTTGCCAGCCGAGAGCGAGCCGGTGCGGCTGCTGGATAAGCAGGTGGATGCGCTGATTGCTAATCGCGGCGATCACGCTGCCGCCAGCGCCCTGCGCCTTCAGCTGCAGCGCTGGCAGCGCAACAGCGATGCGGTGATGCCGCTGGTGCTGGGCAATTATCAGCTGAAAGCACTGCAGCCGCAGGTGCGCCAGGTCGCAGAGCTGAGCCGGATGGGGCTGGATCTGGTGAACGCGCTGGAGCGCAACCAGGCCTACGGTGCAGGCGAGGTGGCGCAGATGCACGCCCAGCTGGATGCGGCGGCGCAGGTGCAGGATGAAACGGTGCTGGCGCTGGTGCGACCACTGGAGAAACTGCTGCGGTCGTCGAGATAGGGAAGATCGGAAGTCACGAACTATGCAGGGTCGTCATTGATGACGACCAGGCGATCTCGCCAGGTGCGCACGGATACGCCCCCTGCATGCTGGGTGATTGATGACCGCTAAATCAGCGACGTACCGCGATGGCTTCGATCTCAATCTTCACGTCTTTCGGCAGACGCGCCACTTCCACGCAGGAGCGCGCCGGGAAGCTGGCCTGATGCTCGGTGAAAAACGCTTCATAGGTGGCGTTGACCGTGGCGAAATCGTTCAGGTCTTTGACGAACACGGTGGTCTTCACAATGTCGCCCACCTGCAGGCCAGCGGCCAGCACAATCGCCTTCACATTCTCCAGCGACTGACGCGCCTGCGCGGCGATGTCGTCCGGAACCGCACCGGTGGCCGGATCGACCGGGATCTGGCCGGAGGTGATGATCATGCTGCCGAGATCCACGCCCTGGACGTACGGGCCAATCGCTGCCGGGGCTTTTTCAGTACTGATTTCGCGAGACATTGTTTCTCCTTAGGCATGCGCGGCGAACCCTTGCCCGCCGCGAAAATGTTCGCCCCATTATAGGGAGGAAACGGGCGATTACCAGTGACCGAGCACCACGTGGCGCGCGAACTCTTTCTCGCAGTATTTACACTTCAGGTGCACATCGTCGTCACGCTGTTTCACCGCAAAGCTGGAGAACACCGGCTCGCTGCGGCTGATGCAGTTGCCGTTGGGGCAGGTCAGCACGCGCTCGATGCGTTCCGGCAGCGTCGGTGCGATCTTCGCCACCACTTCATACTCATCAATGCGATTCACCGTGGCGTGCGGCGCGTACACCGCCAGCTGATTGATCTGATCATCAGTCAGAAAAGTATTTTCGATTTTGATCAGATCCTTACGCCCCATCTCGCCCGACGGCAGATTAAGGCCGATGGTGATGCGCTGATCGGTTTCGGTGAGGCGGAACAGTGACAGTAGCTTAAAGCCGACCTGCGCCGGAATATGGTCGATCACCGTGCCGCGTTTGATGGCTTCAACCTGCAGTTTGTTATCGTGGGTCATCGTTCTGCTCCTTACAGTGCCAGTTCGCTATTCAGTACCAGCGCCAGCAGGGCCTGGCGGGCATAGATGCCGTTGCCGGCCTGCTGGAAATACCAGGCGTGCGGCGTGCTGTCGACATCGGTGGTGATCTCATCAATGCGCGGCAACGGATGCAGCACCTTCATGTTATCGCGCGCACCGGCCAGGTCGGCTGCCCGCAGGATGAACTGCGCTTTCACGTTGGCATACTCTGAGGGATCGAGACGCTCTTTCTGTACGCGCGTCATGTAGAGAATATCCAGCTGCGGCATCACTTCTTCGATGCTGTCGTGGCGCGACCAGGCAATGTTCTGTTCATCCAGCATATCGGTGATGTAGGACGGCATCGCCAGCGCATCCGGTGCGATGAAGTAGAAGCGGTTGCCGCTGAACTTCGCCAGCGCCTGGGTCAGCGAATGCACGGTGCGGCCATATTTCAGGTCGCCGACCATCGCCACGTTGAGGTTATCGAGGCGGCTCTGGGTTTCCCGGATGGTGAACAGATCGAGCAGCGTCTGCGTCGGATGCTGGTTGGCGCCGTCACCGGCGTTAAGGATCGGCACGCCGCCCGAGAACTCCGTGGCCAGCCGCGCCGCCCCTTCCTGCGGATGGCGCATCACGATGGCATCCACATAGGTGCCAATCACCGAGATGGTATCGGCGAGGGTTTCCCCTTTCTTGCCCAGCGAGGTGTTGCTGCCGTCGGCAAATCCCACTACCGACGCGCCCAGCCGGTGCATCGCGGTTTCAAATGACAGGCGGGTGCGCGTTGAGGCCTCAAAGAAGCAGCTGGCGATAACGTTGTGTTTCAGCAGCTCCGGCTGCGGATGGGCTTTCAGCTGGGCGGCGGTATGCAGCACCAGCTCCAGCTCATCGCGGTTGA
Organism: Pantoea sp. ICBG 985; assembly: GCF_002928365.1. NCBI lineage: Bacteria > Pseudomonadati > Pseudomonadota > Gammaproteobacteria > Enterobacterales > Erwiniaceae > Pantoea > Pantoea sp. ICBG 985. The sequence continues at coordinate 284,823 of NZ_POWM01000005.1, forward strand.
GGTCGTTGATGGAAATAATGTGCTTGCGATATAGCGGGTTGGCCATAGCTCTCTCCTCTGCGCTGCCGGATTGCGGACAAAAAAAAGCCCCTTTACAGGGGCTTTCTGGCGATCGATGAATGACGGAAAGAAACAGGTGCGCCGCCTGCATTCAGGCGTACGGGAGCGGCAAATTGTGCGCTGCGCTGTTGCATGTTTCCTCCGGCAAATTGTGGCGCATTATACGCATTCACTGAGCCGCATCAAGCAGAAATCACGCGCGAGGTAAACGTTTGCGCCGCGCAGGCTTAGCGCTGACTCAGCGTCGCCACCATCACCGCTTTAATGGTGTGCATGCGATTTTCCGCCTGGTCAAACACCACGCTATGGTCGGATTCAAACACCTCGTTGCTGACTTCCATGCCGTCGTGCAGACCATACTGTTCGGCCATCTGCCGTCCGAGCGTGGTTTGGTCATCATGAAACGCGGGCAGGCAGTGCAGGAATTTCACCTGCGGATTGCCGGTCAGCGCCAGCATCGCGCTGTTAACCTGATAAGGACGCAGCAGGGCGATGCGCTCTTCCCACACCGATTTCGCTTCGCCCATTGATACCCAGACGTCGGTATAGATGAAATCAGCACCCTGCACGCCTTCGGCAATCTCTTCTGTCAGGGTAATTTTGCCGCCGGTGTGCTGTGCTGCCGCGCGGCACTGCGCCACCAGCTCCTCTTCTGGCCAGCAGCCTTTCGGTGCCACCAGCCGCAGATCCAGCCCCACCAGCGCCGCCGCTTCCAGCATGCTGTTGCCCATGTTGTTGCGCGCATCGCCAACGTACACCAGCGTCATCTCGCTCAGCGCTTTGCCCGGCAGATGCTCCTGCATGGTCAGCAGGTCAGCCAGCAGCTGCGTCGGATGGAACTCGGTGGTCAGGCCGTTCCACACCGGCACGCCGGCATATTCGGCCAGCGTCTCTACCAGCGCCTGACCGTAGCCGCGATACTGAATGCCGTCATACATGCGTCCCAGTACGCGCGCGGTGTCTTTCATCGACTCTTTATGGCCGATCTGGCTGCCGCTCGGGCCGAGATAGGTGACGTTAGCGCCCTGATCGTAGGCGGCAACTTCGAAAGAGCATCGGGTACGGGTCGAGTCTTTTTCGAAGATGAGCGCGATGTTTTTGCCTTTCAGGTACTGGGTTTCGCTGGCGTTTTTCTTTGCCTGTTTTAATTCACTGGCGAGTGATAACAGACCGGTGATTTCGGCTGGGGTGAAGTCCAGCAATCTCAGGAAATGTCTCGAATACAGCTGACTCATACTGCGCTCCGCATTACATCAATAATGAATTAAAATTCAATCTAACCGTATGAATATGCATTTTCAACCCCAGCGCTAAGAAACTTTCTGTTTTGTGTAGTGGCGCGCGAGGCAGTGTGGGAAAATAATTGCATTCACTGCCACTATTTTGAGGACACGCCCATGGCATACGAAGCATTGCTGGAAGAACAGCGCGAAGAGACGCGCCTGATCATTGAAGAGTTGCTGGAAGACGGCAGCGATCCGGATGCGCTTTACACCATCGAGCATCATCTCTCCTGCAACAACTTCGACTCGCTGGAGAAAGCCGCGGTTGACGCTTTCAAGCTGGGCTATGAAGTCACCGAGCCGGAAGAGCTGGAGCTGGAAGACGGTAGCACCGTGATGTGCGTCGACATCCTGAGCGAATCGGCGCTGAAGCCGGAACTGATTGACGCGCAGGTCGAGCAGCTGGTGAATCTGGTCGGGAAATACAACGTCGATTACGACGGCTGGGGCACTTACTTTGAAGATCCGGATGCCGAAGATGAAGACGATGGCGAAGAGATCGACGACGAAGACGATGACGGTGTGCGTCACTAAGCCCTGACGGGCGGCACATGCCGCCCGGTAATTTTCCTGCCAGCAAAGAACCTCTGATGAATTACGCTTCGCTATTAGACCCCATTCACCAGTTTTTACAGTGCCGCACGCCGCAGGCGTGGATTGATGAAGCGCGCAAGCCGGAAAATCTCACGCTGCTGCTTACCGATCACATGGTATGCGAGTTGAAAGCGGCGCAGACCGCAGTGTGGCTGATCCGCAAATACGTCGCGGATAAACCCAGTGGTGACGCGATCCTGGCGTGGCTGCAGCCGTACGAAGATTTTATTTTCGGTGAGAATCACGACAGCGATTTTATCAATGCCCACAAGAATCTCAGCAAAAGCATTATTGTGCGTAATGAACTGCCGTGGGCTGATGAGATGGTGGAAAAGATGGTGCTGCTGATCAAAGAGGAGCTGCACCACTTTTATCAGGTGTGGGAAATCATGCAGGCGCGCGGTTTGCCCTATCGCAAGATCACCGCCAGCCGCTACGCCAAAGGGCTGCTGCGTGAAGTGACCACCCATGAACCGGATACGCTGGTGGATAAACTGATTTGCGGGGCGTATATCGAAGCGCGTTCCTGCGAGCGCTTCGCCAGCCTGGCGCCGTACCTGGATGCGCAGCTGGAGAAGTTTTACATCTCACTGCTGCGTTCCGAAGCGCGCCACTATCAGGATTACCTGACGCTGGCGGCACAGATTTCACCGAAGGATATCGCACCGCGCGTGCGGGCGATTGGGGCAGCGGAAGCGCGCTTGATCAGCGAACCGGACACTGAGCTGCGCTTTCACAGCGGCGTGCCGGCGTTTTGATTTGGTGCGCGCGGCGAAACTTCCTGACCCAGCCTTCAGGCGTTGTCTTACTACCCTCTTTAGCTTCGCATACCTTCTGTGTAAAGACGCAGGGGGTAGTAATTAAGCAGTGAGTCATTAAGGGCTTATAAATACCATGGAAGCAGGAATGAATTTGCCCGATCAGATCTTCGCGGCGCGCTGATGGCCCCAGGTCAGGTAGTAGACATCATAAAAATCCACTTCTCCTTTCTGCTGCATCAGGCGATCGATGCCGCTGCGCACGCGCTCGGGCGTGCCCGGATTCTCCAGGATCTTGTCCAGCGCCTGCTGTGAGACCGGCTGCACGTAATACCACTCGCCGTTATAGCACACGCGCAAATCCAGCGTATCGATGTCCTCGAAGCGGTATTTCGGGTTGATGTCCAGCAACATCAGAAAACTCATCACCAGCACGAACACCGTGGCGAACCAGAAGGCCGGCCAGCCGAGCATCTCAGTCGAGAAAATCAGCGCCACGCACAGGCCGTAGCACAGGTACATCACGCCCCACAGCCCCGGATGGGTTTTCAGGAAGTTAAAGCTGAAACGCGGCAGATTATCGCGCCGCTCCTCGCGGTTGAGCGTGTCGATTTCATCGATCAGAATTTGTTTAATCGCGTCCATTATTCACCTCTGAATATCACTGCCTGCCAGTAAACCACATAACAGTGAAGGGCGGCAGAGACAGATCAGAGGTGTTTTTTTATAACAGTTTTCCGCAACGCATCAGCTCACCTGCCCGACAATCTGCAGATTGGCATCGTCCGGCACCTCGTTATACGACAGCACATTCAGCCCGCTGGCGAACAGCCGGGCGTAGCGCGCAATCAGCGGCCGCAGCTGCGGCGTCACCAGCAGCACCTGCGTCAGGTTCTGCGCTTTCAGCTGCTCCATCATCACCGGCAGCGTGCTCTGCAGCTGGGTGAGAATGTTAGGGTCGACCGGGAAACTGTCCAGCGCCACTTTGCCGCCCTGCTGCGCCTGATTGAGCGCTGCCAGCAGCAGGTTTTCCAGGCTGTTATCCAGCGTATAGGCCGACAGCGGTTTGTTGTCCGGCGCAATCGCCGCCACCATGGCGCGGCGCAGCGCATAACGCACGTCGGAGGTCAGCAGGATCGGATCTTTAGTGATCGCCACGCTCTCCAGCAGCTTGGTGGCAATGGTGGTGATGTCCTTGAGCGATACCTGATCGTTGAGCAGCAGACGATACACCTTGAGCTGCAGACTGTAGTTCACCGCGGCGTTGAGATCCTCTGACAGCTTCGGCGCCACGCTCGCCAGCCGCTGATGCAGCTGAGTAATATCATCGTAGTTGAACAGCTCTGGCAGGTTTTCGCGCACCACTTTGTTGACGTGCGTGGCCACCACGCTGGCGCAGTCGACTACCTGATAACCCAGATTCAGCGCTTTGGCTTTCTGCTCTGGCAGGATCCAGGTCACCGCCATACCGTACGCGGGATCGGTATCCAGCAGGCCGTCGATCTCACCGTACTGATCCGGCGTCGGCAGCGCCATCAGGCGGTCGGCGTGCACTTCGCCCACGGCAGTGCGGACGCCGTTGATCTTAATCGCGTACTGCGACGGCTTTAAGTGGAAATCTTCACGCAGGGCGATCTCCGGCAGCAGCACGCCGCTGGTTTCCGACACCACCTGGCGCACGCCGCGCATACGCTGGGTCAGCGGCGCGCCTTTGCCTTTGTCCACCAGCGTGACCAGCTTGTAGCCCAGGTTAAGGCCGATGGGCTCGACCAGCGGAATATTGTCCCAGCTGATGGTCGGCTGTTCCTCCGGCTGCGCCAGCGCCTGATTGATCGCCTCCATGTCGACATGGCTTTGCGTCGGCTTCTGCACCACGCGGCTCTGGCGCCACGCGGCGAACAGCAGCAGGGCGGTGAAGACGAGGAACACCATGTGCGGCATGCCCGGCACAATCGCCAGCACAAACATCACGCCCGCAGCGGTATACAGCGTGGCCGGTTTCGCCAGCAGCTGCGACTTCACTTCCTCGCCCATGTCAGCGCCGTCGCTGATACGCGTCACGATGATCGCCGCCGCCGTCGACAGCAGCAGCGACGGAATCTGCGCCACCAGACCGTCACCGATGGTCAGCAGCACATACTGTTCGAACGCCTGGCCGGCCGGTAAACCGTGTTTGAACACGCCGATCAGGATGCCGCCCAGCACGTTGATCAGCAGGATCATGATGCCGGCGACGGCGTCACCGCGCACAAACTTGGAGGCACCGTCCATCGCGCCGTAGAAGTCCGCTTCGTTGGCCACATCCTGACGCCGCACCCGCGCCTGTTCCTGATTGATCAGCCCGGCGTTGAGATCGGCGTCGATCGCCATCTGTTTGCCCGGCAGCGCGTCGAGGGTAAAGCGCGCCGATACTTCAGAAATACGCTCGGCCCCTTTGGTCACCACCACAAAGTTGATCATGGGCGCCGTCACCGAAGACGAGCGTAAGGAGATTGTCGCGCAGCTCAACGGCACCTCGGTGTTTAACGGTTCCGGCTTTAATCCGTTCGATGTCGAAACCGGACGCGGCTCCGCCATCATTGGTGAAACGCTGGCGATTGCGCCGCCGACCGAGGGCGCCACCGTCAGTGACACCAGCGCGGAAAACAGCGACAGCAATAGCAATGCCAGCCAGCCGCAGGAAGATCTGGACAGCGTGCTGTCGCGCTCCGACGCCGAGCTTGCACAGCTGCGTCAGCAGATCCAGAGCATCATCAACAGCTATCACGCCCAGAACCTGCTGACGCTGGAAACCCTGCCGCAGGGGCTGCGTATCCTGATTCAGGATGACCGGGATCGCATGATGTTCCCGCGCGGCAGCGCGGTGCTGACGCCGTTTTATCAGCGCCTGCTGACCGAACTTGGTCCGGTGTTTAACCGCATCGACAACAAAATCATGATCAGCGGCCACACCGACGCCGCACAGTACAGCGGCAACGCGGCGTACAACAACTGGAATCTCTCCGGTGACCGTGCGCTGGCGGCGCGGCGTGCGCTGGAGCGCGGCGGGCTGGAAAGCACGCGCGTGCTGCAGGTGAATGCCATGTCGTCCCGTATGCCGCTCGACAAAGCCGATCCGCTCAGCGCACGTAACCGCCGTATTGAAATCATGGTGCTCACCGAGGCGGCAGCCGAGACGCTGTTTCAGTTTTATGGTCGCGAAGGGGAGAACGTGGTGAAACCCATCGCTGACCGCCTGCGATAACCTGTCAGTGCCTTTGAATCAACTGTTGATTCTACCGGTGGCGAAATCCACCGGTTTTTTTTGCCTGTTTTTTGCTGCGGCAGATGCCGGGTAAACGAGGCGCGCCATGGCATGCCACGAAATGTTAAATATGTTAATAAGTAATTTGGCTTTAGTAAGCTAAATCATTCTTTTATGTGAATTTTGCCGGTGTGCGCACATTGCAATGCCCGGTGGCTTTGCCACAATTAGGCAACGTGGCTATCCGGAGAAAGAGTATGTCTGCCCAATCTTCCAGTCTGCTGTTACTGATGTCTTTCGCCGCCGGTACCTTTTCCGCGGGATCGTCAGGTAACCCGCAGCATTTAATGTTATCGCTGCCGTCCGGCGGTGTACCCAATAATCCGCTGCCGCTGATCATCTGGCCGTGCGTGGTGCCGGAAGAGGAGGAGGACAGCGCGGCCTGGTTTGAAAAAACCTTTAGCGCCAGCGGCTGGCCTGCGGCGTGGCGCGCGCCGATTTTTCCTTACACCCACTATCATCCCAATACCCATGAGGTACTGGGCGTCGGCGCGGGCTGGGCGGAAGTGCTGTTTGGCGGCGACAGCGGCCGCATGGTGACGCTGCGTGAGGGGGATGCGGTGCTGATCCCGGCCGGCGTGGGCCATAAACAGGTGTTTGCCTCCGACGACTTTTTCACCGTTGGCGCCTATCCTGAAGGGATGTCACCGGAAACCGTGCGCGACGAACCCTCCCGGCTGCGCGCGTCGAAAGAGCAGATCCAGCGCGTGCCGCTGCCGGATCGCGATCCGTTTACCGGCGGCGAAGGAGCAATGACCGAAATCTGGCTGCCAGTGGCGCAGCAGCTGATGCACCAGTAAGGTGCAAGGCAACGATTATCCGGCGCGGCTCCGCTTTCGGGGCGCGCGTGCCGTTGCGGCGGCGGGCCTCTGGCACACTTTGTGCAGGAGAGAAGTCAGGTCCTCTGACAAGCGCCGGGTAAATCATGAAAGCACGCGACCAGATAGCATCAACCTTCTACGATGAGATGTTGCAGAGCGACGGTCAGCACCGCGCTCACTATCAGCATTACTGGGAATGGTTACAACAGGCGGACAAAGAGGCGGTGGCGCGCAAACGTGAAGAGGCAGAACTGCTGTTTCATCGCGTTGGCATCACCTTCAACGTCTACGGTGACGATGGCGGTGCCGAGCGGCTGATCCCGTTCGACAGCGTGCCGCGCATCATTCCTGCCAGCGAATGGGCGATGCTGGAACGCGGCATTCGCCAGCGCGTTCAGGCGCTCAACGCCTTCCTGCACGATATCTACCATCAGCAATATATTCTCAAAGCCGGCATCGTGCCGGCCGAGCAGGTGCTGGTTAACGATCAGTATCAGCCCTGTATGCAGGATGTCGATCTGCATCGCCAGATCTACGCGCACATTACCGGTGTCGATATGGTACGCAACAGCGATGGCGACTATTACGTACTGGAGGATAATCTGCGCACGCCGTCCGGCGTCTCCTACATGCTGGAAAACCGCAAAATGATGATGCGCCTCTATCCGGAGCTGTTTGCTGCGCAGCATATCGCGCCGGTGGAGCGTTATCCGTCGCACCTGCTGCAGACGCTGCGCGAAAGCTCGCCGGTTAACGATCCGGTGGTGGTGGTGCTGACGCCGGGACGTTTCAACAGCGCCTACTTCGAACACAGCTTTCTCGCTCAGCAGATGGGCGTGGAGCTGGTGGAGAGCGCCGATCTGTTCGTCAAAGACGGCGCGGTGCTGATGCGTACCACCGCCGGGCCGTGCAAAGTGGATGTGATCTATCGCCGCGTGGACGACGCGTTTCTCGATCCGCTCGCCTTCCGGCCGGATTCCATGCTCGGCGTGCCGGGATTACTGTCGGTATACCGATCCGGCAATGTGGTGCTGGCGAATGCGATCGGCACCGGCGTCGCCGATGACAAGTCGATCTACCCCTACGTGCCGGAAATGATCCGCTACTACCTTGATGAAGATCCGATCCTCAACAATGTGCCCACCTGGCAGTGCCGCAAGCCGCAGGATCTGAGCTACGTGCTGGCCAATCTGGCGCAGATGGTGGTGAAAGAGGTGCACGGTGCCGGCGGTTACGGCATGTTGATTGGCCCGGTCGCCAGCCAGCAGCAGCTGAGCGAGTTTCGCGATCGGCTGCTGGCGCGGCCGGATAATTACATCGCGCAGGATACGCTGTCGCTCTCCACCTGCCCGACCTTTATCGACAACGGTCTGGCGCCGCGCCATATCGATCTGCGGCCTTTTGCGCTGTACGGCGCGGATATCCGGCTGGTGCCGGGCGGCCTGACGCGCGTGGCGCTGACCGAAGGCTCGCTGGTGGTGAACTCGTCGCAGGGCGGCGGCACCAAGGACACGTGGGTGCTGGAGGATGACACATCATGCTAAGCCGGACGGCCAGTGGCCTTTACTGGATGGCGCGCTATCTGGAGCGCGCAGAACAACTTGCCCGGGTGCTGGATGTGACCCATCGCCTGTCGCTGATGCCGGTGCGCAATCGCCAGGGCGACGAACTGCTGTTGCCGCTCAACCTGACCGGCACGCGTCAGCTGTTTGAAACCCTCAACGGGCGCTGCACCATGCCGCAGCTGTTTAACTTCTTCGCGCTGGATGAGCGCAACCCGAGCAGTATTTTCAGCTGCTGGCAGGCGGCGTGGAACAACGCGCACGCGGTGCGCGGCAGCCTGTCATCCGAAGTGTGGGAAAGCATTAACTCGACGTGGATTGAGATGCGCAACACGCGCCGCCGTGGCATCTCGCCGGCCGGTGCCGACAGCTTCTTCGACTGGGTGAAAGAGCGTTCGCATCTGTTTCGCGGCGCGATGTCCGGCACGCTGCTGCGCGGCGATGCGCTGCGTTTTATCCGGCTTGGCACGCTGATGGAGCGCAGCGACGGCACCGCGCGGCTGCTGAGCGTTAACCAGCAGCTGCTGGAGCAGCATCCCGACACGGTACGGGAATATTACTGCCTCGACAGCCTGCTGCGCGCAGTGTCGGCGCGTGAGGCCTACAACGCCATCTTTAAGCAGCAGCTGATGCCGCCGCTGGTCAACGAAATGCTGATCCTGCGCAGCGAAAGTCCGCGCTCGCTGCACTCCTGCATTGAGGAGATCGCCAGCCAGCTGGAGCAGATTGGCAGCAGCGGCGAGGATCGCCCGCGCTATCTCAGTACGGTCCTGCTGGCGGAGATGCGCTTCAGCACCTGGGAGAGCCTGACGCGCGACGGCCTGCAGCCGTGGCTGGACCATTTTCTCAGCCGCATCAACGCGCTGGCGGAGAGCATCAATCACACCTATCTGGAGGCGAAATGAGACTGAACATTGAGCATAAAACCTGGTACGCCTATGAGCAGCAGGTAAAACTCAGCACCCAGTATCTGCGCCTGACGCCGCAGAATTCGGTGCACCAGCAGGTGCTGTCGTGGCAGCTCGATCTGCCGTGTGAAGCGACGCGCACGCTGGATGCTTACGGCAACGTGCTGCACGTGCTGACGCTGGACAGGCCGCATCAGCTGCTGGAGATTGCCGCGCGCGGCGTGGTCGAGATTCTGGATGCCAGCGAGCTGGCGCCGGATCCGCAATCGACGCTGTCGCCGCTGGTGTTTCTGCGCGCCACGCCGCTGACCCAGCCGGACGGGGCAATCCGCGACTTCGCCCGGCGCTACTGGCAGGCGGAGAAACCGCTCGCCAGCCTGGAAAAACTGATGGACGAGCTGCTGCTGAAAATGCCGTACCAGCCCGGCAGCACGCAGGTGAGCGACAGCGCGGCGAAAGTGTTTGCTGCCGGCAGCGGCGTTTGCCAGGATCACAGCCACGTGTTTCTCGCCTGCTGTCGCAGCCTGGGGATCCCGGCGCGCTACGTCAGTGGCTATCTGTATACTGACAACGTTGAACACGTTGCTACCCACGCCTGGGTTGAAGCCTGGCTGGATGGCAGTTGGCACAGCTTTGATATCACCAATAACACGCGCAGTACGCGGCAGCATTTGCGGCTGGCGGTGGGCGTCGACTATCTCGATGCCTGTCCGGTGCGCGGCATTCGTCTGGGCGGCGGCGGTGAAGATATGCTGGCGGTGGCTGCGGTGCAACAGGTGCACGGGCAGCAGTAATCGGAACAGGCGTAACTATGACTTATTGTGTGGCAATGCGTTTATCGGCCGGGATGATTTTTGTCTCGGATTCACGCACCAATGCGGGCGTGGATCATATCTCCTCGTTTCGCAAACTGCATGTGTTTCAGGTGGATGATGAGCGCACGCTGGTGCTGCAAAGCGCCGGCAATCTGGCGACGACGCAGAGCGTGATGAGCCTGCTGCGGCGCAACTGTAACGACAGCGAACAACCCAATCTGCTTAACGGGCGTTCGCTGTACGACATTGCGCTGCTGGTGGGCGCCACGCTGCGTGAAGTGATTGCGCGCGACGGCGAGGAGTTTGGCGGCACGCTGCTGCTGGGCGGGCAGATTCGCGGCGAAGAGCCGCGGCTGTTCCAGATCTATCCGCAGGGCAACTTTATTGAAGCCAGCGTCGACACGCCGTACTTCCAGATTGGTGAGAGCAAATACGGTAAGCCAATTATTGACCGCGTGCTGCGTTATGAGACCTCGCTCAGCCAGGCGATGCAGTGTGCGCTGATCTCCATGGATTCGACGCTGGCGAGTAACATCTCCGTCGGCCTGCCGCTCGACGCGATGGTTTACCACAGCGACAGCTTTAGCGACAGCGAGCAGTACCACATCACCGAACAGCATCCCTACTTTTCCCAGATCCGCCAGCTGTGGAGCAAAGGATTGCTGAGCGTGTTCTCTCAGCTGCCGCCGCTCAAGCTCTGACCTGCTGCCCGGTCGTCACGCTGGCGAACCGGGCCGGGTTTGACTCACACCAGCTCATTGGCGCGCGCCGCCGTATTAATTCCGCTAATCCCTTTCAGGCCGAGCTTACGCAGAATTTTAATTTTATAAGTGCTGATGGTTTTACTGCTCAGCTGTAATTGTGAGGCGATCTCTTTATTACTCATCCCGGAGGCCAGTTTCACCAGCACAATCAATTCGCGGCGCGTTAAACTCATCAATTTCTCGCTTTCAATCAGCTCGGCGGCATCCGCTGCACTGTGCGTGACCGGATAAAAACGTTTTCCGCGCTCGACTTCTTTTATTGCTGTCAATAAAGTTTCCAAATCGCCGCGTTTACACACATAGCCTTCTACCCCTAACTGCAGGCAACAGCGTTGATAAAACAGGCTTTCTGAGGCGGTAAAAACAATGATTTTTTGCTGCGGCAAAATACGTTTAATGTCGGCAATCAGCGGAATGCCCGCGCGGCCGGGCATGGTCAGGTCCAGCAGCACCACGTCTGGCTGCGCATGATGTAATTCGCTAATCAATAAATCGCCTTTGTTGGCAATGCCCGCAACCGAATAGTCATAAGCGTGCAGCAGTGCCTGAATACCCGCACAGATTAATGGGTGGTCATCAACTATAAATACCGAATGAATCATATGTGTAGTCCAAAAATAAACAAAAAAAGAACGAAAGGAATAAACACCGATGAAAATTCATTAGCAGAGGTGTGACCAGATTAATTCACGGGTCTTAAGAATAAGATTTAAGTCCTGTCTGGAAAATTCTCATTTAAGGTAAATTTGACTTTTTTATGCGCCAGCACAAAGCGCGCCGATACTTTTTCCTGTCCGCATCTGCCGTGGTCATAAATCTGAAAACAAGCCGTTTTAACGTCAGGGGAATAAACCGCTGCGTATAAAAAGGTGCACCATGTTTTCCGTTGATCAGCTTCTCAATACTTACTGGCCAGGCCAGCAGCCGGCGCACTGGCAGAAAAGCCTGCTGAAGTGGGCGGTGCGTGAACAGGAGTTTCAGGACTTTGCCCAGCGCTATCCGCATCTGAAAGGGGTGGATATGGTGGAGCAGGTGCTGGAACACCTGGATGTGCGCTGTGAGCTCAGCGAACGCGACCTTGAACAGATCCCGACGCACGGGCCGGTAGTGATCGTCGCCAACCATCCGCTTGGCGCGCTGGACGGCCTGGCGCTGCTGGCGGCGGTATCGCAGGTGCGGCGCGACGTGAAAATCGTTGCCAACCGCATGCTGATGATGCTGGAACCCATCAACAACCTGATGCTGCCGGTGGATAACATGGGCAACCGCACCAGCCGCGAGCAGCTGACGCGCATGCAGCAGCATCTCGACAACCAGGGCGCGCTGATCATCTTCCCGGCCGGTGAAGTCTCGCGCCTGTCGAGCCGCGGCGTGCGCGATCGTCACTGGCACCACAGTTTTCTGCGCCTCGCCGCCCGCGCCCGCGCGCCGCTGGTGCCGGTGCACGTGGTGGGACGTAACAGCCTGGCGTTTTACGCCGCGGCGAAGGTGGCGGCACCGCTGGCGTTGCTGATGCTGGTACGCGAAATGTTCCGCCAGCGCGGCACGCGCATCAAACTGCATATCGGCGAACAGATTCCCTTCGCCAACTGGCACGATGGCCATACGCCGGGCAAAGAGCTGGCGAAGCGGCTGCGCAAGCATCTGTACCGCATCGGTCAGGGACGGAGCGGTCTGTTTCTTACCGAAGCCGCCATCGCCCGCCCGGAAGATCGCGCTGAGCTGAAAAAAGCGTTGCTGGAGAGTGAACGGCTCGGGACGCTGCCGGACGGCAAACAGATTTACCTGTGGCGGCGCAACGGGGCCAGTTGGGTGCCGCTGCTGCGTGAACTGGGCCGGCTGCGCGAAATCGCCTTCCGTGCGGTGGGCGAGGGCAGCGGCCGGCGGCGCGATCTCGACAAGTATGACGATGATTACTATCACCTGATTTTATGGGATGACGAGGCGCTGGAGATTGTCGGGGCCTACCGCTTTATTCCGGGCGCCGAGCAGCTGGCGCGGCGCGGGCTGCAGGGCATCTACAGCGACAGCCTGTTCCACTATGACGAGCGCATGCTGCCGATTATTCAGCAGGGGCTGGAACTGGGACGCAGCTTCATTCAGCCGGCCTACTGGGGCAAGCGCGGGCTGGATTATTTATGGATGGGCATCGGCGCTTACATTGCGCGCTATCCGCAGACGCGCTACCTGTTTGGCCCGGTATCAATCTCCGGCACCATGCCGCTGGCGGCGCGCGATCTGCTGGTGGCGTTTTACCGTCTCTACTTTCCGACCGATCTGCCGCTGGCTAAATCGCGCCGCCCTTATCCGGCGTCGCTGCCGGAGGTGCTGGCGCAGTTCACCGGCGATAACTACGCCGACGATTTGCGGCGTCTCAAGCATTTGCTGGCTAATCTCGGTACCGCGATTCCGACGCTGTACAAACAGTATTCGGAAGTGTGCGAGCCGGGCGGCGTGCAGTTTATCGATTTCGGCAGCGATCCGGATTTCAATCACTGCATTGATGGTCTGGTGCTGGTCGATCTGTCACGCGTGAAACCCGCACGTTATGAGCGCTATATCGGCATGCATTTAACCTGAACGCGCCAGATGACGTCAGTTAATGCCACCTGACAGCACGCCGCCGGAGAATCTCCGCGCGGCGTGCTGTCAACTTTGCGCAATAAATCCACTATCCCACTGAACATTTTCTCGCCACTGCCGATAACCACACTACCAACTTTTGTCTGCGGATGATTTGCGCTTGTAAGCGATGCGCTTTTGCGTTTAAGTCTGCCTGAAGATTAAGAATTATCTTAACTGCGCATCGAGACCAGGCCAGCATAGGCGAACAACAATGAACAATAACTCTGACGTAATGTACCGGCTACTGGTGCAGAGCGTGGTGGATTACGCCATCTACATGATTAAGCCGGATGGCACGGTGGCTAACTGGAACATCGGGGCGCAACGCGCCAAAGGCTATACCCCCGAAGAGATTGTCGGGAAGAATTTTGCGCTGTTTTACAGTGAAGAGGATCGGCGCAACGGCGCGCCGCAGCGCGGTCTGGCCATCGCCACCGCCACCGGGCGCTATGAAACCGAAGGCTGGCGCTATCGCAAGGACGGCAGCGCCTTCTGGGCGCACGTGGTGATCGACGCCATCCGCGATGAGTACGGCGAATTGCTGGGCTTTGCCAAAATCACCCGCGACTGCACCGAACAGCAGGCGCAGCAGCGTAAACAACAGGAACAGGAGCAGCGTTTCCGTTTATTGGTTGAAGGCGTAACGGACTACGCCATCTACATGCTCGACCTTGACGGCAACGTCGAAAACTGGAACGCTGGCGCGCAGCGCGCCAAAGGCTACGTGGCCGAAGAAATTGTCGGTCAGCACTTCTCGCGCTTCTACAGCGCACAGGATCGCCTGAACCATATCCCGGAACGCAACCTGACCACCGCGTTTAAAACCGGTCGCTTTGAAGACGAAGGCTGGCGCTATCGCAAAGATGGCAGCGCCTTTTGGGCGCATGTGATCATCGACGCGATTCGCGATGACGCCGGCAAACTGATCGGCTATGCCAAAATCACCCGCGACTGCACCGAACAGCAGGCGCTGCTGCGCAAGCAGCGTGAATACGAGAAAACCTTCCGCCTGTTAGTGGAAGGCGTGACGGATTACGCCATCTACATGCTGGATTTACAGGGCCGGGTGGTGAACTGGAACGCCGGCGCGCAGCGCGCCAAAGGCTACATGGCTGACGAGATCGTGGGCCAGCACTTCTCCGTGTTCTACGGCTCACCGGAACGTCAGGCGCGTACGCCGGATGCCAATCTGGGCATCGCGCTGAAAACCGGTCGCTTTGAGGACGAGGGCTGGCGCTACCGCAAAGACGGCTCGGCCTTCTGGGCGCATGTGGTGATTGACGCGATTCATGATGAAGAGGGCAAAATGATCGGCTTTGCCAAGATCACCCGCGACGTCACCGAGCGGCGTGAGCACGAGCAGCAGCTGCTGCGCGCGCGCGATCTGGCGCAGGCGCAGAGCGCCAAAATGTCGGAGCTTTCCGGCTTCCTCGACACCATCATCAGCAACATTCCCTCCTGCGTCATCGTCGAAGACGCCATCAGCCGCGAAATCCTGATGGTCAATGACAAAGCCGAGCAGCTGTTTGGCTTCAGTAAGTCGCTGATTATGCATAAGCGGCCGCACGAATGTATGTCGGCGGAACTGAGTGATTACTTCAACAGCCTGGCGGATATCGCGCTGCGCAGCGAGGGCATCCACGCGCGCGAGCAGCTGTTACTGACCGCTGGCGGTGAGCGGGTGCTGCACACCCGCGCCACCACCATCAGCGGCAAAGACATGCGGCAGAATTACGTGATGCTGATTGTGGAAGATGTCACCGATCAGCGCGAAGCCGATGCGCGCATTCGTCACATGGCGCATCACGATAATCTTACCAGCCTGCCGAACCGCATCCTGTTTCGCCAGAAGCTGAGCGAGGCGCTGCGCGTCGATCAGCAGCAGGGCCAGACCAGCGCCACGCTGTGTCTCGATCTGGATAACTTCAAGAACGTGAACGACGCGCTGGGGCATCAGATCGGTGACGATCTGCTGCGGGTAGTGGCGAAGCGGCTGCGCAGCGTACTGCGCGATCAGGACACGCTGGCGCGCATCGGCGGCGATGAGTTTGCCATCGTGCTGCCCAACGTGCGGAATGCCGATGAGGCCGCGATCGTGGCGCAGCGCCTGATCGAGGCGATCCGCCCGCCGGTGAATGTTGAAGGCCACAACCTGTCGGTCGGGCTGAGCGTCGGCATTGCGCTGACCTCGCAGGCCACCAATACGCCGGAACATATGCTGCGCTGCGCCGACATGGCGCTGTATGAAGCCAAGCGTAACGGCCGTAACCGCTATGAGCACTTTACGCTGGAGATGGATAATGTGGCGCGCAGCCGCCGGGTGATCGAGAACGATCTGCGCGAGGCGATCACCGGACGGCAGCTCAAGCTCTACTATCAGCCGATCACCAACGAGACCGGCATCATTGGCTATGAGGCGCTGATGCGCTGGCATCATCCGATCAAAGGATTGATCATGCCGAATGACTTCATTCCGATTGCCGAAGAGACCGGGCTGATCCATATGCTCGGCGCCTATGCGCTGTACGAAGCCTGCCGCGAGGCGCAGAGCTGGGAAACCGAACAGTCGGTGTCGGTCAACCTGTCGCCGCTGCAGTTTAAGAACAGCTCGCTGGTATCTGTTGTGGAGGGCGCGCTGCGCGAATCCGGCCTGGCGCCGCATCGGCTGGAGGTGGAGATCACCGAATCGGTGCTGCTGGATGATACGCTCGGCAATATCCGCACGCTGCAGAGCCTGAAAACGCTGGGCGTGCAGATTGCGCTCGACGACTTCGGCACCGGCTACTCGTCGCTCAGCTATCTGCGTTCGTTCCCGTTCGATAAGATCAAAATCGACAAGTCATTTATCAATGATATGGGCGACAGCCGCGAGGCGCTGGCGATCATCCGCGCGATTACCGGCATGAGCCGCAGCCTGGATATTCAGATCACCGCAGAGGGCGTGGAGAGTAATGAGCAGTTTGTCCGCCTGCGCGAAGAGGGCTGTACGCTGTTTCAGGGCTACCTGTTTGGCCGGCCACAGCCGTCGGAGCTCAGACTGAAGGCGCTGGAGTAAGCACAAAAAAAACGCCCGACAGGGTCGGGCGTTGTGCATGCTGCTGTGCATAATCTTTATTATTTTTACTGGCCGTGGCCTTCGACGTTCATGCGGCCCAGATCTTTGTCCACCAGGAACAGACCTTCGCCTTTGTTGCCCACCAGCGCCAGCTTGTCCAGCACGGTTTTGAACAGCTTCTCTTCTTCGTGCTGCTCGGCAACGTACCACTGCAGGAAGTTAAAGGTGGAGTAATCCTGCGAAGTCAGCGCGGCGTGCACCAGCTCGTTGATTTTGCTGGTGATCAGCTGCTCGTGCTTGAGCGCTTCTTCCAGTACGTCATTCAGCGAGGTCCAGCTCACCGCCGGCGCGGCGATGCTGCCCAGCACCGGCAGTGAACCGGCATCGCTGACGTAATCAAACAGCTTCTGCATATGCTGCATCTCTTCGCGCGAGTGCATTTTCAGGAAGGAGGCGGCACCTTCGAAGCCTTTGTCGCTGCACCAGGCACTCATCTGCAGATAGAGGTTGGCGGAGAAGAATTCGAGGTTAAGCTGGTCGTTCAGGCGTGAGGTCATTTCAGCGGTTAACATGGCTGAGTCCTTTTTAATTTGTCAGGTGAAGTACGGCGAATTATGCATCAATCTATACTTTTTTGTGAAGGTTTTTTCGTAAAAAAGTTGAATTTATCTTATTGATTATAAATGGAATTATTCCGCTAGTTGAATGCGAAGAATTCTCAACTTTGACTAATTTTCATTCACAGTCCGCAGCACTGTTTTAGTGCAGCTGCGTTGCCTGCTGGCGGTGCAGCGTACAACTGCACCGATCACTTCTTCGCCAGTCAACCCGCCGATAAAATAAGCACTGGCGCGACCAGCAATAAAGCTGGCACGGCGATATAAACGCTTATTCCGGCTGCTGCTTGTTACTGAACAAAATTAGCCATAGCGAAATTAAAGAAAGTGCGCGTTGGCATAAATCCTGCTTGGTAAATAGTTCCGTATATTGCAACCACGTCTGGCAGAAATAGGGCCAGCAGGAGAAAAGATGTCTGAAGAAAAAATCATGGCCGCGCCACAAACGGTCACGGCAAGCGCCGGAAATTATCTCGCGCTGATACTGGCAATACTGTTTTTTTCCGGTTTGCTTTATAAGGTCGAAGGCTTTAGCTGGCTGGGCGCGTTTGATTTCACCACGCTGGGCGGCAGCTTTGGCACCATCAAAGAGTCAGGTTCCACCTTTCTCGGCGCCGGCGGCATCAGCGCCAAAGCCGGCTTCCTGTTCGCGCTGTCGCTGGCACCCACCGTGATGCTGGCGCTGGGCGTGCTGGAGATTTTCACCCACTACGGCGCGATTCGTGCCGCCCACACGCTGCTGACGCCACTGCTGAAACCGCTGATGGGGTTGCCGGGACGCTGCGGCCTGGCGCTGATTACCGATCTGCAAAGTACCGATGCCGGCGCGGCGCTCACTAAAGAGATGGCGGATCAGCAGCAAATCGGTAAAAAAGAGCTGGTGGTGATGAGCGCCTGGCAATATTCCGGTGCCGGACTGATCAATAATTATTTTGCCATTGGCTCGGCGCTATTTGCGTCCATGAGTGCACCAATCATTATTCCGCTGCTGCTAATGTTTGTGCTGAAATTCGTCGGTGCGGCATTTGTCCGTTTTGTGTTAAACAGTGTTTATAAGAAGGATTTTGCTGATGTCAAATAACGTACAGACGCGGGTCAATAATAATCCGTTTGATATTTTTATTGTCGGCGCGCGTAAAGGCTTCCATATTGCTATTCACAATCTGATGCCCAATGTGGTGATGGCCTATGTGCTGGCGGAAGTGCTGAATCTGCTCGGCATCATGCAGTTTCTTGGCCACGCGTTTGCACCGCTGATGGGGATTTTCGGTTTGCCCGGCGAGGCGATCACCGTGTTGCTGACCGCGTGGCTGTCATCCTCGGCCAGCGTCGGGGTGGCGGTGAGCCTGATGGCGAAAGGTCTGCTGAGCGGTACCGACATCACTATCCTCGCGCCGGCGATTTTTCTCATGGGTTCGCAGTTGCAGTACATGGGCCGCCTGCTGGGCGTCGCCGATGTGCCGAAAAAATACTGGCCGCTGCTGATGCTCACCAGCATTATCAATGCGGTTATCGCTATGTTCGTGATGCGTTTTTTTGTTTAGGAGCGAAACGGTGTCCAGAGTTCTCGATCACTACCATTTTCTGCATGAAATCCCCGAGCTGGGGTTTCAGGAAGTTAAAACCTCGGCCTACATCGCCGGCCAGCTGGAACAGGCTGGCATTAAGGTCACGCGCGGCATCAACCAGACCACCGGCATCGTGGCGGAGATCGACAGCGGCGTGCCGGGCCCGGTGCTGGCATTGCGCGCCGACATGGATGCGCTCGGGCACGTGATCGACGGCGTTGCCTGCGCCCGCCATACCTGCGGCCATGACGGCCACTCGTCGGTGGTGCTGACCGCCGCGCAGGAGCTGCTGCAGGAAGGCGCTATTAAAAAAGGGCGGCTGAAGCTGCTGTTCCAGCCGGCTGAAGAGCTGGGGGCCGGCGCGCGGGCGATGATTGAGGGCGGCGCACTGGATGACGTGGAGATGATTCTTGGCTTCCATTTGCGCCCGCTGGAGGAGTGCCAGGTCGGGCAGGCGACGCCTGCGGTGATCTATTCAGCGTGCAGCACGCTGGAGGCCACCATTAAAGGCGCACCGGCCCATGCCGCGCGACCGCATCTCGGCGTCAACGCGCTTGATGCGGCAGTCCAGGCGGTGCAGGCGGTGAACAGCATTCATCTGGCACCGGGCCTCACCTGGAGCGTAAAAGCGACGCGCTTCCTGTGCGACGCCGGCGTGACCAACTCGGTACCGGACGAGGCGCGCGTGGTGTGGGATCTGCGTTCGCAGGAGAACGCGCCGATGGAACTGCTTAAAGAGAAAGTCAGCCAGGCGATTAAGCACAGCGTGGCCGCGCTGGGCGCAACCGCTGAAGTAGTGGTGCTGAAAGAGATGCCGGCGGCGGAAATTGATGCCGATGCCACCGCGCTGCTGAGTGCCGCGATTGTCGATGTGCTGGGCGAGCAGGGATTACTGGCGGCGAAAACCACGCCGGGCAGCGAGGATTTCTTCTACTATCCGGTGAAAAATCCGCAGGTGAAAGCCGGTTTCTGGGGGCTGGGAACCAATCTGGTGCCGGGACTGCACCATCCGCAGATGCGCTTTGAGCTGAGTTCGCTGGAGATCGGTGTGAAGATCTTCAAGGCGGCGGTGGTGCGCATGCTGGGGTAACGCGCCTCAGCGCGCGCCCGCGCCTACGGTCTGATTCCACACCATCTCATCGAGCAAAATCGAGCTGTGCTGGCTGGTCTCAATCACCAGTGAGACCGGCTTCATGCCAGCGAAGCAGAACACTTCGTGGCGCTTTTTGCTGGCGTTCAGGCGACGAAACGCCACGATGCGACCGGCACGGTTGTAGAAGCGCACTTCGCTAAAGTAGGTGTTGAGACCGATGTAGCTCAGCACCAAATCGTGCAGCGGCGGCAGATCAAACTTCACCAGCGTCTGCCGCTCAATCACCAGCGCGCACTTGTCGCTGTCGGCGTGATACGGTGCTAACGACACCGCGCCCCGGCGTGCAGTGACCGACAGCGCGGCGTCCAGCATGTACGGATACTCCGGGACAAAATGCTGACCGGCAGAAAAACCGGGACGCGGCGTGAGCAGATAATGCAGGTGCGCCGGCAGGCTGCTGCGGGAAAAATCAGCGCGGCCGGTGGCTTGCACGGCGGCGTTATCCGGCGCGTTGATCAGCAGCATCTCGCCGGGTTTGCGGTACATCTGCGCGGGCGACGACAGGGCGGCGTTTCGGTGCGACGGGCTGTAGGTATGTGGGTTAAGCTGTAGAGTCATTTTGCTGTCCTTGCCGGGGTGACGGTTCCGGACAGGCATTCTCAGCCAGACATCGCTTAGTGTTTACAAGACATGTCCTGAACTGCACGAGCATCGTCTCATCCTGCCGCAGATTCCCCCGCCTGCTGAAATATTGTATGCTATGCCGCCTCAATGCTGATGGGATAACCGGACTGCCGCCAATGTAGATCGCACACACCCTGCTGTGACCCGACGCGCATGCGTCGCCATTGGCACCGTTATCCGCCGGACTGGCTCCGGAATGATTTATTCGCAGCGCGCCGCTCGCGCGTTGCCCTGAAGAAGAATTCACTCATGTCTATTGCTCCCTTTTTAGAAGAAGTGGCGCGCCGCCGTACCTTTGCGATCATCTCGCACCCGGACGCCGGTAAAACCACAATCACCGAAAAAGTCCTGCTGTTCGGACAGGCGATCCAGACCGCCGGTACCGTTAAAGGTCGCGGCTCCAGCCAGCATGCCAAATCAGACTGGATGGAGATGGAGAAGCAGCGCGGTATCTCCATCACCACCTCGGTGATGCAGTTCCCGTATCGCGACAGCCTGGTTAACCTGCTGGATACCCCCGGGCACGAAGACTTCTCGGAAGACACCTATCGTACGCTGACGGCGGTGGACTGCTGCCTGATGGTGATTGACGCCGCGAAAGGGGTTGAGGATCGTACCCGCAAGTTGATGGAAGTGACCCGTCTGCGCGACACGCCGATCATCACCTTTATGAACAAACTGGACCGCGACATTCGCGATCCGATGGAACTGCTGGATGAGGTCGAGAGCGAGCTGAAAATCGCCTGTGCGCCGATCACCTGGCCGATTGGCTGCGGCAAGCTGTTCAAAGGCGTGTATCACCTCTACAACGATGAAACTTACCTGTATCAGAGCGGCAAAGGCCACACGATTCAGGAAGTGCGCGTGGTAAAAGGGCTGGCGAATCCGGAACTGGACGCGGCCGTCGGCGAAGAGCTGGCGCAGCAGCTGCGTGACGAGCTGGAGCTGGTGCAGGGCGCATCGCACGAGTTCGACAAAGAGCTGTTCCTGAGCGGCGAAATTACGCCGGTGTTCTTCGGTACCGCGCTGGGCAACTTTGGCGTCGATCATATGCTGGATGGACTGGTTGCCTGGGCGCCGGCACCGATGCCGCGCCAGACCGATACCCGCAAAGTCGAAGCCAAAGAGGAGAAGTTCAGCGGCTTCGTGTTTAAGATTCAGGCCAACATGGACCCGAAACACCGTGACCGCGTGGCCTTTATGCGCGTGGTGTCCGGCAAATATGAAAAGGGCATGAAACTGCGTCAGGTGCGTACCGGTAAAGATGTGGTGATCTCCGACGCGCTGACCTTCATGGCGGGCGACCGTTCGCACGTTGAAGAAGCTTATCCGGGCGATATCATCGGCCTGCATAACCACGGCACCATCCAGATTGGCGACACCTTCACCCAGGGCGAAACCATGAAGTTCACCGGTATTCCGAACTTCGCCCCGGAACTGTTCCGTCGCATTCGCCTGCGCGATCCGCTGAAGCAGAAACAGCTGCTGAAAGGGCTGGTCCAGCTGTCGGAAGAGGGCGCCGTGCAGGTGTTCCGTCCGGTGCACAACAACGATCTGATCGTGGGTGCGGTGGGCGTGCTGCAGTTTGATGTGGTCGTGGCGCGTCTTAAGAGCGAGTACAACGTTGAGGCGATTTACGAGGCCATCAACGTGTCGACCGCCCGCTGGGTTGAATGCAGCGACGCGAAGAAGTTCGACGACTTCCAGCGCAAAAACGAGATCAACCTGGCGCTCGATGGCGGTGACAACCTCACCTATATCGCCCCGACCATGGTCAACCTCAACATCACGCAGGAGCGCTATCCTGACGTGACCTTCCGTAAAACGCGCGAACACTAAGTTCGCCGTTCCGACCGGGCTGTCACTTTGTGCGGCCCGGTTTTCTCCGATACAGACTCCTCTTAATTGCGCTGCGGTTATCGCTTTTTGGCGAGATATCAACCACAAAAGCCAGCAAAAGCTGTAATCCCTACTATGATTATTCTGTCGGACGAGAAAACGGACCTGTGGGTCTGATTACGTCCATCACGCAGCAACGTGGTGTGTTGCTGGCGCATTCGCGGTTGCGAGTGGGTTAACTGATAGAAGGATGATATCGATGAATAAGACTAAGATTGCTAAAACCCTGATTGCTGCACTGGCCGGTACTGCGCTGTTAAGCGGCGCGGCAATGGCGGCTGATACCAGCAGCAGCGCGGGTTCCAAAATCGATAGTTCTATGAAAAAAGTCGATGGCTTTATGGATGACAGCGGCATCACCGCCAAAGCCAAAGCCGCGCTGGTGGACGATGAAGCGATTAAAAGTACGGATATCTCAGTAAAAACGCAGCAGGGCGTGGTTACGCTGAGCGGTTTTGTCACCTCGCAGGACCAGGCCGAGAAGGCTGTGGCGCTGGTGCAGAAGGTGGAAGGGGTTAAATCCGTCAGCGACAAACTACACGTCAGAGACAGCAAACAGAGTTCATTGAAAGGTTATGCAGGTGATGCAGCAACCACAAGTGAAATAAAAGCTAAACTTTTAGCAGATGACATTGTGCCATCGCGCAACGTGAAGGTGGAAACCACCGATGGCGTGGTACAGCTGTCCGGGGAAGTGGCGAATCAGGCCCAGTCCGATCGGGCTGAGAAGATCGCCAAAGCCATTGAAGGCGTGAAAAGCGTGAAGAATGACCTCAAGGTGAAATCTTAACGCAACCGGAACGGCATCACCAACGGTGCCGTTCCGTATTAAAAACAGTGATGTGAAGAATAAGCAGTTCGATTTTCACTATGGTAAAGGAGAGGCTTATGTTTCGTTGGGGTATTATCTTTCTGGTCATCGCTCTGATTGCTGCAGCATTAGGTTTTGGCGGTCTGGCGGGTACGGCAGCATGGGCAGCTAAAATTGTCTTTATTGTCGGTATTATTCTGTTCCTCGTGAGCCTGTTTACCGGGCGCAAACGACCCTGACCCACTGCGTTAATCATGTTAACCCGCTAGTCACATAAAGCGGAGGCCAGTCATTGCCACCATTGAAGGTGAGCCGCGACGATTGCAGGATGCGGTTGGTCAGGGAACGACAATGACTGGTTCTCCGGGATGCTGATTGAGCGCCTCCCTCAGAGCAGCAAACACTGAGGGACATCCATTGGGAACACGCATCCCGGTGTCGCTGGACACCTTTGAGCCACTGGCACTCACGCCATTCAAATCCAAAAAGATCGCGCTGGTCTGCGAGGGCGGCGGGCAACGTGGCATCTTCACGGCGGGCGTACTGGATGAATTTCAGCGCGCAGGTTTCAACCCCTTTCAGTTAATGCTCGGCACCTCAGCCGGGGCACAAAACCTCTCAGCCTTTGTCTGTGCTCAGCCCGGTTATGCGCGGCGCGTGATTACCCGTTACACCACCAGTAAACTGTTTTTCGATCCGCTGCGTTTTGTGCGCGGTGGCCACCTGATCGATCTCGACTGGCTGGTGGATATCACTAAACAGGAGTTCCCGCTGGCGCTGAGCAGCGCCGAAAGCCTGTTTGCCAAAGGCAGCGAGTTTTACATGTGCGCCTGCCGCAGCGATGATTACAGCGCGCAGTACTTCAATCCCACCAACCTGACCTGGCATGACATCATTAAGGCTTCCAGCGCGATCCCCGGTTTCTACCGCAGCGGCGTGTTGATGGATGGCGTGAGCTATCTCGACGGCGGCATCAGCGACGCCATTCCGGTGCGCGAAGCGGCGCGGCGTGGCGCCGATACTATCGTGGTGATCCGTACCGTGCCGTCACAGATGGCGTATACGCCGAAGTGGTTTAAACGCATGGAGCGCTGGCTGAGCGACAGCGCCCTGCAGCCGATGATCAATATCCTGCATCAGCACGAAGAGAGCTACCGCCAGATTCAGCAGTTTATTGAACAGCCGCCGGATAATCTGCGCATCATTGAAATCTTTCCGCCAAAGCCGCTGGCCAGCATGGCGCTGGGCAGTCGTCTGGCGTCGCTGAATCAGGATTATCATCTGGGCCGCCGCAGCGGGCGCTATTTCCTGGCGACGCTGGGCCAGTGGCTGAGCGATGCTGAACCGCTGGCGCGACCGATTGCCGTGACGCCGCCCGCCGCCGTCGCCAACGCGCCGGATAACCGGCCGGTCAGCACGCCGCCGCTCGCGGGTAATGACGCCGACTACGATGCAGGATCGCTGGCATGAGATTTATCGACACCCACTGCCACTTTGATTTTCCGCCATTCGTCACCGCTGCCGAACACAGTATCGCGCAGGCGGCGCAGGCGGGCGTGGAACGCATCATCGTGCCGTGTGTGGATGCCAGCCGTTTTGCCGTGGTGAGCCAGCTGGCGCAGCAGCATCCGGCGCTGTATAGCGCGCTCGGGCTGCACCCTATCAATATTGCGCAACATCAGAATGACGATCTCGATCGCCTTGAGCAGTACCTGCAAACGCCGGATGCAAAACGCGTGGCGATCGGGGAAATCGGGCTGGATCTGTATATGGAAGCGCCGGATTTTGCGCGGCAAACCCGGCTGCTGGAGGCGCAGCTGAAGCTGGCAAAGCGCTATGATTTGCCGGTGATCCTGCATTCGCGACGTACGCACGATCAGCTGGCGCAGTATTTGCGCCGTCACGACGTGCCGCGACGCGGCGTGGTGCACGGCTTTGCCGGTAGCCAGCAGCAGGCGGAGCGTTTCATCGCGCTTGGCTACGCGATTGGTGTCGGCGGCACCATCACCTACGCGCGCGCCAGCAAAACCCGTCACACCATCGCCAGCCTGCCATTGCAGGCGCTGCTGCTGGAAACCGATGCGCCCGATATGCCGCTGCAGGGTTTTCAGGGCCAGCCAAATCGCCCGGAGCGCGCGCGTAATGTGTTCGAAGTATTGTGCCAGCTGCGCCCGGAACCGCCCGATGAGATCGCCGATGCGCTGTGGCACAACAGCCTGCGTTTGTTCGCGCTGCCGGATTGAGTATTGATCCTGCGCCTGCCGTCACCTCACTTCATCTAATAGGGCCGTCACGGTTAATGGCCGTTGCAATTGTGCCAGCGGCACAATTTATTGCGTGATGAATCGCGTCGCTGCAAACCCTCTGCCACTTCTGATGATGTGCTGACAACTCCCGCTCTGTCGCAAATTAACTACGCTTTAACGATATCCGATACCTTTTTGCGGCAACATTTGTGATAATAATCACAATCGCATCATGCCGCGCTGTTCGGCAAAATAGCGATTTAATGTGATTAAAATCGCTAAATTCATGTATATCAGAGCGCGGTTTCTTTTTCCTTGTGACAAGCCTCGCAATTCCACGCGGCGTGAGTTGTTATAATTATCACATTCTCCGGTGAGCAGATTTCACCGGCCTGACTTTGGAGAGCACCATGACCGATCTGAATGCCGCCGCGCAGCGCGCGCTGCAACTGATGGACCTGACCACCCTGAATGAAGACGACACTGACGAAAAAGTGATCGCGCTGTGCCATCAGGCGAAATCACCGGCCGGTAACACGGCGGCGATCTGCATCTATCCGCGCTTTATCCCGATTGCACGTAAAACGCTGCGCGAGCAGGGCACGCCGGAAATTCGTATCGCGACCGTCACTAACTTCCCGCACGGTAACGACGACATCGACATCGCGCTGGCGGAAACCCGTGCGGCAATCGCCTATGGCGCGGATGAAGTTGACGTGGTGTTCCCGTACCGTGCGCTGATTGCCGGTAATCGTGACGTCGGCTTTGCGCTGGTAAAAGCCTGTAAAGAGGCCTGCGCGGCGGCGAACGTGCTGCTGAAAGTGATCATCGAAACCGGCGAGCTGAAAGAGGAAGCGCTGATTCGTGCAGCGTCCGAAATCGCGATCGATGCCGGCGCGGATTTCATCAAAACCTCTACCGGTAAAGTGCCGGTCAACGCCACGCCAGAGGTGGCGGCGATCATGATGCAGGTAATCCGTGACAAAGGCGTGCAGCAGCAGGTGGGCTTCAAACCGGCTGGCGGCGTGCGCACGGCGGAAGATGCCGCTATCTACCTGCAGCTGGCCGACGACATCCTCGGCAGCGGCTGGGCGGATGCGCGTCATTTCCGCTTCGGCGCTTCCAGCCTGTTAGCCAGCCTGCTGAATACCCTGGGTCACGCTACGGCGACCAGCAAAGCCGGTTATTGATCCACGCGGTCGCTAAAATGGCGGCCCACGGTGTCACTGCCGTCAGGTGCGTATTGCTGCGCATCTGGCGGCTGTCATTCAGCGATAGATCGCTTTTCCGGGGAGGCAACCTTGTTCCTGCCACAAGAAATTATTCGTAAAAAACGCGACGGCCAGCCGCTGAGCGAAGCGGAAATCCGCTTTTTCATCAACGGCGTGCGTGATAACAGCGTATCTGAAGGGCAAATCGCCGCGCTGGCGATGACGATTTATTTTCACGACATGAACCTGGAAGAACGCGTGGCGCTGACCATGGCGATGCGCGATTCCGGCACGGTACTCAACTGGCAGGCGCTGAATCTCAACGGACCGATTGTTGATAAACACTCGACCGGCGGCGTGGGCGATGTCACTTCGCTGATGCTGGGTCCGATGGTGGCGGCCTGCGGCGGCTACGTGCCTATGATTTCCGGGCGCGGCCTCGGTCACACCGGCGGCACGCTGGATAAGCTGGAAGCCATTCCCGGCTTTGATATCTTCCCCAGCGACGATCGCTTCCGCCAGATCATCAAACAGGTCGGCGTTGCCATTATCGGTCAGACCAATTCGCTGGCGCCGGCGGATAAGCGGTTCTACGCCACGCGCGATATCACCGCCACCGTGGATTCTATTCCGCTGATCACCGCCTCGATCCTCGCCAAAAAATTAGCCGAGGGATTAGACGCGCTGGTGATGGATGTCAAAGTCGGATCCGGGGCGTTTATGCCAACCTTTGAGGCCTCGCAGCAGCTGGCGCAGGCGATTGTCGGCGTCGCCAACGGCGCGGGATGCAAAACCACCGCGCTGCTCACCGACATGAATCAGGTGCTGGCATCGAGCGCCGGTAATGCGCTGGAAGTGCGCGAAGCGGTGCATTTCCTCACCGGCGAGGCGCGCAATCCGCGGCTGCTGGAGGTCACGCTGGCGCTGTGCGCCGAGATGCTGATCTCCGGCAAACTGGCGGCGAACGAAGCCGAAGCGCGGCAAAAACTGCAGCAGGTGCTGGATAACGGTAAAGCGGCTGAGGTGTTTGCACGCATGGTGGCGGCGCAGAACGGCCCGACGGATTTCATCGAGCAGATGGACCGCTACCTGCCGGCACCGATGCTGAGCAAAGCGGTGTACGCCGATCGTCCCGGCATCGTCAGCGCCATGGACACGCGGGCGCTGGGCATGGCGGTGGTGGCGCTGGGCGGTGGCCGTCAGCGCGCCAGCGACAGCATTGATTACAGCGTGGGCCTCAGCGACATGATCACGCTGGGCAGTGAGGTCAATGCGCAGCAGCCGCTGGCGGTGATTCATGCCGCGTCGGAAGCACAGTGGCAGCAGGCCGCTGCGGCAGTGAAAGCGGCGATAACGCTCAGCGACCACGCTCCGGAGGCCACGCCGGTGGTGTATCGCCGCATCAGCGAATAGTGGCGTAACTGCGTGCCAGGCAGCGGCCGTTCGGGTATACTGATCTGATCGCTTTTTTTTGACTTGTCATCGCGCTATGGCGCAGGAGACTTGCATGAAACGTGCTTTTATTATGGTTCTCGACTCCTTCGGGATTGGTTCCAGCAAAGACGCCGATAAATTCGGTGATGAAGGATCGGATACGCTCGGCCATATCGCCGAAGCGTGCTTTGAAGGCCGCGCCAATGAAGGCCGCGAAGGTCCGCTGCATCTGCCCAACATGACCGCGCTCGGCCTTGGCAAAGCGGCGGAACTCTCTACCGGCCGCTTCCCGCCGGGACTGGATCCGCAGGCGGAAATTATCGGCGCGTACGCCTACGCCAGCGAACTCTCTTCGGGCAAAGATACGCCGTCCGGCCACTGGGAAATCGCCGGGGTGCCGGTGCTGTTTGACTGGGGCTACTTCAGCGACAAAGAGAACAGCTTCCCGCAGGAGCTGCTGGATACGCTGGTAAAACGCGCCGATCTGCCGGGCTACCTCGGCAACTGCCACTCCTCCGGCACGGTAATCCTTGACCAGCTGGGCGAGGAGCACATGAAAAGCGGCAAGCCGATTTTCTACACCTCGGCAGATTCAGTGTTCCAGATTGCCTGTCATGAAGAGACCTTTGGCCTCGATCGCCTGTACGCGCTGTGTGAAATTGCCCGTGAAGAGCTGACCAACGGCGGCTATAACATTGGCCGCGTAATCGCGCGTCCGTTTGTCGGCGATAAAGCCGGTAACTTCCAGCGCACCGGTAACCGTCACGATCTGGCGGTCGAACCACCGGCACCAACCATGCTGAAAAAGCTGGTGGATGAGAAGGGCGGCGAAGTGATTTCAGTGGGTAAAATCGCTGATATCTACGCGGAGCAGGGCATCACGCAAAAAGTTAAAGCCACCGGTCTGGATGCGCTGTTTGATGCCACCATTGAGCAGATGAAGAAGGCGCCGGACAACTCAATTGTGTTCACCAACTTCGTCGATTTTGACTCGACCTGGGGCCATCGCCGCGATATCGCCGGTTATGCCGGTGGGCTGGAGCTGTTTGACCGTCGTCTGCCGGAGCTGATGGCGCTGGTGAAAGAGGGCGATATCCTGATCCTCACCGCTGACCACGGCTGCGATCCGAGCTGGCATGGCACAGAGCACACGCGCGAGCACATCCCGATTCTGATCTACGGTCCAGAAGTTAAACCGGGCTCGCTGGGTTACCGCGATACCTTCGCCGATATCGGCCAGACTATCGCCAGCTATTTTGGCCTGTCCAGCATGGACTACGGCAAAAGCTTGCTGTAAAACAGCCACCACTTTTTGATAAGGAAGAACAACAATGGCAACTCCTCATATTAATGCCGAAATGGGCGATTTCGCGGACGTGGTGCTGATGCCAGGCGATCCGCTGCGTGCAAAACACATTGCCGAGACTTTCCTCGACGATGTGGTCGAAGTGAATAACGTACGCGGCATGCTGGGCTTCACCGGGACTTACAAAGGCCGCAAAATCTCCGTAATGGGCCACGGTATGGGTATTCCATCCTGCTCGATCTACACCAAAGAGCTGATCACCGATTTCGGCGTGAAGAAGATCATTCGTGTGGGTTCCTGCGGTGCCGTACGTGCAGACGTGAAACTGCGTGATGTGGTGATTGGTATGGGTGCCTGCACCGATTCAAAAGTTAACCGCATGCGTTTCAAAGATCACGATTTTGCCGCCATCGCGGATTTCGACATGGTGCGTAACGCGGTTGACGCGGCTAAAGCGCTGGGCGTGGACGCACGCGTCGGTAACATCTTCTCAGCTGATTTGTTCTATACGCCGGACCCGCAGATGTTCGACGTGATGGAGAAGTACGGCATCCTCGGCGTGGAGATGGAAGCGGCCGGCATCTACGGTGTGGCGGCAGAATTCGGTGCCAAAGCGCTGACCATCTGTACCGTGTCGGATCACATCCGTACGCACGAGCAAACCACCGCGGCAGAGCGTCAGACGACGTTCAACGATATGATTAAGATCGCGCTGGAGTCGGTGCTGCTGGGGGATTGATTTTCCTGGGTTTTTCTTCGCCCTCACCCTAACCCTCTCCCGCCCGCGGGAGAGGGAACTGATCGAGCAACGGTTAACGCCCTCGCGCGGGGGAGGGGACTGATCGAGCAACGGTCAACGCCCTGTCCCGCATTACTGACGCAACCGCTCCACCGTAAACATCTGACACACTTTTACCCAGGCTTGTGCATCTTCCTGCTGGCTCTGCGGCGATCTCTCCCTATCATTAGCGTGATAATGAAGAGACTAAGCCCCTGATGAATTTCCGCAATTTCGAAGCCGAAGAGAAACTGTTTGTGCGCCGCGCGCTGGTGGCGTTTGCCCTGGTTGTTATCTGCTTCACCATTCTTGGCATCAACCTGTATCGCTTACAGGTGGATCAGCACAGCTATTACCAGACACGTTCCAACGAGAACGACATCAAAATGATCCCCATCGCGCCGACGCGCGGGCTGATTTTCGATCGCAACGGCATCCCGCTGGTGCGCAACGTCACCTGGTACGACATCCTCGTCACGCCCTACAAAATCGACAACATGCAGGCGACGCTGAAGGCGCTGACGCCCATCGTCGATCTGACACCGGATGATATCGAAACCTTTGAGCATGAACTGAAGCAGAGCAGCCGCTATAAACCGGTGGAGCTGAAAGCCGAGCTCACCGACGAGGAGGTGGCGCGCTTCTCGGTCAATCAGTTCCGCTTCACCGGCGTCACCATTGATACCTATCAGGATCGGGAATACCCGTACGGCGCCGATCTGGCGCACGTGGTCGGCTACGTGTCGAAGATTAACGATAACGATTACAAGCGGCTCAATGCCGAGGGCGTCGGCGAAAACTACGCCGCCGACCATAATATCGGCAAGCAGGGTATTGAGGGCTACTACGAATCCCTGCTGCACGGCAAAACCGGCTATCAGGAAGTGGAAGTGGATAACCACGGCCGCATCGTGCGCGTGCTGAAAGAGGTGCCGCCGGTAGCAGGCAAAAACATCTGGCTGACGCTGGATCTGCATCTGCAGCAGTATGTGGAGAGCCAGCTGGCCGGGCAGCGTGCGGCGGTGCTGATTGAGGATCCGCACGATGGCGGCGTGCTGGCGATGGTCTCCAGCCCGAGCTACGATCCCAACCCGTTCGTGAAGGGCATCAGCTACAAAGCCTATAAAACGCTGCTGCAGGATAAAAACCTGCCGCTGATCAATCGCGTCACCCAGGGGCTGTATCCACCGGCATCGACGGTAAAACCCTACATGGCGATGTCGGCGCTGCTGAGCAAAGTGATTACGCCGGGCACCACCTTCTTTGGCGCGCCGACCTGGACGCTGCCGGGCACCGATCG
This sequence comes from Pantoea sp. ICBG 985, assembly GCF_002928365.1. Classification (NCBI taxonomy): domain Bacteria; kingdom Pseudomonadati; phylum Pseudomonadota; class Gammaproteobacteria; order Enterobacterales; family Erwiniaceae; genus Pantoea; species Pantoea sp. ICBG 985. The sequence goes on from NZ_POWM01000005.1 coordinate 316,319, forward strand.
TAAATACCGCGACTGGAAAAAGTCCGGCCACGGCATGCTCGACGTCACCAAAGCGATTGAAGAGTCCGCCGACACCTTCTTCTATCAGGTGGCGTTCATGATGGGCATCGACCGCATCCACAGCATGCTCAGCCAGTTCGGCTACGGCAAACCTACCGGTATCGATTTGAATGAAGAGTACGCCGGGCTGCTGCCAAGCCGCGAATGGAAGCAGAAAGTGCATAAACATACGTGGTATCAGGGCGATACGGTGTCGGTGGGCATCGGCCAGGGCTACTGGATCGCCACGCCGATTCAGATGGTGAAAGCCATGGTGGCGCTGATCAATAACGGCCGGGTGATTAATCCGCACCTGCTGGCCAAAGCACAGCGCGGCACCTGGCAGCAGGTTTACCAGCCGACCGCGCCGCAGCCGCAGATTGGCGATGCGAAATCACCGTACTGGTCGCTGGTGCGCCACGCCATGTTTGGTATGGCTAACGCGCCTAACGGCACCGGTTATAAATATTTCCATACCGCGCCGTACGGCATCGCCGCCAAGTCCGGTACGTCGCAGGTGTTTAGCCTGAAGCAGAACCAGACTTACAACGCGAAAATGATCCCGGTGCGCCTGCGCGACCACATTTTCTATACCGCCTTTGCGCCGTTTAACAACCCGCAGGTGGCGGTGGCGCTGATTCTGGAAAACGGCGGTAACGAAGGCATTACGGCCGCGCCGGTGATGCGCAATATCCTCGACCACATCTTCCTGCCGCCGCCGGATAGCAGCGTGCCGATGCAGACGGCCAGCACCGCGCAGGTGCACTGATCAGCGGAAAAATACCCGGTTGCGGCCGTGGTGTTTGGCATCGTAGAGCGCGGCATCGGCATTGCTGTACAGCGTGTCGAAATCGGAGCCCGGCTTACCGTAGCTCACGCCGAGGCTGGCGGTCACCAGCTGCTGCGGCAGCACCGCCAGCGGCGAGGCGTTAAGCGAGGCGTGGATCGCACCGGCGACAATCACCGCGTCAGACAGGCGATAGTGCGGCAGCAGCACGGTAAACTCTTCGCCGCCGATGCGGCCAATGCTGGCGCCGGCCGGGCAGTGCGCCTGAATGCGCGTCACCAGCCCGCAAATCACCTTATCGCCCATCGGATGGCCGTATTCGTCGTTGATCTTCTTGAAGTGGTCGATATCCAGAATGATCAGTGCCGCCGGACCGCTCTCCAGCGTCTGGCTGATGCGCTGAATAATCGCGCCGCGATTCCACACCGCCGTCAGCGGATCGTGGCTGGCTTTGTACTCCAGCTCCTGCGCCAGCTGGTTTAACTGCTCATTCACGCGGTTCAGCTCGCGCTCCGCGCGATCGCTGCGGGAGATGAGCCGCCAGGTTTCGCGCATCAGGCGCTGATAGTGGCGATTCAGGTGCAGCAGCGCCTCGCGGTAATCCTGCGCGCTCAGCGTGTTTTGCGCCGCCACATGCTGTGAGCGATTCAGCACCTCGCTCTCTTCACGGAACAGCTCATTGAGGTCCATCATGACGCCAGTTCCGCCTGCAGATTAACCTGCAGATCGGTAAAATCCAGCGCCAGTTCCTGACCAAACTCTTCCGCGATGTCATCTTCCGCATCAAACAGCCAGTTTAGCGTGACGCGCTGACCGCGCTGCGCCAGCTGGTTGAACAGATCGAACAGGCTGAACAGCATTTTGGTGCTGGAGCTGTTGAAGTAGCGCAGCGCGATAGTGACGACCACCGCGTCGTTGTCGGTGGGTTGCCACTGCTCAAGGGCATCCAGCAGCGGGCGATAAAACGCCGCCGCGTTCTCCGGCCACGACTCGCCGCGCAGCGCAAACTGGCGGGTGGCAAAATCGAAACTCACTTCGGGCGTGCTCTCAGTGGCAGCGATAATCAGGTTTTGCATACAACCTCAATCCTGGTGAATGGTGGCTTTAAGCCAAAACGTGGCGTAGCCGCTGGCGGGCAGCGGACGCAGTTCATACTCCAGCGGTTCACTGACGTCACGGGCAAGCGTCAGCAAACCGATATTGGCCCCTTTGCTGGTGGCGGGGCTCTCGGTGCGCAGACCGACACGGTAGGCCTGCTTAATTTCGTCGTTACTCATGGTTCGCAGCAGATCGAGCCAGTCGCGCAGCTGCTCGCAGGCGGCCTGTTCGATCTGATTACTGCTCTCCAGCACGTAGCTATCGCCGTCCACGTGCAGCGTTACGGTGCCAAAGCGAAAGTGCTGTTCGGCGTGGCTCAGGGTACGGCTGTCCTGCGAATAGCGCAGGATGTTCTGCACAATCTCGACAAAGCTGGAGAACAGCCGGCGGCGCACTTTCAGCGGGGCCTGCTGGTTTTCCAGAAACACTTTGATCACTTCACCCATCGCGGTGATGTTCTGCGGCGAAAAGAAGCCGGTATAGTGCAGCGCAACGCTGTCGGGCGGCAGGTGCGTGCCGGTGGAAGCTGGATGCATAAGAGGCTCGTTAATAACGCAGACCAAACCAGGTGACGTCATCGCGTCGCGGCTGGTTGCCCTGCCAGTGAAGAAATGCCTGCGCAAACGCCGCGGAGAGCTCGGCCATCGGCAGGGTTTTATGTTGTGCAATGACCGTCTGAATCCGCTTTTTGCCGAACATGATTTGCCGCGCGCCGCCGGGTTGATCGGTCACGCCGTCGCTCATCACCAGCAGCACATCGCCGGGCTGCAGTGTGCGCTGCTGCTGCGGCCAGCAATAGTCGTGCGGTGTATCGGTGTAGCCAACGCCGACGCGATCGGCCTGCAGCGCGGCGGCTTCACCCTGTACCGGCTGCAGCACGGCGTGCATGCGCGCGCTGGCCCAGCTCAGCTGATGGCTAGCCGTCTCCAGCCGCAGCGCAATCGCATCGCAGCCGTCGTTGGACAGCGAAGTCTGTTGCGAGGCGTTAAGCTGGCCCAGGGTTTGTTTGATGTGGCGGTTAAGCGCCTGCAGCAGGGCAGACGGCGTACGATGGTTGTGCTGCAGCGCACGCTCCAGCGCCGCATGCAGAATCACCGTCATAAACGCGCCGGGAATGCCGTGACCGGTGCAGTCGGCAATCAGCGCCAGCCAGCCGTGCTCGTCGCGGTGAAAGGCGTAATAGTCGCCGCCCACGCCATCGCGCGGCTGCCAGTGCAGGCACCAGTCGCTTAGTTGCTGCGCCATCTGCTGCCGCGAGCGGTCCAGCATCGCGTCCTGAATCACCCGCGCGTAATCGATGCTCTGTAAAATTTGCTGATGCTGCTGCGCCTGCAAATCGGAGACGGTACGAATCAGGTCTATGCCGAGGCCGATGCCAATATAGCGGCCCTGTTCAGTCACGATAAAACCATCGGTCACTGATTTATCCCCGCTGGCGACCACCTGCTGCGCGACCCGATCGAGTTCGGTTTCGGCATCGATCACCAGCGGTTGCTTATCCATAAAGGCGATACAGCTTTTACGATCGTACAGCTCGCGGAAGAACGGGCGCGTCATTTGCGACAGAAAGATGTGGCGGTTAATCATGCCGAACGGCGTGCCGTTTTCCACCACCGGCAGGCCAATCAAATCTTTGTGTTCGCTAAACAGCGCCATTACCGCCGTGTTGTCCATCGCTGGCGTGACGAACGGCACCGCAATACACAGCGAACGCGCGCGGGCACGACCCGTCAGGGCGCTAAGCCCGGTGCGGAAATCAGGCTGCTGCATGAGAAAGAGTCTGGCGTTGATTAGGAATAATCTTAGGTTACGGCACGGCGATGACACTTTTATGTCACCGCCGGCCAGCGCTCGCTGCTGCGCTTACTGCGGGGCTTTTAGCGCATCGGCGACGTGGCTGATGGCGCGCACCACCTCACTGGAGCTGCCGCGAATTTCGGCAATCACACCGCCCGCCTGCTGCGCGAGCACTACGCCCTGATCGGCACGCTTCAGGTTCGACGCGATGCCTTTCTGCGCCTTATCCGCCAGCAGATGGTTATGCCTCACCCGATTCTCGATTTCGCTGGTGGCGCGATTAATGTTCGCTGCGAGGGTGCGCACTTCACTGGCGACCACGGCGAAGCTGCGGCCATGCTGACCGGCGCGCGCGGCTTCCACTGCCGCATTGAGCGCCAGCAGATTGGTTTGGTCAGCAATGCGACGAATGCTTTCCACGATGGCGCCGATGCGATCGGAAGAGTCGCTCAGATCATTGATATCACCAGAAATACCGTGCAGTTCGCTGGCCAGCGCATTGATATTCTGCACGCTGTTCTCAATGACCGCCGCACCCTGTTGTGTGCTTTCGCTGGTATGCAGAGCGGTTTGCCATGCCTGCTGCGCTGCTTCGCGCTCCAGCTGGTTCTTTTCCACCTGCGCGGTAACGTCGGTGGCGAACTTCACCACTTTGTACAGCTCGCCGGCGCTGTTAAACACCGGATTATAGGTAGCGCGCAGCCAGACGGTGTTGCCCTGCTTATTGACGCGCTCGAACTGCCCGGAGATATATTCACCCTGATTGAGCTTGTGCCAGAAGCGGCGATAGGCCTCGCTGGTGCGCATTTCGGGCGGACAGAACAGGCTGTGATGGCGACCGATGATCTCATCAGCGCGATAGCCCATGGTATTGAAGAAATTATCGTTGGCCATCAGCACTTCACCTTTGAGGTTGAAGGCAATCACCGCCATCGAGCGCTCAATGGCGGTGGTCATGGCGCGCTGCTCCTGCGCATCCATAATGCGCGCGGTGATATCGCTCGCCAGCTTAACGATTTTAATCACCCGACCGTGGCGATCCTGCACCGGTACGTAGTTGGCTTCCAGCCAGATCGGACGGCTGTGCTTCGCCACGCGCAAAAACTTATCGCTGAAGCCTTCGCCGCGATTCAGACGCTGCCAGAACTCGCGATACTGCGGTGACTGCACCATATCCGGCGTGCAGAACAGGCTGTGATGCTGGCCGACAATTTCAGCCAGCGTGTAGCCCATGCGCTCCAGAAACAGCGCGTTGGCGGTGAGGATGTGACCATCAGGCGTAAACTCAACCATGGCGATGGCCTCCTGCAGCGAACTGAGCGTTGCGCTGCTGTGACTGCGTTTCTGCCACGCGAGGCGCGACAGGATTCCCGATGTAATAGTGCTGAACATAGTGGACCTTATTATGGTTATGGGATGTCAGCACGGTTATCGGCGTGGGTGGCTAAAAATCCACCACTAAATAGCCCGGTTGCGCAGGTTTTTACCATCGGGTCCGGCGGTTGCTGCAAAAGGCAGCAGTCAGCTGATTTTTACCGAAAAGCGTTTGACGGTACGGCGCGAGTAAGGTTTAATGCGCCCCGTTGCCCGGATAGCTCAGTCGGTAGAGCAGGGGATTGAAAATCCCCGTGTCCGTGGTTCGATTCCGCGTCCGGGCACCAACATTCTGAAAACCCAGCCTTTATGGCTGGGTTTTTGCTTTTTGAAGCACCAATGATTTCTGGTCACTTTGACTGCTGAGGCCACTGTAATGCTTCAGCTATCCAGTATGAGCCTTCCTCTTAAGCAACCTGACGGGTAAAAGCACTTCGAAAATGTCTGCGTTAACTGGCGAACATCCAGATGCAGACGATCGGTTAAGCCATAGAACCGATAACAAATCGGGCAAGCGCGGCATCCCTGACTTTGGTATTTGCCCGTCCATGCCTGACATCCACTGCAGCCCAGGCTGCCCAGAGAAACAGCACGCACAGCAGTAGACCAACGGTCACCAGATACAAAACGCCAATATCGATTTTGCCGGATGACGTTTTAAATGCGTTGATCTGCGCGGCAGTCATCGCCATAACGGACGGCCTCGCGAGTAATCGCCGCTGACCTTACCGTAATCCAGCGGCTGTGCACGGGAAGGCTGCGTGTAGCGGCTGATGCCAGCACGCATGGTGTTGAGGTCTTCATTGGCTTTCTTGTAGTCGAACAGTTAGCGGCGGCGGTTATTGGGGGCGGACTGAGCAGCGACAGTGCGGGCACGGTCGGGGGAGAGCTGGATTTGGTCTAGTAGGCGTTGGGTGGTGGCGAGTTCGTCTAACTCATTTGCAAAACATATATATGAAAATATGAGCACACTGAAAATAAAATATTTCATTTCAACACAACCTCTAACGAGTAAGGTAAGTTGAATTATGCGTTACACGAGGAGGTAACAAATCAAAATAATAGTATTCAATAGCATTAATTTTAAATTAAAAAACGACACGCGTCAGCACCCAATGATAGCTGACGTGTGTCATTTAAAATTTAATTGATTAATTTGCTATTAATCGCCAGCATGAAGCCAGCAAGTTCACCTTTAATTGGTGGTTCGATATTTAGAGTTTTCTGGATTAAATCCACGTAATGCTCTTTCCTAAGTTGTAGCTTCCCAGTGGCTAAAGCCGCAGCGAATTCTAGTGAGGCATATCCAAATGGATGTTCATGTCTTGAGAATATTTTATATAGAAACTCACTCATCAGCATGCTTAAATCAGCGTTAGATCTGTAGTCTAACTCTGAAGGCAAACTAGCTCTTAATATACAAGCCTGAAGAATGTCATCATTGAAACGAAGGAAGTTCTCAGGAGATAGAACCACGGACTGATAATTGCTAGGGCTCAGGCATAAGTCTTGTTCTGTATATTCCCTTGCAGCCTGAAGAACTGAGGAAATAGTCATAAGAACTACGGACTGCTTAATTTTAGATATTTCATCATCTAATTTCTTATCAAAAAAAACAAAGCCAGAAGTCAATTCAAGATTTTTTCCATTCGTTCTAGGTAATAGTCTGTTAAAGGAGGATGTTATAACATCTTCAAGCTGATCCATTATCTCGTTTGCTTCCTCTTCTTCTTGAGGATCGTCAGATAATTTTGGTTTATTTTGAACTTTTGCAAGAAACTCTGGTAATGCATCCCAAGCAGCAGAGTTAATGTCTGGCCCAAGTGGTAATACATTCCAAACGGAAAAGTTGTAATCTCTATCTGTTGCGTTCTTTATCAAAAATAGACGAAGTTTTTTCCAGGCACTGTTGCTTTGAGGTATTCCTACTCCTACCAAAAAATGTCTAGGAATAACATCACCTTCAAACTCTCTAAGATCTCTACTAATTTGGCGCAATTCACCACCATCGCCACAAAATGCCGTAACAACCAGCACTCCATTGCAGTCTTTCAATGCAACCACATTTAATTTTGATGATTCTAATATTAATATATCAGAGCTATTGCCCCGAATCTCATCAATAATTAACTTTACCTTTTCTGCTAGATGATACGATGCACCATCATTTTTATAAACAATAAGGTTTACAGAGGAAGATAATGACCACTTTAATTCTGTTTTAAGCCACTTATTGAAATTATCGCATGCTAGTAAATTTTCGGCCTTAAGGCTGATTAATGGTGTTTTGTTAATAGCATCTAATCGTCCATTTATGTCGTTAACACCATTAATTGCAAAAGTATCAAGAATATCCTTTAATGCTTTGGGCCTATGTTTATAGCTAATGGTTATCTGCTTTGGGGGCTTCGCTTTATAGGTGAACTGCTCACCTACAAGCTCTATCTCAGTTTCATAATTATATGATGAGTTACTTTTATGCAAGAAATCACTATCTTTATTGAGGGTTACTAAATCTAAGCATAAATCTTTTCTTTTTTCTATATCTATTAAAGTAATAATTCTTTCATTTTTAAAACCTTTATCGCACAATATGCTAGCCATGCTTCCGGATGTTGAAGCGGAAATGATTGCCACGTCAAGCTCAGCTGGGCGTGATAATTTTTCTATCCCTTCATAAGAGTGAAAGTTTTTGATTGTGGCTTTCGAATTTGAAAAATCTAAAGCCTCTCTCACGAGAGAGTAGATCCCCATTGAATCTATATAAACTGAATCTATTGTTGACCATGAAATTTGAGGGTGGATCAAGCAAAGCCCCCTTCCTACAAATTGAATTTCAGCTTCATTACAAGCAATTTCTTTAGTTTGTATAAAAAGGTTGAGGATCTTTCCAGATGGATGTTTAAATTTATGACCTGAAGGAGCGTTATGTAAAACATCATTTTTTTCTGCTAATTCTAAAATACCTTTTCTGTAAAATTCAGAAAGGTCTTTGTTAGAAGGAACAAAAAAACCATTATTTGATGATAAGGCTGTATTCATCTCAAAGCCATTGCTATTCATCTGGATGAAATAGAAAAATTTAGTATATATATGTTTATTTCTGCTTAATCGAGTGAATAATATATCTTTCTGATTGCTGTCATTCCAAGCATTATTAATGCTATCACTGAGTGATTGCGTGTAATAAACTACTAAAGCATCCGGAATGGTGTCACATTCAGTGAGAGCTAATGTAATTGCAGAGAAAAAGTCTGTTGTATCCTTCAGGCATGAGTCTGAAAGATAGACACAAAGCAGATCTATAGTATGAGGGGATATTTTCTTTTGAAAATTAAAATAAAAGAGATTGTCCACTTTCATTCCTTAAAGGCACTAAAATTGATACGACTGTTCCAACGGCGAGCTCAAGATTATCTTGAGACCAACAATCAAAGTTCATTAAATCATTATCGTTAAATATTTTACTCTGGTTGTCGAATCTATTACCTTTAAAACAGTTGAATATACAGTGCCTCCCAGTTCTTATCCTAATTAAACCGCCAATTCTTTGTAGCTGAGATAATACTGTAGGATATCCATTTCCAGCCCCACTTTGATTTTTAGAGGTGAAGTTTTTCTTTAGACAAGTTAGAAGAGCTTCTTTTTCATCACTTCTGTTTCCGTCGTAAAATTTCTTACCAAAAGCACGACCTGTTATTCCTGGCCCTGTATCAAAGAAACTCAACTGTATACATTTGACTTTTTCCATTCCTGATTTATCTGCAGTAATGGAATTGAAATACTCGGTCAATCTATCATTGGAATTGTAATCATTCTCAAGAACAAAAGACTGTAAGTTAATGAAAGAAGCAATCATACCTTCAACATGACTAGTAAGCCGCATACCATTTGTATCTACTCTTGCATGCTCTTGAGTGTTTTTAAATAACTCACAAGTGAAGACACCAAAACCACGTAGAAGCTCTGCATCAAGTTTATAAAAGTCATCGACCGCAATAAATTTCAATATGTCAGTCAAGGATTTACTCATAGCAGAACTGTTTTTTACAGCTGTATAGTCGCGAGTTGAAAATAACTGTGAAAGATATTGTCTATCAGCCCCACTAATGCAGCAAAGGTCGATAACCCTACCTTTAACAACCATAGGATAATTTTGATTGTCAGTATTGACCATTTTATCAACTGCATATTGTAGAGCTCTCCGGCGACTTACCGAAATCCCACCTAATTTAATCATGGTATTTAAACGAATAGCGGTCAAAGCGGGTGCGTAACTACATAGACTTTCTAAACTATTTTCAAGACTACCTGCTCCATAAAGATGGAGTGTTTTATCTTTAGAATTTCTAGCAATAGTGACTAAAGCCTGTAACCGAGATGCATCCCTAATTGCACCATGTTTTTTATTAATTTCTTCAATTGAAACCCTTTGTACTACTCCCTCATTGGCTAATCGTATTGCTTCTTCTACATCCTGAAGCGTTACCAATGATATGTCGCGAGTATTGGTCATCCGGCGATCCTATATAAGTAAATTTTGGCAAAACAAAGAGTTGTGTAAGTTATTTTCTTTACTGCTTATCTGCCTAAGTGTTTACATTTCATTAGCAATTCTTAGCTCACAAAGAATATACATGTAGGTTAAAAGTCGATCAATAACCTTAACTGATTGAATATTAGTATCTAATTGTTTTCCTGCCGCGCCGCAACGGCGGCTTGCCTGCTGATGACAGCGCACAAAGTCCAGCTTTGCACGCTGTCGTGCAGCCTAAAGGTACTTCTTGAATGAAGCCGTTAGCACCGCGAGCGCCATTCCCAGCATTAATGCCGCAGGCAGCAACAGCAGATTTGGGTACACAGCTGATGGCCACGACAGATACACCATGCAGGGCACATAGAACGCGGGTTTAACGAAGCGTGGTGATAAACAAAGCTGGATTCATAAGCCGCTCCATAACGCCGCAGATCTCGCAGCCCCAGACCATCAACCACCGCGACCAGCACCACCATCAGAAACAGCGGTATGGATAGCACCAGAATCGTCACGCGAATCAGCGTCACCACAGCGACATACACCGTCGCCAGTAAGTATTCCTACAGCGCCGATGCCAGCCAGCGGCTACCGGCACTAAAACTGGCAGCAACTGCATTACCACCGCTCTCCAGCAGTGCGTAAGCCTAGCCTTTGGGTAAGTGATGATGCCAGCCGGAGTGAGCATCGGCGTTTTCACTATACTCTCGCGGTCATGAGTGTTGGAGGTGAAATCGGTGCCTTGTTCCTGTTTGGTGATATCGGTGTTAAGAGAAGCCAGAGTTTTGGAATACATATCCACTTTTGGTAACTGGCTGGTGAGCAGCGCGATGGTGTGATTCTCACACACGTTCAGTATAATCAGCGTGTTGAAGTTGCCTGTGGCCTGCGCGACTATAGCGTTGCAGCCAATGCGCTCCTTAATGTCAGAAATAGTTTGGGTATAAGCTGTCGCCTTTACGCCCGCGACGTTAATTGTCCAAGGCCACGTTCGAGTGCGGTGTGGCAGCGGATGTGATTGTTCAGCCAGTGCCAGCGAGTAAAATGATTAAGTGGGAATGCCATGCTGCAGCGCGACTTTCTAATAACAATACGGCACGTTTTGCATGCTTTTTGACGCCACAGAGCTGGCGGCACTGAGAAACAAAACGGCGGTTAGAAGGCTGCGATATGTCATCCGCTCTGCCCCTGTTTCAGAATAACTGGCATGATGCCGTTACCGTATTGCATCCATCACCCTGCATCGTCGTTCAGGGTGATGCGGCGCTCGCGAACTTGTCAGCGGGGAATTCGATGCTGTTTTACCCAGTTGCGGAGTTTCTTCTTGTTGCCTTCGCCATCGACAAGATAGATATCAGCGGGGCGTTTATCGCCGAGAACGGCGGAGAGTTGGGCGTCGCAACGCTTGCAATCCGCTTCGCCCACGAACAACTTGAGCGACTACCTAAGTCATGCGCGATGCCTGCGGTGTTGCCCATGTTAACCGGTAGCATGTTGGCATCAGGTGTTTCCAGGCTGCATCCACTTCACGCTGGAATTTAAGCTCTTTTTCGGTGCGCTCGTATTCTTGTTTTACCCAGAGTTTGGCGTAATGGCGGCGCTCGGTGTCGTTTCGGGCTTCAATGCCTAGTGCGCTAAGAGGATCTAGTTCGGGGATAACTTACCTCTTATGCCACTCATCAATTTTTTAAAACATCAAGATTCTTCGTCACTTACAACCAATTGCTGAGCTGATTCACTGGTTGTTTGTAACTGGCTCAGATGTGCTTTTTTAGAGATTGATTTATCTATCTCTTCACCTGCAAGATTAACACTAAAAAAAATTGCTATGCTGCCGATTACTGATAAAGCTAGAATTTTTGCTTTCAATGAGTGCGTTCCTAACATGTTGGATAGTGGGTAATCTTGAACGTTGCCGTTCCAAAAAAATAGATAAATGTTTATGAGATAATTAAACTAACTAAATTGCTATCTTTGTGATAAATTAAAATAAGGTGAGATCTCGTGGCGATAATTGAATCAATGTATTTCGGTCAATGTTCAAACCCTATTCATTTGAGTGACTCAAATTCAAATAAAATCACGATTTTATTAGGCGTTAATGGTACTTCAAAAAGTAGAATTCTCCGTGCATTATTAGATGATGCTGTATCAAGCATCAGCGAAAATGTTCCTGAGGCAGTTCTGTTTAGTGATATAGACCTATCAAATGCTTGTTTACCTACTTACTATTCTCGCCCCAAAAAAGTCATTGCTATATCATCAGTCCCTACTGATAGGTTTCCTACTAAAAGTAGATTTTCGACTTTTAGAGCTAAGAAAACAATTCATGATATTAATGAATATGAATATATTGGCCCCAAGCATAATAGTAATTTAGTCTCTAGGATGCAAAGTTTAGAGGCTCTTATAACCCTTTCCTTGTCAAATAAAAAGGCAACGGATGCACAGTATGATTTTATAAGGAAGCTTTCGCTTAAAACAAATGTACCATACAACTTCAATGTCAGAGTGTTGAATGCAGAACTCATGAGCTCAATTATTAGTTCTGACTTTGTAAGTGGAAATGGTAGAAATAGAGTTGAGGATGTTTTAAGGGCTGCCCCTGACATTCAGGAGAAAATAAACAACCCAGCATGGGTAAGTAAATCATTCATGATACTTAAAAAAATTATTGAGAGTAGGGAGTTAAGTTTTAGCCTGAATGGAGATATCAATCATGATGAAAATTATGATGATGTTCTATTAGATCATTTAAAAATAAAAAGTATAAAGCTATCAAGTAAGCTTTCCACATATAACACTAAAAATAATAACAAGAAATCTATTCACGGAATTGATCATTTCAGCTCTGGTCAGTGGGGGTTATTTTCTTCATTATCAGCTTTAAGTCTAAGTGTAGTTGATAACACCATGATCTTGATTGATGAGCCTGAAAGCACATTACATCCTTCATGGCAGCGCTCATATATTGATGACCTACTTCAAGCAATAAGCCATGTAAAAGGATGTCACGTTTTTATCGCTACACATTCACCTCTACTTGTTAATTCTTTACCTGATGGATGTGGGGAGATAATTCTTTTAAAAAAAGAAAATAATGAAATATCTGCTAAAAAAATTGATAGTCCACCCCATGGCTGGAGTGCCAATGATACGCTTGAAAGTTTCTTTGATTTAGAGTCTACTCGGCCAGTTCTGATCGTGAACATGATCGAGCGTGCCTTAAGTCTCGTATCTGGTGGGTTTGTTAATAATAAATTTGAGCTTACAGAGATACTTCCCGAACTAGATGAGCTGGCTGAATCACTACCTGAAGAGGATGATTTGAAAAGCATTGTTTTGTCATTGGTAAAAGCTATTAGGAAGGGGGTTTCTAAATGACTTTTAATACTCTTCCAATTGTTATTTGGGATGATGAAGATACAAGAAAAATAGACAAGTATTTTAACTTAAAACATGGTGATTGCTGGAATAAAAAAACATTATCAAAAGTTAGGGCTAAATTAAGAAAGAGTCTTTTAGTTTCTCAAGGTTATCGCTGTGCATATTGTAGAAGAAGAATTCTTTTGGAAACAGGTATGAATGAAATTGACCATATTGTTTGGAAGAACTCTGTTGACACTCAAAAGTTTTCATATCATAGAGTAAACCTTGTTGCTACATGTAAACGTTGTAATAATAACAAAAGAGATTTTAATGTTCTAAGCATCGACACATCACAACTTAATGTTTATCCACTAGGCCCTGAAGACTACGTTTGGATCCATCCATACATACATAATTATAGTGAGCACATTAATATTTCAGAAGGTATGTTTTTTTCCAATGAAGTTGATGGGAGTTTATCTCCAAAAGGTGCCAAGGTTATTGAAATTTGCAAGCTGGATAAATTGCATACTATTGAGAAAAGAAAAATAGCAGAAAGAATGAGTTCAGAGTTTGAACCTGAAGCAGCCTTATATGGAATCATTGGCAACTTCCCTGAAACATCAACGGGATTATTAGCGCAAAGAGCAATGAAGCATTTTAAAAGAAGGGGATGGAATTATGATATTGCTGAAATCATTGATTTTATTGATGGGGCTAGAGGTATGAAGTTAAAAAGACTAAAAAATATTTAGCTTTAAATATTTTTTATAATTAATATAAAACTAGCATTCACTGCATCCATAAAAAAAGCCCCTGATGGGGCTTAAATAAAAAGGAGTTATTCACGAGATTCTTTTGGTATTCATTTGATTTAGGTAAAGACGATTCAGTTTTTCAGAATTATAAACCATCACCTGACCAGTCTTGATCCAATTAACCTTAATCAGTCTGGCTTTCAAGCTAATTCGTTTTTCTCCATAATGATCACTTTTGTTAAGCGTCAAGATGTCAGATATCAGGTTGCTAAGAGTAAATCCAGGTAGCACCTTCTGGTCATCGTCTATGGCCTTATCGCAGCGTCTTATCAGGTCCGTTGCTTCCTTACCGACGACAGTGGCATCAAAGCGTGTCAGTAGGGCCGCTCAGCGCATTAATCACCACGCTGAGGATGCCATCATTCAGGGTTTCAATTCTGCGAATGTTGCTCAAATAACCTAGGCCCTTAATGTTGAGATTGAAGTATTCAGCTTTGGTAGAAGTGGTGTTGTTTGCAGCGTTGTTGGTAGTGGTAACAGTCATGATGTTTACTTCAGGAGTGGGTAACTAGTCACACAGAAACATTCATCACTGCCGGATAAAAGTATTCCGTCATAAAACCTTGATAGCTTCGCCGCGCTGACTGGTAAGTGCAAAGTACCCCCCAGCAAAGTAATCCCACAGCAGGTAGCAAGTCGCCCACTAAATCTTAGGTACTTTTATCAGTTTATAAGGCTCAGCACGACATAACCTGCTCAGGAGTTTAATGAGTGTTTGGAAAATATTTAACCCGATTTCATACATCAGATATAGATTTAATTTACTGTAATATAAGGAATAATATAGACAGCGGCGTCACTCACAACCCCTCCCTCGCTACCAGAAATCCCTATCAACATTCGATACCTGAATCCAGTATTTTGTCTATATTGTAGATATTGAATATGTGTGGAATCAGGAGTCAGCTATGGTCAGTGCGGATAAATCGACTGAATTTGAAGTGATTGCGGTGTCTTCTGGCAATGTTTCTTACTCAACGAGCAGCAACGGACATGCCGACATTACTATCTCAGTTCCGGATTTCAGTGGCGTGCAGGAAGAGCTCTATTATGTCCTTAAGCGTCCAGCCTACATCGATGAGGTCGCATTTCAGGTCGCGCTGGAGGCTGCCTTTCGTGCGGTAGCGGGGCTGGAAAAGCTCACGGGTCAAAAACGGGACGAAAATCTTTCTGCTGCAAAGATGAAAAGCGCAGGCAGAAACAAGCCGGCTAGCAGCTCTAACACGGCACGACTTGAGAAGCTGAAGCAAACCATTCTTGATGATGCTGAATGGTTGCCTGCTCAGGAAGTCTCACGTCGCAGCGGCTCTGCCGTGGATATCAAAAATCCCAGCGGTCTACCGAACCGCTGGAAGCGGGCCGATAAAATTTTTGCCATTACTTCTGAAGGCAAAGATCTTTATCCTGCGTACGCGCTGGACGTGGGCGGGCAACCGCTGCCGCAGATGAAGAAAATTATTCAGCTGTTTGGTGAAACAAAAACCCCTTGGTCACTGGCGCTCTGGTTTGGCTCACCGAATAGCTGGCTGGGAAATCAAAAACCGAAAGATCTTCTCGCCTCTGCGCCTGAACGGGTGCTGGAAGCGGCCGCGCGGGCAAAAGAGGGACCGGTACATGGATGAAAAATAAAAACGCCAGCGGTAAATGACGATCTTACGGCCAGAATGGTGATCTGGCCGAAAGGCAAAACTATTTGCCGGGCACTCACCTCACAACGCCAGCTGCACCGCCGCGTCCCCGTCTTCAACCTGCGCCGGCACCGCGCAGCAGATCAGCACCTCATCCTGCGCCAGCGTGATGCCTGGCGGGGTAGGGTAAGTCACCGCACCTTTCACCAGTTTTGTCTTACAGCTGCCGCAATGTCCGGCGCGACAGCTGTAGGCCGGGCTCAGGCCACGCGCTTCGGCCAGCTCCAGCAGCGTGCCGGACTGCGGCGTCCAGCGCGCCTCTTTCAGCGACTCTGTAAACACCACCGGCACCGCTTCGGTCGCCACCGGCGGCAGCGCGGCGGGCTCTGGCACATCCTCCTGCTGCCGCTGCAGCGACGACGGACCAAACGCTTCGGCGTGAATACGCGCGTCGGCAATATTCAGGCCGCGCAGTCCGTCATACATCGCCTGGGTAAATGACGGCGGACCGCACAGATAGAAATCGTAATCGTTGAACGGCAGCACCTGCGACAGCAGCGCCATATCGATGCGTCCGGCAACGTCGTAATCCACGCCCGCTTCGGCTTCGCCCGGCTGGCTGAGCACCCGCACCAGTTTCAACGCACCTTCGCTGGCTGCCAGCAGCGCATCGATCTCACGCGCAAACGGGCGTTCGGCCAGGCTACGCGCCGACTGCAGCAAATACACCGGGCGCATCCGGCGTTGGCGTCGGCCTTCATAAATCAGGTGACGCAGCATCGCCAGCAGCGGCGTGATGCCGATGCCCGCCGCCAGCAGCACCGCTGGCCGCGTTTCGTGTGCATCAATAGTGAAGTCGCCGGCCGGGGCGCGCACCTCCAGCCGATCGCCGACGCGCAGGGCATCGTGCAGATACTGTGATACGACGCCTTCACGCTTCACGCTGATGCGGTAATAACCATCCGACGGCGCAACTGACAACGTATATTGCCGAATCAGTGGCTTAGTGCTGCCCGGCAGCGTCAGGCGGATCGGCAGATGCTGGCCTGCAAGATGCGGCAGCACGCCAGCGCCATCATCCGGCATAAGATGAAACGAGCGAATCTGCGCGCTCTCATCGACGATCCGCGTGATGCGGAAGGGTCGCCACTGCGCCGCCAGCTGCTGCGCCTGCAGGCGTTCGCTGGCGGACGGCCAGTCGCCGGTCATCAGCGAGGCGGGCGATATGCCGTCTGGCTGATCGGCCCAGCGCAGGGCGAGGGCAGCGCGCCGGCGCACGATGCGGCGCGCACTAAAGCGCCACAGGCGCTCGGCCCCCTGAAAGGCCGCGATTTCGGCGGAATCGGTTATCACCGTGGCATCGCCACTCATCTGCAATACATCGCCGCTGGCGTAGTCAATAAACAGCAGCCCGGCCTTGCCGTTGAGCACGATATTGCCGAGGGTGGAGAAGAACAGGTTGCCGTTGAAGTCCGGAATGGTCAGCACATCATCGGCAGCGATGCGCACAAAACCGGCTTTGCCGCCGCGATGCGAAACGTCCACCTGACGGCGCGCCTGGTCGGCATAAGTGGTGACATAAAACGTGTCCGCCTGCCCGATGGCGGCGCGCGCGGCGTCATCCAGCGCGCTGAGCGTCTCAACCTCGCCCTGATAAGCCCTGCCGGGCGCATGGTCGAAGCGGAAATCGCGCAGCTGAATATAGCGCGGGCAGTTGCCGAAGCTCTGGTCAACCTGTACGCGCAGGCCGCCGCCAATTGCCGTCAGCACGCCGTTCATGCGGTTGCGCCGCCGCGTGTGCAGCTCAATGCCGAGCAGGCCCACCGGCGCGCCATCGGTCATCCCGGCGGCCGCCGGATCGCTGGCGTCAGGACCGGCCGCGATATCCAGTGTGGTGGCGTTGGGCGAGAAGATAAAACCGGGCTGGCCTTCCAGCAGCGTGGCCCAGGCATCACCCTGTGCATCAACGCTGCCGGCAACGATAAACGGCAGCTGCGCGTAAAAGTCACGATGCTGATCGGGCATGTAATCGCGGATCACGCGCTGCCCGACATCGGCCATACGTTCCGCCACGCCCGCCTGCTGCTGCAGCGCAATTTCACCGTCATGCCATACCGGCAGCGTAATCAGTTTCTCGCCCATGATGCTGGCTCCTGTCAGGCGCGCAGGCCGGCGGCGGTCTGCGGAAAAGGCACAAAGCCGGGCAGCGCTTCAATCCGGCGCAGCAGCTGATTCACCGCAGGGTAACCGGACATCTCGACGTTGCCTTCCGGCGCTCCGGCCAGGTAGCTGTATAAAGCGATGTCAGCAATGGTGGGATGGTCGCCCACCAGCCACTCACGCTGGCTGAGATGGCTTTCCAGCCGTGAAAGAATCAGATGCGCGCGCGCCAGCACCTCTTCAGCATTAAATTTGGCACCAAACACGGTAATCAGGCGCGCCGCCGCCGGACCGTAAGCCAGCTCACCGGCCGCTACCGACAGCCAGCGCTGCACCTGGGCGGCGCCCAGCGCATCTTCCGGCAGCCAGTCACTGCGGTTAAATTTCTTCGCCAGGTACACCAGAATGGCGTTGGAATCCGCGATGTAAACGCCTTCGTCTTCCAGCACCGGCACCTGACCGAATGGGTTGATGGCGAGAAATGCCGGGGTTTTATGTTCGCCGCCAGGCAGGTCAACTTCGACCGTTTCATGCGCTATGCCGAACAGTGACAGTGCCAGCAGTGCGCGGTGAGCGTGGCCGGAGAGCGCTAAATTGTACAGTTTCATCATGCGGTTCCTCAGGTTGTGGCCGGGGTGATCCCGAACCGTGGCCTAAGGTTCGCACAGCCGTATTGCTGGCAGAATAGCCAGATCTGCGAAGTCATTATTGCAAAAAGTGGAAGGATGCGGCCGGGTGCGCAGCAAGGCGCACCCGGCAGAGGGAGTGGTTCAGGAAGGCACGACGGCACTGCCGCTGGCGGCCTGCGCCTGCTGTTCGTTCTGCTGCTCTTCGCGCAGTTTCAGGCGATCCCACACGCGGAAAAACGGATAGTAGACCACCAGCGAAATCGTCAGGTTGACCACCTGCAACACCGTGCCGGAGATATGGCCGCCGGTGGCGAGATAGCCGCTGACGAAAATTGGCGTGGTGAAGGGCAGGGCGATGCCGGCTGGCGGCGCCACCAGACCGCTGCTCATTGCCGCCCACGAAACAATCACCAGCAGCACCGGCGTCAGGATAAACGGCAGGAACAGGTAGGGGTTCATCACCAGCGGAATACCGAACACCAGTGGCTCGCTGATGTTGAACAGCGCCGCCGGCGCAGCGATTTTCCCCAGCTGTTTCATCTGACGGCTGCGTGCACGGATCAGCATAAAGATCACCAGTCCAAGCAGCGCGCCGGTGCCGCCGGGCGCAATCCATAAATCGTAAAACTGCTGGGTAAAGATGTGCGGAATCGGCTGGTTATGCTGAAAGGCTTCGAGGTTTTCACTCATGTTCGACAGCCATACCGGCTGAATGAACACCAGCACGATGGCATCGCCGTGCAGGCCGAGCGTCCACAGAATGCCAATCAGCAGCACCGAGAAAATCATCCCCGGCAGCGTGCCGCCGACGTGGTGCATCGGCAAACCAATCACAGTAGCGATCAGGTTGTTGATGTCGTGGAACGGTGAGGCTTCAACGGCCAGGCGCAGCAGCAGCACCACGGCCAGCACGCAGAAGCCGGGAACCAGCGCGAGGAACGATTTCGCCACCGCCGGCGGTACGCCTTCCGGCATCTTAATCACCAGGTTACGGCTGTGCACAAAGCGGTAGATTTCCGTGGAGAGCAATGCAATCACAATCGCCACGAACAGGCCCTGACTGCCGATCAGCGAAATCGGCAGCACGCCGGTGACCAGCTGCGCGGGTGCGCCTTCAACCGGGGCGAACAGCGTCTGCTGCGGAATGGTCATCACAAACGCCACCAGCGCCATCGCGCCGCTGGTTAGCGGGTCGAGCGTGCGGTATTTCTCTGCCAGCCGGTAGGCGATGCCGAAGCTGGAGATCAGCGCCATGATGTCGTAGGTGGCACGCACCGGATAGAGCAGTTTATTGCGCCAGCTGTCGCCGAACAGGTCGGCCATCAGATGGCCCCAGGCCGGGATCGGCAGGTAGGCGAAGATCAGAAAAAAGCTGCCGATCAGCATGAACGGCATGTTGAGAATGATGCCGTCCCGCACGGACAGCACATGCTTCTGCCCGGCCACCTTGAGCGCGGCGGGCAGCACATAACGTTCGATGATATTACGGTTGGACATAGGGCCTCCTCGGGCACAATGGCGCAACAAATTAACAGTTCAATGCGTGTCATTTCGGCGCGGCAGCGGATACCTGCACCCGGCCGTCGCGGCGCAATTTATTGCGCGATGAAGCGCGCCGCGACGGCCTGGGTGCGGTTTGCGACAGGGATATCACGCAAACTGCGGCAGCCACGGTTGATTCAGCGTCAGCACTTCGTCCAGCAGCGCTTCGGCGCTGGCGACATCGCCGACCAGCGGATTGCCGACCAGCGCCAGCAGCGCGGCACCGCGATCGCCGTGCACCGCCGCGTCGATGGTTAATCGCTCGAAGGCTTTGATCTGCTGCGTCAGCCCGTGCATCAGCGGTGGCAGCGCGCCAAACACCAGCGGGTGCGCGCCCTGCGCATCGACCACACAGTTCACTTCCACCACTGCGTCGTCCGGCAGACCGTGAATCGCCCCACGGTTCTGGCAGTTCACCACCAGATTTTGCCCGCTATTGTTATGGATGGCGCTGATGAGCTCAACGGCCACTTCGGAGTAATATGCGCCGCCGCGAAAACTCAGCTGCTCCGGCTTGTGCGCCAGCTGCGGATCGGCATACAGCGCGAACAGCTCGGCTTCCACTTTCATCACCTGTTCGGCGCGCGTTCCGGCCTGGCCGTGCTGCGCTTTCTCCTGCTCTTCGGCCAGCATCTGCGGTGTTTGCCAGTAGTAGCGGTGATAAGGGCAGGGAATCGCCTGCAGCGCGCGCAGAAACGCCGGCGACCACGGCATCTCTTTGATGTTATTCATGGTCAGCGCCTGGCCTTCGCACAGCTGTTCGATCACCCCGGCGGTCACGTCCTCGCCGCGGCACAGCACCTGATGCACCCACACCAGATGATTCAGCCCGGCAAAGCGCAGCGCCACCTCGTCAAACGGCGCCTGTAACATGCCGGCGATCATATGGTGCATATTCACCGGCACGTTACACAGGCCGATGATCTTCGCGTTGCTGTAGCGCGCCACGGCTTCGGTGACGATGCCCGCTGGATTGGTGAAATTGATGATGAAGGCATCGGGTGCCAGCTGTTCCACTTTGCGCGCAATCTCCAGCATCACCGGAATGGTGCGCAGCGCTTTGGCGAAGCCGCCGACGCCGGTGGTTTCCTGGCCGAGACGACCATACTTCAGGCCCAGCCGTTCATCGGCGGCGCGTGCTGCCAGCTGGCCGACGCGCAGCTGTGTCAGCACAAAGCGCGCACCGCGAATCGCCTCATCCAGCGCGAAATGCACGCTGACCTTAACCTGCTCCAGCCCGTTCTTTTGCAGCATACGGCGCGTGAGATCGGCGATGATCTGTACCTTTTCGCGTCCTGCCGCCACATCCACCAGCGCCAGTTCGGTTACCGGCAGCTGCGCATAACGGTTGATGATTCCCTCCACCAGCTCCGGCGAATAGCTGCTGCCGCCGCCAATGATTGCTATCTTAAGCATCGTTTTCTCCTGCCGTGGTACGGCGATAGAGTTCAATGATTTCGCCCGCTAAATCCTGAATCAGCATGGCGTTCATCAGGTGATCCTGGGCATGAACCAGAATCAGGGTAACCGGCAGCCGGCCGCTGCCTTCGTCCAGGCTAATTAGTGCCGTCTGCTGCTGGTGCGCGCTGCTCACGTTTTCCCGCGCGATCGCCAGCTGCTGCTGTGCCGCATCAAACTGCCCGGCACGCGCCAGCTGCAGCGCGCTCAGTGCGGCGCTGCGCGCGGCCCCGGCCTGCACCAGCAGCAGCATGATCTCCTCTTCCGGAACCACCATTACGTCATCTTCAGGCATGCAGAATCTCCCACAGCGCAGCGCCGTGTGTTGTCAGTCGGATTAGGGGAAACGGAAAATCAGGAAGCGTGCAGTGCCAGCGCTTTATCCAGCACCTGTTCGCCGCGCATCATGCCGTAATCCATCATGTCGATCACGGCGACCGCCTTGCCCTGCGGGGCGGCGATGGCGGTGAGACGGGCAGCTTCAAACTGCACCTGCGGGCCGAGCAGCACCACGTCTGCGTCCGGCAGGATACGTTCGAAATCGGCCACCGGGACGGCCTGAATGTTGATCGCCAGCCCGCGCGCTTGTGCGGCGTGCTGCATTTTATTCACCAGCATGCTGGTAGACATGCCGGCGGCACAGCAAAGAACAATGCGCATAATTTATCCTCCTGTGAATTGACTCCGGCATTTAAGACCTGTCGCAGTCGCACTGTAAATACCCTGCGGCCAGATGATTTTGTGATGAAAGTTATTTAAAGTATTATTTATCAATAGATTAATCATTAAACTGCCATGAAAATAATTTTCATTGGTGTGATCGGCACGATGATTTTCTGTTGCGAGTGCTTTAATTCCAGGAAAATTCAGTGCGCTCAGCTGAAAAAAATCTCACCATGAAAAATATTTTCATGCATCATGAGAGTTCGTTACTGAGGATGTGATGAGCTAATGGATATTGTCTGGCAACTGCAGCAGCAGTCGGCGCGTTTTGATGCGCAGGAATCAAAGCTGGCGCGATTTATTCTGGATAACCTGCACGCCAGCGCGCAGGCCACTATGGAGAGTCTGGCGACGCAGGCGGGTGTCAGCCCGGCTGTACTCCAGCGCTTTGCTGCCTCGGCGGGCTACCGCGATCTGGATGATTTTCTGCACCAGGTGCGCCAGGCCGGCCAGCAGGAAAGTGCGTTTATGACGGTGATTCGTCAGCGGCAGGCTTCGCTCAGCCAGCAGGAGCAGCGGGTGGCGCGCGCCATCCTGCGTGACGCCGCGTTTGCGGCCTCGGCCACCATTGAACAACTGGCCAGCCGGGCGGAAGTCAGTGCGGCGACCATTACCCGCTTTGCCCGTTCGGTCGGCTGCGACGATATTCGCGATCTGCGTATGCGGCTGGCACGCGCCAGCGCCGAGCCAGCCAGCGCCAGCCACGGTGCGGTGCCGCAGCTGGTGAGTCTGCATCAGGCGCTGACCCAGCAGTGGCAGCTGCTGGATGACAGCCGCTGGCAGCAGGCGGCGCAGGCGCTGCGTCAGGCACGCAGCGTGTTGCTGATCGGTGCCGCCGGCCAGCACACGCCGCTGGTGGCGGAAGTGCAGCAGCGGTTGAGTGAAGCCGGGCTGGCGCTGGCGTGGATCCAGGACGACAACCTGCTGCGTCTGACGCTCAGCCGTTTGCAGCCGGACGATCTGCTGCTGATCCTCGCGCCGGACACCATCAACAGCAGCGTGCTCAGCGCGGTGCATCACGCTCACATCCAGCAGACCCCAGTGATGGCGCTGTGCCCGGCGGCGCTGGATCTCGCCAGCCAGGCCAACTACTGGCTGCCGCTGCCGGATGCAGCACCGGCGCGGCGCTATGGCATCCTGCTGGCGCTGGACCGGCTGGCGGCGGCGCTGTAACACCCCGGCTTTCGACTCAGGCGGTTGCCGCCACCTGAGATTTGGCTTCAATAAACTGCACCAGCGCGCGCGTCACGTCAGCTGTGGTGGCGCTGCCGCCGATGTCCGGCGTCAGAATGCCCGCCGCACACACGTGCTCAATGCCCTGCATTATCAGCGCGGCCGCGTTGCGTTCGCCCAGATGCTCCAGCATCTGCACCGCCGTCCAGAAGGTGGCGATCGGGTTAGCGATGCCTTTGCCGGTGATATCAAACGCCGAGCCGTGAATCGGTTCGAACATCGACGGAAAACGCCGCTCCGGATCGATATTGGCAGTCGGCGCGACGCCGAGACTGCCGGCCAGCGCGCCGGCGAGGTCGGAAAGAATATCCGCATGCAGGTTGGTGGCGACAATGGTGTCCAGCGATTGCGGGTGGAGCGTCATGCGGTGCGTCATGGCATCCACCAGCATCTTGTCCCACTGCACATCCGGAAACTCTTGCGCCACTTCCGCCGCAATTTCATCCCACATCACCATGCCGTGCCGCTGGGCATTGGATTTGGTCACCACCGTCAGCAGTTTGCGCGGCCGCGACTGCGCCAGTTTAAAGGCGTAGCGCATGATGCGCGTCACGCCGACGCGGGTGAAAATCGCCACTTCAGTGCCCACCTCTTCTGGCAGGCCGCGGTGCGCACGGCCGCCGTTGCCGGAGTATTCCCCTTCCGAGTTCTCGCGCACGATTACCCAGTCAAGATCGCCCGGTCCACGGTTGCGCAGCGGCGAGGTCACGCCCGGCAGAATTTTGGTAGGCCGCACGTTGGCGTACTGATCGAAGCCCTGACAAATCGGCAGGCGCAGCCCCCACAGCGTGATGTGATCCGGCACGTCCGGCGCGCCCACCGCGCCAAAGTAGATGGCATCAAACTGCTTCAGCGTCTGCAGGCCATCTTCCGGCATCATCACGCCGTGCTGTTTGTAGTAATCCGAGCCCCAGTCAAAGGTCTGCACGTCAAACTTTAGCTGTTCATCGTGCTGCGTCAGCGCCTGCAGCACCTCAACGCCAGCCGAAATCACTTCCGGGCCAATACCGTCTGCCGGAATCGCGGCAATTTTGTAGTTACGCATCGTGTTCTCCAGTCAATTAATGGGTATGAGGATGAGGCAGATCGGCGCTTTGCGGTTTTGGCGTCTGCGCGGCGAGAATCAGCACGATGAGCGCGGACAACGCCAGCAGCGCGGCGACGAAATAGAGTCCCCAGGTGTAGCTGCCGGTTTGCTGGCGGATCACGCCAATCATCATCGGGCCGACAAAACCGCCGAGGTTGCCGATGGAATTAATGGTGGCGATGCCGGCGGCTGCGGCCGGCCCGCTGAGAAACAGCGTCGGCATGCTCCACAGCGGCGGTTTGGAGGCGCTGATGCCGACCGTGACCAGCGTCAGCGCAATAATCACCGCCAGCAGCGTGCTGACGTTACCGGCATAAACCAGCCCGGCGGCAGCCAGTAAACAGGCGCCAATGACGTGCCAGCTGCGCTCGCCGCGACGATCGGAGTGACGTGCCCACAGGATCATGCCAATCACGCCGATCACCGCCGGGAAAGCGTTGAGGAAGCCGATTTCCAGCGAGGAGGCGCCGAAGCTGCGGATGATTTGCGGTGACCAGATCCCCAGCGTGTACAGCCCGGCCGACGTGCCGAAGTACACCAGCGCCAGGGCCAGTACGCGCTTGTCCGCCAGCCCGCGCCAGGCGCTGCTGTGGCCGTGCTGCGTCGACCGGGCCTGCTCTTCGGCCTGCATGGTCTCCTGCAGCCAGCGCCGCTCTTCTGCGTTCAGCCATTTAGCCTGCGCCGGACGGTCGGTGAGGAAAAACAGCACCACGATGCCCAGCAGCAACGCCGGAATCGCTTCTAACACGAACATCCACTGCCAGCCGGCGTAGCCCAGCAGACCGTGCATCTCCAGCAGCGCGGCAGAGACCGGCGAGCCGAGCGCGGTAGAGAGCGGGGCGGCAGCCATGAAGATGGCGGTAACCTTCGCGCGCTTCGCCGCCGGGAACCAGTAGCTGAGGTAGAGAATGATGCCGGGGAAGAAACCGGCTTCCGCCACGCCGAGCAGAAAGCGCAGGAGGTAAAAGCTGGTGGTGCCCTGCACCAGCGCCATGCAGCCGGAGACCAATCCCCAGCTGATCATCACGCGGGCGATCCAGATGCGTGCGCCCACTTTGTGCAAAATTAAATTCGACGGGACTTCAAACAGAAAATAGCCGAGGAAAAAGATCCCGGCGCCAAAACCAAATACCGTGGGCGAGAAACCTAAATCCTGATTCATGGTTAACGCGGCAAAACCAATATTAACGCGATCGAGAAACGCGATGAAATAGAGCAGCATGATGAAGGGCACAATGCGCAACGTCACTTTACGCATCACCCTTTTTTCGAGGTGAGAGTTCATATTAAAGTGCTCCAGATTGTGTAGGGTAGTATTATTTTCTGGTTGTCGAATGCAGTATGCAGGTTTGTATTGCGCGATCATCAGGCGTGGATTATATAAACTATTTGAATAATCGTGCGGTGAGGGAAATGTGGATATAAATCAATTGCGTTGTTTTGTCGCGGTGGGTAAAGAACTGCATTTCGGCCGGGCGGCACAAAGTATGGAAATGATGCCTGCATCACTTTCCCGCTTTATTCGTCTGCTGGAAGAGGATCTCGGCGTGCGCCTGTTAAACCGCTCAACGCGCAATGTTTCATTAACCGCCGAGGGAGCCCTGTTTTTTGACGAAGCGGGAAAACTGATCGATCAGTTTGATGCGCTGGCGCTGCGTTTTAAAGGCGGATTAAAAGATGAACGCCGGACATTACGCATTGGCGCTATCGACAGCGCCGCGCGCGGTTTAGTTCCTGCACTGCTGAATTTATTTGTGCCGCGTCATCCGCTGAGCGATATCCATATTATCGAAGATAAAACCCTTAACCTGATTCCTAAATTAAAATCCGGCTGGCTGGATATGATTATTATCCGCGCGCCGCAGCGCATGGATGCGTCACTGGCGCTGCGTTTTATTACCCGCGAAAGTTGCGTGCTGGCAGTGCCGCTGACGCATCCGCTGGCGGATAAAGCGCAGGTGACGGTGGCGGATTTTCAGCATGAAGCCATGATCATTCCGGACCGCCGCACCCGGCCGCACAGCCACGATCTCACCATCAGCCTGTTTAAGCAGGCCGGCCTAACGCCGCATATCGCGCAATATGCCGAAGAGAAGCAAACCATTCTCAGCCTGGTATCCGCCGGCCTCGGTCTGGCGGTGGTGCCAGCCTCTTATCGCACCATGAACAGCGACAGCGTGCGCTATATCGCGCTGACGTTACCTGAGCAGATCAAAGGCTTGCCGCTGAGTATTGTGTGGCAGAAGGGCAACGAAGATCCGCTGTTGCGTGAAATGCTGCGTCTGCTGCATGACCACCGGCAGGAATTGATCGACAGGCTGTGAGGCTGCGCCGAAACGCGCTGACGATCTGTTTATTACTTTCATTCTGCAAGTGACTTGCAAAATGAAAGTTACCCTGCCACAGTATCCCGCATCGACTTCACATCGGGAACTGGCCCATGAAAAACCAACCTCTGTGTAATATGCCGTGCCCTATCGCACGCAGCCTTGGACGCGTCGGTGATGGCTGGAGCATGCTGATCATGCGCGATGCGCTGGCCGGCTTTACCCGCTTTGATGAATTTCAGAAAAGCAGCGGCGTGGCGCCCAATATTCTGTCGCGCCGGCTGAAAGAGCTGGTGGAGGATGGATTGCTGGAAAAGGTGTGTTACAGCGACGCTCCGGCACGCTACGAGTACCAGCTCACTGCGGCGGGCCGCGATTTTCGCACGGTAATACTGGCGCTGGCCGAGTGGGGTAGCACCCACTTCTCACCGGAAGGGCGGCAGATGCAGCTGGTTGAAAGCGCCACTCAGCGCCCGGTGACGCCGCAAATGGTCGACAGCGCCACCGGCCAGCCGCTCTCCAGTGACAAATACCAGATGGTGCCTGGCCCGGCGGCCAGCCCGATGATGCACTACCGCCAGCAGTATCTGGCGAGAAAGCGCGCAGGCGATACGGCGCAAAAATTCGCCCCGCAGACGGTGGCCGGGAACGAACCATGAGCCTGACGCGGAAAAAAACGGCACTGCTGCTGATGCTGGCCTGCGGCGGCGTGGCGCTGGCCGGCTATGGCTATTACTGGTGGCACAGCGCGCGCTTTATGCCTTCGACCGATGATGCTTACGTCGGCGCGGATATCAGTGCGATTTCGGCCAAAGTGTCCGGCTATGTCCAGACGCTTGCGGTGCAGGATAATGCGGCGGTTAAAAAGGGCGACCTGCTGGTGCAGCTGGATAACCGCGACTATCGGGCGGCGGTTGACCGTGCGGCGGGCGAAGTCGCCGCGCAGCAGGCGGCGCTGCAGGATATCGCCGCCACGCGCCAGCTCCAGCTGGCCACCATCGACGGCGCGCGTGCTGCGCTGCTGGCGGCGCAGGCGGTGACGCAGAAAACCACCGCCGACCAGCGCCGCTATGACGCGCTGGTGAGCAGCGCTGCGGTGTCGCAGCAGATTCGCGATCATGCGCAGGCCGATTACCATCAGGCGCTGGCGCAGGAGGGCAAAATCCGTGCCGATCGCGCGGTCGCCGAACGTCAGCTGCAGGTGCTGGATGCACGCGAGCAGCAGACGCACGCCGCGCTGGCGCAGGCACAGGCCGACCAGGCACTGGCACAGCTCAATCTGGAATACACCGCTATCCGCGCGCCGTTTGATGGCGTAATTGGCAATCGCCGCGCCTGGGCCGGTTCGTATGTCAGCAGCGGCACGCAGCTGCTGTCGCTGGTGCCGGCGCAGGGGCTGTGGATTGACGCCAACTTTAAAGAGAGCCAGCTGGCACACATGCGGCCAGGCCAGACGGCAACAATTGTCGCGGACGTGCTGCCGGGCCGCACCTTCAGCGGGCATGTCGCCAGCCTGTCGCCTGCGACCGGTTCGCGCTTCAGCATTCTGCCGGCGGAAAACGCCACCGGTAACTTCACCAAAATTGTCCAGCGCGTGCCGGTGCGCATTTCGCTGGACGGCGATGCGGCCACACTCGGGCTGTTGCGTCCGGGACTGTCGGTGACCGTGACCGTCGATGAGCGCAGCGCGCAATGAGCCGCGTGGTCGCCGCGCCGATCGCGCCCGCGCAGATGCCGGTCAGCCGGAAAGTCTTCGCCTTTGCCACCCTGTGCATCGGCATGTTTATCGCGCTGCTGGATATCCAGATTGTCTCAGCTTCGCTGCGCGACATTGGCGGTGGCCTGTCGGCGGGCGATGATGAAACCGTGTGGGTGCAGACCAGCTACCTGATCGCCGAAATCATTATTATCCCGCTCTCCGGCTGGCTGGCCAGCGTGCTTTCTACGCGCTGGCTGTTCGCCGCTTCGGCCTGCGGCTTTACGCTGATGAGCCTGCTGTGCGGCTGGGCGTGGAACATTCAGAGCATGATCGCGTTCCGTGCGCTGCAGGGGCTGGCGGGCGGCTCAATGATCCCGCTGGTGTTCACTACCGCCTTCGCCTTTTTCCAGGGCCGGCAGCGGGTGATTGCCGCCGCGACCGTCGGCGCGCTGGCATCGCTGGCGCCGACGCTCGGCCCGACCGTTGGCGGCTGGATCACCGATAACTTCAGCTGGCACTGGCTGTTTTTCATCAACATCATTCCCGGTATTTACATCACCATTGCGGTTCCGCTGCTGGTGAACATCGACGCGCCCAACCGCGAACTGCTGCGCGGCGCGGATTATCTCAGCATCGTGCTGCTGGCGCTGTCGCTCGGCTGTCTGGAATATACGCTGGAAGAGGGGCCGCGCTGGGGCTGGTTTGATGATGACACCATTGCCACCACCGGCTGGATTGCGCTGGCGGCGGGCGTGTTGTTTGTGATCCGCACGCTGCGGCATGCCAAACCGATCGTCGATTTACGCGCGCTCAGGGACCGCGACTTTAGCCTCGGCTGCTACTTCTCGTTTATGGCGGGCGTGGGGATCTTTGCCACCATTTACCTTACGCCACTGTTTCTCAGCCAGGTGCGCGGCTTCAGCGCACTGGAGACTGGACTGGCGATCTTCTCCACCGGGGTGTTTCAGATTCTGTCGATCCCGCTGTATGCCTGGCTGGCGAACCGCGTCGATCTGCGTATTTTGCTGGCGGCGGGGCTGATCTGTTGTGCGCTGTCGATGCATTTCTTCGTGCCGATTACCCATGACTGGGGGGCGAAGGAGCTGCTGTTTCCGCAGGCATTTCGCGGTATGGCGCAGCAGTTTGCCGTGGCACCGACGGTAACGCTGACGCTGGGCAGCTTGCCACCGGCACGCCTGAAGCTCGCGTCTGGCCTGTTTAATCTGATGCGCAACCTTGGCGGCGCGATTGGCATTGCCCTGTGCGGTACGGTGCTCAACGACCGCACCAACCTGCACTTTAGCCGGCTGGCGGATCATCTCAACAGCGCCAGCCTGACGCTGGGTGATTTTCTGCAGGGGCGCGCTCAGGCGCTGATGACCAGCGGCCTGAGCCCGGATGCCGCGCATACGGCCGCGCTGCAGTCGCTGGCGGCGCTGACGCTGCGTGAAGCGCGCACCCAGGCCTTTTCCGACGCTTTCTGGCTGATCATGACAGGCTTTTTCGTTGCGGCGCTGCTGGTACCGTTACTGAAAAAGCCGCAAGGGTGAGCGCCAGATCGTAGCCCATTAACGTTTACTCAGCGCTTCCCACAGGCCCAGCAGATAAGTGGTGCCCAGCGCGCGGTCGTACAAACCGTAGCCTGGGCGTCCGGTTTCACCCCAGATAAAGCGGCCGTGATCCGAACGGATATAGCCGTCAAAGCCGTTGTCATACATCGACTGCAGCACTTTATACATATCCAGCGAGCCATATTCCGTCGGATGCGCGCACTCGTAGAAATCTTTATCGCGGATGATCTTGATGTTGCGCACGTGGGCAAACGGGATGCGCTTGCGGCGCGAGAATTCGGCCAGAATGGCATAGACATCGTTCTGCGGATCCTCGGCAATCGATCCGGTGCACAGCGTGATGCCGTTGGCTTCAGAATCGACGACGTTACAGATCCAGTCGAGATCGTCGCGGTTCTTCACCACGCGCGGCAGACCGAAGATCGAATACGGCGGATCGTCCGGGTGGATCGCCATCTTCACGCCCACCTCTTCGCACACCGGGATCACCGCTTTGAGGAAATAGGCGAGGTTTTCGCGCAGCTTCGCGTCATCTACGTCCTGATATTTGGCAAACAGCTCCTGAACTTTTGCCAGCCGTTCCGGCTCCCAGCCCGGCAGCGCGAAGCCGTTAGCACTGCCCAGCACCTCTTTCACCACTTCGTCGAGGCTTTTATCAATGCCCTGCTTCTCGAAGGCCATGGTGATGGAGCCATCCGGCAGCACATAATTCATATCCGTCTTCATCCAGTCAAACACCGGCATGAAGTTGTAGCAGATCACTTTTACCCCGGCGGCCGCCAGGTTGCGGATGCTTTGCTGATAATTAGCGATGTAGCGATCGCGGCTCGGCAGGCCGATCTTGATGTCGTCGTGAATATTAACGCTCTCAATCACTTCGACCGTCAGTCCGGCTGCGTGCACCTGATCGACCAGCGCCTGGATCTTCTCCTGCGGCCAGGTTTCGCCCACCGGCACATCGTAAAGCGCGCCCACCACGCCGCGTACGCCCGGCACCTGGCGAATATATTCCAGCGAAACCTTGTCTTCCTTCGGCCCAAACCACCGCATTGTCAGCTGCATTATGTCATCCACCGTCATCGTGTCTGTATGATAAGCGTTAAACTACCATACTAGAATTCACAGAGGCAGCATTACGCAGCGACTAAGTCTTGATCCGCGTCACAGAACTGGGTTTATCCGCGCTGCGGCTTATCACTGCGCCGTCACCAGCTGGTTGAAGTATTGCTTGTACTTGAACAGTTCCAGGTCCGAACGCAGCCCCAGTTTGCGCAGCGCGGTTTGCTTCTGACCGCTGATGGTTTTGCGGCTGCGCGCGTATTTACCGGCGATCTGCGTAATGCTCAACCCATCCAGATAGCAGCGAATCACCTCGATCTCGCGCGGACTCAGCTCGCGCAGCATCAGGGTAATGTCGTCGCCCGCCTGGCGCGGCGTCAGGTAGTCGTGCATTTCACGGTCGCTCTCCTGGAATTTATCCAGCTCCAGCATCATGTCCGGCGTCAGGAAACGCTTGCCGCGACAGATCTGATGAATGGCGTCGATTAGCACCTCCTGATCGTGGCTTTTGCCGACAAATCCCTGCACGCCGGCTTTCAGCAATAGCTGAACAATTGCCGGCTTCTCCACCGCGGACGACACCAGAATCTTCAGCTGCGGGTAGTGCAGGCGCAGCTGTTTTACCATTTGCAGCCCATCGAGCTGGTCTTCACCCAGCATGTAATCCAGCACCAGGATATCGATCGGCTGGCGCTGCAGGAAGGTCATCAGCTGCTGGCGCTGGGCAAAGGCCCCGGCCAGATCGAGCTGCGGCTCCTGCGCTAAACGGTACTGCATGGCTTTACCGATCAGCGGATGATCGTCCAGCACGGCAATCTGCCAGATTGCGCTCTCTTTCATTACATCACCTCTTCAGGAATGGGCGTTTCCAGGGCACGCAGGAACAGCGCATCCAGCTCGGCCACCGCCCCGGCGACCTCCGGCAGCAGCTGTTGTAATAGCGCACCATCTTCATGCTCCGCCGCCTGTTCGGCGGCGCGGCAGCGATGTTGCAGCGCGTCGGCGCGCAGCATCCGGGCACTGCCGAGTAGCTGATGCGCGGCGTGACGCGCCGAAGCAAAATTGTTCGCAGCCACCGCCTGCGTCAGCTGGGCGAGATCGTAGCTGTTCTGCTGGCGCGCGGTGGTCACCAGGTCGCGCCACGCCTGCGGGTTGTTTGCCGCCAGATTTTCCAGCGTCAGCAGGGTATCGTCACGCGTCGGGTTCATCGGTGCGCCGGTGATCACCTGCAGCAGCTGCGCGCGCTCCAGCGGTTTAAACAGACAACCGTTCATGCCGGCGTCCTGCGCCAGCTGCGCCACACGCTCCTCCGCCATCGCCGTCAGGCCGTAAACCGGTACCGCGCGTCGCACCAGGCGCTTCTCTTCAGCGCGCAGCTGGCGGGTGAATTCGAAGCCGTCCATCTCCGGCATGTTGCAGTCGGTAATCACGCGGTCCGGCTGATTTTCGCGCCACAGCGCCAGTGCCGCTGCACCGCCGTCCGCCACCAGCACATGGTGCCCGGCGTAGCGCAGCTGCTGGGCCAGCAGCAGACGGTTGGTGGCGTTGTCATCGACAATCAGAATGCGCAGTGCAGCCTGTTTTGCTGGCTCCACCGGCTGTGGCAGGGCGGGCTGCTCATGTTCAATGCTCGCCGCTTCCGCGCGGAAGCGCAGCATAAATACGCTGCCGTCACCCGGTTCACTCTCGACGTGCAGCTCGGTGCCGAGCATCACCGCCAGCCGGCGGCAGATATTCAGGCCTAACCCGGTGCCGCTGGCGCGGTTGCTGCCCTGATCGACCTGGATAAACGGTTCGAAGATCGCCTGCTGCTGCTCTGCCGTCAGGCCAACCCCGCTGTCGCTCACCTCCAGCACATACTCCGGCCGCGTGCTCTCTGCCTGATACAGCGCCACTTCCACTTCGCCGTGCGAGGTAAACTTGATGGCGTTGCTCACCAGATTGGAGAGAATTTGCTTCAGCGCCACCGGGTCAAACAGCACCTGGTCCTGCTCCAGCTCCAGCACGATATTCAGCTCAAGGCCTTTATTCAGCGCCACCTGGCGGAACAGCGCTTCGCAATCCCGCACCACTTCACTGAGCGACATCGGCTGCAGCTGCACGCTGAAATGCCCGGATTCGATTTTGGCCAGGTCGAGAATATCGCCCACCAGCGACAGCAGCGATCGCGACGACTCCCAGGCAACATCAATGTTCTTCTGCCGCTGCTGTTCATTACTCTGGCCGAGATGCTCGATTTCCAGCAGGCCAATCAGCGCCGCCAGCGGCGTGCGGATTTCATGACTCATGTGCGACAGGAAGGTGCTTTTCGCTTCGCTGGCGCGCACCGCAACTTCGTTGGCTTTACGCAGGTCGGCCATCAGCGCTTCGATATGCGCCAGCTGCTCGCTGATTTCACGCTCGTGCTCGCGTTGTTTTGCCAGCGAGGCTTTCAGCAGATGGTTGCGCCACAGGAAAAACAGCAGACCCAGCCCGGCCACAGCGACGATGCGCAGTATGTAGCTGCGATAGCTTTGCCACGAAGTGCTGGTGGCGGGGGGCGTGTATTTGATCCAGCGCTCCATCAGCGACTGCATGGTCGGCTGCGGAATATCGGACAGCGCTTTGTTGAGGATCGACAGCAGCACCTGATCCTGGCCATTGACCGCCATCGCCATACGGAACATCGGCAGCGGCGCGACAAAGGCCACTTTGAAGCTGTCACTGAAATGGTTGTTGAGCAGGAACAGCGACGACTCGTACGGCACGATAAAGCCATCCAGCTGCTTATCCAGCAACTGACCGAGTGAATCGATCGACACGCCGTTTTCGACAAAGTTGATGCCCGGCCAGCGTTCGCGTAAATCGTAGCGATAATAGGCGCGCTCATAGATGCCGATGCGCTTGCCCGCCATCTCATCAAAGCTTTTCCAGGTACTGTCTTTGCGCGTGACGACCACCCACGACGAGTAAATGTACGAACGGCTGTAGCGGATTTTGTCGTCCTGCTGCGCAGTGGCATCGCTGACGGCGATAATCGCATCGCGCTGGCGGTTGAGCGTATCGCGCATGTTGCTCAACCCCTGAATCGGGTTATAGCGGAAGCGAATGCCGGTGCGCTGTGAAATCATTTTCAGCAGGTCCACGCTCAGGCCGACCACGCGCTGCCGGTTATCAACGAAGGTAAACGGCGTGTGCGAGGGATCGTAGTTGACGGTGATTTCCCGGTGCTCTGCCAGCCACGCCGCCTCTTGTTCGCTCAGATCGAGGGGATAATTTTTCACCACCGACTGATAATCCAGGCTCCAGGCTTCGGCAATCTGTACCGCGTTGCGCAGCGGAATGTTTTTCAGGATTTCATTAATGGCGTTGATCAGCGGCAGATTGGCGTGGTTGCTGGCAAAGCGCGCGTCGACATCGTTGGTGTACGGCGTGCTGTGCGCTTCAATCACGTTCTGCAGGCCGCGATGCGAAAGAAAGCGCTGAGTGGCGCTGTTGCTCCAGAACAGGGTGTTTTCGCTGAACGCGGTGTCGGTGTAGGCCCACAGCGGCGGCGCGGCCGGCGCCAGCGTGGCGCGCGGATAGCGCTTGTGCAGCAGTGCTTTGAGTTCCGCATCACCGTAATAGAGCAGACGATAGCGGCTATTTTTCAGTTCACTGTCGAAGGTCGCGTTACGTTTGCTGATTAATACGCTGCGCGCCAGTGAATACGGCAGGCTTAGCGCCAGCTGCGTATCCTGATTGGCGGCCAGCGTGTAGTAAGGAATCAGATCGACCTCACCGTCGTTGAGCGCATCCACCAGCTCCAGCCGGGTTTTATACACCTTGATTTTCACCGGCAGATTTAACGCCTTCGCCACAATGGCCAGATAATCGGCCGAGAGTCCTTCGTAGGTATTGGCTTCAAACGACACGGAATAGGGCGGCAGCGGATTGTTCCACACGCCGACGCGCAGCACTGCGTGCTGTTTCAGCCACTGCTGGCTCTGCGGCGACAGCGTGACTTCCGGTGCTACCAGACCATAGCGCGGCGAGAAATTTAACGTGGTTGCACCCCAGGCAGACAGGCAAAAGCCCAGTAACAGAAGAAGGCTGAGGATGCGTTTACTCACGGATGATTTCACTCGCTGGACCGGTTGCGCGCGCCGCCACCATGACTGCGCTTCTTCTCTGACGGCACGTTGCGCGTCAGGCATCCTTCAACAGCGACTTAATACAAGTGGACTTAAATCGCGCTTAAGAAATTTCTTAAAAACAGGAGAGAAAATTCCTGGTGAAAGCCAGGTTTCGCCGGCGCGCCGAAGCGAAGCGCGCTGCTATTTTTAGTAAGTGTAAGTTTTGTTTGCTGAAATTACCGCGTTGCTTCGCCATTCCTGCTGAACCCGGCGCAATTTTCCGACGCTAATCGCCTTTTCATTTGTTTTATTTACAGAATCTATCGTGCAGGCAAAATAGCCCTTATTTTCTCTCCAGCGATCAACCATGTCCGAAGAAGCGCTGCGCCAGCAGATTCAGAACCTGAAAAAGCACAATGCGCGCCTCAAGCGCCTGGCGCACGACGCGCGTAATAAGCTGAACGCGGCGCTGGACGGCACCGGCTTGTGCCTGTGGCAGCTGGATATTCCCAGCGGCAAGCTGGTGATTTTTAACCGGCGCTGGGGCGCGATGCTCGGCTTTCAGGCGAAAGAGACCAAAGCGCGCTTTGATGCCTGGCGCGAGTGCCTGCATCCGGAAGATGCCGATGAGGTGCTGCGCGCCTTTTACGATCATATTGAAGGGCGCGCGCCCTATTACGAGGCGCTGCACCGTATGATCGGCAAGAACGGCAAAATCACCTGGGTGCTGGATCGCGGCCGCGTCAGCGAGTGGGACGAGCAGGGTAATCCGCTCAAAGTGACCGGCACCCATATCGATATGACCAAAGAGAAGAATTACGAAGCCCAGCTCTCCCTGCTGGCGCATCACGACCCGTTAACCGCGTTGCCCAACCGCCACGCGCTGCAGGCGCATTTCCGTCAGCTGCAACGCGCCGGGCCGCTGTGCGTGGCGTTTATCGACCTCGACAACTTCAAGCACGTTAATGACACGCTCGGCCATCGCAGCGGTGACGAGGTGCTGATTCAGCTCAGCCAGCGCATCCGCGATTTGCTGCCGTCAGAGGCCATCGTCGGGCGGCTTGGCGGCGATGAGTTCGTGCTGCTGCTGCCGTTTTTGATTGACTACCCGAAGGTGCGCATTCTGGCGCAGGCGGTGCTGGATGCGGCGCTGACGCCGTTTGACGTCGACAATGGTCATGCGCGGATTGGTGCTTCGATCGGTATCGCCCCGGTACACCGGCGCGACAGCTTCGACGACGCGCTGACCCGGGCAGATGGCGCGATGTACCAGATTAAAAAGAACGGTAAGCAGGGCTTTGGCCTGGCAGGCAATATATCGATGGGGTGAGGGCCAGCGCCCGCACCCCTTGATCACTTAAAACGCAAAACAGGAACAGCCCAGCGCACCCCAGAACGCGTTATTGTCTGACACCGGCACCGATGACTGGCGCGCCACATCATGAGCGTGGCTGTGCACGCCACAGGGGCCGCTGCACTGGTGTACCTGCGGCATCCGCGCGGCGCGGCCGCTGGTCTGCGGCGGAGCGCTGCGGTAGTGACCGGGCACGGTAACCACTGGCGACCACTCCGGCAACACCGGCACCGGCGGCGGTGCCAGCGGCGTGAAGCTGCCAGCGGCATACACCACATTGCCATCCACCAGCGTCAGCACCGATTCGATGCCTTTGATCTCCTCTTCCGGCACGCTGAAGAAATCTTTCGACAGCAGCACCAGATCCGCCAGCTGGCCGACTTTGATCTCACCTTTGGCGCTCTGCTCGCTGGAGAACCAGGCACTGCCTTTGGTCCACAGCATCAGCGCGGTTTCACGGTCGATGCGGGCGTTGTCATCGTACAGCTGCATCCCGCCGACGGTACGGCCTGAAACCAGCCAGTACAGTGCGGTCCACGGGTTATAGCTGGCGACGCGGGTGGCATCGGTACCGAGGCCGACCGGCACGCCGGCCTCCAGCATGCGCGCCACCGGCGGCGTCTGCTTCGCGGCCTCTTTACCGTAGCGATCGACAAAGTATTCCCCCTGGAAAGCCATGCGATGCTGCACCGCCAGCCCGCCGCCGAGCGCTTTTACCCGCTCAATATTGGCTTCAGTGATGGTTTCCGCATGGTCAAAGAACCAGTGCAGGCCATTGAACGGAATGTCGCGATTCACCTTCTCAAACACATCCAGCATGCGGCTGATCGATTCGTTATAGGTGGCGTGCAGGCGGAATGGCCAGCGATGCTCCACCAGGTGGCGCACCACGCGCTCCAGCTCATCTTCCATGCCGGGTGCCAGATCCGGGCGCGGTTCGAGGAAATCTTCGAAGTCCGCCGCCGAAAACACCAGCATTTCACCGGCACCGTTGTGGCGCAGGAAATTGGTGCCCTGGCCCGGCTTCAGCATATCGGTCCACTTCTCAAAGTCTTCCAGCTCGTGGCCGGGACGCTGGGTGAACAGGTTATAGGCGATGCGTACCGTCAGCTGCTTTTTCGCGTGCAGTTCGGCGATCACGTCGTAATCGTCCGGGTAATTCTGGAAGCCGCCGCCGGCGTCAATGGCGCTGGTCAGACCGAGGCGGTTCAGTTCACGCATAAACTGACGCGTCGAGTTAACCTGCTGTTCCAGCGGCAGTTTGGGCCCTTTCGCCAGCGTGGCGTACAGCAGCATGGCATTAGGACGGGCGATCAGCATGCCGGTCGGATTGCCATTGCTGTCGCGCTGGATTTCGCCGCCCGGCGGGTTGGGGGTCTCTTTGGTATAGCCCACCACTTTCAGCGCGGCGCGATTGAGCAGCGCGCGGTCATACAGATGCAGAATGAAGACCGGCGTATCGGGCGCGGCGGCGTTGATTTCGTCCAGCGTCGGCATGCGGCGCTCAGCAAACTGGAACT
The DNA here is from genome assembly GCF_002928365.1 of Pantoea sp. ICBG 985. Taxonomy (NCBI): domain Bacteria; kingdom Pseudomonadati; phylum Pseudomonadota; class Gammaproteobacteria; order Enterobacterales; family Erwiniaceae; genus Pantoea; species Pantoea sp. ICBG 985. The sequence continues at coordinate 354,219 of NZ_POWM01000005.1, forward strand.
CGCTCCAGCCCCCGACCACGCGCACCCACTGCGGTGACGGCGTACGCAGTGCCTGATCGCGCAGCATACGCAGCGCATCGGCCAGCGACGGCACGCCTTCCCAGCGCAGCTCAAGGTTGTAGTTGAGGCCACCGCGAATCAGATGCAGGTGGGAATCGTTCAGGCCGGGAATGCCGGTGTGCCCTTTAGCGTCGATGATTTGCGTGTCGCTGCCGGCAAAGCGCATGACGTCCGCTTCGCTACCTACGGCGAGGAACTTGCCGTCTTTGATGGCTACGGCGGTGGCCAGCGGGTTTGCGCGGTCGACGGTGTGAAACTTACCGTTGGTAAAAATCAGGGATGCGGTCGTCATTCTGTTCTCTCCGTTAAATTAAGCGTAGCGGCCCTCAGCCACCGTGTTAATGCGCGGTTAAAAATGCTTGCGCCGATGAGGAAAAAAATACGAAATGACAGCAGTTATTGATAACGGATTGTTTTTACGTTGTCGTTCAACTTTTTTTACGGAGGGTAGGGAATGCGTTTAAATCTGGAGGCGCTGCTGATTCTGGATGCGCTCGATCGTCATGGCACCTTTGCCGCTGCGGCCGCGCGACTGTTCAAAACCGCGTCGGCGTTGAGCTATACCGTGCAGAAGATGGAGAGCGATTTAAAAATCACGCTGCTCGATCGCTCCGGCCATCGCGCCACATTCACGCCGACCGGCCGTCTGATGCTGGAAAAAGGGCGGACGCTGCTGCGTGCGGTGAACGAGCTGGAGCAGCAGGCGCGCTACGTGGAGAGCGGCTGGGAGAGTCTGCTGACCATCAGCGTGGATGCTTCGCTGCCGTTCAGCATCCTCACGCCGCTGATTGACGAATTTTATCAGCAGCACCCGCACACCCAGCTGCAGTTCCGTCAGGACGTGCTGGCCGGCTGCTGGGAAGCGCTGCACTACGGCGAAGCGGACATTGTCTTTGGCGCGGTTCAGGAACCCGCCACGCGCAAAGAGATTGTCTGCCAGCCGCTGGGCTGGCTGGAGTATGTGTTCGCTGTCGCTCCTGACCATCCGCTGGCGGCGGAGCCGGAACCGCTGCTGCGCGAACAGATTCGCCAGTATCGCGCGGTCACGGTGCATGATTCATCCCGCCACGGTGCCGGGATGGATTTACGCGTGCTGGATGAGCAGAAGACGCTGAGCGTGCATGATTTCCCGGCCAAACTGCAGGCGCATCTCGCCGGGCTCGGCTGTGGTTATCTGCCGCTTTATCTGGCGCGCCCGCACCTGGCGAGCGGTGCGCTGGTGGCGCGCCAGCTGGATAGCGAGTGCCGGCGCGATATCGCCTATCTGGCGTGGAATGAGAGCGCCTGCGGCAACGCGGCTATCTGGTGGCGCGAGCGCCTGCCGACGCTGCCCGGCCTGAGTGACATCTACGCGCCAGCCTGATCACAGCGCAATATGATGGCTGACCTGCGGGGGTTCATCACCCTGATGGAACTGCAGTACCGCCTGCTGTAACTCAGCATCGGCGCGCGAGACGCGCTGGTGCTGACGCAAATGCTCCTGCCATGACTCCACCATAAACCACTCCAGCAGCGCTCCGGCATCGTCGGTCTGCTCCATTAATCCCCACGCATAGGCACCGTCACGGCGTCGCGCCTGCGCCAGTTTGTGCATGGCGTGCTGGAAAGCGGCGCGATCGGCCTGGGGAACACGGTAGCGAATCTGGATCAGTACGGCGCCACGGCGGATATCCACCGCATCGCTTACCACTGGTTCAGCCCAGTGCTTCGCCGGCTGCAGATCCGCTTCGCCCGCCGGCAGCGCCAGCCGTTTTGCCAGCAGCGCCGTGATGAGCAGCGCCGCGCCGGCCAGCATCAGCGTTGACGCCAGACCCATGTGCTGGGCGATCAGACCCCAGGCCAGACTGCCACCCGCCAGCGTGCCGTTGAACACCATCAGATAGACCGCCAGCCCGCGACCGCGCACCCAGTCGGGCAGCACCGCCTGCGCCACGCCGTTGAGGGTCGTCAGCGCGATGATCCAGCCGGTGCCCAGGACCAGCATCAGCAGCAGCGCCAGCCACTGCGGCGGACTGAGCGCCAGCGCCACCATGACCAGCGCGCTGAGCACGGCGGAGAGCAGCATCAGTCCATCATGGCTCAGCCGGGCACGCAGGCGCGGCAGCAGCAGCGCGCCGGCAATAGCACCGGCACCGACGGCCCCGAGCAGCAAGCCGTAAAAGCCTGCGGTGCCGTGCAGCATGGTGCGCGCCACCAGCGGCAGCAGCGCCCAGATGGCACTGGCAAAGGCAAAATACAGCGCGGCACGCAACAGTACGCGGTGCAGTTCGCGACTGGCCTTCACATAGCGCAGCCCGGCGCGGAAAGCGCCAAAGAAGTGCTCATTCAGCGCGGTAGCGGCTTTCGCCGGACGTTTCCACCACAGCAGCGCGGCGATGACGAAAAAATAACTGGCGACATCGGCACCGTAAGCGGCCATAGCACCTAAACTTGCCAGCAGCAGGCCGCCGGTAGCCGGTCCAATCGCCCGGGCGATATTGATGCCCAGCGAGTTGAGCGCGACGGCATTTTTCAGCTCATGGCGGGGCACCAGCTCCGGCACGATGGCCTGCCATGCCGGACCGAACAGCGCCGCGCCGACGCCGCCGACAAAGGTCAGGCCGATCAGCCATTCAACGGTGAGCCAGTGATTGTGCGACAGCAGCAGTAGCGTGCCGCTGACGCTGGCCATCAGCAGCTGCACCACAATCAGCAGGCGGCGGCGGTCAACAATATCTGACAGCACGCCTGCCGGCAGCGCCAGCAGAAACACTGGCAGGGTGGCGGCGGTTTGCATCAGCGCGACGGCGGTTGGGTTATCCGACAGTCCGGTAATCAGCCAGGCGCTGGCGACGTCACGGATAAAGCTACCGGTATTGCCGAGCACCGAAGCGGTCCAGATCACGGCGAAAAGCCCGTAGGCGAAAGGGGAAAACGCGCCGCTGCGCGCTGTTTGTGGATTTGGCTGGTTCATCAGGCTGTTCCTGTCAGTGTGCGATGAGAGCACGATACGAAGCTCGCCCGTCAGGAGATAGCGGAAAAAATCGGCCAACTTGTACAAGGATTTTTGACGGCAGGGCTTAGCAAAAATCTTTGCACAAGTTGTCAAAATCTCTGCTTTAGGTTTTTCCAGCATCCCACGCTAGTTTGATTGCCAGACACAACATCACTGACTAACGGAGAAAAAACATGAGCACATTCAAGACTAAAGACGGCGTAAACCTGTACTTCAAAGACTGGGGCAAGGGGCAGCCGGTGCTGTTCAGCCACGGCTGGCCGCTGGATGCCGATATGTGGGACAGCCAGCTCAACTTCCTCGCCGAGCGCGGCTATCGCGTCATCGCGTTTGACCGCCGCGGCTTTGGTCGCTCCGATCAGCCGTGGGAAGGCTACGATTACGACACTTTTGCCGACGATATTCACGGCCTGATCGAGCACCTGCAGCTGGATGAGGTGACGCTGGTGGGCTTCTCGATGGGCGGCGGGGATGTGTCGCGCTACATCGGTCGTTATGGTACCGCGAAAGTGAAAGGACTGGTGCTGCTGGGCGCCGTCACCCCGATCTTTGGTAAAACCGACGACCACCCGGAAGGGGTGGAATCAGCGGTGTTTGACGGGATTAAAGCGGGTTTGCTGAAGGATCGTGCGCAGTTTATCAAAGAGTTCGCCACGCCGTTTTACGGCACCAATGCGGGCCAGACGGTTTCCGATGGGGTACTGACGCAGACGCTGAACATTGCGCTGCTGGCGTCGCTAAAAGGTACACTGGATTGTGTGACCGCGTTCTCTGAGACGGATTTCCGTGCGGATATTGCCAAAGTGGATGTGCCGACGCTGGTGATCCACGGCAGTAACGACCAGGTGGTGCCGTTTGAAGCCACCGGCAAGCTGGTGCACGAGATGATTGCGGGTTCGCAGCTGAAAGTGTATGAGAATGGCCCGCACGGTTTTGCGGTGACGCATCAGGACCAGCTGAATGCGGATCTGCTGGCGTTTTTGCAGGGGAATTAAGGGGGGAAGTGCGTTTTTCCCCCTCACCCTAACCCTCTCCCGCCTGCGGGAGAGGGAACCGATCGAGTGAACAATTAATTCGTTAATCACATGTGGCAGCGTTTCCCTCTCCCGGTGGGAGAGGGCCAGGGTGAGGGCATCAGGCCGCAGCATCCCGCATCAGACCGCAGTACTCCGCGTCAGTCCGCCAGCAAATGCCCGTACATCGCCAGCAGGCGACGGGTGACGCCGTTGGTCCAGCCGAAGCCGTCCTGTAGCGGATACTCACCGCCGCCGCCCGGGCGGGCGCGATCGCCGCTGATATCGTACTTCTCTACCAGCTTATGGTGCAGCGAATAGAAGTTCTTCACCGTGGTCAGCCAGTTAACCGCAATCTCGGTTGCCAGCGTCTCTTCACCGTAGTTATTCAGTCCGACCACCGCCATCCACTGCAGTGGTGCCCAGCCGTTGGGTTTATCCCACTGCTCGCCGCTCTCCACCATGGAGGTCACCAGGCCGCCCTGCGTTAGCAGCAGCTGGCGCAGCGCCACCGCCTGCAGATGCGCCTGTTCCGGTGAAGCCAGCCCCAGGAACAGCGGTACCACCGCCGCTGCGGTAAAGGCACCAAAGCGTTCACGTCGCCAGTCGTAGTCGCGGTACACGCCAGCGGTGTTGTCCCACAGATAGCGATGAATCGCCTGCTTGCGCGCATCCGCCTTCTTCTGCCACGCCAGGCCGGTGAGTTCTTCGCCCTTCGCGTGCGCCAGCGTTGAGATCATCAGCTCCAGCTTGTAGAGAAACGCATTCAGATCCACCGGAATAAACTGGGTGGTGCGAATGCTGGCCAGACGCTGTGGATCGCGCAACCAGCGCGAAGAGTAATCCCAGCCGGAAGCGGCACCGGCGCGCAGATCGCGATAAACCTCGCTGGCCGGACGACGCGATTTGCTGGCGGTTTCCACATCTTCCATCCACGATTCATCGCGCGGCGTGTCGCGATCGTCCCAGTAGCGGTTGAGCAGCGAACCATCCGGCATACGCACCACGTGACGATAGGCCTGATGCGGCATCAGCTCGCCGGCTCCGTCCATCCAGAACTGATACTCTTTCATCAGCTGGTCAAGGTAGCGCTTCGCGCCGCGAATGCCGTCCTCTTCAAACAACTCGACCATCAGCGCGAACACCGGCGGCTGCGAGCGGCTGAGGTAATAGGTACGGTTGCCATTTGGCACGTGACCGTAGTTATCAATCAGCCAGGCGAAGTTATCCGCCATATGACGCAGCAGATCGTCGCGGCCCGCTTCGGCCAGTCCCAGCATGCTGAAGTAGGAGTCCCAGTAATACGTTTCACCAAAACGTCCGCCGGGCACCACGTAAGGCTTCGGCAGCGGCAGCAGCGACGAATGCGGTAAATGCTGCTGCGGCATTTTGGTTAACACTGGCCACAGATCGTCAATATGTTCCGTCAGGGTTTTATCCGGATTGGAAACATAAAAACTCTCATTGACCTGCGGTAAATAAAAATGCTCGTGGACAAATTTTTCCAGGTCGAACTCCGCCGAGCGTTTGCGGCGGCGATAGCGGATTAGAATATCCAGAGGATCGAATTTAGGCGCGCAGTCCGGAAACGTTTTACTGTCGGCAAAAATACGTGACGTCTGCACGTGCTCAAACAGCTCCAGATAGCGATCGGCAGGCGTCAGCGCATCAGGCGCAGGCAGGCCTTCGATCAGCTCGGGTTCCGGCTCCGAATCCTGCATACCTTCGCGGATAAACTCGTGAGGATCGTATTGATACCCCAGATCAGCATGGGCTTCGTGTTCTCCGAAAGCTTGACGTTGCTGGTGGTTAGTATTAATAGCGGCCTCCTGAAATTGCCTGGTTGCTCAAAGGACAAATTATAGATCTCTGACCCGATGAGACAACAATGCGAAATATCTATGAACGTAATAAATCTTGTCGATTGATCGGCTATTTAAGGCTTTTTTCAGCGAATACAACGCCCTATATTTCAGGAATTGAAAGCAGTGTTTCAGATGAAGCTTTAAATAAATGAGCAGAATTATCTGTAAATAAGAAAATCGTCAGTGATGACGGCAAAAAAGCGGGAAGAGGTTGATCATTTGATGGCAAACGAGACGGGGAAAAGAGGGCTTTTCGTCGCCCTCACCCCGGATTTCACCGCAGGTGAGGGCGCCATCAGCGCCTTACTTTGCCAGCATGGCCTTAATTACCGCGGCGAACGGTGTGGTCGGGCGGCCAATGAGTTTGCTGAGCGTGTGGCTGTCGTCGAACAGGGCACCCTGAGCGGCACCGGCGTCTGAATCCGCCAGCAGTTCGGCCAGCGGCGCGGGTAAACCGGCTCCGATCAGCGCCGCGCTGAATTCCGCAGGCGGCAGGTTAACGTACTCCACCTGTTCGCCGGACTGGCGGGCGATCTCCGCACTGAATTCTGCCAGCGTATAGCTGTCATCGCCGGCCAGTTCGTACACTTTGCCGGCCTGATCGTCACGGCTGATCACCTCTGCCGCCGCGGCAGCATAATCCTCGCGCGCCGCCGACGCGATGCGCCCGTTGCCCGCCGCGCCGATAAAGGCATGATGCGCTAACGCCGGTGCGATGCTGGCCGCATAGTTTTCGCTGTACCAGCCGTTACGCAGCAGGGCATAAGGGATGCCTGAAGCCTGCAGCAGCGCTTCGGTGGCGCGGTGTTCGACGCCCAGACCCAGCGGCGAGGTATCGGCATGCAGCAGACTGGTATACGCGATAAATGACACGCCTGCCGCTTTGGCGGCATCAATCACCGCCCGGTGCTGGGCTTCGCGCTGGCCCACTTCGCTGGAGGAGATCAGCAGCACTTTCTGCACGCCGGCAAAGGCGCCTTGCAGCGTCTGTGGCTGGTTGTAATCTGCGGTACGCAGCGCGACGCCGAGCGCCTGCAGGTCCTGCGCCTTTTCCGGTGAACGTACTACCGCGATGATCTCGCTGGCCGGTACTTTCTTCAGCAAGGCATTAATCACTAAACGGCCCAGTTGGCCAGTGGCTCCGGTAATCGCAATCATGGTGTTTTTCCTCAGGTTGAACTGGTATGGAAACAGCCTACGAGATAAACTAACTTTTAGTAAGTACTTACAGATTTGTTAGTTTGAGCGGAGTGATGTAAATGGCTGAAAACCTGAGTGATAAATTTTCCCGTGGTGAATTGCTCAATGTGAACTGCCCGTCACGTGAAGTGTTAAAACGGATTACCAGCCGCTGGAGTGTGCTGGTGTTACTGGCGCTGCGTGCTGAGACGCTGCGCTTCAGCGAACTGCGCCGCCGGATTGGTGGCATCAGTGAACGCATGCTGGCGCAGACGCTGCGCTACATGGAAGAGGATGGCTTCATTGAGCGTATCGCTTATGAAGTGGTGCCGCCGCACGTGGAGTACCGGCTGACGGCGCTGGGCCATGAGGTGGAAGGGCAGGTCATCGGCCTCGCCGACTGGCTGGAAAGCAATGTCCACCGCATCATTAAAGCGCCGCAGACAGCGTGAGTGCCGTCGCGGCGCGCCAGGCTCAGGCGTGCAAATATTTCCCAAACCAGCCGAGTGTGCGACCCCATGCCAGTTCGGCGGCAGCTTTGTCATAGCGTGGCGTTGAGTCGTTGTGAAAGCCGTGATTCACGCCGGGATAAATATACGCCTCATAGGTTTTGTGGCTGGCTTGCAGAGCGGCTTCATAGGCTGGCCAGCCTTCGTTGATGCCTTTATCCAGCGCGGCATAGTGCAGCAGCAGCGGCGCCTGAATGCGCGCCACATCTTCCGCTTTTGGCTGGCGGCCGTAGAACGGCACGGCGCAGGCCAGCTCAGGAAACGCCACTGCCGCCGCATTTGCTACGCCGCCGCCATAACAGAAGCCGGTGATGCCGACCTTGCCGTTCCCCTCGGGATGCTGCATCAGGAAATCGACCGCCGCGAAGAAATCGTTCATCAGTTTGGTCGGGTCGACTTTGGCCTGCATCGCACGGCCCTCTTCATCATTGCCCGGATAGCCGCCCTGCGAGCTTAAGCCATCCGGCGCCAGCGCGACATAGCCCGCTTTGGCGACCCGTCTCGCCACGTCTTCAATGTAAGGATTCAGGCCGCGATTCTCGTGTACCACCACCACGGCACCCAACTTGCCGCTGGCGTGAGTCGGGCGCACCCGATAAGCGCGTACCTCGCCATGTCCCTGGGGCGACGGGTAGTGAATGTATTCGGCGTTGATATCAGGATCGGTAAACGACACCTGCTCTGCCAGCGCATAATTGGGGCTCATGGCGCTGAGCAGGGTGGCTCCGGTCATGCCAGCGATGGTGAACTTCGCGGCCAGCGAGAGAAACTCGCGCTTGCTGATGCGACCGTGCGCATAGTAGTCATAAAGCTCAAGCAGTTCCTGGGGAAAATCCTGGGCGGTAAGACGGGTCATAACCTCTCCTTCGCTGATTAACCGGACTGTGCTGCTTTAACAAAGCACAGCCTGACGCCGCTGGCAAATGCCATGCCCCAGCGGGTTAATGCGCGATGGCTCACAGAATGTCACCGAAAGGCAGCAAATTAATTTCTTTTTGGTCTATAAAAATTATCTTTTAATTAACAAAGTTTCTTTCTGGCTACTGTGCAGGAAATTTTACAGCGTAACGTGACGGTGCGGTCCTGTGCCGTTTTGTCTTGCGCAGTAATTAACAGCTAAATTAGCCAGTTACCAGATTAACGCCTTTTTCTCTCGCTCTGCTTAATAACAAGATTGTCACAATAAATCACGGGCTTTAACCTTAACTTAGTGATTTTAAACAAGTAGTTTCTGGTGAAAACAATGATCGAAATCAAAAAATACTGTTATAGTTTTAGCCATTCCCACTGTTTCTTTTTGTTCTCGCCGCTTGCCTTACAATTGGCGTGAATCTCTTCCGACGTCACGAAATAATAATCTTGTGCGTCAAACTTGTTAATTATAAGTAAAAATTCGGTGCAATCTTGTGGCAAAGAGGTAAGCAATGTTTGGATTAGATGCCTTCCACCTGGCCAGGATTCAGTTCGCCTTTACTGTTTCCTTCCATATTATTTTCCCGGCCATCACCATTGGTCTCGCCAGTTTCCTGGCGGTGCTCGAAGGCATGTGGCTGAAAACCCGTAACGAGACCTATCGCGATCTCTACCACTTCTGGTCCAAAGTCTTTGCCGTTAACTTCGGTATGGGCGTGGTGTCCGGACTGGTGATGGCGTATCAGTTTGGTACCAACTGGAGTGGTTTCTCGCAGTTTGCCGGCAGTATTACCGGTCCGCTGCTGACGTATGAAGTGCTCACCGCCTTCTTCCTTGAAGCGGGCTTCCTCGGCGTGATGCTGTTTGGCTGGAACCGCGTTGGGCCGGGCCTGCACTTCTTTGCCACGTGCATGGTTGCGCTCGGCACCATCATCTCAACCTTCTGGATCCTCGCGTCCAACAGCTGGATGCATACCCCGCAGGGCTACATCATTGAGAATGGCATCGTGGTGCCGCAGGACTGGTTTAAGATTGTCTTCAACCCGTCGTTCCCGTACCGCCTGTTCCATATGTCGGTGGCGGCCTTCCTCGCCAGTGCCTTCTTTGTTGGCGCGTCTGGCGCGTGGCATCTGCTGCGCGGTAACGATAACCCGGCAATCCGCAAAATGTTCTCCATGGCACTGTGGATGGCACTGATCGTAGCGCCGATTCAGGCGATGATCGGCGATGCGCACGGCCTGAATACCCTTGAGCATCAGCCGGCAAAAATTGCGGCGATTGAAGGCCACTGGGAAAACCCGCCGGGAGAAGCGACGCCGCTGATTCTGTTCGGTATTCCGGATATGGATGAAGAACGCACCAAATATGCGCTGGAAGTGCCGTACCTCGGCAGCCTGATTTTGACCCACAGCCTGGACAAACAGGTCCCGGCGCTGAAGAGCTTCCCGAAAGAGGACCGTCCGAATTCGCTGGTGATCTTCTGGTCGTTCCGCGTCATGGTGGCGATGGGCCTGCTGATGATCACCCTCGGTGTGCTGAGCCTGTGGCTGCGCTACAAAAAGCGGCTGTATAACTCCCGGCCGTTCCTGTGGTTCGCCCTGCTGATGGGCCCATCCGGCCTGATCGCCATTCTTGCCGGCTGGTTTACCACGGAAATTGGTCGTCAGCCATGGGTGGTGTACGGCGTGCAGCGCACCATTGATGCGGTGTCGGCGCATGGTGATTTGCATATGAGCATCAGCCTGCTGGCCTTCATCCTCGTCTATTCGTCGGTGTTTGGTGTCGGCTACGTTTACATGATGCGCCTGATCAAGAAAGGTCCGCTGACCGGCGAGGGTAAAGATGTGCGCCACGGTGGTCCGGGGCAGGATAAAACACCTGCGCGTCCGCTTTCTGCGGCCCATGAGAGTCTGAACGAACCGCAGGAGGGTAAATAAATGATCGATTTCTCCATTATCTGGTTCGCCATTATCGTGTTCGCCACCCTGATGTATATCGTGATGGATGGCTTCGATCTTGGCATCGGTATCCTGTTCCCGTTCAACAAAGATGCAGTTGAGCGCGACATGATGGTGAATACCGTTGCGCCGGTCTGGGATGGCAACGAAACCTGGCTGGTGCTGGGCGGTGCCGGTCTGTACGGTGCGTTCCCGCTGGCCTATTCGGTGATTGCCGATGCGCTGGCTATTCCGCTCACCGCGATGCTGATTGGCCTGATTTTCCGTGGCGTGGCGTTTGAGTTCCGCTTTAAGGCCACGGAAGAACACCGCGCGTTCTGGGATAAATCATTTATCGCCGGTTCACTGCTGGCGACCTTCAGTCAGGGCGTTGCGGTCGGTGCGATTATCGACGGCTTCCCGGTGAAAGGGCGCGAGTTTGCCGGCTCGGCGCTGGACTGGCTGGCGCCGTTCCCGCTGTTCTGCGGCGTCGGTCTGGTGGTGGCGTACGCGCTGCTGGGCTGTACCTGGCTGATCATGAAAACCGAGCATGAACTGCACCGTAAGATGTCCGCGCTGGCGACGCCGCTGGTGATCGCGCTGCTGCTGATTGTCGGCATTATCAGCCTGTGGACGCCGTTCACCCACGATGCGATTGCGCACCGCTGGTTCAGCCGTCCTAACCTGTTCTGGTTCCTGCCGGTGCCGGTGCTAGTGCTGCTGTGTTCGTGGGGCATCGTGCGCGCCATTAAGCGTGAGGCGCACTACTCGCCGTTCCTGCTGACGCTGGCGCTGGTGTTTCTCGGCTTCTCCGGCCTTGGTATTAGCGTGTGGCCGCACATTATTCCGCCGTCGATCACCATCTGGGACGCCGCGTCACCGCCGCAGAGTCAGGCCTTTATGCTGGTCGGTAGCTTACTGATTATTCCGGTGATTCTGGGTTATACCTTCTGGAGTTACTACGTGTTCCGCGGAAAAATCAAAGCCGACGAAGGATACCACTGAGATGCAAACCGAGGTCAGCAATATGAGCAACCCCACTGAAACGAAAGCCCCCTGGTGGAAGCGCGTGCTGTGGTTAGTAATCATCTACGGCGCAAGCGTGCTGGCACTGGGCGTGGTGGCATCACTGTTTCGTATGATGATGACGGCAGCGGGCATGCGTTCGCACTGAGTGGTCGATGAGGGCAGGCACGCCTGCCCGGCATTATCGGTCGCCATAAATGGCGACCCTGCAAGGTGATGCACGATTTTCACAGGGTGCGCATTGATGCGCACCGATCATGTGTCGGCCCATCAGATTGACCAGCATTTGGTCGCCATTAATAGCGCCCCTGCGGATACGATTTACAGGGGGCGCATTAATGCGCACCGCTATGCGCAGGCAAATCACTGCTCAATGATGCGATGCCGTTAAGACGATAAAAGGTTAGTTACCTAAGCAATTAATGCTTTTCGCGTCTCGCTGTCTTTACTCTTCCTTACGTTATCCATACGATTTTGTTATATTTATGTGACGGATTACGCAAAAGCACCGCCTTTCCCAACCCATTCAATTAAAAAAATGCTCAGCCTGAATCTGAAAAAACAGTACATCAACGATCTGGTGGACTGGATCGAGGCCAATCTGACCGACGAGCTCAACATCGATCTGATTACCCTGAAATCCGGTTACTCCAAGTGGCACATGCAGCGCATGTTTAAAGAGATGACCGGCCAGACGCTGGCCTCGTACACGCGCAAACGTCGTCTGACGCTCTCTGCCATGGCGCTGCGCCTGACCAGCATGCCGCTTATCGATATCGCCGTGCGGTTTGGCTTTGATAATCAGCAAAACTTTACCCGGGTGTTTAAAAGCCACTTCGCCATGACGCCAGGCGCTTATCGCCGCATTCCTGAGATGCAGATGAAAGACTTCCACAGCCGCATCTCAACCCAGCGGCAGTGGGTGAGTGCGCGCCTGGCAGAGAAGCCGGAGCTGAAGCTGTGCGGAGAAGTGATTGAGTGGGAGTGCCGCTTCGGCGAATACATTGACCACCACAATCACGTGGTGGCGCAGCATACGCGTGATTTCATCGCCTTCGCCGGCCAGCATGTGCAGCGCGGCTGGCTGGGTTTCCAGTTCAGCCCGGGGGTTAACTCCAGCGATCAGCAGCATATCAGCCTGTTCCAGGCGCTGGAGAGCCAGTACGCCGACGTGCTGACCGGCAATGTACAGAACTGGACTGGTGAAAGCGGACTGTATGCGGAGATTGACTGGCACGGCGCGCCGGAAGAGATCAATGCGTTCACCGCAGAGGTGTACTACAACCATCTGCCTGCGCTCGGCGTGGCGCGGCGGCCGGGCAAGGACCTGATTAAGCTCGATCTCCGCTACAGCACGCCGGATCTGCTGCAGGGCACCTTTTACATTCCGGTCAAAGTCGGATAATGCATAAATCGTGCGGTAAACTGTGATAAACCGCACGATTTTATAAATTCCTGCGCCTGAGTGGCGTAAAATCCTTCACTGAAACCTGACTGACCGTGGAAAACACTGTTTGCCACCTCTCAGGCTGGATTATCACCTGCATGCCTGGTCCATTCCGGACCGTTATAGTGAAAAGACAAAAAATTATGCGACTTCTACCGTTGTTACTTTCAACAGCGCTTGTGGCGTTTTCCGCGCTGGCAAGTGCCCAGATGGCTGAGCCTTTCTCGCCGCCAGGCGGTCTGCATCCGCATCAGCCTCACTGCGCCCAGCATGAGATTGCCGGCGATAATGCGCTGCCACAGCAGCGTACGGATGACGTGACGCTGCTGACCTGCACTAACCACCAGGCCTGACGGCGCGCTACCTGCTTAGCGACCAGCGCCGTATTGCGTCCGTCCGCTTTCAGCCCCTCCCTCCGCTGCAATACGCCCGGCCTGGCAAATAACTCGAAAATCCCGAGCAATAAACGAGACATAAGCTGCTTTTAACGAGGTGTTTCAGCGGCTAAACTTCTCCACCAAATGTCTCTGCTCAGGAGGAGTTGTGAACAAACCCCGTAGTATTCGAAGCTTGCTGAAAAGCTTTATCGAAAGTGACGCCAGCAACGGCATGGTGCTGATTCTGGCGGCGGTGGCGGCGATGGTGCTGGCCAATAATGCCGCCACCGCGCAGGGCTATCAAAACCTGCTGGCGGAGCCGGTACAGATTCGCTTCGGCGCGCTGGATATCAGCAAAAACCTGCTGCTGTGGATTAACGATGCGCTGATGGCGCTGTTCTTTCTGCTGATTGGCCTCGAAGTGAAGCGCGAACTGATCAGCGGCGAGCTGGCCAGCCGCGATCGCGCGATCTTTCCGGTGATTGCAGCGCTGGGCGGCATGGTTGCCCCGGCGCTCATTTTCCTGCTGTTCAATCATGATAACGAGGTAGCCCGCAACGGCTGGGCAATTCCCACGGCCACCGATATCGCCTTTGCGCTCGGCGTGCTGGCGCTGCTCGGCAGCCGGGTACCGGCGGCGCTGAAAGTGTTCCTGATGGCGCTGGCGATCATTGATGACCTCGGTGCCATCGTGATTATTGCGCTGTTCTATACCAGCGATCTGTCAGTGCTGTCGCTGAGCGTGGCGGGCGGCGCTATCGTGCTGCTGGCGATCCTCAATCGCTGCGGTGTGCGCAACATCGCAGTGTATATGCTGGTAGGCGTGGTGCTGTGGACCGCGGTGCTGAAGTCCGGCGTGCACGCCACGCTGGCGGGCGTCGTGGTGGGCTTCTTCGTACCGCTGGAGGAGAAAGAGGGTCACTCACCGGCTGAGCACCTGGCGCATGGCCTGATGCCGTGGGTCAACTGGCTGATCCTGCCGCTGTTCGCGTTCGCCAACGCCGGTATTTCACTCAGCGGCATCACCTTTGGCGATGTGCTGTCGCCGGAGCCGCTCGGCATCATCCTGGGTCTGCTGATTGGTAAACCGCTGGGCATTACGCTGTTCTGCTGGCTGGCGGTGAAGATGCGGCTGGCGGCGCTGCCAGGCAGTACCACTATTCGCGATATCATGGCAATTGGCGTGCTGTGCGGCATCGGCTTTACCATGTCGATTTTCATCAGCTCGCTGGCGTTTGACGCCGCGCATGAACAGCTGGTGACGTTCTCGAAACTGGGCATTCTTAGCGGTTCGCTGCTGTCGGCGGTGATTGGTTACACGCTGCTGCGCATCAAACTGCGCTAATAAGGGGAGGCGCAAGCCTCCTTTATCGTATGAATCAGCTCAATTTTAATCATCTCTATTACTTCTGGCAGGTGTGCAAAACCGGTTCGGTGGTGCGCGCCGCTGAAGTCTTGTGCCTGACGCCGCAAACCGTGACCGGCCAGATCAAGGCGCTGGAAGAGCAGCTGAATGGCGTGCTGTTTCGCCGTCAGGGGCGCGGCCTGGTGCCCACCGAGCTGGGGCAGCTGGTGTTCCGCTATGCCGATCGCATGTTTATGCTCAGCCAGGAAATGCTCGATATCGTTAACTACCGCAAGGAGTCGCATCTGCTGTTTGATGTTGGCGTGGCGGATGCGCTGTCAAAACAGCTGGTGAGCAAGGTGCTGGAAACGGTGGTGATGGCCGGCGAGAAAATTCAGCTGCGCTGCTTTGAATCAACGCATGAAATGCTGCTGGAGCAGCTCAGCCAGCATAAGCTGGATATGATCCTCTCCGACTGCCCGATAGATTCAACCCAGCAGGCCGGGCTGTTTTCGGTCAAGCTCGGCGAATGTCCGGTTAGCTTCTGGTGTAATGCGCCACTGCCTGAGCTGCCGTTTCCGGCCTGTCTGGAGCAGCGGCGCCTGCTGTTGCCCGGCCGGCGCTCGATGCTGGGGCGCAAGCTGCTGAACTGGATCCACAGTCAGGGGTTACAGGTTGAGATTCTCGGTGAATTTGATGATGCGGCGCTGATGAAGGCGTTTGGCGCGCAGAACAATGCGATCTTTGTCGCACCGACGCTGTACGGGGATGATGTCTATCGTGACGATAGCGTGCGCGAGATCGGCAGGCTGGAGACGGTGATGGAGGAGTATCACGTTATTTTTGCCGGGCGCATGATTCAGCATCCGGCGGTGCAGCGCATTTGCCATCGCGACTTCAGCGCGCTGTTCAGCCACGGATCGCAGGCATAAAAAAACCGGCGAAGCGCCGGTTCTTTTAACAAAGCGATAAACAGACGGCGATTAAGCCAGTTTGTTGATCTGAGCAGTCAGGTTTGCTTTATGACGTGCAGCTTTGTTTTTGTGGATCAGACCTTTAGCAGCCTGACGGTCCACGATTGGTTGCATTTCGTTGAATGCGTTCTGCGCAGCAGCTTTGTCGCCGGTTGCGATAGCCGCGTATACTTTCTTGATGAAAGTACGCATCATAGAACGATTGCTCGCGTTATGCTTGCGACGTTTCTCAGATGTTACGGCGCGTTTCTTAGCTGATTTGATATTAGCCAAGGTCCAACTCCCAAATGTGTTCTATATGGACAAATCAAAGGCCGAGGACTATGCCTTTTGCGCCTTCTTTTGTCAATGGATTTGTGCAATAAAGCGTCGTTTTAACCACGACACCCGCTTACGTAATTGATGGCGCAAGATTCTACCAGCAACACCGCGCTGAATACAGTATTTCGCAACAAAATTGTTGTGATGGGGCCGGAGCCGCCAGCCAGCGGGCGCCTGACGCTGAATCAGGCGCAGGAAAGGCACGCAGACGGGTTAACCTGAACGCTATTCAAGGGTATAATCCGCCGATTTCCACCGGTTTGAGTCAGCCATGAAGTTTATCCGCGGTATTTACAATCTGAAAGAGCAGCATCGCGGCTGCGTCCTGACCATTGGTAATTTTGACGGCGTGCATCGCGGCCACCAGGCGCTGATGGCGGAGTTAATTGCCGAAGGACGTAAACGCAACCTGCCGGTGGTGGTGATGCTGTTTGAGCCACAGCCGCTGGAGCTGTTTGCCGGCGACAAAGCGCCGGCGCGCCTGACGCGTCTGCGTGAAAAGCTCAAGTACCTCGCACTGGCAGGCGTTGACGCCGTGGTGTGCGTGCGCTTCGATCGCCGTTTTGCGGCACACTCAGCACAAAGCTTTATCAGCGAACTGCTGGTCGACAAGCTCAATGTGAAATTCCTCGCAGTGGGGGATGATTTCCGCTTTGGCGCTGGTCGCCAGGGGGATTTCCTGTTATTACAGAAAGCCGGTGCGGAGTATGGCTTTGAGGTCATCAGCACCCAGACCTATTGTGATGGCGGCAAACGTATCAGCAGTACGGCGGTACGTCAGGCGCTGGCGCAGGACGATTTTGCTCAGGCGCAGCAGCTGCTCGGTCATCCGTTCAGTATTTCTGGCCGCGTGGTGCACGGTGATGCACTGGGACGCACCATTGGTTTCCCGACCGCCAATCTCCCGCTTCGTCGCACCGTGACGCCGGTAAAAGGTGTCTTTGCGGTTGAAGTGCTGGGGCTGGGCGAGCAGCCGATTCCCGGCGTGGCAAACATTGGTACGCGCCCGACGGTAAAAGGTCTGCGTCAGCAGCTTGAAGTTCACCTGCTCGACACACATATGAATCTTTATGGGCGCCACATTGAGGTGGTGCTGAAGCAGAAGATTCGCGACGAACAGCGTTTCGCTTCGCTGGACGCGCTGAAAGAACAAATTGCGAAAGATGTGGTGACGGCCCGCCAATTTTTTGGGCTAAAAACACCGGTTTAATGACCGAAATACGGAACCGAGAATCTGATGAGTGACTATAAATCTACCCTGAATTTGCCGGAAACGGGGTTCCCGATGCGTGGCGATCTGGCCAAACGCGAACCGGGAATGCTGCAACGTTGGTATGATGACAACCTGTACGGCATCATCCGCGCAGCCAAAAAAGGGAAAAAAACCTTTATCCTGCATGATGGCCCTCCGTATGCGAACGGCAGCATTCATATTGGTCACTCAGTTAACAAGATTCTGAAAGATATTATCGTTAAGTCGAAAGGCATGGCGGGCTTTGACTCGCCGTATGTTCCCGGCTGGGACTGCCACGGCTTACCGATTGAGCACAAAGTTGAGCAGATGATTGGCAAGCCGGGCGAGAAAGTCAGCGCAGCTGAATTCCGCGCAGCCTGCCGCAACTACGCGGCGGAGCAGGTTGAAGGCCAGAAGAAGGACTTCATCCGCCTTGGCGTGCTCGGCGACTGGGATCGTCCTTATCTGACCATGAATTTCCAGACCGAAGCCAACATCATTCGCGCGCTGGGCAAGATCATCGGTAATGGTCATCTGCACAAAGGCGCCAAGCCGGTGCACTGGTGCATGGACTGCCGTTCCGCGCTGGCGGAAGCGGAAGTGGAGTATTACGACAAAACTTCACCTTCTATCGACGTGATGTTTAACGCGCTGGATGCCGATGCGGTACGCGCGAAGTTTGGCGTTGCAACGTCAGAAGGCCCGGTTTCACTGGTTATCTGGACCACCACGCCGTGGACCATGCCGGCAAACCGCGCCATCTCGCTGCATCCGGAATTCGACTACCAGCTGGTGCAGATTGCCGGCCGCAGCCTGATCCTCGCGAAAGATCTGGTGGAATCGGTGTTGAAACGCGCAGGCATCAGTGAGTGGCAGGTGCTGGGCGAGTGCAAAGGCGCCGCGCTGGAGCTGCAGCTGTTCCAGCATCCGTTCCTTGAGCAGATCCAGTCGAAAGTGGTGCTGGGCGAGCACGTCACGCTGGACGCCGGTACCGGTGCGGTGCACACCGCGCCAGGCCACGGTCCGGATGACTATGTGATCGGCCAGAAGTACGGCATCGAAACCGCTAACCCGGTCGGGCCGGACGGCGCGTATCTGCCGGGCACCTATCCAACCCTGGATGGCGTTAACGTATTTAAAGCCAACGACATGATCGTTGCGCTGCTGCAGGAGAAAGGCGCGCTGCTGCACGTGGAAAAACTGCTGCACAGCTATCCGCACTGCTGGCGTCATAAAACGCCAATCATCTTCCGCGCTACGCCGCAGTGGTTTATCAGCATGGATCAGAAAGGCCTGCGTGCGCAGTCGCTGAAAGAGATCAAAGGCGTGCAGTGGATCCCGGACTGGGGCCAGGCGCGTATCGAAGCGATGGTCGCTAACCGTCCGGACTGGTGCATCTCGCGTCAGCGCACCTGGGGCGTGCCGATGGCGCTGTTCGTCCATAAAGAGAGCGAGCAGCTGCACCCGGATACGCTGGAGCTGATGGAGAAAGTGGCGCAGCGCGTCGAGCAGGACGGTATTCAGGCGTGGTGGGATCTCGATCCGCGCGATCTGATGGGCGATGACGCCGATCACTACGTCAAAGTGCCGGATACCCTCGACGTCTGGTTTGACTCCGGATCGACCAGCTTCTCGGTGGTGGATGCGCGTCCGGAATTTGACGGGCACGCACCGGATATGTATCTGGAAGGCTCGGATCAGCATCGCGGCTGGTTCATGTCGTCGCTGATGATCTCCACGGCGATGAAAGGCAAAGCGCCTTACCGTCAGGTACTGACCCACGGCTTCACCGTCGACGGTCAGGGCCGCAAAATGTCGAAATCAATCGGCAACACCGTGGCACCGCAGGATGTGATGGACAAGCTGGGCGCGGATATTCTGCGTCTGTGGGTGGCCTCAACCGACTACTCCGGTGAGATGGCAGTATCTGACGAAATCCTGAAACGGGCCGCCGACAGCTATCGCCGTATCCGTAACACTGCGCGCTTCCTGCTGGCGAACCTTGCTGGCTTCAACCCGGCGACCGACTGCGTCAGTCCGGAAGAGATGGTAGTGGTGGATCGCTGGGCCGTAGGCCGTGCGCTGGCGGCACAGCAGGACATCGTGCAGTCGTACGAGAACTACGATTTCCACGAAGTGGTGCAGCGTCTGATGCACTTCTGCTCCATCGAGATGGGCTCGTTCTATCTCGACGTGATCAAAGATCGTCAGTACACCGCGAAGGGCGACAGCCTGGCGCGTCGCAGCTGCCAGACCGCGCTGTGGCATATCGCTGAAGCGCTGGTGCGCTGGATGGCGCCGATCATGTCGTTCACCGCGGATGAGATCTGGGGCTATCTGCCTGGCGAGCGTCCACAGTACGTGTTCACCGAAGAGTGGTATCAGGGCCTGTTTGGTCTGGCGCAGGATGAACCGCTGAATGATGCGTACTGGGCAGAACTGCTGAAAGTGCGCGGTGAAGTGAACAAGGTGATCGAGCAGGCGCGCAGCGACAAGCGCATCGGCGGCGCACTCGAAGCCACCGTCACGCTGTACGCCGATCCGGAACTGGCGGCGAAGCTGCAGGCGCTGGGCGATGAGCTGCGTTTCGTGCTGCTGACCTCGGGCGCGACCGTGGCGGATTATGTGACGGCCAGCGACGAAGCGCAGCAGAGCGAGCTGTTAAAAGGTCTGAAAATCGCGCTGCATAAAGCAGAAGGCGAGAAATGTCCGCGCTGCTGGCATTACACTACTGACGTCGGCCAGAATCCGGAGCATGCTGCGGTGTGTGGACGTTGCTACACCAACGTAGCCGGAAACGGTGAAGTGCGGAAATTTGCCTGATGAGTAAACTGTGCTCAACCGGACTGCGCTGGGTATGGCTGGTGCTGGTGGTGATCGTGGTCGATTTTGCCAGCAAGCAGTGGGTCATGAACAACATGATGCTGCATGAAACTCAGCCGCTGATGCCGTTCCTGAACCTGTTCTACGCGCACAACTATGGCGCGGCGTTCAGCTTCCTGGCAGACAAAGGCGGCTGGCAGCGCTGGTTCTTTGCCGGTATCGCCATCGCCATTGTGGTGTCTCTGCTGGTGATGATGTATCGCAATCGCGCCAGCAATAAATTAACCAACATTGCCTACGCGCTGATTATCGGCGGGGCGCTGGGTAACCTGTTTGATCGTGCCTGGCACGGCTTTGTGGTCGACTTTATCGACTTCTATGTCGGTGACTGGCACTTCGCCACCTTTAACATTGCCGACTGCGGAATCTGCATCGGTGCGGCGCTGGTGGTGCTGGAGGGCTTTCTCAGCCCGAAAGGCAAACAGGTCACGAATAAATAAGGGTAACAGATGACAGACATCGTTCAGCGCGACAGCGCGCTGCTGGTGCATTTTACACTGAAGCTGGAGGATGGCTCGACGGCTGAATCCACGCGCGCCAACGGCAAGCCTGCGCTGTTCCGTCTGGGAGATGGCAGCCTGTCGGCGGCGCTGGAGCAGGAGCTGGTCGGGCGTAAAGTGGGCGATCAGCACGCCTTTACGCTGGAGCCGGAAGACGCCTTTGGCGCTGCCAGCCCGGATCTGATCCAGTACTTCTCGCGCCGTGATTTCATCGACGCGGGCGAGCCGGAAGTCGGTGCCATCATGCTGTTCAGCGGCATGGGCGGCAGCGAAATGCCGGGCGTGATTCGTGAAATTTCCGGTGACTCGATTACCGTCGATTTCAACCATCCGCTGGCGGGTCAGCGCATTAAATTCGAGATTGAAGTGCTGGAGATCGATCCGGTGCTGGAGGCCAGCGATGCAAATCCTGTTAGCTAACCCACGCGGTTTCTGTGCAGGCGTCGACCGCGCCATCAGCATTGTCGAGCGGGCGCTGGAGATGTATGGCGCGCCAATCTACGTGCGTCATGAAGTGGTGCATAACCGCTATGTGGTCAGCAGTCTGCGCGAGCGCGGTGCGATCTTCATTGAAGAGATCAGTGAAGTACCGGACAACGCCATCCTGATTTTCTCGGCACACGGCGTTTCCCAGGCGGTACGCGCCGAAGCGAAAGCGCGCAGCCTCACCATGCTGTTTGACGCCACCTGTCCGCTGGTGACCAAGGTGCATATGGAAGTGGCACGTGCCAGCCGTAAAGGCGTGGAAGCGATCCTCATCGGCCACGCCGGCCATCCGGAAGTGGAAGGCACCATGGGTCAGTACAGCAACCCGAACGGCGGTATGTATCTGGTGGAGTCGCCAGAGGATGTGTTTAAGCTGCAGGTAAAAGATGAAAACAACCTGTGCTTTATGACGCAGACCACGCTGTCGGTGGATGATACCTCGGACGTGATCGATGCGCTGCGTCAGCGCTTCCCGGCAATCATTGGACCGCGTAAGGATGATATCTGCTACGCCACCACCAACCGCCAGGAAGCGGTGCGCGTGCTGGCGCAGGATGCGGAGGTGGTTCTGGTGGTCGGCTCGAAAAACTCCTCCAACTCGAATCGTCTGGCGGAGCTGGCGCAGCGTGCCGGCAAGCTGGCGAAGCTGATTGATTCTGCGGATGATATTCAGGAAGAGTGGGTCAAAGGCGTGCAGTGTATCGGCGTTACCGCCGGCGCTTCGGCTCCGGATATTCTGGTGCAGCAGGTGATTCAGCGCCTGCGTGAGCTGGGCGGCGAAGCGGCGATTGAGCTGATTGGCCGTGAAGAGAATATCGTGTTTGAAGTGCCGAAAGAGCTGCGCGTCGACGTACGCAACGTGCAGTAAGCACTTCAATTTGCTGACAGAAACAGGCCGACAATGTTCGGCCTTTTCTTTATCCTTTATCACCTCAGCCGTGACTTCCAGCGGGCGGGATTGCTTTTACTGATAATCTATCGCGGCTGGCCTAAAATTCTTATTATCCCGTTATTATTGTGGCGTGACTGTTATCTGACCGTTAACCTGTTTACGCTTTGCATGCATAGTTTTGTATCAGGAATGAATAAATATGAGTGAAATCCGCATTGCTATTGTTGGTGCGCCGGGTCGCATGGGACGCAATCTGATTCAGGCCGCACAGCAGGCGGAAGGCGTGGTGTTAGGCGCGGCGCTGGCGCGCAGCGGTTCCTCGCTGCTGGGGGCGGATGCCGGTGAACTGGCGGGAATCGGCAAAACCGGCGTACGGGTGACCGACGATCTGCGGCAGGTGGTGAATGATTTCGATGTGCTGATCGATTTCACCCGTCCGGAAGGCACGCTGGAATATCTGGCGTTCTGCCGTCAGCATCAAAAAGCGATGGTGATTGGCACCACCGGTTTTGATGAAGCCGGTAAGGCAGCCATCCGTGAAGCGGCTGAAGAGATTGGCATCGTGTTTGCCGCGAACTTCAGCGTCGGCGTCAATCTGGTGCTTAACCTGTTACAGCAGGCGGCGAAAGTGATGGGCGACTATGCGGATATCGAGATTGTGGAAGCGCATCACCGTCACAAAGTGGATGCGCCATCAGGCACGGCGCTGGCGATGGGAGAGGCGATTGCCGACGCCATGCACTGGAAGCTGGATGAGCACGCGGTTTACGCGCGCGAAGGCCATACCGGCGAGCGCAAGGCGCAAACCATAGGGTTTGCCACCGTGCGCGCGGGCGATATTGTCGGTGAGCACACCGCGATGTTTGCGGATATCGGCGAGCGCGTAGAGATTACGCACAAGGCTTCCAGCCGTATGACCTTCGCCAATGGGGCCGTTAAAGCCGCTGCATGGTTGAAAGACAAGAAATCCGGCCTTTATGATATGCGTGATGTGCTGGATTTATCGATGTTGTGAGTGTTGTGAACCATCGTGATGTGGTTATTTCAATCGGTAAGATATTGATTGAACAGGGCAATGTTTTCATTGCCCTTTATTTTGTCTGTAAAATGGCGATCTGATTGTCATTTTTGTTTGTGGTTCTTATTTTTATGATTTATCTGCGCATTTTCTCGTGTCGGATGGCTTTTTTTGACCAATTGGTCAAAAATTTACGCAGTCAGCCGGGGTTTTGCCATTAATTGCGTCAGGCAACCGATTATTTATCGGAGATCTCTCACTATTTTGTCGCCTTGCTTCACTTTTAACATTCAGTAGCCCGAAATATACAAAAAAATAACCGCTCAGGGTAGACAATCACCAGGTCGATCATTAGAATGCGCGCAATTTGCCAAAAATCGAGCGGTCAGGCGGTTTTTGCATTGATTCAGCGCATCATTTTGAATTAATATGCAGATATTGTGACTGTTTATTCCCTGGAGGATGTTTTGATTAAGTCAGCGCTCTTGGTTCTGGAAGACGGAACCCAATTCCACGGTCGGGCCATCGGGGCAACGGGATCGGCAGTGGGGGAGGTCGTTTTCAATACGTCAATGACCGGTTATCAAGAAATCCTCACTGATCCTTCCTATTCCCGCCAGATCGTCACCCTCACTTATCCTCATATCGGCAACGTTGGTGCCAATGCCGCCGATGAAGAATCCAGTCAAATCCATGCTCAGGGCCTCGTCATCCGCGATCTGCCGCTGATTACCAGCAACTTCCGCAGCGAAGAGAGCCTGTCAGCCTATCTGCAGCGCAACAATATTGTCGGTATCGCCGATATCGATACGCGCAAACTGACGCGCCTGCTGCGTGAGAAAGGGGCGCTGAACGGCTGCATCATCGCCGGCGACAGTCCGGATGCGGCGCTGGCGCTGCAGAAAGCCCAGGCGTTCCCGGGCCTGAAAGGCATGGACCTGGCGAAAGAAGTGACCACGGCGGAAACCTATGCGTGGCAGCAGGGGAGCTGGGCGCTAAAAGGCGGCCTGCCCGAGCAGCAAAGCGCTGACGCGCTGCCGTTCCACGTGGTGGCTTATGACTACGGCGCCAAGCGCAACATTCTGCGCATGCTGGTGGATCGCGGCTGCCGCCTGACGGTTGTCCCGGCGCAAACGCCGGCAGATGAGGTGCTGGCGCTGAATCCGGACGGGATTTTCCTGTCAAATGGCCCTGGCGACCCGGAGCCGTGCGACTACGCCATCAGCGCGATTCAGGCTTTCCTGAAAACCGACATTCCGGTGTTTGGTATCTGCCTTGGCCATCAGCTGCTGGCGCTGGCCAGCGGTGCGAAAACCGTGAAGATGAAGCTTGGCCATCACGGTGGCAACCATCCGGTGAAAGACCTCGATAACAATACTGTGATGATCACCGCGCAGAACCACGGTTTTGCCGTCGATGAAACCAACCTGCCGGCTAACCTGCGCGTGACCCATGTTTCCCTGTTTGACCAGACCGTACAGGGCATTCACCGCACCGACAAACCGGCGTTCAGCTTCCAGGGACATCCGGAAGCCAGCCCAGGCCCGCACGATGCGGCGCCGCTGTTCGATCACTTTATCGAACTGATCGAAGCTTACCGTTCTAACGCGAAGTAATCAGGAGCCCACGATGCCAAAACGTACTGACATAAAATCTATCCTGATCCTTGGCGCTGGCCCGATTGTGATTGGCCAGGCATGTGAATTCGACTATTCAGGTGCGCAGGCGTGTAAAGCGCTGCGTGAAGAGGGTTACCGCGTCATTCTGGTGAACTCTAACCCGGCCACCATCATGACTGACCCGGAAATGGCGGATGCGACCTACATCGAGCCTATCCACTGGGAAGTGGTGCGTAAAATCATTGAAAAAGAGCGCCCGGATGCGGTGCTGCCGACCATGGGGGGCCAGACCGCGCTGAACTGTGCGCTGGAGCTGGAGCGCCAGGGTGTGCTGGCCGAGTTTGGCGTGACCATGATTGGTGCCACCGCCGATGCGATTGATAAAGCCGAAGACCGTCGCCGCTTCGACGTGGCGATGAAGAGCATCGGCCTGGATACCGCGCGTTCCGGTATCGCGCACACCATGGAAGAAGCGCTGGCGGTAGCGGAAGAGGTCGGTTTCCCGTGCATCATTCGTCCGTCGTTTACCATGGGCGGCACCGGTGGCGGTATCGCTTACAACCGCGAAGAGTTTGAAGAGATTTGCGAGCGCGGCCTCGATCTGTCGCCAACCAATGAGCTGCTGATTGATGAGTCGCTGATTGGCTGGAAAGAGTACGAGATGGAAGTGGTGCGTGATAAAAACGACAACTGCATCATCGTCTGCTCGATCGAAAACTTTGACGCGATGGGGATTCACACCGGTGACTCCATCACCGTGGCGCCTGCCCAAACGCTGACCGACAAAGAGTATCAAATCATGCGTAACGCCTCGCTGGCGGTACTGCGTGAAATCGGTGTCGAAACCGGCGGTTCCAACGTCCAGTTCTCGGTGAACCCGAAAGATGGCCGCCTGATCGTCATTGAGATGAACCCGCGCGTGTCGCGCTCTTCAGCGCTGGCCTCGAAAGCGACCGGCTTCCCGATTGCCAAAGTCGCGGCCAAGCTGGCGGTGGGCTTTACCCTCGATGAACTGATGAACGACATCACCGGCGGCCGTACGCCGGCCTCGTTCGAGCCGTCCATCGACTACGTCGTCACCAAGATTCCCCGCTTCAACTTCGAGAAGTTTGCCGGTGCCAATGACCGTCTGACCACGCAGATGAAGTCGGTTGGTGAAGTGATGGCGATTGGCCGCACGTTCCAGGAGTCGATGCAGAAAGCGCTGCGCGGTCTGGAAGTGGGCGCCAGCGGCTTCGACCCGAAAGTGGATCTGGATGATGGCGAAGCCCTGACCCGTATCCGCCGCGAGCTGAAAGATGCCGGTTCTGACCGCATCTGGTATATCGCTGATGCGTTCCGTGCCGGCATGTCGGTCGACGGCGTATTCAACCTGACCAACGTTGACCGCTGGTTCCTGGTGCAGATTGAAGAGCTGGTGCGCCTGGAAGAGCAGGTGGCGCGCGAAGGTGTCAACTCGCTGAGTGCGGATTTCCTGCGTGCGCTGAAGCGTAAAGGCTTTGCCGATGTGCGTCTGGCAACGCTGGCGGGCGTGGCGGAGAGTGAAATCCGCAAGCTGCGTCATCAGTTCAACCTGCATCCGGTTTACAAGCGCGTGGATACCTGTGCGGCAGAGTTCGCCACGGACACCGCCTACATGTACTCCACCTATGAAGAAGAGTGCGAAGCCAATCCTAATCAGGATCGCGACAAAATCATGATACTGGGCGGCGGGCCAAACCGTATCGGTCAGGGCATTGAGTTCGATTACTGCTGCGTGCATGCGGCGCTGGCGCTGCGTGAAGACGGTTACGAAACCATTATGGTCAACTGTAACCCGGAAACCGTGTCAACCGATTACGACACCTCAGACCGTCTCTACTTCGAGCCGGTGACGCTGGAAGACGTGCTGGAGATCGTGCGCATCGAGCAGCCAAAAGGCGTTATCGTGCAGTACGGTGGCCAGACGCCGCTGAAGCTGGCGCGCGCGCTGGAAGCGGCTGGCGTGCCGGTAATTGGTACCAGTCCGGATGCCATTGACCGCGCGGAAGACCGTGAGCGTTTCCAGCAGGCGGTGGATCGCCTGAAGCTGAAACAGCCGGCTAACGCCACGGTGGCGACGCTGGAACAGGCGGTAGAAAAAGCCGCAGGGATTGGCTATCCGCTGGTGGTGCGTCCTTCTTATGTGCTGGGCGGCCGGGCGATGGAAATCGTCTATGACGAAGTGGATCTTAAGCGCTACTTCCAGACTGCGGTGTCCGTGTCCAACGATGCGCCAGTGCTGCTGGATCGCTTCCTCGATGACGCGGTGGAAGTGGACGTCGATGCGATTTGCGACGGCGAACGCGTGCTGATTGGCGGCATCATGGAACACATTGAGCAGGCGGGCGTGCACTCCGGTGACTCGGCCTGTTCGCTACCGGCGTACACCCTGAGCAATGAGATTCAGAACGTGATGCGCCAGCAGGTGGAAAAGCTGGCATTCGAACTCAACGTACGTGGCCTGATGAACGTGCAGTTTGCGGTCAAGGACAACGAAGTTTACCTGATTGAGGTGAACCCACGTGCCGCGCGTACCGTGCCGTTTGTCTCCAAAGCCACCGGCGTGCCGCTGGCGAAAGTGGCTGCGCGCGTGATGGCTGGCAAAACCCTGGCTGAACAGGGCGTGACCGAAGAGGTGATTCCGCCGTACTACTCGGTGAAAGAAGTGGTGCTGCCGTTCAACAAATTCCCGGGCGTGGACCCGATTCTTGGTCCGGAAATGCGTTCGACCGGTGAAGTGATGGGCGTGGGCCGCACCTTCGCGGAAGCATTCAGCAAAGCTATGCTCGGCGCGCAGAGCAATATGAAGAAACAGGGGCGTGCGCTGCTGTCGGTGCGTGAAGGCGACAAGAAACGTATTGTTGACCTGGCCGCGAAGCTGCAGAAGTTTGGCTTCGAGCTGGATGCGACGCACGGTACCGCCGTGGTGCTGGGTGAAGCCGGCATCAATCCGCGCCTGGTGAACAAGGTGCACGAAGGGCGTCCGCACATTCAGGATCGCCTGAAGAACGGTGAGTACACTTACATCGTCAACACCACCGCAGGACGTCAGGCGATTGAGGATTCGAAACTGATTCGCCGCAGCGCACTGCAGTACAAAGTGCATTACGACACCACGCTGAACGGTGGTTTTGCTACCGCGATGGCGCTGAATGCGGATCCGACCGAAAAAGTGATTTCGGTGCAGGAAATGCACGCGCAGATCAAAGGCTAAACCGCCTGTTCAGTGACTAAACGGCCCCGCGCGGGCCGTTTTTTTTGGCTTGTTTTGCCTGTGCTGCATAAGGTTATACGTTACAAATCTATTGATTTGACATAATTTTTATCAGTTGATGCGAAACCAGTTACATTCAGGCGTATCCGCACAAAATTATAAATACCTCCCCGCTAAGCGCACCGTACTATTCCGCTGCTCAATCATAGAGCGCTCACCTTTACGGGATATAAAAATGAAAATGCGTGCTTTCACTCTCAGCGTAGTGGCTGCGTTACTTGTTGCTGCACCTCTCGCCAGTCAGGCGGAAATCACCCTGCTGAAGCAGGATCCGCAGGCCGGCGATCCGCTTAGCCGTCTTGATTTCAAAGTGGGCGGCAGTATTCGTCCGCAGTATCTGCATCAGAACGGGGTTAACGATAAATCGTATAAGCGTAACGGCTACGACGGCGGTTCACGTTTCCGCTTCAGCGCCAACTACTACCTGTTTGACGATGTCAGCTGGGTGGGTTACTACGAGCTGGGCGTTAACTTCCCGGCCTGGTGGGGCTGGGATAACCACTATGCGGACGGCGCCCATAACACCACGCGTCGCCAGCTGTATACCGGTTTCAAAAGCGCATCGCTGGGCGAGCTCTATTTTGGCCAGCAGAACAGCGTTTATTACGATGTCGTCGGCGCTAAAACCGATATCTGGGACTACGATATGCTGGCCCAGGCACCGGGTAACGGCATTAATGGTGACTACGACGGATCTTACCGCTCGCGCAAGATGCTGAAGTATAAAAACACCTTTGGCGATGCGGATGTCTATGCCGCTTATCTGTTTGAAGATGACGACTATCTGCCGGGCAACGGCCTGCGCTACAAGCGTAAGGGCGGCGGTTCGCTGGGTGTGAACTATCACATCACCAAAGATCTGGCGTGGGGCACCGCGTGGAACTACACCCGCGCGGATATCCGCAATCCGGGCAATGGTGACAGCAAGCGTTACGACCAGAATATCTACGGCACCGCGCTGAGCTGGACGCCGGACAACTGGACGCTGTCCGCCGGTGCAGGCTGGTATCAGAACTTCTCGCCAACCAAACTCAACACCGTTAACAACTACTTCGCGGATGATGCGTGGGGCGTTGAATACTTCGCCGGTTATAAATTCCCGATCGGCCAGTATGCTGTGAAGAGCATCCAGCCGTACTTCATGGGCGATCGCCTGGAGTTCGTCAATGGACGTAACTACAAGCGTATCGATAACGGCGTGGGCGTCAGCGCGCAGCTCGACTACGGTTTCCGCGTCGACTACGAGTACGTGATCACCTCCAGTACCGATAAATCACTGGGTAACGTTAATCTGGTGCGCCTGCGCTACGATTTCTGATGCGTAAATCAACGGCTCCTGCGGGAGCCGTTTTTTTGGGCGGACACAGTGCGCTTTTCTTTACACAGCGCGCGGTCAGCGCGGAGCATCACCCTGAGTTGTAGCGCCTTCACCGCGAATTCTGGCGGCTCTTTCCGCTAACGGCCGCAAAGCCGGAGTAAAACTCTGTCGCTCAGACAAAACGCCGAGCCAAGCGGGCTTTACGTAAATAGCACGGTCGTCCTATCGACGAAAGTTTCACCTTTACGTATCATTGCGCCAATTTTTTTCCTGTAGGTCTTTTAACATGATTAGTTTGATCGCGGCACTGGCAGCAGATCGTATTATTGGCATGGAAAACGCCATGCCATGGCACCTGCCTGCCGACCTCGCGTGGTTCAAGCGCAACACGCTGAACAAACCGGTGATTATGGGCCGTCTGACCTTTGAATCGATTGGTCGCCCGTTACCGGGACGCCTGAATATTGTGGTCAGCAGCCAGCCCGGCAACCATGACGGCGTGACCTGGGTGACGTCGCCGGAAGAAGCGATTGCCGCAGCGGGTGAGGCAGAAGAGATCATGGTGATTGGCGGTGGCCGGATTTATGCGCAGATGCTGGCGCGCGCCGATCGTCTCTATCTGACGCATATCGATGCGGAAGTGGAAGGCGACACCCAGTTCCCGGATTACGAGCCGGACGAGTGGCAGTCGACGTTCAGTGAGTTCCACGATGCCGATGCGCAGAATTCGCACAGTTACTGCTTTGAGATTCTGGATCGCCGCCGTTGATTGTGGCCAGTTGCGTATGAATGCGCAGCCTGTAAAGACAGGGATCAATTGCTGTTTATGACGCGATAAACCCGTGCAATATCAGGCTGATGGCTGTCACGGTACAGATTGTCGTTGTAGGGTCGCCATTTATGGTGACCAAAAAAAGCCCCGCTAACATCGCGGGGCTTTTTGTTTACTGCATATCGCTCAGGGGGGAGGGCGCATTCACCGCGCTTTCCGCCATGGCCTGGTCACGGTTCGAGACCTGGGTGTAATACTGGCCGCTCTCCCAGTGCAGCAGGGTCAGCGTTCCGCCCCAGCAGCAGCCGGTGTCGAGCCCGATCACATGCTCTGGCGTGCCTTTTCCTTCCAGCGAAGCCCAGTGACCAAAGATTTGCGTATAATCGCTGCCGATTTTGCCGGGCACCTGGAACCACGGTTTCAGCGGTGGCGGCGCTGAGGCGGGCGCCTCTTTGCAGATCATATCGAGCTGACCATTAGGGAAACAGAAGCGCATGCGCGTCAGCGCATTGGTGCTGAAACGCAGGCGCGCCAGTCCGCTCAGTTCCGGTGTCCAGTTGTTCGGCATGTCGCCATACATGGCATCAAGAAACAGCGGATAGCTGTCGCTGGACAAGACCGCCTCAACTTCGCGCGCACACTGCTGTGCCGTCTCCAGATCCCACTGCGGCGTAATGCCAGCATGCGCCATCAGCAGCTTTTTCTCTTCATCCACCTGCAGCAGCGGCTGGCGACGCAGCCAGTTAATCAGCTCGTCGGCATCGTCCGCTTCCAGCAGGGGCGTCAGGCGATCCTTGGGCTTGTTACGGCTGATACCGGCATAAACTGCCAGCAAATGCAGGTCATGGTTGCCCAGCACCATGCGCACACAGTCTCCGAGCGACCTGACGTAGCGCAGTACCTCAAGCGAACCCGGACCGCGCGCCACCAGGTCGCCGGTCAGCCATAGCTCGTCCTGCTGCGCATCGAAATTGACCTGCGCCAGCAGCGCACGTAATTCGTCATAACAGCCGTGAATATCGCCAATCAGGTATGTACTCATTAAGTCAGTCCGATGAAAACGCGCCGCCCGGACTGGCCGGGCGGAGGAGGAATTAGTGAATGTGGGTTTGCACCGCGAGGCGGAACACCGGAATCTCCACGTGGAAGGTTTCGCCCTCTTCGTCGATCATCACATAGTGTCCCTGCATGGTGCCCATCGGCGTTTCCAGAACCGCACCGCTGGTGTACTGAAACTCATTGCCGGGCGCGATATGCGGCTGCTCACCGACCACGCCTTCACCCTGCACTTCGGTCTCGCGCCCGTTGCCATTAGTGATCAGCCAGTAGCGACTGCGCAGCTGCACGCTGTTGCGCCCGAGGTTACGGATGGTGATGGTGTAGGCAAACACGTAGCGATCCTCATCGGGAGAGGATTGCGATTCCACATACTGACTCAGTACCTGAACACAAACGCGGGCCAGTTCACTCATGCACTCAGTTCTCCGCAGATTCAGCCTGATGATTGCCCAGCCAGTTTGCCAGCTGGCAATACTGCGCCACGGTGACATTTTCTGCCCGCAGCGAGGCGTCGATGTTGAGTTCATCCAGCGCACCGGCCGTGAACAGATGTCCCAGGCTGTTACGCAGGGTTTTGCGTCGCTGACCAAACGCTTCGGTGGTGATACGGCTCAGTAAACGCACATCGCTGACCGGATACGGTGGCTGGGTAAAGGGCACCAGACGCACTACCGCCGAATCCACTTTCGGTGGCGGGGTGAACGATTGTGGTGGCACTTCCAGCACCGGAATCACCTGACAATAATATTGCGCCATCACGCTGAGACGCCCGTAAGCTTTACTGCCCGGGCCGGCTACCAGACGGTTAACCACCTCTTTCTGCAGCATGAAGTGCATATCTTTAATCGAACCAGTATAGCTGAAAAGGTGGAACATCAGCGGTGTCGAGATGTTGTACGGCAGGTTGCCAAACACGCGCAGCGGCTGACCCTGCTCCTTTGACAACGCAGAGAAGTCGAAGGTCATCGCATCCTGCTGATAAATCGTCAGCTTAGGACCGAGGAACGGGTGCGTCTGCAAACGCGCGGCAAGGTCGCGGTCCAGCTCGACGACAGTCAGCGCATCAAGACGCTCGCCCACCGGCTCGGTTAACGCACCCAGCCCTGGGCCAATCTCCACCATGGCTTCACCCTTTTGCGGATGAATAGCGGAGACGATGCTGTCGATAATGTACTGATCGTTCAGGAAGTTCTGCCCGAAACGTTTACGGGCGTAGTGCCCCTGATGGACGCGATTATTCATTACTGCTCTTGATCATAGTGATGGCGAGGTTAAGCGCCGTAATAAAGCTGCCCGGCTCTGCGCTGCCCAGACCGGCGAGTTCCAGCGCGGTGCCGTGGTCAACAGAGGTACGGATAAATGGCAGGCCGAGGGTGATATTCACCGCGCGACCAAATCCCTGGAATTTTAGCACCGGCAGGCCCTGGTCGTGATACATCGCCAGCACTGCATCAGCGTGCTGCAGATATTTCGGCTGAAACAGCGTATCCGCCGGTAACGGACCGGTGAGCTGCAGGCCCTGCTGGCGCAGTTCGTCGAGCGCCGGGATGATGGTATCGATCTCTTCCCGGCCCATATGACCGCTTTCGCCAGCATGCGGGTTGAGCCCGCAGACAAAGATATGCGGCTGCGGAATGCCAAACTTTTGCTGCAAATCCTGATGCAGGATGGTGATGACTTCATGCAGGCTGTCACGGGTGATGGCGTTCGCGACATCTTTCAGCGGCAGATGCGTGGTGGCCAGCGCCACGCGCAACGCTTCGGTCGCCAGCATCATCACCACGCGATCGCCACCGGCGCGCTCAGCAAAGAACTCAGTGTGGCCGGTGAAGGGGATGCCGGCGTCATTGATCACGCCTTTGTGCACCGGACCGGTTACCAGCGCGGCAAACTCGCCGCTGAGGCAGCCGTCGCAGGCGCGGGCCAGCGTCTCCAGTACGTAATGACCGTTGGCGACCGCCAGTTCGCCGGCGGTCACCGGCTGCGCCGTCGCGATGGGCAGCAGCGTCAGCGTACCGGCCTGCTGCGGCTGCGGTGCCACGCCGGGCTGATAGTCACGCAGCGTCAGCGGCAAACCCAGTTGAGCCGCGCGCTGGCGCAGCACGTCGCCGTCTGCGCACACCACCAGCTCAACCGGCCAGTCACGCTGAGCCAGCGCAACGGCGAGATCGGGACCAATCCCGGCGGGTTCGCCGGGCGTGATCGCCACACGATAATTACTGACCATTGCCATCCAGAATCTTCACGTAAGCACTGGCGCGCTGTTCCTGCATCCAGGTTTGCGCTTCTTCGGCAAACTTACGGTTGAACAGCAGACGGTAAGCGCGCTCTTTCTGCGCGGCATCGGTTTTATCCACCTGACGGGTATCCAGCAGCTGAATCAGGTGCCAGCCGAAGGAGGAGTGCACCGGCGCGCTGACCTGGCCTTTCTGCAGCTTCAGCAGCGCATCACGGAACGCCGGATCGTAGATTTCCGGTGACGCCCAGCCGAGGTCGCCGCCCTGGTTCGCTGAACCCGGATCGTCGGAGAACTGTTTCGCGGCAGCGGCGAAGGTGGTTTTGCCACTCTTGATGTCTGCGGCGATCTGTTCAATCTTCTGACGTGCCTGATCGTCGGTAAGGATCGGTGACGGCTTCAGCAGAATGTGGCGGGCATGCACTTCGGTGACCGAAATGTTTTTGCTCTCGCCGCGCAGGTCGTTCACTTTCAGGATATGGAAGCCAACGCCGGAGCGGATTGGGCCGACGATGTCGCCTTTCTTCGCGCTGCTCAGCGCCTGCGAGAACAGCGTTGGCAGCTCTTCAATTTTGCCCCAGCCCATGTTGCCGCCTTTCAGCGCCTGCGGATCGGCAGAGTAGGTCACGGCCAGTTTACCGAAATCGGCACCACCTTTCAGTTCACCCACCAGCTGACGCGCCAGCGCTTCCTGGTCGTCAACCTGCTGCTGAGTTGGATTTTCCGGCAGCGGCAGCAGAATCTGACTGATGTTAAGTTCGGTGCCCTGGGTATTCTGCGAGCCAATCTGCTTAGCCAGCGTATCCACTTCCTGCGGCAGAATGGTGACGCGACGACGCACTTCATTGTTACGCACTTCAGAGATCAGCATCTCTTTGCGGATCTGCGCGCGATAATCGTTGTAGTTCATCCCGTCATAGGCCAGACGGCTGCGCAGCTGATCAACGCTCATGCGGTTCTGCGCGGCGATGTTCTGAATCGCCTGATCCAGTTGCTGATCGCTCACCTGCAGACCGGCTTTTTCGCCCATCTGCAGAATGATGGCGTCCATGACCTGGCGTTCAAGGATCTGATGACGCAGGGTTTTGTCATCCGGCAGCTGCTGACCAGCCTGCTGCGCCTGTGACTTCACCGTGCGCAGCATGTTGTCTACGTCACTTTCCAGCACCACGCCGTTGTTCACGACTGCGGCAACTTTATCGACCATCTGTGGGGCTGCGAACGCAGTGTTAGCGGTAATCGCCACACCAAGAATCAGCATTCTCCAGTTCTTCATACTTTATCCATTGTTGTTTCCGCACTGCGGGATAGCCTGTCAAATATCACAACATCAGAAAGCGCGCTGATAAGGGATGATGCCCTGACGCAGCATTTCATTGGTGCCTAAGCCATAGTTAGAACTCAGACCACGCAGCTCAATGTTGAATGAGATTTGGTTGTCATACTTGCTGTCGTTGTTTTCCCAACCGTTGATCTTGCGTTCGTAACCCAGACGAATGGCGTAGCAGCAGGAGCTGTACTGCAGACCGACTAGCTGCTCGGCCGGACGGCTGTTACGGGTGTCATAGTAGTAACCCCCCACCAGCGACCAGGCATCGGCAATCGGCCAGCTGGCCGTGGCGCCCACCTGCGAGATACCGTTTTTGTAGATCGGGTTAGTGACATAGCTGGGGTTATTCAACGCCTGCGCCACATACTCCGGGCTGCTGTAGCGGTAGCTCAGCTGCACCATACGGTCGGCATCACGACGGTATTCCACAATGGCATTGCCCTGGGAAACGTTGTCCAGCCGCGTATCGTATTGCAAGCCACCGCGCACGCCCCAGCGATCGCTGACTTTCCAGTAAGTATCACCCGCCCACACCAGGCTACCGGTATCATCTTCTTTATTCGTCTGGTTTACGCCGGTACGAGACGGGGTAAACGAGTAGATTTGACCCACGGAAACGTTAAAACGTTCAACCAGATCGTTATCATAAATACGCGTGGTCACGCCGGTCGCCACTTCGTTAGACGAAGCGATACGATCGAGGCCGCTGTAGGTGCGATCGCGGAACAGGCCGGTGTAGTCGGTCTGCAGCAGCGTGGAGTCGTACGGATAGATGTTGCTCTGGTTGCGGTACGGGATATACAGGTACTGCACGCGCGGTTCCAGCGTCTGGGTGTAGCCTTCGGCCCAGTCCATATTGCGGTCAAATACCAGGCGACCATCTACCTTGAACTGCGGCAGGGTGCGGTTGACCGACTCTTTCAGCTGATTGGTGCGGGTGGTATCGATATTTTCGTTGTAGTAGTTAACGTTATCCTGCTGGTAATGCGTTGCCAGCAGCTTTGCCTCAGTATCCAGACTGGCCCAGCCGTTGGACAGCGGCAGGTTGAGCGTTGGCTCGATGTGCAAACGCGTCGCTTCCGGCATTCGGTTACTGACGTTAGTGAACTTCACCGCCTGCGCATAGATGCGACCGTCAAACGGCCCGATATCGTTCTGGTACAGATTGACATCCAGCTGCGGCATCGCCCGATACACGTTCTGGCTGCTGGTATTACCAAACACCTGGAAGTCTTTGCTGGACAGCGTCGCATCCCAGTTGGTGTCAGCGTAGCCTACGCTGAATTTCTGCGTGGCGTAGCCGTCAGTCGAGCTGTAGTACTTCGAATCAAGATCGTTGAAGTAATAAGGATCGCTGACTTTGGTGTAGTCGGCGTTGAAGCGCCAGTGCTGATCGTAGACGCCGGAGTGACGCCAGTAGAACAGCCAGCGGTCATCGTTGCTGTCGTTCTGCACCGATGGTCGCGCGGCTTTATCTTTGTTGTACTGGTTGTCAGACGGCAGATAGTCCAGCTCTAACAGGCCGGCACCAAACTGCGTCAGGTAGCGGAACTCGTTCTGCAACTGCAGACCGCGCTTGCTCATGTAGTGCGGCGTAATGGTGGCATCGGCCTGAGGCGCGATGTTCCAGTAGTACGGCAGCATGAATTCGAAGCCGTTGTTGCTGCCGTATTTCGCGTTGGGGATCAGGAAGCCGGAGCGGCGGCGGTCGCCAATCGGCAGTTGCAGATACGGGCTGTAAAACACCGGCACGTTGCCGAGCTTGAAGCGCGCATTCCAGATCTCCGCCACTTCTTCTTCACGGTCCTGAATCACTTCCGAACCGACCACGCTCCAGCTGTTGGAACCCGGCAGACAGGAGGTAAAGCTGCCGTTTTCCAGAATGGTATAGCGGTTATTACCGCGCAGTTTCATCTGGTCAGCATCACCGCGACCCTGACGGCCGACCATCTGATAATTACCGTTCCACACGTTGGTGTCTTTGGTGTTCAGATTGGACCAGGCTTTCGGACCTTTCAGGATGACCTGGTTGTCGTCATAGTGCACATTACCCAGCGCATCGACGGTACGCACCGGCGTCGTTTGTCCGTCCTGCTGACGCTGATGCAGCTGCATCTCGTCGGCAACCAGACGGCTGTTCCCCTGCTGCACATCAACATTACCGGTGAACACCGCGTCGTTCGGATAGTTCCCTTTTGCTGAGTCAGAGTTGATGGTTACCGGCAGCGAATTCGCGTCGCCACTGACCAGCGGACGGTTGTAGCTCGGCACGCCCAGCATACACTGCGACATCAGATCGTCGGCCAGTGCATGCTGACTATAAAGCGCTGCACCAATCATGGTAGCCAGCAGGGTAGGTATACGTTTTTTCATACGCGGTTTCGATAATTCCATGAAAACTGGCATCATGCCGACAATCCGGACAGAGACTAACGTACCGCCCGGCGTTGCGCCAGTGTTAATCCTGCTCTGCCTGCGTTGCCGTTAGGCGCGGAGATAAATGACAGGTATGATAATGCAATTTTCAGCCGCAAGCATGGCGAATTGAGGAGTTTATGCGCTACTGGGGAAAAGTTATTGGTCTGGCTCTTGGCTTACTTTCCGGAGCAGGCTTTTGGGGCATCGTACTGGGTCTGATCATTGGTCATCTGTTTGACAAAGTGCGCAGCGTAAAAGGACAGGGCTACTTCGCCAACAATCAGGCGCGTCAGACGCTGTTCTTCAGCACCACGTTCCAGGTGATGGGCCATCTGACCAAGTCGAAAGGGCGCGTCACCGAAGCGGATATCCAGATTGCCTCTTTATTTATGGATCGTATGCAGCTGCATGGCGAGGCACGTACCGCGGCGCAGCGTGCGTTTCGTGAAGGTAAACAGAGCGAATATCCGTTACGTAACAAACTGCGCGAGCTGCGCAGCGCCTGCTTTGGCCGTTTCGACCTGATTCGGATGTTTCTGGAAATTCAAATCCAGGCGGCGTTTGCTGATGGTTCGCTGCATCCCAACGAGCGTCAGGTGCTGTACGTCATCGCGGAAGAGCTGGGGATTTCCCGCGCGCAGTTCGATCAGTTCCTGCGCATGATGGAGGGCGGTCAGCAGTTTGGTGGCGGTTCGTCGTACGGCGGCGGCGCTTATCAGCAGGCGAAACGTGGCCCGACGCTGGAAGATGCCTGCAGCGTGCTGGGGGTGAAAAGCAGCGACGACAGCACCACCATTAAGCGCGCCTACCGCAAGCTGATGGCCGAGCACCATCCGGATAAGCTGGTGGCGAAAGGTCTGCCGCCGGAGATGATGGAGATGGCGAAGCAGAAAGCGCAGGAAATTCAGGCCGCGTACGACCTGATTCGCAAAGAGAAGGGCTTTAAATAAGGGGCGGCGGCCCCTTAAAAATCAGCCGGCTGGCGAAACGTCATGCTGTTGCCAAACGCCGGATGGGTAATGGTTAGCGATTCGGCGTGCAGCTGCAGGCGTGGCGCCATGGCTAACGCCTCGGGATGGGCATAGAAGCGATCGCCGAGAATCGGATGCCCCAGCGCCAGCAGATGCACGCGCAGCTGGTGTGAACGGCCGGTGATCGGCTTCAGCTGCACCCGCGCGCTGTTATCGGCGTCATACGCCAGCACCTGATACTCCGTCTGCGCCGGCTTACCCAGCTCCACACTCACCATCTGCTTCGGCCGGTTAGGCCAGTCGCAAATCAGCGGCAGATCGATCATGCCCTGTTCCGCTGCCGGATGTCCCCAGACGCGCGCCACATACTGCTTCGCGGGCTCGCGCTCGCGAAACTGCCGCTTCAGCTCGCGCTCAGCCGCCTTGGTCAGCGCCACCACAATCACACCGCTGGTGGCCATATCGAGCCGGTGCACCGACTCCGCCTGCGGAAAATCACGCTGGATGCGCGTCATCACGCTGTCCTTGTGCTCCTCAAGGCGGCCAGGCACCGACAGCAAACCGCTCGGCTTGTTAACCACCATGATGTGCTCGTCCTGATACAGAATATGCAGCCAGGGGTCGAGCGGCGGATTGTAGGGTTCCATCAGCATGATTGGGCGCGGCCTCAGCGATTATTGGTGTGTCACAACGATCAGACGCAGCGCATCCAGCCGCCAGCCGGCTTCACCGAGGCTGGCCAGCACCTGCTCGCGGTTGCTCTCCAGCGCATCAACCTCATCATCACGGATGTTGGGGTTGACCGCTTTCAGCGCTTCAAGGCGCGAGAGCTCGGCGCTCAGCTTCTCATCGGCTTCGGCTTTGGCCGCCGCAATCAGCGCCTGCGCTTCCGGCACGATGACTTTTTCCGCCTGCGTCAGGATGGGATGCACATCCTGCTGCACCGCGTTCACCAGCTTGCTGCCGGTATGGCGATTGACTGCGTTGAGCTGACGGTTAAAGCTTTCGAATTCCACCTTGCCGGCGAGGTTATTTCCGGCGCGATCCATCAGCAGGCGGACCGGCGTGGGCGGCAGGAAGCGGGTAAGCTGCAGGTGCTTCGGCGCCTGTGCTTCGACCACATAGATCATCTCTACCAGCAGCGTGCCCACCGGCAGCGCCTTGTTCTTCAGCAGCGACAGCGCACAGCTGCCGGTGTCGCCGGAGAGAATCAGGTCGAGGCCGTTGCGAATCAGCGGATGTTCCCAGGTAATGAACTGGGTATCTTCGCGTGACAGCGCCTGGTTACGGTTAAAGGTTACGGTGCAGCCATCTTCCGGCAGGCCGGGGAAATCCGGCACCAGCATGTGGTCAGAAGGCGTCAGGACGATCAGGTTATCGCTGCGATCTTCCTGGTTGATACCGACGATATCAAACAGGTTGAGCGCAAAGTTCACCAGCTCGGTGTCGTTATCCTGCTCGCCGATGGCATCAGCCAGCGCCTGCGCGGCTTCGCCGCCGTTCGAGTTCAGCTCCAGCAGACGGTCGCGCCCCTGCTCCAGTTGCGCCTTCAGGGTGTCATGCTGTTTGCGGCTCTGGGCGATAAAGTCGTCCAGCCCCTGCGGGTTGTCCGGCGCGGCCAGATACTCAATCAACTGCGGGTAGGCGCTGTCGTAGATGGTGCGGCCGGTCGGGCAGGTGTGCTCAAACGCGTCCAGCCCTTCGTGGTACCAGCGCAGCAGCACTGCCTGGGCGGTTTTCTCCAGCCACGGCACCAGAATCTGGATGTCATGCAGCTGGCCGATACGATCGAGACGGCCGATACGCTGCTCGAGCAGATCCGGGTTAAACGGTAAATCGAACATCACCAGCCGGCTGGCGAACTGGAAGTTACGCCCTTCCGAGCCGATTTCCGAACACAGCAGCACCTGGGCGCCATCTTCCTGCGAAGCGAAGAAGGCGGCCGCGCGGTCGCGTTCGATAATCGATAGTCCTTCATGGAACACCGCGGCGCGGATGCCTTCGCGCTCGCGCAGCACCTGCTCCAGCTGCAGCGCAGTGGCGGCTTTGGCGCAAATCACCAGCACTTTCTCTTTACGGTTGCTGGTGAGGTAGCCCATCAGCCACTCAACGCGCGGGTCGAAGTTCCACCAGGTGCCGCTGTCGCCTTCAAATTCCTGATAAATCTGCTCCGGATACAGCATGTCGCGCGCGCGCTCTTCCGCCGTTTTGCGCGCCGCCATAATGCCGGAGACTTTAATCGCCGTCTGATACTGCGCCGGCAGCGGCAGGCGAATCTGATGCAGTTCGCGTTTCGGGAAGCCCTTCACACCGTTACGCGTGTTACGGAACAGCACGCGGCTGGTGCCGTGGCGATCCATCAGCATCGAAATCAGCTCTTTACGCGCGTCGTCTTTGCCGTCGCGATCGCTGTTCGCCACCTGCAGCAGCGGCTCAATATCCTGCTCACCGACCAGATCGTTGATCAGGTTCATCTCGTCTTTGCTAATGGCGTGATCGGCCAGCAGCGTACTGACGGCGTCAGCCACCGGGCGGTAGTGCTGCTGCTCGGCCACAAACTGCGCGAAATCGTGGAAACGATTCGGGTCCAGCAGGCGCAGACGGGCAAAGTGGCTCTCCATGCCGAGCTGTTCCGGCGTCGCGGTCAGCAGCAGCACGCCGGCGGTCTTTTCCGCCAGCTGTTCGATGACCTGATATTCGCGGCTCGGCGCGGCTTCGCTCCACGCCAGATGGTGCGCTTCGTCGACCACCAGCAGATCCCAGTCAGCTTCGGCCAGCAGCTCCAGCCGCTGTTTGTTGCGGCGGACAAAATCCAGCGAGCAGATAATCAGCTGCTCGGTATCAAACGGATTGTCGCTGTCGTGCTGCGCTTCGGTGTAGCGATCGTCGTCAAACAGGGCAAAGCGCAGGTTGAAGCGGCGCAGCATTTCCACCAGCCACTGGTGCTGCAGGGTTTCCGGCACCACGATCAGCACGCGCTCGGCGCGTCCGGCCAGCAGCTGCTGCTGAATAATCATCCCGGCTTCAATGGTTTTACCGAGGCCGACTTCATCGGCCAGCAGCACGCGCGGTGCGTGGCGGCGACCGACGTCGTGCGCGATGTGCAGCTGGTGCGGAATCAGGTTGGTGCGCATGCCGCGCAGGCCGCTAATCGGCAGGCGATACTGTTCGCTCTGATATTTGCGTGCGCGGAAGCGCAGGGCAAAGCGATCCATGCGGTCCAGCTGGCCGGCAAACAGGCGATCCTGTGGCTTGCTGAACACCAGTTTGCTGTCGAGCATCACTTCGCGCAGCACCACGTTGCTTTCGTCGGTATCAAGACGCGTGCCGATGTAAGTCACTAAATCGTTTTCGTTGCGGACTTCATCAACCTGCATCTGCCAGCCTTCGTGGCTGGTGACGGTATCACCCGGATTAAAAATCACGCGGGTGACCGGAGAATCATTACGGGCATAGAGGCGGTTTTCGCCGGTGGCGGGAAACATCAGTGTGACCATGCGCGTATCCAGCGCCACGACTGTCCCCAGTCCCAGCTCACTTTCCGTATCACTAATCCAGCGTTGACCCAGTGTAAAAACCATATATTTTTTGCTCGATTCTCTAAAAGATAGAAAGACGTTCGCCTGCTCTCAGACAATACCCCACCGCCAGACAGTTATCTGGTCAGCTGGTGCACGCGGTGAGAATCAGGAAGGGCGCTATGGTACTGGATGGCAGGGCATTCGTCACCTGTCAAAAAAGCCCCAGTTGCCCGGTGATCAGTGTAGCAAAGTCATCACCGACAAACGGTAAAATCCCCTCGGCGATCGGCTGTAGCTGTTTGCTGACGTAGTGATCGTAATCCAGCGGCGTGCTGCGCGCTTCCAGCGGCTCCGGCCCGGCGGTGGCCATGACGTAGCGGATCGATCCGCCGTTCTGATACTGCAGCGGACGCTGCAGTTTACGGTTATGTTCATCGGCGAGGCGCGCGGCACGCACGTGGGGCGGCACGTTGCGTTCGTAATCTTTCAGCGGCCGGCGCAGGCGCTTTTTATACACCAGCAGATCGTCCAGTTC
Organism: Pantoea sp. ICBG 985; assembly: GCF_002928365.1. Lineage (NCBI taxonomy): Bacteria > Pseudomonadati > Pseudomonadota > Gammaproteobacteria > Enterobacterales > Erwiniaceae > Pantoea > Pantoea sp. ICBG 985. The sequence continues at coordinate 396,266 of NZ_POWM01000005.1, forward strand.
GCCGGCCAGCAACTGTGCCACCGTGTCGCGAATGTAGTCCTGCCAGGGTTCACCGCGGAAGATGCGGCCATACAGCGTCTGCTGGAACTGCTGCGCCAGCGGCGTCCAGTCGGTGCGCACCGATTCCAGCCCCTTAAACACCAGCCGTTCGTCGCCGTCGCGGCGAATCAGTCCGGCGTAGCGCTTTTTACTGCCCTGTTCGGCGCCGCGAATGGTTGGCATCAGGAAGCGGCTGAAGTGGGTTTCGTACTCCAGCTCCAGCGCGCTGTCGAGACCGTAAGTCTGCTGCAGATGCTGTTGCCACCAGCGATTCACGTGCCCGGCCAGCCGCTGGCCGATCGCGGTGGCATCGGCTTCGCTGTGGGCGCTTTTCAGCCAGACAAAAGTAGAATCGGTGTCACCGTAAATCACGTCAAAACCTTCGGCTTCAATCAGCTCACGCGTTTGCTGCATGATGGCGTGGCCGCGCAGGGTAATCGACGAAGCGAGGCGCGGATCGAAAAAGCGACAGGCGCTGGTGCCGAGTACGCCATAAAAAGCGTTCATGATGATCTTCAGCGCCTGCGACAGCGGCTGGTTGCCGTCACGTTTGGCGGCCTCGCGCCCCTGCCAGATCTGCCCGACAATCGCCGGTAAACAGTGGGTGCGGCGCGAAAAGCGCGCGTGGCGAAAACCGGGAACCGAATCGGCGTCGTCCGGATGCGCCAGGCCTTCGACCAGCCCGACTGGATCGATCAGAAAGGTGCGGATGATCGACGGATAGAGGCTTTTATAATCCAGCACCAGCACCGAATCATACAGTCCGGGGCGCGAATCCATCACGTAGCCGCCAGGGCTGGCTTCCGGTGCCACTTCGCCGAGATTAGGCGCGACAAAGCCGGCGCGGTGCATTCGCGGAATATACAGGTGGCTGAACGCCGCCACCGATCCGCCGTGGCGATCCACCGCCAGGCCATTGACGGTGGCGCGCTCCAGCAAAAACGGCATGATAGCGGTGTGCTGGAAAATACGCGTAACCAACTCACAATCCTTCAGGTTGTAGGTGGCCAGCGCCGGTTTGTCGTGGGCAAAGCGCCAGTTGATCTCTTCCATGCGCTGCCACGGATTGTTGATGGCTTTGCCTTCGCCCAGCAGCTCGCGCGACACCGCTTCGAGGCTGAATGAGGCGAAGTCCCAGAACGCCGATTTCAGCGCCTCGATCCCGTCAATCACCAGCCGGCCGCTGGCCTGAGCGAAGAACACGCCGGGCTTAAAGCCGTGCTCGCGCCACTCCAGCGGCTGCTGCTGACGGCCAAGACGCAGCGGAATACCGTAGCGGTCGGCATGTTTTTGCAGCACGCGCAGGTCGAACTGCACCACGTTCCAGCCGATGATGACATCGGGATCGTGACGGGCGAACCAGGCGTTAAGCTGCTCCAGCAGCTGTGGCCGGCTGTCGAGGTAAATCAGCTCAAAATCCAGCTGGCTGGCATCACCGTTCGGCGGGCCGAGCATATACACCTGGCGCTGGCCGCAGCCCTCCAGCCCGATGCAGTAGAGCTCGCCGTGCTCGGTGGTTTCGATGTCGAGCGACACCCATTTCAGCTGCGGACGGTAATCGGGATGCGGCTTGAGGCGCGCGTTGACGAGGCTGTCGCCGCGCGGCTCGCCGCTGAACCACACCGGCGCCGTGATAAAGCGCTCCATCAGGTAGCGTTCCGGCGGGCGGATATCTGCTTCATACACCGCAATGCCGTTTTCACGCAGGCGTTTTTCAATGCTTTGCAGCTGTCGGTGGCTGCGGCAATAGAGTCCCAGCACCGGTCGGCGACGAAAATCTTTCAGATCCAGCGGTTGCAGGCGCGTATGGCGCTCGTCGCGAATCAGCGCTTCGGTTTGCGCCTGGAACTCCCGGGGAATAAACGCCACTGACTCCTGCGCAGGCAGCACCAGGCGCTGCGGGCCCTGATCGGTGGCCAGCCACAGCACCACTTCGCTGCCGGTCGGGGTATCCCGCCAGTGGCGAGTCAGCAAAAATCCTGCGCGCGGTTCGGTCACGTTAACTCCGGAGAATGAATTCATTTCAGTATATCATGGATGTTTATACAGTGTACTGCCGGTGGTGCCGTCGTCCGCGCGGCGCGGGCGTGCGGCAGCGCGGGGAATTGCTTGACGCTGTGGGGCTGTCTCAGGACAATCCAGCCTCTATATTCCGCAGAGGATAGTTATGGAAGCCTGGATCCAACACCTGTTTACGCAATCGCTGGAGTACGCGCTGATTGCCGTGGCGCTGGTGACCTTTCTTGAGTCGCTGGCGTTTGTCGGCCTGCTGCTGCCGGGCACGGTCTTGATGGCCAGCCTCGGCGCGCTGGTGGGCAGCGGACAAATCGGGCTCTATCCGGCGTGGGCCGCCGGGCTGGCCGGCTGTCTGATTGGCGACTGGGTGTCGTACGGCATTGGCTGGAAATTCCAGGGACCGCTGCACCGCTGGAAATACCTGCAAAAATACAAAGGGCTGCTGGATAAAACCGAGCACGCGCTGCATCAGCACAGCATGTTTACCATCCTCGTGGGGCGCTTTGTCGGACCGACGCGTCCGCTGATTCCGCTGGCGGCCGGCATGCTGGAGCTGCCGGTGCGTAAATTCTTGCCGCCGAACATTATCGGCTGCATCCTGTGGCCGCCGGCCTACCTGATGCCGGGCATTCTGGCGGGCGTGGCGATCGACGTGCCGCAGGCGGCGCAGGGCGACAGCTTCAAATGGCTGCTGCTGGCGGTGGCGCTGCTGCTGTGGATCGGCGGCTGGCTGCTGTGGCGCTGGTGGCGCAGCGGCAAAAGCGTTGACTGGGCCACGCCTTATCTGCCACTGGCGCGGCTGCGCTGGCTGGCACCGCTGATGGCGCTCATCGGCGCGGGTGCCTTTATTGCGCTGTTGTTCCACCCGATGATGCCGATTTTCCTGCAGCTACTGTGGAAAGTGTTCTTCGCTTAACACGGCTGGACGCCAAGGATGGCGGCCGCCGGGCTCTCGCCGCGCAGCAGGCTGGCGGTGCTGCCATCCCAGTACACCCGACCGTCAACAATCACCAGGCTGCGTGAAGCAATCTGCTGCGCATCTTCCAGACTGTGCGACACCATCAGCAGCGTGATAGTGCGTGCCTCGCATACCGCGCGCACCAGCTGCAGCATCTCGCTGCGCAGCGCCGGATCGAGTGCCGAAAACGGTTCATCCAGCAGCAGTACCGGCTGATTACGCAGCAGGCAGCGCGCCAGCGCCACGCGCTGGCGCTGACCGCCGGAGAGCTGGCCGGGCAGACGCGTCAGCATCGATTCCAGCCCGGTTTGCTCCGCAATCTGCTGTACCTGCTGCTGCTGTTGGCGCGTCAGCTTCAGGCCGGGATGCAGGCCCAGCCCCAGATTTTGCTGCACCGTCAGGTGCGGAAACAGATTGTTCTCCTGAAACAGCATCGATACCGGTCGCGCGGAAGGCACGCTGCGGGTGTGGTCGACGCCATCGATCAGCAGGCTGCCCTGACTCACCGGCAGAAAGCCGCCGAGCAGGCTCAGCAGGGTACTTTTGCCCGCGCCGCTCGGGCCGAGAATGGCGAGACGTTCACCAGCCTGTGCGCTAAAGCTGAAGCGCATCGGCAGATGCTGGTAGAGATAAGTAAGGTTATTCAGTGTCAGCATGGCGACCCGGTAATTTTTCCATCAGCGTAAACAGCAGCAGGCATAACAGCAGCAGTAGCAGCGCGGTCACCGCGCCATCGGCACCGCGATAGGCGCCAATCTGCTGGAACAGATAAAACGGCAGGGTGCGGAAATCGGCGCTGCCGAACAGCGCCACCACGCCGAAATCCCCAATCGATAGCACGCAGGCAAATGCCAGCGCCTGTGCCAGCGGACGTTTCAGCGCCCGCAGTTCAATCAGCCGCAGGCGAGTAAACCCACTGATGCCCAGCGAGGCGCACAGCTGAGCGTAGCGCGCGTTGAGATCGCGCATCGGATTTTCCAGCACTTTCATGGCGTAGGGGATGGCGATCAGCGCGTTGGTAAAGATCACCAGCGCATCGGCACGCTGCGGCAGGCCAACGGTGGCGTTGAACAGCAGAAAGAACCCGCTCGCCAGCACAATGCCCGGCATCGCCAGAATCAGCATCCCGCTGAGTTCCATGGCCTGCGCGGCGAAGCGCTGCTGACGCTGGCGCAGTTCGCGACTGCTCCACAGCAGCATCATGGTCAGCAGCACGCACAGCACACCGGCACCGAGTGCGATACGCAGCGACGTCCACGTGGCCTGCCACAGCGCGGGCTGTTGCAGCGCGCCGGCAATGCCGCCGCGTAAGCCGTCGACCAGCACCGCCGCCAGCGGTGGCAGCAGTAACAGCAGTGCCAGCGTAATCAGCAGCGTATCCGCGACGCGTGCGTGCCAGGAATCCTGCGGATCGCGCCAGCCGCGCACCGTCTGGCTACCGGCCGGAATCGCTTTACTGAAGCGCTGGCTGAGCAGCACCAGCAGCAGACAGCAGCCGAGCTGCAACAATGCCAGCAGCGCGGCGCGGCCGGGATCGTAATCAAAGCTAAGCGCCTGATAAATGGCCAGCTCCAGCGTGGTGGCCTGCGGACCGCCGCCCAGTGCCAGCACAGTGGCAAAACTGGCGAAGCACAGCATAAAGATCAGCGCCGCCGTTGGCAGCAGCGGACGGCGCAGCCACGGCCACTCCAGCAGGCGAAACAGCGACCAGCCGCGCAGACCGAGCTGCGCCGCCAGCTGGCGCTGCTCGCCGGGAATGCTCTCCAGCGCCTGCAGCAGCATGCGCGTTGCCAGCGGCAGATTAAAGAACACGTGCGCCAGCAAAATGCCCTGCAGGCCGTAGGGCGAGAAGTGATAGTCGATACCTACGGCGGCGCAAAGCTGCGCCAGCCAGCCGCTGCGCCCATAGACGCTCAGCAGACCGAATACGGCGACCAGCACCGGCAGCACCAGCGTCATGGCGCACAGGCGCAGCAGCAGGGTGCGGCCGGTAAAGCGGCGGCGATAGAGCGCGCGGGCCAGCAGAATGGCCGGCAGCACCGAAAGCAGCGCTGACAGCAGCGCCTGTTCAAAGGAGAACGCCAGCACATGGTGCAGATAGCTATCGCTGAGCAGCGCGCGCCAGTCGGTGGCCGGCGCGGCGAGCAGCAGGGCACCGAGCGCCAGCAGCGCGACCGCACACAAGAGCAGTGCGCTAAGCGCTCCGGGCAGCAGCCAGCCGGGCATCAGCGGCTGACGGCGCGCTGCCACGCGCTAATCCACGCCGCGCGATGGTCAGCCACCTCTGTCGGGGTGTATTGCAGCGCATTAGCAGGCACCGGCAACGCCTGATAACCGGCGGGTAAATCGCTTTTGATCACCGGATACATCCAGTTGCCGGTGGGAATGGTGCGCTGAAACGCTGGCGACACCATAAACTGCATGAATTGCTGCGCCAGCTGCGGCTGTTTGCTGCTGGCGAGCTGCGCGCCCACTTCTACCTGCAGATAGTGACCTTCGCTGAACGGCGCGGCGGCGTAGTTATCCTTTTTCTCTTCAATGATGTGGTAAGCCGGCGAGGTGGTGTAGCTCAGCACCAGATCGCTTTCGCCTTTGAGGAACAGACCATAAGCTTCGCTCCAGCCTTTGGTGACGGTCACGGTTTTGCTGGCCAGCTTCTGCCAGGCCGCCGGCGCTTCATCGCCGTACACTTTCTGCATCCACAGCAGCAGACCGAGCCCCGGCGTGCTGGTGCGCGGGTCTTCATAAATCACCCGCCATTTTTCCGGGCTTTCGACCAGCTCCTTCAGGCTGTGCGGCGGATTCTTCAGCTTGTTTTTGTCGTAAACGAATGCGAAGTAGCCGTAATCAAACGGGATAAAAGTGTCATTGTGCCAGCCGTCCGGCAGTTGTAGCCCGCGGGTATCCACCGTACTTTTGCTGAACAGGCCGGTTTTTTCCGCCGCCTGAATCAGGTTATTGTCCAGCCCCAGTACCACGTCGGCCTTGCTGTTCTTTCCTTCCATACGCAGGCGATTAAGCAGCGATACGCCATCCTCCAGCGCCACATAGTTCAGCTCACAGCCGCAGCGGGCCTCAAAGGCTTTTTTCACTGCCGGACCGGGGCCCCAGTCGGCGGCGAACGAGTCGTAGGTATACACGGTGAGAACGGGTTTGGCCGCCAGAGCCGGCGCAGCGATCAGCAGCAACAGGGGCAGAACTTTATTTAACACTTTGCGTTCCTTAAGGAGAAGGTAAGGTTGCGTCGCAAAGGATCTGAGGGCGGAACATCTCAAATCCCTACGCCGGTACGAGCCGGATCAGGTTCGACGGGTCTCTCTCAGCCAGTTAACCGGCACCCCGTTGAGAACGACATATTCTAGACATTTACAGGACAACGCGAAAGGTTCACCTGCCGATCGTGTTGTCTCATGCTGCCCTTTTTACAGCTCCGGCGGGGCGAACCAGGCGGACTTGAAGTCAAACCAGCCGAGCGTGTTCAGCCGCACGCCACGCATGCTGCGCTGGCCCTCCAGCAGCAGCCAGTGATGAAATAGCGGATGCAGATAGTCGCTGTTTACCAGCTGTTTGCTCCACTCCGCCAGCGGCAGCGCTTTCTCACGCCAGCGCGCGGCGTCGGCCTGCCAGTCGAGCGGGATACAGTGATGCATCAGCGGTAGCTCGTAGAGCTGAGCGAACAGGGCGTAGTCGAGCGGCAGGGTAAAGTTGACGCTGCCCAGCCAGATGTCACTCTCGCCCGCGCCGTCGAACCAGCTTTCGTAGCTCACTTCGCGGGTAATCAGCTCGACGCCCTGCTGCGCCAGTAGCGGCCGCAGCGCATTGGCGATGCCCTCGTGTTCGACGTGGTGGCTGTACCAGCTGAGCGTCAGCTGGGTCACGCCGCCGGGCTTGTGGGCTGGGGTGATATCGCGGCGATGGTGCCAGCGCGGCAGCAGGCCATAAGCCGGGAACCAGTAGCGCTGATAGCCAACGCCGGCATGATTGAGCAGCGCGATAGGATTAAGCAGATCGCTCACCCAGCGGCGGAAACCGGCATCGCGACCGCGTTCAGATCGCTGATCGAACAACAGAAAATAGCAACCCTCTTCGAGACGACTCTCTTCCGATTTTTCGTCGTCGTTTTCGCCTTCCAGTTTTACACCGGCGTAGACCAGCTCATCGCTGATCTCCGGCAGCACCCAGATCGAGACATCATCAATCAGCGCGCGGTAGCCGAAGTAGTCATCAAACGCGGCGATTTTCAGCTGGGTTTGCTGATTGCGCACCACGCTGTACGGACCGGTGCCAATGGGCTGACGGGCGAAGTGGCGCAGCGTCGGCCACTCACGCGGCAGAATCATGGCGCTGACGCTGGCCAGCAGCCACGGCAGCCAGCAGTCCGGCTGGCTGAGATGGATATCCAGCGTCCACGGCGCCGGCGAGTGCAGTTGGTCGATGTGCGAAAACAGCGGCTGGCTGCGCACCCGCTCCAGCGAGGCGATGACATCCTCCATCTCCAGCTCGCGACCATGATGAAAGCGGATTGCCGGCCGCAGGAAGAAGCGCCAGTGCAGCGGAGAGGTTTGCTGCCAGTGATGGGCAATGTCGGCGGCGATTTCCCCCTTTTCCTCATTTATACGCGTCAGGCCGCTGAATATCTGTCGCGCCAGATGGGTTTCTGAACGGCGCAGCGGCGAGCCGGGCAGCAGGTTAGGCAAGGGCCGGTAATAGAGCACGCGCAGAATATGCTTACCCTGGCGAAAGCTGCGGCCAAGGTGCGCGGCAATCATCTGCCGCACCTGGTTTTTATCGCCCACCAGTTGCACCAGCTGGTCGATGCGATCCTGCTCCAGCAGGTCTTCGGCGCGCTGCTGCTGTAGCGCCAGTCCGGTGTAGCAGAAGCTCAGCAGCGAGCGTTTACCGCGACCGGCTTCAGCCTGCCAGATCAGCCAGCCCGCCGCCTGCATGGCGTTCAGCAGGTTACGCATGTGGCGGCGTGAGCAGTGCAGCAGTTCAGCCAGCTCGCTCAGCGTAGTTTCCTGATCCTGGCCCTGACAGTGTTGCCACAGGCGAATGAATTGCTGTTGCAGACGCGCAGAGGACATAAAAGGGGAACTCCTTCTCGACTTCGCTCAGTTTTTCCTGCCCCATATTAGAGGCATACTGGCGGGCAATGGAAGAGCGGGAGGCATTCAGCAATGAATGGCGCTCTGCCAGCGGTTCCGCCGACGTGGAACCTTTTCTGAGTAGGGTGCAATTTCACCGCCAGCGGAGTTTTTCTCTGCTGGCTTTTTTCGTTTTGCTGTGGAATCTTCTACGCTGTTTTTTCCCGGTCTTTTTCCTCAAAGGGATTTCTGCATGAAATCGCTGTTACCGCGGCCGCGCCGCCTGAATCCGGTTTACCTCTCCTTTATGGCGGTGTCGTTTATGGTCGGCGTGGCGGGGGCGTTACAGGCGCCGACGCTCAGCCTGTTTTTGACGCGCGAGGTGCAGGTGCGGCCGTTCTGGGTCGGCCTGTTCTTTACCATCAATGCCGTCGCCGGGATCGTGATCAGCCTGCTGATGGCGAAGCGTTCGGATAACCGTGGCGATCGCCGTCATCTGATCCTGTTTTGCTGCCTGATGGCGGTGGCCAACGCGCTACTGTTTGCCTTTAACCGTCACTATCTGACGCTTATCACCCTCGGTGTGCTGCTGTCGGCGCTGGCCAGCGTGGCGATTCCGCAGATCTTCGCGCTGGCGCGTGAATATGCCGATCAGTCGGCGCGTGAAGTAGTGATGTTCAGTTCGGTGATGCGCGCCCAGCTGTCGCTGGCGTGGGTGATTGGGCCGCCGCTGTCGTTCGCGCTGGCGCTCAACTACGGCTTCGTCACGCTGTTCTGCGTGGCGGCGGTGATTTTTCTGCTGAGTATGCTGCTGATCTGGCGCACGCTGCCCTCGGTGCCGCGCATCGCCGCCACGCCGGAGCAGGTGCTGATGCAGCTCAGCCCGTGGAAAGACAGCCAGGTGCGGCTGCTGTTTATCGCCTCGGTGGTGATGTGGGCGTGTAATACCATGTATATCATCGATATGCCGCTGTATATCAGCGCAACCCTTGGCCTGCCGGAGAAGCTGGCGGGTCTGCTGATGGGCACCGCCGCCGGGCTGGAGATCCCGATCATGCTGCTGGCCGGCCATTACGCGAAGCGCTACGGCAAGCGCAAGCTGATGTTGCTGGCGCTGGTAGCGGCGATTGTATTTTATCTCGGGCTGGTGCTATTCCGTTCTCAAACCGCGCTGATGGTGCTGCAGCTGTTTAACGCCGCGTTTATCGGCATCATCGCCGGCATAGGTATGCTGTGGTTTCAGGATTTGATGCCGGGCCGTGCCGGTGCGGCGACCACCATGTTCACCACCTCGATTTCAACCGGGTTGATTATCGCCGGCCTGATCCAGGGGATACTGAGTGAGCGCTTTGGTCATGAGTCGGTGTACTGGCTGGCGCTGGTGATGGCGGTGGTGGCGCTGGTGCTGGCGGCGCGGGTACGGGATGCGCGGTGAGGGCGGTGTGGAGATTGAAGGTCGCCATCAATGGCGACCAAATTACTGACGCGTTTGCTGTAGGGTGCGCCTTGCTGCGCACCGGGTAAACCTTAACGCAGAAACGCTGGCTGGCTGGATTCGTAGCTGGCGATGGACGCTTCATGCTGCAGCGTCAGGCCAATGCTGTCGAGGCCGTTGATCATGCAGTGACGGCGGAAGCTGTCGATTTCAAAGCTATAAACCTTGTCGCCGGCGGTGACGGTCTGCGCTTCGAGATCGACGGTGAAGCGGATGCCCGGCTGCGCGGCCACCAGTTTGAACATTTCATCGACCTGCTTTTCGCTCAGCTTCACCGGCAGCAGCTGGTTGTTGAAGCTGTTACCGTAGAAGATGTCGGCGAAACTCGGCGCAATCACCACGTGAAAACCGAAGTCGGTCAGCGCCCACGGCGCGTGTTCACGCGAGGAGCCGCAGCCAAAGTTCTCGCGCGCCAGCAGGATGCTGGTGCCTTTGAACTCCGGCTTATTCAGCACGAAGCTGGCGGTCGGCTGGGTGCCGGCATCATCATCAAAACGCCAGTCGTGGAACAGGTGCGCGCCAAAGCCGGTGCGCGTCACTTTCTGCAAAAACTGCTTCGGGATGATGGCATCGGTGTCGACGTTTGCGGCATCCAGTGGGGCCACAATCCCGGTGTGTTGGGTAAATTTGTTCGCCATGGCTTAAGCTCCCTGAGTCAATTCACGAATGTCGGCAAAACGACCGGTTACCGCCGCCGCAGCAGCCATCGCCGGGCTCACCAGATGGGTGCGACCGCCGCGACCCTGGCGACCTTCAAAGTTACGGTTACTGGTTGAGGCACAGCGCTCGCCCGGATTCAGACGATCGTTGTTCATCGCCAGGCACATCGAACAGCCCGGCAGACGCCATTCAAAACCGGCTTCGAGGAAGATTTTGTCCAGGCCTTCGGCTTCAGCCTGCGCTTTCACCGGACCAGAACCCGGCACCACCATCGCAACCACGCCCGGCGCGACTTTGCGGCCTTTGGCGATCGCGGCAGCCGCGCGCAGATCTTCGATACGTGAGTTGGTGCAGGAACCGATAAACACTTTATCGATCGCTACCTCAGTCAGTTTGATGCCCGGCTGCAGATCCATATAGGCCAGCGCTTTCTCGGCGGAAGCGCGTTCAACCGGATCGGCAAACGAGGCCGGATTCGGGATGGCCTGATCCACGGCCATCACCTGGCCCGGATTGGTGCCCCAGGTGACCTGCGGCGCGATATCGGCAGCATTCAGCGTCACAACGGCGTCAAACTGCGCGTCGCTGTCGGACTTCAGGGTGCGCCAGTAAGCCACCGCCTGCTCCCACTGCTCGCCCTTCGGCGCAAACTGCTTGTCTTTCAGATAGGCAAACGTGGTGTCATCCGGTGCTACCAGGCCCGCTTTGGCGCCCATCTCAATCGCCATGTTGCACAGCGTCATGCGGCCTTCCATGCTCAGCGCTTCAATCGCCGGGCCACAGAATTCAACCACGTGACCGGTGCCGCCGGCGCTGCCGGTTTTACCGATGATCGCCAGTACGATGTCTTTGGCGGTGATACCCGGCGCAGCTTCGCCCAGCACTTCAATCTTCATGGTTTTCGCCCGGCCCTGTTTCAGGGTCTGGGTGGCGAACACGTGCTCCACTTCGGAGGTGCCGATACCGAACGCCAGGGAACCGAAGGCGCCGTGCGTTGCGGTGTGCGAGTCGCCGCAAACGATGGTCATGCCCGGCAGCGTCATGCCCTGCTCAGGACCGATCACGTGCACAATGCCCTGGAACGGGTGGTTCAGGTCATACAGCTGAATGCCGAACTCAGCACAGTTCTTCATCAGCTCCTGCATCTGGATACGCGCCATTTCACCCGAGGCGTTGATGTCTTTGGTCTGGGTGGAAACGTTGTGGTCCATGGTGGCAAAGGTCTTCGACGGCTGGCGCACTTTACGGCCGTGCGCACGCAGACCGTCAAACGCCTGCGGCGAGGTGACTTCGTGAATCAGGTGACGATCGATATACAGTAACGGCGTTTCGTCTGGCGCTTCGTGAACGACATGTGCATCAAATAACTTCTGGTATAAGCTTTTCATTTTGTTATTTTTCCTCGCTGATGTAACCGGCAATGATACTGCCCATTTCATCGGTGCTCACGGCAGGACCGTCACCGGCCAAATCACGGGTGCGATGGCCCGCTTCCAGCGCACGGCTTACCGCGCGCTCAATGCTATCCGCAGCGGCGTCAGCGTTCAGGCTGAAACGCAGCAGCATCGCCAGCGACAGAATCTGCGCAATTGGGTTGGCGATGTTCTGGCCAGCGATATCCGGTGCGGAACCGCCCGCCGGTTCGAACAGGCCGAATCCCTCTTCATTCAGGCTGGCCGAAGGCAGCATGCCCATCGAGCCGGTAATCATCGCGCACTCGTCCGACAGAATGTCACCAAACAGATTCGAGCAGAGTAAAACGTCAAACTGCGACGGATCCTTAATCAGCTGCATGGTGGCGTTGTCGATATACATATGACTCAGCTGCACATCCGGATAATCTTTTGCCACTTCGTTGACGATTTCACGCCACATCACCGAGGTCGCCAGCACGTTAGCTTTATCAACGGAAGTCACTTTGTTACGACGCTTGCGCGCAGCTTCAAAGGCGTTGCGGGCAATACGCTCGATTTCGAAACGGTGATAGACCTCGGTATCAAAAGCGCGTTCATGCGCGCCGCTGCCTTCGCGGCCTTTCGGCTGGCCGAAATAGATGCCGCCGGTCAGCTCACGCACGCACAGGATATCGAAGCCGCGGGCAGCGATGTCGCTGCGCAGCGGGCAAAATGCTTCCAGACCTTTGTACAGCGCCGCCGGGCGCAGGTTGCTGAACAGTTTGAAGTGTTTACGCAGCGGCAGCAGCGCACCGCGCTCAGGCTGGCCAGCCGGCGGCAGGTGTTCCCATTTTGGACCGCCGACCGAGCCGAACAGAATGGCATCGGCCTGCTCAGCACCGGCCACGGTGGCGGCGGGTAAAGGTTCACCGTGACGATCGATGGCGATACCGCCGACATCATATTCGCTGGTGGTGATGCGCATATCGAAGCGCGCGCGAATCGCGTCGAGAACTTTCATGGCCTGCGCCATCACTTCCGGACCGATTCCGTCGCCTGGCATTACCGCAATATGATAAGACTGAGTCATAGTTACACCGTTTCCTTCTGATCTTTAAATTTACGCTGCAATTCTTTTTCGACCTGCTTTGCCCGCCAGATGTTGTTCAGGGCATTCACCATCGCTTTCGCCGAGGATTCGACAATATCGGTCGCCAGGCCCACGCCGTGGAATTTACGCCCGTTGTAGTTGACCACGATATCGACCTGACCCAGCGCGTTTTCGCCGTGGCCTTTCGCGGTCAGCTTGTAGTTCACCAGCTCAGCATCGAAGCCGGTGATACGGTTAATAGCCTGGTAGACGGCATCAACCGGACCGTTACCGGTGGCGGCGTCGGCTTTGGCCTCTTCGCCGCAGCCCAGCTGCACCGACGCCGTCGCGGTGACGCTGGAGCCGGTCTGCACGTTGAATTCGTTCAGCTGGAAGTACTCCGGCTCTTCATTCTGCTTATTAATGAAGGCCAGCGCTTCCAGGTCGTAATCGAACACCTGGCCTTTTTTGTCCGCCAGCTTCAGGAAGGCGTCGTACAGCGTATCCAGGTTGTAATCGGACTCTTTGTAACCCATCTCTTCCATACGGTGCTTCACGGCGGCACGGCCGGAGCGGGAGGTCAGGTTCAGCTGAATTTTATGCAGGCCAATCGATTCTGGCGTCAGGATTTCGTAGTTTTCGCGGTTCTTCAGCACGCCATCCTGATGAATGCCGGAGGAGTGGGCGAAGGCGTTGGAACCGACCACCGCTTTGTTAGCCGGAATCGGCATGTTGCAGATCTGGCTGACAATCTGGCTGGTGCGGTAGATTTCCTGATGATTGATATTGGTGTGCACGTTCATGATCTGCTGGCGGGTTTTGATCGCCATGATCACCTCTTCCAGCGCACAGTTACCGGCGCGCTCGCCCAGGCCGTTCAGCGTGCCTTCGACCTGACGCGCACCGGCCAGCACTGCCGCAATGGCGTTACCGGTCGCCATACCCAGATCGTCATGGGTATGTACCGACAGAATCGCTTTGTCGATGTTGGGTACGCGCTGTACCAGCTGACCAATAATGTTGGCGTACTCGCCCGGCAGGGTGTAGCCCACGGTGTCCGGAATATTGATGGTGGTGGCACCGGCGTTGATTGCGGCTTCTACCATGCGGCACAGGTCGTCAATCGGCGTACGGCCACCGTCTTCGCAGGAGAACTCAACGTCATCGGTATAGTTGCGCGCCCGCTTAATCATGTGCACCGCGCGTTCAATCACTTCCGGCAGCGTGCTGCGCAGTTTAGTGGCGATATGCATCGGCGAAGTAGCGATAAAGGTGTGAATACGGAAGGCATCGGCCACGCGCAGCGATTCGTAAGCCGCATCGATATCTTTCTCGACACAGCGCGCCAGACCACACACGCGGCTGTTTTTGATGGTCCGGGCAATGGTCTGCACGGATTCGAAATCACCCGGCGAAGAGACCGGAAAACCGACTTCCATTACATCCACGCCCATCCTTTCCAGCGCCAGGGCGATCTGCAGTTTTTCTTTAACACTCAGGCTGGCCTGTAATGCCTGTTCGCCGTCGCGCAGAGTGGTATCGAAAATTATTACTTGCTGGCTCATGGTCATCTTCCTTTTGCATTGACTTCGCCGGTGCTACGAGCATAAAAAAACCCGCGCAGTGGCGCGGGTTTTTTAACTTTCAGCAGGTTCGAATCAGTTGTTGATTTCGCCCACGAGTCTACCGCGCAAACTGGATGCGTTAAGTAGTAGACCGAGTAGACGAAAAGAACGTGACATGAATCAAACCTCGTAAAATGAGTGCTGCACATATTGGTACTGGATTCGCCTGGCGATGTCAACCCTAAGTGAAAGGGTATTTCTCTGGCCGGAAAAGGGCGATGTGCTGGGATTATCGGTCATCGCAGAGCATTGCCATTAATTAACGGTGGCTTAGCGCGTTATGCCACTTTAAAAAATCTTTTAAAAAAGGCGGATAATTTTAAGTTGCTGAATTATATGTTTTTAGTAAGGCTTATTCGTCAGGTGGAAAAACAAGATAAAGCTTGTTGCTTAGCAGATTGTGATGTGGAAGAGGGATTTAAGAGTTAATCACGCCAGAAACGCGGTAACGGAAAAAATTGTGGGCTAAACACGCTGGCAATATGAAAATCATATTTCTTACAACACGCTGTAAATAATCTGCAAACCAGCATTTTCCTCTGTCCTTATGCCATCGCATTAGTTTATTCCTCCCGGGCGATAATCACGCGTCAGTGCCTTTTTTGCCACTGACAGCGCCGTGCCGCCTTATGGCGTTTGCAGGCCGGGTTTTCTGCGGTTATGGTAATCGACCTACTCTCAAAAGAATCCACGCAGGTAGATTCCCTGTACCTGGAAGACGAAATGAATGGCGTCTTCTGAGCATAAACATAAGGTTTTGATCTTAATTGGCAATAAAGGGACAGATGCGAGCGGCACGCAGGATAGCGTTTGCTGGCGCAGCTGGCTCTCAAGCCTGGAGGCAGAAAATGGAGATGTTGTCAGGAGCCGAAATGGTCGTCCGTTCGTTAATCGATCAGGGCGTTAAGCAGGTATTCGGTTATCCGGGCGGTGCGGTGCTCGATATTTATGATGCGCTGCAAACGGTCGGTGGTATTGACCACGTGCTGGTGCGCCACGAGCAGGGCGCCGTACATATGGCGGATGGCCTGGCGCGCGCGACCGGCGAAGTCGGCGTGGTGCTGGTCACCTCAGGTCCTGGCGCTACCAACGCCATCACCGGCATTGCGACCGCTTATATGGATTCCATTCCGCTGGTGATCCTCTCCGGTCAGGTGCCGTCCTCGCTGATTGGCTATGACGCCTTCCAGGAGTGCGACATGGTGGGGATTTCGCGTCCGGTGGTGAAGCACAGCTTCCTGGTGAAAAGCACCGAAGAGATTCCGACGGTGCTGAAAAAAGCCTTCTGGCTGGCGGCCAGCGGTCGTCCGGGACCGGTGGTGATCGATCTGCCAAAAGATATTCTGAATCCGGCTAACAAGCTGCCATACGTGTGGCCGGAAACCGTCAGCATGCGCTCTTACAATCCGACGCTGCAGGGCCACAAAGGCCAGATCAAGCGCGCGCTGCAGACGCTGCTGGCGGCGCACAAGCCGGTAATTTACGTCGGCGGCGGGGCCATTACTTCTGGCTGCGAGGCGGAACTGCTGCAGCTGGCAGAGCAGCTGAATATTCCGGTCACCACCTCGCTGATGGGGCTGGGCGCGTTCCCGGGCACGCATCGTCAGTGTGTGGGCATGCTGGGTATGCACGGAACCTATGAAGCCAACATGACCATGCACAATGCCGATCTGATCTTTGGTATCGGCGTACGCTTTGACGACCGCACCACCAACAATCTGGCGAAGTATTGCCCGAATGCCACCGTGATGCACATTGACGTCGACCCGACTTCGATTTCCAAGACCGTCAGCGCCGATATTCCGATTGTCGGCGATGCCAGACAGACGCTGACGCAGATGCTGGAGCTGCTGGCGCAGAGCGAGGCGAAGCAGGAGCTCGACAGCCTGCGTGACTGGTGGCAGAGCATTGAAGGCTGGCGCAGCCGCAAGTGCCTGGAATTTGACCGTACCAGCGACAAAATCAAACCGCAGGCGGTGATCGAAACCATTTGTCGTCTGACGCACGGCGAGGCGTATGTGACCTCGGACGTCGGCCAGCACCAGATGTTCGCCGCGCTTTACTACCAGTTCGATAAACCGCGTCGCTGGATCAACTCCGGCGGCCTCGGCACCATGGGCTTTGGCCTGCCGGCGGCGCTCGGCGTGAAGATGGCGCTGCCGCAGGAAACCGTGATTTGCGTGACCGGCGACGGCAGTATTCAGATGAATATTCAGGAGCTGTCGACCGCGCTGCAGTACGACCTGCCGGTGCTGGTGCTGAACCTGAACAACCGCTTCCTCGGCATGGTGAAACAGTGGCAGGACATGATTTACTCCGGCCGCCATTCACAATCCTATATGGAATCGCTGCCGGACTTCGTGCGTCTGGCAGAAGCCTATGGCCACGTGGGCATCGCGATTCAGCATCCGGCTGAGCTGGAAGAGAAGCTGCAGCTGGCGCTCGATACGCTGGCGAAAGGGCGTCTGGTGTTTGTGGATGTCACGGTGGACGGCAGCGAGCACGTCTACCCGATGCAGATTCGCGGTGGCGCGATGGATGAGATGTGGTTGAGCAAAACGGAGAGGACTTAATTATGCGTCGTATTTTATCAGTTCTGCTGGAGAACGAATCCGGCGCATTGTCGCGCGTGGTGGGGCTGTTTTCCCAGCGCGGCTATAACATTGAGAGCCTGACCGTCGCACCGACCGACGATCCTACCCTGTCGCGCATGACCATTCAGACCGTGGGCGACCAGAAAGTACTGGAGCAGATCGAAAAGCAGCTGCACAAGCTGGTGGACGTGTTACGCGTCAGCGAACTGGGGCAGGGCGCTTACGTCGAGCGTGAAATCATGCTGGTGAAGATTCAGGCCAGCGGGTACGGTCGCGAAGAGGTAAAACGCAGTGCGGAAATTTTCCGTGGGCAGATCATCGATGTGACGCCGACGCTGTACACGGTTCAGCTGGCCGGCACCAGCGATAAACTCGACGCGTTCCTCAACACCGTGCGCGAAGTGGCGGAAATCGTTGAAGTGGCGCGTTCCGGCATCGTCGGGGTATCACGCGGCGATCGCGTAATGCGTTAATACCGCAAAGTTATCATCGGTTTTCAAGCTAACCCGGCGGAATGCCGGGTTTTTTTATTTTATGCGCTTCGGCCGCTTGTGCATGAAAAGCGGTTGCTCAGCGTACTGTTCTGCGGTTAGATGTTACAAATGTTTTACCCTTAGCTACTCTGCGGACATTTTCGCCAGCCCTGGCTTATCAGAATTAAGGTGTCATCGTGAAACTGGATGAAATTGCGCGCCTGGCGGGCGTGTCGCGCACCACGGCGAGCTATGTCATCAATGGCAAAGCGCGGCAGTATCGTGTCAGCGACAAAACCGTTGAGAAAGTCATGGCGGTGGTGCGTGAGTACAACTATCACCCCAACGCGGTGGCTGCGGGCCTGCGCGCCGGACGCACCCGTTCGATTGGTCTGGTGATCCCCGATCTGGAAAACACCAGTTATACCCGCATCGCCAACTATCTCGAACGCCAGGCGCGTCAGCGCGGCTATCAGCTGCTGATTGCCTGTTCCGAAGATCAGCCGGATAACGAAATGCGCTGCATTGAGCACCTGCTGCAGCGTCAGGTGGATGCGATCATTGTCTCCACGTCGCTGCCGCCGGAACATCCGTTCTATCAGCGCTGGGTCAACGATCCGCTGCCGATTATCGCGCTGGACCGCGCGCTGGATCGTGAACACTTCACCAGCGTGGTCGGTGCCGATCAGGATGACGCGCAGGCGCTGGCGGCTGAATTGCGTCAGCTGCCGGTAAAAAATGTGTTGTTTCTCGGCGCGCTGCCGGAGCTGTCGGTCAGCTTCCTGCGTGAAATGGGTTTCCGCGAGGCGTGGCAGGGCGATGAACGCCCGATCGATTTCATCTATTGCAATAGCTTTGACCGCGCCGCTGCGGCGACGCTGTTTGAAAAATACCTTGAAGACCACGCGATGCCCGAAGCACTGTTTACCACCTCGTTTGGCCTGCTGCAGGGGGTGATGGACGTGACGCTGAAGCGTGATGGTCGCTTGCCAACTGACCTGGCTATTGCGACTTTCGGCGACCACGAATTATTAGACTTTCTGGAGTGCCCGGTGCTGGCGGTAGGGCAGCGCCATCGCGATGTTGCTGAGCGTGTGCTCGAGCTGGTGCTGGCTTCGCTGGATGAGCCACGCAAACCGAAGCCGGGTTTAACCCGTATTCGCCGTAATTTATTCCGCCGCGGACAATTAAGTCGTCGCGCTAAATGAAGCGTCGGGCGAGACGTCGCCCGCGCTAATTTCTCTCATCCATATTTAACCAGACGCACACGGGCGTAAAAAAGCGTAAATTATCATCGCCCCGGCTAACGAATTATCGGCGCTGGATTTTCTTATTTGTTTACATCTTCAGCAATCGCGCATAGCAGAGCTGACGCGATGGTGCTGGGCTTCCTTTCAGAAATCCCCTAAAATGCCGCCGCCGTCGCAGATTGGGGCAGAATAATCGCAGCGGTAAAATTGCGCTAATTTTCACCGATAAATCTGACGCAAATTTTTTTTATACTGTTATTCATCAGGTTAATTTTAAATTGACCATTCATTCTCCTCTTATTCTTCTCTCCGGTTAATTTCATTCGGTGTAAAGAGTGATATTCACTTGCCGTTGCGGCTTGACAAGGATTTCATCGGCTCCGTAAACTCGTTTCGTGGTAAAAAGTGGGATAAAGTGGTGAAAACGGGTAACTGAGGGGTAGGGCTGGCATGTTCCGTGGAGCAACGTTAGTCAATCTCGACAGCAAAGGGCGCCTGGCGGTGCCGACGCGTTATCGCGAATTGCTGCTCGCAGAGTCTCAGGGTCACATGGTTTGCACCATTGACCTCCATCAGCCCTGCCTGCTGCTTTATACCCTGCCCGAATGGGAAATTATTGAGAAAAAACTGGCCCGGTTATCCAGTATGAATCCGAACGAGCGTCGCGTGCAGCGTCTGCTGTTAGGTCATGCCAGCGAGTGCCAGATGGATAACGCAGGCCGTTTACTGCTGGCGAACACGTTGCGCCAGCATGCGAGCCTGACCAAAGAAGTGATGCTGGTTGGACAGTTCAACAAGTTTGAGCTGTGGGATGAACAGACCTGGTATCAACAAGTTAAGGACGATATTGACGCAGAACAGTCAGCTCAGGAGCCTTTATCTGAGCGGTTGCAGGACTTGTCGCTATAGCTATGCAGGAAAATTTTAAACACACCACGGTGCTGCTGGATGAGGCGGTTAACGGCCTTAATATCAGGGAAGACGGCATTTATATTGACGGCACCTTTGGTCGCGGCGGTCACTCACGCCTGATCCTGTCGCAGCTTGGCGCGCACGGACAGTTACTGGCGATCGATCGCGATCCGCAAGCCATAGCCGCAGCCGCTGAGATAAAAGATTCACGTTTTTCGATTGTGCACGGGCCGTTTTCAGCGCTGGCTGAGTATGTCGAAGAGCGCGGGCTGACCGGCAAAATCGATGGCGTACTGCTGGATTTGGGCGTCTCTTCGCCTCAGCTGGATGACGCCGAGCGCGGTTTCTCCTTTATGCGCGACGGGCCGCTGGATATGCGTATGGATCCGACGCGCGGTCAGTCGGCAGCCGAGTGGTTGCAGAGCGCGGAAGAGGCAGATATTGCATTTGTGCTGAAAACCTACGGCGAAGAGCGCTTTGCGAAACGCATCGCCCGCGCCATTGTCGAGCGCAACCGGGAACAGCCGATGACGCGCACCAAAGAGCTGGCCGATCTGATTGCGGCGGCAACGCCGGTAAAAGACAAGTTTAAGCATCCGGCGACGCGCAGCTTCCAGGCGATACGCATCTGGATCAACAGTGAGCTGGAAGAGATCGATATCGCGCTCAAAGGGGCATTGACGGTGCTGGCACCGGGCGGGCGTTTATCCATCATCAGCTTCCACTCGCTGGAGGATCGGCTGGTGAAGCGCTTCATGCGTGACCAGAGCCGCGGACCGCAGGTGCCGGCCGGGATTCCGATGACCGAGAGCCAGCTGAAAGCGCTGGGCGGACGTGAACTGAAAACCCTCGGCAAGCTGATTCCTGGCGAAGCCGAAGTCAAAGACAACCCGCGCGCGCGCAGTTCGGTCCTGCGTATCGCTGAGAGAACCGCATCGTGATTGGCAATGAGCGTCACAGCCTGCCCGGCGTCATTGGTGGCGATCTGCTGCGTTTTGGCAAGATCCCGCTGCTGCTGCTGATCGCCGTGCTGGTTTCTTCGGTGCTGGTGGTGACCACCACGCATAAGACCCGTCTGCTGACGGCGCAGCGTGAGCAGCTGGTACTGGAGCGTGATGCGCTGGATATCGAATGGCGCAACCTGATCCTCGAAGAGAATGCGCTGGGCGATCACAGCCGGGTAGAACGGATAGCAACCGACAAGCTGCAGTTGCAGCATGTTGATCCTTCACAGGAAAATATTGTGGTGCAGAAATAAGGAATCGCAGACCTCAATGAGCGGCGCAGGCAAAACGCTGAAGTTAAGAAAACAGGAAGATAAGGCCAGCTTTGTAAGCTGGCGTTTTGCGTTGCTGTGCGGCTGTATTCTTCTGGCGCTGGGCGGATTGCTGTCGCGCGTGGCGTGGCTGCAGGTCATCAGCCCGGATAAGCTGGTGAAGGAAGGCGATTTACGTTCGCTGCGCGTGCAGGAAGTGCCTACCGCACGCGGCATGATCAGCGATCGCGCCGGACGCCCGCTGGCGGTAAGCGTGCCGGTTAACGCCATCTGGGCCGATCCCAAAGAGCTGACCGAGCACGGCGGCGTCACCGTTGATAGCCGCTGGAAAGCGCTGTCGGATGCGCTGTCGATCCCGCTGGATCAGCTGGCGGCGCGCGTCAACGCCAACCCAAAAGGGCGCTTTATTTACCTCGCCCGTCAGGTTAACCCGGCGATTGGCGAATACGTGAAAAAGCTCAAGCTGCCCGGTATTTACCTGCGCCAGGAGTCGCGCCGCTACTATCCGGCCGGTCAGGTCACTGCCCACCTGATTGGCTTCACCAACATTGACGGCCAGGGCATTGAAGGCATCGAGAAGAGCTTTGATAAATGGCTGACCGGCGAGCCGGGCGAACGTACCGTGCGCAAAGACCGCTACGGGCGGGTAATTGAAGATATCTCCTCGGTCGATAGCCGCGCCGCGCACAACCTGACGCTGAGCATCGACGAGCGCCTGCAGGCGCTGGTGTACCGCGAACTGAACAATGCCGTTGCCTTCAACAAAGCCGAATCGGGTACTGCGGTGCTGGTGGACGTGAACACCGGCGAAGTGCTGGCGATGGCCAACAGCCCGGCTTACAACCCCAATAATCTCAGCAACACGCCGAAAGACGTCATGCGTAACCGCGCTATTACCGACATCTTCGAGCCGGGTTCCACCGTGAAGCCAATGGTGGTGATGACCGCACTACAGCGCGGCGTGGTGAAAGAGAACAGCGTTCTGAACACCGTGCCGTATCGCGTCAATGGTCATGAGATCAAGGACGTGGCGCGCTATAACGAATTGACCCTTACCGGGGTTCTGCAGAAGTCGAGTAACGTCGGGGTTTCGCGCCTCGCGTTAGCGATGCCCTCCTCAGCGCTGGTAGAAACTTACGCGCGCTTTGGTCTGGGTAAACCGACCAATTTGGGGCTGGTCGGGGAAAGTAGTGGCTTATACCCTCAAAAACAACGGTGGTCTGACATAGAGAGGGCCACCTTCTCTTTCGGCTATGGGCTAATGGTAACGCCGTTACAGTTAGCGCGAGTCTACGCAACCATTGGCAGCTACGGCATCAACCGCCCGCTGTCGATTACCAAAGTTGACCCGCCGGTGGCGGGCGAGCGCGTTTTCCCGGAAGACCTGGTGAAAACCGTGATGCACATGATGGAAAGCGTGGCGCTGCCGGGTGGCGGTGGTGTTAAAGCCGCCATCAAGGGCTATCGCATCGCGATCAAAACCGGTACCGCGAAAAAAGTCGGGCCGGACGGACGCTACGTCAATAAATACATTGCTTACACCGCGGGCGTTGCGCCTGCCAGTCGCCCGCGTTTTGCGCTGGTGGTGGTGATCAACGATCCCCAGGCCGGTAAATATTATGGTGGTGCGGTTTCTGCACCGGTGTTTGGCGCCATCATGGGCGGTGTGCTGCGCACCATGAACATTGAACCGGATGCGCTGCCAACGGTGGATAAAAACGAGTTGGTGAAGAATAAGAGAAGTGAGGAATCAAGTGACAGATCGTAACCTGCGCGACTTGCTGGCCCCGTGGGTGCCTGGCGCGCCGGCGCGTCCACTCCGTGACATGACACTGGACAGCCGCGCTGCGGCTGCTGGCGATCTGTTTATCGCCGTGGCGGGCCATCATGCTGATGGACGTCGATTTATTCCACAGGCCATCGCCCAGGGTGTGGCGGCGGTCATTGCCGAGGCTGAAGGCGAAGCCAGCGATGGGGATATCCGCGAGATGCACGGCGTCCCGGTTATCTATCTGGCTCAGCTGCCGCAGCGCCTTTCCGCGCTGGCCGGGCGTTTCTACCAGCAGCCGGCTGAAAAATTAAAGCTGATTGGTGTGACCGGCACTAACGGTAAAACCACCACCACGCAGCTGATTGCGCATTGGGCCAACCTGCTGGGCGAAACCGGTGCGGTGATGGGCACGGTGGGCAATGGCCTGTACGGTCAGCTGGTGCCGAGTGAAAACACCACCGGTTCAGCGGTGGATGTACAGCATATTCTGCACGACCTGGTCGGGCAGGGGGCTAGCGTCGCCGCGATGGAGGTTTCTTCGCACGGTCTGGTGCAGCATCGCGTGGCCGCGCTGCCGTTTGCCGCCGCGGTATTTACCAATCTGAGCCGCGATCACCTTGATTATCACGGTGACATGCAGGGCTACGAATCAGCCAAGTGGCTGCTGTTCTCTGAGCATCAGGTAGGCGAGGCCATCATCAACGCTGATGATGAAGTGGGCCGCCGCTGGCTGGAAAAATTACCGGATGCCGTGGCCGTTACGCTGAGCAACAATCTGCAGCCCGGCTGTCGTGGCCGCTGGCTGCAGGCGACGGCGATCGATTATCACGACGGCGGCGCACACGTGCAGTTCAGTTCAAGCTGGGGCAACGGCGAGTTTGACAGCCGCCTGATGGGCGCCTTTAACGTCAGCAATCTGCTGCTGGCGCTGGCGACACTGCTGACGCTGGATTATCCGCTCGACACGCTGGTGGCCAGTGCCAGCCAGCTGCAGCCGGTGTGCGGGCGTATGGAAGTGTTCACCGCCGCGCACAAGCCGACGGTAGTGGTGGATTACGCACATACGCCAGACGCGCTGGAAAAAGCGCTGGAGGCGGCCCGGCTGCACTGCAAGGGCCAGCTGTGGTGCGTATTTGGCTGCGGTGGCGACCGTGACAAAGGCAAACGCCCGCTGATGGGCGCGATTGCCGAACAGTTTGCCGATATCGTGGTGATCACCGATGACAATCCGCGGAGCGAAGAGCCGACGGCGATTGTTAACGACATTCTCACCGGCCTGCTCGATCCGGGCCGGGCACGCGTTATTGCAGGACGAGCGCAGGCGGTTACCCATGCGGTGATGCAGGCCAGCGCCGACGACATCGTGCTGGTGGCCGGTAAAGGCCATGAAGATTATCAAATCATCGGCAACCGCCGCCTTGACTACTCTGACCGCGACACCGTCGCCCGTTTGCTGGGGGTAATGGCATGATTCCGGTTACGCTGAAAACCCTGGCAGAGATTAGCGGTGGGCAACTGCACGGCAGCGATCTCACTATTGCTGATGTCACCACGGATACCCGTAAAGTTACCCCAGGCAGCCTGTTTGTCGCGCTGGTGGGCGAACGTTTTGATGCGCACGATTTTGCCGCCGACGCTATCGCCAGTGGCGCACAGGCGCTGCTGGTGAATCGTCGTTTAGCGGTCGACGTGCCGCAGGTGGTGGTCGCTGACACGCGTATCGCCTTTGGTCAGCTCGGCGCCTGGGTGCGTCAGCAGGCGAAAGCGCGCGTGGTGGGGCTGACCGGCTCCTCCGGTAAAACCTCCGTGAAAGAGATGACCGCGGCGATTCTGCGCCAGTGCGGTGAAACGCTGTATACCGCCGGCAATCTCAACAACGATTACGGCGTGCCGATGACGCTGCTGCGTCTTACCCCGCAACACGCGTATGCCGTGATTGAAATGGGCGCGAACCATCAGGGTGAAATCGCCTACACCACCAATCTGGTGCGTCCGGAAACCGCGCTGGTCAACAATCTGGCGGCGGCGCATCTGGAAGGCTTCGGTTCACTGGCGGGCGTGGCAAAAGCCAAAGGCGAAATCTTTGGCGGCTTACCGGTGCACGGCACTGCAATCATCAACGCTGACAGCAACGATCTGCCCAACTGGCAGCCGCAGTTTGCTGACAAAACCCTGTGGCGCTTTTCGCCGCAGCCGATGGCAGACGCGGAGTTCCGCGCCAGCGATATCGTACTGCGCGCTGACGCCACGCTGTTTACCCTGCACACGCCGCGCGGCGACATCGCCGTCGAGCTGCCGCTGCCGGGCCGGCACAATATCGCTAATGCGCTGGCTGCTGCCGCGCTGGCGCTGTCGGTTGACGCGCCGTTAACCGCTATCCAGTCTGGCCTTAAAACCTTACAGCCCGTTCCTGGGCGCCTGTTCCCGATTCGCCTCGCCGGTAATCAGCTGCTGCTGGATGACAGCTACAACGCTAACGTTGGCTCGATGACCGCCGCTGCGCAGGTGCTGGGCGATATGCCGGGCTTCCGCGTCATGGTGGTCGGCGACATGGGCGAGCTGGGCGACGAAGCCGAAGCCTGTCATCGTCAGGTGGGCGAAGCGGCGAAAGCCGCCGGTATTGATTGTGTGCTGAGCACCGGCAGCTTCAGCCATTTGATTAGTGAAAGCAGCGGCCGGGGCGAACATTTCGCCAGTAAAGCTGAACTGACTGAACGTTTACGCACGCTGCTGTCCCTACATGCGGACATCACTATTTTGGTTAAAGGTTCACGTAGTGCCGCCATGGAGCAGGTAATACAGAGCTTACAGGAGAAAGGAACATGCTAGTCTGGCTGGCCGAACATCTGGTCGCATTTTATTCCGGCTTTAACGTCTTTTCCTATCTGACGTTTCGCGCCATTGTCAGCCTGCTGACCGCTCTGTTCATCTCTTTATGGATGGGCCCGCGCCTGATCGCCTGGCTGCAGAAACTGCAGATTGGCCAGGTAGTACGTAACGATGGTCCGGAGTCGCACTTCAGCAAGCGCGGCACGCCGACCATGGGCGGCATAATGATTCTGACTTCCATCACGGTTTCGGTGCTGATGTGGGCTTATCCGTCCAATCCTTACGTCTGGTGCGTGCTGGTGGTGCTGGTCGGTTTTGGCGTAATTGGCTTTGTTGATGACTATCGCAAAGTGGTGCGTAAAGACACTAAGGGCCTGATCGCGCGCTGGAAATATTTCTGGATGTCGGTGATTTCGCTCGGCGTGGCGTTCGCGCTGTTCATCGCCGGTAAAGATACGCCTGCCACACAGCTGGTGGTGCCGTTCTTCAAAGATGTTATGCCGCAGCTCGGCCTGTTCTACGTGGTGCTGGCCTATTTTGTGATTGTCGGAACCGGTAATGCGGTAAACCTGACAGACGGTCTGGATGGTCTGGCCATCATGCCAACGGTGTTTGTCGCGGCGGGATTTGCGCTGGTGGCCTGGGCGACCGGTAACGTGAAATTTGCCGAGTATCTGCACATCCCGTATCTGCGCCACGCCGGTGAGCTGGTGATTGTCTGTACCGCGATTGTCGGGGCCGGTCTCGGCTTCCTGTGGTTCAACACCTATCCGGCGCAGGTCTTTATGGGCGACGTGGGTTCGCTGGCGCTGGGCGGCGCACTGGGCACGCTGGCAGTGCTGCTGCGTCAGGAATTTTTGCTGGTGATTATGGGCGGCGTATTTGTGGTTGAGACGCTGTCGGTGATCCTGCAGGTGGGTTCGTTCAAGCTGCGCGGTCAGCGTATTTTCCGCATGGCACCGATTCACCACCACTATGAACTGAAAGGCTGGCCGGAGCCGCGCGTGATCGTGCGCTTCTGGATTATTTCGCTGATGCTGGTGCTGATTGGCCTGGCAACGCTCAAGGTACGTTAATCATGGCTGACTATCGGGGCAGAAAAGTCGTCATCATTGGATTAGGCATTACCGGCCTGTCCTGTGTTGATTTCTTCCTCGCGCAGGGCGTGACGCCCCGCGTGATGGATACCCGTGTGTCACCGCCGGGGCTGGACAAACTGCCAGAGCAGGTGGAGCGCCACGTTGGCGGTATCAACAGCGACTGGCTGCTGGCATGCGATCTGATCATCGCCAGCCCGGGCATCGCGCTGGCGCACCCGGCGCTGAGCGAAGCGGCCGACGCCGGCATTGAAATTGTCGGCGATATCGAACTGTTCTGCCGTGAGGCGCAGGCGCCGATTGTGGCGATCACCGGTTCCAATGGCAAAAGTACCGTCACCACGCTGGTGGGCGAAATGGCGCGCGCTGCGGGCTGGCAGGTGGGCGTAGGCGGCAACATTGGGCTGCCAGCGCTGACGCTGCTTAAATCGCCGGCGCAGCTGTATGTGCTGGAGCTCTCCAGCTTCCAGCTGGAAACCACCTACAGCCTGAAAGCAGCGGCGGCAACCATCCTCAACGTCACTGAGGATCATATGGATCGCTATCCGCTCGGCATGCAGCAGTACCGCGCCGCTAAATTACGTATCTATGAAAACGCGGATATCTGCGTGGTGAATGCCGACGATGGCATGACCATGCCGGTGCGCGGCGCCGATCGCCGCTGCGTCAGCTTTGGCATCGACGTTGGCGATTATCACCTCAACCAGCAGCAGGGCAGTACCTGGCTGCGGGTGAAGGGCGAGAAAGTCCTTAATACCGACGAGATGAAGCTGGTCGGGCAGCACAATTACACCAATGCGCTGGCCGCGCTGGCGCTGGCCGATGCGGTGAAGATCCCGCGCGCTTCCAGCCTGAAAGCGTTAACCACCTACAGCGGCCTGCCGCATCGCTTCCAGCTGGTGCACGAAGCGCATGGCGTGCGCTGGATTAATGATTCGAAAGCCACCAACGTGGGCAGCACCGAAGCCGCGCTTAACGGCCTGCAGGTGAAAGGTACGCTGTGGCTGCTGCTGGGTGGCGATGGCAAAGGGGCGGACTTTACGCCGCTGGCGCGCTATCTGCAGGGCGACAACGTGAGGCTGTTCTGCTTTGGCCGCGACGGCGATGCGCTGGCCGCGCTGCGTCCGGCGGTGGCGACGCGCACCGACACGCTCGAACAGGCGATGACGCAGATTGCCGCTCAGGTGCAGGCGGGCGACCTGGTGCTGCTGTCACCGGCTTGCGCCAGCCTCGACCAGTTCCGTAATTTTGAACAGCGTGGCGATCGCTTCGCGCAACTGGCGAAGGAGCTGAGCTGATGCGTATTCCCGGAGCCAGTATCGCCAGTTTTATTTCGCTGCGCCTGCGTGATTGGGTGATGGGCGCGCGCGACAACGACGACGCGCCGGTGGTGCTGTATGACCGCACGCTGCTATGGCTGACATTTGGCCTGGCGATTATCGGTTTTGTCATGGTCACCTCGGCGTCGATGCCGGTTGGACAGCGTCTTAACGACGATCCGTTCTACTTTGCCAAGCGAGATGCCTTTTATATCGCCCTGGCGCTGGGGATGGCGTTAGTGACGTTGCGCGTACCGATGGATTTCTGGCAGCGCTACAGTAACGCGATGCTGATGGCTTCGGTGGCGATGCTGCTGATCGTACTGGTGGTCGGTAGCTCGGTTAACGGCGCATCGCGCTGGATCGCGCTCGGGCCGCTGCGTATTCAGCCGGCGGAGTTATCCAAGCTGTCGCTGTTCTGCTATCTCGCCAGTTATCTGGTGCGCAAAGTGGAAGAGGTGCGGAACAACTTCTGGGGCTTCTGTAAGCCGATGGGCGTGATGGTGGTGCTGGCGGTGCTGCTGCTGGCCCAGCCGGACCTCGGCACTGTGGTGGTGCTGTTTGTTACCACGCTGGCGATGCTGTTCCTGGCGGGCGCCAAACTGTGGCAGTTCCTGGCGATTATCGGCTCGGGCATTTTCGCCGTGGTGCTGCTGATTATCGCGGAACCTTACCGTATGCGCCGCGTGACCTCCTTCTGGAACCCGTGGGAAGATCCATTCGGCAGCGGCTACCAGCTGACCCAGTCGCTGATGGCGTTTGGCCGCGGTGAGTTCTGGGGACAGGGCCTGGGCAACTCGGTGCAGAAACTGGAGTATCTGCCGGAAGCGCATACCGACTTTATCTTCTCAATTATCGGTGAAGAGTTGGGTTATGTCGGTGTGGTTTTGGCGCTGTTGATGGTATTCTTCGTCGCTTTTCGCGCAATGTCGATTGGCCGTCGCGCGCTGGAGATCGACCAGCGTTTTTCCGGCTTCCTCGCCTGTTCCATTGGCGTGTGGTTTAGCTTCCAGGCGCTGGTTAACGTCGGTGCGGCGGCGGGTATGCTGCCGACCAAGGGCCTGACGCTGCCGCTGATCAGTTACGGTGGATCGAGTCTGATCATTATGTCGACCGCCATCGTGTTTTTATTGCGCATAGATTATGAAACACGTCTGGCAAAAGCCCAGGCGTTTACCCGAGGTGCCCGATGAGTGGTAAACGGCTGATGGTCATGGCAGGGGGGACCGGCGGACATGTGTTTCCCGGACTGGCCGTGGCGCATCATCTGATCGAACAAGGCTGGCAGGTGCGCTGGCTGGGAACGGCAGACCGGATGGAAGCCGATCTGGTGCCAAAGCATGGCATCGATATCGACTTCATTCGCATCAGCGGACTGCGCGGTAAAGGCGTAAAGGCCCTGCTGCTGGCACCGGTGCGCATTTTCAATGCGTGGCGCCAGGCGCGCCGCATCATGAAAAACTGGCAGCCGGATGTGGTGCTGGGCATGGGCGGATATGTTTCCGGTCCGGGCGGCCTTGCGGCGTGGAGTTGCGGCATCCCGGTGGTGCTGCACGAGCAGAACGGCATTGCCGGGCTGACCAATAAGTGGCTGGCGAAAATCGCTACCACAGTGATGCAGGCATTTCCGGGCGCGTTCCCTACTGCCGAGGTGGTGGGCAACCCGGTGCGTAATGATGTGCTGGCGCTGCCGCTGCCGGCGCAGCGTCTGGCACACCGCAGCGGGCCGATTCGCGTGCTGGTGATTGGCGGTAGTCAGGGGGCGCGCATCCTCAATCAGATCGTGCCGCAGGTCGCCGCCGAGCTGGGTGACGCCATCACGCTGTGGCATCAGACCGGCAAAGGCGCACGGGAGACCGTGCAGCAGGCGTATCAGGCCGCTGGTCAGCCGCAGCACAAGGTCACCGAGTTTATCGATGACATGGCGCAAGCCTATGCGTGGGCCGATGTGGTGGTGTGCCGCTCCGGCGCGCTGACCGTCAGTGAAGTGGCGGCGGCGGGTTTACCGGCGATTTTCGTGCCGTTCCAGCACAAAGATCGTCAGCAGTACTGGAATGCGCTGCCGCTGGAAAAAGCCGGCGCGGCCAAAATTTTCGAGCAGCCGCAGTTTACTGCTGCGGCCGTCGCAGACACGCTGCGCCACTGGGATCGCGCCACGCTGCTGGCGATGGCGGAAAAAGCCCGCCAGGTCGCGATTCCTGATGCGACCGAACGGGTGGCACAAGAGGTTGCGCGCGTCGCGAAGTAAGTTAACCGGTCAGTTTGACTGGCCCGCATCTGAATGCAGGTGCAAACGGGAAAACAGGTAACAGAGACAGATGAATACACAACAATTGGCAAAACTGCGTTCTATTGTGCCCGAGATGCGTCGCGTCCGGCACATCCACTTTGTCGGCATCGGCGGTGCCGGCATGGGCGGTATTGCCGAGGTGTTGGCGAACGAAGGCTATCACATTAGCGGCTCCGATCTGGCGCCCAATCCGGTTACGCAGCATCTGGCCTCGCTGGGCGCGACCATTTACTTCAACCATCGCCCGGAAAATGTTACCGACGCCAGCGTCGTCGTGGTTTCCACCGCCGTGGCGCAGGACAACCCGGAGCTGGTGGCGGCGCGTGAGCAGCGTATCCCGGTGATCCGCCGGGCGGAGATGCTGGCTGAGCTGATGCGTTTCCGTCACGGCATCGCGATTGCCGGCACGCACGGTAAAACCACCACCACTGCGATGGTGACCAGTATTTATGCGGAAGGCGGTCTCGATCCGACGTTCGTCAATGGCGGTCTGGTTAAAGCGGCGGGTACGCACGCGCGCCTCGGCAGCAGCCGTTATCTGATTGCGGAAGCGGACGAAAGCGACGCGTCTTTCCTGCATCTGCAACCGATGGTGGCGATTGTCACTAACATCGAAGCGGATCACATGGATACCTATCAGGGCGATTTTGAGAACCTGAAGCAGACGTTTATTAACTTCCTGCACAACCTGCCGTTTTACGGGCGCGCGGTGATGTGCGTGGACGATGTGGTGATTCGCGATCTGATTCCGCGCGTGGGCCGTCAGGTCACCACCTATGGTTTCAGCGACGATGCGGATGTGCGGGTCGAAAACTACGAACAGCGCGGCGCGCAGGGCCACTTCACCCTGATTCGTCAGGACAAGCCGGTGCTGCACGTGACGCTGAATGCGCCGGGTCGCCATAACGCGCTGAACGCCGCGGCAGCCGTGGCGGTTGCCAGCGAAGAGGGCATCGACGACAACGCTATTCTGGCGGCGCTGGAGAGTTTCCAGGGCACCGGTCGACGTTTCGACGTGCTGGGCGAGTTTGACACCGCAGCCGTTAACGGTAAGCCAGGCAGCGCGATGCTGGTCGACGATTATGGCCATCATCCGACCGAAGTGGATGTCACCATCAAAGCGGCGCGCGCCGGCTGGCCAGAGAAAAAGCTGGTGATGGTGTTTCAGCCGCATCGCTATACGCGCACCCGCGACCTGTTCGATGATTTCGCCAATGTGCTGTCGCAGGTGGATGTGTTACTGATGCTGGATGTCTACCCGGCGGGCGAAGCCGCTATTCCGGGCGCGGACAGCCGTTCACTGTGCCGTGCCATCCGCAATCGCGGCAAGGTCGATCCGATTCTGGTCTCCGAGCACGAAGCGCTGCCGGATGCGCTGGCACCGCTGCTGTCCGGCGACGATCTGGTGATTGTGCAGGGCGCCGGCAACATCGGCAAAATTGCCCGCAAGCTGGCTGAGATTCAGCTGCAGCCGGCTCTGAACACGGAGGCGCGCCATGGCTGAGAAAGTCGCGGTATTGATGGGCGGTACCTCCGCCGAGCGCGAGGTGTCACTGATGTCCGGCAGCGCGGTGCTGGCGGGACTGCGCGAGATGGGCATTGATGCGCACGGTGTCGACACCCGTGACGTCTCAGTGCTGGACCTCCCGCAGCAGGGCTTTGCCAAAGCGTTTATCGCACTGCACGGTCGCGGTGGCGAAGATGGCACGCTGCAGGCGCTGCTGGAGTTTCTGCAACTGCCCTACACCGGCAGCGGCGTCATGGCGTCGGCCATCACCATGGATAAACTGCGCAGCAAACTGCTGTGGCAGGGCAGGGGATTGCCGGCGGGCAAATTTGTCTGGCTGACGCGCCAGCAGTATGAGCAGGGGCTGGATGCTGCAGCGCAGGCGTCGATTGACGCGCTCGGACTGCCGCTGTTTGTGAAGCCAAGCTGTGAAGGTTCCAGCGTCGGCATCAGCCGCGTGAACCAGGCGGAAGCGCTGCCAGCCGCGCTGCAGGAGGCGTTTCGCCATGATGATGACGTGCTGGTGGAAGCTTTTCTCAGCGGCGCCGAATACACCGTGGGCATCGTCGGCGACGAAATTCTGCCGTCAATCAGAATTCAGACCGCCAGCGAGTTCTATGACTATGAAGCAAAATACATTTCTGACGATACTCAATACTTCTGCCCGAGCGGCCTGAGTGCGGAGAAAGAGGCGGAACTGCAGACATTAGTGCTGGCCGCGTGGCGCGCGTTAGGCTGCAGCGGCTGGGGACGGGTTGATGTGATGGTCGACGGCGACGGCAACTTCCAGCTGCTGGAAGTGAACACCTCGCCTGGCATGACCAGCCACAGCCTGGTGCCGATGGCGGCAAAGCAGGCGGGATACAGCTTCCCGCAACTGGTGGCGCGCATTCTGGAGCTGGCTGACTGATATGTCTCAGGCGGCACTGCGCGTTAGAAATCGCGAACCTCAGGAGCGTGCGCGCTCCGGACGGAGCAACGGAGCACGGCTGTTTGGCATCGTGTTCCTGCTGCTGGTGATGGGCATCATGGTGGCTGGCGGCCTCGTGGTGCTGAAGTGGATGAATGATGCGTCGCGTCTGCCGCTGTCGAAGCTGGTGGTGACGGGCGAAACCCACTACACCACGCACGATGATATTCGTCAGGCGATTTTATCGCTCGGCGCGCCGGGAACGTTCATGTCGCAGAACGTGGACATTATCCAGCAGCAGATCGAGCGTTTACCGTGGATTAAACAGGTTAGCGTGCGCAAGCAGTGGCCTGATGAGCTGAAGATAAACCTGGTGGAGTACGTCCCGGTGGCACGCTGGAATGACTCGCACATGGTGGACGCCGATGGCGTCTCCTTCAGCGTCCCGGCCAGCCACATCGGCAAAGAGACGTTGCCGATGCTGTATGGTCCGGAAGGCAGTGAGAAAGAGGTATTGGCTGGCTATCACACCATGAGTGATGTGCTGCGGGCCAGTAAGTTTACCCTGAAGGTCGCGTCGATGACGGCGCGGCGCTCGTGGCAGCTGGTGACCAGTGACGATGTGCGCATCGAACTGGGGCGCAGCGACACCATGAAGCGTCTGAACCGTTTTATTGAGCTCTATCCGGAGTTGCAGCAGCAGGGCCAGAGTCAGAACCACCGTATCAGCTATGTTGATCTACGCTATGACTCCGGCGCCGCAGTAGGCTGGGTACCGGCACCGATTGAGCCACAGGACAGTAATCAGCAACAAAACCAGGCACAGGCTAAACCACAATGATCAAGGCAACGGACAGAAAACTGGTAGTAGGACTTGAAATCGGCACTGCGAAGGTCGCCGCCCTGGTTGGGGAAATTCTGCCCGATGGTATGGTCAACATTATTGGCGTCGGCAGCTGCCCGTCCCGCGGTATGGACAAAGGCGGCGTGAACGATCTGGAGTCGGTGGTGAAGTGCGTTCAGCGCGCCATCGACCAGGCGGAATTGATGGCAGACTGCCAGATTTCGTCGGTATACCTTGCTTTATCGGGCAAACATATTAGTTGTCAGAACGAAATCGGGATGGTTCCGATTTCCGAAGAGGAAGTCACTCAGGATGATGTGGAAAACGTGGTGCATACGGCGAAATCCGTTCGCGTGCGCGACGAACATCGTATTCTGCATGTGATTCCACAGGAATACGCCATCGATTATCAGGAAGGCATCAAAAATCCGGTTGGCCTTTCCGGCGTGCGTATGCAGGCCAAGGTGCATCTCATCACCTGCCACAACGATATGGCAAAAAATATCGTGAAAGCCGTTGAACGTTGTGGCCTGAAAGTTGACCAACTGATTTTTGCCGGACTGGCATCCAGTTTTTCGGTGCTGACCGAAGATGAACGTGAGCTGGGAGTCTGTGTTGTTGACATCGGTGGCGGTACAATGGATATCGCGGTGTACACCGGCGGCGCGCTGCGTCATACCAAAGTGATTCCCTATGCCGGGAACGTGGTGACCAGCGATATCGCCTATGCCTTTGGCACACCGCCAACCGACGCCGAAGCGATTAAAGTGCGTCATGGTTGTGCGCTGGGTTCGATTGTCGGCAAAGACGAAAACGTCGAGGTGCCGAGCGTGGGTGGACGTCCGCCGCGCAGCCTGCAGCGCCAGACGCTGGCAGAAGTGATTGAGCCGCGTTACACCGAACTGCTGAATCTGGTGAACGACGAGATTCTGCAACTGCAGGAACAACTGCGTCAGCAGGGCGTGAAGCACCATCTGGCAGCCGGTATTGTGCTGACCGGCGGTGCGGCGCAGATTGAAGGTCTGGCGGCCTGTGCACAGCGGGTGTTCCACACCCAGGTGCGCATCGGTCAGCCGCTTAACATCACCGGCCTGACGGATTATGCGCAGGAGCCGTACTACTCGACGGCGGTTGGCCTGCTGCATTACGGCAAAGAGTCACACATGAACGGTGATGCAGAAACGGAAAAACGTGCTTCAGTGGGCAATTGGTTTAAACGCATCAACAGCTGGCTGAAGAAAGAGTTTTAATTTTTTGAAAAAGGAGATCATCAGGCAATGTTTATGATCTCCAGGCGACAGGCACATAACGGAGAGAAATCATGTTTGAACCTATGGAATTAACCAATGACGCGGTGATTAAAGTCATCGGCGTCGGCGGTGGCGGTGGCAACGCCGTAGAGCACATGGTACGCGAGCGTATCGAAGGTGTGGAATTCTTCGCTGTGAATACCGACGCGCAGGCGTTGCGTAAAACGGCGGTCGGCCAGACGATTCAGATCGGGACCAATATCACCAAAGGTCTCGGTGCGGGTGCTAACCCGGAAGTCGGCCGTACCTCGGCGGAAGAGGATCGCGAAGCACTGCGTTCTGCGCTGGAAGGGGCAGACATGGTGTTTATCGCCGCGGGCATGGGTGGCGGTACCGGTACCGGTGCAGCTCCTGTGGTGGCTGAAGTAGCCAAAGATTTAGGTATCCTGACGGTTGCAGTGGTGACGAAGCCCTTCAACTTCGAAGGGAAAAAACGCATGGCGTTTGCTGAGCAGGGTATCGCTGAGCTGTCTAAGCATGTTGATTCACTGATCACCATTCCTAACGACAAGCTGCTGAAAGTGCTGGGCCGTGGTATCTCTCTGCTGGATGCCTTCGGTGCGGCTAACGACGTGCTGAAAGGTGCGGTGCAGGGTATCGCAGAACTGATTACCCGTCCGGGCCTGATGAACGTCGACTTCGCCGACGTGCGTACCGTGATGTCAGAAATGGGTTACGCGATGATGGGTTCTGGCGTTGCCTGTGGTGAAGACCGTGCTGAAGAAGCGGCCGAAATGGCGATCTCCAGCCCGCTGCTGGAAGATATCGATCTGTCGGGTGCGCGTGGCGTGCTGGTCAACATCACGGCGGGCTTCGACCTGCGCCTGGATGAGTTCGAAACCGTGGGTAACACCATCCGCGCCTTCGCCTCGGACAACGCGACCGTGGTTATCGGTACTTCGCTGGATCCAGAGATGAACGACGAGCTGCGCGTCACCGTGGTGGCGACCGGTATCGGCATGGACAAGCGTCCGGAAATCACTCTGGTGACCAACAAGCCTGCGACTCAGCCGGTCATGGATCATCGCTACCAGCAGCACGGCATGGCGCCGCTGCCGCAGGAGCAGAAACCGGCCGCGAAAGTGGTGAATGACCAGCCAGCGTCATCCAGCAAAGAGCCTGACTATCTTGATATTCCAGCCTTCCTGCGTAAACAGGCAGACTAAGAATATCCTGAGAATTGGGATTCTCCGCTCTTTGTGCTAAAGTATTCGCCCGCCGGTAATTTATACTGGCGGTCGGATGGGTAATATTGCGAGATAATGCGATGATCAAACAAAGGACATTAAAACGTATTGTTCAGGCGACTGGCGTCGGTTTGCATACCGGCAAAAAAGTCACGCTGACTTTACGCCCTGCGTCGGCTAATACCGGGGTCATCTATCGTCGCACTGACTTGAATCCACCGGTTGATTTTCCGGCTGATGCAAAATACGTGCGCGACACCATGCTGAGTACCTGCCTGGTGAATGATGAAGGCGTGCGTATTTCGACGGTTGAACACCTGAATGCTGCATTGGCAGGTCTGGGTATCGACAACATTATTGTTGAAGTCGATGCGCCAGAAATTCCGATTATGGATGGCAGTGCCGCGCCTTTTGTTTATTTGCTGATGGATGCCGGTGTCGAAGAGCTGAACAGCGCGAAGAAATTCGTGCGCGTGAAGCAAACGGTACGGGTAGAAGATGGCGATAAGTGGGCCGAGATTAAACCGTACAACGGTTTTTCACTCGACTTCACCATCGACTTCAAACATCCGGCGATCGACTCAAGCTCGCAGCGTTACCAGCTCAATTTCTCGGCTGAATCCTTTGTGCGTCAGATTAGCCGTGCGCGCACCTTCGGCTTTATGCGTGAAATCGAATATCTGCAGTCTAAAGGCCTGTGCCTGGGCGGTAGTTTAGATTGTGCGATTGGCCTCGATGACTTCCGCGTATTGAATGAAGATGGCCTGCGCTTTGAAGATGAGTTCGTGCGTCACAAAATGCTGGACGCCATCGGCGACCTGTTCATGTGTGGTCATAACGTGATTGGCGCATTCTCTGCGTTCAAGTCCGGCCATGCGCTGAACAACAAACTGTTGCAGGCGGTACTGGCGAAGCAGGAAGCCTGGGAATGGGCGACCTTCGAAGACGAAGCTGAACTGCCACTGGCCTTCAAAGCGCCAAATTTAGTGCTGGCTTAATTAGTCAGCCATCAAACGGCGGGCTTCCCTGACACCCTCTCCGGTCAGTGGAACCCGCCGTTTTTTATTGCCCGCCGCTAAGCTGTAATCCCGCTCGCAAAACCCTGTTGCCAGCGACCAAACCCTGCGCAAAAAAACGTGAAATCCGCCGTAAGCCCTTTAATCCCTGATGTCGAAGCCCCACATAAGTGCTATTATCTGGCGCTCATGTAAGCAGGGTGCGTAACGCAACTCTGGCTTAGCGCTTAATGACTGGCATGATGGACGAAAGGTGATCGGGATTTTCTCACGCTGGCGACAACTCGGCAGACGCTATTTCTGGCCTCATCTCCTGTTGGGAATGGTGGCGGCCAGTCTCGGCCTGCCTGCCTGTGCACAAAGCGCAGAACCCACCAGCAGCGATTCGCCGGTCAGCAGCCTGTTTACCGGCAAGGTGGTGCGGTTTGATCACCTGATTCGCCTGCAGGAAAGCGCGCGCCGTCCCAGTTTCAACGTTGACTACTGGCATCAGCACGCCATCCGCACCGTTATTCGCCATCTCTCATTCAGCATGACGCCGCCCGCGACCGCGGAAGCGGAGCATGCATTGCCGCTGGCGGCGCAAAAGCTGGCGCTGATTGACTCGCTGCAGGCGCTGCTGACTTCACCCGCGCAACCTTTAGCCGCGATGGCACCGCCGTCGCGAGCGCATCATGTTTCGCCCAACGTTCACTCTTCTGCTGACTGGCAGGCTGCTATTCATGGCATCCGCGCCGGACCTTTCATTGCTTAACGCTAACGTTATTTTCCTTTTTCTGTTTTTTGCTTTTGCAGCCCGTATTGTCACGGCTGAATTGAGATAAATTTATTATGTTAATCAAATTGTTAACGAAAGTTTTTGGTAGCAGCAATGATCGTACTCTGCGCCGCATGCGTAAAGTGGTCGATGTCATCAACAAGATGGAGCCGGAGTTCGTCAAACTGTCTGACGACGAACTGAAAGCGAAAACCGATCAATTCCGCGAGCGCCTGAAAAAAGGTGAAACGCTGGAGAGCCTGATTCCCGAAGCCTTCGCCACCGTGCGTGAAGCCAGTAAGCGCGTGTTTGGCATGCGCCACTTTGATGTGCAGCTGATCGGCGGCATGGTGCTCAACGAACGCTGCATCGCGGAGATGCGTACCGGTGAGGGTAAAACCCTGACTGCGACGCTGCCAGCCTACCTGAACGCGCTGAGCGGTAAGGGCGTGCACGTTGTGACCGTCAACGACTATCTGGCGCAGCGTGACGCCGAAAACAACCGTCCGCTGTTTGAGTTCCTTGGTCTGACAGTCGGTATCAACCTGCCGGGCATGCCGGCGGTGGCTAAGCGCGCTGCGTATGCAGCCGATATCACCTACGGCACCAACAACGAATACGGCTTCGATTATCTGCGCGATAACATGGCCTTCAGTCCGGAAGAGCGCGTACAGCGTAAACTGCACTATGCGCTGGTGGATGAGGTGGACTCGATCCTGATCGATGAAGCGCGTACGCCGCTGATTATCTCGGGTCCGGCCGAAGACAGCTCCGATCTCTATATCAAGGTCAACAAAATCATTCCGCATCTGGTGCGCCAGGAAAAAGAAGACTCGGATAACTTCCAGGGCGAAGGTGACTTCTGGGTGGATGAAAAAGCCCGTCAGGCGCACATGACCGAGCGCGGTCTGGTGAAAGTGGAAGAGCTGCTGGTCAGTCAGGGCATCATGGATGAGGGCGAATCACTCTACTCGCCGACCAACATCATGCTGATGCACCACGTGACGGCAGCACTGCGCGCCCATGCACTGTTCACCCGCGACGTTGACTACATCGTGAAGGATGGCGAGGTGATCATCGTTGATGAACACACCGGTCGTACCATGCAGGGACGTCGCTGGTCTGATGGCCTGCACCAGGCGGTCGAAGCCAAAGAGGGTGTGGAGATCCAGAATGAAAACCAGACGCTGGCTTCCATCACCTTCCAGAACTACTTCCGTATCTACGAGAAACTGGCCGGTATGACCGGTACCGCTGATACTGAAGCGTTTGAATTCAGCTCCATCTACAAGCTCGATACCATCGTGGTACCGACCAACCGTCCGATGGTGCGTAAAGATATGGCCGATCTGGTCTACATGACCGAGAAAGAGAAGATCGATGCCATTATCGAAGATATTCGTACCTGTACGGCTAACGGGCAGCCGGTACTGGTGGGCACCATCTCGATTGAAAAATCGGAAGTGGTATCCCAGGAGCTGACGCGCGCGGGTATCAAGCACAGCGTACTGAACGCCAAGTTCCACGCCAGCGAAGCGGATATCGTGGCGCAGGCAGGTCAGCCAGCCGCGGTAACCATCGCGACCAACATGGCCGGTCGTGGTACGGACATCATGCTCGGCGGTAGCTGGCAGGCGGAAGTGGCCGCGCTGGAAAACCCGACGGAAGAGCAGATTGAAGCCATCAAGGCAGCGTGGAAACTGCGCCATGATGCGGTGCTGGCGGCAGGCGGTCTGCACATTATCGGTACCGAACGCCACGAATCACGCCGTATCGATAACCAGCTGCGCGGCCGTGCGGGCCGTCAGGGTGACGCCGGTTCTTCGCGCTTCTATCTGTCGATGGAAGATGCGCTGATGCGTATTTTTGCCTCCGATCGTGTGTCCAACATGATGCGTAAGCTGGGTATGAAGCCGGGTGAAGCGATTGAGCATCCGTGGGTAACCAAAGCAATTGCTAATGCGCAGCGCAAAGTGGAAAGCCGCAACTTCGATATCCGTAAACAGCTGCTGGAATACGATGACGTCGCTAACGATCAGCGCCGCGCCATTTACAGCCAGCGTAACGAACTGCTGGATGTCTCTGACGTTTCGGACACCATCAACAGCATCCGCGAAGATGTGTTCAAAGCCACTATCGACACTTACATTCCGCCGCAGTCGCTGGAAGAGATGTGGGACGTCCCGGGGCTGGAAGAGCGTCTGCGCAATGATTTCGATCTGGATCTGCCCATTGCCGAGTGGCTGGATAAAGAGCCGGATCTGCATGAAGAGACGCTGCGTGAGCGCATTATGAGCCGCGCCAGCGAAAACTATGCGGCGAAAGAAGAAGTGGTCGGCGCAGAAATGATGCGCAACTTCGAAAAAGGCGTGATGCTGCAAACGCTCGACTCGCTGTGGAAAGAGCATCTGGCGGCGATGGACTATCTGCGTCAGGGTATCCATCTGCGTGGCTATGCGCAGAAGGATCCGAAGCAGGAGTACAAACGTGAATCTTTCGCCATGTTTGCCGCGATGCTGGAGTCGCTGAAGTACGAAGTGATCAGCACCCTGAGCAAAGTGCAGGTGCGGATGCCGGAAGAAGTGGAAGCGATGGAGCAGCAGCGTCGTGAAGAAGCAGAGCGCCTGGCACAGCAGCAGCAGCTCAGTCACGTCGATGACGACACCGCAGCGGCCGCTGCACTGGCGGCACAGGGCGGTGAGCGAAAAGTGGGACGTAACGATCCGTGCCCATGCGGCTCAGGTAAAAAATACAAACAGTGTCACGGTCGTCTGGCCTGATAACAAAAAGGAGCCCGCGGGCTCCTTTTTCTTTGGCTGATTAGCGGGTAATCGCCATCAGCTTCTCCTCATTCAGCCGCACGCCATGGTAGGGCAGCGTAACCAGCAGCCCATCCGGCAAACCATAGCGTTTCAGCAACGCCCGGCTCTGAAACAGCAGCTGGTGATAGTTGTTATCGCTGATCCCCGGATAGCTCTCATTCCATACTGTGGCGATAATCTGCCGTTTCGAGGTGATGCGCAGCAGCAGGCAAGAGAAGAAGCGCTTCTGCGCTTCATTAAGCGGGATGGTCTTCTGTTCTGGCCACCAGGTTAAAGTGTTTTGC
The DNA here is from genome assembly GCF_002928365.1 of Pantoea sp. ICBG 985. Classification (NCBI taxonomy): domain Bacteria; kingdom Pseudomonadati; phylum Pseudomonadota; class Gammaproteobacteria; order Enterobacterales; family Erwiniaceae; genus Pantoea; species Pantoea sp. ICBG 985. The sequence goes on from NZ_POWM01000005.1 coordinate 437,075, forward strand.
GCGCTGTCGAGCGTCAGGATGTCGTGAAAAACCAAATGGCGTAAGGTATTCATCTGTTTCTGTGCGTCTTGCGCCAGAAACGTTGTTAGTTTGCGTTCCATGTGTAGTCGGCCTGGCTAGAGTAAAGTGGCTGCGAGTATTCCCAACATGGCGCCGTGCGATCATTACGACCTGTCTTAATAACTGGAATCTGTGCGACAGGATCGCGGTGAAGCCGACAGCAGTTAACATCGTTCGGCGTCTGCTTTAAAATCAGCGCTCACTCACTACAAGCGGAATCCAGCTTATGAAACACCTGCAGGTGGCGGTGGGCATCATTCGCAATGCCAGTCGTCAGATCTTTCTTGCCCAGCGCGCAGCAAGCTCCCACATGGCCAACAAATGGGAGTTCCCGGGCGGAAAAATTGAACAGCACGAAAGTGCAGAACAGGCGTTAAAACGTGAGCTGATGGAAGAAACCGGTATTGAAGTGACGGCGGCGAAAGCGATTGGTCAGGCCGACCACAGTTACGATGACCTGCGTGTTACGCTGCATTTCTTCCTGGTGGAGGGCTGGCAGGGTGAGCCATGGGGACGCGAAGGTCAGCCGCAGCGTTGGGTCGAGCAGCGTGATTTGCTGGCCGATGAATTTCCACCGGCCAACCACGCCCTGATTGCCCGCTTAGTGGCGGGCGAGATTTAAACTCAGGGGCCGCGTGCCCCTGCCGATCACGACTGCTCTTCACTCCAGTCGTCACTCTCCGTCATGTCACCGCTGCTGGGAATGCGTTTCTCCTCAGCGGCCCACTCACCCAGATCGATCAACTGACAGCGTTTGCTGCAAAACGGGCGCCACGGGCTAAGTTCATCCCACATCACGGCTTTACCGCAGTTAGGGCAAGGTACGGTAATCATCTCTTCCTGCATAACATCCTCTAACAACAGGCTAATTCAAAATTCAGTCGCGCCGGCACTTCGCCGCGTTCGCTATCGAGCGGTAAAAAGCGGATGGCATAGCGGCTTTTATGACCGGAGACCTGCGGATAGAGCGCATCTTCCAGCGTCAGCTGCAGGCGCAGCAGGTCGGACCCCTCGGCGTTATCCTGATAAAAGCCGTTGAGGCTGGTCTGATGGCGAAACACGCCCGACTGACGAATCAGGTTGAGGATCATCGTCAGGCTGTTGCGCAGCGGATCGAGCGAGGCCAGCCAGCTATTCACCAGGGTATCGCGCAGCGCCTGTGGCTGGTGCAGCCAGATGTGTAAACCCGGCAGATCAAAACTGCAGCAGCCGCCGGGAATGCTCAGGCGCTGACGTACGGAGGCAATCAGCCGGTCTTCGCGCAGCTGCTGACCCATGCGCGGCGCGGCCATCAGCTCGCTGGATTGCTGCTTCAGCTGATCGCGCAACTGGCTGACGGTGTGTTCATCGACACCCGGCACATCCAGCCAGGCACGCAGTTTTTGCTGTTGACGCTCCAGCTCTTTTAACAGCTCGGTGCGCATATCGCCGCGTTCGAAGATATCCAGCAGGTCGCCAATAATACGAAATACACCGAGTGCGGCAACCGAGCTGTTGACCGGCAGCGTTTCGTGCAGCTGGTTAATCAAAAACTCCACGCGCAGCCAGGTGCGCATTTTCTCATTCAATGGGTGTTCAAACAGAACCACTGTGCTCATGATATTAATCCCGTCCGGTTGCTGCCAGGCGTAAATAGCGCTGGTGAAGTTCAGCAACGCGCGGCAAAGCCTGTTCCGGCGTGCCGCTGTTATCAATGATGTCATCCGCGCAGGCTAAACGCTGCTGACGGCTGGCCTGCGCGGCAAGAATCCGTTGCGCCTGGCTGAGAGAGATACCATCACGCTGGCGGGTGCGCTGCAGCTGCGTGGCCTCATCGACATCCACAACTAATACCCGATCAGCCTGATGCTGCAGACCATTTTCTACCAGCAGCGGCACTACCCACATGACGTAAGGCGAAGCCGCCTGCGCCTTCAGCTGCTGGGTACGGGCGTTAATCAGCGGGTGCAGCAGTTGATTGAGCCAGTTTTTCTCTTGCGGCTGCTGGAAAATAATTTCCCGCAAACGCGCGCGATAAAGCGTGCCTTCTGCGGTCAGAATCGATTCTCCGTGGCGTTTCACAATCGCATTGAGCGCAGGTGTGCCCGGTTCAACCACCTCGCGGGCAATCACATCGGCATCAATGATGTCGACGTTCAGCGCGGCAAAAGCGTTAGCAATGGTGCTTTTACCACTACCAATGCCGCCGGTCAGTGCAACGGTAAAAGGCATAGCGTTCTCTCAACATTTTTCTCATCTGCCGCAGCGTGATGAGAGCCCGATCACAATCGGTTTTCTCAGCTAAATTTAACGGATTGTAGCTTAAATAAAGTGAAATTCGCAGTCTTGTCGCGGAACGAATGGCGCGTATGATAACGACACTGGAGCCGTGAGCGCTACCCGAACTGCGGTTCGTCGTCACTAACCAGGACACTCTGCTATGCGTATCGAAGAAGATGTAAAACTGGGCTTTAAAGATGTATTGATCCGCCCGAAACGCTCCACGCTGAAAAGCCGTTCCGAGGTTGAGCTGGAACGTACGTTCACCTTCAAACATTCAGGCCTCGCCTGGTCCGGCGTTCCGGTGATTGCCGCCAACATGGATACCGTCGGCACCTTTACCATGGCCGAAGCGCTGGCTGGCTTTAACGTGCTGACCGCCGTTCACAAGCACTACAGTGTTGAAGCGTGGCAGACTTTTATCCAGCGCGTACCGGCCACGGTGCTCAGCCACGTAATGGTCTCTACCGGCACCTCAGAAGCAGATTTCACAAAGTTAAGCGCGATCCTCGCGCTGTCGCCCCAACTCAATTTTATCTGTATTGATGTGGCAAACGGCTACTCCGAGCACTTTGTTGCCTTCCTGCAGCGTGCGCGGGAAAGCTTCCCGGGGAAAACCATTTGTGCCGGGAATGTGGTGACCGGTGAAATGGTCGAAGAGCTGATTCTGTCCGGTGCCGACATTGTGAAGGTGGGAATCGGCCCGGGATCGGTCTGCACCACGCGCGTCAAAACCGGCGTTGGCTACCCGCAACTCTCCGCGGTGATTGAGTGTGCTGATGCGGCGCACGGCCTCGGTGGGCAGATTGTCAGCGATGGCGGTTGCGCCGTGCCGGGCGATATCGCCAAGGCGTTCGGCGGCGGCGCTGACTTCGTGATGCTCGGCGGCATGCTGGCGGCACACGATGAGTGCGAAGGCACTCTTGTTGAAGAGCAGGGCGAGCAGTTTATGCTGTTCTACGGCATGAGCTCCGAATCCGCGATGAAACGTCATGTGGGCGGTGTGGCGGGCTACCGCGCCGCAGAAGGTAAAACCGTTCGTCTGCCGCTGCGTGGACCGGTCGCGGAGACGGTGAAAGATATCCTCGGCGGGCTGCGCTCGGCCTGTACTTACGTCGGTGCAGAGCGCCTGAAAGAGCTGACTAAGCGCACGACATTTATTCGTGTGGCAGAGCAGGAAAACCGCGTCTTTAACCGCTGATGTGCCGCAACGGGCGCCGCGTGCGCCCGTTTAACGTATGGCGTCTCCCAGACCAAATACCGGCAGATACATGGCAATCACCAGCGTGCCGACAATGCCGCCAATCACCACCATCATCAGCGGCTCCAGCGAAGCGGCGAGGCTGTCTGCGCGCGCCAGCGTTTGCGCTTCGTGCCACTCCGCCAGCCGCGCCAGCATCACATCCAGCGCACCGGCCTCTTCACCGACGCGGATCAGCTGAGCGCACAGCGGCGTAAACAGCGGATGTCCCTGTAGCGCCTGATGCAGCGGTGCGCCAGCGGCAATATGCTGCTGTAATGCCACGATGGCATCGCGCCACAGTCGCGCGGCCAGCGTCACTTCCACCGCCTGCAGGCTTTGCAGCAGCGTCAGCCCGGCCTGCTGCGTCAGTTGCAGAATCGCGTATATCTGGCTGAGCTGACCGCCGCGCCACAACGGGGCCAGCAGCGGAAGCCGCAGCAGCCACTGCTGGCTGCGCTTTTGCCACGCAACGGATCGCCGATAGGCCAGACGCGCCAGCCACCCGGACGCCACACCGCACAACAGCAGCGGCAGCGCCGCCTGCTGCAACAGTGCTGACAGCGCCATCACGCCGGCGGTAAAGGCCGGCAGCGGTGCGTCAAAGCTGGCGTACACCGCAACAAATTCCGGCAGTACAAACAGCAGCATCCCGGCGCTGACCGCCAGCGCCACCAGCAGGATGAACAGCGGATAGCGCAACGCTTTCACCACTTTCTGGCGCAGAAACTGTTGCCTGCTCTGCTGTAGTGCCAGCTGGCGGCAGCACTCGTCCAGTTGTCCGGTCAGCTCACCCACCTGCATCAGCGCCGGAAACAGCGGCGGGAAGATATCCGGCCAGGCGCGCAGCGCCTGAGAAAACGGCTCTCCGGCCATGACCCGCTGTTGCAGAAGGCTCAGCAGCACGCGCCAGCCTGCATGGGGATGGCCGCTGGCCAGTAATGTCAGACTCTCCGCCAGCGGCAGCCCGGCTTTCAGCAACGTCGCCAGCTGGCGCATCAGGTCAATTTTCTGCTGCCACTTCCAGTCACGCGCGCGCCAGCATTTCCCGCGCTGCCAGCTCACCACCAGCATGCCGCGATCGCCCAGCTGGCCGAGCAGGGCATCCTGCGTGGGCTGCAGCGACTCGCCCTCCTGCAGCAGGCCCATGCTGTCCAGTGCCTGCCAGTGAAACTGGTAGCGATTAGCCATTGCCAAGGCCCACCACGCGCTGCATCTCCTCGAAAGAGGTATCGCCGCGGCTCACCGCCTCCAGCCCGGCGGTCAGCAGCGTTTTCATTCCCTGCTCCGCGGCCAGCGTCAGCAGGTGCTCCAGCGGCATATCAGCCGAGATAGCGTTCTGCAACCTGCTGCTCATCGGCAGGATTTCAAACAGCGCCAGGCGGCCGTAATAACCCGAGAAGCAGTGATCGCAGCCGGGGGCACGCCAGGTTTGCAGCGTGCCGGGCCACATGTCGCCGGGCAGATGGGCAATCGCCTGGCCGGGCTGACGGCAGTGCACGCACAAACGGCGCACCAGCCGCTGCGCCACCACCAGCTGTAGCGCCGGGCCAAGCAGATAGCCGGGAATGTCCATCTGCCGTAGGCGGGTCAGGGTTTCGGCCGTCGAGTTGGTGTGCAAAGTCGAGAGCACCAGATGTCCAGTCTGCGCCGCTTTTACGGCGATGCTGGCGGTTTCAGCATCACGGATTTCACCGATCATTATGACGTCCGGATCCTGCCGCAGCAGCGCGCGCAATACGCGGTTAAAATCGAGACCGCTCCGTGGCTGTACCTGTGTCTGGTTAATCCCCTGTAGCGGAATTTCCAGCGGGTCCTCCACGCTGCAGACGTTTTTCTCCGGCACGTTGAGGGCGCTAAGGCTGCTGTACAGCGTAAAGGTTTTGCCGCTGCCGGTTGGGCCGGTGACCAGAATCAGCCCCTGCGGTTTGGCCAGCGCGTTTTTCAGCAGGCGCAGCTGTGGCGCCGGCATGCCCAGCTTATCGAGCGCAATGGCGCTGTTTTCGCTTTGCAGCAGGCGCACCACCGCTTTTTCCCCCTGGCTGACCGGCAGGGTCGACAGGCGGAACGCCGCCGGTTTGTCATCCATCTCCAGACTGAACTGGCCATCCTGCGGCAGCCGACGCTCCGCGATATCCAGACCGCCGAGAATTTTCAACCGTGCCAGCACGGCGGCGGGTGGGGCATCCGGTAACTGCGGCAGCGGATGCAGCACGCCGTCAATCCGCAGCCGTACGCGCAGCCCGTGACGCTGCGGTTCAAAGTGCACATCGGAGGCGCGTCGCTGTATGGCCTGGCGCAGAATCTGATCCACCGCGTGAATGGCGGACTCGGCGCTGGCCTGTTCGCGCGGTGCCGCACTGCTTTCTGGCTGGTGCAGCAGCTGCTCCAGCCGTGCGGCGGGCCAGCACTCAACCTCGACTGCGCACTGGCTGGCAAACTGCAGCGCCTCTAACAACAGCGGGTCTGGCGCGTCCGCGACCGCCACGCGCAAGTGCGTGGCGTCATGGTGCAGTATTACGGCCTGATAGCGGGCACACAGCGCCTGCAGGGTGCTATCCGGCTTATCCATTGTTTTCTTCCTTGTCGGCAAAGCGGAACTGCTCAAGGCAGCTGTCGCGCAGGCTGGCGTTGTCGCTGGTGCAGCTGCGTTGCCAGCTGAGTGCGCCTTCCGCCGCATTCCATATCGGCAACATTGCAACGGTTAACCCCGTCAGGCTCTCCTGGCCGGTCAGCGTAATGGCACCATTCACCACGCTCAGGCTCGCCACATAGCGTGAGCCTTTGGCGGCGGGAATACCGCGCTCGCCGGCCTGACACTGCGCCGGTCCGCCGCGCTCAATGGCGCACAGCTCCACGGCAGTTTTATAGGGCACCATGGTTTGCAGCATGTCGGTCAGCGCGGCACGTTGCAGATAATTTTGGTAAGCGGGCAGGCCAATGGCGCTGAGGATGGCGACGATACCGATGACAATCATCAGCTCGATCAGGGTAAAACCGCGTTGTTTATCCATAATGAGGCTCCTTGTTGTGGAGCCGCAACGGTAAGAAAGGGCGGGGAAAAGCGGAAGGGGGCGCGTTTCAATCCCGGAAAGGGGCGCGCAGACAATCTGGCGCATTACAGGCGAAGCCACATGATGATGGAAGCCCGCTCGCAATTTGCCGCCAGCACCGGCGGCACGGGCAGACGTCAGACTTCGCGAAAACGCATCGACAGATCGAGCGCCTGCACGTGCTTAGTCAGCGCGCCCACCGAGACATAATCCACTCCGGTGGCGGCGATCTGCGGCAGCGTCGTCTCCGTCACGTTGCCGGACACCTCCAGCAGTGCGCGCTTCGCCGTCAGCGTAACCGCCTGCTGCATCATCGCCAGCGTGAAGTTATCCAGCATGATGATGTCGGCACCGGCCGCCAGCGCCAGCTGCAGTTCGCTGAGATTTTCCACTTCCACCTCGACCGGCACATCCGGATGCAGCCACAGGGCTTTCTCCACCGCTTTACTGACCGAACCGCTGGCAATGATGTGGTTTTCTTTGATCAGGAAAGCGTCGGACAGGCCCAGGCGATGATTCTGCCCGCCGCCGCACAGCACCGCATACTTGAGCGCGGTGCGCAGCCCGGGCAGGGTTTTGCGCGTATCCAGCAGCTGGGTATTGCTGCCAGACAAGAGCGCCACATAGCGGTTCACGGCTGTCGCCACGCCGGAGAGCGTCTGCACAAAGTTTAACGCGGTGCGTTCTGCGGTCAGCAGCAACCGCGCCGGTCCCTGTAATTCAAACAGCAGCTGATCGGCCACCAGCGGTTGGCCGTCTTCGACGTGCCAGGTAATGGAAACGTTATTGCCCAGCTGGATAAACACCTCTTCCACCCAGCGTTTACCACAGAAAACACCGGCTTCGCGGGTGATAACGCGCGCTACAGCCTGCGCCGCCTGCGGCAACAGCTGGGCGGTGATGTCGCGGTCAGCGTCAACGTCACCGCCTAAATCCTCCTGAAGCGCGCGCGCCACGGTTTCCGGGATATCCAGCTGAATACGTTTAAGCAGTTCCTGACGACGATGTTCGGGATTATAACGACGCGACACCATGATTTTGCGGCTCCACCCTGCAGATTACGTGCGCTCACCTTAGCCTGATTTTGCAGCTATTGCCAGACACGCCAGGTGAAATGTTTAGTATCCTTAACTTGCTCATGCCATAACGCATTAAGTCACAAGCAGCGAGGTGGAATCATGGTATTCTCAGCCAGATTTTGTTCAGGATAACAGGCATGAAACTGGAACACGGCTGGATCACGAGCGCACGCAAGGTGCCGTCGCCGCACTTCAATGCGCGGCCGGATAACGAAGCGCCGTCGCTGCTGATCATTCATAACATCAGTCTGCCGCCGGGCGAATTTGGCGGTCCGTGGATCGACCAGCTGTTCACCGGTACGCTACCGGCTGATGCGCATCCCTATTTTGCGGATATCGCCCAGTTACGCGTGGCGGCGCACTGTCTGATTCGCCGTGACGGTGAGCTGGTACAGTATGTTTCCTTTGACCAGCGCGCCTGGCATGCCGGCATTTCGCAGTTTGCCGGACGGGAAAACTGCAACGATTTTTCCATGGGCATTGAGCTGGAAGGCACTGACACGCTGCCCTACACCGATGACCAGTACGCTACGCTGCAGCAGGTTACCCGCCTGCTGATGCAGCATTATCCGCTGACGCCGCAGCGTATCACCGGTCACAGCGATGTTGCGCCGGAACGCAAGACCGATCCCGGTCCGGCATTTGACTGGATACGCTATAAACAGGCTATCGGGCAGGAGCACCCCTGACACCGCAGGAGCAGGTATGACGTTGTTTAGTTTGTTGTTAGTTTTGGGTTGGGAACGCCTTTTTAAATTAGGTGAACACTGGCAGCTGGATCATCGGCTTGAGCCGCTGTTTCGCGGTCGCCAGCGCTTCTCGTTGCTGCGTACGCTGCTGATGACCGTGATCGCCATGCTGCTGGTCTGGCTGGTGGTGTGGAGCCTGAAGGGCATTCTGTTTGGCGTGGCGCAACTGCTGTTCTGGATTGTGGTCGGTTTGCTGTGTATTGGTGCCGGCTCGGTGCGGCTGCATTACCATCAGTACCTTAAAGCGGCGAGCCACGATGATGAAGCGGCCCATCAGGCGATGGCGGCAGAGCTGACGCTGATTCACGGCGTGCCGGTTGACTGTAGCGAGCGCGAATTTCTGCAGGCGCTGCAAAACGCGCTGATCTGGATTAATTTCCGCTTCTATCTTGCGCCGCTGTTCTGGTTTGTGGTCGGTGGCCCTTACGGGCCAGTGTTGCTGGTGGGGTATGCGTTTCTGCGCGCCTGGCAGAGCTGGCTGGCAAAACACCGTTCCCCGCTGGAACGCGCACAGTCCGGCATCGATCGCATTCTGCACGTGCTGGACTGGATTCCGGTGCGGCTGGCCGGTGTGGCCTATGCGCTGCTGGGCCACGGCGAGCGTGCGCTGCCGGCATGGTTTGCCGCGCTCAGTGATGTGCATCGTCCACAGTATCAGGTGCTGACCAGCCTGGCGCAGTTCTCGCTGGCGCGCGATCCGCATCTGGATAAAGTGGAAACGCCACGGGTCGCCGTGGCGCTGGCCAAACGCGTTTCACTGGTGCTGGTCGTGGTAGTGGCGCTGTTGACCATCTACGGCACGTTAGTGTGATCGGCAGGCGGCACGCCGAAATCCGGTGTGCCGTCTTCGCGCCAGGCAAAATATTTAAGCCGCGTATGGCGGTTGGGATCCCACAGCGGATCGCCCTCAATTTCGGTGTAATTCCGCGCGTGATACACCAGCACATCCCGTCCTGCTTCATCCACGGTAAAACTGTTATGCCCCGGACCGTACTGATGATTATCCCAGCTGGTGGCAAATACCGGCCGCGCCGATTTGTGCCATGCGCTGATGTCGAGCGGATCGGCCTGCGCGTCAATACTCAGTATGCCGAGGCAGTAATTTTCATCCGTGGCGCTGGCTGAGTAGGTGACAAACAGCCGCTCGCCATGGCGAATCACCGCCGGTCCCTCATTAACGCTAAAGCCGGCACACTCCCACTCATACTCCGGCCGGCTGAGCATCAGCGGCTGGGTTTTCAGCGTCCACGGATTCAGTAATTCCGCCAGATAAAGGTTGGAGTTACCAGGAATGGCCGGGTCTTTTTGTGCCCACAGATACCAGTTTTTACCCTGATGCACGAAGTGGGTGGCGTCGAGGGCAAAGGTATCAAGGTGGGTTTGCACGCGGCGGCACGGCTGCCAGTGACCGCTGAGCGGATCGGCATCATCACATACCAGCGCGTACATACGGTGCTGAAACAGCCCCTCTTTGATTTCGCGGGATGGCGCTGCGGCAAAGTAAATCACCCACTGGCCATTGATCAGGTGCAGTTCCGGTGCCCAGATCAGGGCGCTGCAGGGACCGCTGTCCGGTTTACGCCACACGGTAGTGGCCGGGGCGGTAATCAGGCCGTTAAGCGTGCTGGCATAGCGCAGCTCCAGCCGATCGTACTCGGGCACCGAAGCGATAAAGTAGTAGCCATCGCCGTGGCGCAAAATAAACGGATCGGCACGTTGCGTAATAAACGGGTTAGGCCAGCTCATTTAATTTCTCCTGGTTGTGAGGTTGCGCGGCGAACGGGGGCAGACAGGTCATGGAAGTTGGCGCGACGCAGGGCGAGATCCTGCTGGATGGTGCGCATCAGCGCGCGGTCCACTTTCAGCAGGCGCACCACGCCGGCGGTGATCAGATAGCCGACGCCGGGGATCAGGGTAAACAGCAGCACAATGCCGTTAAGCGCGCTGGCAGACTGCTGCTTCGCCGCTGCGTCATAGCCATACATCGACAATAAAAACCCGACCATGGCACCCGCTACCGCCAGTCCGACCTTGAGGAAAAACAGGTTGCCGGAGAAGCTGATCCCGGTGATGCGTTTACCGGTTTTCCATTCGCCGTAGTCATCGACATCAGCCATCAGCGACCAGTGCAGCGGTGACGGGATTTGGTGCAGGATGTTCAGCAGGAAATAAGCGATCACCACGGTGACGGTGGCGTGCGGATCGATCCAGTAAAAGCCGCTGGAGAACAGCGCCAGCGCAATGTTGGTCCAGAAAAACACCTTGAGCTTGCACCAGCGATCGGTGAGGACTTTCGCCAGTGTGCTGCCCAGCATCATGCCGATGACGCCCAGGCTGATAAACAGCGTCGCAAAGTGCGTCGACTGGCCCATCACCCAGGTGACGTAATACATGGTGGCGGCCATGCGAATAAAACCGGGACAGACATTACAGAACGTCAGCAGCAGAATGCGCACCCACTGATCGTTCTTCCATACATCGCGCAAATCTTTCTTCAGATCATCGTTGCTCGGTACCGCCGGGCGAATACGCTCGCGCACCGTGGCAAAACAGAACAGAAACATCACCAGGCCAATCAGCGCCAGCACGCTCATTGCCAGCTGATAGCCGCGCGCTTTGTTGTCGCCGCCAAACCACTCGGCCATCGGCAGCAGCGACAGCGAGAGGATCAGCGTGGCGATGCCCACCATGACAAAGCGGTATGACTGGCAGGAGACGCGTTCACCGGGATCGTTAGTGATGACGCCGCCCAGCGAGCAGTAAGGAATATTGATGGCGGTGTAGGTCAGCGACATCAGGAAATAGGTGACAAATGCCCAGATCACCTTGTTGTCGTAGCTCCAGTCCGGGGTGGTAAACATCAGCACGCTGAACAGCACGTAGGGCAGCGATATCCACAGCAGCCACGGGCGAAAGCGTCCCCAGCGGCTCTGCGTGCGATCGGCAATCGCGCCCATTATCGGGTCGGTCACTGCATCCAGCACCCGTACCGACAGCAACAGCGTGCCGACCAGCGCCGGAGCCAGGCCAAATACATCGGTGTAGAAGTAGTTGAGGAACAGCATGATGGCACCGCCGATCATGTTGCATCCGGCGTCACCCATGCCGTATCCCAGTTTTTCTCTGAACGAGAGGGCTGCTCCTTTCATCAGTCGTCTCCTGCGACAAGTGGAGCAAAAATTATCAGCGTTAAATCAGTAACCTGGTGGGGAACAATCGGTCAGGATGATGGACAAAATACGCGGGCGGGGAAAAGTGTGAAGCGGATCGGCCCGGCAGCAGCGTGCCGGGCCCGGTGAAGCATCAGGCTTTCTGCACCCGATTTTTAACGGTATAACCCACGGCCAGCACCAGCAGCCACACCGGAATCAGCCACACTGAAATTGCCATGCCCGGCGTCATTAGCATGATCACCAGAATGGCCGCCAGGAACAGCAGGCAGATCCAGTTACCCAGCGGATACAGCACCGCCCTGAAACGGGTGGTCACGCCCTGCTGGTCTTTTTTCTTGCGGAATTTCAGGTGCGCGAGGCTGATCATCGCCCAGTTGATGACCAGCGCGGAGACCACCAGCGACATCAGCAGGCCGAAGGCTTCGCCCGGCATCAGATAGTTAATCAACACGCACAGCGCAGTGGCTACCGCCGACACCAGAATGGTCGCCACCGGCACACCACGACGATCCACTTTCAGCAGCGCTTTTGGCGCGTTACCCTGCTGCGCGAGGCCGAACAGCATGCGGCTATTACAGTAAACGCAGCTGTTATACACCGACAGCGCGGCGGTCAGGATCACCACGTTGAGCGCATTCGCCACCAGTGCATCGCCCAGTTCGTGGAAAATCAGTACAAACGGGCTGGTCTCTTCGGTGACGCGCGTCCATGGCAGCAGGGAGAGCAACACCGCCAGCGAGCCGATGTAGAAAATCAGGATACGCCACAGCACCTGGTTGGTGGCTTTAGGGATGCTCTCTTGTGGATTGTCGGCTTCTGCGGCGGTGATACCCACCAGTTCAAGGCCGCCGAAGGAGAACATGATGATCGCCATCATCATTACCAGCCCGCTAACGCCGTGCGGCAGGAAACCGCCCTGGTTCCACAGGTTGCTGACGCTGGCCTGTGGGCCGCCGTTGCCGCTAAACAGCAGCCAGCCGCCAAACAGGATCATACCGATGACCGCCACCACTTTGATAATCGCGAACCAGAACTCCATCTCACCGAACACTTTGACGTTGGTCAGGTTGATGGCGTTGATCACCACAAAGAAGATAGCCGCAGTGGCCCAGGTGGGGAATTCCGGCCACCAGAACTGAATATATTTGCCGACGGCGGTGAGTTCAGCCATCGCCACCAGCACATACAGCACCCAGTAGTTCCAGCCGGAGGCAAAGCCGGCAAAGTTGCCCCAGTATTTATAGGCGAAGTGGCTAAAGCTGCCGGCCACCGGCTCTTCCACCACCATTTCACCGAGCTGGCGCATGATCAGGAAGGCAATAAAACCGGCGATGGCATAGCCGAGAATCACGGCCGGACCGGCCGATTTAATCACTGATGCGCTGCCCAGAAACAGACCGGTACCGACGGCACCGCCCAGCGCAATCAGCTGAATATGGCGATTTTTCAGGCCGCGATGCAGCGTTTCGCCATGCTGTTGTTCCATACAAACCTCATGATGTTGTTATTGTGCACCTGCAGTGCGCGCACTGTAAGGCTGTTCTATCTGTGTACGTTTTTCTTTACGGTATCCGGCGGGCTGTGTGCAAGCCTGAGCTACCCTGGCGACCAGAATAGTGATAAGCGCGCCGCTTTGCACCTGCTTTTGCTTTTTGTGCTGAGAGATGGCTGAAAAAGCAGCAGCATCCTCTGCGCTTCCCTTGCGCTATTTCTGCCATGAATAAGGCTTAAACACGAATAGCATTCGCTTATGGCTACGCAGCCTGATGCGCGCTAATGCAGTGTAAGGTTTGGTAAAAGTGAAATCTGTTAACATTTGCCGCGCTGAGACGCTTTTCTGCCAGATCCCGGTAAGTTAGCGCACGGTAACCGGTGTCTGCGGTGAAAGTGTGCGGGGGGCCATATAGACACAAGGTGAATACTTTGTTACTTTACGGGCACCATTTTTCAATTGGTATTACCAATTTACTCCGGACGTTTGGCTCATAAGAAGGGATGATGGCCTACAGTAAAATTCGCCAACCCAAGCTCTCCGATGCAATCGAGCAGCAGCTGGAATCCCTGATTATGGAAGGGACGCTCCAGCCGGGTGAAAAACTGCTTCCCGAGCGTGAACTGGCCAAACAGTTTGATGTCTCACGTCCATCGCTGCGCGAAGCGATCCAGAGTCTGGAAGCCAAAGGCCTGCTGCTGCGCCGTCAGGGTGGTGGCACCTTCGTACAGCAGAACCTCTGGCAAAGCCTGAGCGACCCGCTGGTCGGCCTGCTTGCTGAACATCCTGAATCCCAGTTTGACCTGCTGGAAACCCGCCACGCGCTGGAAGGCGTTGCGGCCTACTACGCTGCGCTGCGCGGCACCGATGAAGACCTGCAGCGTATTCGCGACTGTCACGTCAACATCCAGCAGGCGCAGGACAGCGGCGATTTAGATGCTGAGGCCGATGCGGTCATGAAGTATCAGATCGCTGTCACAGAAGCCGCCCATAATGTGGTGCTGCTGCACTTGCTGCGTTCGATGGGCCCTATGCTGGAACAGAACGTCCGTCAGAATTTCGAATTGCTCTACGCTCGCCGCGAAATGCTGGCGAAAGTGAGCGGTCACCGCGCCAGTATCTTTGAGGCGATTGTGGCTCGTGAGCCAGAACAAGCACGCGAGGCATCCCATCGTCACCTGGCGTTCATTGAGGAAATCTTGCTGGACAGAAGTCGGGAGCAGAGCCGTCGTGAACGCTCCCTGCGTCGTTTACAGCAACGTAAGGAATAACGCACGGCAATGAACGTGCGACATAAACGACGGGCCTGTCTTCTTGTGCTGTGAATCAGAAGCAAAGCACAAGCAGACAGGCTCCTGATAATTCAACGTATTAGACACAGATAAGGAATACACCCCATGTCAGAACGTTTACAGAATGACGTGGATCCGATCGAAACTCGTGACTGGCTACAGGCGATCGAATCGGTCATCCGTGAAGAAGGTGTTGAGCGCGCGCAGTATCTGATTGATCAGGTATTGAGTGCTGCACGCAAAGGCGGTGTGAAAGTGGCAGCGGGCGGCAACGCCGTCAGCAACTACATCAACTCCATTGCGGTCGAAGATGAGCCGGAATATCCGGGGAACACCTCTCTTGAACGTCGTATCCGTTCCGCAATCCGCTGGAACGCCATTATGTCGGTTCTGCGTGCGTCGAAGAAAGATCTGGAGCTGGGTGGTCACCTGTCGTCTTTCCAGTCTTCTGCCACCATTTATGAAGTGTGCTTCAACCACTTCTTCCGCGCGCGTAGCGAGCAGGATGGCGGCGATCTGGTCTATTTCCAGGGCCACATTTCTCCGGGCATCTACTCGCGTGCGTTCCTTGAAGGACGCCTGACTGAAGAGCAGATGAACAACTTCCGTCAGGAAGTCCACGGCAACGGTCTCTCTTCCTATCCGCATCCAAAACTGATGCCGGACTTCTGGCAGTTCCCGACCGTGTCGATGGGTCTCGGCCCACTGAACGCCATCTATCAGGCGAAGTTCCTGAAATATCTGGAACACCGCGGCCTGAAAGATACTTCTAAGCAGACCGTTTACGCCTTCCTTGGCGATGGCGAGATGGACGAACCAGAATCCAAAGGGGCGATCACCATCGCTACCCGTGAGAAGCTGGATAACCTGGTATTCATCATCAACTGTAACCTGCAGCGTCTCGACGGTCCGGTCACCGGTAACGGTAAGATCATCAACGAGCTGGAAGGCATCTTTGCCGGTGCTGGCTGGAACGTGATCAAAGTGATCTGGGGCGGACGCTGGGACGAGCTGCTGAAGAAAGATACCAGCGGCAAGCTGATTCAGCTGATGAACGAAACCGTTGACGGCGACTATCAGACCTTCAAATCACGCGACGGTGCGTACGTGCGCGAGCACTTCTTCGGTAAATACCCGGAGACCGCAGCGCTGGTGAAAGACTGGTCAGACGAAGAGATCTTCGCCCTGAACCGTGGTGGTCACGATCCGAAGAAAATCTACGCGGCACTGAAGAAAGCGCAGGAGACCAAAGGTCAGCCAACGCTGATCCTGGCGCATACCATTAAAGGCTATGGTATGGGTGACACCGCGGAAGGTAAGAACATCGCGCACCAGGTTAAGAAGATGAACATGGATGGCGTTCGCTACATCCGCGATCGCTTCAACGTGCCAGTGGCTGACGACAAGATCGAACAGCTGCCGTATGTGACCTTCGAAAAAGGCTCAGAAGAGTACAACTACCTGCACGGCCAGCGCGAGAAGCTGGGTGGCTATCTGCCAACCCGTCAGGCTGAGTTCAGCGAAAAGCTGGAAATGCCGGCGCTGGAAGAGTTCAGTGCGCTGCTGGAAGAGCAGAGCAAAGAGATCTCTACCACCATCGCCTTCGTGCGTGCGCTGAATGTGATGCTGAAGAACAAGTCGATCAAAGATCGTCTGGTGCCGATCCTCGCGGACGAAGCGCGTACCTTTGGTATGGAAGGTCTGTTCCGTCAGATTGGTATCTACAGCCCGAACGGCCAGCAGTATACGCCGCAGGACCGTGAGCAGGTTGCTTACTATAAAGAAGACGAGAAAGGCCAGATTCTGCAGGAAGGGATCAACGAGCTGGGCGCAGGGTCTTCCTGGCTGGCGGCGGCGACCTCTTACAGCACCAACAACCTGCCGATGATTCCGTTCTACATCTACTATTCGATGTTTGGTTTCCAGCGCATCGGCGATCTGATGTGGCTGGCAGGCGACCAGCAGGCGCGCGGCTTCCTGGTGGGCGGCACGTCCGGTCGTACCACGCTGAACGGTGAAGGTCTGCAGCATGAAGATGGTCACAGCCACATTCAGTCGCTGACTATCCCGAACTGTATCTCTTACGATCCGTCTTACGCGTACGAAGTGGCAGTCATCATGCATGACGGTCTGGTACGTATGTACGGCGAAGCGCAGGAAAATATTTACTACTACATCACCACGCTGAACGAAAACTACCACATGCCTGCGATGCCGCAGGGTGCGGAAGAGGGTATCCGTAAGGGTATCTACAAGCTGGAGACGGTAGAAGGCAGCAAAGGCAAAGTGCAGCTGCTGGGCTCAGGTTCTATCCTGCGTCACGTGCGCGAAGCGGCACAGATCCTGGCGAAGGATTACGGCATCGGTTCTGACGTCTACAGCGTAACCTCGTTCACCGAGCTGGCACGCGACGGTCAGGATTGTGAGCGCTGGAACATGCTGCACCCAACGGAAACGCCACGCGTACCGTACATCGCTCAGGTGATGAACGACGCGCCGGCGGTGGCATCGACCGACTACATGAAGCTGTTCGCAGAGCAGGTTCGCAGCTACGTGCCAGCCAGCGATTATCGCGTGCTGGGTACCGATGGTTTCGGCCGTTCAGACAGCCGCGAAAACCTGCGTCACCACTTCGAAGTGGATGCGTCATACGTAGTGGTTGCAGCCCTGGGTGAACTGGCTAAACGCGGCGAAATCGAGAAGAAAGTGGTGGCGGATGCGATCGCGAAATTCAACATCGATGCCGATAAAGTTAACCCGCGTCTGGCTTAAGAGGTAAGAGAGTAATGGCTATCGAAATTAACGTACCGGATATCGGGTCAGACGAAGTTGAAGTCACCGAGATTCTGGTCAAGGTGGGCGACAAGGTTGAAGCCGAACAGTCGCTGATCACCGTGGAAGGCGATAAAGCCTCGATGGAAGTACCTTCGCCGCAGGCCGGCGTGGTTAAAGAGATCAAAATCGCGACCGGTGACAAAGTGAATACCGGTTCACTGATCATGATTTTCGACGCCGAAGGCGCAGCTGCTGCGGCACCGGCCGCCGAAGAGAAACCAGCGGAAGCCGCACCTGCTGCGGCCGCCGCCAGCGAAGCGAAAGACGTTAACGTACCGGATATCGGCGGCGACGAAGTAGAAGTCACCGAAATCCTGGTTAAAGTGGGCGACAAAGTGGCGGCTGAGCAATCGCTGATCACCGTCGAAGGCGACAAAGCCTCCATGGAAGTGCCTGCACCGTTTGCCGGTGTGGTGAAAGAGATCAAAATCGCCACGGGCGACAAGGTGAACACCGGTTCACTGATCATGATCTTTGAAGCCGAAGGCGCGGCGCCAGCAGCGGCTGCCAAACCTGCCGTGAAAGAAGCGTCGGCCTCCGCGCCAGCCGCGGCTGCGGGTGCCAAAGACGTTAACGTCCCGGATATCGGCGGCGACGAAGTGGAAGTCACCGAAGTCCTGGTCAAAGTAGGCGATAAAGTTGAGGCTGAGCAGTCACTGATCGTGGTGGAAGGCGATAAAGCGTCAATGGAAGTTCCGGCGCCGTTTGCCGGTACGGTTAAAGCGCTGAAAGTGGCTACCGGCGATAAAGTCAGCACCGGTTCGCTTATCATGGTGTTCGAAGTAGAAGGCGCTGCGCCGGCTGCTGCGGCACCGGCAGCGAAACAGGAAGCCGCACCCGCTGCAGAAGCCAAACCGGCTGCTGCACCTGCGCCAGCAGCGGCGAAAGCCGATGCGAAGAGCGAATTCGCTGAAAACGATGCTTACGTGCACGCCACGCCGGTGATTCGTCGCCTGGCGCGCGAGTTCGGTGTTAACCTGGCGAAAGTCAAAGGCACCGGCCGTAAAGGTCGCATCCTCAAAGAGGACGTGCAGGCTTACGTGAAAGACGCGGTGAAACGCGCTGAAGCGGCACCGGCTGCGGCCGCAGGCGGCGGTATTCCGGGCATGCTGCCATGGCCGAAAGTGGACTTCAGCAAGTTCGGTGAAATCGAAGAAGTGGAACTGGGTCGTATCCAGAAAATCTCGGGTGCTAACCTGAGCCGTAACTGGGTAATGATTCCGCATGTGACTCACTTCGACAAAACCGATATCACCGATCTGGAAGCGTTCCGTAAGCAGCAGAATGCGGAAGCCGAGAAGCGCAAGCTGGATGTGAAGTTCACCCCGGTGGTGTTCATCATGAAAGCGGTCGCCGCGGCACTGGAGCAGATGCCACGTTTCAACAGCTCGCTGTCGGAAGATGGTCAGAAGCTGACGCTGAAAAAGTACATCAACATCGGTGTGGCGGTCGATACGCCAAACGGTCTGGTGGTTCCGGTGTTCAAAGACGTGAACAAGAAAGGCATCACTGAACTGTCGCGTGAGCTGATGGCGACGTCGAAGAAAGCGCGTGATGGCAAACTGACCGCCAGCGATATGCAGGGCGGCTGCTTCACCATCTCCAGCCTTGGCGGCCTCGGCACCACGCACTTCGCGCCAATTGTTAACGCGCCGGAAGTGGCTATCCTCGGGGTGTCTAAGTCGGCGATGGAGCCGGTGTGGAACGGCAAAGAGTTCGCTCCGCGCCTGATGATGCCGATTTCACTGTCGTTCGACCACCGCGTCATCGACGGTGCGGATGGTGCGCGCTTCATCACCATCATTAACAATATGCTGTCTGATATTCGCCGTCTGGTGATGTGACGTTAATCAAGGCCGGCAAATGCCGGCCTTGTTGTAAGCATTCGGAGTTGCCGCGGTTGGCAGTTTGTTAACAATTCTGTAAACTCTCGCGGTGAAATGTCCCGGTGGAGATAGGGCATCAAGAGCCTGGGAAAGGGTCGCTTTTGACCGCCGGCAATCTAACAAGAGGTCATGATGAGTACAGAGATTAAAACTCAAGTCGTGGTACTTGGGGCAGGTCCTGCAGGTTACTCTGCAGCCTTCCGTTGCGCTGATTTAGGTCTGGAAACCGTACTGGTAGAGCGCTACAGCACCCTCGGCGGTGTCTGTCTGAACGTCGGCTGTATCCCGTCAAAAGCGCTGCTGCACGTGGCGAAAGTCATCGAAGAAGCTAAAGCTCTGGAAGAGCACGGTATCGTGTTTGGCCAGCCGCAGACTGACATCAACAAAATCCGTACCTGGAAAGAGAAAGTCATCACTCAGCTGACCGGTGGTCTGGCTGGCATGGCAAAAGGCCGCAAAGTGAAAGTGGTCAACGGTCTGGGTAAATTCACCGGTGCCAATACGCTGGTAGTGGAAGGAGAGGGCGGCGCAACCACCATCAACTTCGACAACGCCATTATCGCTGCCGGCTCGCGTCCTATCGAACTGCCCTTCATTCCGCATGACGATCCGCGCGTGTGGGACTCTACCGATGCGCTGGAGCTGAAAGAAGTTCCGAAGCGTCTGCTGGTTATGGGCGGTGGCATCATCGGTCTGGAGATGGGTACCGTCTACCATGCGCTGGGTTCAGAGATCGACGTGGTCGAGATGTTTGACCAGGTGATCCCGGCCGCCGATAAAGACGTGGTGAAAGTGTTCACCAAGCGTATCAGCAAGAAATTCAACCTGATGCTGGAAACCAAAGTCACCGCGGTAGAAGCGAAAGACGACGGTATCTACGTATCAATGGAAGGTAAAAAAGCGCCGGCTGAACCACAGCGTTACGACGCAGTGCTGGTGGCGATTGGCCGTGTACCGAACGGTAAAGGTCTGGATGCTGGCAAAGCAGGCGTGGAAGTGGACGATCGCGGCTTTATCCGCGTCGACAAACAGATGCGCACCAACGTGCCACACATCTATGCTATCGGTGACATCGTCGGTCAGCCAATGCTGGCGCACAAAGGCGTGCACGAAGGTCACGTGGCGGCAGAAGTGATTTCCGGTCTGAAGCACTACTTCGACCCGAAAGTGATCCCTTCTATCGCTTATACCGAGCCAGAAGTGGCCTGGGTGGGTCTGACCGAGAAAGAAGCCAAAGAGAAAGGCATCAGCTACGAAGTGTCCACCTTCCCGTGGGCGGCATCGGGCCGTGCTATCGCGTCTGACTGCGCAGACGGTATGACCAAACTGATCTTCGACAAAGAGACGCACCGTGTTATTGGTGGCGCGATTGTCGGTACCAACGGCGGCGAGCTGCTGGGTGAAATCGGTCTGGCTATCGAGATGGGTTGTGATGCCGAAGATATCGCGCTGACCATCCACGCGCACCCAACCCTGCACGAATCGGTTGGCCTGGCGGCGGAAGTGTTTGAAGGTAGCATTACTGACCTGCCAAATCCGAAAGCGAAAAAGAAATAAGTTCGCCTGAGGCTTAGGTTAATTAACGGCTCCTGTAAGGAGCCGTTTTTTTATTAATCGAAAACGTAAGTTGAATAGATAAAAGCGGGCGCAGGAGCAACACGTTAACGATGCCGGAATAGCGGAGGAGACCCTCCGCTATTGAAGTTTACTGTTGTGCTTCGTAAGCCATGACAGCCGATAATTCAGCCGCGAATATCCGCAATCGTAATTCACACAGTGAACTGCGATTTGCCAGGCATAAACCTAACAGGATGAGCCCGCTGATAATCAGCGTGCTGAATTTCACCTTCATAATCACTTACTCCTTGCATTAGCACGAGCAAGCCATTACCCTGACACTGTCTGGGTGTAGGGTAGTGGCTCACCCGTGCGGTTAATGAAAATTAATCGCACGGTTCACCTTCCACCATCCACCTCAATTTCTTTTGCAGATCTTAAGGCAGATAGCCTCAAGCGCCCGCAGGCAGTCTACGCTATTTATTTATCATTTCCTCTTTTATTTTTTTATCTCTTTTTTAAATCGCAGTTATTTTTTAAGGGTGTATTTTAATTGAGTGACTAAGTTTAAAAGGTTAATTTAAACCGGCACTGCGTTGATAATTAATTAAATACGCGCAAGGCATCACGTTCAATATTTATCAGGTGATGTGGTATTAATTTTTCCTCAGGAAAACGTGTGCGGGAAGCTGAAGGGTAGCCGTTTAGTGCAAGCGCATTAGCACATAACCAAAAGTGAATGAACCGGCCTGAAAGGGGATTGCAGGTTATGGATTCGCTGTGTGAGGGCCGGATGCAACAAATTACGCGCTAAAACCTGGCTCCACTGGCTACCGGCACAGGCGCGAACAGGCACTACCAGAGCCGCTCTGGCTTCTCTTCTGGCGCAAAGCGCAGACAAATCTGCTAAATAACGCGCGGATGTTGCTTTTTTGTAAACGGATTAACAATCAGCCGAAATCCTGCTATGCTGGCCGACGCAGAACCGGGCACCTCACCCTACTGTTTGACAGCATCAACAGGTGCACCGGAAAGCTATACAATGAGAGCGAGGAGAACGTCGTGCTAGAAGAATACCGTAAGCACGTTGCCGAGCGTGCTGCCCAGGGAATCGTACCTAAGCCGTTAGATGCTTCCCAGATGGCCGCGCTGGTTGAACTGCTGAAAAACCCGCCAGCGGGTGAAGAAGAATTCCTGACTGACCTGCTGGTCAACCGTGTCCCGCCGGGTGTTGATGAAGCGGCGTATGTAAAAGCCGGATTCCTGGCAGCTATCGCAAAGGGCGAAGCCCACTCTCCTCTGGTCACTCGTGAAAAAGCAGTCGAACTGCTGGGCACCATGCAGGGCGGCTACAACATCCATGCGCTGATCGAGGCGCTTGACGATGAGGCTCTGGCACCGATTGCCGCTGAAGCACTGTCCCACACGCTGCTGATGTTCGATAACTTCTACGACGTCGAAGAGAAAGCCAAAGCGGGTAATCCCCACGCGAAGAAAATCCTCCAGTCCTGGGCTGATGCAGAATGGTTCCTCAAGCGTCCTAAGCTGGCAGAAAAAATCACCACCACCGTGTTCAAAGTGACCGGCGAAACCAACACCGACGACCTCTCTCCGGCGCCGGATGCATGGTCACGTCCGGATATTCCACTGCACGCGCTGGCTATGCTGAAAAACCCACGTGACGGCATCGAACCCGACGATGTTGGCAACGTTGGCCCGATCAAACAGATTGAAGCTCTGCAGCAGAAAGGCTTCCCGCTGACCTACGTCGGTGACGTGGTTGGTACCGGTTCTTCACGTAAGTCCGCGACCAACTCAGTGCTGTGGTTCATGGGTGACGACATTCCGTATGTGCCGAACAAAAAAGGCGGCGGTCTGTGCCTCGGCGGTAAAATCGCGCCGATCTTCTTCAACACCATGGAAGATGCTGGCGCGCTACCGATCGAACTCGACGTTGAGCGCCTGAACATGGGTGATGTGATTGACGTTTACCCTTACAAGGGTGAAGTACGCAATCACGAGACCAATGAACTGCTGGCGACCTTTGCGCTGAAAACCGACGTGCTGCTGGATGAAGTGCGCGCCGGTGGCCGTATTCCGCTGATTATCGGTCGCGGCCTGACCACCAAAGCGCGTGAGTCGCTGGGTCTGCCGCACAGCGATGTGTTCACCAAAGCCAAAGATGTGGCTGAAAGCAACCGTGGTTACTCGCTGGCGCAGAAAATGGTGGGCCGCGCCTGCGGCGTGGCAGGGATTCGTCCTGGCGCCTACTGTGAACCGAAAATGACCTCGGTCGGCTCTCAGGACACCACCGGTCCAATGACCCGTGATGAACTGAAAGATCTGGCGTGTCTGGGCTTCTCCTCCGATCTGGTGATGCAGTCCTTCTGTCACACCGCCGCTTATCCGAAGCCGGTCGATGTCACTACACACCACACGCTGCCGGACTTCATCATGAACCGTGGCGGTGTCTCGCTGCGTCCGGGCGATGGCGTGATTCACAGCTGGCTGAACCGTATGCTGCTGCCGGATACCGTCGGCACTGGCGGTGACTCACACACCCGCTTCCCGATTGGCATCTCGTTCCCGGCCGGTTCTGGTCTGGTGGCGTTTGCCGCGGCGACGGGCGTAATGCCTCTGGATATGCCGGAGTCAGTGCTGGTGCGCTTCAAAGGCGAAATGCAGCCGGGCATCACGCTGCGCGATCTGGTGCACGCGATTCCGCTGTACGCCATCAAGCAGGGCCTGCTGACCGTTGAGAAGAAAGGCAAGAAAAACATCTTCTCCGGTCGCGTGCTGGAAATCGAAGGTCTGCCGAAGCTGAAAGTTGAGCAGGCGTTTGAGCTGACCGATGCCTCGGCCGAGCGTTCTGCGGCGGGTTGTACCATCAAGCTGGATAAAGAGCCGATCATCGAGTATCTGAACTCCAACATCGTACTGCTGAAGTGGATGATCTCCGAAGGCTACGGCGACCGTCGTACGCTGGAGCGCCGTATTCAGGGCATGGAAAAATGGCTGGCCGATCCGCAACTGCTGGAAGCCGATGCCGATGCGGAATACGCAGCGGTGATCGAAATCGATCTGGCGGAAATCAAAGAGCCAATCCTGTGTGCGCCGAACGATCCGGACGACGCGCGCTGGCTGTCTGACGTGCAGGGCGAGAAGATCGACGAAGTGTTCATCGGTTCGTGCATGACCAACATCGGTCACTTCCGTGCGGCAGGTAAACTGCTGGACGCGCACAAAGGCCAGCTGCCGACCCGCCTGTGGGTGGCGCCGCCAACCAAGATGGATGCCGCGCAGCTGACAGAAGAAGGCTACTACAGCGTCTTTGGTAAGAGCGGTGCGCGTATCGAGATTCCGGGCTGTTCACTGTGCATGGGTAACCAGGCGCGCGTGAAAGACGGCGCGACGGTGGTTTCCACCTCGACCCGTAACTTCCCGAACCGTCTGGGTACCGGTGCCAATGTGTTCCTGGCGTCAGCCGAGCTGGCCGCGGTCGCTTCCCTGCTGGGTAAACTGCCTACGCCGGACGAGTATCAGCAGTTTATGGTGCAGGTGGATAAAACTGCTGCCGACACCTACCGCTACCTGAACTTCGATCAGCTGGGCCAGTACACCGAAAAAGCGGACGGAGTGATTTTCCAGACCGCGGTGTAAAATACGCCTGCCAGTGAAAAAGGGACGAGCGCATCGTCCCTTTTTTTATGCGCTTTTTTCCCTCGCCGTCTCCAGGCATAATGCGAGCGCGATCCCACTTTCTTGCGCGCGCTGCGCACAAAATGCACGAAAGCGTGCCGTCTGGCGCGCCACAGGTATGAGGCCAACATGGAATATGAATTTCTGCGTGACGTGACCGGTCAGGTCCGGGTACGCATGTCGATGGACCACGAAGCGGTGGGGCACTGGTTCAATGAAGAGGTGAAAGAGAACTTTGCGCTGCTGGATGAAGTCGAAGCCGCGGTGCGTACAGTCAAAGGCACGCAGCAGCAGTGGCAGCGCGTCGGGCACGAATATACGCTGTGGCTGGATGAAGAAGAGGTGATGATCCGCGCCAATCAGCTGGCGTTAGAGGATGACGGCCTGGAAGAGGGCATGACTTATTACGATGAGGAGAGCCTGTCGTTCTGCGGCGTGGAGGATTTTCTCGCGGTGATTGCTGCTTATCGCCGGTTTATGGCCGGCCGTTAACGGGCGCCCGCAGCCGGGGCGCCACTGTCGTTGCGCAGGTTACACGCCGTTAATGGCGGAACGGGCGTGGGATAAAGGTTCCTCATCCACAATCGGTTCGACCTTGCCGAGCAGGAACAGGTAGTTAAGGATTCCGATCACCACCAGCACCGCCGAGAACACCAGCGCCCAGGTAAAGTGGCCGGTGGCACCAACGATAGCGCCGGTAATGATTGGCCCGACCGCGCCGCCCATATTGGAGACGGTATTCTGCAGCCCGGCAACAATTGACACGCTGTTGGTGGGCGCAACATCGCCCGGCAGCGCCCACACCTGAGATGCCGCGACGGTGGTGCCGGACTTAGCAATACACAGCAGCAGCACCGTCATGAACACGGAATCGGTGAATGGCGCGAACCCGATGCACAGCGCCATCAGCAGGCCAATCGTCAGGAACAGCTTGCGCGTGGCGGTCAGCGACAGCACTTTTTTATGCACCATACGGTCCGACGCCCAGCCCGCCAGCACCTCAATCACCATGCCGCAGATCAGCGGCAGCGCCGCCACCATGCCCATTTTCAGGAAATCCATCCCTTTGTCTTTCACCAGGTAGGTTGGCAGCCAGGTGATAAAGAAGTAGGAAGTGTAATTGATGGTGAAGAAGCCAATACACATCGCCCAGATATTGCGGTAACGCAGCAGCTTGTACCACTTCATCGGTCGCACGTTTTTATCGCCGTGCTTCTGCGCCTGGCCATCGCGGATTAGGCGCACTTCATCGGTGCTAATCGCTTTGTGGTCTTCCGGGTTCTCGGCATAAATGAAGTACCAGGCGATGACCCAGATCAGCCCGACGGCACCAATCGCCAGAAAGGTCAGACGCCAGTCGAACAGCGCGATCATAAAGACGATCAGCGGCATGGCGACGGCCCCGCCAAATTTTGATGCGCTGTCGAACAGGCCGGAGACGGTGGCGCGCTCGCGATCCGGGAACCAGCGCGCGGTAATACCGGCGTTGCTGGGATAAGCCGCTGCTTCACCCACGCCGAGCGCCAGACGCAGCGCCAGCAGCGATTTAAAGCCAGTGGCGAGCCCCATCGCCATGGTGGCAATCGACCACCAGCCGACAGCGATACCGAGGCCTTTTTTCTGGCCGAAGCGGTCGGCAAACCAGCCTGCCGGGATCTGCAACAGCGCATAGGACCAGAAAAACGCTGCCATGATTAAGCCCATCATCTCCGGATTGATGTCGAGCTCGGTGATCAGGTGCGGTGCGGCGGCAGAGAGTACGGTACGATCAATATAGTTAATGGCAATGGCCAGCCACATCAGGCCGGCGATCCACCATCTGATGCGTGTTG
The DNA here is from genome assembly GCF_002928365.1 of Pantoea sp. ICBG 985. Taxonomy (NCBI): domain Bacteria; kingdom Pseudomonadati; phylum Pseudomonadota; class Gammaproteobacteria; order Enterobacterales; family Erwiniaceae; genus Pantoea; species Pantoea sp. ICBG 985. Next base: position 463,281 of record NZ_POWM01000005.1, read on the forward strand.
AGCGTGCGGTGTTGGTCATAATCATTATCCACGCGAAAAGGGTGACAGAGGAGGGCGGCGTCAGGCCAGCCCGTTCATGACATTCATCGGGCGTTCGCCCTGTTTTATACACTGCACAATCTGCGTCACGCAGCGTTCGCCGATGGCGCTGATAGCACCGTCGGTATATCCGGCAAGGTGCGCCGTGGGGATAAAGTTGCTCAGGGTGAACAGCGGATGCTGCGCCAGCGGTTCCTGCACAAAGACATCCGCCGCCGCACCGGCAATCACGTTATCCTGCAATGCCTGGTAGAGATCCTGCTCATTCACCACGCCACCGCGTGATGCGTTGATGAGAAACGCGCTCTTCTTCATGCGCTTCAGGCGCGCAGCGTCGAACAGGTTTTGCGTCTGGTCGGTGAGCGGCATATGTAAGGTGATGAAGTCGCTGTGCTCCGTCAGCTGATCGAGGCTGACAAACGTCACACCGTGTTCGGCGGCGAAGGCGTCATCGGGGTAAAAATCGAAGGCGAGAATGCGCATATTGAAGCCTTTAGCGCGCAGTGCCACCTGCTTACCGATATTGCCCAGGCCGATGATGCCGAGCGTTTTGCCGTAGACGTCGGTGGCAAAAATGCGTGGCCAGTGGCCGGCGCGGGTCTCTATTGCGGCGGTGGTGATCTGGCGCGCGCTATTGAGAATCAGCGCAAAGGCGAAATCGGCAACCGCGTGTTTGTTCGCGTCCGGCACGTTTGTCACGTAAATACCGCGCGCACGGGTTGCGTCGAGGTCGATGTTATCGACGCCCACGCCGTGCTTGCAGACAATTTTCAGCTGCGGTGCCAGCGACAGCAGCGCATCGTTGACCTCGGTAAAGGCCACGATCAGGGCGACGGTGTCGGCGAGATGCGGCGCCAGCGCGCTGAGCGGTGCGTCGGCGGGCAGCGTAATCAGCTCAAAGCCCTGCTGGCGCAGTGTGTCGATCGGCGCGGCGTCGTAGCGGGCGAACGAAGGTGAAGTACAGATGACTTTCATAGCAAATGCGTCCCGGTGTTAATAACAGCAGCCATCGCTGCCTGAATCCGCCCCGCCTCCGTCAGATTAACCCTAACCCTGATGGCGGCAGGGGGTAGCGGCGGCTGTATTGCGCGATGAATCGCGCCGCTACCACAGTTGCGTGCGGTAAGTGCTTTGAATTTCCTGGCTTTACTGCAAATACTGATTCACGATCTGGCGGATCTTCTGCTCTTCCTCCGCAGAGAAGCGCACCGCATAGCGGCTGTCGCCAACCTCATAGCCGAGCAGCGCCACGGCTTTTTTCACCGCCGCCGGGGAAAAACCAATGCTGTAAAGATCGGTACGCAGGCCGGTTACGTTCTCCTGAGCGGCGCGCGATCCGGCGATGTCACCGGCATGGAAGCGCGCCCAGATGGCGTTAATCTCTTTCGGCGCCACGTTAGCCAGCCCGGAAATACAGGCGGAACAGCCATCGACGAAGCCCTGATGAATCAGTGAATCCGGCCCGTTCAGCACGTTGAAATGCGCAATACCTGCCGCTGCCTGCAGAAAGCCGCTCAGGCTTTCGTAGCTGCCGGCGCTGTCTTTGATGCCAATGATGTTGGGATGCGCTGCCAGCGTGCGCACGGTTTCCGGCAGCAGCGTATTACCGGTGCGTGCCGGAATGTTGTAGAGAAACAGCGGGACGTCGAGGGCGTCGGCCACGGCGCGGTAGTGATCAATCAGCTCTTCCTGTTTAAGCGGGACAAAGTAAGGGGTGATCACCGAGACGGCATCCACGCCCAGCTTTGCCACCTGCCTGCCCAGCCGGATAGTCTCACGCGTCGAGATCTCGCCAATGTGCGCCACCACCGGTGCAGTGCCGTTTACTTCGTCGACGCAGGTCTCGGTCACCGCCAGCTTTTCCTGCTCGTTCAGTACGAAAAACTCCCCGTTGGTGCCGCCGCAGAAAATACCGTTGCCGGCGCTCAGCTGACGCTGAATCTGTTCACGCTGCGCGGCAGGATTGTAGGCTCCGTCGCGATCAAAAGTGGTGACGATGGCGGTCAGTACGCCCTGAATGGTGTTGCTCATGATTTCCCCGCTCATGCTGAGTGATTTAACGCCGGAAACAGCGTCAGGTAGACGTTGCGCACATCGTCGGCGCTGACTTTCATCGGTACATTCTTCATCAGGCGCTGCACGTCCAGCGCGGCTTCGACCAGATACGGCAGATGATCCGGCCCGATACCCAGCGCTTCCAGGCTGGCCGGCAGTTTAAGGCGCTGCACCAGCGCGGCGAAATAGGCCACCAGTGCGTGCGATTTGGCCTCTTCATCCAGTGCGCTATCGGCATCCGGCAGCAGATCGTAGGCCTGCGCGAACTTGCTCACCGCCGCCGGACGCACAAACTGCATGCACGGCGCCAGCAGAATGGCGTTGGCCACGCCGTGCGGCAGATGATACTTGCCGCCCAGCGGATAGGACATGGCGTGCACCAGGTGCGTCCCGGCATGGGCGATCGCCGCTCCACCGTAGTAGGACGCCCACAACATATTCAGCCGTGCTTCCAGGTTGTCCGGTTCGGCAAAGGTCTTTTCGAGGCTGGCGAACAGCTTTTTCATGCCGATCAGCGCATAGTTATCACTCACCGGATTGGCCACGGTGGCGGTGAAGCACTCAATCAGGTGGCACAGCGCATCAATCCCGGTCGACGAGGCGATGTGCGCCGGCATGCTGGTGGTCAGTTCCGGAATCAGCGCCACGTAGTCCGGCAGCATCACCGGCGAAATAATACCGACCTTGGTCTCTTTCTCCGGAATGGCCAGGATGGCGTTGGGCGTGGCTTCCGAGCCGGTGCCGGCCGTGGTCGGGATCAGTAAAGAAGCGGTACGCGTGTGCGGCTTCTCACCGGCCAGCAGCGCCGTCAGGGTTGGCGCATCGGCTACGCACAACACGGACAGCAGCTTCGCCACATCCAGCACGCTGCCGCCGCCAATGCCGATCACCAGATCGACGTCGCCGTGCGGCAGCGCCGCAACAATCGCCGCCACATCATGCTGGCTCGGCTCGGGCGGCACCGTATCAACCAGGCTCAGGCTGGCGATCTGCTGCTGCAGCCGGGCGATAAGCGCCTGCACCGCCGGAATACCCAGAATGTTTTTATCCGTGACCAGCAACGCCTTCTGCTTATCCTGCAGTAAATAGCTGAGATCGTTCAGAGCCTGATAGCCACTGATCACGGTGCTGTTGATATTCATGTCATGCCCTTATAACGGTTTTGCACATTATGATTAGGTTTGCTCAATGCTGTGCGGGGTGTATCCCTTTCTGAGGCTAAATTTATAGGCGATATCGATTTCAATTAATTTGATCTTGCTCACATATAATCAATCATGATTGAATATAATCAAATGCAGCACGGCAAGGGGCCGTGACAGGAGAGAGAATGACTTCATCGCCATGGAAAACGCCCGTTCTGGTGATTGCCGACGATTTTACCGGCGCCAATGACGCAGGCAGCGGCTTCGCGCTGGCCGGCGCGCGCGTCCACGTGCTGTTCAATAACCTGACACCCTCGGATGCCGGCGCAGCGGATGTGCTGGTGATCAGCACCGATAGCCGTGCGGTCAGCGCAGCGGAAGCCGCCAGCCGCACGCATGCCGCCATGCAGCCGCATCAGCAGATAGCGAAACACGGCTGGCTGTTTAAGAAGATTGACTCAACGCTGCGCGGCAATCCAGGCGCTGAGGTGGCGGCCGCGCTGCAGGTCAGCGCGAAACGGCTGGCGCTGGTGGTGCCGGCGGTGCCAAAGCTGGGCCGCATCACGCGCGGCGGGGAAGTGTGGATCCATCAACAGCGCCTGACTGATACCGAATTTGCCAGCGATCCTAAAACCCCGGTGACCAGCAGTAACGTGCTGACGCGGCTGCAGATGCAATGCGACCTGCCGGGCGAGCAGATCGATCTTGCCACGGTACGCAGCGGCACGCTGGCCGCACGGCTGGCGACCAGTCAGGGACTGCTGGTACTGGACGCGGAACTGCAGGCGGATATCGACACTATTATCGCGGCGGCCGCGACGCTGCCGGAACGTCCGCTGCTGGTCGGCGCGTCCGGGTTAAGCGATGCGCTGGGTGCGCATCTTGCTGCGCGGCCCTCTCGCCCGGTGCTGGCGATTGTCGGTTCGATGAGCGCCATGGCGCAGCAGCAAATCGCCCGGCTCGCCAGCCAGCGTGACATCCGCTTGATTGATATTGATATTTGCCAGCTGTTTGCCACACCGGCATGGCCGCAGGCGGCGGCCTGGCAGCAGGCGATGGTCCAGGCGCTGCGCGAGGGCGTGCACTGTGTGGTGCGCACTACGCAACAGGCTGACCAGCGCCACGCGATTGCGCAGCTGTGTCAGCAGCAGCAGATTACGCGCCAGCAGCTCGGCGAGCGCATCTGCCAGTTTCTGGCGCAGCTGACGCGCGCCGTCTGCGCGCACATTCAGCCTGCCGGCCTGTTTCTTTCCGGCGGTGACGTGGCCATCGCGGTGGCGCAGGCGCTCGGGGCCAGCGGCTTTCAGATTCAGGGCCAGGTGGCGGGCTGTGTGCCGCACGGGGTTCTGCTTAACAGTGAATTACACCTGCCGGTGATGACCAAAGCGGGTGGCTTTGGTGATGAAAACACCCTGGCAGAAGCCATTCGTTTTATTGAGGAGAAGTCGAGTGAATAACACTATTGCGGTGACCATGGGCGATCCGGCGGGCATCAGCCCGGAAATCATCATTAAAGCGCTGGCAGAAGGGGAGCTGGCGGGCATTCCGGCGGTGGTGGTCGGCTGTGCCGCGACGCTGCGTCGGGTGCTGGCGCTGAACATTACGCCGCACGCCGAGCTGCGCGTGCTGGACAGCGTGCAGGATGCGCATTTCGCACCGGGCATCATTAACGTCATCGATGAGCCGCTGGCCGATCCTGACGCGCTGCAGCCGGGCAAGGTACAGAAGCAGGCCGGCGATCTGGCCTGGCGCTGCGTGAAGCGCGCCACCGAACTGGCGCTGGCGGGCGACGTGCAGGCGATTGCCACCGCCCCGCTGAACAAAGAGGCGCTGCACGCGGCGGGCCACCTTTATCCCGGCCATACCGAACTGCTGGCGCAGCTGACCCAGACCAAAAATTACGCCATGGTGCTGTATACCGACCATCTGAAAGTGATCCACGTGACCACGCACATCGCGCTGCGTAAGTTCCTCGACACGCTGAACGGCGAACGTATTCAGACGGTGATCGGCATGGCTGATAGCTTCCTGCGCCGCGTGGGCTATGACCAACCGCGCATCGCGGTCGCCGGGGTCAATCCGCACGCGGGCGAGAATGGCCTGTTTGGTGATGAAGAGATCACCACGGTGACGCCAGCAATCCAGGCAATGAAGCAGCAGGGCATTGATGTCTATGGCCCGTGCCCGCCGGATACGGTGTTTTTACAGTGCCAGCAGGGGCAGTACGATATGGTGGTGGCGATGTACCACGATCAGGGGCATATCCCGTTAAAACTGCTTGGCTTTTACGATGGCGTCAACATCACGGCGGGACTGCCGTTTATCCGCACTTCCGCCGACCACGGCACGGCATTTGATATCGCCTGGACAGGTAAAGCGAACTCTGCGAGCATGGCGATCTCGATAAAACTCGCGATGCAGCTTGCATAGGGAAATATGAAGGGACAAAGCCGTCTCGACCAGATTATGGACTATCTCAAAAGTCATAATCTGGTCACTGTTGAACAGCTGGTGAGCGCCATTTCTGCTTCGCCAGCCACCATTCGCCGCGATCTGATTAAGCTGGACAAGGAAGGGGTGATTAGCCGCAGCCACGGCGGCGTCACGCTGAACCGCTTTATCCCGACGCAGCCGACCACGCTGGAGAAGATGCAGCGTAACCTGGCGGAGAAGCAGGCCATCGCCCAGTTCGCCGCCAGCTATGTGCAGTCCGGCGATGCGGTAGTGCTGGATGCCGGCACCACCATGCTGGAACTGGCACGACAGCTGACCCATTTGCAGCTGCGGGTGATCACCGCCGATCTGCACATTGCGCTGTTTTTGTCGGAGTTTAAACAGATTGAGACCACCATCATCGGCGGCCGCATCGACGACTCCAGCCAGTCGTGCATTGGTGAGCACGGCCGGCGCCTGCTGCGCAGTATCAATCCGGACATCGCGTTTGTCAGCTGTAACTCATGGAGTATTGAGCGCGGTATTACCACGCCGACGGAAGACAAAGCCGGGCTGAAGATGGATCTGCTGGCCAACGCGCGCCGGCGCATTCTGCTGGCCGACAGCAGTAAATATGGCTCATGGTCGCTGTACTGCGCGGCACCGATTGATAGCCTGACCGATGTGGTGACCGATTCCCGCCTTGATGAAGCGGTATGCCGTGATTTGCGCGAGCGCGGCATTGGCCTGCAGCTGACCGCGTAAATGTGCCGCCTGCATCAGCGGGTGAATGACGTGCGCTGCGCTACCGCGGCGCAGCCTTCACCCACTGCTGGCGCTGAGTTACAACAACTTCAATCCCGTCGCCGGAATATTGCGTCCGTAGTAAATCTCACGCATCTCCTTCCACAGCAGATTGGTAATGCGCTTGTGTTCCTGCGGGCTCAGCTCTTCAGGTTTGGTGTTGAACAGGTAATACTTCAGATCAAATTCTTTCAGCAACATCTTGGTATGAAAGATGTTTTCCTGATAAACGTTAACGTCCACCATGTCGTACATCGCTTTCATATCCTCGGACATGAAGTTCTGAATGGAATTGATCTCATGGTCGATGAAATGCTTCACGCCATTGACGTCGCGGGTGAAGCCGCGCACGCGGTAATCCACGGTTACGATATCCGACTCCAGCTGGTGGATGAGATAATTCAGCGCCTTCAGGGGCGAAATCACGCCGCAGGTCGAGACTTCAATGTCGGCGCGGAAGGTACATAAACCGCCTTCCGGGTGACTCTCCGGATAGGTGTGCACGCAGATGTGACTCTTGTCGAGGTGCGCGACCACCGAACTGGGCAGCGGGCCGGGATGCTCGGAATTATCGATATCCTGCGGATTGATCGGCTCTTCACTGACCAGAATCGTCACGCTGGCACCCTGCGGCTCATAATCCTGGCGCGCGATATTCAGCACGTTAGCGCCGATGATTGAGCAGGTCTCGGTGAGGATTTCCGTCAGGCGGTTGGCGTTATATTGCTCATCAATATAGGCGATATAGCCATCACGTTCGGCTTCGCTATTGGCATAGCAAATGTCGTAGATACAAAAACTCAGGCTTTTGGTCAGATTATTGAAGCCATGTAGTTTTAGCTTTTGCAATTGGGTTCACCTCCTGAGATCAGCTGAGCGCGTTTAAAAGATATTGCGGCAGGGCAAAGCTGCCGATGTGCAGCTGTGGCGTGTAGTAACGGCAGGGTAGTCCGGCCGCGGCAAAACGTGACTGCAGCGTCGCAAGGTCCGGCTGGCGCAGCGCCGGATCGTCGCTCGCCCAGGCGAAGGTCATGATGCCGCCGTAGTAAGTCGGAATCGCCGCCTGATAAAAGCTGACGTCAGCGAAATAGTGGCTGAGTTTACGGTGGCTGTTGACCGCTTCATCCTGCTGCAGGAAGCAGACGCCGTTCTGCGCGACAAACACGCCACCGGGATTGAGCGCCTGTTTGCAGCCGGCATAAAACGCCGAGGTGAACAGACTCTCGCCGGGACCGATTGGATCGGTACAGTCGGAGATGATCACATCAAACCGTTCCTGCGTCTGGCTGACGAAGTTAACGCCATCGTCGATCACCAGCTGCAGACGCGGATCGTCGTAAGCGCCGGCGCTGTGGTTAGGCAGATAGGTTTGACAGAAATTCACCACGCCGGCATCAATTTCCACCATGGTGATGTGCTCAACGCGCTGATGCCGGGCGACCTCGCGCAGCATCGCGCCGTCACCGCCGCCGATAATCAATACGCGCCGGGCATTGCCGTGCGCCAGAATCGGCACGTGCGTCATCATTTCGTGATAGATAAACTCATCGCGCTCGGTGGTTTGCACCACGCCGTCCAGCGCCATCACGCGGCCAAACGCGGCGTTCTCAAAGATCACCAGATCCTGATGCGCGGTTTTATCGCGGTATAGCAGATTGTCTACGCTGAAATATTGGCCAAAGCCGCTATGCAGCGTCTCATGCCAGGTCTCTTTGTCGGCCATGCCGGAGCGCTCCTTATGCTGTTAACGCGCAATAATGCCAGAAAAAAGCATAACGAATTATGACCGTGCTTGCACGGTCAGGGCGTTAACAGCAGCGCAGGGCGGAGGATTATTTCACGTAGGCAAGCAGGCTGAGGGAATCGCGCGCCAGCGACTTACACTTTTTGTCGTTGGTGATGGCGATACCGCTCAAATCTTTGTAGCTCTCTTCACCGAGGGATTTCATGTTGTAAGCGCTGTAATTGCTCAGATCCCAGCGGTTTTGCTGGGCAAAAAACACCAGTGCTTTACGAATCTGCGCGTCGGGCAGATCCTGATAGCCGCAATCATTTTTCAGATAGACAAACACGGCGGTGAGGTCAGCCAGATCTTCTGCTTCGGATTCGCTCAGGGCAAAACTGGTGGAGGAGAAGCCAAGGAGTCCCGCCAGCAGCAGGATCTTGATGCTTTTCGTCATAATCGTTCTCAACAAGGGACAATTTAATGACGTTAGCACAGTTATTGCCGGGATTCCGCTAAATTTGGCTAAATGGGCCACTGGCGCGTTTTTTATCCCGGCGGGCGCTTTCATCGCTTGACCCTCCCGCAGGGGAAAGGTTTACGCTGTGCCCATATTCACGATAAGGATATGAATATGCAACGTCGTCATTTTCTCAAGCTGACTGCCGCCCTCAGTGCAGCCGGCGCGCTGCCCTTCTGGAGCCGCTCGCTGATGGCCGCTACGCGCCCGCTGTTGCCCATCCCGTCGCTGCTGGAGCCCGATGCACACGGCCAGTACACGCTGACTGCCATGACCGGCAGCAGCCAGTGGAACGGCAAATCCGTCCCAACCTGGGGTTACAACGGTAGCCTGCTCGGCCCGGCGCTGCGGCTGCAGCGTGAGAAAAGCGTCACCGTCAATATTCATAATCGCCTGCCGGAAGCCACCACGCTGCACTGGCACGGGCTGGAAATTCCCGGCGCGGTGGATGGCGGTCCGCAGGCGCTGATTGCGCCCGGCGCCACGCGTCAGGTGAGTTTTACCCCCGATCAACCGGCGGCGACCTGCTGGTTCCATCCGCATCAGCACGGCAAAACCGGCTATCAGGTGGCGCAGGGGCTGGCGGGGCTGGTACTGCTGGAAGATGAGGCGTCCGGCAAGCTGCGGCTGCCGATGCAGTGGGGCGAAGATGATGTGCCGCTGATTTTCCAGGATAAGCAGCTCACTCAGGACGGCACGCGTATCGATTATCAGCTGGATATCATGCGCGCCGCCGTGGGCTGGTTTGGCGATTTGATGCTGACCAACGGCGTGCCGTATCCGCAGCACGCGGTGCCGCGCGGCTGGCTGCGGCTGCGCCTGCTCAACGGCTGCAACGCGCGCTCGCTGCACATCGCCGCCAGCGATAAACGTCCGCTGTACGTGGTGGCGAGCGACGGTGGCCTGCTGGCTGAACCGGTGAAGGTGGAGAGCCTGCCGCTGCTGCCGGGCGAGCGCTTTGAAGTGCTGGTGGATACTTCAGACGGCAAAACCTTCGATATCGTAACGCTGCCGGTCACGCAGATGGGCATGACGCTGGCGCCGTTCGATCAGCCGCTGCCGCTGGTACAGATTCTGCCGCTGCGCGTGATGGCCAGCGGTACGCTGCCAGACCAGCTGGTGGATGTGCCGCCGCTGCCGGCAACGGAAGGGCTGCAGAGCCGCTGGCTGCAGCTGATGATGGATCCGCAGCTGGATCAGCAGGGCATGCAGGCGCTGCAGCAGCGCTACGGTGCCAAAGCGATGGGCAGCCAGCACGGCGCGGGCAAAGCGATGGATCACGGCAGCATGAACATGGACCATGGCGCGATGGAGCATGGCAACATGGATCACGGCGATATGACGATGGATCAGGGTAACCACGCCAGCAGCGCCGCATATGATTTCCACAACGGCAACAAAATCAACGGCCAGGCCTTCAACATGGAAAAGCCCATGTTTGCCGTGCCGCTGGGCAAATATGAAAAATGGACCATCTCCGGCGAAGGCGACGCCATGCTGCATCCGTTCCACATTCACGGCACGCAGTTCCGCATTCTGACCGAGAACGGCAAGCCGCCTGCGGCGCATCGTGCCGGCTGGAAAGACATGGTCAGCGTCAACGGCTGGCGCAGTGAAGTGCTGGTGCGCTTCAACTACGTCGCCGATAGCGAAAATGCCTATATGGCGCACTGCCATCTGCTGGAGCATGAGGATACCGGCATGATGCTGGGCTTTACGGTGAGCTGACGGCTGCTTCCAGCGCCAGGCGGATATCCTCAATCAAATCATCGGCATGTTCGATGCCGATCGACAGGCGCACCGTCGCGTCGGTGATGCCAATGCGCTCCCGCACCTCCTGCGGTACGCCGGAATGGGTGGTGCTGGCGGGATGGCTGGCGAGCGACTCGGTGCCGCCGAGGCTCACCGCCAGTTTGAACAGCGCCAGCGCGTTGAGAAAGCGGAATGCCGCAGCCTGGCCGCCCTCGATATCAAAGGAGAAGGTGGAACCGGCACCGCTGCACTGGCGCTGCCAGGTTTCTCCTGCCGGACTGCTGGCGTCGAGATAGGGCAGCCAGTGCAGTTTCGCCACCTGCGCGTGATCGCGTAAAAATGCCGCGACCTGTTCCGCATTGCTGGCGGCTTTCTCCATGCGCAGCGACAGCGTTTCCAGCGAGCGGCCAATCATCCAGCTGGAGTGCGGATCGAGCTGGGTGCCAATCGCGCTGCGCAGCGAACGCACTTTGTTGATTAACGCCCGGCTGCCCAGCGCGGCGCCGGCAATCAAATCGGAATGACCGCCGACATATTTGGTCAGCGAGTAGAGGGAGATATCCGCGCCGTGCTGCAGCGGACGCTGAAACAGCGGGCCGAGCAGGGTGTTGTCGCAGGCGAGAATCGGCCGGGAGCCCTGCTGCTGGGTGATCACCTCCGCCACCTGACGCATCAGTTGGATGTCTACCAGACTGTTGGTGGGGTTGGCCGGTGTTTCAATCAGAATCATCGCGACGCGCCCGCGCTGCCACGCCAGCTTCGCGGCTTCATACACTTTATCTTCGTCGGTGCCGTCGCTGAATCCCACCGCTTTGATCTCCAGATCGTGCAGCGTTTTGCTCAGCAGCGTTTCGGTGCCGCCGTACAGCGGCTGCGAGTGCAGGATCACTTCGCCGGGACGGGCAAAGGTCAGCAGCGTGGTGGCAATCGCCGACATGCCGGAAGAGAACAGCGCGGCGCTTTCGGCACCTTCATAAATGGCCAGCCGATCTTCGACGATCTCGCTGTTAGGATGGTTGAAGCGGGAATAGACCAGCCCGCCGCTTTTGCCCGCCGGCGGTTGCTGGCGGCCGGCAACGAAATCGAAAAATTCTTTGCCCTCTTCGGCGCTGTTAAACACAAAGGTTGACGTCAGAAACACCGGCGGCTTCACCGCACCTTCTGACAGGCGCGGATCGTAACCGTAGTTGAGCATCTGCGTTTCCGGATGCAGTTCACGCGTGCCGATCTGCGTTTTTTTACCTGATGAAGCGGCCATAGGGATCTCCAGAGAGAGCGGGCAGGATGCTTACAGTTAACGCCAGCGCAATAAATTTCGCCACGATAACGTTTGCGTTCTGTGCGCGGCGTTAGCCTGTGCGTCGACTATGATAGAATGCGCGGCTTTCTGAAAACCTTCTTAGGCGAATGCAATGAAACACACCGTCGACGTGATGATCTCTGAGCAGGAGATCGCAACCCGTATTGCCGAACTGGGCAAGCAGATCAGCGAGCACTACCGCAACAGCGGCAGCGAAATGGTGCTGGTCGGCCTGCTGCGCGGCTCCTTCATGTTTATGGCTGACCTGTGCCGCGCCATTGATGTCGCGCACGAAGTCGACTTCATGACCGCCTCCAGCTACGGCAGCGGCATGTCCTCTACGCGCGACGTGAAAATCCTCAAAGATCTCGATGAAGACATTCGCGGCAAAGATGTGTTAATCGTCGAGGACATCATCGACTCCGGTAACACCCTGAGCAAAGTGCGTGAAATTCTGCAGCTGCGTGAGCCAAAATCACTGGCGATCTGCACGCTGCTGGATAAGCCGGAGCGTCGTGAAGTTGAGGTGCCGGTCGAGTTTGTCGGCTTTACCATTCCGGATGAGTTCGTGGTCGGCTTCGGTATTGATTACGCACAGCGCTACCGCCATTTGCCGTATATTGGCAAAGTTACGCTGCTGGACGAATAACCGCACAATCTTCCAAGGCTGATTCCCTCCGCCTGCGATAAGATGCGCAGCCCGTAACTCAATGACTTACGGGCTCGGCACGCGTTTTCCTGCGGCACGCAGAGTGGTAGAGTGTGGTGGGTTATCACTCTGCGCAATTCCTTTGATTTCACAACCGTTATCGCTGAATAACCCCGCACGCTCGACGCGAGCGCACTATCATTTCATATGGCTATGATGTCATTACAACAGGGTACGGACTCGCAATGACTTATGCACTGGAACTTTCCGGGCTGACCAAGACCTATCCCGGCGGCGTACAGGCGCTGAAAGGCCTCGATCTCAACGTGGAAGCAGGCGATTTTTATGCCTTACTGGGCCCTAACGGTGCTGGTAAGTCCACCACCATTGGCATTATCAGCTCGCTGGTGAACAAATCCAGCGGCAGCGTGCGCGTGTTTGGCTACGACCTGCAGAAAGATGTGGTCAACGCCAAGCGGCAGCTTGGGCTGGTGCCACAGGAATTCAACTTTAACCCGTTTGAAACCGTGATGCAGATTGTGGTTAATCAGGCCGGTTATTACGGCGTGGAACGTGCCGAAGCGAACAAGCGCGCGGAAAAATACCTTAATCAGCTCGACCTGTGGGGCAAGCGTAACGAACGGGCGCGCATGTTGTCCGGCGGGATGAAGCGCCGGCTGATGATTGCCCGGGCGCTGATGCATGAACCGAAACTGCTGATTCTTGATGAGCCGACGGCTGGTGTAGATATCGAACTGCGCCGCTCAATGTGGGTGTTCCTGAAAGAGCTTAACGCCAAAGGCACCACCATCATCCTGACCACCCACTATCTGGAAGAGGCGGAAATGCTGTGCCGTAACATCGGCATCATCCAGAGCGGCGAGCTGGTGGAGAACACCTCAATGAAAGGGCTGCTGTCCAAGCTGCAGTCGGAAACCTTTATCCTCGACCTGGCGCCGCGCAGCCCGCTGCCGCAACTGGAGGGCTTCCAGTATCGTCTGGTTGATACCTCAACGCTGGAAGTGGAAGTGATGCGTGAACAGGGGCTGAATAGCGTATTCAGCCAGCTGAGCGCGCAGGGCGTGCAGGTGCTCAGCATGCGCAATAAAGCGAATCGTCTGGAAGAGCTGTTCGTCAGCCTGACGCAGGGAAAAACAGGAGTAACCGCATGACGCATCTGTACTGGGTGGCGCTCAAGAGTATCTGGAGCAAAGAGATCAACCGTTTTGCCCGCATCTGGATTCAGACGCTGGTGCCGCCGGTGATCACCATGACGCTGTACTTTATTATCTTTGGCAATCTGATCGGCTCACGCATCGGCGATATGCACGGCTTCAGCTACATGCAGTTTATCGTGCCGGGCCTGATTATGATGGCGGTGATCACCAACGCTTACGCCAACGTCGCCTCGTCATTCTTCAGCGCCAAGTTCCAGCGCAACATTGAAGAGCTGCTGGTGGCGCCGGTGCCGACGCACATCATTATCGCCGGTTATGTCGGCGGCGGCGTAGCGCGCGGCGTGTGCGTGGGCGTGCTGGTGACGGCGGTGTCGCTGTTTTTCGTGCCGTTCCACGTATTCTCGTGGCCGATGGTGGCGATCACGCTGCTGCTGACAGCGATTCTGTTCTCGCTGGCGGGCCTGCTGAATGCGGTGTTTGCGCGCACCTTTGACGATATCAGCCTGATCCCGACCTTCGTGCTGACTCCGTTAACTTACCTCGGCGGCGTATTCTACTCGCTGGCGCTGCTGCCGCCGTTCTGGCAGGCGGTGTCGAAGCTCAATCCGGTGGTGTACATGATCAGCGGGTTCCGCTATGGCTTCCTTGGCATCAACGATGTTCCGCTGGTGTTGACGCTGTCAGTGCTGGTGGCGTTTATCGTGGTGTTTTACGTGCTGGTGTATGCGCTGATTCAGCGCGGACGCGGCTTGCGCACCTGAGGCGCAGCTCCGAATAAGAAGCCGCTGCCGGCGTCGTCCGGCGGCGGCTTTTTTTTACCCACTCTTCGCAATTCCAGACGCGTCTTGTGCTTTCAGTCTGTGGCTTTCCCCATAGTGGCCGCTGACCAAAAAAGCAGCGGGGAAGCGAAGAGTGAATCGGGTATCATGGATTGATAATTTACGCGGCATGAGCATTCTGGCGGTGATTTTTTTGCACTGCATGATTGCAGTGAACCAGCAGGCCGGGCACTTCACTGCCTTTAACGAGCTGGTGAATCAGCTGCTGGCGCCGGTGCGTATGGGGCTGATGTGCTTTGTCTCCGGACTGTTCGTCGCCAGCGGTTTACGCCACGGGCAGGCGCGCTATCTGCGAAACAAAGTCAGCAGCATTCTCTATCCGTTTGCCGTCTGGGCGCTGATCTACGGCGGGCTGAAGTGGACCTTCAGCGCGATGGCCAATCACCCACAGTCGCCGCTGGCCATCGCGCTCGGCCATCTGAGCGGCGGCGATATCACCTGGTTTCTGCACTCGCTGTTTCTGTTTTTTGTGCTGATTATCCCGGCGCGCCGCCTGCCTGCGGCGCTGGTGCTGACACTGTGCGTTGCCGGTGCGGTGCTGCTGCCGCCGGTGCCGCCTGACTCGCTGTTTGCCAGTTTCGACAACCTGCATCTGAACAAGTCGCTGGTGCTGTTTGCCTTCTTCTACAGCGCCGACTGGCTGGTGCGAAAGGATGTTGATATTGCCGCGTTCGCGCAGCGTCGTACGCCGCTGCTGCTGTCGCTGATCGCCTTTATGCTGCTCGCGGCGTTCAGCCTGTGGGGCGGGCTGCGTCAGCATTCGCCGTGGCTGCTGCCGCTGGCGCTGCCCTCAATCCCGCTGTTCGTTGCGCTGGCCTGCCGTATCAATCTGCGGGCGGTTAACTACGTTGGCCGCCATTCGATTGTGTTTTATCTGTCGCACTATCTGGCGATTCAGGTGTGCAGTAAATTGCTGCGCCACGACGGCCACTCTGTGTGGCTGGCTGACCTGCATTTTGTGCTGGCGTTCAGCGTCGCACTGGCGTTGCCAACGGCGCTGTGCGTACTGCGGGCAAAAGGGTGGTTTGACTGGTTGTTTACGCTGAAGCGCAAAGGGCAGCCGCAGCTGGCGGGCGTATAAGGGAAAGGCGCGCTGTCCGTACAGCGCGCGGGATGATCAGGCCACCTGCACCGGCAGCGCTTTAGCGATACGCTTCATTTCGTTATCGCCGTCGAAGTAGGCCACTTTCGGCTGCCAGCTGCGTGCCACTTCATCTTCCACCTGCACATAAGAACAGATGATCAGCAGATCGCCCTGACAGGCACAGCGCGCGGCGGCACCGTTGACCGAAATGATTTTCGAGCCACGCTCGGCGGCTATGGCATAGGTAGAGAAGCGCTGGCCGTTGGTGACGTTATAGATGTCGATGGCTTCGTATTGCAGAATGCCGGAGGCATCAAGAAAATCCTGATCGATGGCGCATGAGCCTTCATAATGCAAATCCGCCTGCGTCACTTTTACGCGGTGCAGTTTGCCTTGTAATACGGTACGAATCATAGCGTGATACCTTTGTTATACCCGTGTGCGGCCGGTTTCTACCGCGCAGTGTGTAGCGGGTACATGCTGCCCATAAACGACGGCGTTAAACCGTCAGATCCACTTGCTGATTATCAATCAAACGCGCATTGCCGAGCCAGGCGGCCATCAGAATCACTGCGCGCTGGCTGTCGACCGTCAGCGGCTGCAGCGTATCGGCATCGCAGATGGCCAGGCCGTCCGGGCGCAGGCCCTGATCGCGCAGCGTCTGTTCGGCGTGCTCAATAATCTCATCCACGTGCCGCTCGCCGTTGCTGAGGCGCTGCGCCATACTGTTCATCACCTGGCTGAGCACCGGCGCCAGCTTGCGTTCATCGGCAGTAAGATAGCCGTTACGTGAGCTGAGCGCGAGACCGTCTTTGGCGCGCACCGTCGGCACGCCAACGATGTCAATGTCAAAGCCCATGTCCGCCACCATCTTGCGGATGATCGCCAACTGCTGAAAATCCTTCTCGCCAAAACAGGCGATATCCGGCTGCACCAGATTAAACAGCTTGCTGACGATGGTGGCCACGCCGCGGAAATGACCGGGACGGCTGGCGCCCTCCAGCAGCGAGGAGAGGCCCGGGACTTCAACGAACGTCTGGCTGTCGAGACCCTGCGGATAGACATCGGCCGGCGCCGGGGCAAAGACCAGGTCGACGCTGTGGCGATTGAGTTTTTCACAATCGTCCTGCAGCGTGCGCGGATAGCGAGCCAGGTCGTCGGCGCGATCAAACTGCATCGGGTTAACGAAGATCGATACCACCACGATATCTGCGCGCTGGCGTGCTTCATCCACCAGCGTCAGATGCCCCTCATGCAGGTTGCCCATAGTGGGCACCAGCGCGATGCGTTTACCTGCCTGGCGCCAGCGTCGAATCTCACGGCGCAGCAGCGGCAGCGTTTCAATGATCAGCACTGCAAATCTCCTGATTTACTGGAAACTGTGTTCGGCAGCAGGGTAGGTGCCTGCCTCAACGTCGGCCATATACTGGCGAATTGCCGCACGAATGTCGCCGGTTTCCGCAAGGAAATTTTTAGCAAATTTTGGAATGTGGCCGCCGGTAATACCAAACGCGTCGTGCATCACCAGAATCTGGCCGTCGGTGACGTTACCGGCACCAATGCCGATCACCGGTACCGACAACGCTTTTGTGACGCGCTCAGCCAGCGCGACCGGCACGCACTCCAGCACCAGCAGCTGCATACCGGCCGCTTCCAGCGCCAGCGCATCCGCCAGCAGGCGCTCGGCTGCCGCTTCATCGCGCCCCTGCACCTTGTAGCCACCGAAGATATTAACCGACTGCGGCGTCAATCCCAGATGACCACACACCGGCACGGCGCGCTCGGTCAGCATGCGCACGGTCTCTGCCAGCCAGGCGCCGCCTTCCAGTTTTACCAGGTTGGCGCCGGCGCGCATCAGCTGCGCGGCACTGTCAAAGGTTTGCTGCGGCGTGGCGTAACTCATAAACGGCAGGTCGGCCATCACCAGCGCGTTGGGCGCACCGCGCCGCACCGCGGCGGTGTGATAAGCAATATCGTCGACCGTCACCGGCAGCGTGGAATCATGGCCCTGCACGGTCATGCCGAGCGAATCGCCAATCAGCAGCAGCGGAATGCCCTGGTCGGCAAACAGGCGCGCGAAGCTGAAATCGTAGGCGGTCAGCGTGGCGAACTTGCGGCCGCTGGCTTTCAGCTGGCGTAAGTGAGAGAGGGTGGTGGGTTTCATCGCAATCTCCAGCATTTTCTGATGCGCGCAGTGTACTGGATTGATTGCAAAGGCGATACGACGGGCGTGCGATTCTGCCGCGTCAGGCGGACCACAAGCGGATGCTGGTGCGGTCCAGCGTCGCCAGAATGCCGGCCAGCGGCTGGCCGTTCGGCAGGCGCAGCGCTGGCGCGATCTCCAGCAGCGGCACCAGCATGAAGGCGCGGTTGTGCATATCGTAGTGCGGCACCGTCAGGCGCGGCGTGTGGATCACCGCATTGCCGAACAGCATAATATCGAGGTCCAGCGTGCGCGGGCCCCAGCGTTCAGCTTTGCGCACCCGGCCATGCTCCAGCTCAATGCGCTGGGTGTGATCGAGCAGCGTTTCCGCGGCCAGTGTGGTCTCCAGCGCCACCACGGCGTTAAGGTAATCCGGCTGATCCGGCGGGCCGTACGGTGGCGTGCGATAAAACGCGGAGGTGGCTACGCGGTGGGTATCGGGAATGGCATCCAGCGCGGCCAGCGCTGCATCAACCTGATGCAGCGGATCGGCGAGATTACTGCCTAAGGCGAGATAGACCCGCGTCATGACGCGCTGTGGTTGCTGTCGCGGCGCGGGCCAGCTGGACGACGGCGTGGACGGCGCGGTTTACGGCGCGGAGCCGGATCGTCACCCAGGGTGTTGAGCATGGTTTTCTGCTGTGTCGGCACCGCCGACTGGAACTCGCCCCACCACTGGCTGAGGCGCAGCAGCTCGGCGTTGTTCTCGACTTCTGCGCGCAGCGCCAGCAGGTCGTAGGCAGCGCGGAATTTAGGATGCTCCATCAGCTTCCATGCGCGCTTACCGTGACGGCGCGACATGCGCAACTGCAGCTGCCAGATATCGCGAATCAGCGTGGTGATACGTTTCGGAATCGCCAGCGCACGGCAGGCTTCATCCAGCGTTTCGTTCATGGACAGCGCAAAGGCGTCGAAATAGGTCAGGCCGCTCTCCTGCGCAATCTGCTCGGCTGACTCCAGCTGCGGATACCAGAACATCGCCGCAAACAGGAACGCCGGATTCACGCGCATGTCGTTGTGCAGGCGGGTATCGGTGTTTTTCAGCACCTGGGCCAGCATGCGTTCCATCGAGCTGTCGCCCTGTTCGGTGAAGTTGCGCGCCAGCGTCGGGAACAGCGGCTGGAACAGCTGGTATTCGCGCATCATCAGATAGGTGCGATAACCGTAACCGGCCTGCAGCAGCTTCAGCGACTCCTCAAACAGGCGCGCCGGCGGAATGTCATTCAGCAGCGTGGCGAGGCGGGGAATCGGCTCGGCGGTTTCCGCCGCAATGCTCATGTCCAGCTTGGCGGCGAAGCGCACCACGCGCAGCATACGCACCGGATCTTCGCGGTAGCGCGTTTCCGGATCGCCAATCATGCGGATGATGCCTTCCTGCAGATCCTGCAGGCCACCGACGTAATCGCGTACGGTGAAATCAGCCACGCTGTAATAGAGGCTGTTGATGGTTAAATCGCGGCGCTGCGCATCATCTTCAATGTTGCCAAAAATGTTGTCGCGCAGCAGCATGCCGTTCTGACCGCGCTGCGAACCGTTGCGATCGTCGACGCTCTCTTCCTGATGATGGCCGCGGAACGTGGCGACTTCGATCACTTCCGGACCGAACATCACATGCGCCAGACGGAAGCGACGCCCGACCAGGCGGCAGTTGCGGAATAGCTTACGCATCTGCTCCGGCGTGGCGTTGGTGGTCACGTCAAAGTCCTTCGGCTTTTTACCCAGCAGCAAATCGCGCACGCCGCCGCCAACCAGATAGGCTTCGTATCCGGCTTTGTTCAGGCGATACAGCACTTTGAGAGCGTTTTCGCTGATATCTTTGCGTGAGATATTGTGGCTTTCCCGGGGGATAACGGTCATCAGACTTACGGTTTCCACCTCTTCAGGGGCCTCCTCATCACGCTTGAGGACTCTCCGGCAAAAATTAGCGACTCGGGTAAAAATGGGACACCTCGACAGTGAGAAAATGGGTGTGAATAAAATCAGCGGCTAATCATAGCCTGTTGCGAACCATTTAGGAATGGCGTTGTCGCCTCATCCGGTTGTTGCGCATCATGCCGCGGAATCGATGCGCTATCCCAGTGTGTAACGGCATGGTCCAGCAGCGCCTCCAGCCCATGGTCCTGCCAGCCCGGCAAAACCGACTGCCCCAGGAAGCTCAGCGCCTGCACCAGCACCGGTCGCGGATCGCCGTCCGGTAAGGCCGGCGCGTGGTTCTGCTTCGACAATTTATTACCGTCCGGGTTAATTGCCAGCGGCAGATGCAGATAAGCCGGCACCGGCCAGCCAAACTGCTGATACAGCGCAATCTGGCGCACCGTTGGCTCAATCAAATCCGCACCGCGCACAATCTCCGTCACGCCCTGAAAATGGTCATCGACCACCACCGCAAGGTTATAGGCGAACAGTCCATCACGACGGTGAATAATAAAGTCTTCCTGCGCCAGACGCGGCTCCGCCTGCAGATGGCCGCGCAGGCGATCGTCAAAACCGTACACCGGCGCATGCTGACGCAGCCGCAGCGCGGCGCCCTCCGGCTGCAGATGTAAATCGCGGCAGTGACCGTCGTAAAAGCCGCCCAGCTGCTGAATGCGGCTGCGCGGGCAGGTACAGAAGTAGCTTTGACGATGTTCGCGCAGCCAGCTCAGCGCCGCGCGATAGGCCTCGTGGCGCTGCGACTGCCACAGCACGTCGCCGTCCCAGTGCAGCCCATAATGCGTCAGCTGACGCAGGATGCGCGTTGCGGCACCGGCGACTTCACGCGGCGGATCGATATCTTCAATGCGCACCAGCCAGCGGCCCTGCTGCGCGCGCGCGCTCAGGTAGCTGCCTAATGCAGCTATCAGCGAACCGAAATGAAGATCACCGGAAGGAGAGGGGGCGAAACGCCCGATGCAGGGAAGCGTGGCGGACATCATGCTGTGGTACACCGCACGGCGGGAAAACAGTGGTTTTCCCGGCTGTGCGGCGACAGTCTGTTAACGGCCATTAACCTGCCATCTGCTTCTCGCGGATTTCTGCCAGCGTTTTGCAGTCAATGCAGAGATCGGCGGTCGGACGCGCTTCGAGACGGCGGATACCAATTTCGACTCCACAGGATTCGCAGTAGCCAAAGTCGTCGTCTTCCACTTTCTTGAGCGTTTTCTCAATCTTTTTAATGAGTTTGCGCTCACGATCGCGGTTACGCAGCTCCAGGCTGAACTCCTCTTCCTGGGCGGCACGGTCAACCGGATCCGGGAAGTTGGCAGCTTCGTCCTGCATATGCGACACAGTACGGTCTACTTCATCCCTGAGTTGGTTGCGCCAGGCTTCCAGAATCTTGCGGAAATGGCTCAGCTGGGCGTCATTCATATACTCTTCGCCCGGTTTCTCCTGATACGGCTCCACCCCAGCGATGGCGAGGATACTCAGGGACGATGTTTTACGGTTTTGCCCTTCTTGCATGTTGTTTCTCCTGGATAACACGCACTACCCGTTCTGTTTCAGATTGCGAAAGCCTTTGCCTGCAACCCGACGCATGCGGGGCATATCGATTCCCATCAGGGAAAAAAACAGGCCGCTATAAATAGCAGAAGCAATCAAGGTTGGCAATTATTCATGAACGCACCTTGACAAGCCTGTGAGGAACAGCGTATTTAGCGCACCGCTCAGAACATTCTTATCACAGCAAATAACGTTAAATATTACAACTGTGCGTTAATCGTTACCGTTAACGGCCGGGTAAGTAACATTTCTGCCGGTGAAATCTGAGCCTGATACGCCAACACTTCCACACCGCAGCGCTGCGCCTGTACCAGTAGTTCTGCGTATTGCGCATCGATATGGTGCGCCGGGGAAACGTCCTCAATCCCCGTGTGCAGAACAGCAAACAACAAAACGGCCCGGTGGCCTTCTGCCGCGATAGTGCTTAATTCGCGCAGATGTTTCTGTCCACGAGCCGTCACCGCATCCGGAAAATAGCCTTTACCATTTTGTAAAAGGGTGACGGACTTGACTTCAATATAGCAGTTGGCTTTGCCCTCCGCTTGCAACAGGAAGTCAATTCGGCTTTTTTCCGTGCCGTATTTCACCTCAGCCTGGCAGTGGCTATAAGCGGATAATTCCGGAATTGCGTCGCGCAGCAGCGCCTCGCGCACCAGTTGGTTAGCGCGCAGAGTATTGACGCAAATCCAGTGGCCCTGCGCGGTTTGCGTTATTTCCCAGCTATGCGGATATTTGCGCGTCGCGCTGGCCGAGGTGGAGTACCACACGGTGTCGCCTGGTGTGGCGCAGCCGGTCATCGCACCGGTATTGGCGCAGTGCAGGGTAAAGGTGTCACCTTCAGGCGTAATGACATCGGCTAAAAAACGTTTATAGCGGGTGATTAAGCGGGCTGATTGTAACGGCGGATCGAACTGCATTTATGCTCCTGCGGCAGATAACAGTGGCCAGCGCGCCAGCCGGCGATAGCGCGTGCGTCCCTGCGTGAAGCTGGACGCAAACAGCGCGAAATGACTCACCTCAATGCGCCAGTGAAAACCGCGCGGCGGCAGCGCCACGGCCTGCGCAGCGTGGCGCAGCAGGGTGATGTGGGGATGGAACGGCTGCGTACTCTGCGCACAGCCATGGCGCGCGGCCTGGGCGCGCAGCAGGTTGGCCAGCTGCAGTAAACCGCGCGGCGCGCGCTGGCAGCCAAGCCACACCACGCCGGGACGCGGCCAGTGACCGGCGTCATCGAGATCCAGCGTAAAGCCCGGCTGGCGGATGCGTGCCGCCAGCTGCTGCAGCTGGCCCGCCGTTTCCGTGCTGACCTCACCGAGAAACGCCAGCGTCAGGTGCAGATTCGCCGCCGCCACCGGTTTACCCGCGTCTGCGGCGAAGCAATCGGCCCGCCATTGCACCAGCTGTTGCTGGAGGGCATCAGGCAATTCGAGGGCAAAAAACAGTCGTTGCGTGGCCATGCTGAACTCCGGTAATTGGCGCCGGGTGGTGTACAATGCGCGCCATCTTAGCACAGGCAGAGTGGGAGTTGAGTGTGAGTGAGTTACCGGTAAGCGAGGTACTGCCTGCATTGCTGGCCGCGCTGGCGCAGTCGCCACAGGTGCTGCTGGCGGCCCCGACCGGCGCCGGGAAATCCACCTGGCTGCCGCTACAGCTGCTGCAACAGGCGCAGCTGTCAGGGCAAATCATCATGCTGGAGCCGCGCCGGCTGGCGGCACGCAACGTGGCACAGCGGCTGGCGGAACAGCTGGGTGAACAGCCGGGCGGGACGGTAGGCTATCGGCTGCGCGGGGAAAACTGCAGCAGCGCAGCGACACGTCTGCTGGTGGTCACCGAAGGCATTCTGACGCGCATGCTGCAGCGCGATCCGCTGCTGGAGGGCGTATCGCTGGTGATCCTCGACGAATTCCATGAGCGCAGCCTGCAGGCTGACCTGGCGCTGGCGCTGCTGCTTGATGTGCAGCAGGGATTGCGCGACGACCTGAAAATTCTGCTGATGTCGGCAACGCTGGATAATCAGCAGCTACGCAAGCTATTGCCCGACGCGCCGTTTATTGCGTCACAGGGGCGCAGCTTTCCGGTGATGCGACGTTACGCTTCGCTCAATCCGCAGCAGCGGTTTGAAGAGGCAGTGGCGCGCGAGGTGGCACAGTTGCTGCGGGATGAGCCCGGTTCGCTGCTGCTGTTTCTGCCCGGCGTGGCAGAGATTGAACGGGTGAAGCGTGAACTGGCGTCGCGCGTCAGTGATGAGGTGGATTTATCTCCTTTATATGGTGCGCTGTCGCTGGAGGCGCAGCGGCGGGCCATCCTGCCGGCCGCGCCGGGCCGGCGTAAAGTGGTGCTCGCCACCAATATCGCCGAGACCAGCCTGACGATTGAAGGCATCCGCCTGGTGATGGACAGCGCGCTGGAGCGCGCGGCGCAGTTTGACGTGCGCAGCGGCGTGACGCGTTTGCTGACCCAGCGCATCAGCCAGGCATCGATGACGCAGCGCGCTGGCCGCGCCGGTCGCCTGGCGCCGGGGATCTGCCTGCATCTGCTGCCGCAGGAGCAGGCGCTCCGTGCGGCGGCGCAGAGTGAGCCGGAGATACTCACCAGCGATCTGGCCTCGCTGCAGCTGGATTTACTGCAGTGGGGCTGTCAGGACGCGGCTCAGCTGCAATGGCTGGATAGTCCACCGGCGCGCAGCCTGCAGGCGGCACGTCAACAGCTGCAGCGGCTCGGCGCGCTGGATAGCGAAGGGCGGCTCAGCGCGCGCGGTCGTAAAATGGCGCAGCTCGGCAGCGATCCGCGTCTCACGGCGATGCTGTGCGCCGCCGGCGATGATGTGCACGCCATCGCCAGCGCGGCGCTGCTGGTGGCGATTCTGGAGGATCCGCCGCGCAGCGGCAGTGTCGATCTGCGTGATGCGCTCAACCAGCCACAGCCGCAGTGGCTGCGGCGCGCGCGCCACTGGCAGCAGCGCCTGAATGCAGGTCAGGGGCGCGTTGACGCCGATCGCTTCCCGGCGCTGCTGGCCGCCGGGTTTGCTGACCGGCTGGCGCAGCGTCGCGGTCACAGCGCGCGCTATCAGCTCGCCAATGGTATCGGCGCGATGCTGGATGAGCACGACGGCCTGAGCCGCTATGAGTGGCTGATTGCCCCGAGCCTGCTGCAGGGGGCCAGCAGCGCCGATGCGCGCATGCTGCTGGCGCTGCCGGTAGAGATGGATGCGCTGCGCCAGCAGTGCCCGCAGCTGGTGGAGCAGCGCACCGATGTGGACTGGGATGAAGACAAAGGCACGCTGCGCGCGTGGAAGCGGGAAGCGATTGGCGCGCTGATCCTGCGGGCCCAGCCGCAGGCGCGGCCCGAGCCGGAGATCCTGCATCCGGCGATGCTGCGCTGGATCCGCGAAAAAGGGCTGGCGGTGCTCGGCTGGACGCCAGAGGCAGAGCAGCTGCGTGTGCGCCTGCAGTGCGCCGCGCAGTGGCTGCCGGAAGAGGCGTGGCCGACGCTGGATGATGACACGCTGCTGGCCTCGCTGGAGCACTGGCTGCTGCCGGAGATGGGCGCAGTACGCGATTTGAAAGGGCTGCAGAGCGTTAATCTTGTCAGCGCTTTATTACATTTGCTGACATGGTCACAGCGGCAGCGGCTGGATACTGTGCTGCCAACTCATTACACTGTGCCGACCGGAAGTCGCCTGCCGATTCGCTACGATGCGGAAAAGCCCCCCGCGCTGGCGGTGCGTATGCAGGAGATGTTTGGCGAGGCGCAGAACCCGGCGGTTGCCGATGGGCGCGTTCCGCTGGTGCTGGAGCTGCTTTCGCCGGCGCACCGTCCGCTGCAGATCACCCGTGACCTCGCGGCGTTCTGGCGCGGTGCGTATCCTGAAGTGCAGAAAGAGATGAAAGGGCGCTATCCCAAACATCCGTGGCCGGACGATCCGGCCAGCGCCTTGCCGACGAGGCGCACCAAAAAATATTCCTCGTAGCCCGCAGTGGATCGAATTCAGAGGGTTCTGCCATGCGCGGCACGAGAAAGCAGTTAGAGTAGCGGCGCTGCCGTAGCTATGCCTGGAGAAAACAAAGCATGTCTGGGAACGATCGCGAACCTATTGGGCGCAAAGGAAAAGCGCCAAAGCCGCCGCGTAACGTTACGCGCCGGGGTCGCCGCAGGGAGCCTGAAGATGATATCGATCAGGACGATTTTGACGAAGATGATGAGGAGAGTGCGCCGGTGCCACCCAAAGGTAAAGGAAAACGACCCGCGCGTGGCAAACGCCGCTGGTTAGGCTGGTTGATTAAACTCTTCCTGGTGTTTGTCGTGGTGATGGCCGCCTGGGGCGTCTATCTCGATTCGGAAATCCGCAGCCGCATTGACGGTAAAGTGTGGCAGCTGCCGGCGGCCGTATACGGGCGCATGGTTAGCCTCGAACCGGGCATGGCTTACGACAAGAAAGAGATGATTGCGCTGCTGGAAGGCACGCAGTATCGCGAAGTGTCGCGTATTACCCGTCCGGGTGAGTTCAGCGTGAAAGGCAACACTATCGACCTGCTGCGCCGTCCGTTTGATTTTCCGGACAGCAAAGAGGGCCAGATTAACGCGCGTCTCACCTTCAGTAACAACGAGCTGAGCGAGATTAAAAACCTCGATACCGGACGCGACTTTGGCTTCTTCCGCCTCGATCCGCGGCTGATCACTATGTTGCAGTCGCCAAACGGCGAGCAGCGTCTGTTTGTGCCGCGCGCCGGGTTCCCGGATCTGCTGGTCGATACGCTGATCGCCACCGAAGACCGCCACTTCTACGAGCATGACGGCATCAGCCCGTACTCGATTGGTCGCGCCTTCCTTGCCAATATCACCGCCGGTAAAGCGGTGCAGGGCGGCAGTACGCTGACGCAGCAGCTGGTGAAAAACCTGTTCCTCACCAACGAACGCTCGCTGTGGCGTAAAGCGCGTGAAGCCTATATGGCGGTGATCATGGATGCGCGCTACAGCAAAGATCGCATTCTTGAGCTCTACCTGAACGAGGTGTATCTCGGCCAGGCGGGCAACGACCAAATCCGCGGTTTCCCGCTGGCCAGCCTGTACTACTTTGGCCGCCCTGTGGACGAACTGAGCCTTGATCAGCAGGCGATGCTGGTCGGCATGGTTAAAGGTGCGTCACTGTACAATCCGTGGCGCAATCCGCAGCTGGCGCTGGAGCGTCGTAACCTGGTGCTGCGTCTGCTGCAACAGCAGAAAGTGATCGATCAGGAGCTGTACGACATGCTGTCGGCGCGGCCGCTTGGCGTCCAGCCGAAAGGCGGGGTGATCACGCCGCAGCCGGCGTTTATGCAAATGGTGCGTAATGAGCTGCAGGCGAAGCTGGGTGATAAGGTCAAAGACCTCTCCGGCGTGAAGATCTTCACCACGCTCGATCCGATTTCGCAGGATGCGGCGGAAAAAGCGGTTGAAGACGGCATTCCCACGCTGAAGAAACAGCGCGGGCTGAAAGATCTGGAAACCGCGATGGTGGTGGTCGACCGCTTCAGTGGTGAAGTGCGCGCCATGGTCGGCGGTGCCGATCCACAGTTTGCCGGCTATAACCGCGCGCTGCAGGCGCGTCGCTCGATTGGTTCACTGGCAAAACCGGCGACCTATCTGACCGCCCTCAGCCAGCCAAACAGCTATCGCCTGAACAGCTGGATCGCCGACGAGCCGATCGCGCTGAAACAGCCAAACGGTTCAGTGTGGAAGCCGATGAACGACGATCGTCGCTTCAGCGGTAAAGTGATGCTGGTGGATGCGCTGACTAACTCGATGAACGTGCCAACCGTTAACCTCGGTATGACGCTGGGACTCGATGCGGTAGTGGATACCTGGACTAAACTGGGCGTGCCAAAAGATCAGCTGCATCCGGTACCGGCCATGCTGCTGGGGGCGCTTAACCTGACGCCGATTGAAGTGGCGCAGGCGTTCCAGTCAATTGCCAGCGGCGGTAACCGCGCAGCGCTGTCGGCGGTGCGCTCGGTAATTGCGGAAGATGGCACGGTGCTGTATCAGAGCTTCCCGCAGGCGCAGCGCGTTGAGCCGGCGCAGGCGGCGTATCTGACGCTGTATACCATGCAGCAGGTGGCCGATCACGGTACGGCGCGGGCGCTGGGCGCACGCTTCCCGGGTGCGCATCTGGCGGCGAAAACCGGTACCACCAATGACCTGATCGACAGCTGGTTTGCCGGTATTGATGGCAAAGAAGTGGCGATCACCTGGGTTGGCCGCGACAACAACCAGACCTCGAAGCTGTACGGTGCCAGTGGTGCGATGCAGATCTATCGTCGCTACCTCGACAACCAGGCGCCGATGCCACTGGTCCTGACGCCACCGGAAGATATCACTCAGATGAATATCGATTCGGCCGGTAACTTTGTCTGCGGCAGCGGCAGCAGCACCTGGCGTTCGCTGCCGGTGTGGGCGCTGGATCCGAACGCGCTGTGCCAGCAGCAACAGCAGCAGATTCAGCAGCAGCAACAGCAACAACAGCAACAGCAGCAACAGCAACAGCCGCAGGGCGAGCAGAAGGACTCTGACGGCGTCGCGGGCTGGATTAAAGATATGTTTGGCAGTAAATAAGCCATCCGGCACTGCACCGGCTTTATACCTTCAGAGCCTGTGCGGTGCCGGCGCTTTACCACCACCACGTGGCGGCGCCAGATACATGGCGGCGCTCCAGCCTGAGTCTTGCATATAAGCTGAATTTAACTCCCTCTGGCGCTGCGGCGCCTTTTTCTTTGCCCGCCATTTTTTTAGCCGCGATCATGGATATGTGCGATCCGCTGGCAAACTCACCGCCAGCAGGCATTACATCTTGCGGTGCTTGCCGGGTTTCGCCTAAAATCCGTGCGTCTAATAATCATTCTCGTTTCCATTCGCCTGCATTGTTCTATTTTCATGAGATCCCACTATGAATGCGCGAAACACTTTTCCTTGTTCTCTGCGCGCGGTGACCACCCGTCGACCGCTCGCGTTATTGATTTCCCTGACTCTGGGCACACTCAGCATGCAGGCGCTGGCCGAAGATACCGTGGTGGTGACGGCTGATGGCGGCAGCGGCGTCGCGCAGGAGAGCGCATGGGGACCGTCGCCGACCATCGCCGCTAAACACAGCGCGACCGGCACCAAAACCGATACGCCAATCGAGAAGAATCCGCAGTCGGTGTCGGTGGTGACGCAGGAAGAGATGTCAATGCATGCGGTGACCAGCGTCAAAGGTGCGTTCAATTACACGCCAGGCGTGCTGACCGGTAACCGCGGCAGCTCGGACGTTATCGATGCGCTGTCGATTCGCGGCTTCAGCGAAACCAACACCAATCAGTATCTGGATGGCCTGAAGCTGCAGGGTGACAACTACTCCGAATTCGCTATCGATCCTTACTTCCTTGAGCGCGCGGAGCTGCTGCGCGGTCCGGTTTCGGTGCTGTACGGTAAGAGCAACCCGGGCGGTGTGGTGTCACTGGTGAGCAAGCGGCCGACCCAGGAGACGCTGCGTGAAGTCCAGTTCCAGATGGGCACCGACAACCTGTTCTCCACCGGCTTCGATTTTGGCGGCTCACTGGATGATGACGGCGTTTACAGCTATCGCCTGACCGGCCTGGCGCGCAGCGCTGATGCGCAACAGGAGATGAACAAAGAGAAGCGCTATACCCTTGCGCCTTCGTTCAGCTGGCGTCCCGATGCCAATACCCGCTTCGACCTGCTGACCTACTTCCAGAACGAACCGGAAACCGGCTATTACGGCTGGCTGCCGCGCGAAGGCACCGTGGTGGGCATCACCAGGCCGGACGGCAGCAGCTATAAGCTGCCCACCAATTTCGATGAAGGCGAAGACAGCAATAAGATCTCGCGCAACACCAAAATGGTTGGCTACAACTTTGAGCACAGCTTTAACGATACCTGGACAGTGCGCCAGAATCTGCGCTATGCCGAAATGCAGACCGATTATCGCAGTATTTATGGCTTCGGTTATAACCCTGAGAATCAACTGATTACCCGCAATGCCGCATTCTCAAAAGAAAAACTCAACCAGTTTGCCGTGGATACGCAAGCGCAGGCTAAATTCGCAACCGGTGATTTAGCCCATACGTTACTGCTGGGCGTCGATTTTCAGCGCACCCGTAACGATATTGATGGTCAGTTCGGCACCGCTACCGGCCTGAGTCCATTCAATCCGCAATATGGCAACGACAGCTACACCCCTTATGACGATCCTTATCAGCGTTTGAACCAGCAACGCCAGACCGGTCTGTACGCGCAGGATCAAATGGAGTGGAACCGCTGGGTACTGACGCTCGGTGGCCGCTACGACTACGCGATGAATTCCGTTACCGACCGCGTAGCGCAGAGCGTTGATCGCCAGAACGATCAGGCCTTTACCTGGCGTGGTGGTGTTAACTATGTGTTCGATAATGGCATTGCACCTTATTTCAGTTACAGCGAAGCGTTTATTCCTAATGCTGGCGCAACATGGGGCGGCGAAGCGTTTGATCCGTCACGCGCTAAACAATATGAAGCGGGCGTAAAATACGTTCCCAAAGATCGTCCGATTGTCATGACGGCGGCGGTCTATCAGCTGACCAAAACGAAGAATCTGACGGCCGATCCCGATTCAAGCCATCAATTTGCCAGCGTGCAAAGCGGTGAAATCCGCTCACGCGGCGTCGAGCTGGAAGCCAAAGCGGCGCTTAACGCCAACATCAACCTGACGGCGGCTTACTCTTACACCGATGCGGAATACACCGAAGACACCTTGCTAAAAGGCCGTACGCCGGTGCAGGTGCCGAAGCATATGGCTTCGCTGTGGGGCGATTACACCTTCCACGAAACCGCCCTATCGGGCTTCACCGTGGGGGCCGGAGTGCGCTACGTGGGTGAAAGCAAAGGCCTGTACGCCAGCGGCCCAAATGCCAACCAGAACTTTGACGTCGCTGCTTACACCACTGTAGATGCCGCACTGAAGTACGATCTGGGCCGCTTCGGCTTGCCGGGCTCAACCGTCGGCGTCAACATCAACAACCTGTTCGATCGCGAATACGTTGCCAGCTGCTACCGCGACTACGCCTGCTACTGGGGCGCAGAGCGCCAGATCGTCGGTACCGCCACCTTCCGCTTCTGATACTGAACACAGGGCGCTGTGGCGCCCGTTAACCAGGGATTATCATGCAGCATCCGCACCACGCAGAAACCACCTTTTCACTGGAAAACGTCAGCTTCCGTGTGCCCGGCCGCACGCTGCTGCATCCGCTGTCGCTGACTTTCGCTCCGGGCAAAGTCACCGCGCTGATCGGGCATAACGGTTCCGGTAAATCCACGCTGCTGAAGATGCTCGGTCGTCACCATGCCGCCAGCGAAGGGCGCGTGATGCTGAACGGTGAGGCGGTTGATACCTGGAGCAGTAAAGCTTTTGCACGTCAGGTAGCCTATCTGCCGCAGCAGCTGCCCGCGGCGGAGGGCATGACGGTACGCGAGCTGGTGGCGATTGGGCGCTATCCGTGGCACGGTGCGCTGGGGCGCTACGGCCAGGAAGATCGCGATCGGGTAGACGAGGCGATTGCGCTGGTTGGACTGAAACCCTTCGCCGGGCGGCTGGTGGACAGCCTGTCCGGCGGCGAGCGTCAGCGCGCGTGGCTGGCGATGCTGGTGGCGCAGAACAGCCGCTGCCTGCTGCTGGACGAACCCACATCTGCGCTGGATATCGCCCATCAGGTGGATGTGCTGGCGCTGATTCAGCGCCTCAGCCACGAACGCGGCCTGACGGTGATAGCGGTACTGCACGATCTCAACATGGCGGCTCGCTACTGTGACCGGCTGGTGGCGCTGCGCGCGGGCGAAGTGATCGCGCAAGGCGGACCGGAAGCGATTATGCAGGCCGGGGTGCTGGGTGATATTTATGGCATTCCGATGGGCATTCTGCCGCATCCGCAGGGCGGCGCGCCCGTCAGCTTTGTCTACTGAGGCCTCGTGATGTTCGACATTTCCCGTCGCCGTCTGCTGACCGCGCTGGCGCTCTCGCCGCTGTTGAACCTTGCACCGCTGCGCGCCGCGCCGCCGGACAACCAGCGCATCCTGGCGCTGGAGTGGCTGCCGGTGGAGCTGCTGATGGCGCTCGGCGTCGCCCCGCTCGGCGTGGCCGATCTGCATAACTACGCCATCTGGGTGGGCGACCCGGTCTTGCCGGCCGGCACCCTCGATCTCGGCTTACGCACCGAACCCAATCTGGAACTGATGACCCAGCTGGCACCGTCACTGATCCTGCACTCCAACGGTTACGGCCCGGCGGTCGACAAGCTGGAGCGCATTGCGCCGACGATGGGCTTTGACCTCAACAGCGGCGATGGCAAACCGTTCACCACCGCGCGCACATCGCTGCATGCGCTGGGTGCCCGGCTTGGCCTTGAAGCGCAGGCACAGGCCCATTTGCACTGGGTGGATGGTGAAGTGGCGGCCGCGCGTGAGCGGTTACGTCCGTGGGCGCAGCGTCCGCTGCTGCTGATGTCGCTGATGGATCCGCGTCACGCCATTACCTTCGGTAAAGGCAGCCTGTTCCTCGAAGTGATGGAGCAGCTTGGCCTGCGCAATGCCTGGCAGGGCGAAACCAACTTCTGGGGCAGTGCGGTTGTCGGGCTGGAGCGGCTGGCGGAGGTCGGTGACGTTGAGGTGATCTGCTTCGATCACGATAACGAACGCGATATGCAGCAGGTGACGCAAAGCGCACTGTGGCAGGCGCTGCCGTTTGTCCGTTCCGGCCGTTTCCGGCGGGTGCCGGCGGTGTGGTACTACGGCGCCACTTACTCAGCCATCAAATTTATTCGCGTGCTGGAACGCGCGCTGGAGTCGCACTGATGCGCAACCGTCTGTTTCCCGTCGCGCTGCTCAGCGTGCTCAGTTTACTGGCGCTGGCGCTCACGTTTATCAACCTGCGCCAGGCGCTGCCGCTGGCGCAGTGGCAGCAGGCGATGTTCGCGCCGGATATCGATAACATCCGTCAGGTGGTGTTCCACTACAGCCTGCTGTCGCGGCTGGCGCTGGCGTTGCTGGTCGGGGCCGGACTTGGCCTCGCGGGCCTGCTGTTCCAGCAGGTGCTGCGCAATCCGCTGGCGGAGCCGACCACGCTGGGCGTCTCTTCCGGCGCGCAGCTTGGCCTGACCGTCGCCACCCTGTGGCAACTGCCGGGCGGGGAGCTGACGCAGCAGTTTGCCGCGATGGGCGGGGCGGTGCTGGTCGGCGTGCTGGTGTTTGGCATCGCCTGGGGCAAGCGTCTGTCGCCGGTGACGCTGATCCTCGCCGGTCTGGTACTGAGCCTGTATGCCGGCGCGGTTAATCAAATCTTTGCCATCTTCAATCACGATCAGCTGCAAAACATGTTTCTGTGGAGCACCGGCGCGCTGAACCAGCTCGACGGCCACAACGTGGCGCTGCTGTGGCCGCGCCTGCTGCTGGCGTTCGCACTGGCGCTGGCGCTGTTGCGTCCGCTGACGTTGATGGGGCTGGATGATGGCGTGGCAAAAAACCTCGGTCTGGCGCTGTCGGCGGCGCGCATTGCCGCGCTGGCGCTGGCGATCCTGCTCAGTGCGCAGCTGGTTAACGTCGCCGGTATCATCGGCTTTATCGGGCTGTTCGCGCCGCTGCTGGCGAAGATGCTGGGGGCGCGTCGTCTGCTGAGCCGCTTGCTGCTGGCGCCGCTGATTGGCGCACTTCTGCTGTGGCTGGCCGATCAGTGCGTGCTGTGGCTGACCGCGCACTGGCGTGAAGTGTCAACCGGGACGGCTACCGCGCTGATTGGCGTGCCGATTCTGCTGTGGCTGCTGCCGCGTCTGCGCACGGGCTCGCTGCCGCCGGCGATGAATGCCAGCGACACTGTGCCGCAGGAGCGGCAGGCCGTGCTGCGCTGGTGTCTGGCGGGCGTGATGATTTTGGCGCTGTGCAGTCTGGCGGGCATTGCGTTTGGGCGCGACGCACACGGCTGGACGTGGGTCAGCGGCGATATGCTGCAACAGCTGCTGCCGTGGCGCGTCCCGCGCGTGCTGGCGGCGCTGGTGGTCGGCACGATGCTGGGCGTCGCCGGGGTGCTGATTCAGCGTCTGACCGGTAATCCGATGGCCAGTCCGGAAGTGCTGGGCATCAGCTCCGGGGCGGCCTGCGGGGTAGTGGTTATGCTGTTCTTTGTGCCCGGCAACGCGGTCGCCTGGCTGCTGCCGGCCGGCGTGCTGGGCGCCGCGCTGACGCTGCTGGTGATTATGCTGGTGGCCAGCCGCGGCGGTTTTGCACCGGAACGCATGTTGCTGGCCGGAATGGCGCTGAACAGTGCGTTTGTCACGTTACTGATGGTGTTGCTGGCGAGCGGCGATCCGCGCATGGCCGGGCTGCTGAGCTGGATTTCCGGTTCGACGTACAACATCTCAATGACGCAGGCGCTGCAGAGTGCTGTCGTGGGCATGATACTGGTGGCGCTGGCACCGCTGGCCAGCCGCTGGCTGACGCTGCTGCCGCTCGGCAGTGCCACGGCGCGCTCAGCCGGCATGGCGCTGAACCGATCGCGCTTCAGCCTGCTGTTGCTGGCGGCTGCGCTGACCGCCACCGCGACGCTCACTATTGGTCCGCTGAGTTTTATTGGCCTGATGGCGCCGCATATTGTGCGCATGCTCGGCTTCCGTCGCGCGCTGCCGCAATTGCTGATGGCTGGCCTGCTCGGGGGTGGCCTGCTGGTGTTCGCCGACTGGTGCGGTCGCATGCTGGCCTTCCCGGATCAAATCCCGGCGGGTCTGATGGCGACCTTCTTCGGCGCGCCGTATTTTATCTGGCTGCTAAGGCGCGCTTAGTGAAGCGGGGCGCTATCAATGGCGCCCCGGCAGGTTTACAGCTGCGCGAAGCAGCGGCGGGCGGCATCGACGGTGCGCTGAATATCTTCCTGGCTGTGCGCCAGTGACATAAAGCCGGCCTCATAGGCCGATGGCGCGAGGTAAACACCTTCCTGCAGCATCAGATGGAAGAAACGCTTAAAGCGCTCCACATCGCACTTTGTCACGTCGGCGTAGCAGGTCACGCTGTCGGCGTCGGTGAAGAAAATACCGAACATGCCACCGACGTGGTTCACCACCAGCGGGATATTTTCCGCCTCCGCCGCCGCCAGCAGGCCAGCACACAGCTGGTCGGTGAGTGCGGTTAAGGTCGCATGGGTGCCAGGCTGCGCAATCTGCGACAGGCAGGCAAAACCGGCGGCCATGGCAATCGGGTTGCCGGACAGCGTACCCGCCTGATACACCGGGCCGGTGGGAGCCAGCGCGGCCATCACTTCGCGGCGGCCGCCAAAGGCACCAACCGGCATACCGCCGCCGATGATCTTGCCGAGACAGGTCAGGTCTGGCGTAACGTCGTAATACGCCTGGGCACCGCCCAGCGCCACGCGGAAGCCGGTCATAACTTCATCAATAATCAGCAGCGCGCCAAACTCATCGCACAGCGCACGCAGGCCCGGCAGGAATTCCGGCTGCGGCGGGATACAGTTCATGTTGCCCGCCACCGGTTCGACGATAATACAGGCGATCTCTTGCGGATACTGCTCAAACGCCGCGCGCACCGAGTCGAGATCGTTATAGGTGCAGGTCAGGGTGTGACGGGCGAAATCCGCCGGCACGCCCGGCGAGTTGGGCTGGCCGAGGGTCAGCGCACCGGAACCGGCTTTCACCAGCAGGCAGTCAGCGTGGCCGTGGTAGCAGCCTTCAAATTTGATGATCTTGTCACGCTGGGTGAAACCCCGCGCCAGGCGGATGGCGCTCATGGTGGCTTCGGTGCCGGAGTTAACCATACGCACCATGTCCATGCTCGGCACCAGCTCGCACACCAGCTCGGCCATCTTCACTTCCATCTCGGTCGGCGCGCCAAAACTCAGGCCGCGCGCGGCGGCTTCGATCACCGCATTGCGAATGGTGGCGTTATTGTGGCCCAGCACCATCGGTCCCCAGGAGCCGACGTAATCGATATAGGCTTTGCCATCGGCATCATACAGATAGGCACCGTCGGCGCGTTCGATGAACAGCGGCACGCCGCCCACGCCGGTAAAGGCACGCACCGGGGAGTTCACGCCGCCCGGGATCAGGCGTTGTGCTTCGGCATACAGGTTTTCTGACTTACTCATGGTTCGGCTCCTGCTGTTCTGGAAAAAATCTGGCGCCATTCTACGGAAGAGCGGCCGGTGAAGAAAGGCGCGCGGCCGCTTGCGCCTGCGACATTGCTATACTTTATGCCATAACTGGCGGCACACAGTGTCAAGGGCGCTACTTGATTGCACTGGACGGCTGGCAGATAATAGCGAAATTGAGGTCGTTTTCTGACCTGGACGTTTACCCGGAGTAAAAGATGAGTGACGACGTAGCCGCGCTGCCTCTGCAGTTCACCGATGCAGCAGCGAAAAAAGTAAAAAACCTGATTGCGGATGAAGAGAATCCGGCGCTGAAACTGCGCGTATATATCACCGGCGGGGGCTGCAGTGGCTTCCAGTATGGTTTTACTTTTGACGATCAAATGAATGACGGCGACATGACCATCGAGAAGCAGGGTGTGGCGCTGGTAGTTGACCCGATGAGCCTGCAGTATCTGGTGGGCGGATCGGTTGACTACACCGAAGGTCTGGAAGGTTCCCGCTTTATCGTGACCAATCCCAACGCCAAAACCACCTGCGGCTGCGGCTCCTCTTTCAGCATCTGATGCTGGGCTGGCTGCCGTTCTGGCAGCCATCATTTACCACTCAATCGTCACTAAGCGAGCCGTTTCACGGCGCATCGCATCGCGGTTCAATACGCTTTGTGTCACGCGCGGCTGCGCGCTGAAATGCCGGCCGCAGTCAACAGACGGCAGCGTCTGCTCACTCGGGCGTGAAATATCGCAGCGGGAGAAAATCGTTAGCGAGACGGCGATAGAGCCCGTGGTGGTTGCCGCACCGATCGGTGCAGCCACGATCAGCCCTATGGCCAGCAGCAGCGCTCTGGTCATGGTGAAATCCTGGTGATGTCAAAAGTGCGCTATGCGCTAAAAGGGCACAGAGCATACGTGGCCGCTGTGCCTTGTTATTTGATTTTCGACATGAATCGTCGAATCTTTAGTCTGGTAATGCTTTATTTTTCGTCGGATGTAAAGCTTCGCACAATTGTTTTGCCGCCAGCAGCAGGCGCGGACCCGGCCGGCTCAGCCAGTCATCGTTAAGCGCAATCACCGGCACGTTAAGCTGCGGCTGCCAGAAGCGCGCGACGCTGGCGGCGCGGCTGGCATCACCGCCAGTGACAATCGCCTGCGGGTGCCGCGTCAGCACCTGCTCCCGGCTCACCTGAGGCCAGCTCACGCTGCTGTCAGCAAAGATATTGCGACCGCCGCACAGGGTGATGACCTCATTCTGCAGCGTGCTGCGCGCGGCGGTAAACAGCGGCTGCTGGCCAAACTGCAGAAACAGCGGCACCGGCGTTTGCTGCTGATAGCGCTGACGCAGCGTCTGCAGCTGCTGGTGTAACGCCTGTGCGGCCGCTTTGGCCCGCTGGGGCTGTGGGCTCCAGCGCTGCAGCGCCGCCAGCGCGTCAATCATCTGGTCGAGTGATTGCGGATCGATCCATTCCACATGGATGCCCAGACGCTGCAGCTGCTCCACCTGGCGCAGCGGATTGCCGCCGCGCCAGGCCAGTACCACATCCGGTCTGAGCTGCACAATGCGTTCAACGCGAATGCCCTGCCAGTTTGCCACCTGCTCCAGCTGGCGAGCAGCGGCGGGATAGTCTGACCAGGCGCTCACCGCCACCGGCGTGATGCCGGCGGCAAACGCCAGTTCAGTGAGATGCGGCGACAGGGTAATGACGCGCGGTGCGGCCAGCAGGCTGTGGCACAGCAGCCACAGCCCGAGCAGCAGATATTTAGCCACGCGCCAGCTGAGCCAGCAGGTTTTCCACCATCAGCGACGACTGTTTAGCCGCCACGCTGAGGAACTCTTCGAAACTCAGATGCGACGCTTTATCGGCCACGTCAGAAATAGCGCGTACCACCACGAACGGCACCTTAAATTGATGGCAAACGTGACCAATCGCCGTGGCTTCCATCTCTACCGCAATCGCCTGCGGGAAGGTGCTGCGGATACGCTCCAGCGGTGCGGCGCCATTAATAAAGGCGTCACCGCTGACCACCAGACCGCGCACCGCGTTGAGATCCAGCTGTTTGATCACCTGCTCTGCGGCGGCAATCAGCGCGCTGTCCGCGACAAACGCCGCCGGGCAGCCCGCCATCTGACCAGGCTCATAGCCAAAAGCGGTGACATCGGCATCGTGATAACGCACTTCATCGGACACCACGATATCGCCCACCTGCAATGTTGGCGCCAGACCGCCTGCGGAACCGGTGTTGATCACCAGATCCGGTTTGCACAGCTCCAGCAGCAGCGTGGTACCCAGCGCCGCCGCGGTTTTGCCGATGCCCGATTTCAGCAGAGCCACCTCAACGCCGTTGAGCGTACCGGTGTAAATTTCGCAGCCGGCCAGCGTCAGCGTCTGACGGTTTTCAATTTTGTCACGCAGCAGTGTGACTTCCTGCTCCATCGCGCCAATAATGCCTGCTTTCATAAAGAATCTCGCTGTAGTTATGGATGTATAAGGCTAAAGTGAGGCATAGTCTAACATGGCTCAATGGGGATCAATTCAGGAAAAAATAAGGGGTAACAATGGCGACGATCAATTTCAGGAAGAAGATCAGTTTCACCCGCCCTTATACCAGTCGCAAAGATCCCGAAGGCGAATACTTTATTACCCGCCACTTTGAAAGCGATCGTGGACGCATTATTAATTCTGCCGCGATTCGCCGTCTGCAACAAAAAACCCAGGTGTTTCCGCTGGAGCGGAATGCGGCCGTGCGCTCGCGCCTGACCCATTCGCTTGAGGTGCAGCAAACCGGGCGTTACATCACCAAAGAGATTCTGCATACGCTGAAAACCCAGGGCGGCGGGCTGGCGGCTTACGGCCTCGATGGCTTTGAGGGCGCGGTCGAGAGCCTGGTGGAGATGGCCTGCCTGCTGCACGACGTCGGCAACCCGCCGTTTGGCCATTTTGGTGAAGCGGCGATCAATGACTGGTTTGATGACAACCTGCCGGCCGAACTGGTGGATCCGCTGGTGGCGGGCGTGGCGGATGACGCGCAGCGTGCCGATTTCGACCGGTTAAATGCAATGATTCGTCAGGATTTGTGCCATTTCGAAGGGAATGCGCAGGCCATTCGGCTGGTGCATACCCTGCTGCAGCTAAATCTTAGCTATGCGCAGGTAGCGTGTATTTTAAAATACACCGCGCCGGCGTGGTGGCAGGGCGATAAGCCGGCGGAGTTCAGCGTATTAATGAAAAAGCCGGGTTTCTATTTATCCGAACGTGAATATGTGGCCGATCTTCGCGCGGCAACGGATATACCTGAGCACCATCGTTATCCGCTGACCTGGATAATGGAAGCGGCTGACGATATCTCCTATTGTATTGCCGACCTTGATGACGCCGTAGAAAAAGACATCTTCACCGTCGATACGCTCTATCATTCTTTGCTCAACGCCTGGGGTCCGGTGAAACCCGGCGACGCGTTCAGCCGCACCATTAATGAAGCGTGGAAAGAGGCCAATCAGAAAAAGCGCCGCAGTATTAGCGATCAATTTTTCATGTCGCTGCGGGTCAACGTCCAGAGCGTGCTGGTCAGCCATGCGGTGCGCCGCTTTGTTGATAATTTACCTGCCATTTTTGCCGGCAGCTTTAACCATGCGCTGCTGGAAGATGACGGTGATGAAGGGCGTCTGTTAAAATTATTTAAAACTGTGGCGCGCCAGCAGGTGTTTAATCACCCTGAAGTTGAGCAGCTGGAATTACAGGGTTATCGGGTCATTAAAGGATTACTGGAAATTTATCAATCGCTGATGCAGCTCGATTATGAACAGTTTACCACGTTAATGAATGAGGATTTTCTCGCGAAACATCCGATCGAAACCCGACTGTTTCATAAACT
This sequence comes from Pantoea sp. ICBG 985, assembly GCF_002928365.1. Taxonomy (NCBI): domain Bacteria; kingdom Pseudomonadati; phylum Pseudomonadota; class Gammaproteobacteria; order Enterobacterales; family Erwiniaceae; genus Pantoea; species Pantoea sp. ICBG 985. The sequence goes on from NZ_POWM01000005.1 coordinate 502,506, forward strand.
TTCCGGTAAACATCGTAAAGCTTATCAGCAACAGATGCGTAACCTGGTGGTGCAGCATAAATATCAGCGATTGTTATGGGAACGTTATTATCGCTCGCGGCTGATTCAGGACTATATCAGCGGGATGACGGACAATTACGCCTGGGATGAGTATCGTCGGTTGATGGCGGTGGAATAAGCGCAGTTTTGTAAAGACGAAGAATAAATTTTTACCTTTGCCCAATACTTTATCAGGAACTTCGCGCTAAAAACTTAATCTCATCATCACGACCACAGCAATGGTCTGCACGTTAATTTCAGAGAGACACAGACGAATGAAAAAAAGCACATTAATGTTAAGTGCGCTGGCGCTTAGTCTGGGCATGGCGTTAAGCCCTGTCAGTGTTTTCGCGGCGGAGACAGCGTCTTCCTCCAGTCAGCAACTGCCCAGCCTGGCACCCATGCTGGAAAAAGTGATGCCTTCCGTGGTCAGTATCAGCGTGGAAGGCAGCACCACGGTGAAAACCCCGCGCATGCCGCAGCAGTTCCAGCAATTCTTTGGCGATAATTCCCCGTTCTGTCAGGACGGATCGCCGTTCCAGGGTTCACCCATGTGCCAGGGCGGCGGCGGTGACGGTAGCGACGATGGCGCCAACGCGCAGAAGCAGCAGTTCCGCGCGCTCGGTTCCGGCGTAATCATCAACGCCGACAAAGGCTATGTGGTTACCAACAACCACGTGGTGGATAACGCCACCAAAATTCAGGTACAACTGAGCGATGGCCGTCGCTACGATGCTAAGGTCATCGGCAAAGATCCGCAGTCTGACATCGCGCTGATTCAGCTGCAGGATGCGAAAAACCTGACGGCAATTAAGATCGCAGACTCCGACAATCTGCGCGTCGGTGATTACACCGTGGCCATCGGTAACCCGTACGGCCTGGGCGAAACGGTCACGTCCGGCATCGTCTCGGCGCTGGGGCGCAGCGGCCTTAACGTCGAAAATTACGAAAACTTTATCCAGACCGATGCCGCCATCAACCGCGGCAACTCCGGCGGTGCGCTGGTTAACCTGAACGGCGAGCTGATCGGTATTAACACCGCGATCCTCGCACCGGACGGTGGCAACATCGGTATCGGCTTTGCCATCCCGAGTTCCATGGTGAAAAACCTGACCGCGCAGATGGTGGAGTATGGCCAGGTGAAACGCGGCGAGCTGGGCATTATGGGCACCGAGCTCAACTCCGAGCTGGCTAAAGCGATGAAAGTGGATGCGCAGCGCGGCGCCTTTGTCAGCCAGGTGCTGCCAAACTCCGCGGCGGCGAAAGCCGGCGTGAAAGCGGGCGATGTGGTGGTCTCTATGAACGGTAAAGCGCTGACCAGCTTTGCGGCGCTGCGTGCGGAAGTCGGCTCGCTGCCGGTCGGCACCAAACTGCAGCTGGGCCTGCTGCGCGACGGCAAACCGCTCAACGTGACGGTTGAGCTGCAGCAGAGCTCACAGGATAAAGTGCAGTCCGCGACGATTTACACCGGCATTGAAGGCGCCGATCTCAGCAACGTCGACAGCAACGGCCAGAAGGGCGTGCGCGTTGACAGCGTGAAAGCCGGCAGCGCAGCGGCACGTATCGGCCTGAAGAAAGGCGATGTGATCCTCGGTGTGAACCAGCAGGCGGTAAGCAACCTTGGCGAGCTGCGTAAAATCCTCGACACCAAACCGTCGGTGCTGGCGCTCAACGTCAAGCGCGGCGACAGCAGCCTCTATCTGCTGATGCAGTAATCCTTTTATTGGTCTCTCAGGCGAGCTTCGGCTCGCCTTTTTATTGCCTGTATGCTGCTGCGCCCCCAGTCATCTGTGCCTTCCCAGTGTGACCGCTGCCGCAATTCCGGTAATCGCCCTGCGGCTATGTGCAGTTGCACAATGCCAGGGGGAATCGGGATGCGTATTCTGTCGGTTCGTCCCGAATTCTGGAGTGTTTGATGGCCACCTATCATCTTGATGCGCGACTGGCTCAGGATATCGTTGCCCGCACCATGAAAATTATCGACAGCAATGTCAATGTGATGGATGCGCGCGGCCGCATTATTGGCAGTGGCGATCGCGAGCGTATTGGCGAATTGCACGAGGGCGCGCTGCTGGTGCTGTCACAGGGCAGGGTGGTTGATATTGACGAAGCGGTGGCTAAACACCTGCACGGCGTGCGGCCGGGCATCAATTTACCGCTGCGCATTGACGGCGACATCGTCGGCGTGATTGGCCTCACCGGCCAGCCCAGCACGTTACGCCATTACGGCGAGCTGGTGTGCATGACGGCAGAGATGATGCTGGAACAGGCGCGCCTGCTGCATATGCTGGCGCAGGACAGCCGCCTGCGTGAGGAGCTGGTGCTGAACCTGATCCGCAGCGATACGCTGTCGCCAGCGCTGAACGAATGGGCGCAGCGACTGGGCATCGATCTCAATCAGCCGCGCGTGGTGGCGGTGGTGGAAGTGGACAGCGGACAGCTGGGGGTCGACAGCGCGATGTCGGAACTGCAGCAATTACAGACGCTACTGACCACGCCCGATCGCGACAACCTGATCGCCATTGTTTCGCTCACCGAAATGGTGGTGCTGAAGCCAGCGCTGAATGCACATGGCCGTTACGATCAGGACGATCATCGCCGCCGCGTCGATCAACTGCTGCAGCGCATGAAAGAGAGCGGTCAGGTGCGGATGCGCATCGCGCTCGGCAATTTCTTTACCGGGCCCGGCAGCATTGCGCGCTCTTACCGCACCGCCCGCACCACCATGATGGTGGGCAAACAGCGCATGCCGCAGCAGCGGAGCTTCTTCTATCAGGATCTGGTGCTGCCGGTGCTGCTGGATAGCCTGCGCGGCGGCTGGCAGGCCAGCGAGCTGGCACGTCCGCTGGCTAAGCTGAAGAGCATGGACAATAACGGTTTGCTGCGGCGCACGCTGGTTGCGTGGTTCAGTCATAACGTGCAGCCGAGCGCCACAGCGCGCGCGCTGTTTATTCATCGCAATACGCTGGAGTACCGCCTGAACCGCATCTCGGAACTGACCGGCCTTAATCTGGCGAACTTTGACGATCGGCTGCTGCTGTATGTGGCGCTGCAGCTTGATGAGCAGGCATAAAAAAGGCCAGCAGCGGCTGGCCTGAGAAGCGGCGGGAATTAGCGACCGTTGCGGGTCAGCTGATCGAGATCGGATTCGATTTCCGCGATTTTGTTCGACACCACGTTCTCCAGATGGCGCAGATCGGCGAGGATTTTGCGCTTCAGATCCACCTCTACCTGATCGCGCTGGCAGATCTGATCCAGTTCGTCGATCACGTAACGCAGGTTAGGGCTGATTTCCTGAATCTCTTTATAACCCTGGGTGGTGTGATCGGCCACCACGGTTTTGCGCTGACGCGGGTATTTAAACTTCACGCTTTTGGCGAAGAACTCGCCCTTGTCTTTGCGGAAGTAGATTTTCAGGATGTCGTTGTTGGCTTCCTGACGCAGGCTGTAGCGGTCAATGTCTTCAGGATTGCTGATACCTAAGCTTTTCAGGTTGTCGTACATAGCGTTTATATTCCATCTGAGAGTGAGTGAGCGCGCAGGATTATCATCATCATTCGGCTGCGTAATAAGCGCAACGAACCGAACGCTTACGGCATACTTAATCAACTGTAGACACAAAAACCGGGATGAACAGTGCGCGACCGGAGTTAACTGGCGCGGATTATGACCTGTTTGAAAAACAAACGCACCTGTTAATTCGCGGCGCGAAACAGGTAATAGCGGCAGGAGTGTAAAGAAAAAATGACGGGCCTGAATACAGGCCCGTGGGTATAAAAATACGCGGGAAGAAAAAACTTAATCGATGGTACGCAGCAGTTCGTTGATGCCGGTTTTTGCCAGCGTTTTCGCGTCGACTTTCTTCACGATCACCGCACAGTACAGGCTGTAGCTACCGTCTTTAGACGGCAGGTTACCGGAAACCACCACCGAACCCGCCGGTACGCGGCCGTAGTGCACTTCACCGGTTTCGCGGTCATAAATTTTGGTGCTCTGGCCGATGTAAACGCCCATAGAGATCACCGAACCTTCTTCGACGATCACGCCTTCAACGATCTCGGAACGGGCACCGATAAAGCAGTTATCTTCGATGATGGTTGGATTGGCCTGCAGCGGTTCCAGTACGCCGCCGATGCCGACGCCGCCGGACAGGTGCACGTTTTTACCAATCTGCGCACAGGAGCCGACGGTGGCCCAGGTGTCAACCATGGTGCCTTCATCGACATACGCACCGATGTTGACATAGGACGGCATCAGCACGGTGTTGCGCGCGATGAATGCACCCTGACGCACTGCGGCCGGTGGCACGACGCGGAAGCCGGCGCTTTTAAAGCGCGCTTCATCCCAGCCGGCAAATTTCATCGGCACTTTGTCGTAGAAGCGGGTCTCTGCCCCGTCGATCACCTGGTTGTCGTTGATACGGAACGACAGCAGTACCGCTTTTTTCAGCCACTGATGCGTTACCCATTCGCCGTTGATCTTTTCTGACACGCGCAGTTCACCGCTGTCCAGCAGGCCAATCACCTGGTTGATCGCTTCACGGGTGGCGCTGTCCACGCTGGTCGGCGTAATGTCGGCGCGGCGTTCAAAGGCAGATTCGATAACGCTCTGTAACTGTTGCATATTTAATTCCTGAGTCTGTCATTGCGGATGCACGCCAGCTGGCGTGCAGAGTAAAATTATCAGGCAAACATCCTTCATGCTGCAGAACGGTGGCGCGCCTATCGGAGCGAGATCCACGGATGGGCCGGGTCACCAGGCCAATGCATCGGCAACGTGAAGAATGGAAGCCGGGTCACATTTTATCGTTTGGATTAAGTACCTCTGTCAACCGTTGTTGCAGCACGGAGCGCATTTCGGCATCCAGCGCACGTCGTTCGCTGTTGGCAAGGATGAACAAATCCTCCACCCGTTCGCCGATGGTACTGATGCGGGCGCCGTGCAGCGAAACGCCGAGGTCAGCAAACACTTCGCCCACGCGCGCCAGCAAACCTGGCTGGTCCAGCGCCACCAGCTCCAGATAGCTGCGGCGGTCGGTATGGGTGGGCAAAAAGTTGACTTCGGTATCGACGCTGAAGTGTTTCAGACGTGACGACGGCCGGCGCGTACGCGGTGGCACCCACTGCGTTTGCGTGATCGCCTGCTCCAGCGCCTGGATAATCAGCGGATGGCGATCTGCTGCCAGCGGACTGCCGTCCGGCTCCAGCACAATAAAGGTGTCCATGGCCATACCGTCGCGGCTGGTAAAGATCTGCGCATCGTGCACGCTCAGATTACGGCGGTCGAGCTCTCCGGCTACGGCGGCAAACAGGTAAGGGCGATCCGGGCTCCAGATGAAGATCTCGGTGCCGCCGCGCGTAGCCTGCGGGCTTACCAGCACCAGCGGTTTGCTAAGGTCATGATTGATCAGATGCCGCGCGTGCCACGCCAGCTGGTTGGGCGTATGGCGCAGGAAGTAGTCGGCACGGCAGCGGCTCCAGATATGGTGCAGGCGCTCTTCGTTGAGATTTTCCATGCGCAGCAGCGCCAGCGCCTGCAGCCGGTGATGACGCACGCGCTCGCGCAGATCCGGGCTGTTCTCCATACCGCGGCGCAGCTGTTTTTCGGTGGCGAAGAACAACTCACGTAGCAGGCTCTGTTTCCAGCTGTTCCACAGGCTTTCATTGGTGGCACAGATGTCGGCAACCGTCAGGCAGGCCAGATAGCGCAGCCGGTTTTCATTTTGCATCACTTCAGCAAACTGCTGAATCACCGTGGGATCCTGAATGTCGCGACGCTGAGCAGTCACCGACATCAGCAGGTGATGACGCACCAGCCACGCCACCAGCTGCATTTCGCGTGAATTGAGGCCGTGCAGCTCAGCAAAGTCCAGCGCGTCCTGCGCGCCAAGAATCGAGTGGTCACCACCGCGCCCTTTGGCGATATCGTGCAGCAGCGCGGCCATCAGCAGCAGCTCCGGCTGCGGCAGACGCGGCCACAGCTCGACGCACAGCGGGTGCATCGGGCGCGTGGCTTCGTCGGCAAAACTTTCCAGCTTCTGCAACACGCGGATGGTGTGCTCATCCACGGTGTAGGCGTGGAACAGGTCGAACTGCATCTGGCCGACAATGTTGCCCCACAGCGGCGTATAGGCCCACAGTACGCTGTGGCGATGCATCGGCAGCAGCGCGCGCTTTACCGCGCCTGGATGGCGCAGAATCGCCATAAAGGTGCGGCGCGCTTCGGGGATCTGACACAGCGGCTGTTGCAGATGACGGCGGGCGTAGCGCAGCTGGCGCAGCGTGGTGGAATAGATGCCGGTGATGGTTTCGTTACGCACCATCACGTAAAACATGCGCAGAATCGCCTGCGGCTCGCGCTCAAACAGCGTGGGATCGCGCAGGTCAATCAGATTACCGCGCAGCTGAAAATCCTCATCAATGCTGCGCGGCTTCTCGGTGGTCGACAGCGCCAGAATGGCTTCGTCAAACAGCTGCAGCAGCATCTGGTTCAGCTCGCCGATACGGCGCGTGACGCGATAGAAATCTTTCATCATGCGCTCAACCGGCTCATTGCCTTCACCGCCATAGTTGAGGCGCTGTGCCACGTTGAGCTGGCGATCGAACAGTAAGCGGTTATCGTAGCGCGGCAGCGTCAGGTGCAGCGCGAAACGGATGCGCCAGAGAAATTCCTGGCACTCATTGATTTCATTGCGTTCGGCTTCAGTGAGAAAGCCAAAGCCGACCATCTCATCCATGGTGGTGGCGCCAAAGTGGCGGCGCGCGACCCACTGCAGAGTATGAATGTCGCGCAGCCCGCCCGGGCTGCTTTTGATATCCGGTTCGAGGTTGTAGCTGGTGCCGTGATAGCGCTGATGGCGTTCCAGCTGCTCCTCAATTTTGGCGGCGAAGAAGCGTGACGACGGCCAGAAACCGTCGCTGAAGATATTCTTTTGCAGTTCGAGAAACAGCGCCACGTCGCCGGTCAGCATGCGCGACTCAATCAGGTTGGTGGCGACGGTGAGATCCGACAAGCCCTCCAGCAGACACTCTTCCAGCGTGCGTACGCTGTGGCCGACCTCCAGCTTGAGATCCCACATCAGCGTCAGCAGTTCTGACGTGCGCTGCGAGGCAGCTTCGTCCAGTGGCTGACGGCTCAGGATCAGCACGTCGATGTCCGACAGCGGATGCAGCTCGCCGCGGCCATAGCCGCCCACCGCCACCAGCGCGATCTCTTTCATCTGGTCAAAGCCAAACAGCCGCCACAGCCGGCGCAGCAGGCGATCGATAAACAGCGTGCGCGCATCAATCAGCGATTCGATATCGCTGCCTGCGTCAAAAGCGCTGCCCAGATGCTGCTGGAACTGTTCAAGATACTGTTTGAGTTTGTCGCGCGTCAGCGCGTCGTCTGGCCAGCTGGCGGGGGAATCGGTCAGGCCTTTGTGTACTGCTTCGGTCACGCTACCACTCATCAACATGCCTCTTCTGCGCCATAAAAAGCGGGCTTAACGCCGTAATGCCGTTCAGTTAGCCACCGTCCGTGACATCACCGCAGTAGCGGCGCGGGTTAACGCGCAACTGATGGCGCCGCTACGGGAGGTGCAGGGATGGGTGAACCTAAACTGACAGGCGTTCGTTTTGAGCCGGCCTGTTATCCTGATGACGAGCGTTACGCGTTGTTTTCCAGCACCGCTGGAATAGTGTCGTCGGCGCGCAGCGTCAGGATCTCACAGCCGTTTTCCGTCACCACAATAGTATGCTCGTACTGTGCGGACAAGCTGCGATCTTTGGTTTTCACCGTCCAGCCATCTTTCATGGTGCGGATGCGATAATCACCGGCGTTTACCATCGGTTCGACGGTAAATGTCATGCCAGCCTGCAGCACCACGCCGCTGTCGTCGGCATCGTAATGCAGCACCTGCGGCTCTTCATGGAAGCCTTTACCGATGCCGTGTCCGCAATACTCGCGGACCACGGAAAAATCCTGTGCTTCCACGTATTTCTGAATCGCCCGGCCCAGTTCACGCAGGCGAATGCCCGGCTTCACCAGACGCAGCGCAATGTACAGGCTCTCCTGCGTAACCCGGCACAGGCGCTCGCCCTGAATCGTCGGTTTGCCGACGATGAACATCTTTGACGTATCGCCATGGTATTCATCTTTGATCACCGTGACGTCGACGTTAACGATATCCCCGTCTTTCAGCACGCGATCGTCGCTGGGAATACCGTGACATACCACTTCGTTGACCGAAATACACACTGATTTCGGGAAACCGTGGTAGCCGAGACAGGCTGAAATGGCCTGCTGCTTTTCGGTGATGTGCTGGTGGCACAGACGGTCAAGCTCGCCGGTGGTGACGCCTGGCACGACGTGCGGAGCGATCATCTCCAGCACTTCTGCAGCCAGACGGCCCGCCACGCGCATTTTTTCGATTTCTTCTGGGGTTTTGATTGAAATGGCCATTAAATAATCCGCAATCGCCGCAATTTTCGACAATAATGAGTTCTGTGGCAGTCATGTTAGCAGTCAGCAAATGGGCTGCCAAATCGGGATTACAGCCTGCCGCTCATGCTAACAACTGTTGGCGTATTCCTGCGCATTGTGGTATAAAGCGCGCCGACGATTCTCTGTCACCTCGTATGAGAGGGCAGGAAACGCATAAATCTCATTATGTGTACTAAAACACACATGTATCGACACGTACGCCGGGGTGCCTCGTAAGAGGTCGGTTGTATGGGATACATGGAGGCCCAACCCCAAACAAACTTTTAGAGGTAATCATGGCAACTGTTTCCATGCGCGACATGCTCAAGGCTGGTGTTCACTTCGGTCACCAGACCCGTTACTGGAACCCAAAAATGAAGCCATTCATTTTCGGTGCGCGTAACAAAGTTCACATCATCAACCTTGAGAAAACCGTACCAATGTTCAACGAAGCCCTGGCTGAGCTGAACAAGATCTCTTCCCGTAAAGGTAAGATTCTGTTTGTTGGTACCAAGCGCGCTGCTGCCGAAGCGGTAAAAGAGTCTGCACTGAGCTGCGACCAGTTCTTCGTTAACCACCGCTGGCTGGGTGGTATGCTGACCAACTGGAAAACCGTTCGTCAGTCAATCAAACGCCTGAAAGATCTGGAAACTCAGTCTCAGGACGGTACTTTCGACAAACTGACCAAGAAAGAAGCACTGATGCGTGCTCGTGAGCTGGCCAAGCTGGAAAACAGCCTGGGCGGTATCAAAGATATGGGCGGTCTGCCGGATGCACTGTTCGTTGTTGACGCTGACCACGAACACATCGCAATCAAAGAAGCAAACAACCTGGGTATCCCGGTATTTGCTATCGTTGATACTAACTCTGATCCAGACGGCGTTGATTTCGTTATCCCAGGTAACGACGATGCGATCCGTGCTGTAAGCCTGTACCTGACTGCCGTTGCCACTACCGTGCGCGAAGGCCGTTCACAGGACCTGGCTGAGCAGGCTGAAGAAGCTGCTGAAGCTTAATAAGGTTCGCTCTTTCTGAGAGCCCTTAGACATCAGATGTGATCTGTTAAGGGGCCGTGAAGGCCCCTTTATTTATCTCACTTAGTCACGCACCCTGTTCGGGCTGGCGGGGCAAGTAAATTTTCCGCAACAAGTTTCTGACAGTGTGAAAGCACTGCGAGACGAATCGAGGATTCTGGAATGGCTGAAATTACCGCTGCACTGGTAAAAGAACTGCGCGAGCGTACTGGCGCAGGCATGATGGACTGCAAAAAAGCGCTGACCGAAGCGAACGGCGACATTGAGCTGGCGATCGAGAACATGCGCAAGTCTGGTGCGATCAAAGCTGCTAAGAAAGCAGGCAACGTGGCTGCTGACGGCGTGATCAAAACCAAAATCGCTGGCGACTATGGCGTGATTCTGGAAGTGAACTGCCAGACTGACTTCGTGGCAAAAGATGCCGGTTTCCAGGCCTTTGCTGACAAAGTGCTGGACGCTGCTGCTGCCGGTAAAGTGACTGATGTGGAAGTTCTGAAAGCGCAGTTCGAAGAAGAGCGCGTGGCACTGGTTGCGAAAATCGGTGAGAACATCAACATCCGTCGTGTTGCTGTCCTCGAAGGTGCTGAGCTGAACGGCTATCTGCACGGCGCGCGCATCGGCGTACTGGTTTCTACCACCGGCGCTGATGAAGAGCTGAGCAAGCAGATTGCGATGCACGTTGCTGCCAGCAAGCCAGAGTTCGTGAAGCCAGAAGACGTTTCTGCTGACGTGGTTGAGAAAGAGTACCAGGTTCAGCTGGACATCGCGATGCAGTCTGGCAAGCCAAAAGAGATCGCAGAGAAGATGGTTGAAGGCCGTATGAAGAAATTCACCGGCGAAGTCTCTCTGACCGGTCAGGCTTTCGTTATCGATCCGAGCAAAACTGTTGGCCAGGCGCTGAAAGAGAAAGGCGCTGACGTGATCAACTTCATCCGCTTCGAAGTGGGCGAAGGCATTGAGAAAGTCGAATCTGACTTTGCAGCCGAAGTTGCTGCCATGTCCAAACAGTCTTAATGGTTTGCAGGAACCGCCGAGAGGCGGTTCTTTTTTGTCTGCGTTTTGGCGCAGCAATTTTCAGTCTCATCCCAATAGCTTTTCTCACGCGCTAAGCGGATGATCGATCAGATTTAACTTCTCATTCATCTTATCTTCCAGGAAGAATTGACCATGGCGACCAACGCAAAACCTGTATATCAACGTATCTTACTGAAACTGAGCGGCGAAGCACTGCAGGGTGCCGAAGGTTTTGGTATCGACGCGAGCGTGCTTGACCGTATGGCGCAAGAGGTGAAAGAGCTGGTTGAGCTGGGCATTCAGGTGGGTGTGGTAATTGGTGGCGGTAACCTGTTCCGTGGCGCGGGTCTGGCGCAGGCAGGTATGAACCGCGTGGTCGGCGACCACATGGGGATGCTGGCGACCGTGATGAACGGCCTGGCAATGCGTGACGCACTGCATCGTGCGTACGTCAACGCGCGCCTGATGTCGGCGATTCCGCTGAACGGCGTGTGTGATAACTACAGCTGGGCAGAAGCCATCAGCCTGCTGCGCAATAACCGCGTGGTGATCTTCTCTGCCGGTACCGGCAACCCGTTCTTTACCACCGACTCAGCGGCCTGCCTGCGCGGCATCGAAATCGAAGCGGACGTGGTACTGAAAGCTACCAAGGTCGACGGCGTCTACTCAGCCGACCCGGTGAAAAATCCGGATGCCACGCTGTACGAACAGCTGACCTACGGTGAAGTGCTGGAAAAAGAGCTGAAAGTGATGGATCTGGCCGCCTTTACGCTGGCGCGCGACCATCAACTGCCGATCCGCGTCTTCAATATGAACAAGCCTGGCGCGCTGCGTCGCGTGGTGATGGGTGAAAAAGAAGGCACCCTGATTACGCATTAATACCCGACGCAGGATAAAATAAGGTATATTCTGTTGGCGCGCTGCACTGCTGTCGCGCAGCATTCAGGATGATCGATGTTTATCGATACCGTTTCCGTTCCGCTGCGTCCGGAAGTGGCCAGGTCAAACCGAATCCAAGGGTTTCAACGTGATTAACGATATTAAAAAAGATGCTGAAACGCGCATGGACAAATGCGTGGAAGCATTCAAAAACACCATCAGCAAAGTGCGCACCGGTCGTGCTTCGCCTTCACTGCTCGACGGCATCGTTGTGGAATATTACGGTACGCCAACGCCGCTGCGTCAGCTGGCCAGCGTCACCGTTGAAGATTCACGCACGCTGAAAATCAACGTGTTCGATCGCTCAATGGGTCCGGCAGTCGAGAAAGCCATCATGGCTTCTGACCTCGGCCTCAACCCAAGCTCAGCCGGTAGCGACATTCGTGTTCCACTGCCTGCGCTGACCGAAGAGCGTCGTAAAGATCTGATCAAGGTTGTGCGTGGCGAAGCCGAGCAGGGCCGTGTTTCCGTGCGCAACGTGCGCCGTGACGCGAACGACAAGATCAAGGCGCTGCTGAAAGACAAAGAGATCAGCGAAGACGACGAACGTCGCTCGCAGGACGAGATCCAGAAAATGACCGACGTTCGCATCAAGCACGTTGATGCGGCGCTGGCCGAGAAAGAGAAGGAACTGATGGAATTCTGATTCCGTCATTTGCCTGACAAAACGCCGTTCAGAGACGTAGTACGACTCTGGCGGCGTTTTACATTGTGCCCGGCGTACGCGCGGGCGCGCACCACGACTTCACAGGGACAGCACCATGAAGCGATTAACTCTGCTGGGTTCGACCGGCTCAATTGGCACCAGCACGCTGGCGGTAGTGGCGGCGCATCCTGAACGCTATCAGGTAACTGCGCTGGTGGCTGGTCAGAATGTGGCGCTGATGGCCGAACAGTGTCAGCAATTTAAACCGCGCTACGCGGCGATGTCCGACGACGCTTCCGCTGCGGCGCTGCGTGAACGACTGAAAGCACTCAACATCGATACGGAAGTGCTCTCCGGCGTTCAGGCCGCCTGCGAACTGGCCGCACTGGACGAGGTCGATCAGGTAATGGCCGCCATTGTGGGCGCTTCCGGCTTACAACCGACGCTGGCCGCCATTCGCGCCGGCAAAACCGTCCTGCTTGCCAATAAAGAATCGCTTGTCACATGCGGCCGTTTGTTTATGGAGGCGGTACGCCAGCATCAGGCGCAGCTGCTGCCGGTCGACAGCGAGCACAACGCCATTTTTCAGAGTTTGCCCGCTTCCATACAGCATCAGTTGGGGTACGCTGATTTGCGGGAGAATGGCATCGAGTCGATTCTCCTTACGGGATCGGGTGGTCCTTTTCGTGACACGCCATTAGCCGAGCTGGCTGCTATGACGCCAGATCAGGCCTGTGCGCATCCGAACTGGTCAATGGGGCGTAAAATCTCCGTTGATTCGGCCACCATGATGAATAAAGGTCTTGAATACATTGAAGCCCGCTGGCTGTTTAATGCCACCGACGCACAAATGGAGGTCATCCTGCATCCGCAGTCGGTGATTCACTCCATGGTGCGATACTGCGACGGTAGCGTGCTGGCACAGCTGGGTTCACCCGATATGCGCACGCCAATCGCCCACAGCATGGCCTGGCCGGCACGTATTACCGCAGGCGTAACGCCGCTTGATTTCACCCGAATGAAGGCGCTGACGTTTGCTGAGCCGGACTACGCACGCTATCCCTGCCTGAAGCTGGCAATCGATGCATGCGCAACCGGACAGGCGGCCACCACCACGCTGAACGCAGCCAATGAAGTCGCGGTAGCGGCATTTCTGCAGCATCAGATTCGCTTTACCGATATCGCGGCCATCAACAGTGAAGTGCTGGCAACCCTGCAGTGTCAGGAGCCGGGCAGCGTGGATGACGTGATGGAGATTGATCGGATCGCACGCGTGCGGGCTACGGCGTTGCTGCCGCGCTTTCGTTTAGCCGGTTGATGGTGCCGCTATTTGTTCGCTCAGGGTGAAAATGGTATAGTCGCTCGCTCGCGTTTTACGGCCCGACATTGTTTCGATGTCATCCGGTGAGGTTACCGGCGTTTGCCGCAGGCGCAATGTATTCAGAAACCACAGCATTTCTGATGAAAGGAATTATTACGCGTTATGTCGTCCAACAATCACAATACAATCGATGACGGGTCGTACTGCACGCCACGTCACGTGGCCATCATTATGGATGGTAATGGTCGCTGGGCAAAAAATCAGGGCAAACTGCGTATTTCAGGCCACAAAGCCGGGGTAAAATCAGTACGCCGGGCCGTCAGCTTTGCGGTCAGCAACAAGCTGGAAGCGCTCACGCTCTATGCGTTCAGCAGTGAAAACTGGAGCCGACCGGTACAGGAAGTGACGGCCTTAATGGAATTGTTTGTCTGGGCGCTCGACAGCGAAGTCAAAAGCCTGCACAAGCACAATGTGCGTCTGCGCATTATTGGTGATATCAGCCGTTTCAATAACCGCATTCAGGAACGCATTCGCCGCGCCGAGGAACTGACTCAGCAAAATGATGGACTCACCCTCAACATTGCTGCCAACTATGGCGGCCGTTGGGATATTATCCAGGGTGTAAAAAAACTGGCTGAACAGGTTCAGGAAGGACTGCTACGTCCTGACCAGATAACTGAAGAAAGTCTGGCTCCGCATTTGTGTATGCAGGAGCTGGCGCCGGTGGATTTAGTGATAAGGACCGGGGGAGAGCATCGGATCAGCAACTTCCTGCTGTGGCAGATCGCCTATGCTGAGTTTTGGTTTACCGATGTTCTCTGGCCTGATTTTGATGAACACGTTTTTGAAGGTGCACTGAATGCATTCTCTCTGCGGGAGCGACGCTATGGCGGCGCTGCACCAGGCGGCGCCTGAGCAACCTGGGGGTAACCTTTGCTGAAGTCTCGTCTGATCACCGCGTTTATTCTGATTCCGCTGGTGATCGCTGCTCTGTTTTGGTTGCCGCTGTCCGGTTTTGCGATTACCACCATCATCATCTGCATGCTTGCCGCCTGGGAGTGGGGGCAGCTGGCGGGGATGGCAACGCGTCAGCAGCGTATCTGGCTGGCGGTGCTATGCGGCCTGCTGCTGGCGGTGATGCTGTTCACCCTGCAACCCTATCAACGTAATCTGCACCAGTTCCAGATGGAGAGCTCGCTCTGGGCCTCGCTGGGCTGGTGGATTGTCGCGCTGTTTCTCGTGCTGTTTTATCCGGCCTCCGCTGCGCTGTGGCGCGCATCGCGTCCGCTGCGCCTGCTGTTTGGCGTGCTGACCGTGGTGCCGTTCTTCTGGGGCATGATGGCGCTGCGCCAGTATCACTATGACACCGACCATTTCGCCGGCGCCTGGTGGCTGCTGTTCGTGATGTTCCTCGTCTGGGGCGCGGATTCCGGTGCTTACATGTTTGGTCGTCTGTTCGGCAAGCATAAGCTGGCGCCGAAAGTCTCGCCGGGCAAAACCTGGGAAGGCTTCTTTGGCGGACTGCTGTCATCGGCGATTATCGCCTGGCTGTTTGCGCTGCTGGCCCCGCTATCGGTGGCGCCGGGCACGCTGATTATCTGCGCCGTGATTGCCACGCTGGCCTCCGTGCTGGGCGATCTCACGGAAAGTATGTTCAAACGTGAAGCCGGTATCAAAGACAGCGGTAACCTGATTCCGGGGCACGGTGGTATCCTCGATCGCATTGATAGCCTGACAGCCGCGGTGCCGGTATTTGCCTGCCTGCTGCTGCTGGTGTTCCGCACCCTCTGAGGATAAGCGACGATGTTGAGCATACTCTGGAGTTTTGTCGCCTTTATCGTGGCGCTCGGCGTGCTGATTACGGTGCACGAGTTCGGCCACTTCTGGGTGGCGCGTCGCTGCGGTGTCAAAGTAGAACGCTTCTCGATCGGTTTCGGCAAAGCCCTGTGGCGTCGCACTGATCGCCAGGGCACGGAATACGTGATCGCGCTGATTCCGCTCGGTGGCTACGTCAAAATGCTCGACGAGCGCGTAGAGAGCGTGCCCGCTGAGCTGCGTCATCAGGCCTTCAACAATAAAACCGTGCTGCAGCGTGCCTCAATCATTGCCGCCGGTCCCATCGCCAATTTCATCTTTGCCGTGTTTGCCTACTGGGTGGTGTTCATCCATGGTGTGCCGGGTGTTCGCCCGGTGGTCGGCGAAATTATGAGCGGTTCCGTCGCGGCAGAAGCGCAAATTACCTCCGGCATGGAACTTAAAGCGGTTGACGGTATCGAAACGCCTGACTGGGATGCTGTGCGCCTGGCGCTGATCGGTAAAATCGGCGACAGCAGCGCCACGCTGACCGTGTCACAGTTTGGTCAGCAGGCGACGCAGCAGAAACAGCTCAATCTGCGTGACTGGCAATTTGAACCGGACAAACAGGACCCGGTGGTCGCTTTAGGTATTCGACCGCGCGGGCCGCAAATCGAAACCACGCTGGCAGAAGTGCAGGCGCGTTCACCGGCAAGTGCTGCCGGTTTGCAAGCCGGCGACAGGATCGTTAAAGTCGATGGTCAGCCATTAACGCAATGGCAGGTTTTTGCGGCTCAGGTTCGGGATAATCCCGGCAAAAACATGGCGCTGGAGGTTGAGCGTAACGGTGAACCGTTAACGCTGACGCTAACGCCGGAAGCGAAACCGGGCAACGCAGCGGAAGGTTTTGCCGGGGTGATCCCGCGTGTTATCCCGCTGCCGGATGAGTACAAAACGGTAAAACAGTACGGACCTTTCGCCGCGATTGGTGAAGCCGGTGTCAAAACCTGGCAACTGATGAAGCTGACGGTTTCGATGCTGGGCAAGTTGATAACCGGGGACGTCAAGCTGAATAACCTGAGCGGGCCAATTTCGATTGCGCAGGGTGCCGGATTATCAGCTGAATATGGGGTGATTTATTACCTGATGTTCCTCGCGCTGATTAGCGTCAACTTAGGGATCATCAATCTGTTCCCTCTGCCGGTTTTAGATGGTGGACATCTGCTCTTTCTGGCGATCGAAAAGATCAAAGGTGGACCGGTGTCCGAGCGAGTTCAGGACTTCAGTTATCGCATCGGCTCAATTTTGCTGGTGCTTTTAATGGGGCTTGCACTTTTCAATGATTTCTCTCGCCTGTAATCGCTGGAACGCAGACAGGCGCGGGATGTGTTAGGAAAACGCATAACAACGATGGCGATGAAAAAGTTGCTCATAGCGTCGCTGCTGTTTAGCAGCGCCACCGTTTACGGTGCAGACGATTTCGTAGTGAAGGACATTCATTTCGAAGGTCTACAGCGAGTCGCCGTCGGCGCGGCTCTGCTCAGCATGCCGGTACGCGTCGGTGATACGGTGAATGATGATGACATCAGAAACACCATTCGCTCACTGTTCGCTACCGGTAACTTTGAAGATGTCCAGGTTCTGCGTGACGGCACCACCCTGATTGTTCAGGTGAAGGAACGTCCGACCATTGCCAGCATCACCTTCTCCGGTAACAAAGCGGTGAAAGAGGATCAGCTGAAGGAGAACCTTGAGGCCTCCGGTGTGCGCGTCGGCGAAGCGCTTGACCGCACCACGCTCTCTTCCATCGAGAAGGGGCTGGAGGACTTTTACTACAGCGTCGGTAAATATACCGCCAGCGTCAAAGCCATCGCGACGCCGCTGCCGCGTAACCGTGTCGATCTGAAATTCGTCTTCCAGGAAGGCGTATCGGCCAAGATCCAGCAGATCAACATTGTCGGCAACAAAGCGTTCAGCTCAGACGAACTGATCTCCCGCTTCCAGCTGCGCGATGAAGTGCCGTGGTGGAACGTGGTGGGCGATCGTAAATACCAGAAGCAGAAACTGGCGGGCGATCTCGAAACCCTGCGCAGCTTCTATCTGGATCGCGGTTATGCGCGTTTCAATATTGATTCCACGCAGGTGAGCCTGACGCCGGACAAGAAAGGCATCTACATCACCGTCAATATCACCGAAGGCGATCAGTACAAGATTGCCGGCGTGATCGTCAACGGCAGCATGGCGGGCCACTCGGCGGAAATTGAGCACCTGACGCAGATTCCTAACGGTGAGCTGTATAACGGCACCAAAGTCACCCAGATGGAAGATGACATCAAGAAGCTGCTGGGCCGTTATGGCTACGCCTATCCTCGCGTGGTGACGCAGCCGGAAATCAACGATGCGGATAAAACCGTTAAGCTGCACATCAACGTTGATGCCGGTAACCGTTACTACGTGCGTAAAGTGCGTTTTGAAGGTAACGACACCTCGAAAGATGCCGTACTGCGCCGCGAAATGCGTCAGATGGAAGGCGCATGGCTGGGCAGCGACCTCGTCGATCAGGGCAAAGAGCGCCTGAACCGTACCGGTTACTTCGAAACCGTGGACGTTGATACCCAGCGCGTTCCGGGCTCGCCAGACCAGGTTGACGTGGTTTACAAAGTTAAAGAGCGTAACACCGGTACCTTCAACTTTGGTGTGGGTTACGGTACGGAGAGTGGCGTCAGCTTCCAGGTCGGCGTGACCCAGGAGAACTGGCTCGGCACCGGTAATACCGTCGGCATCAGCGGTACCAAGAACGACTACCAGACTTACGCAGAATTCTCACTCACCGATCCGTACTTCACGGTGGACGGTGTGAGCCTCGGCGGCCGCCTCTTCTACAACGACTTTAAAGCGGATGATGCTGATCTCTCCGACTACACCAACAAAAGTTACGGTGTGGACGGTACGCTCGGCTTCCCGGTTAACGAAAATAACACGCTGCGCGTCGGCTTAGGTTATGTGCACAACGACCTGTCCAACATGCGTCCGCAGGTGGCGATGTGGCGTTACCTTGACTCGGTGGGTCGTCATCAGGGGCTGAATGATGACGGTGATTTCTCTGCGGATGACTTCACCTTCAACTACGGCTGGACGTACAACACGCTCGATCGTGGTTTCTTCCCGACGCGCGGTAACCGTACCAACCTGAACGGTAAAGTGACCATCCCGGGCTCTGATAACTCGTTCTACAAAGCGACGCTGGACACCCAGCAGTACGTGCCGCTGAACCGTGATGGCACCTGGGTGGTGCTGGGTCGTGGCCGTGTTGGCTACGGTGACGGACTCGGTGGCAAAGAGATGCCATTCTATGAGAACTTCTACGCCGGTGGTTCCAGCACCGTGCGTGGCTTCCAGTCCAACACCATTGGTCCGAAAGCCGCTTACCTGAACGATCGCTCGTCGAGCTGTAATCTGACCGATCCGGACGGCATCTGTAAGTCTGACGATGCGGTGGGCGGTAACGCCATGGCGATCGCCAGCCTTGAGCTGATTACGCCAACGCCGTTCCTGAGCGAGAAATATGCAAACTCAGTACGTACCTCGGTATTTATGGATGCCGGTACCGTCTGGGATACCAAGTGGCAGAACACCGCGGAAACCCGCGCGGCAGGCATTCCGGACTACAGCGACCCGAACAACATTCGCGTCTCTGCCGGTCTTGCGCTGCAGTGGATGTCGCCACTTGGACCACTGGTGTTCTCCTACGCACAGCCAGTGAAGAAAGTCGAGGGAGACAAAGCAGAACAGTTCCAGTTTAACATCGGTAAAACCTGGTAAGGTTCTGAGCACGGAAGCAGAGTCGTAGTACGGCATCGCGCCGGCGCCAGACGGGAGCCGGACGATGCCAACACTGTGTCGCTGACACAAACGTTGATGGTAAGGAGTTTATAGTGAAAAAGTTGTTGTGTGCCGCAGGTCTGGGTCTTGCTTTAGCGGTTTCCGCGGGCGTTCAGGCTGCTGACAAAATTGCAGTGGTAAACGTGTCCAGCATTTTCCAACAGTTACCGCAACGTGCGACCGTTGCTAAACAGCTGGAAAACGAATTCAAGGGCCGTGCCACTGAGCTGCAGAGCCAGGAGCGCGATCTGCAGACTAAAATGCAGAAACTGCAGCGTGATGGTTCAACCATGAAGGCCAGCGACCGCAGCCGCATGGAAAAAGACATCATGTCACAGCGCGAAGCGTTCTCGACGAAAGCGCAGGCTTTCGATCAGGATAACCGCCGTCGTCAGATGGAAGAGCGTAACAAACTGCTGAGCCGTATTCAGGACGCAGTGAAGAAAGTGGCGGACAGCGAAGGGTATGACGTGGTAATCGACGCCAATGCCGTTGCCTATGCTTCTAACGCGAAAGACATTACTGCTGACGTGCTGAAACAGGTTAAATAATCGATGTCATCAATTCGACTGGCTGATTTAGCCCAGCAGTTGGATGCAGAATTGCACGGAGATGGCGATATCGCCATCTCCGGCATTGCTTCTATGCAATCCGCCACCCCTGGTCAAATCACTTTTCTTGCCAACAGCCGCTACCGCGAGCAGCTCGCACAGGTTCAGGCCTCAGCCGTGGTGCTGACGGAAGCGGATCTGGAGTGGTGTAAAACCGCCGCGCTGGTGGTGAAAAACCCTTACCTGACTTATGCCCGTATGGCACAACTGCTGGACACCACGCCGCAGCCCGCGCAAAATATCGCGCCCAGCGCCGTGATCGATCCGAGCGCGAAGCTGGGGAACAATGTCTCGGTGGGCGCTAACGCGGTCATCGAGTCCGGCGTTGAGCTGGGTGATGACGTGGTGATTGGCGCCGGCTGCTTTGTCGGCAAGCGCACGCGCATTGGCCGTGGTTCCCGTCTGTGGGCCAACGTTACGGTTTATCATGAAACTCAGATTGGTCAGGATTGTCTGATTCAGTCTGGCACCGTGATTGGTGCCGATGGTTTCGGTTATGCTAACGACCGCGGCAACTGGGTGAAAATTCCTCAGCTGGGCACCGTGGTGATTGGCGATCGGGTAGAAATTGGTGCCTGTACCACGATCGATCGCGGTGCGCTGGATAACACTCTGATCGGCAATGGTGTTATCATAGACAACCAGTGTCAGATTGCGCACAACGTCGTGATTGGTGATAACACCGCGGTTGCCGGTGGTGTGATCATGGCGGGTAGTCTGAAGATTGGGCGTTACTGTATGATTGGCGGAGCCAGCGTCATTAACGGCCATATGGAAATCTGTGACAAAGTGACGGTAACCGGCATGGGCATGGTCATGCGTCCCATCACAGAGCCTGGGGTATACTCATCGGGTATCCCGCTGCAACCCAACAAAACCTGGCGTAAAACGGCAGCGCTGGTGATGAACATCGATGACATGAGCAAACGCTTAAAAGCCATCGAACGCAAGGTCGGCAAAGACGACTGAGCACATCCCGGCTCTACCCGCTTTCATAATAAAGCAGCGTACCTTCTTTCACCTCGGGGTTAACCAGAGTGCGGCAGCAGGTATCATGGTAAGCGAAACGCCACTGAACTGATTTGCGGCCTGCGAAAGATCATTTTGATCGGTGCAGGCCGTGTTATTGTTGCCATCAGATTTTTTAGGACAGGAAGAGTATTTTGACAACTGAAACGCATACTCTGAAAATTGAAGAGATTTTAGAACTGCTGCCGCACCGCTACCCGTTTTTGCTGGTTGACCGCGTGCTGGAATTTGAAGAGCATAAATATCTGCGTGCGGTAAAGAACGTTTCTGTTAATGAACCGTTTTTCCAGGGACACTTCCCTGGTAAACCGATTTTCCCAGGCGTTCTGATCCTGGAAGCGATGGCGCAGGCGACCGGTATTCTGGCGTTTAAAAGCGTTGGAAAACTGGAACCGGGCGAGCTGTACTATTTCGCCGGTATCGACGAAGCCCGTTTTAAGCGTCCGGTAGTGCCGGGCGACCAGATGATCATGGAAGTCACCTTCGAGAAGACCCGCCGTGGCCTGACGCGCTTCAAAGGCGTGGCAACCGTAGACGGTAAGATTGTCTGTGAAGCGACCATGATGTGTGCCCGTAGCCGGGAGGCATAATTAGTGATTGATTCAACCGCCAGCATCCATCCAACGTCCATCATTGAAGAAGGTGCGGTGATCGGCGCCAACGTCCAAATCGGTCCGTTTTGTGTTGTCGGAGCGAACGTGGAAATTGGCGAAGGCACGGTGCTGAAATCGCACGTGGTGGTGAATGGCCACACGCGTATCGGTAAAGATAACCAGATCTACCAGTTCGTTTCGATTGGCGAAGTGAATCAGGATCTGAAATATGCCGGTGAACCGACCCGCGTTGAAGTCGGCGATCGCAACCGCATCCGCGAGAGCGTCACCATTCATCGTGGCACCACGCAGGGTGGCGGCCTGACCAAAGTCGGCAGCGACAACCTGCTGATGGTCAACGCGCACATTGCCCATGACTGCGTGATCGGCAATCGCTGTATTCTGGCCAACAACGTAACGCTGGGCGGCCACGTTACCGTGGATGATTTTGCCATCATCGGCGGCGTGACGGCGGTGCACCAGTGGTGCACCATTGGTGCCCACGTGATGGTAGGCGGTTGTTCCGGCGTCGCGCAGGACGTGCCGCCGTACGTGATTGCGCAGGGCAACCATGCCACGCCGTTCGGTGTCAATATCGAAGGCCTGAAGCGTCGTGGATTCAGCAAAGAAGCACTGCACGCCATTCGTAACGCGTACAAGCTGCTGTACCGCAGCGGTAAAACGCTGGATGAAGTGAAGCCGGAGATTGAAGAACTGGCTAAACTTCATAGCGAAGTGCAGCCTTTCTACGACTTCTTTGCCCGTTCTACCCGTGGATTGATTCGTTAATTCATGTCAGTGCGTCCCTTAACGATTGCCCTGGTCGCCGGAGAAACCTCCGGCGATATTCTTGGTGCCGGATTGATTCGTGCGCTCAAAGCGCGCCATCCTGACGCGCGCTTCGTTGGCGTTGCCGGTCCGCTGATGCAGGCCGAAGGCTGCGAAGCCTGGTACGAGATGGAAGAGCTGGCGGTAATGGGCATCGTTGAGGTGCTTGGCCGCCTGCGCCGTTTGCTGCACATCCGCAAGGATTTAACCCAGCGCTTTACCGAGCTGCGGCCGGATGTCTTCGTCGGCATCGATGCCCCGGATTTCAACATCACGCTGGAAGGCAACCTCAAGCGTGCCGGCATTCGCACCATTCATTATGTCAGTCCCTCCGTGTGGGCCTGGCGACAAAAGCGCGTGTTCAAAATTGGCCGTAACACCGATCTGGTGCTGGCGTTTCTGCCTTTTGAAAAAGCGTTTTACGATCGCTACAACGTGCCGTGTCGCTTCATCGGGCACACCATGGCCGATGCGATGCCGCTGCAGCCGGACAAACTGGCCGCGCGGCGTGAATTAGGCATCGCTGACGATGCGCTGTGCCTTGGCCTGCTGCCGGGCAGCCGTGGCGCGGAAGTGGAGATGCTCAGCGCCGATTTCCTGCGCGCTGCACAGCTGCTGCGCCAGCGCTATCCGGCGCTGGAGATCGTAGTGCCGCTGGTTAACGCGAAGCGGCGCACTCAGTTCGAACAGATTAAAGCCAGCGTCGCGCCGGAATTGCCGATGCATCTGCTGGATGGCAAAGGGCGTCAGGCGATGATCGCCAGCGACGCAGCGATTCTGGCTTCCGGCACTGCAGCGCTGGAGTGCATGCTGGCGAAATGCCCGATGGTGGTGGGCTATCGTATGAAGCCGTTCACCTTCTGGCTGGCGAAGCGGCTGGTGAAAACCCCGTACGTTTCGCTGCCTAACCTGCTGGCCGGCCGTGAGCTGGTGCAGGAGCTGCTGCAGGAGGAGTGCCAGCCTGCTGCGTTAGCCGCGGCGCTGGAGCCGCTGTTGCATGCCGGTCCGGAGCGTGACGCGCTGCTGGCCACTTTCACCCAATTGCATCAGCAGATTCGCTGGAACGCTGACGAACAGGCGGCGGATGCGGTACTGGAGATTGCCAATGGCTGAATTTATCTATCCTGACGCCCGGCTGATTGCCGGCGTTGATGAAGTCGGACGTGGCCCGCTGGTCGGTGCCGTGGTGACCGCCGCCGTGATCCTCGATCCGGCGCGGCCGATTGCCGGCCTGGCGGATTCCAAAAAGCTGTCTGAAAAGCGCCGCCTTGCGCTGTTTGATGAAATCAAAGAGAAAGCGCTGGCGTGGAGCCTGGGCCGCGCTGAACCGGAAGAGATTGATCAGCTGAACATCCTGCACGCCACCATGCTGGCGATGCAGCGCGCGGTTGCCGGTCTGCATATTGCACCGGATTTTGTCCTGATTGATGGCAACCGCTGTCCGGCGCTGCCGATGCCGTCGCAGGCAGTGGTGAAGGGCGATAGTCTGGTGCGGGAAATCAGCGCCGCCTCGATCATCGCCAAAGTCACGCGCGACCGTGAAATGGCCGAGCTGGACCTGCTGTTTCCGCAGTACGGTTTCGCCCAGCACAAAGGCTATCCGACCGCGCTGCACATGGAAAAACTGACGCAGTTTGGTGCCACACCTCACCACCGCCGCAGCTTTGCGCCGGTGCGTAACGCCCTGATTGATGCTGATGTGCTGGCCGCGCGCCAGCCGACTACGCTTTAATAGCCTGACGCTGTTTTAACCGGAAACTGATATGGCTGAACCTCGTTTTATACATCTGCGCGTACACAGCGATTACTCCATGGTCGATGGTCTGGCCAAGACCGGGCCGCTGGTAAAAAAGGCGGCCGCGCTCGGCATGCCAGCCATTGCCATCACCGACTACACCAACCTGTGCGGGCTGGTGCGCTTTTATGGCAGCGCGCACAGCGCCGGTATCAAACCGATCGTCGGGGCTGACTTCCAGGTGGCCAGCGATTTGATGGGCGATGAGCTGACGCAGCTCACCGTGCTGGCGGCTAATAACACCGGTTACCAGAATCTGACGCTGCTGATTTCGCGCGCTTACCAGCGCGGTTACGGTATCGCCGGACCGATTATCGATCGCGACTGGCTCCTGGAGCTGGGCGAAGGGTTGATTCTGCTGTCGGGCGGACGGCGCGGCGACGTCGGTCGCAGCCTGCTGCGCGGCAATAACGCGCTGGTGGCGCAGTGCCTGAGTTTCTATCAGCAGCATTTCCCTAACCGCTACTATCTGGAACTGACGCGTACCGGCCGGCCAGATGAAGAGGCCTATCTGCACGCCGCGGTTGAGCTGGCGATTGCTGAATCGGTGCCGGTGGTGGCCACCAATGAAGTCTGCTTCCTCAACGAAGAAGATTTTGATGCCCATGAAATCCGCGTGGCGATTCACGACGGCTACACGCTGGACGATCCTAAACGTCCGCGCAACTACAGTCCTCAGCAATATATGCGCAGCGAAGAGGAGATGTGCGAGCTGTTCTCGGACATCCCGGAAGCGCTGGAAAACAGCGTAGAGATTGCTAAGCGTTGTAACGTCACGGTGCGCCTCGGCGAATATTTCCTGCCGCAATTCCCGACCGGCGACATGTCGACCGAAGATTTTCTGGTGATGAAGTCGCGCGAAGGGCTGGAGGAGCGCCTGGCGTTTCTCTTCCCGGATGAGCAGGTGCGTGCTGAACGCCGGCCGGAGTATGACGAGCGTCTCGACATCGAGCTCAACGTCATTAACCAGATGGGTTTCCCCGGCTACTTCCTGATCGTGATGGAGTTTATCCAGTGGTCGAAGGACAACGGCATTCCGGTCGGGCCGGGGCGTGGTTCCGGCGCCGGTTCGCTGGTGGCCTACGCGCTGAAAATTACCGATCTCGATCCGCTGGAGTTTGACCTGCTGTTCGAACGTTTCCTTAACCCGGAACGTGTCTCGATGCCCGACTTCGACGTCGACTTCTGCATGGAAAAACGTGACCAGGTGATCGATCACGTGGCTGAGATGTACGGCCGCGATGCGGTGTCGCAGATCATCACCTTTGGTACCATGGCGGCGAAAGCGGTGATTCGCGACGTCGGCCGGGTGCTGGGGCATCCGTACGGCTTTGTTGATCGCATCTCAAAACTGATCCCGCCGGATCCCGGCATGACGCTGGAAAAAGCGTTCCAGGCGGAACCGCAGCTGCCGGAGATCTACGAAGCTGACGAAGAGGTCAAAGCGCTGATCGATATGGCGCGCAAGCTGGAAGGGGTCACGCGTAACGCTGGCAAGCACGCCGGTGGCGTGGTCATTGCGCCGACCAAAATCACCGATTTTGCGCCGCTGTACTGCGATGAGAACGGCCAGTTCCCGGTCACCCAGTTCGATAAAAACGACGTGGAATACGCCGGACTGGTGAAGTTTGACTTCCTCGGCCTGCGCACGCTGACCATCATCGACTGGGCGCTGAAGATGATTAACCCGCGGCGTGAAAAGCAGGGGTTACCGCCGATCGATATTGCCGCCATCCCGCTGGATGACAAAAAAAGCTTCGACATGCTGCAACGCTCGGAAACCACCGCGGTGTTCCAGCTTGAATCGCGCGGCATGAAAGATCTGATCAAGCGCCTGAAGCCGGACTGCTTCGAAGATATGATCGCACTGGTGGCGCTGTTCCGTCCGGGGCCGCTGCAGTCGGGCATGGTCGATAACTTTATTGACCGTAAGCACGGCCGTGAAGCCATCTCTTACCCGGATATTCAGTGGCAGCATGAGAGCCTGAAGCCGGTGCTGGAGCCGACCTATGGCATCATCCTCTATCAGGAACAGGTGATGCAGATTGCCCAGGTGTTGTCCGGCTATACGCTGGGCGGCGCGGATATGCTGCGTCGTGCCATGGGTAAAAAGAAACCGGAGGAGATGGCCAAGCAGCGTTCGGTGTTCCAGGACGGTGCTGAGAAGATGGGCATCAACGGCGAACTGTCGATGAAAATCTTCGATCTGGTGGAGAAGTTCGCAGGCTACGGCTTTAACAAGTCGCACTCTGCTGCTTATGCGCTGGTCTCCTATCAGACGCTGTGGCTGAAAGCGCACTATCCGGCCGAGTTCATGGCGGCGGTGATGACCGCCGATATGGATAACACTGAGAAGGTGGTTGGACTGGTGGATGAGTGCTGGCGCATGGGGCTGAAAGTGCTGCCGCCAGACATTAACTCCGGGCTCTATCCGTTCCACGTCAACGATGACGGGGAGATCGTGTACGGCATCGGCGCTATCAAAGGCGTGGGTGAGGGGCCGATTGAAGCGATCCTCGAAGCGCGTAATCAGGGCGGCTACTTTAAAGAGCTGTTTGATCTCTGCGCGCGCACCGACACTAAAAAGATCAACCGTCGCGTGATGGAAAAACTGATCATGTCCGGCGCGTTCGATCGTCTTGGCCCGCACCGCGCGGCGCTGATGAGCGCGCTGGGTGACGCCCTGAAGGCGGCGGATCAGCATGCCAAAGCCGAAGCGACGGGACAGGCGGATATGTTCGGCGTGCTGGCCGAAGAGCCCGAGCAGGTTGAGCAATCTTACGCGGCCATAACGCCGTGGCCGGAACAGGTGCAGCTGGATGGCGAGCGTGAGACGCTCGGTCTGTATCTCACTGGCCATCCGATCAATCAGTATCTGAAAGAAATTGAGCGCTACGTTGGCGGCATGCGCCTGAAAGACATGCATCCAACAGAACGTGGTAAAGTGACCGTTGCGGCCGGGCTGGTGATTGCCGCCCGCGTCATGGTCACCAAGCGCGGCAACCGAATTGGTATCTGTACTCTTGACGACCGCTCTGGCCGTCTTGAGGTGATGTTATTTACCGATGCGTTAGATAAATACCAGCAGCTGCTGGAGAAGGACCGTATCCTGATCGTCAGTGGACAGGTCAGCTTTGATGACTTTAGCGGTGGGCTTAAAATGACCGCCCGGGAAGTCATGGACATCGACGAAGCGCGGGAAAAATACGCGCGCGGACTTGCTATCTCGCTGACGGACAGGCAAATTGATGACCAGCTTTTAAACCGTCTCCGCCAGTCTCTGGAGCCTCATCGCTCCGGGACCATTCCGGTGCATCTCTATTATCAGAGAGCAGATGCGCGGGCGAAGCTGCGCTTTGGTGCAGCGTGGCGTATTTCGCCCAGCGATCGTTTACTCAACGATTTGCGGTCGTTAGTAGGGTCGGAGCAGGTGGAACTGGAGTTTGACTAAAACAGGAACATTATGAGTCTTAATTACCTGGATTTTGAACAGCCAATCGCTGAACTGGAAGCGAAAATCGACTCGCTGAAATCGATTGGTCGTTCGGATGAGAAACACGATATTAATCTGGATGAAGAAGTGCAGCGTCTGCGCGAGAAAAGCGTCGAGCTGACCCGTAAAATCTTCTCCGATTTGGGTGCATGGCAGGTTGCGCAGCTGGCGCGCCATCCGCTGCGTCCTTATACGCTGGACTATGTCCGCAATGCGTTTGACGATTTTGACGAGCTGGCCGGTGATCGCGCCTATGCCGATGATAAAGCCATTGTCGGCGGCATCGCTCGTCTGGATGGGCGTCCGGTGATGGTCATTGGCCATCAGAAAGGCCGCGAAACCAAAGAGAAAATCCGGCGTAACTTCGGTATGCCAGCACCCGAGGGCTACCGTAAAGCACTGCGTCTGATGGAGATGGCCGAGCGCTTTAAGATGCCACTGATCACCTTCATCGACACGCCGGGTGCCTATCCGGGCGTGGGCGCGGAAGAGCGCGGTCAGTCTGAAGCGATTGCCCGCAACCTGCGCGAGATGTCAGGCCTGAAGATCCCGGTGATCTGTACCGTGATCGGCGAAGGCGGCTCCGGCGGCGCGCTGGCGATTGGCGTTGGCGATAAAGTGAATATGCTGCAGTACAGCACCTATTCGGTGATCTCACCGGAAGGCTGTGCGTCAATTCTGTGGAAGAGCGCCGACAAAGCGCCACTGGCCGCAGAAGCGATGGGCATCACCGCCGGGCGTCTGAAAGAGCTGAAGCTGATCGATTCGATCATCCCGGAACCGCTGGGCGGCGCGCACCGTCATCCGGTGGACATGGCGGCAGCGCTCAAGCAGCAGCTGCTGGCCGATCTGGCCGATCTCGATGTGCTGAGCACGGAAGAGCTGCTTAACCGCCGCTATCAGCGTCTGATGAGCTACGGCTACGCGTAAGCGCCGAAAAGCCTTCACAGAAGCGGACCCCGGTCCGCTTTTTTTATGCCTGTTTTCCGCGATCAGGCTTGAGTTCTCCGCTGGGTTGCCATTTATGGCGGTGCGCATTAATGCGCACCCTACAAAATACCGACAATGATCCTGCAGGGGCACCATTTATGGCGACCTGATAAAACCGTGCAGTTACCCGGCAGGTGCGCCATTTATACCGGTGCGCATCAATGCGCACCCTGGGAAAAACCGGGCAGTAATCCTGTAGATACCGTCTTGCCGGTTACCTGGCAAGACATATTTCGGCATCGAACGGACGACCCGATTTCAGCACGCCATAAGCCAGCTGCAGCAGCTTCTTCATCGCCGCGCACACCACGACTTTTCCC
>NZ_POWM01000006.1:0-239284 GCF_002928365.1 Pantoea sp. ICBG 985
AATTTGCCTGGCGGCAACAGCGCGGTGGTCCCACCTGACCCCATGCCGAACTCAGAAGTGAAACGCCGTAGCGCCGATGGTAGTGTGGGGCCTCCCCATGCGAGAGTAGGGAACTGCCAGGCATCAAACCAGTAAAAAAGCCCCGGACGAGAGTCCGGGGCTTCTTTACGTCTGGCGATCGCCAAATCCACTTCACCCCTTGCAAAATCTCTCCCTAAAACTCCAGCTCTGTCACATTTTGTCATCCTGAACGGGCACGAATCCCCCCGTGCCGCCCTCAGATGCTTTACTCATTGCTTTAGCGATGTTCTTCGCAAGGAAATGAGGTAAAAGATGACCGACTTACAACAAAAATCGGCCCAGCCGGAAGCGGCAGCCGTCAGTAAAAAACGCATCTGGGCCATTGTCGGCGCGTCGTCCGGCAATCTGGTCGAATGGTTTGATTTCTACGTCTACTCGTTCTTTTCGCTCTATTTTGCCCATGTATTTTTCCCGGCCGGCGACACCACTACCCAACTGCTGCAAACGGCCGGCGTGTTTGCGGCGGGCTTCTTAATGCGTCCCATCGGTGGCTGGCTATTCGGCTACATCGCGGACCGTCACGGCCGAAAAAGTTCGATGCTGATCTCGGTATGCATGATGTGTTTTGGTTCGCTGGTTATCGCCTGTTTACCCGGCTATGGCGAAATCGGCATTGCGGCGCCGGTGATTTTGCTACTGGCACGCATGTTTCAGGGCTTATCGGTGGGCGGTGAATATGGTACCAGCGCTACCTACATGAGTGAGGTGGCACTGGAAGGGCGCAAAGGCTTCTACGCGTCGTTCCAGTACGTCACCCTGATTGGCGGTCAGCTGTTAGCCGTGCTGACGGTCGTGATACTGCAACAAATCCTCAGTGATGAAGCGCTGCGCAGCTGGGGCTGGCGTATCCCGTTCTTTCTTGGCGCGGTTCTGGCGGTGGTCGCTCTGTGGTTGCGTCGCTCACTGAATGAAACCTCCGAGAAAAAGCACCGGGAACATCGCGATGCCGGCAGCATCCTTGGCCTGCTGCGTAACCATTCGCGCGCCTTCCTGATGGTGCTTGGCTTTACCGCCGGCGGATCGCTGAGCTTCTATACCTTCACAACCTACATGCAGAAATATCTGGTGAACACGGCGGGTATGGATGCGCGTAGCGCCAGTGCGTTGATGACCGGCGCGCTGCTGGTATTCATGCTGATTCAGCCGATTGTGGGTGCGCTGTCAGATAAGATTGGCCGGCGGGCATCAATGATGATCTTCGGCGCTGGCGCGGCTATCTGTACCGTGCCGATTTTGATGTTACTGCAGAATGTGCAAAGTAGCGGGCTGGCGTTCGTGCTGGTGATGCTGGCGCTGATTATTACCAGTTTCTACACCGCGATCAGCGGCATCCTTAAAGCGGAAATGTTCCCGCCGGAAGTGCGGGCACTGGGCGTGGGACTTTCCTATGCGGTAGCTAACGCTATCTTTGGTGGTTCGGCCGAGTACGTGGCGCTGTTGCTGAAGAAGCACGGCATCGAAACCACCTTCTTCTGGTATGTCTCGGCAATGGGCGCGCTGGCATTTCTGGTATCGCTGATGCTGCACCGCAAAGGCAAGGGGATTGCGCTGTGATTACTGACTCAGGTTCCACAGGGCAATGCCGCTGGCCGCGCCGGCGACATCCCAGCTAAGATCCTTCCAGCTCCAGCCGCTCCCGGCAGGGCGGCTGTCCCAGGCTTCTTTGGCTACGCCGAAGCTTAGCGAAAAGAGCAGGCCGAAGCGCAGATTTTGCCCGCGGCTCTGATGTTGATGCTGAGAGATCTCACTGCCGGCGGCAGCCAGAGCGGCAGAGGAGAAAAAGTGTTGTGCCTTATCCTGGCCGGTCCAGCTGTCCTGCGCCACATGCGCACATCCGCTACACAGTAATACCGCACAGAGGATGAGTGCACGCATCGGCTACAGCAGACGGCTAATAAGGCGATCGATACGGATGCGACGCAGACGGCGAATCAGCTTACGCACCTTAGCCGGATAATCAGATATGCTCTCCAGCTCGCGGAAATGTTTCACCACCGTGGTGTGCTGACGGATCAACGCCAGTTCCTTATCGCGCTGCTCTGCCAGCTGGTTGAGCGGATCGTGAATCAGCACCGCATTTTCCAGGTCGAGTCGCCAGGCGCGCGGATTGAGGTTATTACCGGTGATCATCATCCACTCGTCATCAACCCAGATGCCTTTCAGGTGATAGCTGTTGTCGCCATCTTTCCACAAACGCACCGTCAGCTGGCCGTTGTTGACGTAATACTGCAACCGGCTGAGGAAGCGACGCAGGTTGATTTCATACAGATAGGGCAGCGCACCGATAATCTTGAACGGCTCGTGTGGCGGAATGTAGAAATCGTTGGCGGTTTTATCGCCGACGATGATCTCGACCTCTTTGCCCTGACGCAGCAGCTGGATCAGATTTCGCACCAGAATGGCCGGCAGGTTAAAGTAAGGCGTGCACAGCGTGAGCTTACGCTCGGCGCAGGGCATTAAATGGAAGATGGTTTTGTTCAGCAGGCTACGTTTACCCAGCCCGACCAGCGGCGTGACGGCCAGTGATTCGTTGCCGGCATCACCGGTAAACTGATAATTGAAGCTGCGCAGCTCCTGGCGAAACTGGCGGGTTTCATTCTTGATTTCCGGGCTGGAGGGACGTTCGGCCTGGTCGAGACGGTTAACGGCCTCAGAATGTTTGAGATTCTCACCAATCCACTGAAACATGGTGTCCGCCAGCTGCGGATTTCGGATCAGCTGATAACGGTCATAACGGTATTTGTCATGCTGATGCAGATAAACATCGTTCAGGCTGGCACCGCTGTAGAGCAGGGTATCGTCAATGATAAAGCCTTTCAGATGCAGC
Source organism: Pantoea sp. ICBG 985 (assembly GCF_002928365.1). Taxonomy (NCBI): domain Bacteria; kingdom Pseudomonadati; phylum Pseudomonadota; class Gammaproteobacteria; order Enterobacterales; family Erwiniaceae; genus Pantoea; species Pantoea sp. ICBG 985. The sequence goes on from NZ_POWM01000006.1 coordinate 2,909, forward strand.
ACACCCAGCGCTTCCCGGGTGTTCACCGGAATGCCGTACACCGGAATCGCGATATCGGGATGCTGCGCCGCCATTTCGCAATACCAGTCGGCGTTCGTCAGGCCGCGCGCGGCACCAATACGGCCGCGCTGCGCACGATGCCAGTCCACCAGAATGCTGACATCCAGTTCCGGGCGCGCCTGACGCGCTGCATACAGCGCCTGCATGATGCTGCGCCCGCCGTCATCATTTTCCAGATACAGCGCGGCGATGCAGATGCGTTTTTCTGCCGTAGCAATTTTCGTCAGCAGGGTTTCACGAAACTCGGCGGGCGAGTAAAGCGTGGTCACATCCGACACGGACTGTGACAGTTTAGGCAGCTGTGCGAGGTGTTGTTGGTGTTTATTGCGTTTGAATTTAGACAACATCACAGTGCACTTCTTCTCTGTTCATTGTATGGCCTTTTGCCATCAAATCATGATCCTAACGATAAATAATAACATCAACCGGCCGGTTAAGGAGGATTTTTACCTTTCTCTACAGCCAGGTCACCGGTGTCAGCCAGCGGTAAAATCAGGCTGACAATGCCATCATCCAGTTGAATATTCACACGAAAATTGAGTTTTCGCGCCAGGGTAATCATGCCGGTATTGTGCGGCATGGTGATACCGTTCAGTTGTTGCAGGCCGTGATCGCGCGTATAGCGGATCATCTTTTCCAGCAGCCGTCTGCCCATGCCCAGACCCTTGAGGTCGGAACGCACCAATACCGAAAATTCTGCATCAATATTGTCAGCATCGGAGATGGCGCGCGTCACGCCGATGATCTCATCAGCACCGTTATGCTGGCGTACTGCGACAATCGCCATCTCCCGGTCATAATCGATCTGCGTCATGTTCGCCAAATCGTCGTGGGTAAACTCATTGATCTCACTGAAGTAGCGATAGTAAAGGTCTTCTTTGGTGACCTGGGCGATGAAGGCACGTAGCTGCGGTTCATCCTCCGGCAGAATCGGGCGAAACAGGCAGCGCTGGCCATCTTTAAGCTGCACCTGCTCTTCCAGATGGTGCGGATAGGGACGAATCGCCAGCCGCGCCTCACTGTCGCCATGAAACGGAGCCAGCTGCAGCGTCACGTCCAGCAAGGTAAAGGTATTGGCGGATGCCAGCAGCGGATGAATATCCAGCCGCTGAATCTCCGGACAGTCGACCACCAGGTTTGATACCTGCACCAGCAGCTGACTCAGACCGGTGATGTCCAGCGGTCGCAGTGCGCTGCGGCTGCGCACTTTGCCGCTCTTCAGTGCCTGAATCACCAGATAGCGCGCCAGCGTCATATTCAGCGGCGGCAACGCCACGGCGGCCTGCTTGTCCGGTTGCCACTCCACACCGCCTTCGCCCAGCATGATGATCGGGCCAAACAGCGGGTCATGCTCAACCACCACCCGCAACTCCTGTGCACCGGCGCGGTTCGCCATACTTTGCACCAGCAGGCCGTCAATGCGCGCCTGCGGATGCGTTTCACGCACGCGATCGAAGATGGCGTCTGCTGCCTGTTCAACTTCTGCCGCGCTGCGCAGATAGAGCATCACGCCCTGTACATCCGACTTATGCGCAATATCCGGCGAGCGCAGCTTGAGCGCCACCGGATAACCAATCTGGTCGGCAATCTTAGCGGCAGACTGGCTGTCGCTGGCGATCCAGGTTGGCAGCGTCGCCAGCCCGTAAGCCTGCAGTATGGGCTGCACCTCGTGCGTATCCAGCGTGGTAATGCCGCTATCCAGTGCCTGTTGCAGCAGCTGATGTGCCTCGGCGCTGTTTTGCGTCAGGCCCAGCGGCAGCGCTGGCGTTTCGCGTAACTGTTTCTGGTTACGCCGGTACTCAACCTGATGCATGAATGCCGTCACCGTGCCTTCTGGCGTGCGCCAGGTCGGAATGCCGGCCTGGGTGAATGCGCGGCGGGCTTCCTGCGAAGAGTGTTCGCCGCACCAGTTGGTCAGCAGCGTCACCTGCTTACCCCGCGGATGCGCGGCCACCGCCGCAATAATCTGCGTGGCGGTTTCACTGGCCGGAGAGACGGCGCTGGGTGAATGAATAATCATCAGCGCATCCAGTTCATGGCTGTCGAGCAGCTGTGTTACGCAGGCCACGTACAGCGCGGGGGTTGCATGATCTTTCAAATCCAGCGGATTACCGCGCCCGATGCCCTCCGGCAGCAGGGCCGCCAGCGCCTGCAGCGTGGGCTCATCCAGCGTCGCCAGCTTGCCGTTACGCGCATAGAGTTCATCCAGCGCCAGGGCTGCCGGAGCGGCGCCGTTGCTGATAATCATCAGGCGCTCACCGCGCAGCGGGCGCATGTGGCTGAGCGACTCCACGGCGGAAAACAGCTCATGCGTGTCCTGCACGCGCAGCAGACCGGCGCGCTGAATGGCGGCATCCCAGGCAGCATCCAGTCCGCTGGCGGTGCCGATCATCGCCTGAGCCTGGTGGCTGCGACCGCTTTTGATCACCAGAATCGGTTTATTACGCGCTGCGCTACGCGAGGCAGAAACGAAGCGCCGGGCATCGCTCAGGTGTTCCAGGTAGAGCAAAATGGCGCTGGTTTTGCCATCGCGTGCAAGAAAATCCAGCAGGTCGTCGACGTCAATATCCAGGCTGTCGCCTAAGGCGATAAACCACGAAAAGCCCAGGTTGCGCTGTTGCGCCCAGTCGAGAATGGTGTTGGACACCGCCGCCGATTGCGAAATAAAGGCGATGCGTCCTTTCGCAATCGGTACCGGTGAGAAGCTGGCATTCAGCCCCTGCCAGGGGGCTAACAGGCCCAGACTGTTGGGGCCCAGCAGGCGCATCTGCCACTGGCTGGCACAGGCTTTCAGCGCCTCCAGCTGGCTGGCCGGCGCGGAGAGAATGATGCAGGCTTTACAGCCTTTTTCTCCCAGCTGCTGTAACAGTTCCAGATTGCGTCTGGCGTGGGTGCAGATAATCGCCAGATCGGGGGCGAAGGGCAGGCTGGCCACATCCGGCCAGGCCAGCACGCCGCTGACCGCCTTGTATTTGGGCGTGACCGGCAACACCGGACCGCCAAAGCCGCCCGCCAGCAGGTTGCGCATCATCAGATAGCCAGCGCGGCCCGGTTTTATCGACGCACCCAGCACCGCAATTGATTTCGGTCGTAACAGCGCTTCCAGTCCACGTTGGCTCATCATTCGCTCCTGCTCTCGGGATTGGCATGATTGTAAACGCTTTTACGCCGGTTGCCGATTTGTCGATGTCAGGCTGCGAGCCAGCTTCAGAAATTATCTGCTTGCGCGTGTATTGGATGGTGGGGTTTACCGGCCAGATAGGCCTGACGAAAGCGTTCAAAGTGCTGCTGCAACGCCTGCGCCGCCGAGGCGTCACCTGCCTGTTCCAGCAGCGCGGCGGCCACTTCGGCGGTACAGTGCTGGCCAGGCGCGTGGGCTTCGCGCAGCGTGTAGCGCGACGGCGTCGCCACATTCAGTGACATCACCGGAAAGCTATCCAGCCACGGACTTTTGCGGAACATTTTGCGCGCTTCGGTCCAGGTACCGTCGAGCATAATAAACAGCGGGGGCTTGCCGCCGGTGGGTGGCGTGGTCAGCACCTGGCGATCGGCATCGGCGTAGGCACCGGGAAACACCACCATCGGCTGATAATCCGCCGTCTGCACTGCCGCCAGCAGCGCGGCGTCGGGCTCGGTGCGCGACCAGCCAAAGGCCTGGGTTTCCGGCAGAATGTCGGCAATCAGCCGGCCGGTATTACTGGGTTTCATTGGTTCAGTATCAAACATCACCAGGCAAAACCGGCTGCGCGCCTGTTGCGGCTGCAGGGTCGCGCACAGACAGTTTTTATGCGGCAGCAGGCAGCGCTGACAGCGCAGCACGCGGTTGCCTCGGGCAAGAAACGGGCGCGTGGCACGCGCTAAACGCTGCGCACGCAGGCGCAGGACGGCATTATCAGACATAGCATCGCGGACAGGGAAAAACGCCAGTGTAATAGAAGGGCAAAAACAAGGCCAGCGCGTGGCTGGCCCTGGGGGATTAGAGTGATTCGTCGAGCCATTCGTTGAATGGCGCTTTCGGCATCGCACCGTTCAGCATGTCCACCATCTCACCGTTTTTGAACAGCATAATGGTTGGGATGCTGCGGATGCGAAAACGCGTGCTGAGCGCAGGTTCCGCCTCAGTGTTCACTTTCACGAAGCGCACTTTGCCGCGCCGCTCGTCAGCGACGTCTTTAAACACCGGCGCGAAGTTCACGCACGGGCCGCACCATGGCGCCCAGAAGTCGACCACGACCGGCAGATCGTCCTGCAGGTATTTATCCAGCGTGGCCGCCGTGGCATTCACCACTTCACCGCTAAACAGCGCATCGCCGCAGCGACCGCATTTGGCTCCGTCGGCCAGACGTTCCTCGGGAACGCGGTTAGTTGCCTGACAGGAGGCACATACAGTATTCATCGTCACCTCAAACCGGACCTGTAAATCTTAGGATTGGTGAACATTATGAAAAGGTTGAATGCTATGCTCAATCTGGATTAAGCAATAGGTTCAATAGTTGATAGCTAAGCGCCGACACATCAGGTAATCTTCGCGCTCTCAATGCTGGAGGAACAGATGAACGACGAATTTAAAGGCAAAAGCGGCAAGGTAAAAGTGATGTACGTACGTGATGAGGAGGGCGGTCAGAAGCCAAATCCCCGTACCGGCAAAGGCGGCCGTCCTGCTGCGCGCCAGGAAGAGAATCGTCGCTCTGGTCCTCGCAGCACCCGTAATAATGAAGAGAGCGGTCGTCCGCGCACCGCCCGTGGCGATGATGCCGGGCGTTCGCGTGGTCCACGTGATGATGCTGGCCGTTCGCGCGGTCCGCGTGACGATAGCGCGCGCGGTCGTCGCAGCGATCGGGACGATCGCGGCTTCAGTGATTCACCGTGGCGCACCGTGTCACGTCCGCCTGTCGCCGCTGAAGCGGATGCGGGTGACGAAGCGGCCAGCAGCAAGCCGGTTATCGACCCGGAACTGATTCGCCGTCAGCGTCAGGAAGAGACGCGCGTATACGGCGAAAACGCCTGCCAGGCGCTGTTCCAGAGCCGTCCCGAAAGCATCGTCCGTGCCTGGTTCGTGCAAAGCGTCACGCCGCGCTTCCGCGAAACCCTGCGCTGGCTGGCAGCAAACCGCAAAGCCTATCACGTCGTGGACGACGCCGAGCTGGCGAAAGCGTCCGGGACTGAACACCACGGCGGCGTGTGCTTCATTATTAAGAAGCGCATGGGCATGCCGGTGGCGGAATGGCTGCAGCAGGCGCAGAGCAAAGACTGCGTACTGGCGCTGGAAGATGTCAGCAATCCGCACAACCTTGGCGGTATCATGCGCAGCTGCGCGCACTTTGGCGTCAAAGGTTTGCTGGTCAATGATGCCTCGCTGCTGGAGTCGGGTGCCGCAGTCCGCACGGCTGAAGGCGGTGCAGAGCACGTTCAGGCGATCAGCGGCGAAAGCTTTGCTGCGGGTCTGGAAGCATTCCGCAAAGCCGGTTACACCATCGTGACCACATCCAGCCACGCCGGTAAGCCACTGGCGCAGGCGGCGCTGCCAGCCAAAATGGTACTGGTGCTGGGTCAGGAGCGTGAAGGTCTGTCAGACAGCGCATTCCAGCAGGGCGATATCAGCCTGTCGATTGGCGGTACCGGCAACGTTGAAAGCCTCAACGTCTCGGTCGCGACCGGTATCCTGCTCGCCGAATGGTGGCGTCAGAACGCATAAATAAAAAAACGGGCCGCTGTGGCCCGTTTTTGTTTCTGTCACTCAGTGCGCGCCACCGCCGCCACCGCCTGCGCCAAACGGCGGACGGGCAAACCACACCAGAACCAGCAGGACCAAAAACACCCCCGCCGATGCCCAGAAGATCTCGTTAGCCGAGATAATCAGGCCCTGATTAGTAATTTGCTGTGCGATATAAGCCGACGCCTGCTGCTGCGTCATGCCCATGCTTTGCAGCTGGTCATACATTTGCTGCGAATTCGGATTGAATGGATTAACCGATTCCGACAGGTAGCTGTGGTGCATCGATTCGCGGTCTGTCCACATGGTGGTGGTGATTGACGTTCCGATTGAACCCGCCAGCGTACGCACAAAGTTCGACAGGCTGGAGGCCGCCGCCATACGCTCTGGCGGCAAGCCGGACAGCGTAATGGTGGTCAGCGGCATAAAGAAGCAGGCCACCGCGAACCCCTGGATAAACTGCGGCCACGCGGAGGCACCGAAATCCATCCCCGGCTCAAACGTATACGCACGCCAGTAGAAGCACACCGCGTACATGATAAAACTAAAGGTTACCAGCCGCCGCATATCGAGCTTATGGGCGAAGCGGCCAATGATCGGCGACAGAATCACCGGAATGATCCCCACCGGCGCCGATGCCAGCCCTGCCCAGGTGGCGGTATAGCCGTATACCTCCTGGAGCAACTGCGGCAGCAGGACGATCGAGCCGAAGTACAGCATGTAAGCCAGACTGATCGACAGACAGCCGATGGTGAAATTTCGCTTCTTAAACAGCGACAAATCGACAATCGGGTGATCGTCGGTCAGCTCCCACACCAGCAGCACGGCCAGCGACACCACCGCGACCACCGTCAGCACGATGATTTCGGTTGAGCCAAACCAGTCGAGTTCTTTACCGCGGTCAAGCATCACCTGCAGAGAACCAATCCCCACCACCAGCAGCACCAGACCGACCATATCGATCGGACGGATCTCAGTTTTGGTTTCGCGCCCGCGCAGGGTTTGCAGCGTGAGCATCACTACCACCACGCCAATCGGCACGTTGATGAAGAAGATCCAGCCCCAGTGATAGTTATCGCTGATCCAGCCGCCGAGAATCGGACCGCAGATCGGCGCAACAATCACCGTCATCGCCCACAGCGACAGCGCCACGCTGCGCTTGGCCGGCGGGTAGTTGTTCAGCAGCAAACTTTGCGACAGCGGAATCAGCGGACCGGCCACCACGCCCTGAATCACGCGGAAGAAGATCAGCATTTCCAGGCTTTCGGACATGCCGCACGCCCATGAGGCCAGCGCGAACAGGATGGTCGACCAGGTGAACAGCTTCACTTCACCAACGCGCTTTGCCAGCCAGCCGGTGATCGGGATCGAGATGGCATTCGCCACCCCGAACGAGGTGATCACCCAGGTGCCCTGCGAGTTGGACGCCCCGAGGTTACCGGCGATGGTCGGGATCGCCACGTTAGCGATGGTGGAGTCGAGTACCTGCATGAACGTCGCCAGCGACAGGGCGATGGTCATCAGAACTAACGGCGCACCTTCAAGCGGCTTTTGTGCCATAACAGCCTCCCGCGAGGTTATTGCGCGTTGGCACGGACAATGTCAGCGATCAGCTGGTTAACCGGCGCAAGGTCGATTGCCAGCGCGTTACTTTCATACGCGGCCTGGGTGCGGGCATTGCTGGCCAGCGCGGCGCCATCTTTGTTCTGGGTATCTACTTTCACCAGCGTGGACAGGCCGATACGCAGCGGATGTTGCGCCACTTGCTGCGGATCGAGTTCGATACGCACCGGCAGGCGCTGTACCACTTTGATCCAGTTACCGGTGGCGTTCTGCGCAGGCAGCAGCGAGAAGGCGCTACCGGTGCCCATATCCAGACCAACCACTTTGCCGTGATACTCCACATCATCGCCGTAGATATCACTGATGACTGTGGCGGGCTGACCGATGCGCACGCCTGCCAGCTGCGTCTCTTTAAAGTTGGCGTCAACCCACAGGTTGGTGGCCGGCACCACCGCCAGCAGCGGTGTGCTGGTGGAGATCTGTGAACCGACCTGCACGCTGCGACGCGAGACATAGCCGTCCATCGGACTGCGGATGTCGGTGCGCTGCAGCGCCAGCCAGGCATCGCGCAGCTCAGCGGCGCTCTGTTTTACCGCCGGCTGGTTTTCGAGGTCGGTATTCAGGATCATCGCCTGGTTCGCGTTGTACTGCTGAATTGCCACGTCCAGCTGGGCTTTCGCCGTGGCCACGGCATCACGCGCGTGCTGCAGCTCTTCGCGACCAATCAGATTGGCGGCACCGAGCGGCTCGCGACGTTTCAGGTCGGATTCGGCCTGATCCAGCGCGGTCTGTTGCAGCTTGATGGTAGCCTGATACTGTTTGCCGTTGATCATCAGCTGGTGCGTCTGGCGCACGCTGGTGGCCAGCGCGGTCTGCGCTTTCTCGAATGCCTGCTGCGCATCGGTTTTATCCAGCGACACCAGAATGTCGCCTTTTTTCACCCGATCCGTATCCTCGAACCACACTTTATTCACGCTGCCGGAAACCTGGGCCATCACCTGCACCTGGTTGCCTGCCACGTAGGCGTCATCGGTTTCCTGGAAGTGGCGCAGCACCAGATACCAGTAAGCCAGATAACCCACACCAATCACGATAAACACGATAGCCAGCAGGATCAGCGCACCTTTGCGCTTCTTCTTTTTGTTCGCGGGCTGTTGCGGGCTTTGAGCTTCCGCTGTCGCACTCATGTCGTTCTCCACGTTTGCCATTTAGTCGGGATGTGTTGATCCATCAACACGGTCGCCCGAGTCGAAAAAGCCAGCGTTTGCAACGCTGGCCGGATAAAAGGGGATTAAAATAGCGATTTCGGTGGGTGATTGTGTCGCAGTTCTTGCTATTAACGCGACAGGGAAGCGATAACCTGATCTTCGTCCATTTTATCGAGACGGTTAAGCAACTTACGCGTGATGGCTTCCAGCTGCTCCTGCTCGGTATCAGTCAGCGAGGACCACAGATACTGCAGGCTCTGATGCTGTGGTGGCAGCAGCTGACGTAAGAATTCGTTACCTTTTTCCGTCAGGTGCAGGTGCAGGCAACGGCGATCGTTGTCGCTCTCACGACGCTCGATCCAGCCGCGCTTTTCCAGTTCATCAGCGATGCGCGTCGCGTTGGTGCGGGAAGAACCCAGCGCCGAGCTCAGCTCAGAAGGCTGAATGCTCTGGTTTTCCTGCGCGTCCAGCGTAATCAGCGCCATGAATAAAGTTTCGTTAATTCCCTGCGCCTTCAACATTTTGTTGCGATTATCCAGCAGCTTACCCTGCATGTGCATGCACAGACGGGTCAGGATGATCTCCTGCAGCGGAAAATCTTTGTGGCGATTAGCACGGATGTTTAGCATCTGCTCAATGGGAGTAAACGAGCTTTCCATTAAAAACCTCTTAGTTGCAACAAATATAATAATGAGGGTGACAGATTAAGCGTAGTCATATTTTCCGCCTGTGATTGTTTGCACCGTCACACTGTCAGCACCTGGCGTTCCAGGTCGGTCCATAACCCTGGGCTCTGCGCCCTGACCAGCCGCTTTGCAGACAAAGCCGCCATCGTCATCAATTCGCTAAGCGAAACCTTCAGTGGATTGAATAATTTCGCGAGTAAAAATAACTTAGGTGAATAACTGTGTGGCTAACCATAACAAAGCCAATCATTAATGAACAGTATCGCTCACCACTTTGCATTGATCTTTACGTTTTCTAAACACTTTTCCCGGCCGGCTTTGCTGGAGTAAATCAATGGGTTAATCGACAAGGCACCGGTTAGTCCGGGTAACGCGCCAGCACCAGCGGCGTGATGAATTCCGTTCGTTGTCTGACGTATAACCGGCATGTGGCAGGGTGAATGCCACCGATAACGCAGACTCATCCTGGCGCGACGGACCCGATGCGGGCGGCGGAAAGGAGACATAGCTGGTGGGAAAAGCGGGTAAATAATCATATGTGGGTAATAATAACCCAAAAAATTATTTCAATGTTGTGTTAATTAACAGGACGTACCAGTGCGCTATAGCGCACGCTTCGCTTACTGACGGGGCGGAAGGGCGGAAAATGGCGGCACCACGTGGCTGATACGGGGTGCCGCACGGGCTTATTTCGCCGCCGCCATGGCGTCGCTGACCCATTTATCAAATTCCGCCTGATGAGCTTTGATCCAGCCGTCAACGTGGCTGTTGATGTCCGCTTCTGAGGCGTGACCGGCATGCATCGCGGCGTTCTCGGCATTGATGTCGCCAATCGGCAGCTTCATTTCAGCAAACAGTTTTGCCGCCGCCGGATTCTTCTCCGTCCATGCTTTGTTGGCCACGATATGCATGGTGTTCACCGGGAAGCCATAGTTAGCGCCGTTGGCCAGTCTGGTATCCACTTTGCTCTGCGCGCCTGGCAGTGAGGAGAACGGCACCTGCAGCCACACCACATCTTTACCCGGCTTCAGCACGTCGCTGACCCAATATGGCGTCCAGGTGTAATAGAGAATCGGTTTACCCTGTTTGAAGCGCGTAATGGTGTCGGCAATCATCGCCGAGTAGTTACCCTGGTTGTGTACCACGGTATCGCTCAGTTTGTAGGCTTCAATCTGATGGTTAATCACCGCCTCACAGCCCCAGCCAGGCGTACAGCCTGTCAGGTCTGCTTTGCCATCGCCATTGGTATCAAACAGTCTGGCCAGCTTCGGATCTTTCAGCTGCTCGATGTTGGTGATGTGATACTGATCGGCGGTTTTCTTGTCGATCAGATAACCCTGGGCGGCACCGCTGACGTAGGTGCCCTGGCGATAAAATTTATTATCACCGCCGGCGGCTTTATACATGTCGTCATGCAGCGGTTGCCAGTTGGTAGCGATAAACGTGGCATCACCGCCGGCAATGGTGGTGTAAGCCACGTTGTAATCCACTTCACTCGGCTTCTCAACGGTGTAGCCCAGCTTCTCCAGCGCGCGGCTCACCAGCAGCGTCTGGAAGGTCTCTTCGGAAATGGTACTCTGAGCCGGTTTAACGGTAATGCCTTTGCCCGGAAGGTCGGCGGCGGACACGTGCGTCGCGGCAACCGTGGTCAGGACGGCGGCGAATAGAGCTGTCTTGCGCATAGTCATTCCTTATTTTACGTGTGACGTCGGAGACGGGCGACCGCAGCGGGCCGCCCAAAGAAATCAGGCTTTTTTACTGAATGGACGCAGCAACAAACCCAGCGGCCCGCTGCTGTACCAGTGGCGGCTGCCACGGCTGCGGCTGTCGCGACCTACCGACTGCGTCAGGCGGTCGAGAATGATGGCGAGGATCACGATACCGACGCCGCCCACGCTGGCAAGGCCCATATCGAGGCGACCAATACCGCGCAGCACCATCTGGCCCAGACCGCCAACGGCAATCATCGAGGCGATGACCACCATCGATAGCGCCAGCATCAGCGTCTGATTGACACCGGCCATAATGGTCGGCATCGCCAGCGGCAACTGGACCTTGAACAGCATCTGGCGCGGGCTGGCACCGAAAGATTCACTGGCTTCGATCAGGTCAGCCGGCACCTGCTTGATGCCGAGTATGGTGAGACGCACCACCGGCGGCAGGGCAAAGATAATCGTCACCACCACGCCCGGCACGTTGCCGATACCAAACAGCATGACGATGGGCACCAGATAGACGAACGCTGGCGTGGTTTGCATCGCATCCAGCAGGGGCCGCACGATGCGCGCCGCGCGCTCACTGCGCGCCAGCCAGATGCCAAGCGGCAGGCCAATCAGTACGCAGAACAGCAGGGCGGTGAGCACCAGCGCCAGCGTCACCATCGCCTGGGACCAGGCGCCGATCATGCCAATCAGCACCAGCGATATCAGCGTGGCGAGGCCCATCGCCGGGCTGGCAATCTGCCAGGCAATCAGCGCAAACACCACGATCGCCACTGGCGCAGGCAGACCCATCAGCAGTTGCTGGAAGGCGCTGAGGATATAATCCACCGGCACGCGAATGCCCTGAAACAGCGGGCGAAAGTGGGTAACTACCCAGTCGATGCCTTCGGTGACCCAGCGATCCAGCGGAATCAGCGTGGTGTGGAACGGATCCAGCAGGCTGAAGTGCTCCGGCGCCGCGGCCGGTGCGCTGCTCAGCCAGTCGCTGCTGCTGGCGGCGCTGCTGACGGCATCGTGTCCACCACTGCTGGCGGCATCCGATGTACTGCCGGCGGCGTTGCCCCAGGCATCGGCGGCGCTGGTGCTACTGTCAGCCGGTGTGCTGCTACCTGTCGCGGACCACGGATCGCTGCTGGCTGCGGCGGCGTTGCTGGTGGCGGGTGGTGCGCTGGTCTGGCTGGCGCTTTCCCATGGATTGGCGTTTTGTGCACTCATGGCTGGGCTCCTTCACGATCTAAAGCGCGTAACAGCGTGCTTTTGGAAATGATACCGACGTACTGCTGATCTTCGCCGATCACCGGCACCGCACAGGGTGCCTGCGCGACGTGAGAGAGCAAATCGTTGAGCGAGGTATCGGCAGGAACCGCCAGCGGTGCGTCGAGCAGGGCGTTATCCAGCCCTTCACCGGCGGCGAGTGCCGCTTTCAGCGAGTCAGTGGAGACGACGCCGATGAATTTCTGTTTCTCCAGCACATAGCCATATTCGCGGTCTTCATCCTGCAGCAGTTTGATTGCCGAACGCGGACCGAAACCGGCGGCCTTACGAATCAGCGCGCCGGCGCTGCGGCGGGCGATATCTTTGGCGCTAAAGACGTGACTGATATCCACGCCGCGGAAGAAGGTGCGCACATAATCGTTGGCCGGATTATTGAGGATTTCATCCGGCGTGCCGACCTGCACCACTTCGCCGCCCTGCATGATGGCGATGCGGTCGCCAATACGCATGGCTTCATCCAGATCGTGGGAAATAAACACGATGGTGCGCTGATGTTTCGCCTGCAGTTTTACCAGTTCATCCTGCATTTCCGTGCGAATTAATGGATCAAGTGCGGAAAAGGCTTCGTCCATTAGCAATATATCCGGATTAATCGCCAGTGCGCGGGCTAATCCAACACGCTGACGCATTCCGCCGGAGAGTTCATCGGGCCAGGCGTGAGCATAATTTTCCAGTCCGACCTGACGCAGCGCGTCGAGCGCTTTTTCCTGCCGCTCCTGCAGCGCCACGCCAGCTAATTCCATGCCGAACGCGGTATTATTTAGCACCGTCATGTGTGGCATCAGTGCGAATGACTGGAATACCATGCTGATTTTATTTCTGCGCACATCACGCAATTCTGCGTCGGATATTTTGGCAATATCGACGCCATCAATAATCACCTGGCCGCGTGTCGGCTCGATCAGACGATTGAGAAGGCGAACCATAGTGGACTTGCCGGAGCCGGACAGCCCCATAATGACAAAGATCTCGCCTTCTTCAATGGCCAGACTGGCATTTTTGACGCCGAGTGAGAGGCCGGTTTTCGCCAGAATACTCTCTTTACTCTCGCCTTTTTCAATCAGCTTAAATGCTTTTTCGGGATGATCGCCAAATACCTTATATAAATTCTTTACTTCGAGTTTAATTGCCATGCAGTAATGAAATTCCTGGTTAAATGTCTGACTATTTCTTGTTGTACCCTGCGTAAATTTAAGCGCCTATACCGTAGCATAGTGAGATTATCTGACAACCCTTAACGGAAATATCTGGTGTGACACGTATGGCGCGACAGTGGCTAATTCCAGTGCCTGCAAGGGATGAGACGGGATAAATTTTTTCTGAATTTTTTGTGAAATTAAACCGGTTTCGGCCAGAATTATTGCCGGAAGGCGGATAAATCACGCTTAGTCAGGCGAAATATTCCGGCGATGAATGGCGCTAAATAGGTAAAATAATCACGCGCGGAATTAACCTTATTTCAGGGGAACGGTGGGAATGCAGGAGAGGAAAATGAATGAGCTGAACGTGGTGGAATCGGCATGAAATTAACCTGGTCGGCATGAATGCCGACCCTGTGGATGTATCATCAACCTAACCGCTGGGGCGGGTTCCGGTCGGCATAAATGCCGACCCTACTGATGCATCAACATAACTGCCGTAGGGCATGATTAACCCAACCGTAGGGTGCGCATTGATGCGCACCGCTTACAGTGCAAATGCGCACCCTTTACCGCGCACCGCACGCGACTAAAAATTCCAGTCCTCGTCTTCGGTTTCAACCGCTTTGCCCATCACATAGGATGAACCGGAACCCGAAAAGAAATCGTGGTTTTCATCGGCGTTGGGCGACAGCGCCGACAGAATCGCCGGATTCACCGCCGTCAGCTCAGCCGGGAACAGCGCTTCGTAACCCAGGTTCATCAGCGCCTTGTTGGCATTGTAATGCAGGAAGGTTTTCACCTCTTCGGCCCAGCCCACGTCGGCATACAGCGCTTCGGTGTACACCACCTCGTTTTCATACAGCGCCAGCAGTAAATCGATGGCGAACTGTTGCAGCTCAGCGCGGCGCGCGTCGTCAACGGTTTCCAGCGCTTTCTGGTACTTATAGCCGATGTAATAACCGTGTACCGCTTCATCACGGATAATCAGCCGAATCAGATCGGCGGTATTGGTCAGCTTGCCGCGGCTTGACCAGTACATCGGCAGCCAGAAGCCGGAGTAAAACAGGAACGACTCCAGAAAGACGCTGGCGATTTTCTTCTTCAGCGGATCGCTGGCGCGGTAGTGATCCAGCACGATTTTCGCCTTGTTCTGCAGGGCGGCATTCTCCTCACTCCAGCGGTAGGCGGCATCCACGTCGGCGGTGTTACACAGCGTGGAGAAGATCGAACTGTAAGAGCGCGCGTGAACCGCTTCCATAAAGCTGATGTTCGACAGCACCGCCTCTTCGTGCGGCGTCAGCGCATCTTCCATCAGTCCCGGTGCGCCAATGACGTTCTGAATGGTGTCGAGCAGCGTCAGACCGGTAAACACCCGAATCGTCAGCTGCTGCTGCTGCGGGTCGAGCGACTGCCATGCCGGCAGATCGTTGGACAGCGGCACCTTCTCCGGCAGCCAGAAGTTGCTGGTAAGACGGTTCCACACTTCGAGATCTTTCTCGTCCTGAATGCGGTTCCAGTTAATCGCCTGAATCTGTTTAAGTTGCATAGTCATCATCACAGTGCACAGGAAACGCAGCCCTGTACCTCCGTGCCTTGTAGCGCCATCTGACGCAGTCGAATGTAATAGAGGGTTTTGATGCCTTTCTTCCAGGCGTAGATCTGCGCTTTGTTGATATCGCGCGTCGTGACGTCATCGCGGAAAAACAGCGTCAGCGACAGGCCCTGGTCGACGTGCCGGGTGGCTTCGGCGTAAGTATCAATAATCGCTTCGGGACCAATCTGGTAGGCATCCTGATACAGCTCAAGGTTGTCATTGGTCATAAACGGAGCCGGGTAATACACGCGGCCGGTTTTGCCCTCTTTACGGATCTCAATGCGCGACACAATCGGGTGGATGCTCGACGTGGCGTGGTTGATGTAAGAGATGGAACCGGTCGGCGGAATCGCCTGCAGGTTCTGGTTATACAAACCGTGCTGCATTACCGACGCACGCAGCGCCTGCCAGTCCGCCTGGTCGGGCAGGGCGATGCCGGCATCGGCAAAAATCTGCGCCACCCGGGCAGTGCGCGGCTGCCAGCTGTGTTGGGTATATTTGTCGAAATAGGCACCGCTGGCGTACTGCGACTGCGCAAAGCCGTCAAAACTCGTGCCGCGCTCCTGCGCCAGCAGGTTGGAGGTGCGCAGGGCGTGATACGTCACGCAGTAGAAATAGAGGTTGGTGAAATCCAGCGCCTCTGGCGAACCGTAAGCCATGCCTTCACGCGCCAGGTAGCCGTGCAGGTTCATCTGCCCGAGACCGATAGCGTGCGAACGGCGATTGCCTTCCGCCACCGACGGCACGGAGGTGATGTCACTCATCTCGGAAACCGCCGTCAGCGCGCGCACCGCCACTTCCACGGTTTGCGCCAGATTACGCGAATCCATGGCGTGGGCGATATTCAGGGAGCCGAGGTTACAGGAGATATCTTTGCCGACGCGGCGATAGCTCAGGTCGTCGTGATACTCGCTGGCGCTGTTAACCTGCAGGATCTCCGAACACAGGTTACTCATGTTGATCCGACCGGCAATCGGGTTGCTGCGGTTCACGCTGTCCTCATACATGATGTAGGGATAGCCGGACTCAAACTGAATTTCCGCCAGCGTCTGGAAGAAGTCGCGCGGCTTGATGAAGGTTTTACGGATACGATCGTCGGCCAGCATCGCCTCGTAGTGCTCGCTGATGCTGATATCAGCAAACGCCTTGCCATAAATACGCTCAACGTCGTAAGGCGAAAACAGCGCCATATCGCGGTTCTCTTTGGCCAGCTGGAAGGTGATATCCGGAATCACCACGCCGAGCGACAGCGTTTTGATGCGGATCTTCTCGTCAGCGTTTTCACGTTTGGTATCGAGGAAGCGCAGGATATCCGGATGGTGCGCATTCAGCCACACCGCGCCCGCGCCCTGACGCGCACCAAGCTGATTGGCGTAGGAGAATGCATCTTCCAGCATCTTCATCACCGGAATTACGCCGGACGACTGATTTTCAATGCGCTTGATCGGCGCGCCGGATTCACGCAGGTTGGAGAGCAGAAACGCCACGCCGCCACCGCGCTTCGATAACTGCAGCGCCGAATTCACCGCGCGGCCAATCGACTCCATATTGTCTTCAATGCGCAGCAGGAAGCAGGAGACCAGCTCGCCGCGCTGCTGTTTACCGCAGTTGAGGAAGGTCGGCGTAGCCGGCTGGAAGCGACCGCTCAGCATCTCGGCCAGCAGTTCCCGCGCCAGCGTTTCATTGCCGCGCGCCAGCGTCAGCGCCACCATGCAGGCGCGCTGCTCAAAGGTTTCCAGATAGCGTTTGCCGTCGAAGGTTTTTAGCGTGTAGCTGGTATAAAACTTCCACGCACCGAGGAAGGTGTGAAAACGGAAGCCCCAGGCGTCAGCCTCTTCGTGCAGCTGGCACAGGAAGGCGAAATCGTACTGGTTCAGCACCCCGGCTTCATAATAGCCTTCGGCCACCAGATAGCGCAGACGCTCGCCGTGCGAGTCGAATGGCACGCTGTTGGGCTGGACGTGCTGCAGGAAGAACTGGCGTGTGGCTTCATGATCTTTGCTGAACTGGATGCGGCCATCGGCGTCATACAGGTTCAGCATCGCGTTGAGCGCGTGGTAGTCCAGCTGTGTGCTGTTCAGGGTGTCTGTCGTTGCCAAAATTGGGTCACTCCCGCTTTAACATGGGCAATATCGTCGGCGGTTCCCATCAGCTCAAAGCGGTAGAGATAGGGAACCTGACATTTCTGCGCAATGATGTCGCCGGCCAGGCAGAAGCCCGCGCCAAAGTTGCGATTGCCCGCAGCGATCACACCGCGAATACCGCGCCGGTTGGCGTCATCATTAAGGAACTGAATCACCTGTTTCGGCACTGCGCCACGCGCGCTGCCGCCGCCGTAGCTCGGCACCACTAAAATATAGGGCTGGTCGATGTGCAGGCGCTGCGTGGCGTCGAGCGGAATACGCCGCGCAGGCAGGCCGAGACGGGTGATAAACCGGTGCGTGTTTTCCGACTGGCTGGAAAAATAGACCAGTGGAAACATCGCTTTATCCCCCGACGGCAGCGAGCTGGCGCAGGCCGGCGATTTTGTCGGGACGGAAGCCGCTCCAGTGGTCGTTGTGCGTCATCACCACGGGCACCTGGCGATAGCCAAGCGATTTGAGCTGATCGATGGCTTCCGGCTGGCTATCGAGGTTAATCAGCTGATAGTCGATGCCACTGCGATCCATGGCATTTTTGGTGGCGTCACACTGGACACACTGGCTCTTAGTGTAAATAATAATGCGCATGATTCGTATTTCCCTCTGGTTGTGGTCAGGTTGCGAGATACGAAGCAAAAACCCTTTTGCTGCGAACGTCGTCCCTGCTGACATCTGGTAGTGAGTTGATGTGTTGAATACTAGATGTAGTGGTATTGGTGGTCAAGCCCACCAGATATAGGGTTTTGTGATTTAAGCAGTCGGATTAGGGCGAATGCCAGCGATGGTGCGCCCTGGCGCAGGGAAAAAATTTTTGTAAAGGGTTTTGCGGCAATTTTAACCAGCCTGACAGCAACCGCATCGGCACGCTAATGCGGAGTGACGCGCAAAAAAAAGCCCCGCATGCGCGAGGCTCCTGATGATTTTTAGCGATTTAGCGGCGTGACATCAGCAGTGCGCCCAGCACCAGACCGACGGCGGCACCGACGCCCACGCCGTACCACGGTTTGTCATGCACGTAAGCATCCACCTGATAACCCGCATCGCGCGCGGCCTGAGTCACGCGGTTGCCACTGCCGTTGAGTTTAGCGCGCGTCTGTTTCAGCAGGGCCTGCGCCTGGCTGCGTGCGCTATCCACTTCATCTTTGGCTTCGCTGCCATAAGATTTCAGTAAGGCTTCCAGCGAATCGGCCAGTTCGTTTACATCCTGATTGATATCAATGTCATCGTTTTTGCTGGTTCGATTAAACATTTTTCGCTCCCTTTGACTTAAAACGTAATACTAAGTGTAGACGAAACGTGACTAAACGCAGCCGTGTGCCAGGCTTTAGGGAAATTCCGAATGTCCTGTGCTGTCGTGCTGATGTAAGGTTGCG
This sequence comes from Pantoea sp. ICBG 985, assembly GCF_002928365.1. Taxonomy (NCBI): domain Bacteria; kingdom Pseudomonadati; phylum Pseudomonadota; class Gammaproteobacteria; order Enterobacterales; family Erwiniaceae; genus Pantoea; species Pantoea sp. ICBG 985. Next base: position 21,385 of record NZ_POWM01000006.1, read on the forward strand.
GGGCTGTGAGAAGAGAGGAGCAAGCATGTATTTACGTCCGGATGAGGTAGCGCGCGTACTGGAAAAAGCAGGATTCGAAATGGACGTCCTGACACCCAAAACTTATGGTTATCGCCGTGGCGAAAACTATGTCTATGTGAATCGCGAAGCCCGCATGGGGCGCACAGCGTTGATCATTCATCCCACCCTGAAAGAAAAAAGTCAGCACTTCGCTGAACCCGCATCAGAGATGAAAACCTGCGACCACTACACGCAGTTCCCTCTCTACCTGATGGGGGATTCGCAGGAGCACTACGGTATTCCCCACGGTTTTAGCTCGCGCATGGCGCTGGAGCGTTATCTGCAGGGCGTCTTCGGCGCCTGACTGGTGTGCCCCGTCGCGGCGGGGCCGCACACGCTTTCCCAATCCTTACCCTTTCCCACGTTGCAAATTGCCGCGCGGATGCGTATAACTCTGTGTCCATATAGAAGTTTAGACGTCCATATGGATATAAACAATGCAAACTGAACCGACGCCTTCGCAGGCAAACTTCAAGCGCAGCATGAAGGTGCGGCATCTGGTGATGCTGTCGCTCGGCGGCGTGATTGGCACCGGGCTGTTTTTCAACACCGGCTACATCATCTCCACCACCGGCGCAGCGGGCACGCTGCTGGCCTATCTGATTGGTGCGCTGGTGGTATGGCTGGTGATGGTGTGTCTTGGCGAGCTGGCGGTAGCGATGCCGGAAACCGGCGCGTTTCACGTCTACGCCGCGCGCTACCTCAGTCCGGCGACCGGTTACACCGTGGCCTGGCTCTACTGGCTCACCTGGACGGTGGCGCTCGGCTCCAGCCTGACCGCCGCCGGTTTCTGCATGCAGTACTGGTTCCCGACGGTGCCGGTGTGGCTGTGGTGCCTGGTGTTCTGTGTCGCCATTTATCTGCTGAATAGTGTCTCGACGCGCTTCTTTGCCGAAGGAGAGTTCTGGTTCTCCATCATTAAAGTGATCACCATCATTGCCTTTATCGTGCTGGGCGCGGCGGCGATGCTGGGGTTCATCCCGATGAAAGACGGCAGCGCGGCGCCGGGATTACATAACCTGACCGCTTCCGGCTGGCTGCCGCACGGTACGCTGCCGATTCTGATGACCATGGTGGCGGTGAATTTTGCCTTCTCCGGGACCGAGCTGATCGGCATTGCGGCGGGTGAAACCGAGCAGCCGCAGAAAGCGCTGCCGCTGGCGATTCGCACCACCGTGGCGCGCCTGATCATCTTCTTTATCGGCACGGTGTTTGTGCTGGCCGCGCTGATCCCGATGGATCAGGCGGGCATCGTTAAAAGTCCGTTTGTACTGGTGTTCGAAAAGATCGGCATCCCGTACGCGGCGGATATTTTCAACTTCGTGATCCTCACCGCGATCCTGTCAGCGGCGAATTCCGGACTGTACGCCTCGGGACGGATGCTGTGGTCGCTGGCCAATGAAAACACGCTGCCGCGCTGCTTTGCCCGGGTCAACCGGCGCGGCATTCCGCAGCTGGCCATCACCGTCAGTATGCTCGGCGGCCTGCTGGCGCTGTTTTCCAGCGTGATCGCCCCGGATACGGTGTTTGTGGCACTGTCAGCGATTTCCGGCTTTGCCGTGGTGGCGGTGTGGCTGAGCATTTGCGCCTCACACTACATGTTCCGTCGGCGCTATCTGCAGGCGGGCAATGCGCCGCAGCAGCTGGCGTACCGCGCGCCGTTCTATCCGCTGGTGCCGATCCTCGGATTTACCCTGTGTCTGCTGGCGTGCATCGGGCTGGCCTTTGACCCGTCACAGCGCATCGCGCTATGGTGCGGCATTCCTTTTGTACTGTTCTGCTACGCTGCTTATTATCTGACGCAAAAACGCCAACACGCTTTCAACGCTAAGGAGACCGATGATGTCGCGTAACCCCATCGCTGCGGCCCTGACTCACACTGATACCCTGATTCTGGATGGCGCGCTGGCGACAGAGCTGGAAGCGCGCGGCTGCAATCTGGCCGATACGCTGTGGTCGGCCAAAGTGCTGATGGAAAATCCCGAGCTGATTTATCAGGTGCACTATGACTACTTCGCCGCCGGCGCTAACGTGGCGATCACCGCCAGCTATCAGGCAACGCCGCTGGGCTTTGCCGCCCGCGGACTGGATAGCGGCCAGGCCAGCGCGCTGATCCGCCAGAGCGTGGCGCTGGCCCAGCGGGCGCGCGACGATTATCGTGCCGCCACAGGCAGCCAGGCACCGCTGCTGGTGGCCGGATCGGTCGGTCCTTACGGCGCTTATCTGGCCAACGGCGCGGAATATCGTGGCGACTACGCCTTGCCGGCTGCTGAAATGAAAGATTTCCACCGTCCGCGCGTGGCGGCGCTGCTGGAGGCGGGCGTGGATTTGCTGGCGTGTGAAACGCTGCCGTCGTTTGGTGAAATTCAGGCGCTGATTAGCCTGCTGGCGGAGTTTCCGCACAGCAGCGCGTGGTTCTCCTTCACGCTGCGCGATGCGCAACACCTGAGTGACGGTACGCCGCTGAGTAAGGTGGCGGAAGTCATCAATGCCGCGCCGCAGGTTGTCGCTGTCGGCCTCAACTGCGTGGCGCTGGAGAGCGTGACGCCGGCGCTGCAAACGCTACAGGCGCTGACGGACAAGCCGCTGCTGGTCTATCCTAACTCCGGCGAGCAGTATGATGCGGTCAGCAAAAGCTGGCACTCGGCGCCGTCTGGCTGCACGCTGCACGATAAGTTCCCCGAGTGGCAACAGGCGGGCGCACGGCTGATTGGCGGCTGCTGCCGCACCACGCCGCAGGATATCGCGGCGATTGCCGCCTGTTGTCAACCGTAATAAAGCGCAGAAAAGCGCCACTGATAGCGCGATTGAGGCGGGTGAAAAGGCAGAGATGGCAGTTTAGACTGTCCTTTCTGATTCTGAAGCGGACCTGCTATGAACCTGCGACATCTTCTTCCCGCCTGTGCGCTGCTGCTGAGCGGCTGTGCCACCATTGTTGGCACCGAAACGCAACCGGTAAAAATTGACTCTGTGCCGCAGGGCGCGCGTTTCACCGTGCAGGATGAAACCGGCCGCGCGGTGGCGCAGGGCTATACGCCGCAGACGGTGGATCTGGCGAAATCCAATGGCACCTATTTCGGTAAGAAACATTATCAGGTGATGCTGGAGAGTCCGGGCTATGTGCCGCTGACGCTGCCCATCGAGGCCAGTGCCAACCTGTGGTACGTGCTGGGCAATATTCCGCTGCTCGGTTTCCCCGGCTGGCTGGTGGTCGATCCGTTTTATGGCGGCATGTATGACCTGAAGCCAGCGCACCCGCAGCCGCATCTCAACGTGGTCGGCGCGCGCGGCGGTTAATTTGCACGGATGCGTAGCGGCGCGATTTATCGCGCTTAGTTAAATACGCGCAATAAATTGCGCCGCTACGGTTCGTGCCGATGGTTATTATTGCGCGGTAGGTTTCACCATCGCATTACCGGATTTATGCTGTGCCAGGTACTGCTGCTGGAAAATGCACATGCGGATGGTGTTGCGGTACTCGCCGTTGATGAAAAACTCGTGCTTCAGCACGCCTTCCACCTCGAAACCGAGCTTGGTGTAGATATGAATCGCCTTCTCGTTCTCCTGATCGACAATCAGATACAGCTTGTAGAGATTGAGCACCGAAAAGCCGTAATCCATCGCCAGCTTTGCCGCTCTGCTGGCTAAGCCCTTGCCCTGATGCGCCGGGTCGATGATGATCTGAAACTCCGCCCGGCGATGCACGTGGTTGATCTCCACCAGCTCGACCAGCCCGGCTTTTTGCCCGTCGTGTTCCACCACAAAGCGCCGCTCGGTCTGATCGTGGATGTGCTTATCATACAGGTCAGAAAGCTCCACAAACGCTTCGTACGGCTCTTCAAACCAGTAGCGCATTACGCTGGCATTGTTATCCAGCTGATGGACAAAGTGCAGATCTTCCCGCTCCAGCGGACGTAATTTTACCGTCATACGGTGTTCCTTTAGATGACTGAATGGCTGTTGGGCAGCGGCGCAATCTACCTTCGGGATAAACCGCGCCGCGTTGCGCTCATGCCATGCTAACCAACAATCCGGCCCTGCGCCATGCGCGCGGCGCGATCGCACATATGATCGATCACGTCAGGATCGTGGCTGACCAGCACCATCGTCAGGCCATCATTCTGTTTCAGATCGTTAAGCAGATTCAGGATCTCGGCCTGCACCGACATATCCAGCGCCGACGTCGGCTCATCCAGCAGCAGGATCTTAGGCTCCAGCAGCAGGGCGCGCACGATGGCCACGCGCTGACGCTGTCCGCCGGACAGCTGATGCGGATAGCGATCCGCCAGCGCCGGATCCAGCCCGACATGGCGGAAGCCCGCGTTGATGCGATCGTCGATGTTATCGCGTCGCAGCAGCTTAAGCGGTTCCGCCAGCGTGCGGCGCAGCCGGTGGCGCGGATGCAGCGAAGCGTAGGGATCCTGAAACACCATCTGCACATCGCGCCGCAGCTGGCCGGTAAAGGGTTTGCCCGGCTGCACGGCGGTATTCGCCAGCGTCATCTGGCCGCGCCAGTGCGGATTCAGTCCGGCCATCACCCACAGCAGCGACGATTTACCGCAGCCGGAAGGCCCCACCAGACCGAAACACTCGCCGGCCGCCACCTGCAGGTTCACATCGTGCACCACGGTGCGCAGTTCATAACCCTGTTTGTGCGAGACGCTCAGGTTGGCTAATTCAATCATGCATCTTCTCCAGCGCCGCGCGATCCAGCACCGGCAGGCGTTCGCCATGCGTCGCTTTACCCGGACGGCAGGCCCACAGCGTGCGGGTATAAGGATGGCTGGCGTCCGACAGCTGCGCCGCCGGCAGGGTGTCCAGCAGGCGGCCTTTATACATCACCATCACCCGCTGACAGTGCTCGGAGACCTGTTGCAGATCGTGACTGATCAGTAGCAGGCCCATGTTGCGCTGCTCCACCAGGCGACGAATCAGCGCCAGCACCTGATCGCGCATGGCGTGATCGAGCGCCGAGGTTGGCTCATCGGCAATCAGCAGATCGGGATCGGTAATCAGCGCGATCGCCAGCATCACGCGCTGGCCCATGCCGCCGGAGAGCTGATGCGGATAGCGCTTCATCAGCTGGCGCGGCTCGGGCAGGCCCACCGCGTCCAGCATCTCGCACACTTTCTCTTTGCGCTCGGCACGGCTCAGCTTGCGGTGCAGCACCAGCGGCTCTTCAACCTGCCAGCCAATGGTGCGCGTCGGGTTGAGCGCGTATTTCGGATCCTGCATGACCATCGCCACTTTGCCGCCGCGCAGGCCAATCCAGTCGCGCTCGCGCAGGTGCAGGGCGTCTGCGCCCGCCACCTGCAGCCGGTCAGCCTGCAGCTGCAGCGCGGGCGACAGCAGGCCCATCAGCGCACGCGCGGTCAGGGATTTGCCCGAGCCGGATTCACCGACCAGCGCCACGCGTTCGCGGCCAAGGGTAAAGCTGATGTTATCCACCAGCAGCGCGTCGTGGCTGCGAATCGTCAGCCCCTGCGCATCAATTAACAGATCATTTGGCATGGCGGGTATCCAGTCGGTCACGCAGGCCGTCGCCTGTCAGGTTAAACGCCAGGCTGGCGAACAGAATGGCTGCGCCGGGCGCTGCCGCCACCCACCATTGGTCGAAAATCACTTTACTGCCTTCTGCCACCATTGAGCCCCATTCGGCGGTTGGCGGCTGTACGCCCATGCCAAGGAAGCCCAGCCCGGCGGCAGAAAGAATAATCCCGCCGAGGCTCAGCGCGGCACGCACCACGGCGGTCGGCAGGCAGAGCGGCAGAATGTGGCCAAACATCAGGCGCAGGCCGGTAATACCCTGCATGCGCGCGGCGGCGAGGTAATCGCTGCGGCGCAATGCCAGGGTTTCCGCGCGTGCCTGCCGGGCAAACGGCGGCCAGCTGGTGAGCGCCAGCGCCAGCGCGCCGTTCATCAGGCCCGGACCCAGCATCGCCACCAGCGCCAGCGCAATCACCAGGTTGGGCAGCGACAGGAAAATATCGGTGATGCGCATCAGCACGCGTTCGGTCCAGCCGCCGACGTAGCCGGCGGTGATGCCGACTAACAGGCCAACCGGGATAGTCAGCACCAGAATCAGCGACACCAGCAGCAGCGTCGGACGTGCGCCGTAAATCACGCGCGACAATAAATCGCGGCCGAAGCCGTCGGTGCCGAACCAGTGCAGCGCCGACGGCGCCAGCAGACGCTGTTCAATCACCTGCGCGTTAGGATCAAACGGCGCCAGCAGCGGTGCCAGCAGCGCCATGGCCACCAGCACGATCACCAGCGTCAGGCCGATGGTCAGCGAAGTGATACGCGCCCGGCGCCGGCGCGGACGCACGGTTTCCAGTTCATGAAGTTGTTGAGTCATCGGGTTCTCGGATCGGTTAACCAGGTGAGGGCGTCGGCCACGGCATTGAGCAGGATAAAGCAGCTGCCAATCAGCAACGTAGCGCCGAGAATCGCCGGAACATCCGCGGAAAACAGCGCGTTGGTCATATAGCGACCGACGCCCGGCCAGGCGAATACGGTTTCCGTCAGCACGGACCCTTCCAGCAGCGTGGCGTAGGAGAGGGCGATAACGGTGATTAGCGTGCCCAGCACGTTGGGGAAAATATGACGCAGCAGAATGCGCGCCCGGCCAGCGCCTTTCGCGCGCGCCAGCACCACATACTCTTTGCTGCTCTCTTCCAGCAGCGCCGCGCGCAGCAGGCGCGTAATGCCTGCCATCGCCAGCAGGCCGAGAATCACCACCGGCAGCCACAGATGCGCAATTGCGTTGCGAAACATTTCCGCATCGCCGGAGAGCCAGCTATCAATCAGTACAAAGCCGGTCTTCGGTTCAAGGGTATAAATCCAGATATCATCCAGCTGGCCCGGACCGGCGGACCAGTGCAGCACGGCGTAGAACAGCAGCAGGCCCAGCAGGCCGAGCCAGAACACCGGCACCGAGTAGCCCAGCAGCGAGATAAAGCGCGCCACGTTATCAATGACGCTGCCCGGTTTCCACGCTGCCAGCAGCGCGAGCGTCACGCCGAACACCGCAGCGAAAATCATCGAACAGGTCGCCAGCTCAAGCGTGGCGGGGAAGGTGCGCATCAGGTCGGCGCTGACCGGCTGATTGGTGAGATGCGACAGGCCGAGATTGCCCTGCGCCAGCTGGCTGATATAGCGCCAGAACTGCACCAGCACCGGCTGATCCAGCCCAAGATCGTGACGCACCTGAGCATAGGTGGCTTCGCTGGCGTGATCGCCGGCGATTTGCTGCACCGGGTCGACTGGCGACAGGTGCGACAGCATGAAAGTAAACGCTAACAAACCCACCAGCGTCACCAGCAGCGACAGCAGGCTGGTGACGAGGCGGCTGAAGCGCTGCCAGAGTGGCCGGGCGAACCCGGCCGATGACGCTGACGCTGCCATTACTTCGAAACCTGCGCGTAATACACCATGTCCGGGTTGATCCCCTGCACATAGCCCTGCAGATTGTCGCGCAGCGCAATCAGGTTACGCGCCTGCAGGCCAATCACGTACGGCGAGTTCTTCAGCACTTCGCGCTGCATCGCCTGATAAAGCGCAACGCGCTTATTGCTGTCGGCTTCGGCCGTCGCCGCCAGCGTCTGTTTGCTCAGCTCCGGGATGTGCCAGTCTGAACGGTAAGCAATGGTTTTGCTGCCATCTTCCGGGTTGTATGCGAAGGAGGCGGCGTTGGTGTTCGGGTCGAAGTAATCCGCGCCCCAGGCGTTGAGCGTAGCTTCATACTGATGCGCCTTCACGCGGGTGGAGACTTCAGAGCTTAAGCCCGGCTGCACTTCCACCTTCACGCCGCCTTTGGCGAAGCTGCCCTGCAGCGCCTGCGCGATATCAAGGTACGGAGGCTGATTGCTGGTAGAGAGCTTAAAGCTGACGTTGGTCAGGCCGGCCTTTTGCAGAATCGCTTTGGCTTTCTCCGGATCGTAGCTGTAAGGCGTGTCGTTCAGCGCACCGAGGAAACCCTTCGGCAGGAAGGTCTGGTGCACTTCAAACTGGCCTTTCAGCAGGTCATTGGCGATACCTTTGTAGTCGAAGAGGTAACGTGCCGCTTCCCACAGCGCCGGGTTCTTCAGTACCGGATTGGCACCGACGTTGAACTGAATGTAGTAGAGCGACGCCATCGGAATCGCTTCGGTCTTCACGCCGGCTTTGCCCTTCAGCGCAGCGATCTGGTCAGCACCGAGGTTACGCGCGATATCGACATCGCCCTGTTCCAGCAGCAGACGGCGCGCTGCCGGCTCCGGCACGTTTTTGATCAGAATGTTTTTCAGCTTCGGTGCACCGGCCGGTGAGGTCGGGTTGGCGCTGAGCAGTATCGCTTCATGCAGCACCACTTTACGAATCTGGAACGGGCCGCTGCCGGCCGAGTGGGTGCCGAGCCACGCATGGCCGAAATCACCGTTTTTGGCGTTGGCCTGCGCGGTTTTTTCATCAACGATCGAGGAGACCGGCGCGGACAGCAGGCTCAGCACATAGGCCGGGCTGACGTTGGCGCTCCAGCTAATCTGCACGTGGTCTTCATCGACCTTTTTCAGGAAGCTGTCAACGTTGTCTTTGTTCCAGCCGAGCTGGGTCAGAATAAAGGACGGATCGAGGTTGAGTTTCACCACGCGGCCCAGCGAGAAGATGACATCTTCCGGGCGCAGCGGGTTACCGCTGGCGAATTTCGCGTCTTTGCGCAGCGCAAACGTCAGGCTGCGGTTATCGCTGCCCGGCTGCCATGACGTGGCCAGCGTTGGCTTAAGATCGGTCGGATTGGCCGGATCGGACTGCACCAGGCGCTGATAAATGTTAGTGAACGCTTGCACCGTGGTCAGTTCAAAGCCCTGGGCCGGATCAAAGCTGTCCGCATCATCCGTAGACTGCGCAATCACCAGCGTATCTTTCGGCGTGGCGGCCTGCGCGGAGAAGGCGGCTACCAGCGACAGCGCCAGCAGTGAGGGAATAATTTTTTTCATGTTGTTTCCTTGCCTTAAAAAAGTAACGCGAGTTTACGAGAGCGCTACAGTGAAGAATAGTCAATTTATGGCTATGCATATGCCGTAAGGTTCTAAGCGGTGCGCTTCAGTTATAAGCAAGAGGGCGTAACGCGATCGGATTAACCTGATGCACCTTATATCCGCACGCATTATCAACCAAATCGCAACGAAAATTAAATCAACCTGAACCCCAGAATAATTAACTTTACTTCGCTTTTCGCCCTCCTATAATAGCCGCAACTTCACACAGGAGAATTCAGTTGGACAGTCACCCTTATCGATGGCAATACAAGGCAAGCTGACGCGCGAATTCTTTTGTCGCTGCTTGCCAACATGGCGGGCAGCAATCCTCACCTGTTTCTGATGATTGTTCCCTGATAATGACACCATAGCGGGCTGATGCCCGTGGGAATAGCATCATGCACATGATTTTAAACGCACTTTTTCCTCCGCCTCGATGCGCGCGCTGATCTTCAGCGTGCTGAGCTTCCCTGCGCGTTAAGCCGCTTCAGGCTGCTGCTGCGCGCAGTGTTATCCAGGATTATGTTATTTCACTCGTTATTCAGCGAGCGACTTTCTTCGCCCATTATTTCCGGGAGGTAATATGGAAATTCCCGACAGGTTAATTTTAATTTAATCCGGTCACGCCGTGACAATTAATCTTTTCGACTTGTGCGCCTGGCGCGCAGGGATCGTTATTGCCGTAAAAAAATAAACGAGGAGTGTCATCATGACTGACATGAAACTCAACCAGGAAAAAAAAGCCTGGAACACCGTGCGTCCGGCACGTCAGAAAACCGCACGCTATCTGATTGAAGACGAAGCCGCTTTTACCGCCGACGAAACGCTGCTGCGCCTGCGCAGCGATGCGCTGGGGCTGGTCGAGCGCGAAGCGGAAGCGCGGCTGCAGATTTATGGTCGCAATCAGGTGGAGCATGATAAAGCGCCACCGGCGCTGGTGCAGCTGATTCAGGCTTTCAATAATCCGTTCATCTATGTGCTGCTGGCGCTGGCGCTGGTGAGCTTTTTCACCGACTACTGGATGCCGCTGCGCCATGGCGAGGAGACCGATCTGACCGGTGTCATCATCATTGTGACGATGGTAACGCTCAGCGGTTTGCTGCGCTTCTGGCAGGAGTTCCGCACCAACAAAGCGGCACAGGCGCTGAAATCGATGGTGCGCACCACCGCCACCGTGCTGCGCCGGGAATCGGTACAGCAGGCGCCGCAGAAACAGGAAGTGGACATCACCAGCCTGGTGCCCGGCGACATCATCTATCTCTCGGCGGGCGATCTGGTGCCAGCCGATGTGCGGCTGCTCGACTCACGCGATCTGTTTATCAGCCAGGCGATTCTGACCGGCGAATCGCTGCCGGTGGAGAAATATGATGTCACCGGCCACGTGGCCAGCAAGCAGGCCAGCGCCAGCGACAAAGATGCGTCGCTGCTGGAACTGGGCAGCGTATGTCTGATGGGCACTAACGTCTCCAGCGGCAGCGCCAAAGCGGTGGTGGTGGCGACCGGCGGGGAAACTTACTTCGGCAGCCTGGCGAAATCGATTGTTGGTAACCGCACACAAACCGCTTTCGATCGCGGCGTGAACAGCGTCAGCTGGCTGCTGATTCGCTTCATGCTGGTGATGGTGCCGGTGGTGCTGCTGATTAACGGCCTGACCAAAGGCGACTGGCTGGATGCTTCGCTGTTCGCGCTGGCGGTGGCGGTGGGACTGACGCCGGAAATGCTGCCGATGATTGTCAGCTCGAATCTGGCCAAAGGGGCGATTGCCATGTCGCGCCGAAAAGTGATCGTCAAACGCCTGAACGCGATCCAGAACCTCGGCGCCATGGACATTTTGTGTACCGACAAAACCGGCACGCTGACGCAGGACAACATTATCCTCGAGCACCATCTCGATTGTGCCGGGGTAGAGAACTCGCGCGTCCTGATGCTGAGCTGGCTCAACAGCCATTACCAGAGCGGCACGCCTAACCTGATGGACCGCGCCATCCTGCGTTACGGCAAAGGACGCATCAGCGCGGACATGAGCGACTACTACAGCAAAGTGGATGAGCTGCCGTTTGATTTTGTGCGTCGTCGCGTTTCAGTGGTGGTGCGTGACCGCCGCCTCAACCAGCAGATGCTGATCTGTAAGGGCGCGGTCGAGGAGATGCTGAGCATTGCCAGCGCCGAACGCGAAGGCAAACTGATTCAGCCGCTCAATGAAACCCGTCGTGCGGAGCTGCTGGCGCTGGCGCATCAGTACAATCAACAGGGCTTCCGCGTGCTGCTGGTGGCCAGCCGCGCGCTGGCGGAGCCGGGTCTGCAACAGGCGCTGAGCGTCGCGGATGAGCAGGGGCTGACCATCGAAGGGCTGCTGACCTTCCTCGATCCGCCGAAGGAGAGTGCGGCGAAGGCGATTACCGCGCTGAACGAGAACGGCGTAACGGTCAAAGTGCTGACCGGCGATAATCCGGTAGTGACGGCGCGCATCTGTCAGCAGGTGGGCATCGAATGTGGCGAGATCCTCACCGGCGAGGCGATTGCGGCGATGAGCGATGAGCAGCTGGCGCAGGCCGCGGCGCGCAGCTCGGTGTTTGCCAAACTGACGCCGCTGCAGAAGTCACGCATTCTGCGTGCGCTGCAGCAGCAGGGCCACACGGTGGGTTTTCTCGGTGACGGCATCAATGATGCGCCGGCGCTGCGTGACGCCGATGTGGGGATCTCGGTCGACAGCGCGGCGGACATCGCCAAAGAGTCTTCTGACATCATCCTGCTGGAAAAGGATTTAATGGTGCTGGAAGAGGGCGTGATGAAGGGGCGCGAGACGTTTGGCAACATCATCAAGTACCTGAACATGACCGCCAGTTCCAACTTCGGCAATGTGTTCTCGGTGCTGGTGGCGAGCGCGTTCATTCCGTTCCTGCCGATGCTGGCGATTCACCTGCTGATTCAGAACCTGATGTACGATCTGTCACAGCTGGCGCTGCCGTGGGACAAAATGGATCGCGAGTTCCTGCGCAAACCACGCAAATGGGACGCGCGCAACATCAAGCGCTTTATGCTGTGGATTGGGCCAACGTCGTCAATTTTTGACATCACCACTTTTGCGCTGATGTGGTACGTGTTCGCGGCGAATACCCCAGCGATGCAGTCACTGTTCCAGTCCGGCTGGTTTGTGGAAGGGCTGCTGTCGCAGACGCTGGTGGTGCACATGCTGCGCACGCGCAAGATTCCGTTTATCCAGAGCCGCGCGGCGCTGCCGGTGCTGCTGACCACCGCCTGCGTAATGATTGCCGGCATTCTGCTGCCGTTCTCGCCGCTCGGCGCGATGGTCGGCCTGGTGCCGCTGCCATGGAGCTATTTCCCCTGGCTGCTGGCCACGCTGCTCGGTTACTGCCTGGTAGCGCAGGGCATGAAAACGCTGTACATCAAGCGCTTTGGCCAGTGGTTCTGAGTGCAGGAGGCGCGATGAAGCAACGCAACCTGGATAAAACGGTGTGCCACCTGCTGATAATTATGGTGGTCATCGTCGTGCTAACGTTAGTGTTCCGGTAAGGACAACAGGGCAGGGTATCCTGCCCTTTTTCGTGGCACACCAACCAGCGAGAGACAGATGAGCCAACAACAGCGAGCATTGATTATTGGGGCGTCAAAAGGCATTGGCCTGGCCGTGGTGCAGCAACTACTGCAGGCGGGCTGGCAGGTGACCGCCACCTACCGTTCCACGGCGGTTTCGTTTCAGCATCCGCAGCTGCAGTGGCTGGCGCTGGATATCACCGATGGCGCGCAGCGTGACGCGCTGGTCCGGCAGCTCGGCGACGCACCCTTTGATTGCATCCTGATTAACGCCGGGATTCTCGGTCCGCACGCATCGCAGCTGCGCGACGTGGACGATGCGCAGCTCAGCGAGCTGTTCTTTACCAATGCGGTGGCGCCGGTGCGCCTGGCGGAGAGCCTGCTGCCGCTGCTGCGCGACAAACAGAGCGTGCTGGGCCTGACCACGTCGCGTCTCGCCAGCCTCAACGAGAACCGTGACGCGGCGATGCCGTTCTACTCAGCCAGCAAAGCGGCGCTGAATATGCTGAGCCGCGCGCTGGCGACGCAGATGCACCAGCAGGGCTGCACCTTGCTGTCACTGCATCCGGGCTGGGTAAAAACGGATATGGGCGGTGAGGGCGCGGATATCACCGTCACCGAGAGTGCGCAGGGCATGGTCACGCAACTGCAGCAGTTTAGCGGGCGTGGCGGCCATCATTACGTGGATTACCGCGGCCAGCTGCTGAACTGGTAATGCTTAGCCTGCTGGTTAGCACCAGCAGGTTTTTTTCTTACTCATCCGGCGAATAGTACTGCACGCCGATTTCGATACGTTCGCGACCGCTTGCTACGCGGTGGCGGTTGGTATCGCGCAGCGAATAGATGCAGCCGCAATACTCCTGCTGATAGAAGCGCTCGCGCTTGCTGATCTCAATCATGCGCGACGAACCGCCACCTTTACGCCAGTTAAACTCCCAGTACAGCATATCCGGATAGCGTGCCGCCGCGCGTACGCCGCAGTCGTTGATTTGCTGCATATTCTTCCAGCGCGAAATGCCAAGTGAACTGGTGATCACCGGAAAGCCGTGTTCATGCGCGTACAGCGCGGTGCGCTCGAAGCGCATGTCGAAACACATAGTGCAGCGCACGCCGCGCTCCGGCTCCCACTCCATGCCACGCGCGCGCTCGAACCAGTTGTCTTTGTCGTAATCGGCATCAACAAAAGGCACGCCAAACTGCTCGGCAAAGCGGATGTTCTCCTCTTTGCGCAGCTCGTACTCTTTCAGCGGATGGATGTTAGGGTTGTAGAAGAAGATGGTGTAATCGATGCCGGAAGCCAGCATCGCTTCCATCACTTCTCCCGAGCAGGGAGCGCAGCAGGAGTGCAGCAGCACTTTATTATGGCCATTCGGCAAGGGCAGCGGCTGGCGTTGAAATGTATCGGACATAAAGTTAATTAATGGTTAAGGGCGATGCGGCAAGTGTAGGGGCAAAGGCCGGCCGATGCAAAGCGTCGGTGGCGATTGAGGGTGGGGGCCTGTGGTACTGCGTGGTACCCGCTCGCCGGGGATGCTTAGCGGCGCGATTGATCGTGTAATACATTGCGCCGCTTGCAGGGTCAATGACCCACCTTCGCGCATCACTGCGCAGTCATGCGCGAGGTCAGGTCTCGTCGTGAATGGTGGTCGACGTACCGTTTTGCTGCACCGAGCGGATGCCGTTTTCCGCCGCCTGTTTAGAGCTGTACATCTCGCTGGTGGCGATGGTTTCGCCGTTGCTGGCTTTAAGCACAAACCAGTATTTCTGCGACAATGCCGTATCACTTTTTCTCAGTACGTAATATCCCATGTGCTTTCTCCTTGTGCCGACACCCGATGGCCGGTTCGCTTACTATTCGCGCAGCCTGCTTATTAATCAATCACTGATTAGGAATTTGCCCGAATCCAGGAGCGGGATCGCAGCGTTTTGTATCAATCCGGTTGCTGGCAGGCACAAAAAAGGCCGCATGGCGGCCTTTTGGGGTAATGAGCTCGTGTTTATTACGCGGGTAAAGCCGTGATGTTCATGAATCGGGTAAATGCTTTACTGCGGGAGACACCTTTCGGATCGCTGAAAAATGGCAGCTGGAATTTCGGTGAATCTTCCAGTGTCAGGCCCCAGATATAATCACCGATAAAACGAAACTGAAGTGAATGGTCACTGATATGCAATTGCTCAAATGTGCCGGAGTTACACTCATTGCCAATAGTGACAATTTCCTGAATGCCCAGAGAGGAATCAATCAGCACAATAGTCAGTGATTCCTCGTAGAGCACGTCATCCGTGACAAACAGCACATAGCGGTTATCAGTAACTCTGACTGCTGCCTCAAGGATTTTTCCGGGGATGATTATGCCGGTAGAACTACCACTGAGTAATACCTCTGATTTCGCCTGTTCGCGGTCCGTTGCGTGTTGCACCTCAACCAAGGATACATCATTAACTATTTGCATCAGCGCCAAATCCATCCCATTTGCCATGCCGCGAGAGCAGCTCCTGCGAATGAAATTTAACTAAGTTCGCTGCGGATTAATATGCTTATGATGTAAAAACGCCTGATGCAGTGCACCAGGCGTTTTCGACTCAAATGAATGCAGAGCAATCGCTGTCTACATCAGAAGAAATTACTCAGAGACTTTCTTCTTCAGATCGCTGGCACCTTCTTTGGTTTTGTTCCAGCCTTTCTGCGCGCCTTCTTTGGTGGCGTCCCAACCTTTTTCAGTACCTTCTTTGGTGCTGTTCCAGGCTTTCTGTGAGTTTTCACTCGCTTTGCTGGTCAGGCTATCGCTTTTGCCTTCGGCAGCATGTTTGGCTTTGAGCTGCTGCTCTTCACCCTGATGCTGCGCCTGATGCAGTTTCTCTTTCGCCGTATTGGCGCCCGCTTTGGCGTCAGCTACGGTTTCATCGGTTGCGTGTGTGGCGGCAAACGCCGTAGAAGTCAGAAGAATGGCGGATAACGCAATAATCGTCTTTTTCATAATATATTCCCTCATTAAGCATCATAAGTGTTATGAGCGTAGTTAAGAGTGGCACAGAGCGCAACGCAGGGCATTAGGAATAAACTGTAAGTGAATCGTACCGTTTCTGTGGGCGTTTCTGGCATAAGTGCGCAGCCGTGTGCCGTAGGGGCCAGCCATGCGCAATGCTGGCGCAGCGCAGAGGATAAAGAAACGATGTGTGCTAAATGCAATAGTCGGCTAGAGAAAAGGCGGGGCAGCAGCGCAAGCCTAAAAGTCGTGCGATTTTTTGTGCAGGTACTGGAAGTAAGACGTAAAAGACAGCTCGAATCTCGCCATAGCCGATCAGGCATGACTTTGATTGAGATTACCGAAGCCCTGAGCAGTAGGTTGATTGACTCAAAAGCTTCAAATAATGCAGACAAGATCATTATAATGTCTATCTGAGTCAGGCCAGGGAGGTAAGAATTATGGATGAAAAAACCAACAAGAAGTTGAAGAAGATTCAATCAAAAATTCGGGGTAATGATTTTAACAGGGCTGAGTTACTTAGTTTCAGAGCCGGTTATAAAGAGATAAATTCGGTTTTTACAAAGAAAATTACCTCGGATATTAACCTGCGTTCAGTCATCGCGATCTTGTCAAATGATGTGTCTTCAGTTGTCGTTATTTATCTTTATATTCTGATTCTTTTTACGGCGGCTTTTTGTTTTGTCGGTGAAACAGAAGGTGCAGGATTATTTTTTGGCATGATAGGTATTTCTGCTGTAGTGCATTTCATTTACACGGCCAGGAAAAATAAATTAGGACTCTTCACCCAAGTGAAGCTGGTTAATCTCTATATTAGAAGTATTTTTTAAAAATCCTTCTTGTAACCCCCTCTTCGGAAACGACAGACTCGAACAATTTATTGCCTGTTTGAGACGTCGTTAACCGTGAATGTTGACACAGCATTGTGCGAAAAATCAACTGCGCCACGCAGGCTCACCGGACAGAACTGAACGCTCGAGTGCGCGGGTTTCCCGAATATTCCGGGCTGGCGGTGAACCAAACAGCCGTGAGTATTCACGAGTAAACTGCGTCACACTCTCATATCCCACCGCATTAGCGGCAATACCGATCGCTGTCCCCTCCGTCAGCATCAGTCTCCGCGCTTCAAGCAGGCGCAGCTGTTTCTGGAATTGCAGCGGGGTGAGCGTGGTGACATGGCGGAAATGCGTATGAAATACCGAGAGGCTCATACCGGCGGCGTCAGCGAGGGTTTTCATGCGCAGCGGTTGCGCATAATTGGCCCGAATGATCGCGACTGCCCGTGCAATCCGCCGGGCATGGCTGTCAGTGCTGCCGAGGGCGCGCAGCGCGCTGCCGTGTCGTCCTGACAATAGCCAGTAATGTAACTCCCGCACCAACTGGCTGCCCAGCACGGCGAGCGCGCGCGGTCTGCTGAGCATGTTCAGCAGGCGCAAAGCGGCTTCTGCCACATCTTCTTCGATCTGATCAATGCTGACGGGCAAATCCGTGGCAGCCTCCAGCCCGACCATGTTTGCCATCAGTTCACTAATCACCGCCGCATCCAGTTCCACGACCAGAGAATAATAAGGGGTGTCGGCACTGGCGCTGATAACCTGACTCACGGTTGGCACGTCCATGGTGATCAGCAAGGATTCCCCCGCGCCGAAATCAAAACGATCGCTGCCCATGGTCACGCGTTTACTGCCTTGCAGCACCATTGCGATCAACGGTTTAGTGATCGCGAATTGCAACGCGGTAGGCGCGGTCTCGCGCAGAATGAACACCCCATCAACTGGCGTTGCGGCAACCCCCGCTCCGTTGTGGTGTTCATCAGCGTAATGTCGTGCCGCCTGCAGCAAAGCCGCCATCCTCCCGGCAGAGTTGAATTCATCGTCCCGTGCAGTGCGTTCCTCATACGAGTGATCACGCTTTTTCATATTATCAGGCAATAAAATAAAAATTTACGGTGCAGTTATTCTAGTAAATACGGCATCAAATAAAAATATAAAAATAATCAGGCAATAATTAAAAATTATTGGGCAACCTCGTAAGTCTGTCGATTGTTAGAATCACTCTCCCACTATTGAGGAGATATTTCATGACAACCCTTTCTCTTGTTACTGGCGCCAGCCGGGGTCTTGGCCGTAATACCGCACTGAGCATTGCCCGCCATGGTGGTGATGTCATCGTGACTTATCGTACGGGTAAAGAAGCGGCGGATGCCGTGGTGAATGAAATCCAGGCGCTTGGCCGTAAGGCAGTTGCGCTGCAACTGGACACTAGCAACGTATCGTCTTTCCCTGGTTTCGTCGCCGCCGTGCGCAATATCCTGAAAGATGACTGGGGACGCGAAACGTTCGACCATCTGATCAACAACGCCGGGCAAGGGGAAATGGCCGACTTTAGCGCAACCACGGAAGAGCAGTTCGACGCGTTATTTAACGTACACGTCAAAGGAGTGTTTTTTCTGACGCAGTCGCTGCTGCCGCTGCTGGTCGATGGCGGACGCATCGTCAACTTCTCTTCGGGGCTGACCCGCGTGTCGTTCCCGGGTTTCTCGGCCTACTCGGCTGCCAAGGGCGCCGTTGAAATACTCTCCGTGTATATGGCGAAAGAACTGGGCAGCCGCGGCATCACCGTGAATACCGTGGCCCCGGGAGCGATTGAGACCGACTTCCTGGGTGGCGCGGTGCGTGACATCCCCGATTACAACCAGGCGTTTGCTGGCATGACCGCGCTGGGTCGCGTGGGGCTGCCTGATGACATCGGTCCGATGATTGCCAGCCTGCTGGGACCGGACAACCGCTGGGTCACCGGTCAGCGTATTGAAGTCTCCGGTGGGCAGTCAATTTAGTTGCCCGATGATGGATTCCGCCCGGTGCGGAATCCATCCTGTTCCCCTGATGCAATGAGATATATTTGATGCCTAAAATGATCATTCATGCGCCAGCAGGTACCTTTAATGCGGCTGAGCGTCAACAGGTTGCCAGAGATCTGACGCAGTTAGGACTTGATTGCGAGGCGCTGCCAGACTCCCCGCTGGTTCGTAGTACGGTCTGGACCTACTTTGCCGAATACTCTTCTGACGCCGTCTTTATGGGAGATGAACCCGCATGGTTGCCGGTTGTGTCCCTTCAGATATATGTCATCAAAGGTGGTCTGGATGAGGAGGCAAAGAAAAAGCTGATCGAGGGAGCAACCGCAATTCTGGATCGGCGTCCGTCAGGGACTTCAGTCGCGCCTGTCTATGTGGTGATACAGGAAATCGAAGAAACAAACTGGGGGATTTTTGGTCAGCAGGCCGATCTGGCAGCGCTTCGCGCCAGCGATGAAAACGCTCCGTCGATTTGAAGGAAATGTTTTTGATAGGGGGGCGAGAAAACTATCAGGGAATGGTGTGAAGATTACAGTGTTGCGGCTATTGAGTATGTCTGATGTTACTTACGCATGCTGAAGGAAAGATGTACTTCAATATCAGATGTGATTACCTCAGCTAAGCTGGCTGAGTTGACATTCGGCAGAGCATAAGAAGGTAAGGAATAGAATGAACAGGAATGGTAATTGCCCGGCCCTGGGTTTAAGATTTGACTCGTATAAAGCGAAAGGAGAAGGTAATGGATACCACCGAACAGCTAAATGGAACGTACTTTTATGGTGGACTAACAAATCTCAGTGCGGGGGAATTATTCTTCTGGATTATGGTAGACGTAACCGCAGAACATTTCACTGGCGCGAAGGATGTTCTGGCGGCAGCAGCAATTTATAGCGGTCAGAACACTATCACCGTCAGAGGCAAGCTGGGTAGTGCTACGCCTGGCACAAGTTGTGCCTCAAAGTATTCAAGGAAACTGCTTAGGGATATTCGGCTCCCTTTCCGCTTACCTACCTGGATTCAAAATCCCGCAAATCCTTTTGAAGTTAAAAGAATAATGACATCAAAGCTTTCGACGTTTGTAGGGCGTGCTATTCCTGTGGTTGGCTGGGTGATCCTGGCGGGCGATGTGGCGCAAATAGGTTATCATTCTATGGTACGTTACAATCGCATTGTTACAGAGGAAGATAAGATATGGTAAGGCAGGATATTGAGCAGGCAGTTTATTCACTTCTGGCCGAGTACAATGGTAGAAGCCTTCTTACCTTTCGACGTTATCCTTTAAAGCATTCTACTGATTTGAATAAAGATTTTCGTATGGATCCTCTTGATGCCTATGAGCTACTTGAAAGGTATTCTGAAAGGTTTGGCATTGATCCCAAATCAATTAATTTTCAGCGATACTTTCCAGATGATTTCAGCGAAGCGCATAAGCCACTTACTGTTCAGCTCCTGATCGATTCTGCTGAAGCCGGAAGCTGGCTGGATGATTGAGGCATCTTTAGGAGATTCGTTGATATGAGCCTTGGATTGAAAATGTAGAATTGCCAACTGACTTAGCGGTGGGTTGAGGATTCGATCGAAAAGAGCTGAGCAGGCCAAGCTGAACTGATTGCGGTGAGTCGATGCGCAACTTGCGAATCGCTTCCATATGTGAAGCGCTGGCGGAGTCTGAACAAAACTCGCAAGTTCATGTATTGAGATGTTTTTATCTAATTCAAGTTTGTTCCTTGTACCTAAACGTGTACCAATTATTAGATCTCACATCCCGGAGCGGCACGGCAAGGATAACGAATTCCCCGCGCTAGATCCAAAATAAAATAATTTTAGAGAAAAGTGTTAACACTGTTCACTTCAGAATTTTATCTATTAAATTCATAGTGTTAGGTTGTGAATGGTTTGAGGCGGGATCTACACTAGTATGCAATAAAAGTGATCTCTCAAGTGAGGATACTAAATATGGCCTTAACCGGCTCAAAGCATGAATTTATATACTAAAAATGTTGGCAGCTATTTTTCAGGCCATTATCATATAGCGTGGTCTTTATGGTGTTATTCATTCGGTTTTTAAGTAGCATGCTCATGCTCATGCTCATGCTCATGCTCATGCTCATGCTCATGCTTGTTTGGTTTGGCAATTTATCATGAATTAATATCGTACATTTATATTTTCTCCTAAATATTCCTGTATATTAACCTCAAACGATTACTAATGATGCGAGACTGACCAATGCTAAACATACATATGGCCCCCAAATTAGCCATCTTTTAAGAGTGAGGATTTTTTTTAAATCTACTATGCTGGTCTCAGTGATATTGATTTTAATTCCTTCATCTGGTAGGTGTAAGTCAGAACCTACTAATAATGTATTTAAACTGTTTTCTATTTCATGAGAAAAATAGATCATTTTGTATTCAATTACTCTTATGCCGCATTCAAAAATAAAAATTGGAAATAAGATAAGAAAGCTAATTACAATGACGCTGTGGCTGTTGTTTGTGTATGCATAGCTCAATAATGCACCCCAGATAGTAATTCCCCACATTCTAACTTTCCATGCAGTTTCAGCATTGTTCTTAGCAATTGATTGGGTTAACTCCCAAGCCTTTAAAAGAATATCCTTCTCTATATTCATTATATAGCCCATCTTTTTGTAATGGTTGAAAGTAAATTTAGTAGTGCTGTTTTTTTGTCTATGTTCGTATGATCTAATGCCATTAATTCAATAATGAATGGGATCATATGGTAGACGACGAAGTTGATGATGTCATCATTGTCATCCGTGTATGTTTTGTTACTTAAAGGGTATGGGGCAGAGAGGCTTAACTGAAGTGTTTCAATAAGAGATGTGTAATCTGCTGGGACAGGGTTTTTAGATGTGTTTATAATTCTTAGAGTTGTCTTTAAATTTCTGAATTGCGTTTTAAAAATGTGACTATGTGTTTGCTCAACTAAAGTTTCAAAAATGAATTTAATTTTTTTTCTTAATTTGCTTATGTCGCTTGATGGTGAGTTATCGAATTCGTAAAAAGTTTCTGATAAGTTTGTGTACATCGAATCGTTAATTATCATATTAGTTCCTTATAAATTTAAAAGACTCTTTAATTAAGTTTTTTGCTGCCGCTGAGTTGGGTGATAATTTTAATTTAATATTGATTTCTCTAACGCTGTAATCATAGAAATCTTGAAGGAGGATAAGATTGTTGGATACGCCAATGTTATTTGCTTTTAATTTTATACATTCTCTCTTGTTGAACTCATAAATTCCTTCTTCGGCCAAGCTGAATATGCAGAAATTTTTCAACAGAGGATATAGGTTTACTAAAGCAGATAAATAATATCCATTCAAAAATTCGAGATCTCTATAAATAAGTGCTTCATTTTTAATTTTATTAATCTCATCTGCGAATGATTTTTTTACTTTGAAGGAAGAAGTAAGTTCGTCCCATTTTGATTCGCAACCATCAATAAGTTTTCCTTGCTCAAAAATATGATAAAGGAATAGGCTGCCTTGGCTGTAAAAATTATTAAATGTTGCTGTATCATACGATATAAAATTAATTGGCAGTTCAGGAATATCAAGGTCTTTTATTTTGTAAATGGCCTTGCCTTCCGGGTAGTTGTAAAGCAGAACGTCAATATCACTATTTTTATTGAAGTCACCCCTCGAAACTGAACCGAATAAAATAGCGAATGACTCTTTTTCAGTACTAAACATAGCAACTCTCAATAGTCAAAACTTGCTATAAGATTATTGTCGTTAACGATTTTTCGACGCATCGAAAACAACGGTGTCAGAACCAAAAAATACAATGTGTTGCGTCTTCCAGCTCATTGCATTTTCATACTCTATTTTTTTCAACTAGAAATCAATAGTTGCTTAATGATTAAAGAACCGGCTCATGCCGGTTCATATATTGCGGGAGTTAATGGCTACATGTGGGGAGCCAGTCGGCCTCGCTGTCCTCATGCAGAGTGAGATTGGTCTGGACACCATTATTTGTCCTGCGCTTCAGCAGTATGCGCTCATACTCCTTTAGCGTCTGCGGCACTGCCTGGCCGAAAGCGGTCAGGCTCAGCGGATGTTGATGGCCACGTGACTCCATAAACGACAGGTAGGCGTGGTAGAGATAGCGCTTCGGATTCAGCGGGCGGATATTGGCGTTACCGGAGCCGGACGTGCCGGACGAGTTCTGGACGGCGTGCCATGGCTGAGCTGCATGAGGTTGACGCCTGGCTGGATTCGCTACTGGCGCAGCTTGAACCGTCGGCCAGAAAAAGAATGTTGCGCGAGGTCGCGCGCGACATGCGCCGCATTCAGCAACAGAACATGACTGGGCAGCGCAGCCCGGACGGCACGGCATGGGAACCGCGCCGGATGACGGCCAGGACCAAACAGGGCCGGGTAAAGCGCAAAATGTTCACGAAGCTGAAAACCGCGAAGAACTTGAAAGCGCAGGCTGACGCAAATCAGGCCGAAGTTGCGTTTACCGGGCGCGTGCAGCGACTGGCCCGTGTGCATCACTACGGACTGCGGGATCGAGTGAGCCGGGGCGGCAAAGAGGTGAAATACGCCGCACGCCCCCTGCTGGGTGTGAACAGCGAAGTGGAAACCACGATGCAGGAGGCATTGCTGCGCTGGCTGAGCAGTTGATTTCATTTAAAAGATTTAAAATTGAAAACTCTCAAATTTGTTGTAAGGAGGAGCTAACATGATTAACAGTAGCATCTTTGGCTCGAATGTTTTTTAAAATGATGTTTAAATGAGCAGTTATGCTATCGATTTCTAGTCCGCCGCTTAAGGCATAGCATGTTAGCGCAAAATTTTTCACGTTAATAAATGTGAGCAACATTCCCATTTTTCCGGCAGCTTCAACTGCGAATTCTTCGCTACTATCAACAAACATAGATTTAAGGCCTTTAATGAAAATTACATTGTTTACGCCTGAGTTTCTGGCCTTATGAACTGCATGGTTTACGTCACTAAAACCAAAATCTTTATCTTTGACCTCAATGGATATAATGGGATTTCCTTCCTTATAGATATCGATATCTAATATTTCTTTAGATGAAGTGCCTGCTTGGTTGACAGGGTGTGTAATAACTTGCCATTGATTTTTTTCAGCAAGGATACTTAAAGCGAGTGATGCTGTAATTGCGCATGTTTCACCATCAATCCCTTTAGAAAGAATTTTGTTAATGAAGCTTGTAAAATCAAAGGATTGACCAGTGAGAGGGGTGATTACTCGATTATTTCTCTGCAATGTAAAGTACATCGCATCTACTAGCATCTTGTAAGCTAATTTCTTATTTGATGCTATACAGAGGAGGTTAAATAATTTTTGTTGTATTTCTTTATCGTAACCCTTCCTTGCTGGGTTAGCAATAGAATGAGTTGTATAGCGGGCAGGCTTATTCAGGAATGGCTCGTTTGATGCACCTAATCGACCTTGAAGATATTTCTCTTCAACGCGACCGACTATGACTGAATGACAGAGGCTACGTGCATCGTAAGCTCCGTCTATCTCAGCGTTAGCTTGTAAAGCTAAAGGGTTTGCTAGCTCATTAGTTGCCTTTGCTAAAAAACCTGTAACTAAGATATACCGGTAGGTTAAATGAGTGCCTAAAATGACGTCTTCGATTAAATCTGCCTGCGGAGTCTGAGTTGTAGTAATGCTTTTTGCTTCTTCAATAGCTTCCAATATAATTTTATAAGCTTCGTCATGATTTATTGAGACTCTCATAAATACTGTTCCATAGTTTGTTTGCCGGGGTTTTCGAATGTTTGGAAATAACTTCTAAATATTCAAAAAGCTCAAGGGCATCCAGCCTCCTTTCATGGTTTTCAATTTTTGAAATATCAGATTGTGAAAGTCCTAATTCTTTCGCCAATATACTTTGAGATAAATTTGTGTCTTTGCGCAACTTAACGAGAAGCTGTACTAGGCACCTGTACCGATGATCATGTATAGTGGATAATCGTCTCGTCATCTGGGTAGACTGGATTTGAGCTTAAGGAGCGGTTGATAGTCACCTCGCATGAGGGATATTCCAAAATCGAATGTTTAAGGTGTAGGTAAAATGGGTGATTTTTCTTCAATAAGTTTGTTCACTGGTGCTGGAGGTATGGATGTCGGTTTCTCATCAGCTGGTTTCAAAGCTGTTTGGGCAAATGATATCGATAAAGATGCATGTACTACGTACGAACTAAATCATCAAAGCCCAATCGATTGTGGGAGTATTGATAGTTTCTTCGACAAAATACAAGACATTGGCAGTGTAGACTGCGTTTTCGGTGGTCCTCCGTGTCAAGGATTTTCTGTCGCTGGTAAAATGGATGCTAATGACCCTCGAAGCCAACTCATCTGGTCATTTTTGCATGCGGTGGAACTAACACATCCGAAATGTTTTGTAATGGAGAATGTGAAGGCTCTTGCTACACTTTCAAAATTTGAAGCTGTACGCAAAAGATTGTTTATCGCTGCACATAATTTAGGTTATTCAACAAAACTGATTATTCTAAATTCTAAAAATTTTGGAGTGCCTCAAAATAGAGAACGCATGTTCCTGATTGGCTTCAAAGATGAAGAGTATTCTAAAAGGATTGAAGCTGCTATAAGTAGATATATTACCTTATCACCAAATGTCGGTGAGGTTATAAGACCACTAGGTAGGGCAGGTACTATTGGCAATAATAGGATTTGTAATGCGCGTATTACAAATGCATCTAAGCCGGTACTGAGAAAATCTCCCTATGCAGGAATGTTGTTCAACGGGCAAGGCAGACCAATCAATCCCGATGGTTATGCATCTACAATTGCAGCGTCAATGGGAGGCAATAGAACGCCTATCATTGATGAAAGCCACTTGTATGGACATGAAAATAGTTATATTGAAGAGTATCACGCTTACCTAATGGCAGGAGGCGTTCCTAAAGCTATGATGGACGTACCGACACGCCTTCGTCGGCTTACCATTGATGAAGCTATCTTGATACAGACTTTCCCTGCTGATTATAAATTTTTTGGAAAACAGTCTTCTGTATGGCGTCAGATTGGCAATGCTGTCCCATGCAAGTTAGCCGAGGCGGTAGCCAGAGGCGTTAAGGATGTTTTAATCGGGGCAAAAAATCACGATAAAGAAATACAGACAGAATTTGTTTTTAATTAATTGAAAATAATTACGGGCCTGTTTTATCTATGTTAAGCAGGTCTCGTGTTTAAAAAGTCAGTACTTGTCTCTAATAATATTTTGAGTTTCCAAAAGTAATCCTGCCCAAATAGGCGTTTTTAGCTCTTCTTTGTATGAAAGATCATACAAGGTGAATTCCTTCCTTTACGTGTTCAAACAGGCCATTTTATTGTTATGAACGCACAACTGACCGAAATTATGCGCCTTATCACCAACCTGATCCGCACCGGGACCGTCTCGGCAGTGGATAAAGATAAATGGCTGTGCCGGGTGAAAACGGGCGATCTTGAAACCAACTGGATCAACTGGCTGACCCTGCGCGCCGGTAATACACGTACGTGGTGGAAGCCGTCTGTGGGGGAGCAGGTTGTACTGCTGAGCCTCGGCGGCAATCTGGAAACCGCGTTTGCGCTGCCGGCCATCTATTCAGAGGCTTTCCCGCCACCTGACTATTCCGAGGATGGCACAACCACCGTGTTTAAGGACGGCGGCTGGTTTCAGTATGAGCCGGAAACCGGCCAGCTGCTGATCAGGAACATCAAAAGCGTGCTGATCGAGGCGTCGGACAAAATCGAGCTGAATACCGCTCACTTTGTTGTGAACGCTGACCAGACGCGGCTTAACAGCCCGACCGTAATCACCGGTGATACTGCGATTCATGGCGGCACGGAGCTTAATGGCGGCGCGAAGATTAGCGGCGACGTTACGCAGAGCGGGGGACAAATGAGTTCAAACGGCGTGGTAGTTGACGACCATGACCACGGCGGCGTCCAGCGCGGCGGCGGCAGAACGGACGGTCCGAAATGACAATGTATCTCGGCATGAACCGCGACACCGGCGAGGCGATCATGGACATTGACCACATCCGCCAGAGCGTGCGCGACATTCTGGTGACGCCGGAGGGCAGCAGGATAGCGCGGCGCGAATACGGCTCGCTGCTGTCGGTGCTGACTGACCGCCCGCAGAATGACGCCACGCGCCTGCAGGTAATGGCGGCGGTCTACACCGCGCTGAGCCGGTGGGAGCCGCGCATCAGACTGAGCACCATAAACATTACCAGCGCCTACGATGGCTCGATGGTGGTTGAGATGGCTGGCCAGCGCGACGACGGATCGCCGCTCGCTTTATCTGTACCGACAGGGGGCAACAGTGGCAGTAATTGACCTTTCACAGCTGCCGGCGCCGGAGATTATTGAGGTGCCGGACTTTGAGACGCTGCTGGCTGAGCGAAAAGCGGCGCTGATCGCGCTTTATCCGGCAGAGCAGCAGGCGGCCGTGCGCCGCGTTCTGGCGCTGGAGTCCGATCCGATGGTGAAAATGCTGCAGGAAAGCGTGTACCGCGAAATCCTGCTGCGCCAGCGCATCAACGAGGCGGCGCAGGCGGTTATGGTGGCCTATGCGCTGGGCAGCGATCTGGACCAGCTGGCCGCCCTGAATAATGTGGAACGCCTGACCGTGACGCCGGCCAACCCTGACGCGGTGCCGCCGGTTGATGCAGTGATGGAAGCTGACGACGCCCTGCGCGTGCGCGTGCCGGAGGCGTTTGAGGGTTTATCCGTGGCCGGGCCGACGGGCGCCTATGAGTTTCACGCGAAAAGCGCCGACGGGCGGGTGCTGGACGTGTCCGCAACCAGCCCGGCGCCGGCAGAGGTGTTGGATCACCGTGCTGAGCCGAGAGGATACCGGCTACGCTGACCGCGTGCTGCGCTGGTTTACCGGCTACGTTGAGCGATCGCAGCCTGCTGAAACCGGGTATCAGCGGCTTTTTGTGCGGGAGCTGTCCGGGGTGTTTGACCGCAGCTGGCCGTGCTCTTTTCAACATCCGACGCTGCGCCAGATTGCCGCCTGGCTGGAAGAAAACAGTGGGCTTGCCTTCAGCTTGCCGGCAGAGGATTACAGCGATAAGCCGATCCCGCACTTTACGCACAGCGGCACCGGGTTCCAGCTGCTGGGTAACCTCGGGCGCGCGTTCGGCATCAGTGATTACGTCTGGTATCAGCTGCCCGATGGCGGCATGTATGCCGGCGGCGCTGAAAAGTCGCTGTTTGCGGGCAGGCCGGTCGATATCCCGCCGGAATTCAGTCTGGGCGCTGCCGGCGGCAACTCAATGACGATCCCGGTGATTCAGTCAATGCGACCGGGCGTCGAGCTGAACGGCCAGCGCGTGACGAAAGTCCAGCTGGCCGGCGACACCATGACAATCACCTGGACGCCGCGAAATCGCACTACCGGCCAGCCATTGCAGAAAACACCGCTGCAGCGCCAGATTGAAAGCCAGTATCCGGAAATGGCCAGCGGCCTGCACCAGCCAAAGATGGCGCGGGTAGTTGCATCCAGTGAAGCGGTCAGCAGCGGTAACTTTGCCGACCCGTTCAGGCCGCGTTACGCCGTAGATGTGCAGCTGCTGGATGCGGACGGTAAGCCGGACGGCAGCACGCCGGTTTATCCGGCGGTGCCGCTGCCGGTAACGATTCGGGGATGTTTCAGTTTCCGCCAGAGGGAACGCTGGTTGAAGTCGGTTTTACCGGCGGCCGGCCGGACAAGCCGTTTGTGCGTCAGACCATGCCGGCAGGGACCAGCCTGCCGGACGTGAAGCCCGGCGAGCAGCTGCAACAGCAGCGGGAGGAAGTGTCACAGCGCGTCACGCAGGCCGGCGACTGGGAGCGTAAAACCGATCAGGCTATCCGGGAAACCTCAATGGCGCGCGAGGTCAAAGCCGACAGCGAAACCCGCAAGCTGGTCAGCCGCACAACGACCATCAAAGCGACGGATAAGACGACGGTGCTCGGTACGGCTTCGCTGATGGCCGGTGCCGTTCAGCAGGTCACGACCGGCAGTTACAGCATGGCCTCGCAGGGCGATCAGCTGATTACAGTGGGCGGTAGTGCAGAGACCGATATCACCGGCACCGCGGCGATCACCGTCGGTCAGGCGCTGACAGAAAAGATTGGCCAGTTGCGCCAGAGCATAGCTGGAACGCGTCAGGAGATTATCGCGCCGGTGGTGTGGATTGGGTCGGCACAAATCAACGTAGCCCAGCTGATGCTCGATACCGTGGCGCTTGTTGAGCAGCTTGCTAATCAACTGGCCAGCCATACGCACCCGGACACCGGACAGCCGACAAACAGCGCCGCCATTGCCCAGAGCGGACAGCAGGCCGCCGCGCTTAATACCAAATATTCCCCTGTTATCGGCCAGTAAGCCGCCATCCCGAACCCGCTACCGCAGCGGGTTTTTTATTGCCCTTCACCAGACCGCACAGAACGCACGCAGCGCCACGCTCAGGCGCAGCCATTGCACGGCCATACCGCAAAGAGATCGTAAGCACAGCGTGGCGCTGGCTGCGCCACAGCCCCGGCAAAATAAATGCTTCGCAGACAAAATCGGCGCTACAACGCACCCGCCTGCGGGTTTTGCATCAGGAAAATTTTTCAGTTTTATTTTTCTACAAACCGCCGCGCCGGGCCGCGCTGCTGCTGGCTTCCTGCCGGATTTTGCTAACTGAAATCGTTGAAAAGATTTTCAGTACTTTTCAGTTTCCAGGATCATTTTTAGATCATCTTGCCTCTTTATGTTGTTGATTTAATTGTTTTTATTTTGTTTATGCTACCAGTTAGATCATATGTGCTTAATTTGCTATAATGTAGTTAAACCATAACATATTGATGAGCATGCTTTTTTTTGTATGGCTTGGTAAAGAAAACTGAAAAAGTTGAAACTCGCTTGTGGTTTGAAAAGTGTATGTGTATAAAGTACGTCCATGGTTGAAACCTGTAGATGAGCTTACTCAAGGGGAATTGCATATGAAAAAAATCTATCGCGAAGAAGACTGGGGCGTTTTTAGCGTCAAATAATGTAACTCTCATTTATCAAAGATTCTTAGAGGCGGGCTTATGCCCGCCTCTTTTGTTTATGGATTAAGCAATATGAATCAAAGCTTTACTCATAAGTTATGTGAAGTTCTTGCAAAGCTCTGGACAGACAATCCCACTTTTTATAGCACGTTGATAGCAGCCATGATTGCTGCTGCGATCGCAATTATAAGTATAAGAAAACAAAGACAAACCTCTAAGGAAAAAAACTCTTTAGATTTTGAATCGTCATATAAACGCAGCGACAAAGTTGAAGATGCCTGGCAAACCCTACTGAATGTTCTAAAGGTCAGAAAAGTAGTTCCGCTTTACATGTGGGGAAGAGACGAAGTGAGGCAGTCGAAAGAGGCTAGAGCTTTAATGACTGTTTTCAATGAATGGGAACGATGTGCAAATGCGATTAGAAATGGCTTGTACGATGAACTCTTTCTTTATAAGGTTTTTGGCTCAACCGTAATATTTTTGGCAAAAGAGTTCGAACCATACTTGGCTGAAAGGCGTAGCATCAATATAAAATTTTACGGGAACTTTTGTTGGCTCGCTGAAAAATGGATTGTAAGGAGAGCTAGAGAGCAGGGAGAAGGGCCTTTTTTGCTTCCTTATAATATTGCATACACACCTACGCTTGCAGTACCGGATAATATAAAATCTGGCATTAGAAACAGAGCTAATCATGTCAGATGTGAAGTTAAAATAAAATAAGGCCGAATGGCCTTATTTCCGTTTAGAAAACTGTTTTAATTATTTTTTCTACGCCATTTATCAGATCATTGACTTCTTCTTTCTTTGGTTCACGTTCTTTACCATGATCACAAAGATTACGAATGTCGCCTAGAAGCTGGATGTGGCGCCATGTTGGTGTATCAATAATTTCATTATCTTTTAATAGCTGGTTTAATTCCGATATGCTTGGATGGGATTTTTTAGATTTTAAACTATGCAGTGCACAAACATGAGATAAGTGTTTTTCAAGTATGACGCCTGTTACAGCGCCAGCTGCACGAACAAAGCCTTTCTTATTAAGTTCACGAGATGTGTCAATTTCAGAATCAAATACATCTGCTTGGACGATGTCCTTGATATCAAACAGCGAACTCTTAAAGCGCTCGCGTGCTGAAGAAAGAATCTTATATTGCAGCTCCATCTTACCAATAGCATCTTGTGGGCTACGTATGACCTGCCCTCTGCCATTAGTGGTTTGTAGGCCGAGAAGATAGTCGGTAATTGAATAATTCATAAAGGTGACTTCTTTTCTTCTGGGGTCGCCTTTATATAAATATTCGAATTCTGATAAGCGTTCTTTTATTATTTGTGAAATTACACGATAAGCTTTGGTGTACCAGGCTTGGTAGTGATTGTTAAAGTTAACGAGTTTGAATCCATCAACTTTGAGTTTTTGAATTGTCTCATCATCGATGCTATCACAATCATTTAACATAGATATATAAAGTTGGTACCCCATCTTATCAAGTTCAAGCATTTCATTCTTCAATTGCTCAAATTGTGTAGCCATTGCGCTTCCTTACCAGAGAATAAACTAGATAACTGCAAAAGGCGAAAGAAGGGGGCCTAACTTACGTTAGGCCGTATTTGTTACGCTAATCTCGGCGTAAATATGAAATAAGAGCGGCGCTAACTGGAATCACAAGTAAAGGGTGTAACCCTGTGCTAGCGAGAGCCAAAATAAGGCCACTTAAAGCACAAATACGCTTCGACAGCAGATCTGAGCCCTTTTGGAAAGTATTCATCGAAAACTCCTAGAGGTTGCCTTTGTGGTGCACTCAGACCCGTAGCACTTACTCATTTTGCAGATGAAGGGCTGCTACGACCCACTGTATGCTAACTAGAGCCAGCATTCTTAATGACGATATGCAATATAGACGGTGTCGCCATTTTGCCGCCATTTTGATAGAAAAAAGGTTACGCTTTAACGTAACCTTTTGTTTTATTTGGTGGAGCTGGCGGGAGTTGAACCCGCGTCCGAAATTCCTACATCCTCGGTACTACATGCTTAGTCTGGTCTTTACATTCGCTTGCCAGCTGCGGACAGACACGCCACTAACAAACTAGCCTGATTAGTTTTAACGCTTCAACCCCAGGCAGGGCATCCACGCGATCTCTTTTAGGTTTGACCTCTCTTGATCCCCGTCCTAAGAGCGGAGGCTAGGGAGAGAGGGCTCTAAGCAGGTTATTAAGCTGCTAAAGCGTAGTTTTCGTCGTTTGCGACTATTTTTTTGCGGTTTTTTAGCGAGGCCTACCGCACCTCGGCATGCACCTTGGGTTTCGCGAATCCCGTCGAATCCAGAATCAGCCCCAAGACTTCTTACTCTAGCAAAAAATTATAAAAGATTCCAGTGGTTAACGGCTGGCATTCTTCATAATTCGTGCTTTGTCCATCTTCCACTCGCGATCTTTAATGTCCGCGCGCTTGTCGTGTTCTTTCTTACCGCGTGCCACACCAATCTTTAGTTTGGCCCAGGCGTTTTTCCAGTACAGCGACAGCGCGACCACGGTGTAACCTTCGCGGTTAACGCGGCCGTACAGGGAATCCAGTTCGCGCTGGTTCAACAGCAGCTTGCGGTTGCGCGTGGGGTCGCACACCACGTGGCTTGATGCCACTGCCAGCGGCTGAAAAGTGGAACCGAACAGATAGGCTTCGCCATCGCGCAGCAAAATATAGCTGTCGCTGATGTTGGCTTTACCGGCGCGCAGTGATTTGACTTCCCATCCTTGCAACGCCATGCCGGCCTCGAACTCTTCTTCAATGAAGTATTCATGGCGAGCGCGTTTGTTGAGGGCAATAGTGGCTGAACCGGGTTTGTGAGCTTTTTTCTTTGTCATAGTGCGGCGTAGTCTACATCACTCAGTCTGTGGGCGCATCCCCTGTCCTGCGGGGCGGTAAAAAACACACTATTTTAGCACAGCTGGCAAAGGCGTGAATTTTTGTTTAGTAGCTTAAAATGGTATAATTCAACGGTTTTGTGACCAACAGGAACCATTATGGCCCAGATTAGCCGTTCAGCGCTGGTCCCGTATAGCGCTGAGCAGATGTACCGGCTCGTGAATGATGTGGATGCTTATCCTGAATTTCTTCCGGGCTGTACCGGCAGCCGCGTGCTGGATAACAGCGGTAACCAGATGACCGCCGCGGTGGATGTATCTAAAGCCGGCATCAGTAAAACCTTTACCACGCGTAACACCCTGACCGATAACCAGAGCATTCATATGCAGCTGGTCGATGGGCCGTTCCGCAAGCTGACCGGTGGCTGGAAATTTATCTCGCTCGGCGACGATGCCTGCAAGGTTGAGCTTAGCCTCGACTTTGAATTCACTAACATGCTGGTCGAGATGGCGTTTGGCCGCATCTTCAAAGAGCTGGCCAACAGCATGGTGCAGGCGTTTACCCAGCGTGCCAAAGAGGTTTACCGTGGCTGACATCAGCGTTGAAGTGGTGTACGCGCTACCGGATAAACAGTATCTGCGTGAGGTTAGCCTGGAAGAGGGCGCCACGGTTGAGCAGGCGATTCAGGCATCCGGACTGCTGACGCTGCGCAAAGATATCGATCTGAGCAGCAACAAGGTCGGCATTTTCAGCCGTCCGGTCAAGCTGAGCGATACGTTGCAGGATGGCGATCGGGTAGAGATTTATCGCCCGCTGATTGCCGATCCAAAAGAGATGCGCCGGCAGCGGGCAGAGCGCGCGGCAACGAAAAAGTAAATTAAAGGCATTAAAAAAGGCGCTCAGGCGCCTTTTTTGTTGCGGCTCACTCAGTCTTCAGTGCCGGTGAGGCGCGGTTTATTGTCGATGTTGGTCAGCGTACCGTTGCTGTCGAAGGTCAGCGTCAGCGTCTGCTGCTTCACGCTCTCATGGCCTGGCTCCTGACGGAACACGTAATACCAGACGTTGCTGCCAAACGGGTCGTGCATCATCGGCGTACCGAGCGTGTAGGCAACCTGCTGCTGCGTCATGCCGGTGTGAATCTTCGAAACGTCGTTGGCGACCAGGTAATTCCCCTGATTGATATCCGGACGATACACAACGCGCTCAAGGGTGGAACATCCGGCGGTCATCATCAACATTACCACTGCCGCGGCAGTCAGCGTTTTACAGCGCATCTATACATTCCTTTTCTGGGGCCAAACGCCTTTCATCAGGCAGTTTTGTTGCCATCAAATTCTGAACTCTGCATACGGCAGGCTTTATTATGGCGATATGACTGCCGATGATAATAAACCTTTGAGCTATTGGAAACCTCTACAGAGCAAGCATATGACCACCAGGCCGCAAAAAAGTGCGGTGTCAGGCTGCTAAAAGTTCTTTTGCGTTCGCCAGCGTGTTGCGTGTGACTTCGCTGCCGCCGAGCAGGCGCGCCAGTTCCTGCAGACGCGCACGCTTATCCAGCGGCTGCATGTGGGTTTCGGTCATCGCACCGTCGGTTTCTTTGCTGACGAAGAAGTGCTGATGACCACAGCCCGCCACCTGCGGCAGGTGAGTTACGCACATTACCTGAGTCGATTCGCCCAACTGGCGCAGCATCTGGCCAACAACAGCGGCCGTCGGACCGCTGATACCGACGTCAACCTCATCGAAAATCATCGCCGGAGTTTCCATTTTTTGTGCGGTGATCACCTGAATCGCCAGCGCAATACGTGACAGTTCCCCCCCTGAGGCCACTTTACCCAGCGGCTGCAGCG
Organism: Pantoea sp. ICBG 985; assembly: GCF_002928365.1. Lineage (NCBI taxonomy): Bacteria > Pseudomonadati > Pseudomonadota > Gammaproteobacteria > Enterobacterales > Erwiniaceae > Pantoea > Pantoea sp. ICBG 985. Next base: position 55,617 of record NZ_POWM01000006.1, read on the forward strand.
GCTGGCCCGGGTTAGTGGTGACACGGAAATCAATACGGCTGGCACCTTCGGCCGTCAGCTGATCGGCATTGAATTCCAGCATGATGGCAAACTCACCGTGCGGCATGGCGAGCGTGCGCATGCTTTGCGTAATCAGCTGGCTCAGCTCCTGCGCCGAGGCAACGCGTTGCTGATGCAGGGCTTCAGCACAGGCCAGCGCGGCCTGATGATGAGCGACGACATCGCTCTGCAGGCTTTCCTGATCGCTCTCCTGCTGCGACAGCTGTTCCGCTTCATCCAGCAGCTGCTGATACAGCACCGGCAGCGCTTCCGGTGAAACATGGTGCTTGCGCGCCAGCGCAATCTGCCGCGACAGACGCTGCTCCAGCTCGTACAGGCGATTAGGATCGAGGTCGAGCCGTTCACAGTAGTGGCGCAGCTCATCGCTGGCTTCACTTAACTGAATCGCGGCTTCTTCCAGCAGGTTAAATACGCCGCTAACTTTATCGTCCAGCGAGACCAGCTCACTCAGCATATTACGCGCGCTGTAGAGCAGGCTTTGCAGGTTGGTGTCATCGCTGTCGGCAAGAATTTGCAGCGCCTGCTGGCTGGTAGACAGCAGCTGACCGCTGTTCGCCAGGCGCTTGTACTCTTCATCAATCTGCTCAAACTCGCCCGGCTGCGGCGCAAACTCGTTGAGTTCTTTCAGCTGATACTGCAGCAGTTCGCGGCGGGCTTCACGCTCCTGCGACAGCTGCTGATGCTGTGCCAGCGCGCGGCAGCTGTGGTGCCAGCGCTGATAGTGCTGACGCATCTCCGCCAGCCGATCGTCGTGCGCGGCGTAGGCATCCAGCAGGTGTTTCTGGTGATCGGTTTTAAGCAGCAGCTGATGCGCATGCTGACCGTGGATTTGAATCAGTAACTGACCGAGTTCGCGCAGCTGCGACAGCGGTACGGACGTGCCGTTGATAAAGCCACGTGAGCGGCCATCGGCACTGATCACGCGGCGCAACAGACATTCGTTGCCGTCGTCGAGCTGGTTCTCCGCCAGCCAGCGCTGGGCTGAGGGTGACGCTTTCAGCTGGAAGCGCGCGCAGATATCTGCGCGGCTGGCCCCCTGACGCACCATTTCTGCTTCAGCACGGCCGCCAAGGCACAGGCCCAGCGCATCAATCGCGATGGATTTTCCTGCGCCGGTTTCGCCGGTGATCGCTGTCATGCCACGATGAAAGTCGATCTCCAGTTCACGAACGATTGCAAAATTACTGATGGTCAGTTGTGCCAGCATACAATCACCTGTATGTAAAAACAGATATGGTTTTTCATACAGTATAAACTGGTTTTTTATCCAGTAAAGTAGCCGGCAGGCCTTTTCAGAATAATTTTTTTGACCATCCGAGTTTTGAGCTTAAGGTATTAAAATAATTATAATTTTTTGGATGAATTAAATTGAGGTGATTGGCGCTGCGGCGAATCAGCACATCTTCCCCTTCCTGAATCGGCAGGGCGATCTGGCTGTCACAGCTGATCTCAAGGTCGCTGCGCAGCGAGGAAAAACGCAGGCGAATGGTGCTGCTACTGTTGATCACTAGCGGACGCGCCGACAGCGTGTGCGGGAACATCGGCACCAGCGCAATCGCATCAAGTGACGGCGTTAATATCGGCCCGCCCGCCGACAGCGAATAGGCGGTTGAACCGGTTGGCGTGGAGATAATCAGCCCATCCGAGCGCTGGGAAAAGGCGAACACTTCGTCGATATAGACTTCAAATTCAATCATGTGCGCCACTTTGCCCGGATGCAGCACCACTTCATTGATGGCGCTGCCGATGCGCGGCGAACACTCTTCTTTGCATACCTGCGCTTCCAGCAAAAAGCGGCTTTCCACGAAATAATCGCCCTGCAGCACGTCATCCAGCTGCTGCTGCGCGTTATCCGGATCGAGATCCGTGAGGAAGCCGAGATTGCCGCGGTTGATGCCAATCACTTTGATGTCGTAACGAGCCAGCACGCGCGCGGCGCCCAGCATGTTGCCATCGCCGCCGACCACCACCGCCAGATCGGCATACTGGCCGATGTCCGCCAGGCTGCCGGTACGCACATCCTGCAGGTTCAGCTCGCGGGCGATTTGCTGTTCCACGATCACGTCATAGCCTTTGTCAGTCAGCCAGCGCCAGAGCATTTCATGGGTGGTTAACGCAGTGGGATGGCGCGGATGGCCGACGATCCCAATGCAGTTAAAGTGTTTGTTCATTTAGCGGGTGTTCCTCATAAGCCAAAACGGCCAGGCAATGTGATGGGTTCACTTGAAACCGTCAAACTGATCCCCATAATAAGCCAACCAGCGAGATGAATGTGCAAAACGCGGAGAAATTCATGAGTAGTAAAGAACAGAACACCCCAAACGAGCAAGTCTCAGACGAAATTCAACAGGAACAACAGCAGCCGGAAGCGGAGACAGCAACTGAGGTGGATCCGCGTGATGAGCGTATCGCCCAGCTGGAAGCGGAATTAGCGCAGGCGCAGGGTGGCGTGCGTGACGCCCAGCTGCGCGCGCAGGCTGAGATTGAAAACATCCGTCGCCGCGCCGAAATGGACGTGGAAAAAGCGCACAAGTTTGCGCTGGAAAAGTTTGCCAACGAACTGCTGCCGGTGATTGATAGCCTGGAGCGCGCGCTGGAAGTGGCGGATAAAGAGAATACCGAGCTGGCTTCGATGATTGAAGGCATCGAGCTGACGCTGAAATCACTGCTGGGTGCGGTGCGCAAGTTCGGCGTGGAAGTGGTGGGCGAAACTAATGTGCCGTTCAACCCGGACGTGCATCAGGCGATGTCGATGATGGAGTCTGAAGAAGTGGCGCCAAACCACGTGCTGATGGTGATGCAGCGCGGTTACACCCTCAACGGTCGCCTGCTGCGTCCGGCAATGGTTGCGGTATCAAAAGCTAAAGGCTAAGCCGCTCCCGTGCAACAACGGCCGCTGATGCGGCCGTTTGTGTTTTCAGGGCAGCACCGGCGTCCAGTCAATGGGCGTCTGGCCGGCCTGGCTCAGCAGCGCATTGGTTTTGGAAAAATGCTGACAGCCAAAAAAGCCGCGATGCGCCGAAAGCGGTGAAGGATGCGGTGCTTTCAATACGTGATGACGCTGCGCATCAATGATGCTGCCTTTCTTCTGCGCGTGCGATCCCCACAGCAGGAAAATCACCCCTTCGCGATGGGTGTTGATGGCGCTAATCACGTTATCGGTGAAGGTTTCCCAGCCGAAACGTGCGTGCGAATGCGCTTTGCCGGCTTCCACGGTTAACACTGTATTCAGCAGCAGCACACCCTGTTTCGCCCAGCTTTCAAGAAAGCCGTGCTGCGGACGCTGAAAGCCAGGAATGTCCTGTTCCAGCTCTTTGTACATATTCAGCAGCGACGGCGGAATGGCCACGCCCGGCAATACCGAAAACGCCAGGCCATGCGCCTGATTCGGGCCGTGGTACGGATCCTGCCCGAGAATCACCACTTTAATATCGCCCAGTTCGGTGAGACGGAACGCGTTGAACACGTCCTTTTGCGGCGGATAGACCGTCACGCCCGCCGCACGCTCTTCGGCTACCGCTTTCAGCGTTTCCACGAAGTAAGGTTTTTCTTTCTCTTCAGCAAGCACATCGTGCCAGGTCAGCTTCTCAGCCATCATTGACTCCCTGCAAATTGATGTCTTTAGCTTAGCGTGTCCGGCGGGGCAGCAGAAGGGTAAAAATAAGTTGAACAATTACAGAAAAAGTTAATGATAAAAATTATTATAAATCAATTTATTAGAGTGGGGGCAAAAATTCTGGCCGGACGAAATTGATACAGGTCAAAACGAGCCGGTCAGCACGGTGATATACCAGAGCGTCACATAACCCGAAGAACCGCGCTGTGCTCCTGCCGCAGCGCTAAGCCCTGGAGGCCTCTATGATTACCGGTATTCAAATTACTCAGGCACAAAATCCGCAGCTGCTGAATTCGTTCTGGCTGCTGGACAATGAGAAAGCCGAAGCCCGCTGCCTGTGCGCAAAAGGCGATTTCACGGAAGATCAGGTTGTTGCCGTCAGCGACCTTGGCGAGATTGCTTACCGTGAAATTCCACTGGAGCAGAAACCGCAGGTGCGCGTTGAAGGCGGTCAGCACCTCAACGTTAACGTGCTGCGCCGTGAAACGCTGGAAGATGCGGTAAAGCATCCGGAAAAATATCCGCAGCTGACCATTCGCGTGTCGGGCTATGCGGTGCGCTTTAACGCGCTAACGCCAGAACAGCAGCGTGACGTTATCACCCGTACCTTTACTGAAAGCCTGTAATTGATCGGCTGACGAAAACGCACACAGCAATACAAGCCGCGCCGGTGCTTACTGGCGCGGCTTTTTTTTATTTCCTGAAGAGAGAAGAGGGCAGGTTGAGAGATTTTACGCCGCGAAAGTGCTTTTTCAGCAGGCCAGAAAGCAAAAAATCGCCTCAGGGAGGCGATTTAATTGCCGCGATGCTGTTTTATTCCGCACCGCTCTCCGGTGTGCTGCTGCCGCTTGGTTTGCGGCGTTTACCGATATTTTTAGTATCGCGGTGACGTTTCTTCACGCGCGGTTTCTCTTCTTCTTTCGCTTTCTTCTCTTTGCGCTTCTCAAGCGCCTTTTTCGACGGTTTACCGGTGACTTTAGCACTCGGTGCACGCGTTTCCGGACGCAGCTCATCGATTACGCGCGATTTCAGCGGCTCGTTGACGTAGCGGCTGATTTTACCCAGCAGCGGATGATCATGTGCCTCTACCAGCGAGATCGCGGTACCTTTGCGTCCGGCGCGGCCGGTACGGCCAATGCGGTGCAGATAGACATCGGCGGTGCGCGGTAAGTCATAGTTGATGACGTGGGTGACGTTATCAATGTCGATACCGCGCGCGGCGACATCGGTCGCGACCAGCACGTTAACGCGCCCGTCATTCAGGCGTTTGATCGCTTCGTTACGGTTAGCCTGCACCATTTCGCCTTCGAGGTAGCTGCTGCGCAGGCCGGCTTCGTGCATCCAGGTCACCAGCTCATGCAGGCGCTCACGTTTGCGCACGAACACGATGGCGCGCTTCACTTCCGGCTGCTTCAGCAGATGCACCAGCAGTTTGGTTTTGTGCTCAAGGTTGTCGGCGCGGTAATACCACTGCTGAATCTTTTTGCGCTCGCTTTTGCTCGGATCGGCTTCAATCGCTACCGGATCGTTCAGCAGGCGCTCGGCGAAATCTTTGATGTTGTCGCCTTCCAGCGTGGCCGAGAACAGCAGCGTCTGTTTGCGCCAGCGCGTTTCACCGGCAATGGTCTCGATATCCTGCGCAAAACCCATGTCCAGCATGCGGTCGGCTTCGTCCAGAATCAGCGTTTCTACCGCGCGGCAGTCAAAGTTCTCTTCTTTGATGTACTGCAGCAGACGGCCGGTGGTCGCGACCACAATGTCCTGATTTTCACTGAACACTTCCGCGTGATTCATATAGGCCACGCCGCCGGTGATGGTGGCGATATCGAGATGGGTATGTTTGGCCAGCTCGCGCGCCTGGTCGGCAACCTGCATCGCCAGTTCACGCGTCGGCGTGAGGATCAGAATGCGCGGCGGCCCTGATTTTTTACGCGGGAAATCGAGCAGGTGCTGTAAAGCGGGCAGCAGGTAGGCTGCGGTTTTCCCCGTTCCGGTTGGTGCCGAACCCAGAACGTCACGGCCTTCCAGCGCGGCAGGAATGGCCTCAGCCTGAATGGCAGTCGGGCGCGTGAAGCCTTTATCCTGCAGGGCTTCCAGCAGGCTTTCGTCGAGTTCGAGTTCGGAGAATGTGGTTACGGTCATGGTCTACCTCAGTTTGGGGCGCTGATTATAGACAGTTCAGCCACAATCTTCATCTGTTTGTGTTGCACAGGTGAAGGTGAATTCACTTCGCGACCACGTTACACTTCCGGCAGGAGCAAATTCAATGGTCGTTAAGCATGTCTCAGCCGCAACCGCCAGCGCGGGCGATGTTAAGAAAAGATGGGTTCACGTTTAAGCAATTTTTTGTCGCGCACGATCGCTGTGCCATGAAGGTCGGCACCGATGGGGTGCTGCTCGGTGCCTGGGCACCGGTGGCAGGCGTACGGCGCATACTGGATATCGGCTGCGGCAGCGGTCTGATTGCGCTGATGCTGGCGCAGCGCACGCCGGATGACGTCAGTCTCGATGCCGTCGAACTGGAGCGCAGCGCCGCCGCGCAGGCGCAGGAGAACGTCGCCGCGTCGCCGTGGGCGCATCGCATCGCGGTGCATGCGCAGGATATCGTCAGCTGGAGTGAGCAGGCAGAAAAACGCTACTCGCTGATTGTCAGCAATCCGCCGTTTTTCACCCCGGGTATGGCCTCAGCCAGCGTCGAACGCGATACCGCGCGCAGCACGGCAACGCTTGATCATCCCACCCTGCTGCGCTGTGCGGCACAGCTGATTGAAGAAGAGGGGCTGTTTTGCGTGGTGCTGCCCGCGGATGTCGGCGAAAACCTGATTGCACTGGCGCGCGCCGAAGGCTGGCATCTGCGTTATCGCTATGATGTAGCACCTTACGCGCAGCGACCGCCGAACCGGCTGGTGCTGGGCTTTTCGCCTGCCGCAGGCGAACTCGTGCAGGAGCGTCTCGCCATTCGTGATGAAGATAAAAGCTACTCGGCGGACTGGCTGAGCCTGGTAACCGATTTCTATCTGTTCCGCTAGGCTACCGGCTGCAGCACCGTTGGCTGTGCCTCGGGCAGCATATGCGGATAGTCGCGGGTGAAGTGCAGCCCGCGGCTCTCTTTGCGCGCCAGCGCACAGCGCACCATCAGCTCTGCCACCTGTACCAGATTGCGCAGCTCCAGCAGATTGTTGGAGAGGCGAAAATGCGCATAGTATTCATCTATCTCCTGCTGTAGCAGCGTAATGCGGCGCAGGGCGCGCTCCAGCCGCTTGGTGGTACGCACGATGCCCATGTAATCCCACATCAACAGCCGCAGCTCGTGCCAGTTGTGCTGAATCACCACCCGTTCATCGGCATCGTCGACGCGGCTTTCATCCCACGCCGGCAGGTGATCGACGGCGTGCATCTGCGGCAGACGGCGCACAATATCTTCGGCCGCCGACCAGCCATACACCAGACACTCCAGCAGCGAATTCGATGCCATGCGGTTAGCGCCGTGCAGACCGGTATAGCTGACCTCACCAATCGCATACAGCCCGTCGACATCGGTGCGACCATGCTGATCCACCATCACGCCGCCGCAGGTGTAATGCGCGGCGGGCACAATCGGAATCGGCTGCTGTGTCAGATCGAGGCCAAACGTCAGCAGCTTGTCATAAATCATCGGAAAGTGGGCACGCACAAAGCTGGCCGGCTGATGGCTGATGTCGAGATACATGCAGTCGACGCCCAGGCGCTTCATTTCGTGATCGATCGCGCGCGCCACGATATCGCGCGGTGCCAGTTCGGCACGCGCATCGAAATCCGGCATAAAGCGCGAACCGTCCGGGTGCAATAGCCAGGCACCTTCGCCGCGCAGCGCTTCGGTCAGCAAAAAGTTTTGCGCCTGCGGATGAAACAGGCAGGTAGGGTGAAACTGATTGAACTCCAGATTAGCCACCCGGCAGCCGGCGCGCCACGCCATCGCGATGCCGTCGCCGGAAGCGACATCCGGATTAGTGGTGTACTGATATACCTTCGCCGCACCGCCGGTGGCCAGCACCACGCTGCGGGCGCGGCAGGTTTCAACCTGTTCGCGATTGCGATTCCAGATCCACGCGCCCACCACGCGCCGCGTTCCGGGCAGGCCAATTTTATCGGAGAGGATTAAATCCACCGCGTTGGCACGCTCAATAACGCGAATATTGGGATGGCTGAGCGCCTGGCTGACCAGCGTGGTTTCGACCGCGCGCCCGGTGGCGTCGGCGCTGTGTAAAATACGGCGATGGCTGTGACCGCCTTCGCGCGTCAGGTGATAGCGCGCATTGCCGTTATCCTGTGGCTCGCGATCAAACGCCACGCCGTTATCGATCAGCCACTGTACGCACGGGCGCGCATTGCTGGCGATAAAATTCACCGTCTCGCGATCGCACAGGCCTGCACCGGCAATCAGCGTATCTTCGACGTGTGATTCAATGCTGTCGTTTTCATCAAACACCGCCGCAATCCCGCCCTGTGCATACAGCGTGGAGCCTTCGCTAATCTGCGCTTTACTCAGCACCGTTACCTGATAATGCGGTGCCAGCCGCAGCGCCAGAGATAAACCGGCCGCGCCGCTGCCGACAATCAGTACATCACAGCTATGATCGGGAATAGGGTTCATGATGTTTAATTTACTAAACAAAAGGTCCCCCGAGCATAAGCCCGGTCGCCGCTGGTGTGAAGTATTTTGAACAAAAAACGCGGGATAATTCGACGCAATAATCAGATTGTAATGCGATTTCAGTAAGTTATGTCTGAAAATAAGCGATTAGTGTTTTTTATACCAAACACGCTGAAAATTCAGGGAATAAAGGTGAAAAATGCGGCGTCATAGGGTACTCTGCCAGCGATTATCGGTGCCGCCAACGACACCACCAGTGCGGTAAGTCGCTACACTGAAAGACCATCAACAACAACGATGTCAGGGCACCGGTACAGAAAATATCAGGTCGTGGTGAACTTCAGGCCAGAACGGGACTCTAAGCGCATGCTTGCTCACAATAAATGAGATGTGCTGGCAGTTCACTTACGCATAAAAGAGATTTGGGGAGACATTACCTCGGATGAGCGAGCAGTTAACGGATCAGGTTCTCGTTGAGCGGGTTCAGAAAGGAGATCAAAAGTCATTTAATTTACTGGTGATCCGATACCAGCATAAAGTGGCGAGCCTGGTTTCACGTTATGTCCCGTCAGGCGATGTGCCTGATGTGGTTCAGGAATCTTTCATTAAAGCGTATCGCGCACTGGAGTCGTTCCGGGGTGATAGCGCCTTTTACACGTGGCTGTACCGCATTGCGGTCAACACCGCGAAGAATTATCTGGTGGCTCAGGGGCGCCGGCCGCCGTCCAGCGATGTGGACGCGATTGACGCGGAAAATTTCGAAAGTGCGGGTGCGCTAAAAGAAATTTCGAACCCTGAGAACTTAATGTTGTCAGACGAACTGAAACAAATTGTTTTTCGGACGATTGAGGCGTTGCCTGAAGATCTGCGTATGGCCATCACCCTGCGGGAACTGGATGGTCTGAGTTACGAAGAGATCGCCGCCATCATGGATTGTCCGGTAGGTACCGTACGTTCACGTATCTTCCGGGCCCGGGAAGCCATTGATAATAAAGTTCAACCGCTTATCCAACGTCAGTGATAACGGCTACTGGAAGGGTACCAAAACATGCAGAAAGAAAAACTTTCCGCTTTAATGGATGGTGAAACTTTAGATAACGAGCTGCTGGCGTCGTTATCGAAGGATGCAGATCTACAAAAAAGCTGGGAGAGCTACCATCTGATCCGCGACACCCTGCGGGGCGATGTGGGCGAAGTGCTGCATTTTGATATCTCCGCACGCGTTGCTGCCGCCATCGAAAATGAGCCGGTGCGCAAAGTGACTTCGTTGATCCCGGAAGCACAGCCGGAGCCGTCGCGCTGGCAGAAAATGCCGTTCTGGCGTCGCGGTGGCGGCTGGGTTGCTCAGGTCACGCAGATTGGTGTGGCGGCCTGTGTGTCGCTGGCGGTGATCGTCGGTGTGCAGCACTACAACAGCTCACCAGCGGGTAGTGCGACGGAAACCTCGGATGCACCAGCCTTTAATACCTTACCGATGATGGGTAAAGCGTCACCGGTCAGCCTGGGCGTGCCGTCTGATGCTTTTGACACCAACAGCTCAAATCAGCAGGTGCAGGAGCAGCGTCGACGCGTGAATGCCATGCTGCAGGATTACGAACTGCAACGCCGTCTGCATGCCGATCAGGTGCAGTTTGAAAGCAATGCGCCGCAACAGGCGCAGGCTAACGTTCCCGGAACTCAGTCGTTAGGAACTCAACAGCAGTAATGAAGCAGCTTTGGTGTGCCGTTAGCCTGCTGGCAGGCAGCCTGCTTTGGTCATCTACCGCCCCGGCGCAGACATCTGCGTCCGGGGCGTTGTTACAGCAGATGGAGCAGGCCAGCCAGAACCTCAACTACGAATTCGCCTATATCAATGTCTCACGTCTGGGCATTGAATCCCTGCGTTACCGCCATGCGGTCATCGACAATCGCGTGTTCGCCCAGCTGTTACAGATGGATGGACCGCGCCGTGAAGTGATCCAGCGCGGCAACGACATCAGCTATTTCGAACCGGGTCTCGATCCGTTCTCGCTGCCGGGCAACCACATTATTGATGCGCTACCGGCGCTGATGTTCGCTGACTTCTCGCGCCTCGGCGATGCCTACGATTTTATTCCGGTAGGGCGTTCCCGCATGGCCGATCAGATGTGCGAAGTGGTGCGCATCGTGTCGCGTGACGGCACGCGTTACAGCTACGTGGTGTGGCTGGACGTCGATACCAAATTGCCGCTGCGGATTGATTTGCTGGATCGCGACGGTGAGACGCTGGAGCAGTTCCGCGTCATCAGTTTTGCCGTTGATGAAGGTGTGCGCAATCTGATGCAGGGGCTGGAAAAAGCCAATCTGCCGCCGTCGCTGTCGTTACCGGCGGGCGACAAAGTGCAGCTCAGCTGGCAGCCAGGCTGGTTACCGGCCGGCATGAAGCTGATTTCGCAAAGCCGGCGTGATATTCCGGCGATGAACAAAACCGTAGAATCCCGTCTGTACAGCGATGGCTTGTTCAGCTTCGCTATTAACATCACGCCTGCCGATAAAAGCAGTTCGCCACAGTCATTGCGCACTGGGCGTCGTACGGTGCAGACCGAAGTGCGCGATAATCGTGAAATTACCGTGGTGGGCGAATTGCCGCCGACCACTGCCAAACGTATCGCGGACAGCATAGATTCAGGTGCCACAAAATGATGAGAGAATGGGCCACCGTGGTGGCATGGAAAGAGGGCGTCGCTACTCTGCATTCGGAAGCGAAAACCTCCTGCAACAGTTGTTCAGCGCGCAAAGGCTGCGGCAGCCATGCGCTCAACCAGCTGGGACCGAAAAACGCCCATGTGATGACCATCGCCAGTCCGGAGCCGCTTCAGCCGGGCCAGCGCATTGAACTGGGCATTCGTGAAAGCAGCCTGCTCGGTTCTGCGCTGCTGGTGTATATGACACCGCTGTTTGGTCTGTTCCTGGTCGCGGGCCTGTTCCAGATGCTGTTCCACAGCGACCTGGCGGCGGCCTGCGGTGCGCTGCTGGGTGGCGTTGGCGGCTTTATTGTTGCCAAAGGGGTTTCCAGCCGGTTTGGCGATCGTGAAGCGTTCCAGCCGGTGATTCTCAGCGTTGCGCTCCCGCCTGATGCGCTACGGGTGGAAAACCACAGTTGATCCCCGTTCAGGCCGCGTATTGCGCGGCCTTTTCATTTCGTCTTAATCGCTGAATTCTGTTGCGATTCCCCGCAGTTCCATTCTTTAACGCGCGGCGTTAACAGTGTAATATGCGTCGTCATTAATGAGGCTGACAGGGTTCCGGGTAAAGCTCACTTGCCTGAATGTGTCTGTGCTCACGTTTTCAACTGATTTTCTACGTGAAGATATTCATATAAATGAAGCACATACGAAATTTCTCCATTATCGCTCACATTGACCACGGCAAATCAACGCTCTCTGACCGTTTGATTCAGATTTGCGGTGGCCTGAGCGATCGTGAGATGGCGGCGCAGGTTCTGGATTCGATGGATCTGGAGCGCGAGCGCGGCATCACCATTAAAGCGCAGAGCGTTACGCTCGATTATCACGCGCCAAACGGTGAAACTTACCAGCTCAATTTTATCGACACCCCAGGCCATGTTGACTTCTCTTATGAAGTTTCCCGCTCGCTGGCGGCCTGTGAAGGGGCATTGCTGGTGGTTGATGCAGGTCAGGGCGTTGAAGCGCAGACCCTGGCGAACTGCTACACCGCCATGGAAATGGATCTGGAAGTGGTACCGGTACTGAACAAGATCGACCTGCCTGCGGCCGACCCGGAGCGCGTGGCGGAAGAGATTGAAGATATCGTCGGCATTGACGCCGCGGATGCGGTGCGTTGCTCGGCGAAAACCGGCGTCGGCGTACCGGATGTGCTGGAGCGTCTGGTGCGGGATATTCCGCCGCCGGAAGGTGATGCGGAAGGCCCGCTGCAGGCGCTGATCATCGACTCCTGGTTTGATAACTACCTCGGTGTGGTGTCGCTGATCCGTATTAAAAACGGCACGCTGCGTAAAGGCGATAAAGTCAAGGTAATGAGTACCGGCCAGGTGTACAACGCTGACCGCCTCGGCATTTTCACGCCAAAACAAATTGACCGTACCGAGCTGAAGTGTGGCGAGGTAGGCTGGCTGGTGTGCGCCATCAAAGACATCCTCGGCGCGCCGGTGGGCGATACCCTGACGCTGCAGCGCAACCCTGCGGATAAAGCGCTGCCGGGCTTCAAAAAAGTGAAGCCGCAGGTGTATGCCGGTCTGTTCCCGGTAAGCTCTGACGACTACGAAGCTTTCCGTGATGCCTTAGGCAAGCTGAGCCTGAATGACGCCTCGCTGTTCTATGAGCCAGAGAGCTCCACCGCGCTGGGTTTTGGCTTCCGCTGTGGCTTCCTCGGCCTGCTGCACATGGAGATCATCCAGGAGCGTCTGGAGCGTGAATACGATCTCGACCTGATCACCACCGCGCCAACGGTTGTGTACGAAGTAGAAACCACTGACGGAGAAGTGGTGTACGTCGACAGCCCATCGAAGCTGCCGCCGCTGAATAATATTGCTGAACTGCGCGAACCGATCGCTGAGTGTCATATGCTGCTGCCGCAGGAGTTTCTGGGCAACGTCATTACGCTGTGTATCGAAAAACGCGGTGTGCAGACTAACATGGTTTACCACGGCAAACAGGTTGCGCTGACCTATGAGATTCCGATGGCGGAAGTGGTACTCGACTTCTTCGACCGTCTGAAATCAACGTCGCGCGGCTATGCGTCGCTGGACTATAACTTCAAACGTTTCCAGACCTCTGACATGGTGCGCGTCGACGTCCTGATTAACTCAGAACGCGTTGATGCGCTGGCGCTGATTACGCACCGTGATAACTCACAGTATCGTGGCCGCGAGCTGGTGGAGAAGATGAAAGATCTGATCCCGCGCCAGCAGTTCGATATTGCGATTCAGGCAGCAATCGGCAACCACATTATCGCTCGCTCAACAGTGAAACAGCTGCGTAAAAACGTCCTGGCGAAATGCTATGGCGGTGACGTCAGCCGTAAGAAAAAGCTGTTGCAGAAGCAGAAAGAAGGTAAGAAGCGAATGAAGCAGGTCGGCAACGTTGAGCTGCCGCAGGAAGCATTCCTTGCCATTCTGCATGTCGGTAAAGACAGCAAATAAGGAACTTTAATGGCTAACATGTTCGCCCTGATTCTGGTGATTGCCACTCTGTTAACCGGCATCATCTGGTGTATCGATCGCTTTAAGTGGGCCCCGGCGCGCCGGGCAAAGCAGGCGGCGGCACAGGCTCAGGCAGGTAATTCGCTCGACAGCAAAACGCTGGCCAAAGTGGCCGCGCAGCCGGGCTGGGTTGAAACCGCAGCGTCGGTGTTCCCGGTGCTGGCGGTGGTACTGATCGTGCGCTCGTTTATCTTCGAACCGTTTCAGATCCCTTCTGGCTCGATGATGCCGACGCTGCTGATTGGCGACTTCATCCTGGTGGAGAAATTTGCTTACGGCATCAAAGATCCGATCACGCAAACCACGCTGATCCCGACCGGCCATCCGCAGCGCGGAGATGTCGCGGTGTTCAAATACCCGAAAGATCCGAGCGTGGATTACATCAAGCGCGTGATCGGTCTGCCGGGTGACAAAGTGGTGTTTGATCCTTACAGCAAAACCCTGACCATCAACCCAGGCTGCGGCACGGGCAAGTGTGACACGGCGCTGCCGGTGACCTATACCAACATTGAGCCGAGCGATTTCATCCAGACCTTCAGCGGCTTTGATGGTAACGAAACCGGCAACGGTTTCTACCAGGTGCCGCAGGGCGAAACGCTGCGGGGCGGCCTGCGTCTTGGCACGCGCAAAGAGACACTGGGCAACGTCACGCACGATATCCTGCTGGTGAATGAAGCGCAGAGCCAGGCGAGCATGTATTATCAGCAGCCGGGTCAGCCGCAGGCCACGTGGATTGTGCCGCAGGGGCAATACTTCATGATGGGCGATAACCGTGATAACAGCGCCGACAGCCGCTACTGGGGCTTTGTGCCCGAGAAGAATCTGGTCGGCAAAGCGGTTGCTATCTGGATGAGCTTTGAGAAACAGGAAGGACAGTGGCCGACCGGCGTGCGACTGAGTCGCATTGGCGGTATTCACTGATTTAAAAACGGTTGGCTTCCTGCGAGTCAGGGAGCCACTGCACACCAAACAGAACGTGCTGGACCTTCAGCCCTGTTTGGTATGCAGAGTCACAGACGCACAGAACAACTGGAATCGCATGAACCCCATCCTCATTAACAAGCTGCAGCGCAAACTGGGCTACACTTTTACTCATCCGGAATTACTGCAGCAGGCTCTGACTCACCGCAGCGCCAGCAGTAAACATAACGAGCGTCTTGAATTTCTTGGCGATTCTATCCTCAGCTATGTGATTGCCAACGCGCTGTATCACCGCTTCCCGCGCGTGGACGAAGGCGACATGAGCCGCATGCGTGCCACGCTGGTACGCGGCAACACGCTGGCCGAAATGGCGCGCGAGTTTGAGCTGGGCGAATGTCTGCGTCTGGGGCCGGGCGAGCTGAAAAGCGGCGGGTTCCGCCGGGAATCCATCCTTGCGGATACCGTAGAAGCGCTGATCGGCGGCATCTTCCTCGACAGCAACATTCAGACGGTCGAGAAGCTGATTCTCGACTGGTACCAGAATCGCCTTGAGCAGATCAGCCCGGGCGATAAGCAAAAAGATCCGAAAACGCGCCTGCAGGAGTATCTGCAGGGCCGTCATCTGCCGCTGCCGTCTTATCTGGTGGTACAGGTGCGTGGCGAAGCGCACGATCAGGAATTCACCATTCACTGTCAGGTGAGTGGGATGGCTGAACCGGTGGTGGGCGTGGGCTCGAGCCGCCGTAAAGCAGAGCAGGCCGCCGCCGAACAGGCGTTAATCAAGCTCGGCCTCGAATAAATTGTCATTTCGCAGCCTCAGCAGTGAGGCTGCCCAATCAGGACCCGAATGAGCGAACTCGAAACATACAGCGGCTTTATCGCGATTGTCGGCCGGCCTAACGTCGGCAAATCCACCTTACTGAACCAGCTGCTGGGGCAGAAGGTGTCGATCACCTCGCGCAAGCCGCAAACCACGCGCCACCGCATCATGGGTATTCATACCGAAGGCGCTTATCAGGCGATCTACGTGGATACACCCGGCCTGCACATGGAAGAGAAGCGGGCGATCAACCGCCTGATGAACCGTGCTGCCAGCAGCTCCATCGGTGACGTTGAGCTGGTAATTTTTGTGGTGGAAGGCACGCGCTGGACGCCTGACGATGAGATGGTGCTGAACAAGCTGCGTGACGGCAAAGTGCCGGTGGTGCTGGCGGTAAACAAAGTCGACAACATCCAGGATAAAAGCATCCTGCTGCCGCACCTGCAGTTCCTCAGCCAGCAGATGAACTTCCTCGAGATCGTGCCTATCTCCGCCGAAACCGGTAAAAACGTGGATGCGATTGCGGAGATCGCCCGCAAGCGCCTGCCGCTGTCGGATCACCACTTCCCGGAAGACTACATCACCGATCGCTCGCAGCGTTTCATGGCCTCAGAAATCATCCGTGAAAAACTGATGCGCTTCCTCGGTGCCGAGTTACCGTATTCGGTAACCGTGGAGATCGAGCAGTTTGTCTCTAACGAGCGCGGCGGCTATGACATCAACGGTTTAATTCTGGTCGAGCGCGAAGGGCAGAAGAAGATGGTGATTGGCAACAAAGGTGCCAAAATCAAAACCATCGGTATCGAAGCGCGTAAAGACATGGAAGAGATGTTCGAGGCGAAAGTCCATCTCGAGCTGTGGGTTAAAGTGAAATCGGGCTGGGCGGACGACGAACGTGCGCTGCGCAGCCTGGGTTATACAGACGACTAATTGATGGAAGGCTGGCAACGCGCCTTTGTGCTGCATAGTCGCCCTTACAGCGAAACCAGCCTGCTGCTCGATCTGTTCAGCGAAAGTCAGGGACGCGTCCGCGTCCTTGCCAAGGGCGCACGCTCGCGCCGTTCCCAGCTTAAAGGCGCACTGCAACCCTTTACACCGCTACTGGTGCGCTGGGGCGGCCGTGGCGAAGTCAAAACCCTGCGTAACGCCGAAGCGGTGTCGCTGGCGCTGCCGCTCAGCGGCATCACGCTCTACTGTGGCCTGTATGTTAACGAGCTGCTGTCGCGGGTGCTGGAGCAGGAAATTCCCTTCTCCGAACTGTTCTTCGATTATCTCTCATGTATCCAGACGCTGGCGGCGGCCAACGGTTCGCCCGAGCCAGCGCTGCGCCGTTTTGAGCTGGCGCTGCTGGGCCACCTGGGCTACGGCGTCGACTTTCTGCACTGCGCCGGCAGCGGCGAGGCGGTCGACGACGGTATGACCTACAGCTATCGCGAAGAGAAAGGCTTTATCGCCAGTCTGGTGGTCAATCAGCGCAGTTTCACCGGCCGCCAGCTGCGCGCGCTGTGGGAGCGCGAATTTCCTGATGCCGACACGCTGCGTGCCGCTAAACGCTTCACGCGCATGGCGTTGAAACCTTATCTGGGCGGTAAGCCGCTGAAGAGTCAGGAGCTGTTCCGTCAGTTTGTGCCGAAAAAACGACCGAACGTGGCAAACGACGAGCGCGGGTGATGCACCTGACAGGCTCCGCGCGTTACACTGCAAACATACTGAACACATTTAAGGATTGTCATGGCTGAGTTGCTGTTAGGGGTCAACATCGATCACATCGCCACCGTACGTAACGCGCGTGGCACAAACTATCCCGATCCGGTACAGGCTGCGTTTGTCGCGGAGCAGGCGGGCGCAGACGGCATTACCGTGCACCTGCGTGAAGATCGCCGTCACATCACCGACCGCGACGTGCGGATTCTGCGCGACACCATTCATACCCGCATGAATCTTGAGATGGCGGTCACCGACGAAATGGTGGGCATCGCCTGCGACATCAAACCGCATTTTGTCTGCCTGGTGCCGGAAAAGCGCCAGGAAGTGACCACGGAAGGCGGCCTTGATGTGGCCGGTCAGCAGGATAAAGTCAACGCGGCAGTCAAACAGCTGAGCGAGGCGGGCATTCTGGTGTCGCTGTTTATCGATGCCGATCAGCACCAGATTGAAGCGGCGGTCGCCAGCGGTGCGCCTTACATTGAAATCCATACTGGCGCCTATGCTGAAGCAGCGGAAGGGCTGGCACGCGATGCCGAACTGGCGCGTATCGCCAGCGCTGCGACCTTTGCCGCCAGCCGCGGCCTGAAGGTGAATGCTGGCCACGGTCTGACGTATCACAACGTCCAGCCGATTGCTGCGCTGCCGGAAATGCATGAGCTGAACATTGGTCACGCGATTATCGGTCGTGCGCTGTTCAGCGGTCTCGCAGCGGCGGTTAGCGACATGAAAGCGCTGATGCGGGAAGCGCGCCGCTAATGGCCATTCTGGGGCTGGGCAGCGATATTGTCGAGATCGAGCGTATCGCCGGCGTAATTGAACGCTCCGGCGATCGTCTGGCGCGCCGCGTGCTGAGCGAAGCTGAGTGGCAGCAGTATCAGGCGCATCAGCAGCCGGTGCGCTTCCTCGCCAAACGTTTTGCGGTGAAAGAGGCGGCGGCAAAAGCCTTCGGCACCGGCATTCGCGGTGGTTTAGCGTTCAATCAGTTTGAAGTGTACAACGATGCGCTGGGGAAGCCTGGCCTGCGCTTCTTTGAACAGGCCAAAGTGATTGCCAGCCAGCTGGGCGTGCAGCATGTGCACGTCACGCTGGCCGACGAGCGCCACTACGCCTGCGCCACGGTGATTATCGAAGATTAAGCGTGCAGCAGCACAAATTTCTCCCACAGCGCGTCGCGACTTTCCACGTGCTGTGGGTCTGAAAGAATAGTGTTATCAATCGGGCAGACGCTCTGACAGGTCGGCTCATCATAATGACCCACGCACTCAGTGCAGCGGTCAGCGTCGATCTGATAGATCGATTCACCCATGCTAATCGCCTGGTTTGGGCACTCAGGCTCGCACATGTCGCAGTTAATGCAGCGCTCAGTAATTATCAGTGCCATGGCATAAGCTCATCAGTTGCTTGTTTTCATTGCATTTTTCATTGTTAGCTCCGCTCTCCGGCGCAAAACGCCTGCTGAAATAGCGCTTTGCAGTGTGATTTTTCAATCGATGCAGGCGTAAACCAGCGGGGCGATCCCCTGAGCGGCACGCATATTATCACGCCGGGTGGCGTTCAAAAAATGACTTAGCGTAGTATAAAGCCGCCAGCAGAAGGTAGCGACTTGGCTGCTGCTAACCGATGTGATGATGTCGCGCCATAGCCAGAAAACCACGCCACGGTGAGCAGGGCCGTTGGCGTGGTTAGCGACATAATAGCGGGGCTGTCTTTATTTTCCCGGTGCCAGCACGTGGGTAGCATCCAGTGTCATACAGTCACCTGGACATTGATCGCTGCCGTAGATTACGGGCGCCTTTGGCAACGAAAACTTCATCGCGTGCTCTTTTTTAATCGCGTCGGCCATACCGGCAAAGGACCATGGCATACCCAGCGAAAGCGAACCAAACTCATCGTATTTTTTGGATTTTGCGATAGTCGGTAAGTTGTCGCTATCGATACGATAATAAAGCTGGCCAGAGTATTCTGCAGGCACGCTCTCTGTGATTGCGCTGCTTAACAACTGATACTCGCGCTGCTGAGGCGTAGAAAAGCCCTTCTGAATATTCAGCATGCATGAGAGCACCGCAATGACGAGGCAAACGATACTGGCAGAAGTAGTTATCTTCAGCTTATTAAAGATCACGAATAAGCCAGCAATGAAGGCTGAGGTGGTGATTAAGGACAGGGCGATAACCGTGCGATAGGCTGCCCAGTCTTCACTAACCAAAAGATTAGGAATGCCCGCCGCGAGCAGGAAAAACAGGAACAGAAAAGCTTTACGCGGTTTGAAATCGGGTGCTTTAACGACGCCGACAGTTATGACTGAACAGGAAATAATTATGCTCACTACAGAGCGCCCGGTATCAAAGTTGCACAGCGCATTTCGCAGCGGTTCAGCGATAAACCAGCTGATTTTTTTCAGCGGCGCTAAGGTAATGTTGGTCCTTGCCAGAACTTCATTAAACAGCACGAGCGGCAGGACTTTCGCCAGCACCAGCGCCATCAGCATACCGAACCCCAGCATCAACATCAGCTTTATGACTGCGCTGCGCTGATAGTTATCTTTTATCATGCCCAGATCGAGCCATGCAAAAAATAAAAAGCTCATGGCTGCAGGTTGGTAAATCGCAAAGGAAAGCGTCAGGCAAATAGCTGACAGGAGCACGCGGATCAGGCCTTTGTTGGCGGCCAGCGTCGAATAACTGATACCCGCCAGCAGCACTGATAGCACATAAGGAAAGCAGACTGTCCAGCCAACAAAAACCTGAAATGAAGGCAGCAGACAAATCAGCGACGCAAAGGCCAGACGCTGCACCGCACTGTCGAAAATATTGCGGCGTTCCAGAAAGCGGATGAGATATCCACCAAGTAAAATCAGGCTTAATAATGAGAGTGCACGGAGCCAGGTCAGATCCTGCACGTCATCAATCAGAAAAGCGAAGAAATAGCGTATAGCACCATAGAAAGGTCGGCCCGATAAGATATCCCATTTGAAAATACTGAATGCATCGGTAGTGGATGCGTATAAATAGAACCAGTCGTCGGAAAATCCGTATGTTGATAAATAAACCGGGCTGTAGCCGATCAGTAAAGCGACAGCCAGTATGAGATACAGCATGAATGGGTTACGATCTAAAACTGTTTTTTTCATTTCCTGCTCTTAATAACGTAGCGTGGTCTTTGTTTGGACTCAATGTAGATTCGGCCAATATATTCGCCCAGAACACCGATGCCGATAAGTTGCACTCCACCCAAAAAAAGAATGGAAACCAGCAACGAAGGGTAACCCGCCACCGGATTGCCCCAGAGCAGTTTATCGATGATCATCCAGAATCCATAAAGAAAGGAGAGTAAAGCGACGCTACCGCCGATGTAACTCCAGATGCGTAAGGGGAAGGTTGAAAAACTGGTTAATCCTTCTAACGCCAGATTCCACAATTTCCAGCCATTAAATTTCGACACCCCTGTGACGCGTTCAGCCCGATCATATTCCACAATCGCTGTTTTACCGCCAACCCAGGATAAAATGCCCTTCATGAACAGATTCCTTTCCGGCAGGCTTTTTATATGTTCTACCGTCTCGCGCGATAGCAGACGAAAATCGCCAACGTTTTCCTCTATTTTCGGCGAGCTGATTTGGTTGTGAAAGTGATAAAACCACTCGGCTGTTTTACGTTTTACATGCCCATCGGCACTGCGATCTTTCCGTTTAGCCAGAACCACATCGGCACCCGCTTGCCAGCGTTCAACCAGTTGATGGATAACGGCGATGGGATCCTGCAGATCAACATCAATCGGGATAACCGCGTCGCCGGTGGCATGCTCCAGTCCGGCAAACAACGCGGGCTCTTTGCCGAAATTGCGGGTGAATGACAGCGCAATGACCAGCGGATCCGAGATGGCCAGGGCATTGATGATGTTTTCGCTGCCATCGCTACTGCCATCATTGATAAAAACAATTTCCACCTGATAGCCGGCTAATTCATGACGAACCGCCTGATAAAAGAGCGGAATGGTTTCCTCTTCATTGAAGACGGGCACGACGAGAGACAATTTCATTTTACTTCCCTGAAAACGATGTAATTAGAGTAGATGAAGCCGCAACCCAGGCTAATAAAGGAAAAGAGTATCAGGGTAACCACCGGGGAAAGCGTGCAGGCGTCGGCCATCCAGCCAACCAGCGCCGCCATGCCTCCCATAAAGCTGACATAAAGCAGGTAACGCAAGGGCGTGGCTGCAGAAGAGAAGGTCCAGCGGGCATTAGCAAAAAAGGAAAACGTCACCGCAACGCAGAATGCACCAAAGTTTGCCATAGCCTGACCTGACTCGAACAGCTTGAGAATAAGCGCAAACACCGTCCAGTGAATCGCGGTGTTGATAACGCCAATTCCTGCATAACGGGAAATAAGTTTCAGCATGACGAGAGAGATGAGTAAATTTGCCCTGATCATATACATCGGAAATTATCCTGCAAGCCCGATGCTGAAAATGCGTTTAATCGGGCCGAAAAGGATAGCGACAGGCAACAAAATCATTGCCCCGCCCGATGATCAATTTCGGGCTAAGGCAGGGGGGAATATCCTGATCATGGGGCAATCAGACCAGCTTTTTCACCAGCTCCTCGCTGTGACGAATATGGCTGGAGGCGCGTTCCGGATCGTTCTGCACCAGCGCCATAAACAGCAGATCGGTCAGCGCCAGCTGGGCGCTGGTGGAGGAGATGGCCGCACTGCGCGTGCTCTGCTCCTCGGCGACGGTATACAGGCAGACCGTGGCGCACTGCTGCAGCGAATTCGGGGTAAAGCCGGTGAACGCCAGCACATCGGCGCCAATCGCCGCCGCTTCCTGCGCCGCGAGGTTGATCTCGCGACGTTCGCCGGTGTAGGAGATTGCCAGCAGCACATCGCCGGGTGCCATCGCCTGAACGCTGGCCAGCAGCGCGTGCATGTCCTGCTCGGCGACGGCGTTGATGCCAATCTTCATCAGCTTCCACGAAAAATCTTTCGCCACCAGCCCGGAAGCGCCAATGCCGACCAGCAGAATGCGGTTGGCGTTTTTCAGCAGCTGCAGCGTTTCCGTGAGTTTCTCTTCGCTGTTGATATCCAGCGTGGCGCGAATCGCCGAAATTTTTTCCGTCAGCAGCTTTTCGCCGACAACTTTAAGCGGATCGTCACTCAGAATGTGGTTGTGCACGGTGATGGCATCGCGGTCGGCCAGCGACTCACTCAGCGCCAGCTTCAGCGCCGGAAAGCCTTTGTAACCCAGTTTCTGGGCGAACTTCACCACGCTCGACTGGCTTACGCCTGACTCTTCCGCCAGTTTTTGTGAACTCAGATGCCGTGCCCGATCAGGCTGCGACAGCAAAAAATCCGCCAGCCGACGCTCGTTCAGCGCCAGGCGTGGGTAGAGCTGGCGAATTCGCAGCAATGAACTCATGTCCGATCCTTAATCCATAGTCCCGCACACAGCTTAGCCGCTCGCGGAAGGAAATGTCTGGCCAGGAATGTCAGATGACATCGCGCCGACGCAGAGAATAAACTATTCAAATGGCATTGTAGCCACTGGAATTAAAAATGACAGCTTTCGCCCCGGCGCGCGATGCTGGCTACACTGTAGAGCAGGTATCGCCGCGTTTAGAAAAAGGAGTCGGGTTTGACAAAGGGTTCGCATCGCCGCGTAGTATTTTTTGACCTGGACGGCACGCTGCATCAGCAGGACATGTTTGGCACATTTATGCGTTATCTGCTGCGCCGCCAGCCGCTCAATCTGGTGCTGGTGGTGCCGCTGCTGCCGGTCATCGGCATGGGTATGCTGATAAAGGGCCGCGCTGCGCGCTGGCCGATGAGCCTGCTGCTGTGGGCTATCACCTTTGGCCATCGTGAGGCCACGCTGCGCAAGCGTGAGGCCGAATTTGCCCGCTGGTTTCGCGAGCGCGTTACCGCGTTTCCGGTGGTGCAGCAGCGGCTGACTGACTACCTCAGCAGTGAAGACGCCGATGTCTGGCTGATTACCGGCTCGCCGCAGTCGCTGGTGGAGCAGGTCTATTTTGATTCCGCGTTTCTGCCGCGCGTGAAGCTGATCGCCAGCCAGATGAAACCGGGCCGTGGCGGCCGGGTATTAGCCATGCGCTGTCTTGGCCATGAAAAAGTGGCGCAGCTCGAGGAAAAAATCGGTACGCCGCTGCAGCTATACAGCGGCTACAGCGACAGCAAGCAGGATAACCCGCTGCTGTTTTTCTGCCAGCACCGCTGGCGCGTGACGCCGCGCGGTGAACTGCAACAGCTGGAGTGAATCGCAGCTGGATTCCGTCTATAATGCGCCGCCTTGTTAATCCGCAGGAGTTGCCCGTTGAACCCACAAACTGATGAATACTGGATGCGCCACGCGCTTGAACTGGCGCGGCGTGCGTGGGAGCAGGGCGAAGTGCCGGTCGGTGCGGTGCTGGTGCAGGGTGACAGAGTGATTGGCGAGGGCTGGAACCGGCCGATTAGCCAGTGCGATCCCACCGCGCATGCCGAGATTATGGCGCTGCGTCAGGGCGGAAAAGTGATTGATAATTACCGGCTGCTCGACACCACCTTATACGTGACGCTGGAGCCGTGCGTGATGTGTGCAGGTGCCATGGTGCACAGCCGGATTACCCGTCTGGTCTATGGCGCGAAGGATGAGAAAACCGGTGCCGCCGGTTCGCTGCTGGATGTGATCGGCCATCCGGGCATGAATCATCAGATCGAGATTGCGCATGGCGTGCTGGCCGAGGAGTGCGCCACGCTGCTGAGCGACTTCTTCCGTATGCGCCGCGAACAGAAACGTGCGCAGCGGCAGGCGCTGCGCGCCGATTAGTTCATCGCAATCTTTGGTTCGACGGCCGGATAACCGGCACCGAGTTCCGCTTCCAGCGCCGACTGCTGCGCCAGCCGTTTCTCCTGCTCCTGCAGATAGCCTACCAGGCTGATCTGATACTTACGGATGTTCTCAACGTAGTTATAAGCTTCGTGGCCGCGCGCATAGCCGTATGTGGTCTGCGCGTAATAGCGCTTCTGGCTCAGCATCGGCAGGCGCAGCTTAACGTCGGCCCAGCTGTCCGGATTGCCACCCTGTTTGAGGGTCAGCCGGCGTGCATCCAGCATATGTGCGTAGCCCATGTTATAGGCCGCCAGCGCAAACCAGATGCGTTCATCTTCCGGAATGGTCTCCGGCACTTTTTCCATCATGCGCCGCAGGTATTCGCTGCCGCCGCGAATGCTCTGTTCCGGATCGAGACGATCGTTCACGTCGAGGCTGTCAGCGGTATTGCGCGTCAGCATCATCATGCCGCGCACGCCGGTGGGCGAGGTCGCCTGCGGATTCCAGTGCGACTCTTGGTAGGAAATCGCCGCCAGCAGGCGCCAGTCGATACTGGACGCGTACTTCTCAAACAGCGGCTTGATATCCGGCAGCGTGTTATCAATTGCGCGCAGGAAGGTGCGGGTATCGACATAATCAAAGGTGCCGACGTGGCCGAGATACTTCTCTTCCAGCCGCGCCATGGTGCCTTCTTCCCCCATCTGACTGTAGAAGTCGAGCATGGCGGCGTTCAGGCTATCGTCATCGTTACGTGGCAGATACCAGGTCACCGGCTCTTCATCGGTAATATCAAACGCCACTGCCAGCTGTGGATGGATACGCTGCAGCAGGCCGATGGTCACCGAATCCCCCACGGTATAGTCGAGCTTGCCGTCGGCGACCGCTTCCAGCAGCGCTTTCTGGCCCATATCGGTGGAAATGGCCCAGTCGAGATCGGGATAGCTGTCCGCTTTGGCGGAACGTAACGTTGACAGATAGGCCGAACCGGACTGCACAATCAGCCGGCCTTTCAGATCACCAAGGTTTTTGGGCCGCGGTTTGTCGATGCGATACACCAGCTGCTGCGACACGGAATAGTAGCTCGGGCCACTCTGATAACGGCTGAGGCGCTCGCTGTTGTAGATCAGCCCGGCGGCCAGCAGGTCGGCTTTGCCGTCGTCGAGATCGTCAAACAGGTCGCCGAGGTTGGGCCGCACCGTGACTTCCAGCTTCACGCCAAGATAATCGGCGAAGCGCTTCGCCAGCTCGTAGTCCATACCGGCTGGTGCATTATTGATGGTGTAGTAAGTCAGCGGCGAGTTGACGGTACTGATGCGCAACACTCCCCGCGATTTGATCTGTGATAACGCGTCTTTTCCGCCCCCGTACCAGGGGATGGACGGCCACAGCGCCAGCGCAAGCAGCACGGTGATCAGACCGATAAACAGATAATTTAATTTCAGGCGTTTCAAATAGTTGTCTCGTAATGGCTCACAGGCCTCTGTCTTTTAAAGGCAGTATTTATGTTGTTTTGCACTCCCAGAGCGAGGGGCATTTTGCGCAACAAAGCGCAACAGGGCAACTTATATAGCAAGATTTGCGCAAAATTCAGGCAAATCCTGAGGCTCAGTTTTTCTGCGCAAACGGTTTCGTAACCCGTGCCATTTCTCTATAATACCGCCCGTTTTCCCTGTTGCGCCCCATGAAGCGTCGCCCGGCGCTTCGAAGACGAGAGATCTTTAATGATGGAAATTCTGCGTGGTTCGCCCGCTCTGTCGGCATTTCGTGTAAACAAACTGCTGACCCGCTTTCAGGACGCTCATCTGCCGGTGAGTGATATTTACGCCGAGTACGTCCATTTCGCCGATGTCAGCGCACCGCTCAGCGCGGAACAGCAAGCCCGCCTGCAGCGTCTGCTGAAATACGGTCCTTCTCTCGCCGAACATGCGCCACAAGGGCGTCTGTTGCTGGTGACGCCGCGTCCCGGCACCATTTCTCCCTGGTCATCGAAAGCCACCGATATCGCCCACAACTGCGACCTGCCACAGGTATTGCGCCTGGAGCGCGGTCTGGCCTTCTATGTACAGGCACCGCAGCTGACTGACGCGCAGTGGCAGCAGCTGGCCAGCCTGCTGCACGACCGCATGATGGAAACCGTGTTCACGGAGCTCAGCGCGGCAGAACAGCTGTTCGCGCATCATGAGCCGCAGCCGCTGAAAAGCGTAGACGTGCTGGGCGGAGGGCGCGAGGCGCTGGAACAGGCTAACCGCACGCTCGGCCTGGCGCTGGCCGATGACGAAATTGATTACCTCCTCGATGCCTTCACCAGACTGGGCCGCAATCCGAACGACATCGAGCTCTATATGTTCGCTCAGGCGAACTCCGAGCACTGTCGTCACAAGATTTTTAACGCCGACTGGATTATCGACGGCGAAAAACAGCCGAAGTCGCTGTTTAAAATGATTAAAAACACCTTTGAGCAGCATCCGGAACACGTCCTGTCGGCGTATAAAGACAATGCCGCGGTGATGGAAGGCTCCGAGGTCGGGCGTTTCTATGCGGATGCGCAGCAGGGCGAATACGAGTTCCATCAGGAAGCCGCGCATATCCTGATGAAGGTGGAAACCCACAACCACCCGACGGCCATTTCGCCATGGCCGGGCGCCGCCACCGGTTCCGGCGGGGAAATCCGTGACGAAGGCGCCACCGGACGCGGCGCGAAGCCGAAAGCGGGTCTGGTCGGCTTCTCGGTTTCCAACCTGCGTATTCCCGGCTTTGAACAGCCGTGGGAAGAGGATTTCGGCAAGCCGGATCGCATTGTTACCGCGCTGGATATCATGACCGAAGGCCCGTTAGGCGGCGCCGCGTTTAACAACGAATTTGGTCGCCCGGCGCTGAACGGCTATTTCCGTACTTATGAAGAGCAGGTCAACAGCCATAACGGCGTTGAGCTGCGCGGCTATCACAAGCCGATCATGCTGGCCGGCGGCATTGGTAACATCCGCGCCGATCACGTGCAGAAGGGTGAAATCGTGGTTGGCGCGAAGCTGATCGTGCTGGGCGGTCCGGCGATGAATATCGGCCTTGGCGGCGGTGCGGCGTCCTCGATGGCGTCCGGCCAGTCGGATGCCGATCTTGACTTCGCCTCTGTGCAGCGTGACAACCCGGAGATGGAGCGTCGCTGTCAGGAAGTGATTGACCGCTGCTGGCAGCTGGGCGAAGCCAACCCGATTCTGTTTATTCACGACGTTGGTGCCGGTGGCCTGTCTAACGCCATGCCGGAGCTGGTGAGCGACGGTGGCCGCGGCGGCAACTTCAACCTGCGCGACATCCTCAGCGATGAACCAGGCATGAGCCCGCTGGAAGTGTGGTGTAACGAGTCGCAGGAGCGTTATGTGCTGGCGGTTGCGCCGGATAAACTGGCGCTGTTCGACGAGCTGTGCCAGCGCGAACGTGCGCCGTATGCGGTGATTGGTGAAGCGACCGAAGAGCAGCACCTGAACCTTGCCGACAGCCACTTCGATAACAAACCGATCGACATGCCGCTCGACGTGCTGCTGGGTAAAACGCCAAAAATGACGCGCGACGTGGCCAGCCAGCAGGCTAAAGGTGACGCGCTGGTGCGGGACGGCATTACCATTGCCGATGCGGTAAACCGTGTGCTGCACCTGCCAACCGTGGCGGAGAAAACCTTCCTGGTGACCATCGGTGACCGCAGCGTAACCGGCATGGTGGCGCGCGATCAGATGGTCGGGCCGTGGCAGATCCCGGTGGCGAACTGCGCCGTGACCACCGCCAGCCTTGACAGCTACCACGGCGAAGCGTTTGCCATGGGCGAACGTGCGCCGGTAGCGCTGCTGGATTTCGCCGCGTCCGGCCGCCTGGCGGTGGGCGAAGCGCTGACCAACCTGGCCGCGACCGCGATCGGTTCGCTGAAGCGCGTGAAGCTGTCGGCAAACTGGATGGCTGCAGCCGGTCACCCGGGCGAAGACGCTGGCCTGTACGCCGCGGTAAAAGCGGTGGGCGAAGAGCTGTGCCCGGCGCTGGGAATCACCATTCCGGTGGGTAAAGACTCCATGTCGATGAAAACCCGCTGGCAGCAGGGCACTGAACAGCGCGAAATGACCTCGCCGCTGTCGCTGGTCATTACGGCTTTTGCACGCGTTGAAGATGTGCGTCGCACCGTGACGCCACAGCTGCAGCCGGAAGGCGACAACCTGCTGCTGCTGGTGGATCTCGGCAACGGTGCTAACACCCTCGGCGCCACAGCGCTGTCACAGGTGTATCGTCAGCTGGGCGACAAACCGGCCGACGTGCGCGATGCCGCGCAGCTGGCTGGCTTCTTCAATGCAATTCAGACGCTGGTCAGCGAGCAGAAACTGCTGGCTTACCACGACCGCTCGGATGGCGGTCTGCTGGTCACGCTGGCTGAAATGGCCTTCACCGGCCACTGCGGTGTTGAGGCGGATATCGCCGCGCTGGGCAGCGATGCGCTGGCAGCAATGTTTACGGAAGAGCTGGGCGCCGTACTGCAGATTAACGCTGCCGACCGCGCGGCCGTGGAAAAAGTGTTTGCCGATCACGGTCTGAGCAGCAATGTTCACGTCATCGGTAAAGCGTTGCCGGGTGACCGTTTTGTTATCCGCTCCGGCGACAGCGCGGTATACAGCGAAAGCCGTACCACCCTGCGTACCTGGTGGGCTGAAACCACCTGGCAGATGCAGCGCCTGCGCGATAACCCGGCCTGTGCCGATCAGGAACATGAAGCGAAGAAAGACGATAACGATCCTGGCCTGAACGTGCAGCTGACCTTCCGTCCGGAAGAGGATGTGGCGGCACCGATGATCGCCACCGGCGCGCGTCCGCGCGTTGCCGTGCTGCGCGAGCAGGGCGTAAACTCGCACGTTGAGATGGCCGCTGCCTTCCACCGCGCAGGCTTTACCGCGGTTGACGTGCACATGAGCGATCTGCTGGCGGGCCGTCGTGGTCTGGAGGAATTCCACGCACTGGTCGCCTGTGGCGGCTTCTCCTACGGCGACGTGCTGGGTGCGGGCGAAGGCTGGGCGAAATCGATTCTGTTCAACAGCCGCGTGCGTGACGAGTTTGAAAACTTCTTCCATCGTCCGCAGACGCTGGCGCTGGGCGTGTGTAACGGCTGCCAGATGATGTCGAATCTGCGTGAACTGATTCCGGGCAGCGAGCTGTGGCCGCGCTTTGTGCGTAACCAGTCCGAGCGCTTTGAAGCACGCTTCAGCCTGGTGGAAGTGGCCGCCAGCCCGTCACTGCTGCTGGACGGCATGGTCGGTTCTCGCATGCCGATTGCCGTCTCGCACGGTGAAGGTTTTGTTGAAGTACGTGACGGTGCGCATCTGGCTGAGCTGGAAGCGAAAGGGCTGGTGGCGCTGCGCTTCGTCGATAACTTCGGTAAAGTCACCGAGACCTATCCGGCGAACCCGAACGGCTCACCAAACGGCATCACCGCCGTGACCAACGAAAGCGGTCGCGTCACTATCATGATGCCGCATCCGGAGCGCGTATTCCGCACCGTCAGCAATTCGTGGCACCCGGCGGAGTGGGGCGAAGACAGCCCGTGGATGCGGATTTTCCGCAACGCGCGCAAGCAGCTGGGTTAAACCTGAATCCTGTCTCTTACCGGTGCCCATTCACGAGCACCGTGCAAAGGCCGCTCAACGCGGCCTTTTTTATTTTTTGTCGCGTGGGCACTGCTCTCGATCCGCTGTGATTCGCTGACATCTGTGGCATGTCGGAAAATGACGACAATCCCATAACTGAACTGTCGCTAAAAGGTGACATTTAAATCGTTGTTTTTTATGGGAGCGAAGTTAGCGCGTTAAAGCCGTTGCTAATCGGCGACACTTTTTCCAGACCAGCCGGTCCGAAAGCGTCGTTAATTCCCTCTCTGAGCTGGCAGTATGCTGATTAACAAGGCTATTTATTTTCTGGCACGATAGTTGCTATACTCATTACGTTGCTCATTCTCCTGTCTATGATTGCCCCGCACTGCGGTTGAGCTCATAAAATATCGAATGACGCACCAAACGGAGCCTGCCGTCCACCCAACCGATAATCGCTTGCTTTGCAACGTTATCAAGCACCGGACGCAACGTTGAGTTAGGCTCCACCTATTTTGCAGGCGATGCTGCGGCGTCGCTCTCACGGCAGGCCAAAAGGCCTGCCGTTTTCGTTTTCAGCCTTTCTTACCTTGCCGGACTTCGCTAGCATGCCTGCAACTCACCTCAAAGGAAGCGCGGTTGTGAAGAGATGGCGTCTGTTTCCCCGATCCCTGCGGCAACTGGTTTTAATGGCCTTTCTGCTGGTGCTGCTGCCGCTGCTGGTGCTGGCATGGCAGGCATGGGAAAGCCTTTCAGCATTGAGTAATCAGGCGGCGGACACCAACCGCAACACCTTCACCGACGTGCGTCGCAGCGAGGCGATGGCGCGTACGGCGCTGGAGCTGGAGCGTAGCTATCGCCAGTATTGCGTGCTGGGCGATGCCAGTCTGGCACGCCTGTATCAAACGCAGTGGAGCCGCTACGGCCAGATGCTCAGCAGCCATGCCGCCAGCCTGCCCGATTTGCCAACGTTCAAAATATTGCAGAGCGCGCTGCCGCAGCTGGAAAAGCTGCAGTGTGATAACGGCAATCTGCTGGCACCGGCGGCGAGCGCGCTGGAGGCGTTCTCCGCCGCCAACACCCGCATGGTGCAGGCCACGCGTGAAGTGGTGTTTTCACGCGGCCTGCAGCTGCAGCGCGAAATTGCCGATCGCGGCCAGTTTTTTGGCTGGCAGGCGCTGATACTGTTTTTAATCAGTCTGGTGCTGGTACTGCTGTTCACCGGCATGATTATCGGCCCGGTTAAGCGCGTCGAACGCATGATCAACCGGCTGGGCGAGGGCAAAACGCTGGGCAATAGCGTCAGTTTTCGCGGGCCACGCGAAATTCGCTCGCTGGGACAGCGCATTGTCTGGCTCAGCGAACGTCTTAGCTGGCTGGAGGCACAGCGGCATGAGTTTCTGCGCCACCTGTCGCACGAACTCAAAACGCCGCTGGCCAGCCTGCGCGAAGGCACCGAACTGCTGGCCGACCAGGTTGCCGGCCCGCTCAATGCGGAGCAGCAGGAAGTTGTCGCCATTCTCGACACCAGCAGCCGTCATCTGCAGCGGCTGATTGAACAGCTGCTCGACTACAATCGCCGGCTGGCGGAGAGTCCAATGCGGCTGGAACCGGTGGCTATCGACGCTATCATTGATAGCGTCGTCAGGGTGCACTCACTGCCCGCCAGCGCGCGCCAGATGCATACGCATATCGATCTGCAGGCCCGCTATTGTCTGGCGGAACCGACGCTGTTGCAGCGGGTGATTGATAACCTCTACTCGAACGCCGTGAACTACGGTAGCGAATCCGGTAACATCTGGCTGCAGAGCCAGCAGAAGGGCAACCAGGTGTGGATTGAGGTGGCGAACACCGGCACGCCGATTCCGGCTGAAGAGCAGGCGATGATCTTTGAGCCCTTTTATCAGGGGAGCCAGCAGCGCAAAGGGCCGGTGAAAGGCAGCGGGCTGGGATTAAGCATCGCCAAAGATTGCCTGCGCAGGATGCAGGGTGATTTACAGTTGGTCACGCGCACGGACGCGGACGTCTGTTTTCGTATCATTTTGACTACCAGCGCCGGGAATGCCTGATTAATGAAACTCACATCCAGCCGATTTCTCGTCGGCGCACTGATCGTCATCGGCCTGAGCGCCTGTCAGGCGCCACCGCAGAGCAGTACGCCGCGCGGTGCGGTGAACCTGCCGGAGCCGGACGTGCGCCTGGCGGATTATCTGGCCACCGATTGCCAGAATGTCTGGCAGATTGAAGCACCGGCGGCCATGAGCAATCCACTTTACTGGCAGCGCGCTATCGACTGCGGTGAGCGGCTGTCGGCGGCCGAAGCGCGGGCGGAAGCGCGGCGCTGGCCGGTACAGAACTGGGCGCGCGCCTTTAAGCAGGGCATCCTGCTGGCGAACGGCAACGTGACGCCGGTGGAGCGCCGTCAGTACGTTGATACGCTCGACAGCTACAGCGCGGATTATCCGGCGGCGGTGCGTCCGCTGCTGCATCTGTGGCGCAGTAACCAGGCCGCGCAGCTGGAGCTGAGCGAGGCGCGCGGCCGCTACGCCGCGCTGCAGCAAAGCAATGACGCCGAACTGGATCGCCTGCGTCAGCAGCAAACGCAACTGCGGCAAACGCTGGACGATACCCAGCGTAAACTGCAGCGACTGACTGACATCGAGCGTCAGCTGTCATCGCGCAAAGCGCCGGACAGCGGCGACAGCACACACGGTGCCAGCGATGCCCAAAGCGAGGAGCAGTAACCATGAAACAGGCCGCACGCTTACTGCTGGTGGATGACGATCCGGGCTTACTCAAGCTGCTCGGTATGCGTCTCAGCAGTGAAGGCTATCAGGTAGCGACCGCGGCCAGCGGGCCGGAAGCCCTGCGTCATCTGCAGAAAGAGAAAGTCGATTTGGTGATCAGCGATCTGCGCATGGATGAAATGGATGGCCTGGCGCTGTTTGCTGAAATCCAGAAGCGCCATACCGGACTGCCGGTCATCATCCTGACCGCGCACGGCTCGATTCCGGACGCGGTAGCCGCCACACAGCAGGGCGTGTTCAGCTTTCTGACCAAACCGGTCGATCGCGATGCGCTATACAAAGCGATTGACGAAGCACTAGCGCAGCGCGTGCCGGTCAGCGATGACGGCTGGCGCGAAGCGATCGTCACGCGTAATCCGCTGATGCTGCGGCTGCTGGAGCAGGCGCACATGGTGGCGCAATCTGACGTCAGTATATTGATCAACGGCCAGAGCGGCACCGGCAAAGAGGTACTGGCGCAGGCGATTCATGCTGCCAGTCCGCGCGCCGGCAAACCTTTCATTGCCATCAATTGCGGCGCGCTGCCGGAACAGCTGCTGGAGTCTGAGCTGTTTGGCCACGCCAAAGGCGCCTTCACCGGGGCCGTAAGTGCGCGCGAAGGGCTGTTTCAGGCGGCGGAAGGCGGCACGCTGTTTCTCGATGAGATTGGCGACATGCCGCAGGCGCTGCAGGTAAAACTTCTCCGTGTGCTGCAGGAGCGCAAAGTGCGCCCGCTGGGCAGCAACCGCGATCTCGACATCAACGTGCGCATCATCTCTGCCACGCACCGCGATCTGCCGAAGGCGATGGAGAAGAAAAGCTTCCGCGAAGATCTCTACTATCGTCTCAACGTGGTAAATCTCAGGATCCCGGCGCTGCATGAACGCGCCGAAGACATCCCGCTGCTGGCCAACCATCTGCTGCGCCAGTCGGCCGATCGCCACAAACCGTTTGTGCGCAGCTTCTCGGTCGATGCGATGAAACGGCTGGTGAGTGCCAGCTGGCCGGGAAATGTGCGCCAGCTGGTCAACGTGATTGAGCAGTGCGTGGCGCTTACTACGTCGCCGGTAATTGGTGACGCGCTGGTAGAGCAGGCGCTGGCTGGCGAGAACACGGCGCTACCGACCTTTGTCGAAGCGCGCAACCAGTTTGAGCTTAACTATCTGCGCAAACTGCTGCAGATGACCAAAGGTAATGTGACGCATGCGGCGCGTCTGGCTGGACGCAACCGTACCGAGTTTTATAAGCTGCTGTCGCGCCACGAACTGGACGCCAGCGAATTTAAAGAGTAGCTTGCTGCGGCAGCGTCAGGAACACTTATACTCATAGTTACCCGTCCATCATGGAGGGAGCGAAAAAAGGATCTGTGATGAAAAAGATCGATGCAATTATCAAACCATTCAAACTCGATGATGTGCGTGAAGCCTTAGCGGAAGTGGGCATCACCGGGATGACGGTCAGCGAAGTGAAAGGCTTCGGACGTCAGAAAGGCCACACCGAGCTGTATCGCGGTGCCGAATACATGGTCGATTTTCTGCCAAAAGTGAAAATCGAGATGGTGGTGGGCGATGATATCGTCGATACCTGCGTAGAAACCATCATGAAAACCGCGCAGACCGGTAAAATCGGCGACGGCAAAATCTTTGTCTTTGACGTGGCGCGCGTCGTGCGTATTCGTACCGGCGAGGAAGACGAAGAGGCCATCTGAGCCCTTCGCTCCTCACCAGACACAAAGCCTGCCGCGTGCAGGCTTTTTCATTTACAGCACTTTGTGCGGACCGAACACTTCGTAGTGAATGCGGTCGGCGCTGATGCCGGCATCCGTCAGCTGGCGCGCAACAAACTGCATGAATGCCAGCGGGCCGCAAATCCAGAACTCACCCTCTGGCTGGGTCAGTGCGGTTGAGACGGTGGCTAAATCCATCAGACCCTGCGCGTCGTAACGTCCCGCGTCGTCAGCTTGCGGCTGGCGATACCAGACGTGGCGGCTAAAGCGCGGCAGTTGCGCGCCCAGCGCTGCGACCTCATCAGCAAACGCGTGCTGCGCGCCGTTTTCGGCGGCGTGCAGCCAGCATACCGCGGCCGAATGCTGCTGCTCCGCCAGGCTGGCCAGCATGGCTAACAGCGGCGTTTGCCCGACGCCGGCTGAGATCAGCGTCACCGGCGTCTGCGCCGCTGCCTGCAGGAAGAAATCCCCGGCCGGCGCGGCGCACTGCACGATATCGCCAACCTTCGCATGCTGATGCAGCCAGCCGGAGACGCTGCCCTGCGCTTCGTGCTTCACTGCAATGCGATAGGCTTTGCCATCCGGCAGATGCGTCAGCGAATACTGGCGGTGCTGAATGTAGTCGCTGTCCGCCGGGCGCAGACTGAGGGTCAGATACTGGCCGGGCAGGAAGTCCGCCACCGGCTCTCCATCATTCGGCACCAGCTCAATGCTTTTGATCACCGAGCTCTGCGCGGTAATCGCACGGATACGAAAATCGCGCGCGCCGCGCCAGCCGCCGACCTTTTCTTCCGACGCACGGTAAATCGCTGCTTCACGCTGGATAAACACCTCAGCCAGCACGCCATAGGCTTTGCCCCACGCCGCCAGTACTTCATCGCCTGGATTGAGCAGCTCTTTAATCGTCGCCAGCAGGTTTTCCCCGACAATCGCGTACTGCGCCGGCTGAATATTCAGGCTGGCATGCTTCTGCGCAATTTTCTCCACCGCCGGCAGCAGCACCGCAAGATTTTCCAGGTTGCTGCCGTACGCGCAGATAGCGTTAAACAGCGCTTCACGCTGATTGCCGCTGCGCTGGTTGTTCATATTAAACACGTTCTTCAGCTCGGGATGCTGCGTCAGCATCCGCTGATAAAAGTGACCGGTCAGCTGCGGGCCGAGTTGAGCAATCGCGGGCAGGGTAGATTTCACGGTGGCGATGGTTTGCGCGTCAAGCATGGGCTGATCCTCAGAGTAATTTTAAACATGTATTTTAAATGCATGTTATGCCTGTTGCCGCGCACTGTAAATCCCCCGTTTTGTCTGGGGTGACGAGTGGCAATCTGCTGGCGGGCGCGCAAAGCTGAAAAATTTTCCCGCTGCTGATGAACAAATATCCGGTTTTCTTCCCCGGCTAAAAAGCGTAAAAATCCCGTGCCAGCGCCTTGCCAATCGTTTGCGTAAAAAGAGGGGATTGGCGCTACCGTCCCCTGGCAAAACCGTTTACACTGTTGGCCTTCGCCCCTTAGCCGGGGCTTAAACTGCCGTTAAAAAGTTGCTGAGTCAGGAGATGCGGATGTTAAAGCGTGATATGAACATTGCCGATTATGATGCCGAGTTGTGGCAGGCTATGGAGCAGGAGAAGGTGCGTCAGGAAGAGCACATTGAACTGATTGCTTCGGAAAACTACACCAGCCCACGCGTTATGCAGGCGCAAGGTTCACAGCTCACCAACAAATATGCCGAAGGCTATCCGGGCAAACGCTACTACGGCGGATGTGAATATGTGGATATCGTTGAGCAGCTGGCGATCGATCGCGCCAAAGCGCTGTTCGGCGCGGATTACGCTAACGTGCAGCCGCACTCCGGCTCCCAGGCTAACTTCGCGGTGTACACCGCGCTGCTGCAGCCGGGCGACACCATTCTGGGCATGAACCTGGCACACGGTGGTCACCTGACCCACGGTTCGCCGGTCAACCTGTCCGGTAAGCTGTACAACGTTATCCCTTACGGCATCGATGAAACCGGCAAAATCAATTACGAAGAGCTGGCCGAACTGGCGCAGACCCACAAGCCAAAAATGATCGTGGGCGGCTTCTCTGCTTACTCTGGCGTGTGCGACTGGGCAAAAATGCGTGAAATCGCCGACAGCATCGGCGCCTGGCTGTTTGTTGATATGGCCCACGTTGCCGGTCTGATCGCTGCTGATGTGTACCCGAACCCGGTACCACACGCGCACATCGTGACCTCGACCACGCACAAAACGCTGGCCGGTCCGCGTGGTGGCCTGATCCTGGCGAAAAACGGCGACGAAGAGCTGTACAAGAAACTGAACTCCGCGGTGTTCCCGGGTGGTCAGGGCGGCCCGCTGATGCACGTTATCGCCGGTAAAGCCGTCGCGTTCAAAGAAGCGATGGAGCCGGAGTTCAAGGCTTATCAGCAGCAGGTCGCGAAGAATGCCAAAGCGATGGTGGAAGTGCTGCTGGAGCGTGGTTACAACATCGTCTCAGGCGGTACTTACAACCACCTGTTCCTGATCGATCTGGTGAGCAAAGGGCTGACCGGTAAAGAGGCGGATGCCGCTCTGGGCCGCGCCAACATCACCGTGAACAAAAACAGCGTACCTAACGATCCGAAGAGCCCGTTTGTGACCTCCGGTGTGCGTATCGGTACGCCAGCAGTGACCCGTCGCGGCTTCAAAGAAGCGGAAGTGCGCGAACTGGCGGGCTGGATCGCTGACGTTCTCGACAATATCAACGACGAAGCCACTATCGAGCGCACCAAACAGAAAGTGCTGGATATCTGTGCCCGTCTGCCGGTTTATGCCTGATAAGCGCTAAACCCGCAGTGTGAAGAAGGATGGCGCAAGCCATCCTTTTTTTATTCCCTTTCGCAGGCGGCTTTGAGAAAGTAACGGCCATTCCGCGCACGGCGGAGCGTCAACAGGAGGAAACATGACCATCGGATCGGCCAGGTGGCTGGGACTGAGCTACTTCACCTACTTTTTCTGCTATGGCATCTATCTGCCGTTCTGGAGCGTGTGGCTGAAGGGCAACGGGCTGGATGCGGAAAAAATTGGCCTGCTGCTCGGCTGTGGCATGGTGGCGCGCTTTGCCGGCAGCCTGTTGATTGCTTCGCAGGTGAAAAATCCAGCGCAGCTGATTGTTGCGCTGCGCCTGCTGGCGCTGGCGACCTGTCTGTTCGCGCTCGGCTTCTGGCTCGGCAGTCAGTGGCTGTGGCTGCTGCTGGTGATGATTGGTTTTAACCTGTTCTTCTCGCCGCTGGTGCCGCTGAGTGATGCGCTGGCGGCCACCTGGACACAGCAAATCGGGCTGGCCTATGGTCCGGTACGGCTGTGGGGCTCGCTGGCGTTTGTTATCAGCTCGGCGCTTACCGGTATGCTGGTCAGCGCCTGGTCATCGCAGGTGATTCTGCTGCTGCTGAGCGCAGGCGCGCTGGCGATGCTGTCCGGCATGCTGCTGCCGCCACAAACCCGACCGCAGGGTGAGCTACGCCAGGGCGCGAGCGGGGGCTGGGCGGCGTGGCGCGACCTGCTGCGCGAGAACAGCGTCTGGCGTTTCATGCTGTGCGTAACGCTAATGCAGGGCGCGCACGCTGCTTATTACAGCTTCAGCGCCATCTGGTGGCAGGAAGCGGGCTACTCCGCGTCGGTCGTGGGCTACCTGTGGTCGCTGGGCGTGGTGGCCGAAATCGTGATTTTTGCCCTGAGTAACCGGCTGTTTCGCCGCTGGAGCGCGCGCGATCTGCTACTGCTGTCCGGCGTGTGCGCGCTGGTGCGCTGGACGCTGCTGGGTGCCAGCACTGCGCTACCGCTGTTGATTGTGGCGCAGATTCTGCACTGCGGCAGCTTTACCGTCTGCCATCTGGCGGCGATGCGCTTTATTGCCGCGCGTAAAGGCGCAGAGGTGATTCGTCTGCAGTCGCTCTATTCGGCGCTGGCAATGGGCGGCGGCATCGCGGTGATGACGATGGTGTGCGGCGTGCTGTTTACCCACCTGCACGGCCAGCTGTTCTGGGTCATGGCGCTGGTGGCGCTGCCGGCGCTGTTCCTGCGGCCACGCGCGGCTTAAGACTCCAGCAGCTGACGAATGCGCTGCTGCTGGTGATCGCTCAGCGGCAGCTCAGCGTGGATCAGCGGCGGCGAGTAGAGCGGCAGGGCGGTGGCGTAGGGCGTCACCACCAGCGCCACATCGCGCGGTGCGCCCTCACGCTGAAAGTGCAGCATATCCTGATAGGTAATATTGATTGGCAGCAGCATCATTTCCCGCAGCTGCTGCTCCAGCAGCTGTTCCAGCGCCGCGTCAGCGCCGGTCAGTAACAGCACCTGTTTCTCCTGTAGCGCGCTCTCCTGCATCAGCCAGCCTCCAAACTGCACCGCCACCAGGCTCACTTCTTCCGCGCTAAAATGCGTGCCGAAATCGCTGCTGAAGTGCTGCAGCGCGCGCGCCGTGGTACGCAGCAGGCGCGGATAGAGACGCGCCACGTCCAGCGCCACGCTGTTATCAATGCCGATGGCAAAGTGGCTGCGATCCAGCGCCTGCGCCAGGTGAGTATAGAGCTGCAGCTTCAGCTGCTGCTGATTTTTGATGCGCGTCTGCGCCAGTTGCTCAAAGCGGGCGATCAGGGCTTCCACCGCGGCCATCAGCTTGTGTGCCTGACTATCTGCCAGCTGGCTGCCGTCTGGCGCGTGAATCAGGCTGAACAGCAGCGTCCAGAAATCGGTTTCGCTGACGTCCGGTGCCAGATGGCAACGTTTCTGCCAGTGATGGATCACGTCATCCGCTGCGCTACGTTCAATCTTCGCCGCCAGCCAGGCGCGCTGGTGCTCGCTGAACAGCGCCGTCTGACGCTGACACAGCGCATATTTCATGAAGATTTGCAGAAACAGCCGGTCGCGCGGCGTGAAATCGCGCGCCAGCCGCAGGCTGCAGTGCTGGATCAGCGCCTGCAGATTGGTTTCATCCCACAGCGCTTTCTCAATTTTCAGCACCTTCAGCCGCTGGCGCAGTGCCGGCGCAAAATGCGTGCAGACGAAATCCTGCGACAGGCGCAGCGCGCGGCGCAGCCAGTGCAGCAGGCACAGACGCCGGTCCAGTTCCGTGCCATGAATGCGAAAGCTGCCATCCACCATCTGGTGTAATTCCAGCTGGTGAAAGCGCTGTATCTCATCTCCGACATCCGCGATATCCTGTCGGGCGACAACAGGGTCCACGCCATTTAACTGGCAGAGCTTTTCAAGCGTTAACGCGGGAGCAGGCAGAAACAGCAGCAACAGCAGATGGCAACGACGCTGGGCGCGGCTGAAGAGGGGAGCAGTAGAATGCGCTGAACTCATCAATCGTGTTATCCGCAGGTCATTTTTCAGCTAAGAATAGCCAACTCCACGCGCTGGCCCTGGCCTTTGTCATGACTTTTGTTCAGAGCTTCAGGGCGGGTCACAGTTTTTTCTGGCCCGGTATCCTTCTGACTTTAAAATTTGTTACTTTATAACATATGAAAATTGCGCTCGTTAGCTTTACGCTGTTGTTCAGCGGCGCCGTGTGGGCGCATCCACACAGCTTTATTGATATGCAGACCGAACTGATCGGTAAGGACGATCATCTCAGCGCGATGAAGATGGTATGGACCATGGACGAGATCACCTCCGCCGATCTGCTGTACGATGCCGGCAACGCCAAACCCGGCGAGGTGGTGTGGAAAAAGCTGGCGGCACAGGTGATGGCCAATGTGCTGGGCCAGCACTATTTTACCGAAGTGTGGCAGGATAAAAATCGGGTGAAATTTCTCAACCTGCCGCAGGAGTATCAGCTGTCGCGCAAGGGCAACAAAGCAGTGCTGGAGTTCATTGTGCCGTTCGGTGAACCGCAGTCGTTAAGCGCCAGGCAGTACCGCATCCAGACCTTCGATCCCAGTTACTTTGTTGATATGTATTATGACAATCCGCAAGCCATCACCATGGATGAGACCGTGAAAGCCCATTGCCAGTTTGACTTACACACGCCCAAACCGAATGACTCGCTAAAACAGTACGCGTTGTCGCTGGATAAAGCTGACGCACCGCCCGAGGATATGGATCTCGGCCAGCAGTTTGCCCAGACGGTAACTCTGACATGTCGTTGATTTCACAGCCTGGCGCTTCCCGTCGCTGGTGGCCACTGTGGCTGCTGGCTGCGCTGCTGATTAGCGCGGGCGCGTTGCTGTGGCTGCACTGGCCGCAGATTCTGCTGCAAAGCGTACTGTGGCAGAAGGTTCTGCACCGTGAGATGACGCAGCTCCTGCAACAGGTGGCGCAGCAGCCGCAGCAGGCCGGTGTCACGCTGATGCTGTTTAGCCTGGCCTATGGCGTGCTGCATGCGCTGGGGCCGGGCCACGGCAAAGTGGTGATCAGCACCTTTCTCGCCACCCATCCGGCGCAGCTGAAAACCAGCATGAAGCTGACGCTGCTGGCGGCGCTGTTGCAGGGCACGGTGGCGATTGCTCTGGTGACGCTGATGCTGGTGGTGCTGCAAACCTCCTCGCGCCAGCTGCATCTCACCAGTTACTGGCTGGAGAAAGGCAGCTATTTGCTGGTGATGGCGCTCGGCGTCTGGGTGGGCTGGCGCGCGCTGCAGGGGTTACGCCGCGCGTTCCGTCCGGCGACCGGGCTCCAGATTCGCGCGGTACGGCCGCATCATCAGCACCATGCTGACTGCGGCTGCGGTCATGCCCACCTGCCGAGCGCGCAACAGCTGGCCGGTGCGGTGAGCGGCAAAACCCAGGCGCTGGTGGTGCTGTCGATGGGGCTGCGGCCCTGTTCCGGTGCCATCATGATGCTGTTGTTTGCCAAAGTGATTGGCGTGTATGGCTGGGGCGTGGCCTCGGCGCTGACCATGGCGCTGGGCACCGCGCTCACCGTGTCGCTGCTGGGTTTGCTGGTGCAGCGCTCGCGCGTGCTGGCGGTGCGCCTCGGCAGGGTCAGCAGCAGAGGGGCAGCGGAATGGTTGTTGCCGGCCGTGATGCTGGCTGGCAGCCTGCTGTTGCTGCTGGCCGGCTTTATTTTATGGCACAGTGCTACGCCCGGCTTCGGTGGCGGTCTGCGTCCTTTTTAATTAATACGCTTTAAAAAATAAGCGCAGCATGTTCACTGAATATGCTGCGTTTTTTTCTGCCCGTTACGCATAGTTAAATTTCTGTTGCCTGGCGATCTGGTGAAAAGAGTTTTCTCTGTCTACGCTAGATAATATCAAAAAGACAGGGTGTGCTCTTATATGCGTTACTCTTTATCGTCAATGTTTGCGAGGAAATAAATATGCCTGAAACCTGGACTAATAATGGCAGCACGGAAACGGTAGTGGAAACGCATGGCGGTGTTCCGTTAAAACGCATTTCCTGGAGTGCCGTATTTGCAGGGGTGATTGCGGCCTTAATCATTCATATTCTGCTGGGGCTGCTGGGGACAGCGATCGGGGCCACGACTATCGATCCGCAGCAGGAACAAAATCCGCTGGAGCACCTTGGCACTGGTGCGCTGATCTGGACCGGCGTCAGCATGCTGATTGCGCTGGCGGTCGGTAGCTACGTTGCCGGGCGGCTGGCACAGCGCGAAGGTGCGCTGCACGGGCTGCTGATGTTTGGCGTCAGCACATTGATTACGCTGTGGCTGGCGATCTCACTTGCCAGCGGTATTATCGGTGGCGCCTTTAATATTTTAGGCTCCGGTTTTAACGCCCTGGGTAACGGTATTTCTGCGGTAGCACCTTCGGTAACCAATATGGCGAAAGAGAAGCTGCAGGAAAATAATATCAACCTTGATGATCTGCAAAATGAATTGCAGACCACGCTGCGCCAGACGGGCAAACCGGAATTGCAGCCGGAAAATTTACAGCAGGATGTAAATAGCGAAGCGAATAATGCGCAAAACCAGGCGAAACAGACGGCACAGAATCCACAGAATGCCGACAATGATATTGCCAATTGGATCCGTGGTGTACTGAGTCGTCATGCCGATACGCTGCAAGCTGCAGACCGTGATGCGCTGAAAAACATTATTAAAGCGCGGACCGGAAAAAGCGATCAGGAAGCGGAACAGATCGTCAATCAGACTGAGCAGAGCTATCAACAGGCGATGCAGAAATATCAGCAGCTGAAGCAGGAAGCGGAGCAGAAAGCGCGTGAAGCCGCAGAGAAAGCCGCGGCGGCAACGGCGAAAGCCAGCTGGTTTGCCTTCTTCATGATGCTGATCGAGGCGGTGCTGGCGGCGGTCCTCGGCGGTGTCGGTCGGCGTACCCAGCCGCGCACCGTGTTAACCCACGAGCGTCGGTAATAAAAAAGGCGGCTGATTCAGCCGCTTTTTTTTGCTTAGCGCTTCAGCGCTTCGCTCAGTTCTTCGCGCATGCTGGCCAGCATCGCCTTCACCACACGCGGGTTACCGGCCACCAGGTTGCCAGACAGCATATAGCCGTGGTTACCGGTGAAATCGGTCACCAGACCGCCCGCTTCACGCACCAGCAGTTCACCGGCAGCGAAATCCCATGGCTTCAGGCCAATCTCAAAGAAACCGTCAACGCGACCTGCGGCCACATAGGCCAAATCCAGCGCAGCAGAGCCGGTACGGCGGAAATCAGCGCACTGGGTAAACAGTTTTGCCACGATGTTGATGAACGGCGTGGCGTGCTGCTTCAGCTTGAACGGGAAGCCGGTAGCCAGAATGGTGCCGTCGAGGTCACGCGCCGTGCTGCCGCGCAGGCGATAGCCGTTAAGCTGCGCACCCTGACCGCGTACCGCGGTGAACAGTTCGTTACGCATTGGATCGTAAACCACCGCCACTTCGGTGCGGCCTTTGATGCGCACGGCGATTGAAACAGCAAAGTGGGGCAGACGTTTGATGAAGTTGGTGGTGCCATCCAGGGGATCGATTACCCATTGAACATCCTGATCGTCGCCCGCCAGCTCACCGCTTTCTTCGGTGATGATGGTGTGTTGCGGGTAGGATTTGCGAATCACTTCGACAATCAGACGTTCTGCGTCGCGGTCAACATTGGTAACGAAGTCGTTGCTGCCTTTCTGGCTGGCTTCGACGGCGTCCGGGGTTTCATAATTCTTGGCAATTAAATTTCCGGCCTTGCGCGCTGCGCGCACGGCGATGTTGAGCATCGGATGCATCGGTATCTCTCACTGGATGTTAAAGAACGGGGTGAAAACGGCGCGGAGTATATCAGGGTGTTCAGCAAATGTCCTGCTTTTATGTTAGGATGCGCGCCATCATTTCCTTATCGCTATCTATTATGCTGCAAAATATCCGAATCGTACTGGTAGAAACCTCGCACACCGGCAACATGGGTTCCGTTGCCCGCGCCATGAAAACCATGGGCTTAAGCAACCTGTATCTGGTCAATCCGCTGGTGAAACCGGACTCGCAGGCTATTTCACTGGCTGCCGGTGCCAGCGATGTGATCGGTGAGGCGAAGATCGTCGATACGCTGGATGAGGCGATTGCCGGCTGTAGCCTGGTGGTGGGCACCAGCGCACGCTCGCGCTCGCTGCCGTGGCCGATGCTCGACTCGCGTGAATGCGGCATCAAAAGCGTGGAAGAGGGCCAGCAGGCGCCGGTGGCGCTGGTGTTTGGTCGCGAGCGCGTGGGCCTGACCAACGAAGAGCTGCAGAAGTGCCACTATCATGTCGCCATTCAGGCCAACCCGGAGTACAGCTCGCTCAACCTGGCGATGGCGGTGCAGATTATTGCCTATGAAGTGCGCATGGCGTGGCTGGACGCGCAGGAGAAAGCCAGTCCGCAGCCGCAGTATGAAGCCTCACCGTATCCGCTGGTGGACGATCTGGAGCGCTTCTATCAGCACATCGAGCAGATGATGCTGAACAGCGGTTTTATCCGCCAGGGCACACCGAGCCAGGTGATGAGCAAACTGCGTCGCCTCTATACCCGTGCGCGTCCGGAGCGCGACGAACTCAACATTCTGCGCGGCATGCTGTCGTCGTTTGAAAAACCCAAAAACGACAAGGGTAATAGTTGAGTAAAACACCAGGTTAAATAGTTGAGCGAAATACTCGGTTAAATAGTTGACCAAAATACTCGGGAATGTCAGACTGGCCTCCATTCTTCAGATAACCCGCCGACTCGCTGGCGGACGCTTACGAGGTTGTATGCTATGAGACTGACATCCAAAGGACGTTATGCCGTAACCGCTATGCTGGACGTTGCCCTGCACTCG
Source organism: Pantoea sp. ICBG 985 (assembly GCF_002928365.1). Taxonomy (NCBI): domain Bacteria; kingdom Pseudomonadati; phylum Pseudomonadota; class Gammaproteobacteria; order Enterobacterales; family Erwiniaceae; genus Pantoea; species Pantoea sp. ICBG 985. The sequence goes on from NZ_POWM01000006.1 coordinate 99,728, forward strand.
CACGAGGGCCCGGTACCGCTGGCCGATATTTCAGAGCGTCAGGGCATTTCGCTCTCCTATCTGGAGCAGTTATTCTCGCGTCTGCGTAAGCACGGGCTGGTGGCCAGCGTGCGGGGTCCGGGTGGCGGTTATCTGTTAGGCAAAGACGCCGGCGCGATTGCGGTCGGCGCGGTGATTACCGCGGTGGACGAATCCGTTGACGCCACCAAATGCCAGGGTAAAGAGGGTTGCCAGGGCGGCGAGCGCTGCCTGACCCACGTTCTGTGGCGCGACCTGAGCGAGCGCATCAGCGATTTCCTCAACAACATCACGCTGGCGGAACTGGTGAATAACCAGGAGATCCTCGACGTGGCCGATCGCCAGAACAGCGTTGATAACCGTCGCTTCCAGCAGCATCGCGTGCAGGAAACCATCAACGTCAATCTGCGCGCCTGATCCTCTCCCGTTCAGCCTCTGCTGTTAACCCAGGAGAGGCTGAATCGTGCTATAAAGACGTATGATTTTTTATACGGAGTTTTAGCGCAATGAAATTACCGATCTACCTGGATTACGCAGCGACAACGCCTGCGGATCCGCGTGTCGCCAGCAAAATGATGCAGTTCCTCACTTTGGATGGCACCTTCGGTAACCCCGCTTCCCGTTCCCACCGTTTTGGCTGGCAGGCTGAAGAGGCCGTTGACGTGGCGCGCAACCAGGTTGCCGAACTGATCAACGCCGATCCACGCGAAATCGTGTTTACCTCCGGTGCCACCGAAGCCGATAACCTGGCGCTCAAGGGCGCAGCGCAGCAGCATCGGGCGCGCGGTAAACACATCATCACCAGTCAGACCGAACACAAAGCGGTGCTCGACAGCTGTGCCCAGCTGGCGCGTGAAGGCTTTGACGTCACCTTTCTGCAGCCCGGCGCGGACGGCATCGTCACGCCTGCGATGCTGGAGGCGGCACTGCGCGACGACACCGTGCTGGTGTCGCTGATGCACGTCAATAATGAAACCGGCGTGATTCAGGACATCGCCGCGCTGGGTGCGCTGTGTCACGCGCGCGACATCCTGTTCCACGTGGACGCCACGCAAAGCGTGGGCAAACTGCCGCTCGATGTCAGCGCGCTGCCGGTGGATTTGATGTCGTTCTCAGCGCACAAGCTGTACGGGCCGAAAGGCATCGGCGCGCTGTGGGTGCGGCGTAAACCAAAACTGCAGATCGACGCGCAGATGCATGGCGGCGGTCACGAGCGCGGCATGCGTTCGGGGACCTTGCCGGTGCACCAGATTGTCGGCATGGGCGAAGCCTATCGCATCGCGCGCGAAGAGATGGCGGACGAGAGTGCGCGCCTGGCTACGCTGCGCCATCGTCTGTGGCAGGGCATCAGCACGCTAAGCGACGTACAGCTCAACGGTTCACTCCAACAGGGCGCGCCGAATATCCTCAATATCAGTTTTGCCCACGTCGATGGCGAATCGCTGATCATGGCGCTGAAAGATCTGGCGCTGTCGTCGGGATCCGCCTGTACCTCTGCCAGCCTTGAACCTTCCTACGTTCTGCGCGCCATGGGCGTGGATCAGCAGCTGGCTTACAGCTCGCTGCGCTTTTCGCTGGGTCGCTTTACCACGCAGGAAGAGATCGATTATGCCATCGGGGTGGTACATAAGGCGGTAACGCGCTTACGGGCGCTGACGCCGGCCACTTCCCGCTAAATTTTCGCCCTGCGCCGGTCAGTGTGCAGGGATAACAAACGCAAACGGAGCCACGCGATGACAACACAACCCATGACGATTACGCTCAGCTCCCAGGCCGCAGATGCGCGCTGGGGCGAGAAAGCCTTGCTGAGCAGCAATGAAAGTGGCATGACCGTTCACCTGACCGGTGCCGATGCGCTGATGAGCATTCAACGTGCCGGACGCAAGCTGGACGGTCAGGGCATTCGCCACGTCGCGCTGAGCGGCGAAGGCTGGGATCTGGAGAAATGCTGGGCGTTCTGGCAGGGTTTCCGCAGCCCGAAAGGCCAGCGTCAGGTCGAATGGCCGACGCTGAGTGAGGCCGATCAGGCCGAATTCGATCGGCGCCTGAAGATCGTTGACTGGGTGCGCGACACCATCAACCTGCCTGCGGAAGATTTGAGTCCGGAGCAGCTGGCGCACAGTGCCATCGATCTGATCAGCGAAGTAGGCGGTGATGCGGTGAGCTATCGCATCATCAAAGGTGAGGATCTGCGTGAGCAGGGCTATGCCGGAATTCATACCGTAGGCCGCGGCTCGACGCGCCCGCCAGTGCTGCTGACGCTGGACTTCAACCCCGGCGGCGACGACAGCACACCGGTGTACGCCTGCCTGGTGGGCAAAGGCATCACCTTTGATACCGGCGGCTACAGCCTGAAGCAGAGCGCGTTCATGGATTCGATGAAATCCGATATGGGCGGCGCGGCAACGGTAACCGGTGCGCTGGCGCTGGCGATTGCGCGCGGCCTGGATAAGCGCGTGAAGCTGTTCCTGTGCTGCGCCGATAACATGGTAAGCGGCAACGCGTTCCGCCTCGGCGACATCATCCGCTATCGCAACGGGAAATCGGTGGAAGTGATGAACACCGACGCCGAAGGGCGTCTGGTGCTAGCCGATGGACTGATCGACGCCAGCGAACAGCGTCCGCAGCTGCTGATTGATGCGGCCACGCTGACCGGTGCCGCGAAAACCGCGCTGGGCAACGATTACCATGCGCTGTTTACCTTTGACGACGTGCTGGCGGAGTCGCTGCTGGGCAGCGCCACCAGCGAGAACGAAGCCTTCTGGCGTCTGCCGCTGGCCGAGTTCCACCGCAACCATCTGCCGTCCAATTTTGCCGACCTGAATAACATCGCCAGCGCAGCCCACGCGGCGGGCGCCAGCAGCGCGGCGGCGTTCCTCTCATGGTTCGTCAGCAACTATCAGCAGGGCTGGCTGCACATTGACTGCTCCGCGACCTATCGCAAAAGCGCGGTCGATCAGTGGTCCGCCGGTGCGACAGGCCTTGGCGTGCGTACCATTGCCAATCTGTTACTGAAATAATCCCGACAACGGCAGGCTGCAACCTGCCGTCTTTTTTGGAAGCCTATCCCTTATGAGTAACCGTCTTGAAGAGGTGCTGAAGCTGGCGGCCACCGAGCCTGCGCACCGTCCGGAATTTTTTCAGCTGTTGCTGGAGGCCGATGTCTGGGTGCCGGGCGAAAGTCCCGCAGAGCAGTTTGATGCCACCTCGCCGGTAGAATTACAGCACTGGGAGAAAGAGGGCGGCGGCAGCGTGATCCCTTTCTTTACCTCAGAAGCAGCGATGAGCGAAGCCATTCAGGGTGAGCAGTCGTATCTGCGTTTACCGACGCGCACGCTGTTTGAAATGACGCTGGGCGAAACGCTGTTCCTCAATCCAAAACTGCCGGCCGGCAAAGAGTTTTCACCCGGCGAGATCGCGCATCTGCTGGGCGAAGAGGGCAGTGCGCTGAGCCAGCAAACGGTGCTGGAGGGCGGTCATGCATTGCTGCTGTCCGAAGTGGCCGAGCCGCCGGCGCAGATGATCGATTCGCTGACCCAGCTGTTTGCGAAATACAAACAGGTGCGTCGCGCCTACGTTGCCAGCATTCGTGAGCGTGCCGATGAACAGGCGAATCTGTTGATTGGGATTGAAGCCGACAGCGATATTGATGCGATTATTCAGGCGGCCGGCAGCGTGGCGACCGATACGCTGCCCGATGACGCGCCAATTGATATCTGTGAAGTGGTCAGTAATGAGCAGGGTGTCAGCCATTTCTTCACCGCGCACATTACGCCGTTTTATGAGCGCCGCTGGGGCAGTTTCCTGCGCGATTTCAAAGGCAGCCAGCGGATTATCTAGTGCCGGTGCGCATCAGTGCGCCGGTAAATCGCACCGATTTCAACCAGGTGCGCATAAATGCGCACCCTACACGTAGGGTCGCCGTTTACGGCGACCGGATAAATGTGTGTAACATCCGACAACGCGCACCTTACGGCGACCGGATAAATGTGCACAACATCCGACAACGCGCACCTTACGGCGACCGGATACACTTATTTCTCAATCGGTAAATCGTCGCGGCTGCCCCATTCTCCCCACGAACCGTCGTACAGCGTCACATCACGCACGCCAAGCGCGGTCAGCGCCAGAATCACCACCACCGCCGTCACACCGGAGCCGCAGCTGGCGACAATCGGCTGATCCAGCTTAATCCCTGCCTTTGCAAACAGATCGCGCAGCTCGGCGGCCGGTTTCAGCTCACCGTTGGCCACCAGATCGTTCCACGGCATATTCAGACTGTGCGGGATATGGCCGCGCAGCAGGCCGGGGCGCGGCTCATCCACTTCGGCATTGAAACGATTGGCCGCGCGCGCATCGACAATCTGCGCGCCGCCCTCGTGGCTGATCAGCAGGACATCGGTCAGGCGCTTTACCTGGCTGCTGTCGTATTGCGCGTCAAACTCGCCTTCAGGCAGATTCACCGGACCGGTAGCCAGGCTGAAGCCAGCGGCTTTCCAGCCCTGCAGGCCGCCCGCCAGAATCGACACCTGTTCACAGCCAAAGGCACGCAGCATCCACCAGGCGCGCGGCGCGGAGAACAGATTGCCTTCGTCGTACACCACCAGATGTTTATCCTGGCTGATGCCCAGCTCGCGCATCGCCACGGCAAAGGTCTCTGCGCGCGGCATCATATGCGGATACGGGCTGGTGTGATCGGACAGCGCTTCGATGTTGAAAAAAGGCGCATCCGGCAGATGCCCGGCCAGATACTCCGCCGTGATATCGCGCACCGCTTCCTGACCTGGCGGCAGCATGCGGGCATCCAGCACCTGCAAACGCGCTTCGTGGTAATGTTCATTCAACCAATCAGCGGACACAAACATGGCTGTCATAGCAACCTCTTCTCCATCAGCGGCAAAGACTCAGTGTCCGGGAATGTGAAGGCTATCTCAAGGGTAACATTGCTAAAGTTGGCGGCTTGATGTGAAATTGCGCAGCACAACACGTTTAACCTTTTGGGGCTGGTGAGGGAATTACCATGGCAAGATGTGTGAAACGACTGCTGTTCAGCGTGCTGATCGGCGGCGCATTACTGGGCGGCGCGCAGCCGTCGCTGCAGGCGGCTGATACGCCTGCGCCGCAGGCCGCGACACGCGCTCTCGCGGTGATCGACCTGTCCGAACTGCAGTTGGACGGCGCGGCGGCGCTGGTACTGACCTTTAACCGCGCGCTCGACGGTCAGCAGGATTTCAATCGCTGGATCAGCCTCACCGACGACAGCAGCGGCAAGGTCGACGGGGGCTGGGAGCTGGCGCAGAACGGCAAAGTGCTGCGCTTCCGCCATCCACAGCCGGCGCGCAAGCTCACCGTTACCGTCAATGCCGGCCTGAAGGCCGCCGATGGCACTGCCTTAGCCAGCCCCTTTAGCCAGACGCTCACCACGCGCGACATCCAGCCGATGGTCGGTTTCGCCAGCCGTGGCTCGCTGCTGCCGCTGCGCCTGGCGCAGGGACTGCCGGTGCTGGCGCTCAACGTTAACCAAATCGATGTTGATTTCTTCCGGGTGAAAAATGCCACGCTGGCGGATTTTCTCGCCCAGTGGAATTACGGCAACAATATGTCGTACTGGGAATCGCGCGATCTGCTGAAAAACGCCGATCTGGTCTATAGCGGCCGCTTCGATCTCAACCCGGCACGCAATACGCGGGAAAAAATGCAGCTGCCGCTCGGCGACGTCGCGGCGCTGAAGCAGCCGGGTGTCTACCTGGCGGTGATGAAACAGGCCGGCACTTACAATTACACGCAACCGGCTACGCTGTTCACCCTGAGCGACATTGGGCTGTCGCTGCACCGTTTTCCCACCCAGCTGGAACTGTTTACACAAAGCCTCGCCAGTGGCGATCCGCTGGCGGATGTCAGCGTGCAGCTACTGGATGAAAAAGGCCAACAGATGGCGACTGGCAGCAGCGACAGCGAGGGTCACCTGCGTTTAGCAGCTAACGCTAAAGGCAAGCTGCTGCTGGCGACCAGTAAAGGCCAGACTTCGCTCATCGACCTCAATCGCCCGGCGCTGGATCTGGCCGAATTCCCGATTGATGGCCCGCAAGGCTACGACAAACAGTTCTTCATTTTTGGCCCGCGCGATCTCTATCGCCCCGGCGAAACGGTCATCGTTAATGCGCTGCTGCGCGATGCCGATGGCAAACCACTGCCGCCGCAGCCGGTGAAAGCTGAAGTGGTGCAGCCGAATGGTGAAGTGGCACAAACCTTCGTCTGGCAACCAGAGCACGGCGTTTATCAACAACGTTTTGCCTTACCGGCCTCGGCGATGACCGGTAAATGGACGCTGCGTATTAACAGCGGCGACAACCAGCCGCGCAGCTGGCCGTTCAATGTAGAAGATTTCCTGCCAGAACGGATGGCGCTGTCACTTAAAAGCAACACTCAGCCCCTGTCGCCAGATGCCGACGTCACCTTTGCTGTCGAAGGTCGCTATTTGTATGGCGCGCCAGCGGCAGGCAACGAACTACAGGGCCAGCTGTTCCTGCGTCCGGCGCGTGAAGCGGTCGCTGCGTTGCCAGGTTATCAGTTTGGCGACATCACTGAGGAACTGAAACGTAGCCTTGATGATGTGGATGAAAAGCTGGACGACAGCGGCAGGCTGCAGCTCAGGGTCGAAAGCAGCTGGACGGAGAGCCACTCTCCGCTCAACCTGATTTTGCAGGCCAGCCTGCTGGAGACCGGCGGTCGTCCGGTAACGCGCCGCGCCACGCAAGCGATCTGGCCTGCGCCAGCGCTGCCGGGCATTCGTCCGTTGTTTAACAGCGAGTCGGTGTACGACTATCGCACCGATCGTTATAACGATGAGCCAACCGTGCCGGAAAACAGCCTCGCCGAATTTGACGTGGTGTACGCCAATGCGCAGGGCGACAAGCTGGCGGCGCAGGATCTCGAGGTGCGTTTGATCCACGAACGTCGCGACTACTTCTGGAGCTTCTCCGACAGCGAAGGCTGGCAGTCACGTTACGATGAAAAAGATCTGCAGGAAGAGCAGCAGCGCATCAGCATTGCGGCGGGCGGCAGCCAGAAAGTCAGCTTCCCGGTAGAGTGGGGCACCTATCGTCTTGAAGTGCATGCCGGTGACAACATCGTCAGCAGCGTGCGTTTCCAGGCTGGTTACTGGTGGCAGGACAACACCAACGGCACCGGCGCGCTGCGTCCGGATCAGGTCAAACTGAAGATCGACAAAGCCGCCTATCAACCCGGCGACACCGCGCGTGTCACGGTGGAATCCCCGGCGGCCGGCAAAGGCTATCTGCTGGTGGAGTCGAGCAGCGGCACCTTGTGGTGGCAACCGCTGGATGTGCCGGCGGGCGGCGCAACCATTGATGTGCCAGTCAGTGCGGAGTGGAAACGCCACGATCTGTATCTCAGCGCGATTGTGGTGCGCGACGGCGACAAAGCGAACGGCACCACGCCAAAACGTGCGGTCGGCTTGTTGCATCTGCCGATGGCAACCGCCGCGCGCCGCCTGACGCTGGCGCTTGAGGCACCGGACAGGATTCGGCCGGAACAAACCGTGCAAGTCAAGGTTAAAGCCCGCCGCGAGGGCGGTGTGCTGCCGCAGCAGGTGCAGGTATTGTTGTCGGCGGTGGACAGCGGCGTGCTGAGCATTACCGACTATGCCACCCCCGATCCGTGGAACGGCTTCTTTGGCCGCAAGCGCTACAACGCCGATCAGTATGATGTGTTCGGGCAGTTGATTGAGGGCGGCGGCAAACTGGCGGCGCTGCGTTTTGGCGGTGACGGGGATGATGCCGATGCACTGTCGCGCGGCGGTAAAAAGCCGGTCACCGAGGCGCAGATTGTGGCGCAGCAGCTGCAGCCGGTGACGCTGGATGCCAGCGGCGAGGGCACGCTGGAACTGCCGATACCGGCCTTCAACGGCGAGCTGCGGCTGATGGCGCAGGTGTGGAGCGAAGACAGTTTCGGCGCGGCGGATCGTAAAATGGTGGTCGCCGCACCGCTGGTAAGCGAACTGGCGACGCCGCGCTTTCTTGCCAGCGGCGATCAATCAACACTGGCGCTGGATTTGACCAACCTCACCGATCAACCTCAAACGTTGAACGTCGCGGTCAACGCAAGTGGCTTGATTGCACTCAACGGCCAAATCCCGGCCAGGGTGCAGCTGGCGAAGGGGGCGCGAACCACGCTGGCGATTCCGGTTAAAGCGCAGGACGGTTTTGGTGAGGGCGACGTGCAGGTGACCGTTTCGGGGCTGAGCCTGCCGAACGAGACGCTGGCACCGAGCGTGCGCCGCTGGAAGATTGGCGTGCGTCCGGCTTATCCGGCGCAAACCCTGAGTTTCGATAACGTAATGAACAGCGGGCAGCGCTGGCAGGTGATGGCAAGCGCTTTTAACGGCCTGCAGGCTGGCACGCTGAGTGGCCAGCTGTCGCTGAGTTCTCAGCCGCCGCTGAATATCGCCAGCTACATCAGCCAGCTTTACGCTTATCCCTATGGCTGTCTGGAGCAGACCGCCAGCGGTATCTGGCCTTCACTCTTCACTAATCACGCCCAGCTCAGCGCGATGGGCATCAAAACCAGCAGCGATGAGGCGCGCCGCGCGGCAATTGACACCGGCATTGCGCGCCTCGCCGGCATGCAGCGCGGTAACGGCAGCTTTGGCCTGTGGAGCAAAGAGAGCAGCGAGGAGTTCTGGCTCACCGCTTACGTCACTGACTTCCTGCTGCGCGCCAGCGAAGCGGGCTACAGCGTGCCGGAGGGCGTGATTAATCGCGCCGACCAGCGCCTGCTGCGTTATTTGCAGGATCCGGCGCAAATCGAAACCAGCTGGAGCAGCGATGCCGATGCGCTGCGTTTTAGCGTGCAGGCCTATGCGGGGCTGGTACTGGCGCGTCAGCAGCAGGCGCCGCTCGGCGCGCTGCGGGCGCTGTATGACCAACGCGCCCAGGCGAAGTCCGGACTGGCGCTGGTGCAGCTTGGCGTGGCGTTGCAGCAGATGGGCGATACGCAGCGCGCGCAGCTGGCGCTGATGCAGGGCATCGCGCTGCAACGCCAGCCTGACATGTGGCTGGGCGATTACGGCAGTCCGCTGCGTGACCGCGCGCTGACCCTGACGCTGCTGACGGAAAATCAGCTGCTGCCGGCGCAGCAGGGGCCATTGCTGATTGAACTGGCGCAAACGCTGCACGGGCAGCGCTGGTTCTCCACCCAGGAGAACAATGCGCTGTTCCTCGCCGCGCGGACGCTGCAGCAGCATCCGGGTGAGACCTGGCAGGCCACGCTGCAGGACCAGCCGCTGCGCAGCGATCGGCCGCTGAGTCTCGGGCTGAGCGCGCAGCAGTTGCAGCAGGGCCTGACGGTGACCAGCGACACGCCGTCGCCGCTGTACGGCACGCTCAATGTGGTCGGCTATCCGCGCACCGCGCCGTCACCGGTCAGCAACGTGCTCAGCATCAGTCGCGAATACTTCACGCTGGACGGCAAACCGGCCGATCTCAATAACCTTAAGAGCGGTGAGCTGCTGGTGGTGCGGCTGAAGGTGGGTGCCAGTCAGCGCGTCAGCGATGCGCTGGTGGTGGATCTGCTGCCGGCCGGACTGGAGCTGGAAAATCAAAACCTGAGCGACAGCAGCGCCAGCCTGGGCGACAGTGCCGATGCGCTGAAAGAGAGCATGATGGACATGCAGCAGGCCAACATCAAACATCTTGAGTTCCGCGACGACCGCTTTGTCGCCGCGCTGGCGCTGGATGGCTACACGCCCGGCACGCTGCTGTATCTGGCGCGCGCGGTGACGCCGGGCAGTTATCGTCTGCCGCCACCGCAGGTGGAGTCGATGTATGTGCCCGCGTGGCGCGCCATCGGCACCACGCCGGAAAAACTTCATGTGCGTTAAGCGCCCGTGACGCAGCGCCACCCACGCCTGTGCGGGCTGGCGCTGCTGTTACTGCTGCTGGTGGGCGCAGTATGGCTGCTGGACCGGCTCGATCCGCTGCCGCTGCGCCAGTTACAGCCGGCGCGGGTGGTGGTAGCGGAAGATGGCACGCCGCTGTGGCGCTTTGCCGATCGACAGGGCGTGTGGCGCTATCCGGTGACGCTGGACGAGGTGTCACCGGCCTATATCGAGGCGCTGCTGACCTACGAAGACCGCTGGTTCTGGCACCATCCCGGCATTAACCCGCTGGCGATAGTGCGCGCCGTCGGGCAAAACCTGCTGCAGCACGGCATTGTCTCCGGCGGCAGCACGCTGACCATGCAGGTGGCGCGGCTGATTGATCCGCAGCCGCGTACCCTGCGTGGCAAAGTGGTGCAGGCGTGGCGCGCGCTGCAGCTGGAGTGGCATCTGTCGAAGCGCGAGATCCTGACGCTGTATCTCAACCGCGCGCCATTTGGTGGCACGGTTGAGGGCGTCGGCGCCGCCAGCTGGATGTGGCTGGGCAAACCGGCGTCGCAGCTTACCCGCGGCGAGGCGGCGCTGCTGGCGGTGCTGCCGCAGGCACCCAGCCGTTTGCGCCCGGACCGCTGGCCGCAGCGTGCTGAGGCTGCCCGCAATAAAGTGCTGGATCGCCTGGCGCAGTATCAGGTGTGGCCGGCGCAGACTGTCGCCGAAATCAAACAGGAGCCGGTATGGCTGCCGCCGCGCCAGCTGCCGCAGCTGGCACCGCTGCTGGCGCGCCGGCTGCTGTCGCTGTCACCCGACAGCAAAATTACCTCCACGCTGGATGTGTCGCTGCAGCGCGAACTGGAGAACCTCGCTGCGTCGCTGCAAACGCGGCTGCCGCCGCGCACCTCGCTGGCACTGCTGGTTGTCGACCACAGCACCATGAAGGTGCGCGGCTACGTCGGCTCGGTGTCTTTCAATGACGACAGCCGCTTTGGCCATGTGGATATGATTGCCAGCGTGCGTTCGCCGGGGTCGCTGCTCAAGCCGTTTGTCTACGGCATGGCGCTGGATGATGGCCTGATTCATGGCGAATCGCTGCTGCAGGATGTGCCACGCCGCTTTGGCGACTATCGTCCCGGCAATTTCGACAGTGGCTTTCACGGCCCGGTCAGCGCCAGCGAAGCGCTGCAGCGTTCGCTCAATCTGCCGGCGGTGCAGCTGCTGGAGGCGCTTGGACCGAAAAACGTCGCCGCGCGGCTGCGCAACGTCGGCCTGAATCTGCGCTTTCCGGCGGGCGGTGAACCGAATCTGTCGCTGGTGCTGGGCGGCACCGGCGCGCGGCTGGACGACATTGTCGCCGCCTACAGCGCCTTTGCCCGCCACGGTAATGCTGCGCAGCTGCGCTGGCTGCCGCAGCAGCCGCTGCTGCAGCGTCCGTTACTGTCGCCCGGCGCGGCGTGGATTGTACGCCGCATCCTCGCCGGTGAGGCGCAGCCTGCCGCCAGCGGGGCGGTCGCCGATATCGTGCCGCTGGCGTGGAAAACCGGCACCAGCTACGGCTATCGCGACGCCTGGAGCGTCGGTATCACGCCGCGCTATCTGATTGGCGTCTGGGTGGGCAGGCCGGATGCCACGCCGGTTGCCGGCCAGTTCGGTTACGCGTCGGCGGTGCCGGTGATGCAGCAGGTTAATCACCTGCTGGCGGGACACCTGCCGGCGCGCGGCGTACCCGGCGATGCGCGCCCGGCGACGGTCAGCGCCGTCAGTATCTGCTGGCCCGGCGGCCAGCCGTTGCCCGCCGGCGACGAGAACTGCCGGCAGCGGCGTTACAGCTGGGTGCTGAATCAGACCGTGCCGCCAACGCTGCTGGCGCCGGGTCAGGAAGGCGTCAATGGCTTACGCCAGCGCTTCTGGCAAAACAGCAAAGGGCTGCGCGTGGCGGCGGATTGTCCGGATGCGCAAAGCCGGGAACGCGTGATGTGGCCGCTGCCGCTTGAGCCGTGGCTGCCACCGGGCGAACGGCGGGCGCAGCGCCTGCCGCCAGTGGATGCGACCTGCCCGCCGCTGAATCAGGGGGACAGCGCGCCGCTGCTGGTGACCGGCGTGATCAATGACCAGCGCGTGCAGCCGCTGCCCGGTAAGGCCGTCTTGCTGCTGCCGGTGGCGGTGCAGGGCGGGCAGGGTACGCAGCGCTGGTGGTTTTTAAACGGGCAGCCGGTGGAGCTGGCGGCGGGAAAAAGCAGCGCCTCGCTGGTGCTGCGCGAGCCCGGTCGTTATCAGCTGGTGGTGATGGATGAGGCCGGGCAGCTGGCTTCGGTGTCTTTCACGCGCGGCTAAACGCAGCGCTATGGCATATTTTTTGCGTGTTTGCCCCGACAGAAATCAATTATTTTCAATAATTCCTCTCTTCACTCATAGGCAAGGCGCGCCGATCTCCCTATAATCGGCGCGTTTTCTTACCGGGAGCGGGTTCCCGGTTTCTTCAGGATGCTAATCAGAGGTAATCATGGCAATCGAACGCACTTTCTCCATCATCAAACCAAACGCCGTCGCTAAGAACGTGATTGGTGCTATCTACAACCGTTTCGAAAGCGCTGGCTTCAAAATCGTTGGTGCGAAAATGCTGCACCTGACCAAAGAGCAGGCTGAAGGCTTCTACGCGGAGCACAAAGGCCGTCCGTTCTTTGATGGTCTGGTTGAGTTCATGACTTCTGGCCCGGTTGTGGTATCTGTTCTGGAAGGCGAAAACGCTATCCAGCGTCACCGCGATCTGATGGGTGCAACTAACCCGGACAACGCGCTGGCCGGTACGCTGCGTGCTGACTACGCAGACAGCTTCACCGAAAACGCCACCCACGGTTCTGACTCTGCAGAATCTGCGGCACGCGAAATCGCTTACTTCTTCGCAGAAGACGAAGTCTGCCCACGTACCCGCTAAGTGCGCGGTAGCGGATGCGGACAGGCGTCTTTACACCTTGTAACCGGTGGCTAAGACGTTCCCCTGGCATCACGCAGCAGATGTAGTACAATTATGCGCCCTTGTTGAGCCTAGCTCAGCGAGGGCGCTGTTTTTTTCCTATTCTTAACCAGAGCCGTAACGTGTAACAACGAGGCCAGAGAACATTATGTCCGAACAGATTGTGACGCCGTCGTCCGCTTCCCCCGTGGTTGTTTCCCCGAAAAACGAAAAAATTAACCTGCTGGATCTTAACCGTCAGCAGATGCGCGAATTCTTTGTTGAGATGGGCGAAAAACCGTTCCGTGCCGATCAGGTCATGAAGTGGATGTACCACTACTGCTGCGATGATTTCGAGCAGATGACAGACATCAATAAAGTGCTGCGTGGCAAGCTGATGCAGCGCGCTGAAATTCGTGCGCCGGAAGTGGCGGAAGAGATGCGCTCCAGCGATGGCACCATCAAGTGGGCGATTCGTGTCGGCGATCAGCTGGTGGAAACCGTGTATATCCCGGAAGCCGACCGCGCCACGCTGTGCGTCTCCTCGCAGGTAGGCTGTGCGCTGGAGTGTAAATTCTGTTCGACCGCGCAGCAGGGCTTTAACCGTAACCTGCGCGTGTCTGAAATCATCGGTCAGGTATGGCGCGCGGCAAAAATTATCGGTGCCGCTAAAGTGACCGGCCAGCGTCCGATCACCAACGTGGTCATGATGGGCATGGGCGAGCCGCTGCTTAACCTCACCAACGTGGTGCCGGCGATGGAGATCATGCTGGATGACTTCGGTTTCGGCCTCTCCAAACGTCGCGTGACGCTGTCGACCTCGGGCGTAGTGCCGGCGCTGGACAAGCTCGGCGATATGATCGACGTGGCGCTGGCGATTTCGCTGCACGCACCGAATGACACCATCCGCGATGACATCGTGCCAATCAACAAAAAGTACAACATCGAAGCTTTCCTGGCGGCGGTGAAGCGCTACATTGGCAAATCCAACGCTAATCAGGGCCGCGTGACGATTGAGTACGTGATGCTGGATCACGTCAACGACAGCACCGAACATGCGCATGAGCTGGCGGCGCTGCTGAAAGAGACGCCGTGCAAGATCAACCTGATTCCGTGGAACCCCTTCCCGGGCGCGCCGTATGGCCGCAGCTCGAACAGCCGTATTGACCGCTTCTCCAAAGTGCTGATGGAGTACGGTTTCACCACCATCGTGCGTAAAACGCGCGGCGACGACATTGATGCCGCCTGTGGTCAGCTGGCCGGCGATGTTATCGACCGCACCAAGCGTACGCTGCGTAAAAAAATGGCCGGTGAAGCCATCTCTGTGAAGGCGCTCTGAAAGATCGCGCCCGCTGCTACGCATCGGGCGTCAGGCATGGCAGTCTCTGCGCTGAACTGACAGGGAGAGACTGAGATGCGTAAAGGATTACCCGCCGCGCTGCTGGCCGGCTTTGTTGTAACCGGGTGTGTCGAAGCACCGGCGCGGCACGGCGCGGCTGATATCCGGCTGCAGCTGGGATTGCACTATCTGGCGGTGAAGGATTATGCCGCGGCGCAGCGCAATTTGCTGCGCGCGCAGCAGGCCGCGCCGCGCGATTACCGGGTGCCGCTGGCGCTTGCGCGCGTCGCGCAGGCACAGCAGAATAATGCCCGGACGCGCCATTACTACCAGCGCGCGCAGCAGTTAGCGCCGCTGAATGGTTATGTGGCTAACAATTACGGTGCGTTTCTCTGCGGTTTGAGGCAGTATGACGAAGCGCATCAACAGTTTAAGCTGGCAACTGAAGCGCAGCACAGCGACGCCGCTCAGGATGCCCTGCTGTTTTCGGGCTATTGTTACCTGCAGGCGGGAGAGGATCGCGCCGCGCGCCAGCAGTTCGATCTCGCGCTGGATGCCGCACCGGAGCAGGGCAGTATGCTGCTGACGGAAGTGGAACGACGGCTTGAACAGCAGCAGTGGGCTTCAGTGCCGCTGCTTTTAGAAGTTTACCATCAGCATTTGCCGGCAACGGCAGAGAGTCTGGGGTTACAGATACGTTTCGCCGCGCAACAGGGAAACGCTGCTGACGTTACACGTTATGGCGACCAGTTGGCGCGAAGTTTTCCACAATCGATACAGTACCAGCGTTATTTAGCTAATGAATACTGAAGCCACTCAAGAGAATTCTGCAGTACATTCCACAGGTGAACGCCTGCGTCTGGCCCGTGAGCAGATGGGGCTGACCCAGCAAAACGTCGCTGAGCGCCTGTGCCTGAAACTTTCTACCGTGCGTGATATTGAAGAGGATAAATCCCCGGCGGATTTGGCCTCGACCTTCCTGCGCGGCTACATTCGCTCTTATGCGCGTCTGGTGCATGTACCTGAAAATGATCTGCTGCCGATGATGGCAAAGCAGGCTCCGGTGCGTGCGGCGAAAATTGAGCCGATGCAGAGCTTCTCACTGGGTAAGCGTCGTAAAAAGCGTGACGGCTGGTTGATGATCTTCACCTGGCTGGTGATTTTTGTGGTGGTCGGCCTGACCGGCGCCTGGTGGTGGCAGAACCATAAAGCCTCACAGGCGGATCTGGTGTCGATGGCTGACCAGAACGGCAGCAGCAGCGACAACAGCCAGTCGATTCCGCTGGGTGACAACAGCACGGACAGCACTACCGACAGCGACACTAACGCGGCCGGTACGCCGATCGACACCGGTGCCGGTGCGGTCAGCACGCCAGACAACGCTGGCAGTACCAGCAGTGCGCCAGCAGCGACCAGCAGCAACATGGCAACCAGCAGCGACAACGCGGTGGTGTCGCCGAGCCAGGCGCCGATTGATAACGCACCGCCAGCGGCCACCTCACCGGCGCCGGCCAACAGCGTGCCGGCAGGCTCAATGCCAACCGGTACCGCTGCCGTCAGCCAGCCTGCGGGCGACCCTAACGCCGTGGTGATGAACTTCAAAGCTGACTGCTGGCTGGAAGTCACCGATGCGACCGGTAAGAAGCTGTTCAGCGGATTGCAACGTAGCGGCGGTAAACTCAGCCTGTCCGGCACCGCTCCGTATCGTCTGAAAATTGGCGCTCCGGGTGCGGTTGACGTGCAATATCAGAATCAGCCCGTTGATTTAAGTCGTTTTATCCGTAATAACCAGGTTGCCCGTCTGACGCTGGGTGCGCAATAACGCGCAGCGCGCTTTCCGGGTAATTGTGGAGAGAGAATATGCATAACGAAGCACCCATTATCCGTCGCAAATCTACACGTATTTACGTCGGCAAGGTGCCGGTTGGCGATGGCGCGCCTATCGCCGTTCAGTCAATGACCAACACCCGTACCACGGACGTCGAAGCCACGGTGAATCAGATCCGTCAGCTGGAGCGCGTCGGCGTGGATATCGTGCGTGTGTCCGTACCCACCATGGATGCGGCGGAAGCCTTCAAACTGATTAAGCAACAGGTCAACGTGCCGCTGGTAGCGGACATTCACTTTGACTACCGCATCGCCCTGAAAGTGGCCGAGTACGGCGTCGATTGCCTGCGCATTAACCCGGGCAACATCGGTAACAACGAGCGTATTCGCCAGGTAGTGGATTGCGCCCGTGACCACAATATTCCGATTCGTATCGGCGTTAACGCCGGTTCGCTGGAAAAAGATCTGCAGGAAAAATACGGTGAGCCAACGCCGCAGGCGCTGCTCGAATCCGCGATGCGTCATGTTGATCACCTCGATCGCCTCAACTTTGACCAATTCAAAGTGAGCGTCAAAGCCTCCGATGTGTTCCTGGCGGTGGAATCTTACCGTCTGCTGGCAAAAGCCATCGATCAGCCGTTGCACCTTGGCATCACAGAAGCCGGTGGCGCGCGTGCGGGAGCGGTGAAATCAGCGATCGGCCTTGGTCTGCTGCTGGCGGAAGGGATTGGCGATACGCTGCGCATTTCGCTGGCCGCTGACCCGGTTGAAGAGGTTAAAGTCGGCTACGACATCCTGAAATCACTGCGCATCCGCTCACGCGGCATCAACTTCATCGCCTGCCCGACCTGTTCGCGCCAGGAGTTTGACGTCATTGGCACGGTGAACGCGCTGGAAGAGCGGCTGGAAGACATCATCACGCCGATGGACGTCTCGATCATTGGCTGCGTGGTGAACGGTCCCGGCGAAGCCACGGTCTCGACGCTCGGCGTCACCGGCGGCAACAAGAAGAGCGGTTTCTACGAAGATGGCGTGCGTCAGCGCGATCGCCTCGACAACAATGACATGATCGATCAGCTGGAAGCGCGCATCCGTGCAAAAGCCACCATGCTGGACGAGAGCCGCCGCATCAACGTGCAGCAGCTGGAAAAATAAAGGACGGTGTGCGCCCGGCGCACGCCAGTTGTGATTGAACCTGTGCGGTTTCATCCTCATAAGGTATGATGCCGGACAGGTTTTTTTGTATTAAGAGATTCTAACGTGGCGAAGAATATTCAAGCGATTCGCGGGATGAACGATTACCTGCCGGCAGATACCGCCATCTGGCAGCGTATTGAGGGCACCCTGAAGCAGGTGCTGGCCAGCTACGGCTACAGTGAAATCCGTCTGCCAATCGTCGAGCAAACCCCCCTGTTCAGCCGCGCGATCGGTGAAGTCACCGACGTGGTTGAAAAAGAAATGTACACCTTTGAAGACCGCAACGGCGAAAGCCTGACGCTGCGTCCGGAAGGCACCGCAGGCTGCGTGCGCGCCGGTATCGAACATGGTCTGCTGTACAATCAGGAGCAGCGCCTGTGGTACATCGGTCCGATGTTCCGCTACGAGCGTCCGCAGAAGGGGCGCTATCGCCAGTTTCACCAGATGGGTGTGGAAGTGTTTGGCCTGCAGGGGCCGGACGTGGACGCCGAGCTGATCATGCTGACCCATCGCTGGTGGAAAGCGCTGGGTATTGCTGACCACGTTGAGCTGGAGCTGAACTCCATCGGTTCACTGGACGCGCGCGCCAACTACCGCAGCGCGCTGGTGGCCTTCCTCGAACAGCATAAAGAGGTGCTGGACGAAGATTGCAAACGCCGCATGTATACCAATCCGCTGCGCGTGCTGGACAGCAAAAATCCGGATATTCAGACGCTGCTTAACGACGCGCCGACGCTGGGTGAATTCCTCGACGAGGAGTCACGTGAACACTTCAGCGGCCTGTGCGCGCTTCTCGACGATGCCGGCATCAAATACCGCATCAATCAGCGCCTGGTGCGCGGCCTCGATTACTACAACCGCACCGTGTTCGAATGGGTGACCAGCAGCCTCGGCTCGCAGGGCACCGTGTGCGGCGGCGGTCGCTATGATGGTCTGGTGGAGCAACTGGGCGGCCGCGCGACGCCGGCGGTCGGTTTTGCCATGGGGCTCGAGCGTCTGGTGCTGCTGGTGCAGGCGGTGAATCCGGAATTTGAACCGACGCGCATTGTTGATGTCTATGTTATCGCTTCGGGGCAGGGCGTGCAGTCCGCCGCGATGCAACTGGCGGAAAAACTGCGTGATGCCGACCCGGCGCTGAAGCTGATGACCAACTTCGGCGGCGGTAACTTCAAAAAGCAGTTTGCCCGTGCAGACAAGTGGGGCGCACGCATTGCGCTGGTGCTGGGCGAAGACGAAGTGAAAGCGGGCCAGGTGGTGATTAAAGACCTGCGCACCGGCGATCAGCAGACGCTGGCGCAGAGCGACGCCGCCGCGACGCTGCACACGCTGCTGCAGTAAGCGCAGCACTGCAACAGGCATTTTAAGGAGAGGGATTGCGTGGAAGTTTACAGCAACGAAAACGAACAGGTTGATGCGCTGCGTCGCTTCTTTGCCAATAATGGCAAAGCGCTGGCGGTCGGGGTTATCGTCGGTATTGCTGCACTGGGTGGCTGGCGTTTCTGGAGCAGCCATCAGGAAGGAGCGGACAAAGCCGCGTCGGCGCAGTATCAGCAGCTGACCAGCGCCATGCAGGCAGACAAGCCGCAGACGCTGGAAGCGGTCGCCAGCTTCGCCAGCGAGAACAACAACACCTACGGTGCGCTGGCCGCGCTGGATCTGGCTAAACAGTACGTTGCCGCCAATCAGTTAGACAAAGCCATCACGCTGTTACAGAGCGGGCTGAAAGACACCAAAGATGCCAATCTGCAGGCGGTGATCAACCTGCGTCTGGCACGCATTCAACTGCAGCAAAATCAGGCCGATGCCGCCCTTACTACCCTGAACAATGTGAAGGGTGATGGCTGGACAGCCATTGTGGCGGACATTCGTGGCGAAGCACTGCTGAGCAAAGGCGATAAGCAGGGCGCCCGTGATGCCTGGAGCAAAGGTGCGGAATCGCAGGCTTCTCCTGCGCTGAAGCAGATGCTGCAGATGAAGATGAATAACTTAAGTTAAG
Source organism: Pantoea sp. ICBG 985 (assembly GCF_002928365.1). NCBI lineage: Bacteria > Pseudomonadati > Pseudomonadota > Gammaproteobacteria > Enterobacterales > Erwiniaceae > Pantoea > Pantoea sp. ICBG 985. The sequence goes on from NZ_POWM01000006.1 coordinate 118,950, forward strand.
CCAGTCAAGAGAGCGCACATGGAATTACGTAAATACCTGCTGCCAGGGCTGATGTCAGTCACTCTGCTCAGCGGTTGCTCGCTGTTCAGCGGCGAAGAAGATGTAGTGAAAATGGCCCCGCTGCCGAAGGTTGAAAACCAGTTCACGCCGGAAACCGCGTGGAGCACCTCGGTCGGTGACGGCGTGGGTGATTTCTACTCCAATCTGCATCCCGCCTGGCAGGACGGCACCGTGTATGCCGCCGACCGCTTCGGTATCGTGAAAGCGCTCGACGCCAGCAACGGCAAAGAGAAGTGGAAAGTGAACCTCTCTGAGAAGACCGGCTTCTTCTCGAAAAACATTTCAGCACTGCTGTCTGGCGGTATTACGGCCAATGGCGATCGCCTCTACATCGGTAGCGAGCGGGGGCAGGTATTTGCCCTGAACAGCAGCGACGGCAGCATTGCCTGGCAGACCAAAGTGGCCGGTGAAGCGCTGTCGCGTCCGGTGGTCAGCGATGGTCTGGTGCTGATTCACACCAGCAACGGTATGCTGCAGGGGCTCGATCAGAGCAGCGGCGCGGTGAAATGGAGCGTGAATCTGGATATGCCAGCGCTGTCGCTGCGCGGTGAATCGGCGCCGGCAGTAGCGTTCGGCGGCGCGATTGTTGGCGGTGATAACGGCCGCGTTAGCGCGGTGATCATGAACCAGGGTCAGCTGATCTGGCAGCAGCGTATCTCCCAGCCAAGCGGCGCGACCGAGATCGATCGTCTTAACGATGTCGACACCACGCCGGTGATCGTCAATGGCGTGGTCTATGCGCTGGCCTACAACGGTAACCTGACGGCGCTGGATCTGCGTTCCGGTCAGATTCTGTGGAAGCGTGAAATCGGCGGCGTCAAAGATTTGATCGTCGATGCCGGTCGCATCTATCTGGTGGATCAGGATGACCGCGTGATTGCGCTCAACGCCGATGGCGGCGTGGCGATCTGGCGTCAGAGCGATCTGCTGCACCGTAACCTGACGTCTCCGGTGCTGTTCAACGGTTACCTGGTGGTCGCCGATAGCGAAGGCTATGTGCACTGGATCAACACCCTGGACGGCCGCTTTGTGGCGCAGCAGAAACTGGACAGCGACGGCTTCCAGACCGAGCCAGTCGTGGCCGGTGACAAGCTGCTGATCCAGGCGAAAGGCGGTGAGGTCTACGCCATCACCCGTTAAGGCGATGGCCCGACGGGCAGCGTTTCGCACGCATTGATACGGCTCCTGATTCGTCAGGGGCCGTTCTGTTTTTAGTCAGGCATGATATTCTTGGCGCCTGCGGCCTGAACCTGACGGCAAATGCCGTTATAATCACGCCATTCGGGCGATTTATTTTTAAAACTGAGGCAAGTGTTATGGTACCTGTGGTCGCGCTGGTTGGGCGTCCCAATGTGGGGAAATCCACGCTATTTAACCGCTTAACGCGCACACGTGATGCGTTAGTGGCCGATTTCCCTGGACTGACTCGCGATCGCAAATATGGTCGCGCCGAAGTGGAAGGGCGCGAATTTATTGTTATCGATACCGGCGGTATTGATGGCACCGAGGAAGGCGTGGAAAACCGCATGGCGGAACAGTCGCTGCTGGCGATTGAAGAGGCCGATGTGGTGCTGTTTTTAGTTGATGCGCGTGCTGGCGTCATGCCGGCGGATCAGCAGATCGCCAATCATCTGCGTTCGCGCGATAAAGCGACGTTCCTCGTTGCCAACAAAACTGATGGTCTCGATCCGGATGCTGCGGTGCTGGACTTCTACGCGCTCGGCCTGGGTGAGATTCACCCGATTGCCGCGTCGCACGGTCGTGGCGTCACCAGCCTGCTGGAAACCGCGCTGCTGCCGTGGATGGATGACATCGCGCCGCGGGAAGTCAGCGAAGAGGACGAAAACGAAGCCTACTGGGCCGCGTTAGCCGCCGAAGAGAACGGTGAAGCGCTGGAGGAAGAAGAGGAAGAAGCCTTCGATCCGACCGGTCTGCCGATCAAACTGGCGATTGTCGGGCGTCCGAACGTAGGTAAGTCAACGCTCACCAACCGTATCCTCGGTGAAGACCGTGTGGTGGTGTACGACATGCCGGGCACCACGCGCGACAGCATCTACATTCCGATGGAGCGTGATGACCGCGAGTACATTCTGATTGATACCGCGGGCGTGCGTAAGCGCGGCAAAATCACTGATACGGTGGAAAAATTCTCCGTCATCAAAACGCTGCAGGCGATTGAAGATGCCAACGTGGTGATGCTGGTGATTGACGCGCGTGCGGGCATTTCCGATCAGGACCTGTCGCTGCTCGGCTTTATCCTGAATAGTGGGCGCTCACTGGTGATTGTGGTCAACAAGTGGGATGGCCTGTCGCAGGAGATTAAAGATGAAGTGAAAGAGACGCTGGACTTCCGTCTCGGCTTTATCGACTTCGCGCGCGTGCACTTTATCTCGGCACTGCACGGCAGCGGCGTGGGCAACCTGTTTGAATCCGTGACCGAAGCGTACGACTGCTCGACCAAGCGCGTAAATACCTCCATGCTGACGCGTATCATGAACATGGCTGCTGACGACCATCAGCCGCCTCTGGTGCGTGGCCGCCGCGTGAAACTCAAATACGCGCATGCCGGTGGTTATAACCCGCCGATTGTGGTGATTCACGGTAATCAGGTGAAGGATCTGCCGGATTCCTACAAGCGTTATCTGATGAACTACTTCCGCCGCTCGCTGAACGTGATGGGAACGCCGATTCGCATCCAGTTTAAAGAGGGCGATAACCCGTATGCGGGCAAACGTAACCTGCTGACGCCAACCCAGCAGCGTAAGCGTAAGCGTCTGATATCGCATCTGAAGAAAAACAAACGCTAAACATGATGAGGGCCCGGATGGGCCCTCTTTTTTTGGCGTAACATCCGGTTTTATCACGATCCTCAGCCACGATTCCGGAGTCATCATGCTCACCCCATGCCCTCACTGTCAGCAACCGCTCACTTACAGCGAACAACGCTTCGACTGCCCGCACTGCCAGCGTCATTTCCCCGCGCTGGCCTGCTGTCCCGACTGCCAGCAGCCGCTGCAGGTGCTGAAGGCGTGCGGTGCCATAGATTATTTCTGTACCCACGGTCACGGCCTGATCTCCAGCAGGCGCGTGCATTATCGCCCGGAAGACGTCATCGAATGAGGGTTTGCGATAGCGCGAAGTGGCGCTGGCTGCTCGCTTCGCGCTGCGTTTGTAGCAAAAATGCTATTGCCCAGTAACTACCGCGTTATGGATGTTCACTTTTAATTGTACCGGATGGTACAATCATGCCCGCCTTGTCGCGAATGCCAGCGGATGTTGATCCTGCGGCCTCGCTCACAAGCGCTGCATAACGGGCGTAGCTCCCGTACCAACAGATATAAAATAAAGCGTAACGGATAACTTCCTGTCCCTGCTCAGTCAGGAAGACATTGACCGGCTGCTCCCGCATTCCGGCCGCCACGCGTTATTTTTTCAGGAGAGTTTGTGTTATGGCAGAAAATTCCGCTCGTCCCGGTAAAGGGTTGAGTCTCTGGTCCGTGTTATTCGGGCTGGTCCTGCTGGCGATCGGCCTGTTCTTCGCGATCGGTGGCGGTAAACTGGTGGCCCTGGGCGGCAGCTGGTACTTCCTCATTGCCGGTATCGTCATGTTACTGTCGGCGATTCAGTTCTTTCGCCGTAAATCCTCGGCGGTTACGCTGTTCATTCTGGTCTTCGCCGGCACGCTGATTTGGGCGCTGTACGATGCTGGCTGGCAGTTCTGGCCGCTGGTGTCGCGCCTGATGGTGCCGGCCGGCCTGATGGTGCTGGCATTTATTACCTGGCCGGCGCTGCGTAAGCGTGAAGGCAAGGCCTCGCTGGCGAAGCTTTCATATGCGCTGTCAGCGGTGATTGCCGTTGGTATGGTGGTCACCTTTGTCCAGATGTTCCAGCCGCATCCGACCGTGGCCTTCACCGGCAAGCAACTGCCGCTGATCCCGGTAGATAAAAGCAAACCGCAGCAGGACTGGAGCAGCTACGGCCGTACGCCGCAGGGTGACCGTTTTGCTGCTATCGACCAGATTACCCGCGACAACGTGAAAGACTTGCAGGTTGCCTGGACGTTCCATACCGGCGACACGCCGATCAGCCCGACCGGTAACGGTGCAGAAGATCAGGAAACGCCACTGCAGGTGGGTAATACCCTGTATCTGTGTACGCCGCACAACAACGTGATTGCGGTGGAAGCCGACAGCGGTAAGCAGATCTGGAAGCGCGAAATCAATGCGCAGGCGCAGGTGTGGAACCGCTGCCGTGGTCTGGCGTACTTTGATGCCACCAAACCGGTACAGCAGCCAACGCAGCCGGGCTCCACGCCGGTGCCAGCGGTAACGCTGGCGACGGGCGATAGCTGCCAGCGTCGCATCCTGATGAACACCATCGATGCGCGTCTGATTGCCATCAACGCCGATAACGGTGAACTGTGTGAAAACTTCGGTAACCACGGTGTGGTCGATCTGAAGCAAGGTCTCGGCAGCGCGCCGGACCCGCAGTATCAGCTGACCTCGCCGCCACAGGTGGCGGGCACCACGGTCGTGGTAGGCGGTCGCGTTGCGGATAACGTACAGACAGACATGCCTGGCGGCGTTCTGCGTGGCTTCGACGTCATCACCGGCCAGATGCGCTGGGCGTTTGACCCGGGCAATGAAGATCCGAATGCCGTGCTGATGCCGGGTAAAGATTACACCCGCAGCACGCCAAACTCATGGGCGCCAATCTCTTACGACCCGGCGATGAACACCGTGTTCCTGCCGATGGGCAGCTCGTCGGTGGACCTGTGGGGTGCCAACCGTACCGCGCTGGATCACAAATATGGCGCGTCGGTGCTGGCGCTGGATGCCACCACCGGTAAAGAGAAGTGGGTGTATCAGACGGTCCACAATGACCTGTGGGACTTCGACCTGCCAATGCAGCCGAGCCTGGTGGACTTCCCGATGAAGGACGGCACCACCAAACCTGCGGTGGTGATCGGCGGGAAAACCGGCATGATCTGGGTGCTGGATCGCCTGACCGGCAAGCCTTTAACCAAAGTTGAAGAGCTGCCGATGCCGCAGGGCCATATCCCGAACGAGCAGTACACCAAAACTCAGCCGCACTCGGTAGAAATGCCAAACATTGGCAATCAGAAACTGACCGAGTCAGACATGTGGGGTGCTACGCCGTTTGACCAGCTGGCTTGCCGTATTGCTTTTAAAGGCATGCGTTATGACGGCCTGTTCACCGTGCCGGACACCGATGTTTCGCTCAGCTTCCCGGGCTCGCTCGGTGGCATGAACTGGGGCAGCATCTCGTTCGATCCGAACAACCAGTACATGTTCGTCAACGATATGCGCCTTGGCCTGTGGGTGCAGATGATTCCGCAGGACACCACCAAATCGGCTGCCAGCAACGGCGGTGAAGCCATCAACACCGGCATGGGTGCGGTACCGCTGAAAGGCACGCCGTACGCAGTAAACAAAAACCGCTTCATGTCGCCGCTGGGCATTCCGTGTCAGGCACCGCCGTTCGGTACGCTGTCGGCCATCGACATGAAGACCCGTCAGATTGTGTGGCAGGTGCCGGTGGGTACGGTGCAGGATACTGGTCCGTTTGGTATCAAAATGCATGCGCAGATGCCGGTCGGTATGCCGACGCTGGGCGGTACGCTGGCAACGCAGGGCGGTCTGGTATTTATTGCCGGCACCCAGGATTACTACCTGCGCGCCTTCGACAGCTCAACCGGTAAAGAAGTGTGGAAAGCACGTCTGCCGGTGGGCAGCCAGGGCGGACCGATCAGCTATGTTTCGCCGAAAACCGGCAAACAGTACATCCTGATCTCCGCAGGCGGTGCGCGTCAGTCGCCGGATCGCGGTGATTACGTGATTGCTTACGCGCTGCCCGCCAGCAAGTAAGCCGCAGTAAAAGAAAGGCCGACATCATGATGTCGGCCTTTTTTATTAACCGTCCGTGGCGTACTCCTTCCTGTAAGGATCCTTACTTACTTCTGCTTAGAGGGGCGACGGCTTTTTTGACCTCCTTTTCTTCCAGCTTCCCTGGCTCTCTCAGGATCGTTCCTGAAATTGCCCCCACTGACTTTGCCGCCCGCGCTACCGGCTTCCCTGGCGCGCTCCGGGTCCTCTGCAAAGTTCCCGGCACCGCCTCGTTGCTTGGTTTGTGTCATAGCAGAGACCTCATCTAAGGGTATTTTCTTTGATGTGGACTAGCTAGCCACGTTATCCAGTATAGTCAGTTAGTTACGGCGATGCTGTGGGAACTGTCTAAGTTATTCTTCGCCATCGCGCCACAGCGCCTGCAGTTCAGGAGGCGCAACGTTTTCCGGAATCAGGATCACAATCGTTCCGGCTTCGCGGTGGGTCGCATAGCTTATCTGGATGCGGAAATAGCGCTGGTCGCCGCGCCCGATGCTGGCGGCCTGTTCCTCCGGTTCGCCGAGCGGCAGCGCCTGCTCCAGCACGTTGCACACGCGCTGCTTCTGCGGTTCCGGCAGCTGCGCCAGCGCAAATCGCCGCTCGCTGCGCAGGCCGGGGATAAATGCAATGCCGCCTTCACGCGCCAGCTCAATGATGGCGTCATCGGTCAGCTGAATATTCACCTTACACCTACCTCGTGCCACGCGGACTGGATCGCCTGTGCCACCGTATTATCAAAACGTTTTGCGGCATGCTGTACGGTAAAGCGCGCAAAGGTGCTGAAGTCGGCATCCTGCGGCAATTCCTTATCGCATAGCGTGTCGTACCATGCCTGACCGGCCCGTTCCCAGGCAAAGCCGCCCAGCGCGGTCGCTGCCAGATAGAAGGCGCGATTGGGAATGCCGGAGTTAAGATGTACGCCGCCGTTGTCTTCGCGCGTGTCGATATAGTGATCCATATCGGCAGGCTGCGGATCTTTGCCAAGCAGCGGATCGTCATAGGCGGTACCGGGCGCAGACATCGAGCGCAGGCCACTGCCCTTAATACCCGCCGCCAGCAGCCCTTCGCCGATGATCCAGTCGGCCTGGTCGGCGCTTTGCTTAAGGTGATACTGCTTCACCAGCGAGCCGAACACATCGGACATCGATTCGTTGAGCGCACCTGCCTGCTGGAAGTAAATCAGCCCGGCTTCGGTTTCGGTCACGCCGTGCGTCAGCTCGTGCGCGACCACATCGATGGCAATGGTAAAGCGATTGAAGATCTCACCGTCGCCGTCGCCAAATACCATCTGCTGGCCATTCCAGAAGGCGTTCTGGTATTCCCTGCCGTAATGCACGGTGCCATCCAGTTTCAGGCCTTTGTTGTCCAGCGAGTTGCGCTGATAGATCTGCCAGTAGAAATCATAGGTGATGCCGAGATAGTTCCACGCTTCGTCGGCGGCGACGTCACCGTTACCGGGCTGGCCTTCCTCACGGATCAGGGTGCCGGGCAGATTTTGCGTATTACCCGCATCGTAGATAGCACGCAAAACACTGCCGGGCTGCGCGGTGCTGGCTGCGCTGGCGGTATGAGGATGTTCCGCCATCAGCTGTTGCACGTGAGTGAGGGTGCGCCGCGCGTAATCCTGCTGTGCGCCGGAACAGTTATCGATGATGTTTCGCAGAATATACGGAGGAATAACGCTGTAAGGCATGTCGGACTCCCTGACGGATGGGTATGTCAGAAAGTATAGACCCGCTTATCAATCGCGCGCCGCTGCGTCTGCAGCCCGCGCGATTTACGGGGGGTTATCAACCATTTATGCGGCTGAAAATATTATCACGCCTTACGGCTGCGCGTCTTCTGCGGTTGTAACGCCGTCACCTGACTCTCCACCCAGCCATCATCCAGCCGGGTACGCAGCAGATCGCCGGCATGCAGCTGACGGGTCTTTTTCACCACCTGGCCCTGAGCATCGGTGGTGACGCTAAAGCCGCGCGCCAGCGTCGCCAGCGGACTTACGCCTTCCAGCTGTGCTGCCAGCGTACCAAAACGCTGCCGGCTGTGATTGAGCTGTTTTTCCATGCCCTGCTGCAGCCGGTAGTGCCACTGCTGTAACTGCTGCTGAGCGCGCAGAATACGTCCCTGCGGCTGCTGGGATTGCAGGCGCTGCAGCAGGCGATCCTGCTGGCGATGCGCCAGGCGCAGCCGCTGGTCGGCCGCTTCCTGCAGACGTCGCTGCAGCTGAATCAGCGTGGTTTGCTGGCGTGCCAGGCGCAGCTGCGGATGCTGCTGTTGCAGACGATGCTGCAGCCGGGTGAAGCGGCGCTGCTGCTGCGCCACGTAATAGTCCATCGCCATCTCCATGCGCTGCTGCTGAGACTGCAAACGGCGCAGCAGCTCGATCTGGTTGCGGCTCACCAGCTCGGCAGCGGCAGAAGGCGTCGGCGCGCGCAGATCGGCAACAAAGTCGGCGATGGTGACATCGGTTTCATGCCCAACGGCGCTGACGATCGGCAGGCGGCTGGCAAAGATGGCCCGCGCCACGCGCTCGTCGTTGAAGCTCCACAGATCTTCCAGTGAACCGCCGCCGCGCCCGACAATCAGCACGTCGCACTCGTCACGCTGGTTGGCCAGCTCGATGGCGCGCACGATGGCGGCGGGCGCATCAACGCCTTGCACTGCCGTCGGATAGATCACCACCGGCAGCGAGGGATCGCGGCGATGCAGCACGCGCAGCACATCGTGCAATGCCGCGCCGGTGGCGGAGGTGATCACACCCACCTGGCGCGCCGGCTCCGGCAGCGGCTGTTTAAACTGCTGGTCGAACAGCCCCTCCGCCGCCAGCCGGGCTTTCAGCTGCTCAAACTGTTGCTGCAGCAGCCCTTCACCGGCCGGATGCATGCTTTCGATAATCAACTGATAGTCGCCGCGCGGCTCATACAGCGTGATGCTGGCACGCACCAGCACCTGCTGACCGTGCTGCGGGCGAAAGCTGACGCGTCGATTGCTGTTGCGGAACATGGCACAGCGCACCTGCGCGCCATCGTCCTTCAGGGTGAAGTACCAGTGACCGGAAGCGGGCTGAGTGAAATTGGAAATTTCAGCGCTGAGCCACACCAGGCCCATCTCATTTTCCAGCAGTTGGCGCACCGTGGTGTTCAGGCGGCTGACAGTAAAAATATTGGCGGTTGGCGGTAGCGACATGTGATGAGGATCAAATTTCAAATCAGAGGGTTAATTAACCGATACTACATGCCTGCCCCGGAGGATCAAGACTTTTTCCGAAAAAACACTGGAGGCAACCGATTTCGGCCTGTATAATGCCGCGGCAATATTTTATCTGTTTTAAACGCCCCAGGTGGAGATATTGCAATGTTAAGAATCGCGAAAGAAGCCCTCACATTTGACGACGTCCTGCTCGTTCCCGCTCACTCCACTGTTTTACCCAACACGGCCGATCTCAGCACCCAGCTGACCAAAAACATCCGTCTCAACATTCCTATGCTGTCTGCAGCGATGGACACCGTGACCGAAGCCGGTCTGGCGATTGCGCTGGCGCAGGAAGGCGGTCTGGGCTTTATCCACAAAAACATGTCGATTGAGCGCCAGGCGGATGAAGTTCGCAAGGTGAAAAAACACGAAAGCGGCGTCGTAACGGAGCCACAGACCGTGCTGCCAACCACCACGCTGGCCGAGGTGAAAGAGCTGACCGAACGTAACGGCTTCGCCGGTTACCCGGTGGTTAACGCTGACAACGAGCTGGTGGGCATCATTACCGGTCGTGACGTGCGCTTCGTGACCGATATGACGCTGCCGGTGACCGCGGTCATGACGCCGAAAGAGCGCCTGGTGACGGTGAAAGAGGGTGAAGCGCGTGAAGTCGTGCTGCAGAAAATGCACGAAAAACGCGTCGAGAAAGCGCTGGTTGTTGACGACAGCTTCCACCTGCTGGGCATGATTACCGTTAAAGATTTCCAGAAAGCCGAGCGTAAACCTAACGCCTGTAAAGATGCGCAGGGTCGTCTGCGCGTCGGTGCCGCAGTGGGTGCCGGTGCCGGCAACGAAGAGCGCGTTGATGCGCTGGTCGCTGCGGGCGTTGACGTACTGCTGATCGACTCCTCGCACGGCCACTCCGAAGGCGTGCTGCAGCGTATCCGTGAAACCCGCGCAAAATATCCGGACCTCGAAATCATCGGCGGCAACGTGGCGACCGGTGCAGGCGCACTGGCGCTGGCTAACGCGGGCGTGAGCGCGGTGAAAGTGGGCATCGGCCCGGGCTCCATCTGTACTACCCGTATCGTTACCGGCGTTGGCGTACCGCAGATCACGGCGGTATCCGACGCGGTTGAAGCGCTGGAAGGTACCGGTATTCCGGTCATCGCTGACGGTGGTATCCGTTTCTCTGGCGACATCGCCAAAGCCATCGCTGCGGGTGCGTCGGCGGTAATGGTTGGCTCCATGCTGGCCGGTACCGAAGAATCGCCGGGCGAAATCGAGCTCTACCAGGGCCGTGCGTTCAAATCCTACCGCGGTATGGGTTCACTGGGCGCGATGTCCAAAGGCTCGTCTGACCGTTACTTCCAGAGCGATAACGCCGCCGACAAACTGGTGCCGGAAGGTATCGAAGGGCGCGTTGCCTATAAAGGCCGCCTGAAAGAGATCGTGCACCAGCAGATGGGCGGCCTGCGCTCCTGCATGGGCCTGACCGGTTGCCCGACCATCGACGATCTGCGCACCAAAGCCGAGTTCGTGCGCATCAGCGGCGCCGGCATCAACGAAAGCCACGTGCACGATGTGACCATTACCAAAGAGTCACCGAACTACCGCATGGGTTCATAATCCCGTAAGATTTCCCGCCCGGCTCCAGCCGGGCGCTTTTATTGTTAAGTCCATCCCAATGGAAACGCCTCAATGACGACTGAAAATATTCATAAACATCGTATTTTGATCCTCGATTTTGGTTCTCAGTATACGCAGCTGGTCGCGCGCCGCGTGCGTGAGCTGGGCGTCTACTGCGAACTCTGGGCGTGGGATGTCACCGAAGAGCAAATCCGCCAGTTCAACCCGAACGGCATCATCCTGTCCGGTGGCCCGGAAAGCACCACCGAGCACAACAGCCCGCGCGCGCCGGAATATGTGTTCAACGCCGGTGTGCCGGTGCTGGGCGTGTGCTATGGCATGCAGACCATGGCGATGCAGCTGGGCGGTAAGGTTGAAGGCTCGAACGAGCGTGAATTTGGTTATGCGCAGGTTGAAGTGACAACCCCGAGCGCGCTGGTGCGTGATATCGAAGATGCCATCAGCGCGGCGGGCAAACCGCTGCTCGACGTGTGGATGAGCCACGGTGACAAAGTCACGGCGATCCCGGCAGACTTCGTGACGGTTGCCAGCACCGAAAGCTGCCCGTTTGCCATCATGGCCAACGAAGAGAAGCGTTTCTACGGCGTGCAGTTCCACCCGGAAGTGACGCACACCCGTCAGGGCCTGCGCATGCTGGAGCGTTTTGTGCGCGACATCTGCGGCTGTGAAGCGCTGTGGACGCCAGCCAAAATCATCGAAGATGCGGTAGAGCGCATCCGTGAGCAGGTGGGTGAAGACCGTGTGATTCTCGGCCTGTCCGGCGGCGTGGACTCATCCGTGACCGCGATGCTGCTGCACCGCGCGATTGGCGAGCGCCTGACCTGTGTGTTCGTCGATAACGGACTGCTGCGTCTGAATGAAGCTGAGCAGGTGATGGACATGTTCGGCGACCACTTTGGTCTGAACATCGTGCACGTTGCGGCAGAAGGGCGCTTCCTCGACGCGCTGGCGGGCGAGAACGATCCGGAAGCCAAACGTAAGATCATCGGCCGCGTGTTCGTGGAAGTGTTCGACGAAGAAGCACTGAAGCTGACCGACGTGAAATGGCTGGCGCAGGGCACCATCTATCCGGACGTGATTGAGTCGGCGGCTTCAGCTACCGGTAAAGCGCACGTGATCAAATCTCACCACAACGTGGGCGGTTTGCCGAAAGAGATGAAGATGGGCCTGGTTGAGCCGCTGAAAGAGCTGTTCAAAGATGAAGTGCGTAAAATCGGTCTGGAACTCGGCCTGCCTTACGACATGCTGTACCGCCATCCCTTCCCGGGCCCGGGTCTGGGCGTGCGCGTACTGGGTGAAGTGAAGAAAGAGTACTGCGACCTGCTGCGCCGTGCCGATGCCATCTTTATCGAAGAGCTGCGTAAAGCGGATCTGTACAACAAAGTCAGCCAGGCCTTTACCGTGTTCCTGCCGGTGCGCTCCGTCGGCGTGATGGGCGATGGCCGTAAATACGACTGGGTGGTTTCCCTGCGTGCTGTCGAAACCATCGACTTCATGACGGCCCACTGGGCGCACCTGCCGTACGACTTCCTCGGCCGCGTCTCCAACCGCATCATCAACGAAGTGAACGGCATCTCACGCGTGGTTTATGATATTTCAGGTAAACCGCCTGCGACGATTGAGTGGGAGTAACGCCCGCACTGGCAACCGCCAGCACCTGAAGCCTCAAAGCCCGCGTAACTGCGGGCTTTTTTATCCTGCCATCTTTCGCATCGTCCTATCCGCGCAGAACCACACACAGCGCCTACAGCCGCGCCGCCTGTTGTTCAATAAATTCCCTGAACCACTGCTGGGCGGGATGCGCGTCGCTGCGCCGGTGCCAGATCAGGTTGAACACCATTTCGGGCAACGACAGCGGGGGAGGGAACAGTACCAGCTGGCGACTGGCCTGCGCATGCAGCGCCACGCGCTTCATCACGGTCGCCGTCATGTGGGTTTGCGCCACGATAGACGGCACCGTAAACATCTGCTGGACCGTCAGCCCCAGCCGGCGCTTTTTACCCTGCTGCGCCAGCCCCTGATCAACCAGGCCGTACAGTTCACCTTCCGGCGAGACCAGAATATGCGGCAGCGCCAGGTAGCTCTCCATATTCATGCCGCGTCTGGCCGCCGGATGGTTGCTGGCGACGATGGTGACGAATTCGTCGCGCAATACCGGCCGGGAGATGATGCGGCTATCGCTGTGGGTAGGCATGACGCCGATGGCGACATCAATCGCGCCGGCATCTAACAAATCGACCGCGTGATCGCGGTTGGTAAACGCCTGCACATTCAATGACACGCCGGGGGCGACGTCCTGTAGCGCCTGCATTAACGAAGGCAGCAACACGAAAGCCGGATACTCCGACACGCCCAGTTTGAAGTTTATTTGCGCTTTTTCCGCTGCAAATGCGGGCTTTGCCACCAGCGTCGCTTCGAGCTGGCGCAACGCCCCGGCGATGGGGCCGGACAGATCGCGCGCACGCGCTGTTGGCAGTAAACCCTCCGCGCTGCGCATGAACAGCGGGTCACCGAACAGGGTGCGTAACCGTGACAAAGCGGCACTCATCGCCGGCTGGCTGACGCCCACCTGGGTTGCCGCCCGCGTGACGTTGCGCTCGTTCATCAGCGCGTCAAAAGCCACTAACAGATTGAGATCGATGCCATGAAAATCCATACGGCAAATAATCACTCATATTGAATATTTGTTGGACGAATTTTAGGGCGCTGCGCAAAATTCCACAACCGACCCCCACCTGAAAGTGAATAACGATGAATCCAGCAGCAGAATCAGAATACGTAAAACGTCTGAAAATTGAACGACAGGCGGTAGAGACGCTCTATCAGGCCTTCAGCGACAACAACCCCGATCTGGTCGATAGCGTGCTGGCACCGTCATGGGAAGACATTCCGCTGGCGCCAGGACAAGTTGCCGGACCGGAAGGCATCAAGCCGATCATTCGCATGCTGGCGCAGGCCTTTCCGGACGTGCAGATCGTGGTGCATGACATGATTCAGGAGCCTGGCCGCATCGCGGCGCGGGCGGAAATCAGCGGCACCCATCTCGGCGAAATTTTCGGTATCGCGCCGACCGGTAAGAAAGTGAGCTTCCGTCTGCATGAGTTCCATGCGCTGGAGGACGGCCGTCTGATCACCACCTGGCACATGGAAGATTGGTTTGGCCTGTTCCTCCAGCTTGGCCAGTTTCCGCCACAAGCCTGAATCAGACCGGAGAGTTGATAATGAAAGCAGCATTGATTGATACGTTTGGCACCGCCGATGTACTGACGATTGGCGAACGTCAACTTCGCGCCGCCAGTCCGGATGAGGTGACGGTACAGGTTGAAGCGGCGAGCGTTAACCCGCTGGATGTGAAAATCATCTCAGGGCACATGCAGCAGGTTTTCCCGGTGGACCTGCCTTACGTGCCGGGCATGGATTTCTGCGGCGTGATTACAGCGGTTGGCGATCACGTGAGCCATTTAAACGCGGGCGATCGCGTATTCGGGCGCACGCCACCTGGCGCAGGCGGGGCTTTTGCACAAAGCCTGGTGATCGCCGCCGATGACGTATGCCTTGTCCCGGCAGCGATGAGCGCCGAACAGGCCGCGGCGCTGCCTACCGCGTTTGGCTCCGCGCAGCAGGCGCTGTTCGATGTGGGCCAGTTGCAGCGCGGCGAGCGCGTACTGATTCACGCCGCAGCGGGTGGCGTCGGCAGCATGGCCGTCCAGCTGGCGCATCAGGCGGGCGCTTATGTCATCGCCACGGCGTCGGCGAAAAACCACGCGCTGGTGACCAGTCTGGGCGCCGATGAGGTGATTGATTACCGCACGCAGGACTTTGCAGCAACGCGCGATATCGACCTGGTGATAGATAGCGTCGGCGGCGAAACGCTGAGCCGCTCCTGGTCCGTGCTGCGCGCCGGCGGGCGCATTGCCACGCTGGTGGAGTTTGGCATCACGCCCGTCAGCGGTCAGCACGGCGAGTTTGTCTTCTTCGCCAGCGCGACGCCGTATCTTGCCCGGGCGAGCAGCCTGTTCCAGGCCGGACAGTTACAGGTCATCACCGACGCTATCTTTTCGCTGGATGATGCACGTTCCGCACTGGAGAAGGTGGCGACCGGCCATGCGCGCGGCAAAGTGATTATCCGCGCCAACCCTTAACGCCTGGCGTCATGTCGCAGTAAAAACGCGCCCGCTACCCCGCGGGCGTTTGTTTACCGGTCTGTCGCAGGGGATAAGGATGTGTTAATAATCTGGCGTTAACGGCAGAGGCTTCAGGAGGAAACGTGCTGTTTAATTTCAGAGCCGCGGGCAAGCGCGCACCACCTGGCAAACGCTCGCTGACATCCATCATCATTCTCTATCTTGCGATGCTGTGCGGTACGGCTTTTCTCGCGTTTCTGCCGCTGATCTGCGCGATGGGCGCCGGATATGTCGCCAGTCTGGCAGGCTGCCAGCTGGACGAAGGCAACGTGCATCCCTGTTACATCCTGGGAGAAGATCGCGGCCAATTGCTGTATGAATCAGGCGTCATGGGCTGGTTCCTGCTCGGCACCATTCCCCTGGGTGGGATACTGTTTTTACTCGCAACGCTCACCTTCATCGTTCAGCTGGTGGGCTATTACCGGCAAACACGCGCTGAGGCTAATCGGTAATTTGCGTCAGTGCTGTTCCGCACAAATCTCCAGGCAGAACCCGAGAAATGCCTCCACCGCCGCCGGGGCCAGACGGCGCGAAGGCCGGGTGATAAACAGCGGATAGGTTTCGTCAGGCCAGTCGGGGAAAAGTTCGACCAGTTCACCGCTGGCGATCAGATGTTGCACGCTCAGTGCCAGCACCTGGGCTACGCCGGCACCGCCGACGCACGCCTGTACCATTAAATCCGGATCGGTGGTGGTCAGATGGCCGTGGGTGGCGACCGTCAGCCGCTGCGTGCCACGATGAAACTCCCAGCTAAAGGGCTTATTGCTGCGCGGATCGATGTATTGCAGACAATTGTGCTCAGTCAGCTGCTGCGGCTGCGTCGGGCGACCACAGCGTACCAGATAGTCCGGGGCGGCCACCGTCAGGACGCGCGTTTGTAACAGCAGGCGTGAGGTCATGGTGGACGGCGGCTGTGGCCCGAAACGCACCGCAACATCAATACCTTCTGCCACCAGATCGCCCACATCGGGCTGCTGCAAAATCGTCAGTTCCAGATGCGGATAACGGGCACGCAGCAGCGGCAGCTTTGCCGCCAGCACATAGCGGGAAAACAGCGGATTGAGGCTCACGCGCAGCGTACCGCGCACCGTCACGGCGGCGCCGGAGACGTAGTTTGCTGCTTCTTCAATCCCTTCCAGATGTGGCGCCGCCCGCTCATACAGGCTGGCACCTTCGCTGGTGAGATGCAGGGTGCGGGTGGTGCGATCCAGCAGACGCACGCCGAGACGCTGTTCCAGTCGCGAAATCGCCCGGCTGACGCCCGAGGCGGACAACCCCAGCACTTCGCCGGCGCGGCTGAAGCTGCCGGCTTCAACCACGGCTGCCAGCACGCTCATGCCGGATAATAGTCGGCCATCAAAACTCATCCTGTTCTCCATCTTTGATTTTTAGCAAAGATCATTTGCCTGAGCCTACCTTTATCAAAAATGCGCTGCAACTTATTGTGTGCCCCGAAACGTGACCGGCACTGACCGCCGGATTCCTGATCTCTTTTGAGGAGAATGTTATGACTGTACGGCGCACCCTTTTTAAAGGCGGCACTATCCTGACGCTGGACGCCAGCGTGCCCGACCTCGTCTGTGGCGATGTGCTGATTGAGGACGATCGTATTGCCGCCGTGGGGGAAAACCTTTCCGCCGATGATGCGCAGGTGATTGATGCCCGCGGCCATATCGTGATGCCGGGCCTGGTGGATGCGCATCACCATATGTGGCTCGGTGCGATGCGCCGCCTGATGCCCAACGTTGACGACCTGTTTGTCTATATCGATGTGGTGGCAGAAACGCTCGGCGCGCATTACCGTCCGCTGGATATGTATCTCAGCACCCGGCTGACGGCGCTGGCTTGCCTGGATGCCGGCATCACCACGGTGATTGATGCCTGCCACAGTTCACGCAGTCCGGCGCATACCGATGCGGCGCTCGACGCGCTGCAGGAGAGCGGGATTCGTGCGCTGCATATGGTTGGCGCAGCAATGGATAAGCAGGCTTCCAGCGATCATCTACCGGGCGATCTGGCCCGTCTCGCCAGCCGCTGGAACCACGCCGGCAGTCGCGTGCAGGTTGGCCTGTTTGGCCAGCTCAACCTGGCGTGGTGGCGCGTGGCGCGCGAGCTGGATATGCGCATTCTCACCGAGTTTATTGGTGACCTGGCGCAGCTGCCGGCGGAGTTTGCCGAACCCGGCTTGCTGGGTCCGCACAACATTTTCAACCACTGTACGCGCGTACCGGCGCACACCTGGCAGCAGCTGGCGGACGCGGGCGTCAACATTACCGTGAATCCGCGTTCGGATGCGCTGTTTGGTTTCGACGACGACAGCTTTGCCTGGCAGCAGGCGGTCGATCGCGGAATGACGCCGGCGCTCGGTATCGATCTCGATACCGCCTTCGGCAGCGATCTGTTCGGTGAAATGCAGGCGCTGTTTAACCAGCAGCGCTCAGCGATGCGCTATCGCCGCTTCCGGGGCGAAAGCGACGTACCGGCACCGATTAGCGTGGAAGCCGTACTGCAGTCGGCAACGATTAACGGCGCGCGTGCGGCCGGGCTGGAGCAGCAAACGGGCACGCTGACGCCAGGTAAACAGGCCGACGTTATTATGCTGCGCACCGATGGTATCGGCGTTTTCCCGCTGACCAGCGTGACGGCAACGGTGGTGCAGGCGGTGCAACGCGCCGATGTTGATACCGTGATGGTGGCGGGTGAACTGCGTAAACGTCATGGTCAGTTGCTCAACGTCGATGTGGCACAGCTGAACGCGGAAATCACCGCTTCGCGCGACTATCTGCTGAATGCCAGCGGCTATCACCATCCTTTGTTTGCCTGATTTTCCGCAGCGCGGCGGCCTGCCGCGCTGTCTGTTCATTTATGGAGGCTGTTATGTCTGCATTAAGCGCGCAGGCTGAAGCTGCGCATTTGTCGCGACCAGCGACCGGCGTGATTGCCGCGCTGTTTTGCGGTTATCTGGCGGTCGGCTTGCCGCTGCCGGTAATCCCGCTGTTTATCCATCAGCATCTCGGTTTCAGCAACCTGTGGGTCGGGCTGGTGATCGGGATACAGTTTGTTGCCACCGTGCTGACGCGCGGTTACGCCGGTCAACTGACCGATCGCGTTGGCGGTAAGCGCTCGGCGCTGCAGGGCGCGGCGGTGTGTGCGCTGGCTGGCGTGCTGTACTGGCTGGCCGCGCTGCCGGGCTTTTCACCGGCGGTCAGTCTGGCGCTGGTGATTGCCGGACGGCTGGCGGCGGGTATGGGCGAAAGCCAGTTCGTCACCGGCTGCGTGGCCTGGTCAATCGCCTCGGTCGGGCCACAGCGTGCCGGTCTGTCGATGTCCTGGACCGGTATCGCCATGTTTGCCGCGCTGTCGCTCGGTGCCCCTGCCGGTATGATGCTGTATCAGCACGTCGGCTTAGCGGCGGCGATGCTGGCCTGTATCGCGGCTCCGCTGCTGGCGGCGCTCATCGCCACGGCTGCCAGCGGTTATCGCGCGGTCGGAGGGGCTCGTTTGCCGTTCTATCGGGTGATTGGCCGCATCTGGCGTGAAGGCTGTGGCCTGATGCTGCAGGGCGTCGGACTGGCCGGCCTGACGGCCTTCGCCTCGCTCTACTTCGCCGCGCGCCACTGGCAGCTGGCCGGCTGGGTGATGACCGCGTTTGGCGTTGGTTTTATCGCCGTGCGCCTGGTGCTGGGACATCTGCCGGATCGCATTGGTGGCTACCGCGTGGCGGCTTATTCACTGCTGGTGGAGGCGCTGGGGCAGATGCTGCTGTGGTTTGCGCCTGACGAAACCCTGGCGCTCACCGGCGCGCTGATTACCGGTCTTGGCTGTGCGCTGATCTTTCCCGCCCTCGGCGTGGAAGCGCTGAAACGCGTGCCGCCGGCCAGTCGCGGCAGCGCCATGGGCGCGTTCGTTGCTTTTCTCGACATCGCTTATGGTATTTCCGGACCGATTGCCGGTGCCATCGCCAGCCACTTCAGCTATGCCGCCGTCTATCTGTTTGGTGCGGCCTGTGCGCTGCTCGGTGCGCTGCTGGCGCTGACATCGCGCGCCGCTTCACTTCACGCTTAAGGAGTTTTCCATGTCACGTATTTTTATTTCCGGTTCATCCACCGGCCTCGGGCTGATGGCGGCTGAACTGCTGGTTGAGCAGGGCCATCAGGTGGTGCTG
This sequence comes from Pantoea sp. ICBG 985, assembly GCF_002928365.1. Taxonomy (NCBI): domain Bacteria; kingdom Pseudomonadati; phylum Pseudomonadota; class Gammaproteobacteria; order Enterobacterales; family Erwiniaceae; genus Pantoea; species Pantoea sp. ICBG 985. The sequence goes on from NZ_POWM01000006.1 coordinate 138,107, forward strand.
CACGGACGCAACGCCGCGCGTGCCCGCGCCGCGCAGGAGGCGCTACCGCAGGCTGAAGCCGTGGTCAGCGGCGACGTGATAACCATCGCCGGCGCCCGCAGTGTGGCGCAGCAGGTTAATGCGCTCGGCAGATTTGATGCGGTGATCCACAACGTGGCGGTTGGCTATCGCGAGCCTTATCAGTTAACCGCAGATGGCCTGCCGCATCTGTTCGCCATCAACACGCTGGCACCCTATATTCTTACCGCGCTGATTGAACGGCCGCAGCGGCTGATTTACCTCAGCTCCGGCATGCATCATCATGCCGAAGCTAACCTGGATGATATTTTGTGGCAGCGGCGGCGCTGGCACGCTTCGCAGGCTTATGCTGAGAGTAAACTGCATGATGCCATACTGGCGTTTGCCATCGCCCGGCGCTGGCCGCAGGTATACAGCAACGCGCTGGAGCCAGGCTGGGTGCCGACCAAAATGGGCGGTGCCGGGGCACCCGACGATCTTGATCAGGCGCATCGTACCCAGGTGTGGTTAGCCACCGCCGATGAGGCGCGGGTCAGCGGAGAGTACTTTTATCACCGTCAGGCGCTGGCGGCTAATCCGCAGGCGCGCAATCCACGGCTACAGCAGCAGTTGCTGGCGATATGCGCCGATATCAGTGGTATCGCCCTGCCTGACTAAGGAAAAATCAGCTGACCGGGCACCGCAACGCATTTTTTGTCCACCGCATAGTTGGTGAATACAGACGCTGCCGTTTCGGCGCATGATGGCGGGAGCGTTTTTTCACCACCGGGATGTCCATGCATGTTGCCTGTTAAAGCTGTTTTACTCTCTTTTCTCTGTGTGGTGTTACTGTCGCTGGCGGCCAGCCTGGCGCAGGCGACGCGCAGCGGTGAGTTCACCACCGAACGCGGCGGCTGGGCAACGGCGCGCCGTGATTCGGCCGGACTGGCACCGGATCCGCAGCGCTTCGCCAGTGAGGCGATTGTGCAGGTGTATGCTGCGCCGACCTACGGCTGGAAAGGTGCGGTGGCCGTGCATCCGTGGATTATCTTTAAGCGCGCCGGAGAAACCCGCTACAACCGTTATGAGGTGATCAGCTGGGGCAGCGGCGATAAAGTGCGGCGCAACAGCAATCTGCCGGACGGCTACTGGTACGGTGCGCGTCCGCGTTTGCTGGTGTCACATCGCGGTGCGGCTGCGCAGGCGATGATCCCGCAGATTGAAGCGGCGATTCAATCCTATCCGTGGCCCAACACCTATCATGCGTGGCCGGGCCCTAACAGCAACACCTTCCTCGCTCACATTGGCCGTGAAGTGCCGGCGCTGAAGCTTGATTTGCCCGCCAATGCCATCGGTAAGGATTTCCGTTCGCTGCTGCATCCGCTTGGCCTGCCGCCATCCGGGCGCGGCGTGCAGCTGTCGCTGCTCGGCGTGCTGGGCGTCACGCTGGGTGCGGAAGAGGGCGTGGAGGTGAATCTGCTGGGACTTAATCTGGGACTGGATTTCACCCCGCTGCGTCTGCGGCTGCCGTTTATCGGCGGGGTGGGAGAGGATAATTTACAGAAGGATAAGCCCTGAGACGGCGCCGCGCCGCGACAGTATTGCTCGCGGGCGGCGCGGACTCGCAGCCGTTAACAGACGCCGAAATCCCCGTCTTCATGATAGAGATTGACGCTGTCGGCCTTCACCTCGATCTCTTTTTTGATCGGATCGTCAACGCGTGCGCACCACAGCGTATCGCCCGCAACGCGCAGCACCTGCATTTTTGGACCACCGGTTTTCGCCTGCACAAAATCATCCACGTTAAACATCACTGCTCTCCAGCTGATTAGGGATCAACGCTGATTGTAGCTGCGCTTTAGTGGCCGTGCAGCAGAAACAGCGTGGCCAGACCGAGGAAGATAAAGAAGCCGCCGGTATCGGTGATGGCAGTGATCAGCACGCTGGAGCCGACCGCCGGGTCGCGTTTGAGTTTGGTCATAATCAGCGGAATCAGCACGCCCATCAGCGCCGCCAGCAGCAGATTCAGCACCATCGCCAGCATCATCACGCCGCCCAGTTGCAGGTTGTCGTACATCAGCCAGGTCACGCCGCCCATGATGCCGCCCCAGAACAGGCCGTTAAGCAGCGCCACGCCCAGTTCGCGCGCAATCAGAAACGAAAAGTTGCCGGGTTCAACCTGATGCAGCGCCAGCGCGCGCACGATCATGGTGATGGTCTGATTGCCGGTGTTACCGCCAATGCCGGCGACAATCGGCATCAGCGTGGCCAGCGCCACCAGCTGCGAAATGGTGTCCTCAAACAGACCAATGACGCGCGAGGCGATAAACGCCGTACACAGGTTAACGGCCAGCCAGGTCCAGCGCTTTCTTACCGCTTTGCGCACCGGTGCAAACACGTCCTCGCCCTGGCTGATGCCGCCCATCTTACGGATGTTGCTTTCGTTCTCTTCGTTCACCAGGTCAATGACATCTTCCACGGTGATACGGCCAATCAGCTTGCCTTTGGCATCGGTCACCGCAGCAGAGATCAGGTTATAGCGTTCAAAGGCGCTGGCGGCCTCTTCCGCTTTGTCATCCAGCTGGAAAGTGGTGGGACGCGCGTTCATCACCTCAGCCACCAGCGTTTTAGGTTTGTTGAGCAGGATATCGGTCAGCGCCAGTTCACCCAGCAGCTGATTGTGTTCGTCGGTGATGAAGATTTTATCGGTGCCGTCCGGCATGCTTTTGCGCTTGCGCAGAAAGCGTTGCACCGTCGCCAGCGTCACGTCTGAGCGCACGGTCAGGATATTGAAGTCCATCACCTGGCCGACGCGATCGCGATCCAGCTCAATCACGTCCAGCAGTCGGGCGCGCAGGCTGGGATCGAGCGTGGTGAGCAGGCGGCCGGTGAGATCGCGCGGCAGGTAACGCGCCAGATAGACCTGATCGTCAATATCCAGCGGCTCGATGGCGCGCAGGATTTCGCGGTCGGTCATCTCTTCCGTCAGGCTGGCCCACACGGTTTCGGAGGCCTCCACCAGCACGCGACCGCGCTGCTCGTAGGGCACCAGTCGCCACAGCGCCAGACGCTCCTCTTCCGGCAGCGCTTCGAGAATGTCCGCGAGGTCGGCGGCGTGCAGCTGCGGCAGTTCATGCTCCAGCTGCTGACGCCAGCCGGTGATTTTGCGCAGTTCGGCGGCATTGAGGTCGACGGATTTATCCAGCAGCACATCGACTAAATCGTGCTCGCTGAGCAGAAGGTGCAGAATTCGCTGGCGGGTTTCTGATAGTTGTTGTGCGTGCGAAGCAGACATAACGCGTCCTTTGTGTCTGTAAAGTCAGGTCAAAGTGTAGCGCGTTGCGGGTAAAGTGGGCGTAACAAGCAGCATTGCCGCGGCGGACAATGTGATGGCAGAGCGACGATGACCCGCAAATTCCTTAGCGCGTCTCGCTGGTGCTCAGTGTGACCGGTTCAGGTGCGGCTTTCTTTTGCTGATGATGCTCGATGGCACCGGGAATAATGAAAATCAGACGGCCAACCAAAATAAAGAAACTGATCAGCAAAACAATGCGGGTCATGGTACCGGTTTTGGGACGTCTTCGTGCAGAGATGGCGCTATTCACGCGGGGTGGTTCCTGTAAAAGCCCGGCTGGGCGGTGGCAACATTTAGTCACAACCCGACCGGGAGGTCAACCGCTGCGTGAAAAATGAGCAGAAAAGGTTAAGGTTGCTTTGATCGATATCAGCCGCCGGGCGAAGCGTGCGTCATCGACTCTGCAGGGGTGTCATTGATGACGACCAAAACCCGCATGATGTGACTCATGCCAGTTAGCCTTTGAATTGGTTCAAAAACGAGGCACTTTTCGTAGCGGCGCAATTTATTGCGCGATGAATCTCGCCGCTACGATAGGGTGCGGCTTGCGTTTTCGTCACCGAACGGCATTACGCCATTGATGGCGACCAGAACCCGCATACTTTCACCAACCGCACTAATCCGTTGTAGGGTCGCCATTCATGGCGACCAGACCATCATGATGCCAGACATCAGTAGCTGGCTTTCTGCGCCAGCAGGGTAGCGAAGCGATACTTAATGCGCTGACCGTGTTCATCGCGGCGATGCAGTTCACCGACCTCTTCGTTGTACTTCACGATGTGCCAGTTACGGTAATAATGGCTCAGCTCGCCCGATTTAAAGGTAAACGGGAAGTTTTGCGTGTTGGGATAATCGTCGGTGCTCATCGCCGCCACAATCAGGTTGTAACCGTACTTGCGCGTGCTGGCCTGCATATCGGCGATCAGCTGCGGAATGGTCGCCGGCTGCAGGAACATCATCACCACGGTGGAAAACACAAACTGATAATCACCGTTGAAACGCACCTGATTCAGGTCGCACTGTTCGGTATGTATCTGCTGTAGCTGCTCTTCCGCGATGATGCTGTTAAGGCGCTCCAGGCTCTGCGGATTGTTGTCCCAGGCGGTCACCGTAAAACCGTGCTGATTAAGCAGCAGGCTGTTGCGGCCCTGGCCGCAGCCGAGGTCCAGCGCATTACCCACTGCCAGTTTTGGCAGCGCGGCCAGCACTTCGGAGTGGGGCGGCGTCAGGCCGTATTTCTCCGCAAAATAGTTATCGGGGCGTGTTGTCATAGTGCGATTGCGGGCCTGAAGCCCGCGTTACTCCTCTTCCAGCATCAGTTTCCAGCCGGTGACGTCATTCCAGTAAGCCTGCTCCCGCTCCAGATCCAGCTGAACCAGCGTGTTCTGGCTCAGGAAACCGGCCGGGAAGGTCAGCGTCCAGTGACCATCGTCGGTGCTCAGCTTCAGCGTGTCGGGGCGCGTGGTGGCCTGACGCTGATTGTTCAGCAGGGTGCCGAGCCGCAGCAGGAAGATCATCGGCAGGAACTGTTTCTTTTTAAACAAGGTGAAACGCGGCATCTCATCCTGCTTCACCGCTTTACGGTGGAAGCGTACCAGCGTGGCCAGCAGCATCTGTTGATCCTGATTAAAGCCCGGCATATTGGAGTTCTGCAGGATGTAGGCCGAATGACGCTGCATACCGCTGTGGTTGATGGTCAGCCCGACTTCGTGCAGCAGCGCTGCCCACTTCATCAGCGCCGTCAGCTGGGGATTGGCCAGCTTCGGGTTCTGCTCCAGCCACTGGCTGTACAGCTGTTCGGTGGTTTCCAGCACGCGGCGTGCCTGGTCGCTGTCGATGGCGTAATGATTTGCCAGGCTCTGCGCGGTACGGCTGCGGATATCCTGATGGCGGAAGCGGCCCTCCATCTCATACAGCACGCCTTCACGCAGCGCGCCATCTGACAGGCGCAGCTCGCGAATGGCCAGCGCGTCAAACACGCCACACAGAATCGCCAGCCCCGGCACAAACACCGCCTTGCGCTCATCCGACAGCCCCGGCAGGCTCAGGGCAGCAAAGGATTTGTGCTTCAGCACTTCGCTCACCAGCATGTCGAGATTTTCCGGCGTCACGCGCTTCTCTTTCTCACCCATCGCCAGCAGCACTTCACAGGCCGCTTTGATACTGCCGGACGCGCCCAGCGCATACTGCCAGCCTTGCAGACGGTACTGCCACGCCAGCGTTTCCAGCTTTTGCGCGGCGGCCAGCCTGGCGCGGCGGAAATTCTCCTGACTAATCTCGCCTTTCGGGAAGTAGAGGTTGGCGAAGCTGACGCAGCCCATGCGGCGACTCTCCACCAGCTGCGGCTCAAAATCTTCGCCGATCACCAGCTCGGTTGAACCGCCGCCGATATCAATCACCAGCTTGCGGCCTTTCTCCGGCTGCGTGTGCTCAACGCCCATAAAGATCAGGCGCGCCTCTTCATTGCCGGAAATCACCTCAATCGGATACGGGATGACCTCCGCGGCGCGCTGCAGAAACTCTTCCGCGTTGGATGCGATGCGCAGCGTGTGCGTACCGACGATGGTGACGTTGGCGGCGCTGAACCCCTGCAGGCGCTCGGCAAACAGCGCCAGGCAGCTCAGCCCGCGCTCCATCGCCTCTTCGCTCAGGCGATTTTGCGCATCCAGCCCGTCGGCGAGGTGCACGCGCTGTTTCAGGCGTCCCAGCACCTGCATGGCGCCATCCACCACACGGGCAATCACCATGTGGAAGCTGTTCGAGCCGAGATCGATGGCGGCAAATTCCTGCGGTTTCGGCGTACTTTTATGGGAGATTGGCATAGGCGTTATTCGGGTTGTTCCAGTTTCTTGATGTAATCGTAAATCGCCAGCTGCGAGCGCACCTTCTTGCGATTGCCGCGCGGAACATAACGGTTACTCAATTCTTTGTCTACGATGCGGGCTTTTACCGTATCACTTAACAGAATGGCAATGATATCCAGTATGCGCTGTTTCAGGCGCGGATCGAGCACCGACACCGCCACTTCGATACGATAATCGATGTTGCGCGTCATCCAGTCCGCCGACGACAGGAATACTTTTTTATCGCCGCCGCTTTCAAAAATATAGACGCGGTCGTGCTCAAGGTAGCGGTCAACGATACTGGTGATGCGAATATTTTCACTGATGCCCGGCAAATCGGGGATTAGCGAGCACATGCCGCGCACCAGCAGGTTGATCTTCACGCCGGCCGATGAGGCGGCATACAGCCGATCCACCAGACCATTGTCCACCAGGTTGTTGATTTTCAGCGTAATGCCGGAAGGATTGCCCTGCTGCGCGTTGGCAATCTCGTTATCAATCAGCTGATACAGCATGGCGCGCGAGTTTTGCGGCGACACCATCAGGTGTTCGAACGTTACCGGGCGATACGGGTTTTCGATAAAGTTAAATACGCGGCGGACTTCGTTGGTGATGCGCGCATCGGCGGTCAGCAGCGAATAGTCGGTGTAAATACGCGCGGTTTTTTCGTTGAAATTGCCGGTTCCGATGTGGGCGTAACGCACCACTTCTTCGCCCTCGCGGCGGGAGATCAGGAACAGCTTGGCGTGAATCTTCAGGCCGGGCGCTGAGAAGATCACGTGCACGCCCGCTTCGGTCAGCCGCTTCGCCCAGCGAATGTTGGCTTCTTCATCAAAGCGCGCCTGCAGCTCGACCACCACCGTGACCTTTTTACCGTTGTAGGCGGCGTGGATCATCGCATCCATAATGCGCGAATTCTTGGCCACGCGGTAAATGTTGATCTTGATGGCCAGTACGTTCGGGTCAAACGACGCCTGACGCAGCAGCTCCAGCACGTGTTCAAAGGTGTGGTACGGATAATAAAGCAGCACATCGCGATTGCGGATGGCATCAAAGCCGTTGCGGAAGCCATCAAAACCGATATGACGAATCTGCGGCAGCGGACGATTTTCAAGATTGGCTTTGCCCACGTTCGGGAAGCCGATGAAATCTTTGAAGTTATGATAACGGCCGCCCGGCACAATCGAGTCGTAGCTGGAGATCGACAGCTTATGGCGCAGCATTTCCACCATCGCATCGGGCATATCGCGCTGATAGACAAAGCGCACCGGCTCAGCGGTCAGGCGCTGTTTCAGGCTGGAGGACATCAGTTCCAGCAGGCTGGATTCCATCTCCGTGACCAGGTCGTACTCGGCGTCGCGCGTCATTTTCATTGAGTAGGCGTTCAGCGCGTCGTAATCAAAGAAGCCTTTAAAAATCTCATCAAGGCAGTAGCGCAGAATGTTATCCAGCAGAATCATTGGCTTGCGACGGCGCGGCGATTCTGCCGGCAGATTCACAAAGCGCGGCACCTTATCGGACGGGATCTCCAGCAGGGCGTAACGGATTTCTTCGCCGCGGATAATCTCCACCGCCAGATAGGTGTAGTCGTCTTTCAGGAACTCAATCAGGTCGGTGTCGTGGTTGATCAGAATTGGCGTGACGTGCTGGCGCAGCTGATGCTTGAAGTAGTAGCGCAGCCACTCCTGCTGATTGGGTGACAGCTGGCGCTCGTTGATCAGGAAAATCTGGTTGCGTGCCATTTCCAGCAGCAGGTCGTTATACAGCGCATCGAACTCCTGATCCGATTTCTGTACCCGCAGCTGAATCTTTTTCAGCAAATGGCGCAGGGTGGTGGGCGTCCCCTGTTCTTCGCCAATCAGAATGCGGCGCTTGAGATCGGCAAAGCGCACTTTGTAAAACTCTTCCAGGTTGTTGGAATAGATGCCGAGAAAACGCATGCGCTCAATGAGCGGATTGCTTTTATCAGCGGCTTCCTGCAGCACGCGTTCGTTAAAGGTTAACCAGCTTAGTTCTTTTTCTATATACAGCTTTTCCTGACCCATTCTGACTCCGTGATGCTGTTGCTGGACGGAATGTCCGGCGGAATAAACGCAAAATTGCGGTTCCGCTCAGTGTCCTCCACCATTATGGCGAGAGTATGGCAGCCTTGTCCAACCTCAACAGTTGTCTTATCAATCAGCTACGGGCAACATAGCGGCATAACTTCAAGGGTAACTCTGGCCTGCATGAGCATAAATCGTATTCCTGTCCACTTTAGTGACCGTCGTCGACGCGCCATCGATCAGTTCGTGCGCCGCATCGTCACGGCCTGCGGTGTGGGAATTTTACTGCTGATGCTGCTGCTGTTCTTCTGGCTGATCTGGGTGGTGATGCCGCTGTTCAGCGCGCCGGGCATGCAGCCGACGCTCAGTCAGCAGTTGTGGGACAAAGCCCCGGCGCTGGCGCTGGGCAGCGAAGGCCAGCTCGGCTGGCGCATCAGCCGCAACGAAGCGCGCTTTATTCCGCTCGACGGCCAGCCAGCGGGCGACGCGCTGGCGCTGAACGGCCAGCCGCAGGCGGCGGTGACCAGCAGTGACGGCAGCAGCGTATTGCTCAATATGCAGGGCGATCTGTTGCTGATGCAACCGCTCATCCACGGCCAGCACGGTGAATGGTATTTCCCGCTGGGCGATCGACCGCTGCATCTGCCGCAGGGCGCGGTCAGCCAGATGGCGCTGGCAGTGCCGGGCGATCACCAGTGGCGCATCGCCGCGCAAACGCCGGCCGGTATCAGCCTGCTGACCTTTGCCGGCCAGAAACGCGTCGACCAGATTGTATTGCCCGGTGAGCAGGCCGACCTGATGCGGTTGTCGCCGGACGGCACGCTGCTGTACACCAGTGCCGGACGGCTGTTGCGGGTGTGGCAGATTACGCCGCAGGGCGCGCAGCTGCGGGAAACCCAGACGCTGACTCAGCAACCGCGCAGCCTGCAACTGCTGGCGGGCGGGCGCAGCTTACTGATTCAGGATGCGCGTGGCATTCAGCAATGGTTTGCCATCACCGGTGACCACGGGCCACGGCTGCAGCAGATTCACACCTTCACGCACAGCGCGGGTGCGCTCGGCATCGTGCCTGAGGCCCAGCGGCGCGTTTTTGCCAGCTTTGACGCGCAGGGCGTGGTGCGCCTGTTCGCCAGCAAGCAGGCGGGCCCGATTGTCACGCGCCAGCTGGCCGCGGGCATCAGTGCGCTGGCGTTGTCTCCGCGCGGCGATAGCCTGATCGTCGAACGTGCCGGACAGTGGCAGCAATTCGCGCTGGATAATCCGTGGCCCGATTTCAGCTGGCGCAATCTGTGGCAGAAAATCTGGTATGAAAACTATCCGCAGCCGGACTGGGTATGGCAGTCCACCGCCGCTGGCGACAGCTATCAGGCCAAATTCAGCCTGATGCCGCTGGTGATCGGCACGCTGAAAGCGGCGTCGCTGGCGCTGCTGTTTGCTACGCCGCTGGCGCTGGCGGCGGCGATGTATACCGCATGGTTTATGTCGCCGGGCCTGCGCCGCTGGGTCAAGCCGGGCATTGAAATGATGGGCGCGCTGCCGAGCGTGGTGATTGGCCTGATCGCTGGCGTGTGGCTGGCGCCGCACATCAGCCGCGTGCTGCCTGGCGTGATGCTGCTGCCGCTGGTGCTGGCCGCCACGCTGCTGGTGTGCGGCGTGCTCAGTCCGCGTTTGCCGGCGCGCTGGCGGCGGCCCGGGTTTGAAGTGCTGCTGCTGATGCCGCTGCTGTTACTGGTGACGTTACTGACGCTGTGGCTGCCGACACTGTGGTGGACGCAGATGGGCGAACAGCTGGCGCACTATGAGCAGCGTAACCTGCTGGTGGCGGCGCTGGCGATGGGCTTCGCGCTGGTGCCGCTGATCTTTACCCTGGCGGAAGATGCGTTGTTTAGCGTGCCGGTGGCGCTGGGGCAGGGCTCGCTGGCGCTGGGCGCGACACCGTGGCAAACCCTGACGCGCGTGGTGCTGCCGGGCGCGTCGGCAGGCATTTTTGCCGCGCTGATGATCGGCTTTGGTCGTGCGGTGGGCGAAACCATGATTGTGCTGATGGCCACCGGCAACACGCCGGTGAGCGAAGGCGGACTGTTTGCCGGGCTGCGCGCGCTGTCAGCCAATATCGCCATTGAAATGCCGGAAGCCGCGGCGGGCAGCGCCCATTATCGCATCCTGTTTCTCAGTGCGTTGCTGCTGCTGATATTCACGCTGGCGATCAACACCGTGGCGGAACTGATTCGTCAGCGGCTGCGCCAGCGCTACAGTCAGCATGAGGGGCAGGCATGAGCGCGCTGCGTCAAAACGATCGCTGGCGCTGGCTGACTGCCGGTGCGGTCGCCGTCTGCCTGCTGGCATTTACCTTATTAATCGGCCTGCTGGGCTGGCAGGGCGTCAGGGCGTTCTGGCCGCAGCCGGTCGATCAGTATCAGTTCCAGCCGCCGCAGGGGGCACCGCTGATGGTGCTGGGTGAAACGCTGGATCGCCAGCAGCAGGGCGATCGCTGGCGCTACGTAGTGAAAACCGGCAACCGCGATTTTGCCGCGCCGGATTTCCGCGTCATCGTCAGTCAGGGCGAAGCGCAAACCCGACGCCCGGCAGAAGTGCTGGTGCTACAGCGACGCAGTGGCGGCAATGCCTATGGCTGGCTGGTGGAGCTGCGTGAAGACAACGAGGTGCTGACCGCGCGCGACCGCGATGCACTGCTGCAGCAGCGGCTGAAGCAGGTGCATGAGCAGCTGCGCCAGGCGAGCAACATCCGGCGTATTGAAATGGCGCGCCTTAACGCGCAGCTGGAGAGTCTGCAACAGCAGGCTGACGAGCAGCGGCGCGGTGGTCACTTCAGCCTGCAGGATCAGTCAGAACTGGATGCCAACAGCGCGGCGCTGCATAAACGCTTCGGCGCGCTGGCGCAGCAGCTGGCGCATCTGCAGCATGAAAGCCAGCGCGATACGCTGGTGCTGCGCGACGTGCAGGGCGACGATCATCTGATTCCGCTGGCGCAGGTGGTGGCCGCCTGGTATCCAAACAGCCTGAGCCTCGGGCAAAAAACCGGGCATTTCCTCAGTCAGATCTGGCAGTTTGTCAGTGACTCGCCCACCTCGGGCGGCAGTGAAAATGGCGCGCTGCCGGCGATTTTCGGCACTGTTTTGATGGTGCTGCTGATGTCAGTGATTGTCATGCCGCTGGGCGTGGTGGCCGCCGTCTGGCTGCACGAATACGCCGGGCGCAACGCGCTCACCCGGCTGGTGCGCATTGCGGTGGTGAATCTGGCTGGCGTGCCGTCGATTGTGTATGGCGTGTTTGGCCTCGGCTTTTTTGTCTGGCTGATTGGCGGCACCCTCGATCAGCTGTTCTTCTCCCGCTCGCTGCCCAATCCTACCTTCGGCACGCCCGGCCTGCTGTGGGCGGCGCTGACGCTGGCGCTGCTGACGCTGCCTGTAGTGATCGTCGCCACCGAAGAGGGGCTGTCGCGTATTCCGGACAATCTGCGTCAGGGCTCGCTGGCGCTGGGCGCAACCCAGGCGGAAACCCTGTGGCGCGTGGTGCTGCCGCTGGCGGTACCGGCGATGCTCACCGGCCTGATTCTGGCGGTGGCGCGCGCCGCCGGCGAAACCGCACCGCTGATGCTGGTGGGCGTAGTCAAAATGGTGCCAGAGCTGCCGGTCGATGCGGTGTTTCCTTACCTGCATCTTGACCGTAAATTTATGCATCTCGGTTTTCAGATTTACGATCTGGCCTTCCAGAGCCCGAACATCGACGCCGATCGACCGCTGGTGTACGCCACGGCACTGCTGCTGGTGGCGATCATTTTGTCGCTTAACCTGCTGGCGATGGTGCTGCGCCATCGGCTGCGCGAGCGCTACCGGTTAATGACGCACTAAAAAGGTTTACACATGACGCCCGATTACGCTATTGCGCTCACCGTTAATCAGCTGTCGCTATGGTACGGCGAACGCCAGGCGCTGAATAACATTGATTTGCAGATCCCGAAGCATCGCATCACGGCGCTGATTGGGCCTTCCGGCTGCGGTAAATCGACGCTGCTGCGCTGCTTCAATCGCATGAACGACGTCATTGATGGCTGCCGCATCGAAGGTGAGATTCTGCTCGATAGCCACGCGGTGATGCAGGCGAACCAGGATCTGCCGGCGCTGCGGCGGCGCATCGGCATGGTGTTCCAGCGCCCCAATCCGTTCCCCAAGTCGATCTATGAGAATGTGGTTTACGGTCTGCGTCTGCAGGGCGTGCGCGATCGTCGCGTGCTGAATGAGGCCTGCGAGCGCGCGCTGCGGGCGGCGGCGCTGTGGGGCGAAGTGAAAGATCAGCTGGGGCAGAATGCGCTGACGCTGTCGAGCGGTCAGCAGCAGCGTCTGGTGATTGCGCGCGCCATCGCCATCGAGCCGGAAGTGCTGCTGCTGGATGAACCCACCTCGGCGCTGGATCCGATCTCGACGCTGGTGATTGAAGAGTTGATGACCACGCTGAAGCAGCATTTCACGCTGGTGCTGGTGACGCACAACATGCAGCAGGCAGCGCGCGTATCCGATTACACCGCGTTTATGCATAACGGGCAGCTGGTGGAGTTTGATGAAACCGACCGGATTTTCACCGCACCGCAGGCGCGGCGCACCGAGGATTATATTACCGGCCGGTTTGGGTAAGTATTGTTAGGTTAGCGCGAAGAATCGCGCCGCTACGAAATGTGCAAAGAAATCATGCAGTAATAAAACCCGGCACAGCCCCGTAGCGGCGCAATTTATTGCGCAATTCCTGCAAGCGCACGGCGTAAAGGTCAATCAATCGTGCGCATAACCTTCCGGCGGCAGCGGTTCGCCATCTAACCACGCTTTGCCCGCGCGCATCTGCAAGCGTCCTTCGACAAACCAGCTGATCACCAGCGGATAAATCGCGTGCTCCTGATGCTGCACGCGGGCGCTGATCTCAGCTTCGTCATCGTCAGCAAATACCGGCACACGCGCCTGCAGAATGATCGGTCCACCGTCCAGCTCGTCAGTCACAAAATGCACCGACGTACCGTGTTCCGCGTCACCGTTCGCCAGCGCCTGGCGATGCGTATGCAAACCGGGATATTTCGGCAGCAGCGACGGATGAATATTCAGCAGACGATCGTGATAGTGCGCGACAAACGCCGGGCTCAGAATGCGCATATAACCGGCCAGCACCACCAGATCCGGCGCATAAGCGTCGATCTGCTGCATCAGCTGGCGGTCAAAGGCGTCGCGATCGGGGAAATCCTGCGCGGACAGCGCGTGAGCAGGCACGCTGGCCTGCTGCGCACGCGTCAGACCATAGGCCGAGGCTTTATTACTGAAAACGGCAGCCACGCTGCCGTTGATACGCCCGCTCTCGCAGGCGTCGAGGATGGACTGAAGATTGCTGCCGTTGCCGGAGATCAGTACAACCAGTTTCTTCATGGGTTAATAACCACACGCTCTTCGGCATCTGACGCCTTAATCACGCCAATTTTCCACGCCTGCTCGCCAGCCGCGGTCATCAGCTGTACCGCTTTGTCGGCATCGGCCGGGCTCAGCGCAATCACCATGCCCACGCCGCAGTTAAAGGTGCGGTACATCTCGTGACGGCTGACGTTACCGGCCTGCTGCAGCCAGCTGAATACCGCCGGCCACTGCCAGCTTTTCTCGTCAATCACCGCCTGGGTGTTATCCGGCAGTACGCGCGGAATGTTTTCCCAGAAGCCGCCGCCGGTCAGGTGAGCAATGGCATGCACGTCCACCTGCTCAATCAGGCTAAGGATATTTTTCACGTAGATGCGGGTCGGCGCCAGCAGGTGATCGGCCAGCGGTTTGCCTTCCAGCTGTTTAGTGGTGGGATCGGTCTGGCTGACTTCAAGAATTTTACGCACCAGCGAGTAGCCGTTAGAGTGCGGACCGCTGGAGCCCAGCGCGATCAGCACGTCGCCATCCTGCACTTTGCTGCCGTCGATGATCTCGGACTTTTCCACCACGCCGACGCAGAAACCGGCCACGTCGTAATCTTCGCCGTGATACATGCCCGGCATTTCAGCGGTTTCACCGCCGACCAGCGCACAGCCCGACTGCAGACAGCCTTCGGCGATACCGGTGATCACCGCGGAGGCGGTATCCACATCCAGCTTGCCGGTGGCGTAATAGTCGAGGAAGAACAGCGGCTCAGCGCCCTGTACCACCAGATCATTCACGCACATCGCGACCAGATCGATGCCGATGCTGTCGTGGCGTTTGAGATCCATCGCCAGACGCAGCTTGGTGCCGACGCCATCAGTTCCGGAGACCAGCACCGGCTCGCGGTATTTCTGCGGCAGCGCACACAGCGCGCCAAAGCCACCCAGTCCACCCATCACTTCCGGGCGGCGGGTTTTCTTTACTACGCCTTTAATACGGTCAACCAGATCGTTACCAGCATCAATATCAACACCGGCGTCTTTGTAGCTGAGAGAGGTTTTGTCGGTCACTGCGGAATCCCCACGCGATTGCGGTTGGTGGCAAAAATTTAGCGCGGCAATTCTACCAGCGCAGGCAAACGTTTGCGAGTCCCATCTCAGGGCACCTTTGCAGCGTGCTGATTTTTCGCTAATCCTTATTCTCAGGCGATTTGTGCACGTTACCTGACCAATCACCGGTGGCGCGGCGGTAAAAAGGCGGTATAATCCGGCGATTTTTTTTAGCTCAACTCAATTCCGGGAGAATAATCATGAAGATCGTGGAAGTCAGACACCCGCTGGTCAAACATAAACTGGGCCTGATGCGTGAGCATGATATCAGCACCAAGCGCTTCCGCGAGCTGGCCTCGGAAGTGGGCAGCTTACTGACCTATGAAGCCACCGCCGATCTCGAAACCGAGCGCGTGACCATTGAAGGCTGGAACGGTCCGGTCGACGTCGATCAAATCAAAGGCAAAAAAATTACCGTCGTCCCGATTCTGCGCGCTGGCCTTGGCATGATGGAAGGTGTGCTGGAACACGTACCGAGCGCGCGCATCAGCGTGGTGGGCGTTTACCGTGACGAAGAGACGCTGGAGCCGGTGCCTTACTTCCAGAAGCTGGTGTCAAACATCGAAGAGCGTATGGCGCTGGTGGTTGACCCGATGCTGGCAACCGGCGGCTCGATGATCGCTACCATCGATCTGCTGAAGAAAGCCGGCTGCAACAGCATTAAAGTGCTGGTGCTGGTGGCCGCGCCGGAAGGCATTGCCGCGCTGGAGAAAGCGCATCCGGACGTTGAGCTGTACACCGCGTCAATCGATCAGGGCCTGAACGAGAAGGGGTACATTATCCCGGGCCTCGGCGATGCCGGCGACAAGATTTTCGGAACCAAATAACTAAACCAGCCGGCCAGAGAGTCGGCTTTTTTTTGGCAAAAATACCAACAAATAATCCCGAGTAATTTGGCTTAGAGCAAGGCGGCAAGCGAGTTCATCCCGATGAGCTTACATAAGTAAGTGATTCGGGTGAGCGAGCGCAGCCAACGCCGCTATAAGCCAAAGAACGAAGGGAAGGGGATAAATGATGACTCGCAGAGCCATTGGCGTTAGCGAACGCCCACCGCTTCTTCAAACCATTCCGCTCAGCCTGCAGCACCTGTTCGCCATGTTCGGCGCTACCGTGCTGGTGCCGATTCTGTTCCACATCAACCCGGCCACCGTGCTGCTGTTCAACGGCGTCGGCACGCTGCTGTATCTGTTTATCTGTAAAGGCAAAATCCCGGCCTATCTTGGCTCCAGCTTTGCCTTTATCTCGCCGGTGTTGCTGCTGCTGCCGCTCGGATATGAAGTGGCGCTCGGCGGCTTTATCCTGTGCGGCGCGCTGTTCTGCATTGTGGCGCTGATTGTGAAGAAGGCCGGCACCGGCTGGCTCGATGTCATGTTTCCACCGGCGGCGATGGGTGCCATCGTGGCGGTTATCGGTCTCGAACTGGCTGGCGTGGCGGCGAATATGGCCGGGCTGCTGCCCGCTGACGGCACCACAGCGGACAGTAAAACCATCATTATTTCGCTGGTGACGCTGGCGGTGACGGTGTTTGGCTCAGTGCTGTTCCGTGGCTTCTTCGCCATTATCCCGATCCTGATTGGCGTGCTGGTTGGCTACGCGCTGTCGTCGGCAATGGGTATCGTTGACTGGAGCGCGGTGGAAAACGCGCCGTGGTTTGCGCTGCCGACCTTCTACACGCCGCGCTTTGAGTGGGCCGCGATGCTGACCATCCTGCCCGCAGCGCTGGTGGTGATTGCCGAGCACGTGGGCCATTTGGTGGTCACCGCCAACATCGTGAAGAAGGATCTGATTCGCGATCCGGGCCTGCATCGCTCGATGTTTGCCAACGGCCTGTCGACCATGATCTCCGGCTTCTTTGGTTCCACGCCGAATACCACCTACGGCGAAAACATTGGCGTCATGGCGATCACCCGCGTTTACAGCACCTGGGTGATCGGCGGTGCGGCAATCTTCGCTATTCTGCTCTCCTGCGTCGGTAAACTGGCAGCCGCGATTCAGGCGATCCCGGTGCCGGTGATGGGCGGGGTGTCACTGCTGCTGTATGGCGTGATCGGCGCTTCCGGTATTCGCGTGCTGATTGAATCCAAAGTCGACTACAACAAAGCACAGAATTTGATCCTCACCTCGGTGATCCTGATCATTGGCGTCAGCGGCGCGAAGGTGCACGTGGGCGCCGCCGAGCTGAAGGGCATGGCGCTGGCCACCATCGTTGGCGTTGGCCTGGCGCTGATTTTCCGCGTAATCAGTCTGTTACGTCCGGAAGAAGTGGTGCTGGACGCGGAAGAAAAACGCGAGCTTTAAAGGATCCTGCGGGCAGGGAAGCCCGGTTCATCTCTGCGGAGGATCGTGATAAACTTGCCCGGTTTTCTGCCCGCTCATCCGTTGAGGTACTTCTGAACACGCCGGCACAGCTTTCACTGCCACTCTATCTACCCGATGATGAAACCTTCGCCAGTTTCTGGCCGGGGGAAAATCCGTCACTGCTGGCGGCGCTGCAGGGCGCGCTGGCGCAACAGCACGGCAGCTATCTCTACTTCTGGTCGCGCGAAGGCGGTGGCCGCAGCCATTTGCTGCACGCAGCCTGCGCCGAAATGTCCGCGCGCGGCGAAGCGGTGGGTTACGTGCCGCTCGATAAGCGCACCTGGTTCGTGCCGGAAGTGCTGGAAGGCATGGAGAATCTGGCGCTGGTGTGCATTGATAATATTGACTGCATCGCCGGCGAAGCCGAGTGGGAGATGGCGATCTTTGATCTCTACAACCGCATTCTGGAAACCGGCAAAACCCGCCTGCTGATCACCGGCGATCGCCCCCCGCGTCAGCTCAATCTGGGCCTGCCGGATCTGGCGTCACGTCTCGACTGGGGACAAATTTACCGCTTACAGCCGCTGTCCGACGAGGACAAACTGCAGGCGATGCAGCTGCGTGCCGGCCTGCGCGGCTTTGAGCTGCCGGAAGACGTTGGGCGTTTCCTGCTGAAACGCCTCGACCGCGAAATGCGCACGCTGTTTGACACGCTTGATCGTCTCGATCGCGCCTCGATCAGCGCACAGCGCAAGCTGACCATTCCCTTCGTGAAAGAGGCGCTGGGGCTTTAGAGAATCTCCAGCACCGCTTCCGGCGGACGACCAATGCGTGCGCGGTCGCCCTGAATCACAATCGGCCGCTCGATCAGTTTTGGATGCTCCACCATCGCCTGTAACAGCTGTTGTTCGCTGAGATCGTTACTGGCCAACCCCAGCGTTTCATAGATTTCCTCGCCACGGCGCATCAGCTCGCGTGCGCTGTGCATGCCCAGCTGTTGCAGCAGCGTTTTTAGCGTATCGATGTCCGGCGGCGTGTCGAGATACAGCACCACCTGCGGTTCAATGCCCTGTTGCTGCAGTAGCGCGAGGGTTTCGCGGCTCTTGCTGCAGCGCGGATTGTGATAAATACGGACCATGTTTTTTATCCTGGGTAATCCATTGTTGCCAGGTGCGCATGAATGCGCACCCTACGAATAACTGCTGGTGCGCATCAATGCGCACCCTGCGAATAACTGCTGGTGCGCATGAATGCGCACCCTACAAAAAACGGCTAATGCGCATCAATATGCACCCTGCAAATCGATGAAATGGTTTATCTGACGGCCGTAGGGTGCGCATTGATGCGCACCTAAATCCTGCCGGCCATCCACCCGCGTAACCGGCTATTTACCCTTTTGCATACTGCTTAAAACGCCGCTGTAACTCGCGGAACTGGTCGATGCGCGCATCGTAACGCGCCTGCTTCAGGCTGCCGAGCGGCACCTGGGCACTGGCGCTGCTCAGGGTGGTGATGGCCTGATCGAGCTGGCCGTTCAGCGCCAGACTTTCAGCCCGTGCCGAAAGCTCCTCATCGCGCAGCCCCTGCGCGGCTGAGGCCTGTGCCAGTAAATCCCATGCGTTGAGATCGTCAGGGTGCGCAAAGGTGTAGCGGTTAAGGATGCGGCTGGCGTTAGCCGGCTGCTTCGCCTCGACGTAGGCGTTCGCCAGGTTAAGCTGCAGCACCGGACTGGTCTGGCTGCCGCGGGCGGCGTTCAGCATGCTGATGGCCTGCTGCGGCTGGTTCAGACCGATGTCGATATCGGTCATGATATCAAGGAACCACAGGTTATCCGGCTGCTTCGCCAGCAGCGGCGCGATGATCTTTTTCGCGTTGGCAAAATCTTTCGCCTGCAGGAACTGCACCGCTTTGCCGTACTGCGCCGCCTGCTGTTCCCGCGTGTTGCCTTTGGCGTACTCATTCAGCAAATCGTCAGTCAGCTGATTGCGACCGGTGGCGTACATACCCAGCGCGCGCACCTTCGCCATATAGAAATCCTGCGACGACTGCACCACCACCGGGCGCATCTGGTTGGCGCGGTTACGCGCGTCGGCCAGGCGGCTATCGGGCAGCGGGTGCGTCAGCAGTATTTCCGGTGGTTTTGACGAGAAGCGGCTTTGATCGGCCAGCTTTTGCAGAAACGCGGGCATCGCCTGCGGATCGAAACCGGCGCGCTGCAGCACCTGAATGCCGATGCGATCTGCTTCCTGCTCGTTGCCCTGGGTAAAGCTGATTATACCCTGCTGCGTACCGGCCAGCGTACCGGTCAGTGCCGCCATCCCGGCCTGCGGGCTGGCCAGCGCCAGCAGGATCGAACCCAGCGCGCCGACCCAGGTGAGCGGGGCGCTGCGCTTTTGCTCTTCCATGGCGCGCGCCAGATGGCGCTGCGTCACGTGCGAAATTTCGTGCGCCATCACCGACGCCAGCTGGCTTTCGTTATCGGTATAGCGGAACAGCGACGAGTGCAGCACCACATTGCCGCCAAAGAAGGCGAAAGCGTTGAGCTCGTCATTCTGAATCAGGAAAAAGTGAAACGGCGTGCGCACTGAATGGGCGTGTGCCACCAGCCGCTGGCCGAGTTCATTGATGTACTGATTAAGCAGCGGATCGTTGATCAGTGGCGCGCTGGCGCGCAGCTGGCGCACGTAGAAGTCGCCAATCTGCAGCTCCTGATTAATGGAGAGCGTGGAGCCTGCCGTGGTGCCCATGTCGGGCAAATTGTCGCTCAAATCGGCGCGGACACCGACCGCAGGCGTGAGCAGCAGCGCAGGAATAAGGGCCGCCAGCACTGATTTTTTCAACCGGTTAAACATGCCTTGATCCTGTAAAAGTCTCCTGCCATTGGACAGGAAAGTCATGCCAATGTTCTGTGGCGGCGTTTCCTTTTCTGCCGCGGCTCTATCTTAACCACAGTGAGGATACAAGCAAATGCCGCCGTCACATTGACGTGATGGCAAAGAATGGCTGACTGACGCGAAATTTGTAGCAAAAAATTGAATAGCGAAAAGGCAAAAGAAAAAGGCGCAGCGCCCTGATGAAATTAAAGTTACGTAAAGTTGCTCAAAATAATTGAATCTGGCATGGTTTTTTCCAGGTTTACTCTGAAAAACACGCCCGAAAACCTACGGTTGGCCCGCTTTATCCATCAGTGATTTTTATCGTGCTGCTCTGTCCGTGCATCACCAGCCCAGAAATGAATGGTCAGGTTTTGCTCACTAGTCAACTGGCGGCGCGCGATGACAGTATTAACCCGCACGATGAGGCGCTGTCATCTGCCATACATCCCTCTGCCTGGTGACTGCCGGTATTTCCGGCCAGCTATTTTTCAACTCGCCCGCACCGCTCAATCAACAGCCTTATTCAATCAGCTGGCGCAATGATTTCTGCTGGCAGCCAAACGCCGGACAGCCCGCCAGTACAGGCGTTTTGCCCGCCGCGCGCTGTGGTATAGATAAAGCACTTTTTCAAACGGACTGTGAATTAACGCGCAGTACATGCCGGAGAGTTTCTATGCGTTCTGTTGTTTCCTACGCCCTGATTGCCATCGTGGGTGGGATGGTCGGTGCCGCCGTAATCAAAAGCGATGACCTGTATCAGCGCATCGCGGGCCATTTTTCCGCCGAACCTGCCGATCCGGACGGGTTCTGGAGCACGCCGGCGGTCGCGGGCTACGGCAAAATTCATTATGAAGCCGACGCCGCGTTTAAGCCGGCGGTGGGGCTGAGCAACAAAGTGGTGTTCCAGCTGACCCGCAATGAAGGCGATATCAAACGACCTAACCTCGGGCTGGAGCGCGTGGCGCGTGTGGTCAATCTGTACATCGCCGCTGGCGTACCGGCCGAACAGCTGCAGTTTGTGGTGTCGATGACCGGCGATGCCACGCCCGCCACGCTGGATAACGCGCATTTTAAGCAGTTTTACGGCGTCGATAACCCCAACCTCGCGCTGATTGGCGCGCTGAACAAGCTGGGCGTCAAAGTCTCGGTGTGCGATCAGTCGGTGGCGTTCCATCACTATCCGCGCGACTGGATCGACCGGTCGGTGATTCATGCATTATCCAGCCCGACCACGGTGTCGACGCTGGAAAATCAGGGCTATGCCTTTTTACAGATGTAATCGCGTCTTTGGTTAAGGAGAAGTGTCATGCGTCCAGCATCCTATATTGTTATCGCCGCGCTGGCGGGCTTTGTCGGCGGAAATGTGCTGCAGCTGCCGGAACTGGTGGATAAAGTCAGCGGCAAATTCGCTGACCAGAAAACCGAACCGGCGGATTTCTGGAGCACGCCGGCGATTGCCGGTTACGGTAAAATTCACTTTGTTAACACGCCGGATTACAACCCGGCCAACACGCCCGGGCTGAGCAATAAGATTGTGTTTCAGATCAACCGCAGCGAAGGGGATATCCATCAGCCAAACCTCGGCCTTGAGCGCGTGGCACGCGTCACCAACCTCTATTACGCGGCCGGCGTGCCGCTGAATCAGCTCAACTTTGTGGTGTCGATCAACAGCGATGCGGTGCCGGCCGCGCTCAATAACGATCAATTCCGTAAAGCGTACGGCAGCGATAACCCTAACCTGAAGCTGATTGATGAGCTGAAGAAAGCCGGGGTGAAAGTGACCATTTGCGACCAGTCGGTGGCCTTCCATCAGCTGGAGCGCGACTGGATTGATACCCGCGTCACGCATACGCTCTCCAGCGGCACCACCGTCGCGTCGCTGCAAAACGAAGGGTACGCCTTCCTGATGCTGTAATCCTGCCGACAGCAGTGCAGGCTGCTGTCATCTTTTCGTCATCCCTTCGCGATGTCACTGTCACAGTTCGCCGTTAGTTTAGGCGCCAATGAGATCGATCTCATCGGCACTTTACGAGGCGAACATGTCCGATTTACTCACGGTGGCAAAGCTGGCAGGCGTTTCACGCGCCACGGCCGCGCGCGCCTTTTCCGATCCCCATCTGCTGCGGCGCGACACGCTGGAGAGAGTGCTGGCGGCGTCGGAGCAGCTCGGCTTTCGTCCTAACCACATCGCGCGCCAGCTGCGCACGCAGCACTCCACCACCTTCGGCGTGCTGCTGCCCTCGCTGCTTAACCCGATCTTCTCCTGCCAGTTACAGGCGATGGAGCGCCAGGCGCGCGACGCCGGCTATGGCCTGCTGGTGGCCACCAGCGATTACCAGCCCGAGCGCGAAGCTGCCATCGTTGAACATATGCTGCGCCAGCGCGTGGCGGGCCTGGTCCTGACGGTGGCCGATGCGGATAACAGCGCGGTGCTCAGCACGCTGCAGGCGGCTGGCCTGCCATTTGTGCTGGCGCATAACGTGCCGCAGCACAGCCACTGGCCGGCGGTGTGCGTGGATAACCGCCAGGCGATGCGCGAAGCCACCGCACAGCTGCTGGCGCTTGGTCATCGCCGCATTGCCATGGTCGCCGGACCGATGCTGCAGTCAGACCGTGCGCGCCTGCGCTATCAGGGCTATTGCGATGCCATGCAGCACGCGGGCCTGACGGCGCTGCCGGTGATTGAGATGGCCAGCCACACCCAATCCGACTTTACGCTGCTGGCCCCGATGCTCGGCGGTGCCACCCCGCTCAGCGCCGTAATCTGCACTAACGACCTGCTGGCCATCAGCCTGATTGGCGCGGCGGCGCGCGCGGGCGTGCCTGTGCCACAGCAGCTCGCGGTGATGGGCTTTGACGGGATTGCGATGGGGGCACAAATGGCCCCGTCGCTGGCCAGCGTAGCGCAGCCCGCCGAACGGCTCGGCGCCTGCGCCATCGATATGTTGTTGCATAACGTCAGCCGCGGCACCCGCGTGCTGCCACATCAGTTGCGGAGCGGTGAGAGTGTTGCTGCCCCCGCGTTTATTGCCACCACCAGGGAACCTCATGATGCTGCATAAAAAAGTAAAAATTTACGCCGGCGCCATCGCGCTCAGCGCCAGCGCGTTGTTTACCAGCCTGACGCAGGCGGCGGAAACCGCCATCTGTTACAACTGTCCGCCCGAGTGGGCCGACTGGGGCACTCAGCTCAAAGCGATTGCCAGAGACACCGGTATTCAGGTGCCGCAGGACAACAAAAACTCCGGCCAGGCGCTGGCGCAGCTGGTGGCGGAGCAGGGCAATCCGGTGGCCGACGTGGTCTATTACGGCGTCAGCTTCGGCATTCAGGCCGACAGCGCCGGCGTGGTCGCCAGTTACAAACCGGCGCACTGGGATGACATTCCTGCCGGCATGAAAGACAGCAACGGCAAATGGGTGGCGCTGCACTCGGGCACCATGGGCTTTATGGTCAACGTCGATGCGCTGGGCGGCGCGCCGGTGCCGCAATCCTGGGACGACCTGCTGAAGCCGGAATACAAAGGCATGATTGGTTATCTCGATCCGGCCAGCGCCTTTGTCGGTTACGTGGCGGCGGTGGCGGTCAACCAGGCGAAGGGCGGCAACATGCAGGACTTCACGCCGGCGCTGAACTGGTTCAAAAAGCTGCAGACGAATCAGCCTATCGTGCCTAAGCAGACCGCGTATGCGCGCCTGATTTCCGGCGAGATCCCGATTCTGCTCGACTATGACTTCAATGCTTACCGCGCCCGCTATAAAGATCACGCCAACGTTGCCTTTGTTATTCCGCAAGAGGGCACGGTAACGGTGCCGTACGTCATTAGCATGGTGAAGAATGCACCGCACGCGGCGAACGGCAAAAAAGTGATCGACTATGTGCTGTCTGACAAGGGGCAGGCCATCTGGGCCAGCGCGTTCCTGCGCCCGGTGCGCACCGGCGCCATGAGCGCAGAAGCGAAGAAATATTTCCTGCCGGACAGCGACTATGCGCGTGCGCACACCGTTGACTATCAGCAGATGGCGGCAGCGCAGAAAGCCTTCTCGGCGCGCTATCTGAGTGAGATTCGCTGATGGCGATGACCGACAGCCTGGCGGCTTCGTGCCGCCGGAGACCGCGCCTGGCCGGCAGCCGCTGGCTATGGCTGACGCTGCCGGCGCTGCTGTTCTTCTGCGCCTTCTGGCTGCTGCCGTTTGTCCGGCTGCTGCAGATGGCGATGCAGGACGATCGCAGCACCCGGCACAGCGGCTACTGGACGGTACTGACGCAGCCACACTATCTGCTCAGCCTGCTGAATACCGTGCTGCTGTCGCTCGCCGTCACGCTGGTGACGCTGGCCATCGCCGCGACAGTCGGCTGCTTTCTGGCACGCCAGCGCTTCAGCGGACGCAGCACGCTGCTGGCGCTGCTGACGTTTCCGCTGGCCTTTCCGGGCGTGGTGGTGGGATTTCTGGTGGTGATGCTGGCGGGCCGTCAGGGACTGCTGGCGCAAATCAGCCTGGCGCTGTTCCACGAGCGCTGGATGCTGGCCTATTCGTTAACCGGCCTGTTTATTGGCTATCTCTATTTTTCACTGCCGCGCGCCATCATCACGCTGGTGGCGGCGAGTGAAAAACTCGACCGCTCTCTCGAAGAGGCGGCGCGTTCGCTGGGCGCCAGTCAGTGGCGCATCACCTGGGATGTGATTGTGCCGGGGCTGCAGCCGGCGCTGCTCTCCACCGGCGCGCTCTGTTTTGCCACCAGCATGGGTGCCTTCGGTACCGCGTTTACCCTGGGCACCGATCTGGCGGTGCTGCCGCTGACCATTTATGGCGAATTCACCAACTACGCCAATTTCGCCACCGCCGCCGCACTGTCGGTGGTGATGGGCGGCGTCGCCTGGCTGGCACTGATTCTGGCGCGCCGACTGGCTCACCAGGAGGTGACATGAGACGTCGCGGCCTGTTCAACCTGCAACTGCTGGTCACCGTGCTCACCGCGCTGTTCATGATCGTGCCGGTGGTGCTGTCGATGCTGGCCGGCGTGACCAACAACTACTTTACCGGCCTGCGCAGCGGCCTGACGCTGAAGTGGGTGACCCAGGTGTGGCAGCTTTACGCCGACACCTTCTGGCTGTCGCTGCTGATTGCGCTGGCCTGCCTGCTAATCACGCTGCTGATCGGCGTGCCGGCAGCGTGGGGATTGTTAAAAGCGCCGCGGCGCTGGGCGGCGCGCATCGAAGAGTGCCTGATGCTGCCGGTCGCGCTGCCGGGCCTCGCCACCGCGCTGGGCATCATCCTGCTGTACGGCCAGTTCTCCGGCCTGCGCGATAGCTGGCTGTTCATTCTCATCGGTCACGTGCTGTTTACCTTGCCGTTTATGCTGCGCCCGGTGCTGGCGGTAATGCAGGCGGTGGAGATGCCGCGGCTGGAAGAGGCAGCGGCCAGTCTCGGTGCCAGCCTGTGGCAACGCTTTTTTACCGTGGTGGTGCCCAACTGTCGCAACGGCATTCTCGCCGGGGCGTTTATGGTGATCACCCTGTCGGTGGGTGAGTTCAACATCACCTGGATGCTGCATACGCCGCTGACAAAAACGCTGCCGGTGGGGCTGGCAGACAGCTATGCCTCAATGCGACTGGAAGTGGGATCGGCCTACACGCTGATCTTTATTCTGCTGATTCTGCCGCTGCTGCTGATGCTCAACGCGGTCAATCACTGGCTCAACCGTACGCTCACGCGTGCTAATAAGGAGGCGGCATGAACCCTGCGGCCGTAACCGTTACGCTGCGCCACTGTGCGCGGCACTTTAATCACCAGCTGGCGCTGCAGCCGCTCGATCTGACGGTGCAGCCTGGCGAAACCCTGGTGCTGCTCGGTCCGTCCGGCTGTGGCAAAACCACCACGCTGCGCATCATCAGTGGCCTGGAGCGCTGTGACGACGGCGGCGAAGTGTGGTTCGACGATCGTAACGTGACAGCGCTGCCGATTGAGAAACGCAACGTGGGCATGGTGTTCCAGAACTACGCGCTGTTTCCCCATCTCAACGTGGCGCAGAACGTCGCTTACGGCCTGAAAGTGCAGGGCGTGGCGCGCGCCGAACGCGACGCGCGCGTGCAGGAGATGCTGGCCCTGGTGGATCTCAGCGCGCTGGCGCAGCGCAGCATCGACAAGCTGTCGGGCGGTCAAAAGCAGCGCGTAGCGCTGGCGCGTGCGCTGGCGGCGCGTCCGAAGGTGCTGCTGTTTGATGAGCCGCTGGCGGCGCTGGATGCGCGCCTGCGCGACCGGCTGCGGCTGGAGATTGGCGCGCTGCTGAAACAGCTGGCGATCACTGCCGTGTACGTCACGCACGATCAGCAGGAAGCGATGGCGCTGGGCGATCGCATTGCGGTGATGGAGCAGGGACGTCTGGTGCAGATCGATACGCCGCAAAATATTTACCAGCGCCCGGCGTCACAGTTTGTGGCGGATTTTGTCGGCGCGATTAACTGTATCGGGGTCGATGCGCGTGGCAATCCGCAGCATTTCTGCCGCCCGGAGGATGTGCTGCTGGCGGCGGACCAGCGCTACGCACGCCCTGGTTTTATCCTCGGCACCACCTTTCTCGGCGCTGCGCAGCGGCTGAGTATTGATATCGGGCTGGCGGCGCCGATCCAGGTTGATCGCCACGCGCGCGAAGCCTGGCACGCCGGCCAGCCGGTAAGCTGGACGCTGGCGCAGGATGCCGCGCTGCACTTTTCTGCCTGATAAGGAGCTGTTGTGACTGACGCAATAACGCTGATTGCGCAAATCAGCGATTTACACATCAAGGCCCATGGCCGTCTCTCCTATAAAAAAGTGGATACGCACGCTGCGCTGCTGCGGGTGATCGACACGCTGAATCAGCTGGTGCCGCGACCGGATAAGGTGGTGATTACCGGCGACCTGGTGGATTTTGGCACTGCGGAAGAGTACCAGACGCTGCGCGAGGCGCTGCGCCATCTGCAGCTGCCGTTCCTGCTGATGCCGGGCAATCACGACGATCGCCAGCAGCTGCGCGCCGCGTTTCCGGAGCATCACTACCTGCAGCACGGCGAAACGCTCAACTGGCAGATGCGTGTGAATCATCTGCAGCTGCTGGCGCTCGACTCCAGTGTACCGCATCAGCCGTGGGGCTACGTCGATGACGCACAGCTGCAATGGCTGGCAGAGCAGCTGGCGCGTGAGCCTGATTTGCCGACGCTGGTGCTGCTGCATCATCCGCCGTTCCTGAGCGGCATTGGCCATATGGATCGGCAGCCGCTGCGCAATCCGGCGGCGCTGGCTGCCATTATTGGTCAGCATCCCCAGGTGGAACGGGTTCTGAGCGGCCACCTGCACCGCTCGGTGCAGGCGCGTTTTGCCGGCACGCTGGCCTGCGTGGCGCCCGGTGTGTCGCATCAGGTGGCACTGGATTTGCGTGACCACGGTCCGGCGAACTTTGTGCTGGAACCGCCCGGTTTTCTGCTGCATCGCTGGCAGCCGCAGCAGGGGATGACTACGCATCTGTGCGCGATCGGCGATTATCCAGGACCGTGGCCGTTTTACGATGCGCAGGGTTTAATTGATTAGCACCAGTAATAGCACAATAAAAAAGCGTTCCTGAGGGTCTGCGTCGTAGTCAATTTGGCTCAGAGGTGTACAATTGTCTGTTACCTCACCAGGGTAAACACCTCCAATTATAACAAGATAGTCAGGCACGCTAACTTATGAAGCTACTCTCCAGGGCGGTTGCGCCATGTTAACGCGCATCCGGCCAAAAACTGATCTGCGCACGCTGATTGCGCTGCTGGCGATCACCAGTATCGTCATCACACTGGCTAATACGCTGTACGCCACCTGGCGCGTACAGCGCATGGTGCTGATCGAAAGCACCCTTGAAGCCAATCGCGCTTACGCCACCAAACTGGCGGCCACCACCGAAGTGTTTTTCCAGCTGGCGCAGTCGCAGCTGCACTACAGCGCCAATCAGCTGGGTAAAGATTTCGACAATCCCGAACTGCTGCAGCAGGAAGTGAACCGACTGCGCGAACAGACCAGCAGCTTTAACTCGGTGGCGATTGTCGACAGCAACGGCGTGATTAAAGCCATTTCGCCGGAATCGCTGATGCTGAAAGGCATGCAGCTCACCAGCCAGTCTTCGCGCGAAGCGCTGGCGCAGCGCCAGCCGATGGTCAGCCGGCCCACCATTTCTGCCACCAATAACCTGCTGGTGTTTGTTTCCTGGCCGGTATGGAGCACCGATGGGCGCTATCTTGGCTACGTCGGCGGCACTATTTATCTGAAGAAAAAAAGCATTCTTAACGTGCTGCTCGGCGAGCAGTACTATCGTGACGGCACCCATGTTTACGTGCTGGATCGCGAAAACCGCGTGCTGTATCACCAGAACAACCAGCTGATTGGCAAAAACGTGCCGGGCATCGTCAGCGATCGTCAGCGCCAGGAGCACAGCAATGGCGAAGTTCAGCTGACGGAAGAGGGTACGGCGAAGCTGGCGGGCTACGCGGTGGTGCCCACCACCGGCTGGATGGTGGTGGCGCTCAAGCCGACAAACGTCACGCTGGCACCGCTCTCCGGGCTGCTGCTCCAGGTGCTGAAGAATTCGGTGCCGTTTGCGCTGCTGACACTGCTGGTGGCGGTGATTCTGGCCCGGCTGATCGCCTTGCCGCTGTGGCAGCTGGCGCGTAAAGCCAGCCAGATGGATACCCAGGGCGTTTCCGGGGAAATTGGCGTGATCCGCGCCTGGTACTTTGAAGCGGCGCAGGTGAAGCGCGCGCTGCTCACCGGCATTGGTCTGGTGCAGGATAAAATCGGCCGGCTTAAGTCAGAGGTGCAGAGCGATCCCATGACCAGCCTGCTCAATCGCCGCGGCCTGAGCGCGGTGCTCGACTATTTTGATACCATGCAGCAGCCGTTTGCCGTGCTGGCGCTGGATATTGACCACTTCAAACGGGTGAATGATAACTTCGGGCATGATGTTGGCGACGAGGTGATCAAACAGGTGGCGCGCACGCTGCGCCAGAGCGCGCGTCAGACCGACGTGGTGTGCCGGAACGGCGGCGAGGAGTTTCTGATGCTGCTACCCGCCACCGCCCCTGATGAAGCGCGGGTGATTGCGGAGCGTGTGCGCACCAGCATTGCCGGCGGCTGGATTGATCCGGTCGGGCAGATCACGATTTCGATTGGTATCGCCAGCTGGCAGCCGACGCACGGCAGTCAGGAGCAGATTCTGAAGCAGGCCGATGATGCGCTGTATCAGGCGAAAAACGCCGGACGTAACTGCGTGGTGATCGCCGGGCAGGAGGCGCTGGCCAGCACGGTTTCGCGCTATTAACCGGGCAGCGTCACAGCAGGATAAAAAAACGGGTGCCTGGCTGGCACCCGTTGGTAATCAGGCTGATTTCAGGTAATCGAGCACGATATCGTGGTGGTTCGAGGTTTTAAAATCGTCGAACACCTTCTCCACTTTGCCATCGCCGCCAATCAGGAAGCTAATGCGGTGAATGCCGTCGTAGGTTTTCCCCATAAAGGTTTTCTCACCCCAGACGCCAAACTGCTCGCAAACCTGATGATCTTCATCCGACAGCAGGGTGAAGTTGAGCAATTCTTTCTCGACAAAGCGAGACAGTTTTTCCGGCTTGTCGGTGCTGATGCCCAGCACTTCCACGCCCGCCTTCTTTAAATCATCCATGTTATCGCGCAGACCACAGGCCTGCGTGGTGCAGCCCGGCGTCATGGCTTTCGGGTAGAAATAGACCAGAACGCGCTGTCCCTGGAAGTCGGCCAAATTTACTTGTTCGCCATCCTGATCGGGCAAGCTAAATTTCGGTGCGGTGTCACCGGCTTTCAGTGGATTCATCACAACTCTCCATTTTTTTCTTCATGCTGTGGGTAATACACCATCAGCGGCAAAAGCGCCAGGTGGAGTTTACCTCAGGGTTATTTCACTACACGGTATACCAGCGCGGCAGAGTGTGTGGCGGAATAACCCGGAGCCTGATTCAGACGGCGCTGTGCGCGTCGTCGGTGACACTATAGAGGCGAATTGAACCTTGTGCATGCAGTTCTTCGCACAGCCGATGGAAAGCCTGCTCAAACGGTGCGCTGGCATGATTCGCCGGGCTGTGCGCGGTCATCTGAATATAGAGCACCGGCGGCTCGTCGTCCTGGGCGGGCGTAATGCGCGACACCAGCTCGGCGATGTTCATCTGATGTTTATCGAACAGATCGGTGAAGCGTTCGATGATATGCGGTGAGTCCGGCACTTCTACCTGTACCCAGACGGTAGCGGGCATCGGCGGCGTCACGCGCGCGTTAGTGCGCTTCATCACGATCAGCAGCTCCAGCTCGGCACCCTTCATCGGCAGGGTCGATTCAATCAGGGTAATGGCGTTCCAGCTGCCGGAGAGCAGCATAATAAAGGTAAACTCGTCGCCCAGCATCGCCAGGCGGCTGTCTTCAATGTTGCAACCGCAGCTGCTGACGTGGCGGGTAATAGTATTGACGATACCCGGACGATCAACGCCCAGAGCGGTGATCACCAGATGGTGCGGCTGTGACTGCGGCAAAATGGCGTTTCCTGTACGTTCGCTAATAACCATAAGGTAAACATAAAAAAAACTGCTGACAAGCGCGGTAATGGCGTGGCTCGCTTGCTTTTCTTTCGGCGGAAAACGTAACATGAGGCACTTGTTTGTCGAGGGGATAGCCCATGTTCACCGGAAGTATTGTTGCGCTCATTACGCCTTTGAATGAAAAAGGTGATGTCTGCCGCGCAAGTCTGAAAAAACTGATTGATTATCATGTCGCCAGCGGTACGGCGGCGATTGTTTCTGTTGGCACCACCGGCGAATCCGCGACCCTCAGCCATGAAGAGCATGGCGATGTGGTGATGCAAACCCTGGAGCTGGCCGATGGCCGCATTCCCGTGATTGCCGGGACCGGCGCGAATGCCACCGCCGAAGGGATCTCTCTGACAAAACGCTTCACTGGCACCGGCGTAGTCGGCTGCCTCACCGTGACCCCGTACTACAACCGTCCGACGCAGGAAGGTCTGTACCAGCACTTCAAAGCGATCGCCGAAAGCACCGATCTGCCACAGATGCTGTATAACGTCCCGTCACGTACCGGCTGTGACATGCTGCCGGAAACCGTTGCCCGTCTGGCTGAAATCAAAAATATTATCGGAATCAAAGAGGCCACCGGGAACTTATCGCGTATTTCGCAGATCCAACAGCTGGTTGGAGATGAGTTCATTATTGTCAGCGGTGATGACGCGACAGCGCTGGACTCCATGCAACTGGGCGGCAAAGGCGTTATTTCGGTCACGGCTAACATTGCAGCACGTGAAATGGTTGAACTCTGTGCGCTGGCACAAGAGGGCAAATTTGCCGAAGCGCGTCGCCTGAATCAGCGTCTGATGCACCTGCACCAGACGCTTTTCTGTGAACCGAATCCTATCCCGGTGAAATGGGCCGCGAAACAGCTAGGATTAATCGCCGATGACACGCTGCGCTTGCCGATGACGCCGCTGACCGAAGCCGGTCAGGCGAAAACCGCGCAGGCGCTGATCCAGGCGGGTCTGCGATAATTTAGGGAGAATCAATGAGTTATTCAGTTAAGCGCTCGACGCTGGCAACCGTGGTGGGCCTCTCCACCCTGATGCTGCTAACAGCTTGTTCCAGCGATCAGCGTTATAAGCGCCAGGTCAGCGGTGATGAATCTTACCTGCAGGCGCCTGAACTGCATGATTTAAAAGCCCCGGCGGGCATGATTCTGCCGCTGCAGAATGGTGATTACGATGTGCCGCACAGCGTGGCGAAAGGCGCGCTGGGTAAAGAGCTCGACATCCGTCCACCGGCGCAGCCGCTGGCGCTGATGAACGGCACCCGCGCGCAGTTCACCGGTAACACCGGCGTGCTGGCGGTTGACAGCAGCCGTGGCTCCATCTGGTCGCAGGTGGTGAACGTGGTGCAGTCGTACAAATTCCCGGTTGCCCAGCGTGATGATGCGGCGCAGCAGCTCACCACCGACTGGGTGCAGTGGAACCGTGCTGACGAAGATAACCAGTATCGCGGCCGTTACCAGATCAGCGTGCAGAACCAGGGCTATCAGCAGGTGCTGACCGTACGTCTGCTGGAACTGCAGCAGCAGGGCCAGACGGTCACCACGCCGGTCCAGGTTCAGCGCTATACCGGTCAGATGCTGAATGACATCAGCACCGGTCTGGATAAGATCGATACCGCCAGCCAGGATGCGGCTGCCGGACGTGCCAGCGGACAGATTGATGTCCAGAGCGGCGCGGACGACACCGGTCTGCCACTGCTGGTGCTGCGCTCACCGTTTAACGTCACCTGGCAGCGTCTGCCGGCGGCGCTGAAGCGTATGGGCATGGAAGTTACCGATGACAACCGCTCGCAGGGCAGTCTGAAAGTGACCTACAAGCAGCCGGGCAGCAGCGCGTTTGACGCTATCGGCGCGAAAGATCCGGAACTGCCAAACGGCGACTACAAGTTGCAGGTGGGCGATCTCGATAACCGCAGCAGCCTGCAGTTCATCGATCCGAAAGGACACGTACTCACCCAGGCGCAGAATGATGCGCTGGTGGCGGTCCTGCAGGGCGCACTGAACAAATAAATGCAATAAAGGCCGGAGATTCTCCGGCCTTTTTGTTTTGGTTTTGGCATAATAGCGCCCGGCGAGGTAAACGATTGCGTCAGGCAGTCATCGCGCGGTGAAACACCGCTGAACACGGGTTCTTTCATGTTTGGAGTTAACAAGATGCAAAAGCGAGCTGAGTTGTATCGCGGTAAAGCGAAAACCGTATACAGCACCGACAATCCGGATCTGCTGGTACTTGAATTCCGCAACGATACGTCAGCAGGAGACGGTGCACGAATCGAGCAGTTTGATCGTAAAGGCATGGTGAACAACAAGTTCAACCATTTCATCATGACCAAACTGCAGGAAGCGGGCATTCCGACCCAGATGGAAGCGCTGCTTTCTGATAACGAAGCGCTGGTGAAAAAGCTGGAGATGGTGCCGGTAGAGTGCGTGGTGCGCAACCGGGCGGCCGGATCGCTGGTGAAACGTCTGGGCGTGGAAGAGGGCATGCTGCTCAATCCACCGCTGTTTGATCTCTTCCTGAAAGATGACGCCAAACACGACCCGATGGTCAACGAATCGTACTGCGAAACCTTTGGCTGGGTGAGCAAGGCTAACCTGGCGCGCATGCAGGAGCTGACCTTCAAAGCCAACGAAGTGCTGAGCAAACTGTTTGATGATGCCGGCCTGATTCTGGTGGACTTCAAGCTGGAGTTTGGCCTGTTCAAAGGTGAAGTGACGCTGGGCGACGAATTCTCGCCAGACGGCGCGCGTCTGTGGGACAAAGAGACCATGGACAAGATGGACAAAGACCGTTTCCGTCAGAGCCTCGGCGGCCTGATCGAAGCGTACGAAGAAGTGGCACACCGTCTGGGTGTCAAACTGGACTAAGCTTCTGCCGGTGTGCGTCACGGTATAACAGACGCAAACCTTACAGCGCATGAAGGTCGCCCTTGCTGGCGGCCTTTTTTATCGTCTGTTTACGGCCTTCACGCTGCACCCTGCGCGCAATCTCGCTCCGCTGGCATCGCATTGCTGGTACTAACCTCTGCCGCCAACTAAAATCATGCAAAAGTCATTGATAACAGGAGCAGGCCATGCGCTGGCAAGGGCGTCGTGAAAGCGACAATGTGGAAGATCGTCGCGGCGATTCGCCGGGTTTTAGTTCTGGCGGACGCCAGATTCGTCTGCCGCGCGGCAAGGGCGGCATTATTCTGCTGATTGTGGTCGCGGTCGCTGGCTATTATGGCTACGACCTCACCGCCCTGCTGGAAGGCGGCGCGCCGGTGTCGCAACAGCAGCAGCGTCAGGTCAATTCGGCGCAGGATAACGAGGCGGCCAAATTCACCTCGGTGATCCTCGCCACCACTGAAGATACCTGGGGCAAACTGTTCCAGCAGATGGGCAAACAATACGCGCCGCCAAAGCTGGTGATGTATCGCGGTGCGACGCGCACTAACTGCGGCACCGGCCAGTCGGCAATGGGGCCGTTCTACTGCCCGGCCGATCAGACGGTATATATCGATCTCTCCTTCTATGACGACATGAAAACCAAACTCGGAGCCGGGGGGGATTTTGCCCAGGGTTATGTCATCGCTCACGAAGTAGGGCATCACGTGCAGAAACTGCTGGGTATCGAACCCAAAGTGCGGCAGATGCAGCAGGGCGCTACGCAGGCGCAGGTGAACCAGCTGTCGGTGAAGATGGAGCTGCAGGCGGACTGCTTTGCTGGCGTCTGGGGTCACTATATGCAGCAGGAGAACATTCTTGAGGTGGGCGATTTGCAGGAAGCGCTGAACGCCGCCGAGGCGATTGGCGACGATCGTCTGCAGCAGCAAAGTCAGGGGCGCGTAGTGCCGGACAGCTTCACTCACGGCACCTCACAGCAGCGCTACACCTGGTTCAAACGCGGTTTTGATAGCGGCAATCCGGGCCAGTGCAACACCTTCGCCAGTAACTGATGTTGCACGCTGAACTGACGGCGGCGATGCAGCAAGCCGGTATCCGCCGTCTGTGCGTGATTGCCGGTGAGGCCGGCTGGGCGCGCCAGGAGGCGGCCACATGGCAGGCCGCGCTGCCCGGTGACTGGTTAACGGTCAGCGACAGCGATGACTTCCCGCAGCGCGTCGCGCCTGCGGCGCTGCGTACCCTGCTGGGCCGGGAATTCCGGCATGCCATTTTCGATGCGCGCCACGGCTTTCACGCGGAAGCGTTCGCCGCGCTGGCCGGGACGCTGCGGGCTGGCAGCTGGCTGCTGTTACTGACGCCTGACTGGAACGCCTGGCCGGCGCAGCCCGATCGCGACAGCCTGCGCTGGGCCGATGTCGACCAGCCCATCGCCACGCCGCATTTCATCCACCACCTGCAACAGCATATCCTGCAGGATGCGCAGGTGATGCTGCTGCGTCAGCATCAGACGCCGCGCCTGCCGCCGCCGCAGCCCTTCGCGCCGTGGCAGTGTCGCGCCCCCGAGCAGCAGGCGCAGATTGTCCGTCAGCTGTGCGCCATGCCGCCCGGTGTCGCGGTGATCATCGCCCCGCGCGGTCGCGGCAAATCGGCGCTGGCGGGGATGCTGGCGCGCCAGACGCAAAGCGCGCTGGTGACGGCGCCGGCCAAAGCCGCGACGGAGGTGCTGGCGCAGTTCGCCGCTGAGCAGTTTAGATTTATGGCCCCGGATGCGATTCTCGCTCAGCCGCAGGAGGCTCAGCCGCTGGCAGAATGGCTGATTGTGGATGAGGCCGCGGCCATCCCCGCGCCGCTGTTACAGCAGCTGGTGCAGCGTTTTCCACGCGTTCTGCTGACCACCACGGTGCAGGGCTACGAAGGTACCGGGCGCGGTTTCATGCTGCGCTTTTGCGCCACGCTGCCGCAGGTGCGCTATTTCCAGCTGGATGAGCCGCTGCGCTGGTCGGCGCAGGATCCGCTGGAGCAGTGGCTGAGTGCGGCGCTGCTGTTTGCTGAGGCCGAAGCCTGCGACGCACCCGCGCAGACAGCGATTTTTGCCGCTACGCCCACGCAGCACGCCGACGCCTTACAGGCCGGCTATCGTCTGCTGGCGAGCGCCCACTATCGCACCTCGCCGCTCGATCTGCGACGTATGCTGGATGCGCCCGGCATGCATTTCTGGCTGGCCGGGCAGCCGCAGCAGGTCACCGGCGCGCTGTGGCTGGTGGAAGAGGGCGGACTGGATGCTGCGCTGGCGCAGGCGGTATGGGCCGGCTTACGTCGTCCGCGCGGCAATCTGGTGGCGCAGTCATTAGCGGCACATGCCGGTTTTACTGAAGCGGCGACGTTACGTTCGCTGCGCATCAGCCGCATCGCCGTGCAGGCCGCGCAGCGCCAGCGCGGCATCGGTCGCGCGCTGGTGGCGACGGCGCGGCAGCAGGCACAGGGCGCGGATTATCTGTCGGTGAGCTTTGGCTACACCGCAGCGCTGTGGCAGTTCTGGCACTCCTGCGGCTTTACGCTGGTGCGTATCGGTTCACAGCGCGAAGCCAGCAGCGGTTGCTATGCGGCGATGGCGATTTGTGCGCTGACGCCAGCCGGTGAAGCCCTGCAGCAGCGCGCCGCGCAGCGTCTGGCGCGCGACTGGCCGTGGCTGCAAAAGCTGATCGCGGTGCCGCTGACCCTGTCGCCCACCGACCATCAATCTCTCAGCGCCGACGACTGGCCGCTGCTGGCCGCGTTTGCCTGGGCGCAGCGGCCCTATGAAGCCAGCTATCCGGCGCTGCAGCGGCTGGCTGGTGTCGCATCGCCACCGTTGCTGTGTGCCATACTGCAACAAAAACAAACGCTGAGTGAAGCGGCACGGCTGGCCGGTGTGAGCGGGCGTAAAGCGCTGATGCTCAGGCTGCGCGCGGAGGCGGCTGACGCACTCACCACGCTGGATGCCGCCGCCGCGCAGCACTGGCAGCAGCGCCTCGGCACATTGCAATAAATCCATTATCTCGTTCAAATTTTCCCAATATCACTTTGCCGTCAGCGGCGTATAGTGATTTGAGGAGGACGTTATGGCACTACGATATGTAATTGTTCAGCAACCGGATAACGCCGCGCAGCTGTTTTTGCTGTATCACGGCGTGAACGACAACCCCGATTCGATGGCGCAGATTGGCAGCTGGTTCGCGCAGGCGTTTCCGCAGGCGCAGGTGGTGTCGGTGGGCGCACCTTATCCGGCCAGCGCGCCGCAGGGCCGCCAGTGGTATGCCGAGATACCGGAACACGACCGCTCGCAGCAGCAGGGCGTCGATGCGGTAATGCCGTCGTTTGTTGAGTCGGTGCGTCACTGGCAGCAGCAGAGCGGCGTGCGGCCGGAAGCCACCGCGCTGGTCGGTTTTTCGCAGGGCGGCACCATGGTGCTGGAAGGCGTAAAAGCCCAGCCGGATCTGGCGGGACGCGTGGTGGCCTTTAGCGGGCGCTACGTCACGCTGCCGGAGCAGGCCAGCACGCGCAACACCATCCACCTGATTCACGGCGATTATGACGAGCAGGTGCCGATGCAGCATGCGGAAGCGGCGATGCAGCGCTTAACTGCGCTGGGCGGCGATGTGACGCTGGATATCGTTGACGATCTGCCGCACGCAATTGATGAACGCAGCATGCAGCTGGCGCTGAATCACCTGCGCTATACCGTGCCGCGCCGCTATTTCGATGAGGCGCTGAGCGGGGCGAAGCCGGGCGACGACGATGTGGTGATGATGGTGTGAGACCGCGCGCCATAAAACAAAGGTCGCCGTGCAGGGCGACCTTGTACGCTAAACGATCGGCGGCGACTACTTCTTCTTCGGCCAGTCGTCGTCATCGTCCCACTTATCGTTGAAATCGCGATGCGGTGGCAGATCCGGTTTGTTATCCATATATTTTTTATGATCGATGCGCTTCAGGTCTTTATAGACGTT
Source organism: Pantoea sp. ICBG 985 (assembly GCF_002928365.1). Classification (NCBI taxonomy): domain Bacteria; kingdom Pseudomonadati; phylum Pseudomonadota; class Gammaproteobacteria; order Enterobacterales; family Erwiniaceae; genus Pantoea; species Pantoea sp. ICBG 985. Next base: position 175,515 of record NZ_POWM01000006.1, read on the forward strand.
CATCAGCACGCCCACCATCAGCAGAATCACAATCACCCACCAGTACTCTTTTAACCATTCCATGAGGTTTCTCCTTCAAGGTGCCATCAGGCGATCAGCTGTTCCATAATGCGCTGATACATCCGGCTCAGCAGCTGCAAATCCGAGGCTTTCACGCACTCATTGATCTTATGAATAGTGGCATTCACCGGGCCGAGCTCCACCACCTGTGCGCCCATGCGGGCAATAAAGCGCCCGTCAGAGGTGCCGCCGGTGGTTAACAGCTGCGGCTTGATCTCATTATAGTGCGCCACGGCGTTGACGACCGCATCCACCAGCTTGCCGCGTGAAGTCAGGAATGGCTGACCGGACACATTCCACTCCAGCGTATAGCGCAGCTGGTGGCGATCAAGCAGCGCCGCCACGCGATCTTTGATCATCTGATCGGTCAGTTCGGTGCTGAAGCGGAAGTTAAACTGCACGAAAAACTCGCCGGGAATCACATTGTTACTGCCGGTTCCCGCCTGCACGTTGGCGATCTGCATGCTGGTGGGCGGGAAGAACTCGTTGCCCTGATCCCACTCGGTCGCCACCAGCTCGTTGAGCGCCGGCATCGCGCGATGCACCGGGTTATCAGCCAGATGCGGATACGCCACGTGGCCCTGCACGCCGTGAATGGTCAGATTGGCAGTCATCGAGCCGCGACGGCCATTCTTTACCACGTCGCCAACCACTTCGGTGCTCGACGGTTCGCCGACGAGGCAGTAATCCATGCGTTCATTGCGCGCCATCAGGCGCTCAACCACCTTTACCGTACCGTTGACGGCGCTGGCTTCTTCATCGGAAGTGATGAGAAATGCCAGCCGGCCAGCATGATTGGGATGGGCAGCAACGAAGCGCTCGGCCGCCACCACCATCGCCGCCAGCGAGCCTTTCATGTCTGCAGCGCCACGGCCAAACAGCATGCCGTCGCGAATCGAAGGTTCAAACGGCGGGCTGATCCAGCGATTGGCATCGCCTGGCGGCACCACATCGGTGTGTCCGGCAAAGGCCAGCGTTTCGCCCTGGCCGCGCGTGGCCCAGAAGTTAAGCGTATCGCCAATGTGCATCGGCTCGACGTGGAAACCAATCGCCTCCAGGCGCGCAATTAACATGGCCTGGCAACCGGCGTCATCCGGACTAAGCGAGGGGCGACGAATAAGCTGCTGAGCCAGCTCAATGACCGGACAGAACATGTTATGACTTCTCCTGGATAAAGGCGTGATAAACGGGTTCTTTGAAACCCACCAGCAATGTACCGTCTGGCGCCGCCAGCACCGGACGTTTGATCAGCGCCGGGTGCGCCAGCATCAGCGCTTTGGCGCTGGCCGCATCGCGGATGGCATCGCGTTCCGCTTCCGGCAACTGACGCCAGGTGGTGCCGCGCGTGTTCAGCAGCACGTCATACCCCAGCTGGTCGATAAAGGATTGCAGCAGCGCCGCATCCAGCCCGTCAGCGCGATAATCATGAAAATGAAAGTCGATGCCGGAAGTGCTCAAATAGTTGCGTACTTTTTTAATGGTGTCGCAATTCTTGATGCCATAGAGCTTATACATAGTTTATCGATACTCTTGAATGCGTAAATGCTACCTGGGCTGCCGTATCAGTTCTGAGGTTCAAAGCCGTGATGGCCTATCCCGCAGGAGGCACGATCACTGACCTGGTGTCAGAACATGGGACATTTCATGGGGAAGGATTGTAACAATACCGGGTTGATCGATGATAGCGGGAAATCTGCATCTGATGGCCGTTGCCTACATGTTACGTCCAGTTTGGCAATGCCGCTCTCTAAAGTCGCTGCAGAGCTTATAGATTGTATTGCACTAATCTGTAAAAGCCTTGACCGCTTTAGCAGGCAGAACCCATTCAAGGTAATGAAGTACCTTTCATTGCTTGCCGAGCATATTATTGAATTGCACAATGTTGAAAAGAGTCTAGTTATAAGCCCCAAGAATAAAATGTCTTTAACGCTTGCAACGATTATCACTAGCAGAGCGAATGGATTGAGTACCGCAACATTTAAGTAAGTACCAGTACTTCAAGTAAGAAGGAAATAAGAAGTATTAAGTACAGCTAGATGAGAAAACTTTCAGTATCAGTAGTAAGCAATTCAACAAGGCTATCAGGGGTATAGCGGAATACCAGAAACTACCGGAAGAATAGAAGGTACTTTATACATTCCTACGAGCCTATAGTACTGAGTGCTTGGAGGATTACCATTTTAATACCATCTATAAGGGTAATTATTTTTTCATGGTAAAAAAGGTTAATATGAATCAGATTACGAAGAAGTACTATGCACAGTACCTTTCAGATAATGCTCTAATGGATAGTATTGATGCTAAGCTGGCATTTAAGAAGTTTGTCATTAAATAAAACCTTTAATGGTAGACAGTTATGAAGTATTGAATGGTACCGGAAAAACTCAGTACTTTATTGATGGCCTTGAAGTACCGAATTTTGAAGAGATTGAAGCCACTCACGATGATCGTAAACGGCTTGTGGTACTAAAAGTGATGCTTGAATCAGTGGTGTAGCGGTACCCAAGTACGCTTAGGTACTACTTGCTCAACGCAGGGTAACTAACACAGGTATACCCAGAATTGAAAAGCACCATTGTGTTACCTTTGAGAGGTACAAATGGGAATGAAACATAATCCGAATTACCCATTGAAACATTAAAATGTAGATTTCTATCTTTAAGTTCTAGCTTCGTCGCTTGAGCAGGAAATGTACCTTCGCCCTTGAACGTCACTAAGAATGATATTGGGAAGAAATGTATAGTACTGCAATAGCAGTTGTGCCCATTATTATGGAACAGAATGTGACGTGCAGTTATTTGTGCTCTTTTAGGATAGAACCAATAGTATAGATCATGGGTATCTTCAAAATTTTCTGTTTCGCCTAAAACATACTTGCGAAGTGGGGTAAAGAATAGGGTGTCAACTAAGGGTTCTTTGCACTCTTCAACTGATGATGCAGCAATCAAGTGACCAATCATTGCCCTTGTGAATTCAACAGAGTTGAATGGGACTTTAATATAATTTGAAAGAGTATTTGCATGAGTTACGTATAGTTTTAATTGGTCAGTGAAATTTTTAGTAACCTCAGATATGTAACGATCTCTTGAACCCAGTACTTTATTGTTACATTGCTTGCATATCGTTTTAAATACAGTTCCAGATACTGCATCTATAGGCCTGACATTATCGTTCCCCCACCATTCAATAATAGTTTTTTGAAGCATGGGTGTTAATGTAATGGCACTTTGAGGTGGGACATGATCTTTGCTAAGCTTACCAAATTGGCCGCAAATCAAACAGTATCCTTCTTCAATTCGAACATGCCTGATTCTTTCACTAATTTTTGGCAACATCTTGGCCTCACTTAATTCATTGAAAATAGTTCGTTGAATTTGTTATTTTCAAAATCTTTATAGCAGGAATCTAATTTTTCACTAGCTTCGTGAAAGCGAGATGAAAAGTTTTCAAATATTTCCTTTTGCTGTTCATAATCATCTTCATGTTCGATTTTATCTTTAATACATAACTTAGCACATTTTGCAATAGCACTAAATCTCGCATAATAATCAAGTGATTGTAATGTTTTTTTGATTAATTCTTTTTTAGAAATGATAATATTCCATCTTGCTAATAAATCAAGTTCATGTGACAATACTTGAACTTCCTTATGCTTTTCTAAAAATTCAAAGCTTAAAATGGAGTAGGCATCTTCTTTTTCTCTATTGGCTAAAGCATGACCATCTTCAATGGCATTTAAATACCCATCAATAAAATTTTTTTTGCATGAAATATTTTCTTGCTTGAATGTATTCAGAATCAATTTTAAGAGTTAGTTTTCTGCTTTGTCAAAACCAATACTGTAAGTTCTTTGCTGTGCCCATTTTTGTGCATTTAATGCAGCATATATAGCAGCACTTGTCATAGCTATATTACAAGCAGCACTTATCCAATCCGAAAGATTGCCAATATCTTTTTTATAAGCACCTCCAATCACTAACCACAACGAAAGTACTTAAAGTATCCATATAGCAACCTCTTTTGCTACCTTCCAAACCTTACCAATCATGGTCTTATCCCTCAACCTCAAAATTATTTAAATATCACAAAAACATTTAATTTAATATATTTACGATAAATACCTCATGATACATATGAGGATTTACCATGTTAAGAATCGAATATAACAATAATGAAGGGAAGTACTATTTCCAGTACGTCACAGATGAAGTACGGATCAGTAGTACTGATACTAACTCATTCACGGTTGAGGATAAGGATTATCGAACAGTGCAGATACACCACATCTGGAGCTACCTGAACCCTAGTAAGGATGCGTTGTTTGCACTATCCCTTCTCACGTAACATACAGACTAAGTACTTAATGCATAACAGGTACTGAAAGCTTGTGGAGGAATTAATGAAGATTGATACATTCGAAGTAGGGCGTTTTGAGATTCGAAACACAGTGGAAGGGATTGAGTACTACATTGATGGTAAGCAAGTCCAGTATCCCGAACTTGCTTGTGACTCACCAGAACGCATCATGCTAGATGTACTGAAAGATATCTATTATAGAGAATCCTACGACCGCGATCTAATTTTGCAACTGTACAATTATCATTTTATGGCTTTAGTTTTAGCTTTCAAATAGGAAAAGAAAATAACACACAATAATATTACTAAGCCTAAAGAGGTGAAATACCAAAAGCCATTCCCATCAACTATCTTAATAATGGATATGCAAATTGCCAAGCCCCATAAACATAAAATTAAAGTATAGGCGACCTCATTCAATCTACTTATGGATTGTGGTTTTTTAGACGGGATGTGAAATTTATGAATGTTACCGGAAAACAAAAATTCGAGTCTGTTAATGTGTTCTTCCCAATTTCTCTGCCAGTAGCGCCCACTTTTGGATATGAGAGACATCACTATAGTAAGGAGAAAGCCCAATATACTCACGAAAACAGATACATATAATACATTGACTGATGTTTCAGCGTTTTTTGTATTGAAGTAAGAACTAAATATAATACCCAAGAATGTGACTAAAGCTGCAGTGATTGTCCAAAAGTAGGTTGCACGCTTCCAGAATAGTTCGATCTCAAACTTTCTAATATCATGAGCTTTATCATAGGCCTCCTTAAGTCTCTTTAGGTCTTGCTCAGATAGCGTATATTGTCTTTTGACTTGTGGCCCAAGTAACGCTGATAAGTATTCTCGATTCCTTGAAAGGAAGTTAGCTTCTAAATTAGATTTTTCAGGGGGTATGATAACATCAATCCAGAATCGTAAATTTGTCATCTTTAAATATGGCCTGTTATGAAGTAGTTGAAAATTACATTAATTTTTTCATTTGCATGAAGGGAAGTATAATATATGCCTTCTCGCCATGAACCGTAATTATTCGGTTGTACTGCAAACTCGGGGGTTCATGGCGAGTACATCAAATTTGATTGACAGAATCGAAACCTGACAGTACTGAGTAGGTGATTGAAAAGTTATCAGCTTTGACTACTTTGATACAGGCACCTTTATAGGTCAAGATATCACTACCTTTAGAATCAACGGGGAAATCAGTAGTAAAAGCTTGCCTGGCCATATCGTTAGCGAATTCACGATAGGTGAATTTCAACACATCGCCCGCATTACCATTGTACTCGATTGTTAAAACCAACGAATTTTCCTGTAAAAAAATTGCCTCAGGTAAGCGAGTTATTGATATCTCTTTTGAGGAGTACGTATAACCATACTGCCAATTGGAAGTGAAATCAATAGGTTCTCCGACGTTCAAAGAATATCGGGAGTGTTCGCAGTCCGGACTTTATCATGTATGTCGGTTGTAAATATTACCCCGATCCTAACTAGAAGATGATATAACCAATCTTATCACAACCGCAGGATGAACTTGCTGGATAGCAGTTGCAAAGATTAACCCTTTTGCAAATGTTAGGATATTCGGAATAATGTTTTTTAAGAATTCCCTTTACATCTCTTACTGAATAAATATCTGTATCCAAGAAAAAGCCAACACACCAAAAAGAACGCATTTTTGAATCCGCTTTCTTTATGTAAGATTGTTTGATAGAGCCAAGTTTAGTTGCATCACTTTCCATCTTATAATAGAGATTTAGTGCGGTGTCATAACATTTAAGCTCAACATAAATGTAGTGATCATCTCTAGAGTTTCTTTTTCTTATCAATAAATCAACAAAGATGTTGTACTTCCCTAGAAGGTATCTTTGATCTGATATTGCTCTTACTTCTCTTTTGGCTTCGCAATTGCATAAATTTTCAAAGTGATATTCAAGTTCAAGTTGAAGCCACTTCTCCCAGTCTTTCGTTTTTCTTGATAAGACCAAGTTTAGCTTGTTACGGGTGTTTTCTAACTCTAGAAAGCTTTTTATAGAGCTATTCAATAAATTGAAATCTGATCTAAAGTCCATTTTAACCACCATAAATAATAAAAATGTAATTTTATTATAATGATAAATATTAATCAATTGGCAAGACAATATGACTATGATGAAACCACCATAATGCAAATTTGGATTCCAAAAGGTCTGGATATGACTCTTTCAGAGAAAGTAATTAGGGTGTGGGTCATACAAAACATTCTAAAGCCCTTAAGAGATACCGATCTCAACGAACAGATCCAACGTGAACGCTTACGCCGCATGGTGGCAGAAGCAAGCCAAGCAGAACTTGAACTTGCCAAGGAACTAGAACAGGTAGTTGATGTGGTTATGATGCAAATAAACCTTGGGATAACCTAATTATACTCGACCAAAAGAATACAGACCTACAGAACGAGATGCAACCTGAACTGACGATGAATGAGCAGTTGAATAGTCAGTTAGGTACTTCATATGAGCAGTACTTGAAATGTAAGCAGGCTATTACTGAGAAGTACAATCAGAAGGCATCAGCCATTGAAACCGAGAATGCTCAGTCTCAGATGACCATACTGAGTTATTCCGCTGGATCATTGGGTACTATTCTTGACGGTAATGAAAATCCAGGAAGCACTAGCTTGTGCACTAACTACTCCATTCCCGGCTAACATTGCCAACTATGCTCAAATCCTTTCTTTAGGTGCATCCACTATCACTACTGCAAAAGGTGCTGCATCAGGACAGGCACACAGCGGTAAGGATGACAGTATTTGGATTTTACAGGCGGGTAAACGAGTACTAAGTAAGAACAACAACCGTGATCTTACAAACTACCTTAACAACCAAAACGGGAAGTCTTGTACTTCAGATTCTTAACCTGTGATACATGCACCCCTAACTATTCATGGTGCACCACAAATGAGTGATGCGCAGATGAATGCAATGTTGAAGAAGCCCTCTAAAAGTTTTCTACAGTCGGTACGTTCTGCACAGAAGAGAAGTAGTTAAAAAGTCAACATGAACTTTTGGCTCTATTGGATCTAGAAATAAAGTCATATGCGTTCATTCTTCTTAAAAAACTTTTTAAGGAACTCCATAAGCATATTAAAAACAGGAATGATAAATATTTACCAATGCCTTGTAGTTTAATTAACTTATCAACTGCATCCATTTCCTTTTTCTTTTCAAATGCTTCGCAAATTGAAGTGACAGAAGGTTTTGTAATCCCTGATAAATTAGAGTACTTATCTCTTTTGTAAGAGGGATTAGTACAGTCAGTTTTACTAATCATGAATTTGTTAAAAACAGGTTTAGCACGAGAATGGTTGATAAGAAACCATGGGTCGTTTTCGTTTAATTTTACTATGGCGTTCTGAGTAAACCCTAAAAATCCAAAAGAAAGTGTAAGCAAAAACAGAAAAATAGCTAAAAATGCTAATGCAAAGCTTTCCCAAATTACAGGCTTCACAGGTTTTAGCGTTTCTAAATCAAACCATCCTTTAATTGATGATATTTTTCTCGTGTCGCACTTTTCCACTTTCACCCATTCAATAAAATTTTCAATTTGCTCAGTATTCTTTGCATTGAAATTATATAGTGAATTGAATTTGTCTAAGTCATGGCGATCTTTGTGAAAAGCATCCAGTTTAGGATTAGAGAATCCTTTTGAACCAACAAATAAAGACCAAACCTTGTCAAGAATGATATATAGGGATTGAGACTTAAAATAAAAATAAGCCCATATCAGAACTATCGCGGCGAGGGTTATTAGGATCTTAATCGATATTTCAAATTTATCAATATATTGAATGAAAGCGTCCATGTAATTAATGCACTATATAAAATAACAAGGATGTTAATAATGACATTATTCACAAAGAACATCAAGATTGGTGACTTCACATTGTTATCACAAGAACCACGCGATAGCAGCCGCAGTTGGTCGGGGTCACAAATACAGAGAAGTACTGTAATCCAGTACTATGAAATCCAATTTACACTGAACTGAATCGCCACGGGTAATCTAGACACTTCTGAGCCGTTGATTATACTGGTTTTCATATTCTGTCGGTGACATCTGATCGCCACAACCATGCCTACGCTTACTGTTATAAAACAGATATAATCAAAAATATCGCTGCGGGCTTCTTCCCGCGTTCTGTAGATCTCTTTCTTTATCCGTTCACGCTTCAGCAACTGGAAAAAACTTTTGGCAACTGCATTATCGTGACAGTTACCGCGACGGTTCATGCTGCCCTGCAGGCCATGTGATTTCAGAAACTACTGCCACTCATGGCTTGTGTACTGACTGCCCTGATCAGAGTGAACCAGCACCTGTTTTTGGGGATTACGCCGCCATACAGCCATCAGCAATGCGTTCAGGACAATGTCCATTGTCATCCGGGATTGCATTGACCAGCCGATAATTTTGCGTGAGAGCAGATTAACAACCACGGCAAGATACAGCCAGCCTTCGTAGGTCCTAATGTAGGTGATGTCTGGGTAGTGCGGGATTTGTTTATAGCGATGCTCAGTACTATGACCGAAGGGAGAGTACCAAGTATAAAAAGTTTTCAGAACAGACGGGTTATGTACTTAAAGCGGGATGAGGTATTAATACTTCGATTTACCGGGATCAATGGCATGGTACTAATGTTGTGTGTGAGATAGTTACTATTCAATATCAATAGGTTAAACACAAAGGTGAAAGTGTCGGAAAAATTAGTGTTAAGTTCCAGGTATTTTAATTCCGTACATCACCCACTGCGCTGTCATCGCGTATTCCCGTCCTGTGTTAAATAAAGCGCGAGTTTACCATAGCGCGCCGTGGGCTGTGAGGTCAGACGCGCGGCAGCGCTGTTTTTCATCTCGCCGTGCCGCCAATAAACGACGCTAATCAGGGCCAGTAAACGCTTTCACTTACCTGCGAAATTGTCGCCTGCGGCATCATTAGCGATCTAAGAATTATCTTAGACGGCAAAAACGGGCCTGGCCGATTAAGTCCGCGCTTTTATGAGTCGCATTAACAGGTTGCTGAAATGTGCGTCAGTCCGCAGTTTCGGCAAATTCAAGCTTTCTGCGGTAGTTGCCGATAGTGATGAGAGGTGGAAACGTATTCACCTGTAGAAAAAAACGGCGTAAAATCGCCACTACAAGAAGAGAGGGTATTATGGTTGAACACGAACTGGGGAACTGGAAAGAATTTATCGAAGCGATGTTACGTAAGTAATTCGTGAAGAGAAAAGCAGGGCACTTCCCAACTTGCTGTTATTCTTACCGCACACATCAATAAAGCCGCCATTCATCATGGCGGCTTTTTATTTGCCCGGAGTTAGCCTCAGTCGTGCGGCTTTGCCCGCAGCGGGAAGCGGCGGCGCACCAGCACAAAGAACAGCGGCACAAAGAAGATCGCCAGCACCGTGGCGGAGATCATGCCGCCCATCACGCCAGTACCGACCGCATGCTGGCTGCCGGAACCGGCACCGCTGCTGATCGCCATCGGCAGCACGCCGAAAATAAAGGCCAGCGACGTCATCAGAATCGGCCGCAGGCGCTGCCGCGATGCCTCCAGCGTCGACTCCAGCAGTTCACGCCCTTTGCTGTTGATCTCATTGGCGAACTCGACGATCAGGATCGCATTCTTCGCCGACAGGCCAATCACCGTCAGCAGGCCGACCTGAAAGTAGACGTCATTCTCCAGTCCGCGCAGCCAGGTGGCGACCAGCGCGCCCACCACGCCCAGCGGCACCACCAGCATCACCGAGAACGGAATCGACCAGCTCTCGTACAGCGCCGCGAGGCACAGGAACACTACCAGCAGCGAAATCGCATACAGCGCCGGCGCCTGCGAGCCGGAGAGACGTTCCTGATAGGAGGCACCAGTCCACTGGAAGCCAACGCCGAGCGGCAGCTGCGCCACCAGCTTCTCCATCTCATCCATCGCCGTGCCGCTGCTGACGCCGTTAGCCGCCTCGCCGACAATCTCCAGCGACGAATAGCCGTTATAGCGTTCAAGACGCGGTGAACCGGTCTCCCAGTGGCTGGTGGCGAAGGCGGAGAACGGCACCATGCCGCCGCTGTTGTTGCGCACATACCATTTGTTGATGTCGCCCGGCAGCATGCGGAATTCCGGTGCCGCCTGGACGTAGACTTTCTTCACGCGGCCGCGGTCGAGAAAATCATTCACGTAGGTTGAGCCCCAGGCGGTGGTCAGGGTGTCGTTGATGGTATCCAGCGACACGCCGAGCGCCTGCGCTTTGCGCTGGTCGACATCAATCTGCAGTTGCGGGCTGTCGTCGAGCCCGTTGTGGCGCACGCGCGACAGCGCCGGATTGTTGTCGGCCAGCGCCAGCAGCCGATCGCGCATCGCCATCAGCTCGGTGTGCCCGATGCCGCCGTGATCCTGCAACTCCATATCAAAGCCGGAGGAGCTGCCCATGCCGGTGATCGCCGGTGGACTGCTGGCGATGACGCGTGCCTCTTTGATCTTTTTAAAGGCTGCGGTGGCGCGATCGATGATGGCAAACGAGGTGCGATCGCGACCTGGCCGCTGCTCCCAGTCCTTCAGGCGCACAAACAGGCGCGCCACGTTTTGCCCGTTGCCGCCCGGACCGGCACCGATGGTGGAGAACACCGACAGCACATTGTCCTTTTCGGCAGTCAGGTAATAATCCTCAACCTTTGCCACCACCTGCGAGGTTTGCTGCAGCGTCGAGCCCGGCGGCAGTTGTACCTGAGTAAGAAATACGCCGCGATCTTCCAGCGGCAGGAAGGAGGTAGGCAGACGAATAAACAGGAATGCCATCACGCCGATAATCGCCAGGTAGAGCAGCAGCCAGCGGCCGCTCTTCAGCAGAATGCGCGCCACGCCGCGCTCGTAGCGTTCGGCGCTGGCATTGAAGTGACGGTTAAACCAGCCGAAAAAGCCGCGCCGGCCATGGTGCTGGCCCTGCGCCAGCGGTTTGAGCAGCGTGGAGCACAGCGCGGGCGTCAGAATCATCGCCACCAGCACCGACAGCACCATCGCCGAGACAATGGTGATGGAGAACTGGCGATAGATAGCGCCCACGGTGCCGCCAAAGAACGCCATCGGCACAAACACTGCGGACAGCACCAGCGCGATACCCACCAGCGCACCCTGAATCTGCCCCATCGATTTACGCGTGGCGGCACGCGGCGATAATCCCTCTTCGCTCATGATGCGCTCGACGTTCTCCACCACCACGATGGCATCATCCACCAGCAGCCCGATGGCCAGCACCATGGCGAACATGGTCAGGGTGTTAATACTGAAGCCGCAGGCGTACAGCACCGCAAAGGTACCGAGCAGCACCACCGGCACAGCAATGGTGGGAATGAGCGTGGCGCGGAAGTTTTGCAGGAACAGATACATCACCAGAAACACCAGCAGGATCGCTTCCAGCAGCGTTTTCACCACGTCCTTAATTGAGGCTTTGACGAACGGCGTGGTTTCAAACGCCACTTTGGCTTCCAGTCCGTGCGGGAAGTATTGCGCCAGTTCAGCAACACGGGCGCGCACCAGCTTGTCGGTGTTCATCTCGTTAGCGCCGGAGGCCAGCTTGATGCCGAGACCGGAGGCCGGCTGGCCGTTATAGCGGCTCAGAAAATCATACTTTTCGGCACCCATGGCGATGGTGGCCACGTCGCCGAGCGTTACCACTGAACCGTCGATGTTGGTTTTCAGCGTAATGGCGCGAAACTGCGCGGGCGTCTGTAGCATCGACTGGGCGTTAACCGTGGCGTTCAGCGCCTGTTTGTCCACCGATGGCAACCCGCCGACCTGGCCGACCGCCACCTGAGTGTTCTGCGATTCGATGGCGCTGACCACATCGTCGGTGGTTAGCGCGTAGTTAATCAGCTTGTTGGGATCGAGCCAGATGCGCATGGCGTATTGCGAGCCGTAGGCATCGACCTGGCCGACGCCGTCGATGCGGCTGAGCGGATCCTGAATGTTACTGGCAACGTAATCGGCAATATCCTGTTTATCCATGCTGCCGTCGGTGGAGACAAAGGCGATCATCAGAATGTTGCTGTCGCCGGTTTTGTTTACCGTGACGCCCTGCGACTGCACCGCCGCCGGCAGCTTGCGCAGCGCGCTCTGCAGCTGATTCTGTACCTGTTGCCGCGCTTCATCCGGGTTAGTGCCGGCGGTAAAGGTGAGGGTGATCTGCGCCTGGCCGGTATTGCTGCTGTTCGAGGACATGTACATCAGGTTATCGATCCCCGTCATATTCTGCTCGATAACTTGGGTGACGGTATTTTCCAGCGTCTGCGCCGATGCGCCGGGATAGTTGGCGGTGATGCGCACGTTAGGCGGCGCGAGATCCGGATACTGTTCCACCGGCAGCGAGATAATGGCCAGCGTGCCACACAGGCACAGCAAAATAGCCAGCACCCAGGCAAAAATGGGGCGGTCGATAAAAAAGTTCGACATGAAACCGACACTCCTCAGCTGCGTACTTTGTACTTGTTATTAGTAAAAGCGTGCCGCAGGCTGCGCTTCACGCTGGCGGAGTGCAAGGGCGATCCTGAAAACTCCGGCTGCTGCTTACTGTACGCGGGGCAAATTAGGGAATCGTGGATAAATTATGGAGAAAGTGTAAAAGTCGCAGCAGCTTTATGTGCGCAATCACACATTGCGACTCTCCAGCCACAGCACCGTTGCCGCAACGCGGGAACGGACGTCGAGCTTACGCAGCAGGTTGCGGATGTGCACCTTTACCGTTTCTTCGGAAATGTGCAGCGTGGCGGCAATCTCTTTGTTGGATAAGCCGCGCGCCACTTCCTGCAACACATCCAGTTCGCGCTCGGTCAGCTGTCTGAACGGATTGGCGCTGGGCTGGCGGGTCGCCAGATATTCTGCCACCACCTCGCTGAACACGTTCTCGCCCTGTGCGCCGCGCATTACCTGCGCCAGCAGCAGTTCCGGTTCGCTGTCTTTGAGCAGATAGCCATCGGCGCCGGCATCCACCATGGCGTAAATATCGCTGCGCGCGTCGGACACCGTCAGCACCAGAATGCGTGCCGCGACGCCCTCGTGGCGCAGCGCTTTCAGCGTATCCAGCCCGGACATGCCCTTCATATTCAGATCGAGCAGAATCACATCCGGTGCCAGACGGCGCGCTTCGGCCAGCGCTTCGGTACCGTTATTCGCCTCAGCCACCACTTCCAGACGCGGTTCCAGCGCCAGCAACTGGCGGATACCGCGACGCATCAGCGGATGATCGTCCACGATCATAATAGACAGGGAAGGGTGAGCCATAGGTTCTCCAGAGTTTCAATCCAATTGCTAAGTGTAACGCGTTAAGCCAGCCGGTGCGCGGGGCGGGCGGGAAAACGCAGCGTGACGCAGGTGCCCTGCGCCTGCGGGGTAATCAGTAAGCTGCCGGCGAGACGCGCCGCGCGCTCGGCCATGATGGTCAGCCCGTAGTGGCCCGGCGGCTCTTCCACGCTGTTGATACCGCAGCCGTCATCTTCGATGGTCAGCAGGTGCTCATCATCAGCGACACGCTGATAGCGAATCTGAATCTGTTGCGCCTGCGCGTGACGAATTGCATTGAGCAGCGCCTCGCGCGCAATCTGCAGCACGTGCACCTGCTGCTGGGCATCCAGCGTTTGCAGGCCAGGCTGATAGTCAAAGGTAATCGCCGCCTGCGACTGCTCCTGCAGCGGGGCGATCATCGCCTGCATCGCCTGCACTAAATCGGCCTGTTCAATGCTCAGGCGGAAGGTGGTGAGCAGTTCGCGCAGCTGCTGATAGGCCTCGGCCAGCGCGCGATCGAAATCGGCGATGATCGCCTGTGCCTGCGGCTGGCTGCTATCAACTGTGCGCCGCAGCAGCGTCAGCTGGATACGCAGAAAAGAGAGCGACTGCGCCAGCGAATCGTGCAGCTCGCGCGCAATGGTGGCGCGCTCTTCAATCAGCAGCATTTGCTGATACTGCTTCTGCGTCTGCCAGATCCACAGTGCACGCGCCAGCATGTTGGCCAGGCTGTGCATCAGCTCATCGGCCGGCGGCGCGCGGCGGGTTTGCCAGCACAGTTCGCCGAGGCGCTGCTCCTCCTGCTGCAGCGGCAGCCGCTGCCAGCTGAGATCGTCGGCGGGCACGCCGGCCTGGAAGGCGATATCCTCGCTGGCGATTTGCAGCACCTCCAGCGCTTCCCGCCGCTGCACCAGCCGCAGCAGGCCCTGGAACAGCTCGGGATTGAGCGGGCTGCCGGTGAGAATCTGCGAGCTTTCATACAGCAGCGACAGCGTGCGGTTGGCCTGGGTTAAATCTTCAGTTTTATTGCGCACCGCGCACTCCAGCAGGCGATAGTGCGAATGCAGCCGCTCCGCCATGGTGGTAAACGCCTGCGCCAGCACGCCCAGCTCGTTGGGCTGATGCACGGAAAGCGGCGGAAAACTGAAGTTGGCCTGCTCGACGTATTGACTGGCGGTGACCAGAGAATCGAGCGGACGCACCACGTTGCGGCGAATAAAGCCAATGCTCCACAGCGCCAGCGCGACAATCGCCAGAAAGCCGAACAGGCTGCTGGCGGCCACCAGATGCATTTTCAGCTCGGCATAGTGCTGCACCGCCAGCACGAAGCGGTCAATCTCACTGACGTAGCTCGCCACGCGCTGCTGGTACACCTGCGCCCGCGCCGGCTGCAGCGTCTCCTGCAGTACCGGCCAGCTGTCGCGCAGATAGCGGTAGCGGCTGCTGACTTCAATCGGCACCCACGGACGCTCCAGATGTTGCAGCGCCGGTGACTCCAGCGTCTGCTGATATTGCTGCATATGGTGCGCCAGCTGCTGCGGATCGCGCGTGCTGTCCCACGCCAGCCGGTAGATTTGCATGCGCAGCGAGCCGGCGACATTCACCGCTTCGGCATCGCGCAAACTGCTGGAGAGCGTCATCAGCGCCAGGCCGGTGGTTAACAGCGACAGCAGCACAATCGCGCTGAGTGCGCGGGCAATGGTGCGGGTAACGGGACGTTTCACTATCACAATAATAACCCTTACAAGAGCGGGGGATTATAAGTCAGCCGCAGCGCGGGTGCGAGCGCGAAATTGACACATCTGGTTACTTTTACCAGAGAAACTCACCACGTTTTACGTTTCCCTGGATTAACCGCGTTTGGCTGGCGAAATATTGAACGCTTTTACCGCTCGCGCAGCCTGGTTTGCACTGGCTCGCCGATACTTTGACGCGTAAACCTTTTCCCGCACGACAACAGGAGCACCTCATGAAGACACGTTATGCCGTAATGACTGCTGCACTGCTTGCCAGCGCATCGTTTACTACCTTTGCCGCCTCGCCGTTGAGCGAGGCACAAACCCAGGACCTGCAAAGCAGCGGCACCGTATCGGTGAGCGGCGTGCGCGGTTCGCTGGATGACGCCACCCGTCAGCTGTCGCAGAAAGCGGAAGAGATGGGCGCCAGCCACTATCGCGTCATTGGCATGCAGAATCCAGGCGATTCCAGCATGTGGAGCGGCAGCGCCGAGATTTACCGTTAATGCCCTTCATTATTCCCCTCTGGTAGTTTTTTCCTGTAGCCACCGATTACCGGCCACCCCACTGGCCGGTTTTTTTGTGCGTCGCGACGGATTATTACAAATCAACCCGTGCAGTCAGCCAGTATATTTTGCTTCGTTCATGCAGAACGGGTAGGATTCATCGCCGTAATTTCCCGGCTCGCCGCGCGGCATCGTTCCGCCGCTCAGGGGCCGGTTTTACCCCATTTCGCACTGCCCGGCGCAATCGATTGGTTACGCGGTGATTGATGGACAGGAAAAACAGGAAAGCTATGAAATCTACTAAAAAAACGCCAGCCGAACAGCGTGCTGCGAGAAGGCGCTGGCTTAACTCTCACGATACGGGTTACCACAAAGCGATGGGTAACCGTCAGGTACAAATGATCGCCATTGGCGGCGCTATCGGTACCGGTCTGTTCCTCGGTGCCGGCGCGCGTCTGCAGATGGCCGGTCCGGCACTGGCACTGGTGTATCTGGTGTGCGGTATCTTCTCCTTCTTTATTCTCCGTGCGTTGGGCGAGCTGGTGTTGCATCGCCCTTCCAGCGGCAGCTTTGTTTCGTACGCGCGTGAATTCCTCGGGGAAAAAGCGTCCTACGTCGCGGGCTGGATGTATTTCGTTAACTGGGCGATGACCGGTATCGTCGATATCACCGCGGTGGCGCTTTACATGCATTACTGGGGCGCGTTTGGTGATGTGCCGCAGTGGGTATTTGCGCTGGGCGCGCTGGCGATTGTCGGCACCATGAACATGATCGGCGTGAAGTGGTTCGCCGAGATGGAGTTCTGGTTCGCGCTGGTGAAAGTGCTGGCCATCGTGGTGTTCCTGATTGTCGGCGTGGTGTTCCTCGGCAGCGGTAAACCGCTGGACGGCAACACCACCGGCTTCCACCTGATCACCGACAACGGCGGGCTGTTCCCGCACGGTCTGCTGCCGGCGCTGGTGCTGGTACAGGGCGTGGTGTTTGCCTTCGCCTCGATTGAGCTGGTGGGCACGGCGGCGGGCGAGTGTAAAGACCCGAAAACCATGCTGCCGAAAGCCATTAACAGCGTGATCTGGCGTATCGGCCTGTTCTATGTGGGTTCCGTGGTGCTGCTGGTACTGCTGCTGCCGTGGAACGCCTATCAGGCCGGACAAAGCCCGTTCGTCACCTTCTTCTCCAAACTGGGCGTGCCCTACATTGGCAGCGTGATGAACATCGTGGTGCTGAGCGCGGCGCTGTCGAGCCTGAACTCGGGCCTGTACTCTACCGGACGTATTCTGCGTTCAATGTCGATGGGCGGCTCGGCGCCGCAGTTCATGTCGAAGATGAGTAAGCAGCAGGTGCCGTACGCCGGTATCCTGGTGACCATCGGCGTGTACGTGATCGGCGTGGTGCTCAACTACTACGTTCCGTCGCAGGTGTTTGAGATCGTCCTGAACGTGGCGTCGCTGGGGATTATCTCCTCGTGGGCGTTCATCGTGGTGTGCCAGATGCGTCTGCGCAAAGCCATCAAAGAGGGCAAAGCGGAAGATGTCAGCTTCAAGCTGCCGTGGGCGCCGGTTACCTCGTGGCTGACGCTGCTGTTCCTGGTGAGCGTGCTGGTGCTGATGGCGTTTGACTACCCGAACGGCACTTACACCATTGCTTCAATTCCGCTGATTGCCGTGCTGCTGGTGCTCGGCTGGTTTGGCGTGCGTAAGCGCGTGCAGGCGGAGGCGATGAAAGAGCACGAGCATCATCATGACGATCAGGATGATGCGGCGCCTAAACTGGCGGAAGACAACGCGCATTAATCGCAGTAATTCTCACCTGCGGGGGCCAGTCGGCCCCCGTTTTTATTTCAATTCTCCTTCTCTTGATCCCGCATCGGGAATTACACCTTTCGGGTGATATAGCCCTTCATAACCTCAGGTTATTTTACGCACCATCTCTACATCCCCGCATTGAGGTGAGCCGATGGCGCTGTCGCGACGTGAACTCTTTACCGGGCAGCGCGTCATGCCTGCCGGCGGTATTGCGTTGCCGTGGTGGCGGGGAGAGAGCGGCTGTGACGGCTGTGGACGCTGCGTACAAGCCTGCGAGAGCGGCATTATCCGCATCGCCGCTGGCGAAGCGCCGCAGCTCGACTTTCTGCAGGGCGAATGCACCTTTTGCGCCGCCTGTGCCGACGTCTGCCCGCAGCCGCTGTTTCAGCCGCGCGACACTGAACCTTTTAGTCGGCGCATCCGCATCGACAGCCGCTGTATCGCTTTTCTTGGCGTTAACTGTCGCAGCTGCCAGGAGAGTTGTGAGCAGCAGGCGATCCGTTTTCGCCTGATGCCCAACGGCATCGGCCAGCCGGAAATCCTTCCGCAACACTGCACTGGCTGTGGCGCCTGTATCGCGCCGTGTCCGGTCTCAGCCACAGGACTGCATCATGACGAATAACGACAGCTGGCACGTATGTGGCCTGGTGATTCAGGCACGTCCGACCGCGATCGCGGCGGTGCGGCAGGCGCTACTGAACTTTGCCGATAGCGACATTGCGGCGGAAGATGCCGCACGCGGCACGCTGGCGCTAACGCTGGGCGCGGCCGACAGCGCCACGCTGCTGAGCAACATTGAAGCCACCCGCAACATCCCGGATGTGCTGGCGGTATCGCTGGTTTATCACCAGCAAGACGAAATTGAAGAACCCTGTAAGGAAGCATCATGAACCTGAGTCGTCGTGATTTTATGAAGGCCAATGCGGCGGCTGCTGCTGCAACGGCTGCCGGTCTCACCATTCCGACCGTGACCAAAGCGGCCACCAGCCTGGCTGAGCCGATTCGCTGGGAAAAAGCGCCGTGCCGGTTTTGCGGCACCGGCTGTGGCGTGCTGGTCGGCACGCAGAATGGCCGCGTGGTCGCCTCGCAGGGCGATCCGCAGGCGGAGGTTAATCGCGGTCTGAACTGCATCAAAGGCTACTTCCTGCCGAAGATCATGTACGGCAAAGATCGTCTGACCCAGCCGCTGCTGCGCATGACCGACGGCAAATTTGATAAGAACGGCGAGTTTACCCCGGTAAGCTGGGATCAGGCGTTCGACATCATGGAAGCGAAGTTTAAGGCGGCGCTGAAAGCCAACGGCCCGGAATCGGTCGGCATGTTTGGCTCCGGCCAGTGGACCGTATGGGAAGGTTACGCTGCATCAAAGCTGATGAAAGCCGGCTTCCGCACCAACAACCTCGATCCGAACGCGCGCCACTGCATGGCGTCTGCGGTGGTGGGCTTTATGCGCACCTTCGGCATGGACGAACCAATGGGCTGCTACGATGATATCGAGCAGGCCGATGCGTTTGTGCTGTGGGGATCGAACATGGCCGAGATGCACCCGATTCTCTGGTCACGCCTGACCGCGCGTCGTCTCAGCAATGACAACGTCAAAGTGGCGGTGCTGTCGACCTATCGCCACCGCAGCTTCGAGCTGGCCGATAACGCCATCGTCTTCACGCCGCAGAGCGATCTGGCGATCCTCAACTTCATCGCTAACTACATCATTCAGAACAACAAAGTCGATAAAACCTTCCTGCAGAATCACGTCACGCTGCGTAAAGGCGTGACGGATATCGGCTACGGTTTGCGCCCGACCAATCCGCTGCAGGCGGCGGCGAAAAATCCGGACAATGGCGAGTCGACGCCGATCAGCTTCGATGAATATGCGAAATTTGTCGCGGAATACACGGTGGAAAAAGCCAGCGCCATGAGCGGCGTAGAGCAGGATCAGCTGATCGCGCTGGCGGAGCTGTACGCCGATCCGAACGTGAAGGTGGTCTCTTACTGGACCATGGGCTTCAACCAGCATACGCGCGGCGTGTGGGCGAACAACCTGTGCTACAACATCCACCTGCTGACCGGCAAAATTTCCCGTCCGGGCACCGGACCGTTCTCGCTAACCGGCCAGCCATCGGCCTGTGGCACCGCGCGTGAAGTGGGCACGTTTGCGCACCGTCTGCCAGCCGACATGGTGGTGAACAATGACAAACACCGCGCTTTAGCTGAAAAACTGTGGAAGCTGCCACAGGGCACGGTGCCAGCCAAAGTCGGTCTGCACGCCGTGGCGCAGGATCGCGCGCTGAAAGACGGCAAGCTGAATGCCTACTGGGTGATGTGTAACAACAACATGCAGGCCGGGCCGAACCTGACGCAGGAGCGCATGCCGGGCTGGCGCGATGCGCGCAACTTTGTGGTGGTATCCGACCCGTATCCGACCGTCAGCGCCCTGTCTGCCGACCTGATTCTGCCGACGGCGATGTGGGTAGAGAAAGAGGGCGCCTACGGCAACGCCGAGCGCCGTACCCAGTTCTGGCATCAGCAGGTGAAAGCGCCGGGCGAGGCGAAATCGGATCTGTGGCAGCTGGTGACCTTTGCCAAACGCTTCCGCGTTGAGGACGTGTGGCCAGAGGCGCTGATTGCTCAACAGCCTGAGCTGAAAGGCAAAACCCTGTACGACGTGCTGTATGCCAACGGCCAGGTGAATCAGTTCCCGCTGAGCGAAGTGGCCGACGATCGCCTCAACGATGAAGCGCGCGAGTTCGGCTTCTATATCCAGAAAGGCCTGTTCGAGGAGTATGCCAGCTTTGGGCGCGGCCACGGTCACGATCTCGCACCGTTCGATACCTATCACGAGGCGCGCGGTCTGCGCTGGCCGGTAGTGGACGGCAAAGAGACGCGCTGGCGCTATCGTGAAGGTTTCGACAGCTACGTGAAAGCCGGTGAGGGGGTACGTTTTTACGGTAAGCCGGACGGCAAAGCCACCATTTTTGCCCTGCCGTACGAGCCGCCAGCGGAAGCGCCGGATGCCGAATATGACCTGTGGTTCTGCACCGGTCGCGTGCTGGAGCACTGGCACACCGGCACCATGACGCGCCGCGTGCCGGAACTGCACCGCGCGGTGCCGCAGGCGCTGCTGTATATCCATCCGCTGGACGCCAAAGATCGCGGTTTCCGTCGCGGTGAGAAGGTGCGCGTGGTATCGCGTCGTGGCGAAACCCTCGCCACCGTGGAAACGCGCGGGCGTAATCAGCCGCCGCAGGGGCTGGTATTTATGCCGTTCTTCGATGCCGGCGTGCTGGCCAACAACATCACGCTGGACGCCACCGATCCGCTGTCGAAGCAGACCGATTACAAAAAATGCGCCGTTAAGCTGGTGAAAATCTGAGGCAGGATGCAATGAAACCTTTTATCACTCTTGTAACCGCCGCCGCCCTGATGCTGGGCGGCGTGGTGTACGCTAATAACGGCGTCGATCTCAATCAGTCACCGGAAGTGACGGCAACGCAGCAGGGCACCATTCATCAGCCCAAAGAGCAGAGCCGCAAGCCGCTGAACTATGTTAATCAGCCGCCGGTGATCCCGCACAGCGTGGAGGGCTACCAGGTGACGAAGAACGTGAACCGCTGCCTGCAGTGTCACGGCACCCAGAGCTATCTGACCACCGGCGCGCCGCGCGTCAGTCCGACGCACTTTACCGACCGCGACGGCGTGGTGAGCAGCACGGTATCGCCGCGTCGCTACTTCTGCCTGCAGTGTCACGTGCCGCAGACCGATGCCAAACCGGTGGTGGAAAACACCTTTAAGCCGGCTGACGGCTTTGGGCAGTGAGGTGACGATGAAACAGAAACTTTTACGTATCTGGCGCTGGTGGCGACGCCCCAGCCGTCTGGCGCTCGGCACGCTGCTGATTCTTGGCTTTGCTGGCGGCATCATCTTCTGGGGCGGTTTTAACACCGCGATGGAGATGACCAACCGCGAGCAGTTCTGTATTGGCTGTCACGAAATGCGCAACAACGTCTATCAGGAATATATGCAGACGGTGCACTACAACAACCGCAGCGGCGTGCGCGCCACCTGCCCGGATTGTCATGTGCCGCACGAGTGGGGGCCGAAGATGATTCGTAAGATCCAGGCGAGTAAAGAGGTGTACGCCAAGATCTTTGGCCTGATTGATACGCCGCAGAAGTTTGAAGAGACGCGTATCGAGCTGGCGCAGAACGAATGGCGCCGGATGAAGAACAACAATTCGCAGGAGTGTCGTAACTGTCACAACTTCGATTATATGGACTTCACCGCGCAGAAAACGGTCGCCGCCAAAATGCACAGCAAAGCGGTGCAGGACGGACAGACCTGTATCGACTGCCACAAAGGCATTGCCCACCATCTGCCGGATATGAAAGACCAGCCAAACGGTTTTTGATCGCGACCCTGGCCGCGCCTGCCGGTGCGGTATCAGGGTTTTCGTGCCGACCGGTTGAGGCAGCCGCAAACCACACAACATCGTAGCGGCGCGATTCATCGCGCTAAGTTAATCACTGCACAGCTGCCCGGATGCGCAATGAATGGCGCCGCTACGATTCGTGCGGCATTTTATTTCTGCACCCTCATCCTGCACAC
Organism: Pantoea sp. ICBG 985; assembly: GCF_002928365.1. Lineage (NCBI taxonomy): Bacteria > Pseudomonadati > Pseudomonadota > Gammaproteobacteria > Enterobacterales > Erwiniaceae > Pantoea > Pantoea sp. ICBG 985. The sequence continues at coordinate 197,886 of NZ_POWM01000006.1, forward strand.
ATTGTAGCGGCATTTTATTTCCGCACCATCATCTTGCACACATCGTAGCGGCGCGATTTATCGCGCTAAGTTAATCACTGCGCAGCCGCCCGGATGCGCAATAAATTGCGCCGCTACAATTCGTGCGGCATTTTATTTCTTCACCCTCATCCTGCACACATCGTAGCAGCGCGATTCATCGCGATAAGTTAATCACTGCACAGCTGCCCGAATGCGCAATAAATTGCGCCGCTACGATTCGTGCGGCATTTTATTTCTGCACCCTCATCCTGCACACATTGTAGCGGCGCGATTTCTCGCGCGAAGTTAATCACTGCACAGCTGTCCGGATGCGCAATAAATTGCGCCGCTACGATTCGTGCGGCATTTTATTTCTTCACCATCATCCTGCACACATCGTAGCGGCTTTTTATTTCTGCACCATCATCCTGCACACACTGTAGCGGCGCGATTTATCGCGCTAAGTTAATCACTGCACAGCTGCCCGGATGCGCAATAAATTGCGCCGCTACGACACGTGCTATGAAGGTTGAAAAGGCGTAATGCTCAACTGACAGCCTTACGCCATCGCAGGCAACCTGCTCCACAATTCAGATAGTTTTCCCTGCGGCTTCGGCCTATTATCTCAGGCTCCCTAAGCTACGCAGTGGAGCGGCTATGTCGTTAAAGATCAACATCATCAAAGATAAGTTGCTGTCTGATAATTATTTCATTCTGCGCAACTACACCTACGAACTCACCCGCAGCAACGGCGACGTGGTACGTCACAAACGTGAAGTCTACGATCGCGGCAACGGCGCCACCATCCTGCTCTACAACCGTGAAAAAAACAGCGTGGTGCTGATTCGCCAGTTCCGCATCGCGACCTATGTTAATGACAATACCAGCGGTGAGCTGATTGAAACCTGCGCCGGGCTGCTGGATAACGACACGCCGGAAGATTGCATCCGTAAAGAAGCGGTGGAAGAGACCGGCTATCAGGTTGGTAAGGTCGAAAAGCTGTTTGAGGCCTACATGTCGCCGGGCGGCGTGACCGAATTGCTGCACTTTTTCGCCGCTGAATACAGCGATGCGCAGCGCGCTAACGACGGCGGCGGCGTGGAAGATGAAGAGATCACCGTACTCGAGCTGCCGTTTCCTCAGGCGCTGGCGATGGTGAAAGAGGGGCGCATTCGCGACGGCAAAACCATTATGTTACTGCACTATGCGCAGCTGATGGGCTGGTTGCAGGCATAACCGCGGCGGTAATTGGCAGGGTCGGCACGAATGCCGACTCTGCCGATGCCGGGGCGCAATGCATTGCGCCACTACGCTATGTGCGTTATTTCCGGGGCATTTAACGGCGTCACTTCACACTCCGGATGAGCCTGGATGCGCGCCAGCGCTTCGGCGTAGGAGGGCATGGAATTGGCCGCGCCGGAACGCTCGACGCACAGCGAGGCAAACGCCGCCGCAAACAGCGCCGCCTGCGGTAACGCATCGCCGGACGCCAGGCGCGCCGCCAGTGCGCCGTTGAAGGCATCGCCGGCACCGGTGGTGTCGAGCGGCTGGGCAGGAAACAGCGGAATACGCAGCTGCTGCTCCGCGCTGGAAAGCAGGGCGCCCGCGGTGCCAAGCGTAATAATCACCTGACGCGCGCCCTTGCGGTGCAGCACTTCGGCGGCGCGCTGCGCGCTGGCGAAATCGATCACTTTTACTCCGCTCAGCTGCATCGCTTCGGTGCTGTTGGGCGTTAACAGATCCACCTTCGCCAGCAGCGCATCGCTGACTTTCTGCCACGGTGCCGGATTCAGAATGACAAACGTGCCGCCGGCACGCGCGTTGTCGATCATGCGCTGAATGGCGCTGAGGTTGTTCTCCAGCTGCACCAGCAGAATATCGGCGGCAGCCACGGTGGGCTGACAGCGCGCCACTTCGGCCGCGGTCACGGTGGTATTTGCGCCGGGATAGACCGATATCATGTTCTCGGCATCATCGCCCGCCACGTAAATCAGCGCGTTGCCGGTGGGTTTCTCTTTACAGGTGAACAGCGTAATGGCATCGAAACCTGTCTTCTCCAGATGGCGGCGGGCAAACGTGCCAAAATCGTCATTACCCACCTTACCGATATAGTGCACGCGCGCCCCGGCGCGCAGCGCGGCGGTGGCCTGGTTGGCCCCTTTGCCTCCGGGCCCCATCATGCTGTTGTGCGCCGTGAGCGATTCGCCCGGCAGGGGGAAACGGTTCATCACCGCGACCACGTCGAGGTTGAACGAGCCAAACACACACACTTTTCCTTTCATTGCGCGCTCCTGAACAGCCGTTCTGCGGCGAGGCAGGCGCCGCGACAGCCGGTGTGATCGGTGGATTGACTGAAGATGATTTTCAAACCATCCCGCGTGGCCGGCGGCCGTAAATGCTGCTGAATCTGGCTGCGCAGCTGCGCCAGCGGGAAATCTGCCATCGCCAGCACGCCGCCGCCCAGAATCAGGTACTCCGGATCGAGAATGTTCATCTCGGTGGCGATCAGCTGCGCCAGACGCTGCACAAACGCCTGCAGCGCCGGGTCAGAACCGTGATGGGTAAACAGCGCCGACATCGGCGTTTGCGCCGCATTGGCCTGCGCCCAGTGGCTTAACCAGTGGCCGGAGGTCACGGTTTCCGCGCAGCCGAGGTTGCCGCACGGGCAGGGCAGCGCGTTACCGGCCACCGGCACGTGGCCGAGTTCACCGGCTCCGCCATGTTGACCATGGTAGAAGCGGCCGTTGATCCACAGGCTGTTGCCCATGCCGGTGCCAGGATACAGACCTACCGCATTTTCCGGCAGCTGCTCCAGCTGCATTAAATCCCACAGCATCAGATGGTTAACGTCTTTATCCATCGCCACCGGCACGCCCAGTCGTTCACTCAGCAGCGCCGCTACCGGCTGGTGATCGAGCGCCTGAATGAACGGCAGTGAAATTACCTGCTGGCGATCGCGGCTGAGAATGCCCGGCAGGCCGAGCATCACACCGCTGACCGGCTGCTGCTCCAGCGTTTCCGCAATCAGCTGCCCCAGTGCGGCCAGCGCATCGGGCTGCTGCGCCCAGCTGGCGGTGGGCACTTTACGAAAGCTGCTCCAGACGCGGCCCGCCTCCATCAACTGCAGACGGGTGCCGGTGCCGCCAATGTCGATACCGAGCCAGCGTGTTGTCATGCCGACACCTGCGCCAGGCCCTGCGCTTCATCAATGCTCTCACGCATCATGTTCCACGCGGTGGCAAGGTCTTCGTGAATGTTAAACAGGCCGGAAGTACCGACAATCAGCACTTCGGCACCGGCACCGACCAGCGTGTTGTAGGTGCGCGTATTACAGGAACCGTCAATCTCAATCAGGTAGCGGTGGCCGTGCGCCTGTTTCAGCGCCTTCAGCTCCTGCACCTTCTGCACCATCTCCGGAATAAACGGCTGACCGGCATAGCCCGGGTCCACCGTCATCACGGTGATTTTATCCAGCAGATGAATGTAATGATGGATAAAGGAGACCGGCGTGGCCGGGTTGAGCACCACGCCCACTTTTTTGCCGTAGCTGCGAATCAGGTTAATCACGCGGAACGCATCACGATTGATAGTTTCAGCGTGCGGACAAATGTAATCTGCGCCGGCGTTGGCTACCGCTTCAATAAAGTCGGTCGGCTCTTCCACCATCAGATGCACATCGATCGCCACTTTGGTATGCGGGCGGATCTGCTCAATAAAGAACGGCGACAGGGTGATGTTTTTAACGTAGTGACCGTCCATGATGTCGATGTGCAGGAAGTCAGCGCGGGAGTCCAGCACGGCCAGCTGGTGCTTGATCTCCATCAGATTCATACACATCAACGACGGGGAGACTTGAATACGCATCATACTTCCTTTTTTTCGGTCAGAGGATTAAGCGCCGCGGCCAGCTTGCTGAGCCTGACGGCACGGTGATCGTTAAAACGCGCTTTGAGTTGTTTGAAGGCCAGCACCACTACCAGCACGGCACCCCACATCGCCAGGCTGACGTGCTGGCTGATGTTCATCAGGTTGAAGCCGGTGGAGAGCACCTGCAGCGCAATCAGCGCCAGCACCACACCGGTCACGCGGCCAAAACCGCCGTTGGGATCGGTGCCGCCGAGAATGATGGCCAGCACGGTCAGCAGCAGGTAGGCATCGCCGTAACCCATGCGCGCCGAGTTAAAGCGCGCCATCATGATCAGGCCGGCCAGCACGCAGAGCAGGCTGGAGATGACGTACACCAGCATCACCATGCGGTGGGTATTGATGCCGCTGAACCAGGTGGCGTTGATGTTGCTGCCGCCCATGTAGATGCATTTGCCGGCGCGGGTTTTGCCGAGGAATAGCGCCAGCAGCGCGGCGGCAACCAGGAATACCCACAGCGGCAGCGGCATGCCCAGCAGCGTGTCTGAGCCGAGCGACTGCACCACCGGCGGCATACCGCTCACCGCCGCACCTTTGGTCAGCCAGATGCCGATGCCGTTGAGCGTCATCATGGTGGCCAGCGTCACCAGAATCGGGTGTGCGCCGATGCGCGTTACCATCACGCCGGTGATTACGCCAATCACGGCGGCAATCACCATCGCGCCGACGATAGCGATAAACAGCCACAGCAGCTGCTGACCGGTACCGGCATCCGCGGGCAGTGCGCTCATCAGGGTCCAGGCGATGAACAGCGCCGTCAGGTTGGCGGTGGCGATGATGGCGAGATTCAGGCCGCCGCTGAGGATGGCGATAAACATCGCCAGCGTTAACAGGCCGAGCTCCGGCAGCTGAAACGCCATGCTCATAAAGGTCGAATCAGTGAGAAAGCGGCCCGGCAGCATGACGCTGAAGGTGGCCAGCGCCAGCGCAATCAACAGCATCAGGCCGATGTTGGTGCCGTCCGGCCGCAGCGCAGAGAGAGATTTCATGGTGATGGCTCCTCCCGTCAGACGAAACTGACGTCGGTTTCTTTACGTTTTTTGTAGTGGGTGACGGCAATCGCCACCATAATCGTGCCGCCGACCACAATGTTCATGAAGTAGTTGGAGACGCCGATCAGATTGAGGCCGTTTTTCAGGATGGCGATCAGGAATACGCCCATCAGCGTGCCGCTGACCGTGCCTTTGCCGCCCATCAGGCTGGCACCGCCCAGCACCGTCGCAGCCAGCACATCCAGCTCACCGCCGACCAGCGCGTTCGGCACTACTTCACCCATGCGGTACACCTGCACCAGCCCGCCAATCGCTGCCATCGCCCCGAGCCAGCCGTAGGCAAACACGTGAATCAATCCCACGCGGATGCCAATACGCCGCGCCGATTCCGCATCGCCGCCCACCGCATACAGCTGACGGCCCAGATTGGTTTTGTTGAGCAGCAGCGCGGTGAGGGCGGCAATCACCAGCATGATCGCCAGCGGTAAGCCAATCTGAAAACTGTTGCCCTGTACGCTAAACGGCAGCACGCTGCGCAGGGTGATCCACCAGTCCGGCAGCGAGTAGAGGCTTTTGCCGCCGGTAACCCACATCAGCAGACCAAACAGCAGCGACTGCATGCTGATGGTGATGATGATCGACACCACGCGCAGCGAGGTGATCAGCAGGGCGTTGATCACGCCAAACAGCGTGCCACAGACGATAGCCAGCAGAATGCTGAGCAGCGCGTTATCAAACTGGAACTGCACAAACAGCGAGGCGATCAGGTATTGCACCACCGACGCCACGGCGGCGAAGGAGATATCGATACCGCCGGTTACCAGCACCACAAACAGGCCGAGGGCGAAAATGCCGGTAACGGCGTAGCTTTCCGCCAGATCCAGCAGGTTCTGCACCGTCAGGAACTGATCGCTGGTCAGCGAGAAGAACACCATGAAAGCCAGCAGCACCCAGGCGAGCCAGCCCTGGCTGGAGTGCGGACGTAAACGAGAGAAATCAGGCATTAATCACCTCCGCCAGCTGTTCCTGCGCCACGGTATCGGGTTGGTATTCGGCATGGATGGTGCCGTCGCGGAAGTGCAGGATGCGGTCGCAGTTGTACCAGACCTCCGGCACTTCGTCGGAAATCAGGATGATCGACAGTCCCTCTTTCGCCAGCTCGTGGATCAGCTGATAGATGCTGGCCTTGGCGCCGACATCCACGCCGACGGTCGGCGAGTCGAGGATCAGAATGCGCGGCTGGGTCAGCACCCATTTCGCCAGCACGATTTTTTGCTGGTTGCCGCCGGACAGGGTAGAGATCGCCAGGTTAGGATCGGCCACGCGCACGCCGAGCTGCTGAATCCACTGCAGGATCAGCTTGTTCTTGCGGTATTCGTCGATCAGGTGAAAACGGTTTTGCAGCTTATCAAGGATCGGCAGCACCATGTTGTCGGCCACCGACTGCTGCTGCACCAGGCCGAGCGTCAGACGATCTTCCGAAACGTAGCCGATGCCGGCTTTGATGGCGTCTTCGTGCCCGCGAAAACGCACCGGTTTGCTGTCGAGCCAGATTTTGCCGCTATCCGGTTTGGTCATGCCAAACAGCGACAGCGCCAGTTCGGTGCGGCCGGAGCCGAGCAGGCCGCACAGGCCCAGCACTTCACCGGCGTAGAGTTTGAAATTGACGTCATGATACTGACCGGCGCGCGTCAGCTTCTCCACTTCGAGAATCGCCCGATCGGCGTTGCGCGTTGGCGCTTTTAACTGGTAGTCGAGCTTCAGGCCGGTCATCAGTTCGGTCAGGTGATGCGGCGTCATCTCTCTGGCTGGCCAGCAGCCCATCTTGCGACCGTCGCGGATTACCGTCACGCGATCCGAAATCTCCAGCACTTCATCCAGCCGGTGACTGACAAACACCACACAGATGTTTTTGTCTTTCAGATAGCGCACGGTGCGCAGCAGCTGATTGACCTCGGTACGCGTCAGCGACGCGGTGGGTTCGTCCATGATCACCAGTCGTGCATCGGCCACCAGCGCGCGGCAAATCGCCACCTGCTGGCGCTGGGCAATCGACAGCGCGGCGACTTTCTCATTCAGATCGAGATCGAATTTCAGCTCATCAATAATGCCGCGCGCGGTGTCGCGCAGCCGGGCCTGACGGTGCCAGCCGAGCAACCCGTTGAGGTTATGCTCAAAGGCGATGTTCTCCGCCACGCTCAAATTGGGAAACAGCGACAGATCCTGGTAAATCACCTGGATACCGAAGTCGCGCGCCTGACGGGTGGTCAGACGCGGGAAACTCTGCCCGTCGCCGAGGGTGATGCGGCTGCCACTGTCCGGGGCGTGCACCCCGGAAATGACTTTAATTAAGGTGCTCTTGCCACAGCCGTTGGTGCCAGCGAGACAGTGCACTTCGCCGGCCAGCAGGGTCAGCGAGATATCGCTCAGTGCGCGGTTGCCACCAAATGTTTTCGACAGGTTGTCGAGCGCAATCAGCGTCTGTGGAGTGACCTCTTGCATGTTACAGCCCCATTTTCACCAGTTTTGGCAGGTTCTCTTTATCGAGACTTTCGGTGTTGTTACCGAGAATGGTGTGCGTCGCCTCATCCACCTTCACTTTGCCCAGCCCTTCAATGGTCATGCCGTCGGTGATCGGCTCTTTTTTCTCCATCATGTCGGCGATACGCACAAATACTTCACCGGCGGTCTGCGGATTCCAGATATAGCCGCCCTTGATAGCACCGCGCTGTACCAGCGACGCGCCCTGGCCCGGGCTGAAGGCACCGATGACGCACACCTGATCGATCTTGTTGCGGTTCATGACCGCGCGGCCGGCGCCAATCGGTCCCTGAGAACCAAAGGCCATAATGCCTTTCAGATCCGGGTATTTAGACATCAGCTCGTTGGTGGTGCGGATGGAGTCATCCAGCGATTCGCCGACGCCGAACTTGTCGGTCACCAGCTGCATCTTCGGATAGTGCTGTTTCTGGTAGTTGAGCGCGGCGTCGGTCCACTCCTGATGCAGTGGCACCGTCAGGCTGCCGACATACATGGCGTATTTGCCTTCTTCATGCATGCATTTCGCCAGCGCTTTCATATGGTTGATGCCGTGGGTTGGCGCATCGACCAGCTCGAAATCCCAGTTGGCATCTTTCTGGCCGGGCGATTCGTGAGTAATCACCATGATCCCGGCTTCACGCGCGCGCTTCAGCACTGGCTCAAGCACTTTCGGGTCGTTTGGCACCACGCCGATGATATCGACCTTCTGCGCAATCAAATCTTCAATCGCGCGCACCTGCAGCGCCGGGTCAGCGGCGGTTGGCCCGACCATCCACGCATCGATGCCGCGTTTTGCTGCTTCACTTTTGATGCCCGCTTCCATGGCGTTGAACCACGGAATACCGCCAATTTTTACCACGATGCCCATGCGGATTTTGTCAGCGGCCTGCGCGCCAGCGGCGGCAAACAGGGCAAGCAGAGAACAGGCGATAAGATGTTTTTTCATAAAGACTCCGGATTAATTTTTTATTAGCTGCATCGAATGGCTGCGTTGCGAGCAATCAATAATATTGACGCCGTTCCACGCCAGTTCTTGTTCCAGCTCTTTGTCTTTTAATTGGTCAGTGATGAGAAAATCCACATCGCGGTAGTGACAAATACGCGCGAATGAGGGGCGCAGAAATTTACTGCCGTCCAGCAGCAGATGTTTTCTTTCTGCCGCTAACAACATTTGCTGTTTTAAATGTGCGTTGTTTTCGTTACCTTCGCGTAAATAACCGTCATTGCCCAAACTGCTGCAGGAAAAAAAGATCTTATTGATCTGAAATTCCCGTAGCGGCTGCTCTGCGACGACGCCGTGGAAATCTTCATAACGGTCAGAATATTCTCCACCCAGGCAGATGGTGCGGATACTGCCGCGCGCTGCAAGGGTCTGGATGATTCTGATAGAATTGGTTAACACCGTTAATTCAATATCCGGTAGCTGTCGTGCCAGATACCAGCAGGTGGTACTACTGTCGAGTAATAAACAATCACCGGGGCTGATAAAATCGAGTGCCCGTTTGGCTATTGCCATCTTGGCCTCGACGTTTTCATTCATGCGCTGGCGAAAAGATAATTCATACTCGTTAATACCGCGTGTATTTCCCTGAATGTTGGCGGCCTGTCGTTTGGCTGGTACTGCACCACCGTGACTGCGCTGTAATACGCCACGTTTCTCCAGCTGCGTTAAATCACGACGAATGGTTTCCTGCGAAACCTGACACAGCGTGACTAATTCAGCGACAATGACCCGACCATTTAAATTAAGCTCGTCAATAATTCGCTGCTGTCTTTCAATCGGCAACATGACTTCCCTCCGATGGCTATAAATTACTGGATGCCGGAATGTGAAAATGTGGGCTGGGCACGAGTCCGCAGCGACCAACTGGCCCGGCGACATTAAGGTGATTTTCATTGAATTTTTTATGTAAATGAGATCTCTTTATTTCAAATTTGAGTGATCGCATTCACATAAATGCGCGTTATTACGCGAGGGAATGAGAGAGGCCGTGCACAGCGTTAACGCTCTGCCAGCACCATAGCATGACCGCTTATGACCGTTTGTGTGTATTTGACCGTTTTGTGAAGGGGGTAAAAATTGTCCGACGAATCCGATTGAGCAGAAATCAGCCGCACCGGATGATGGAGCTGTTGCGCTATTCCACCCAGCTCGCCCATAAGGCGACGGCTTTTTCAGCAGTTAACTTCGCTTTTCAGGCCACTTCACAGTTTCGGCCTGATGACCGCGCATGCATTGCGCTATCATTTTCTTTCCAGGAATCGGGGATCGTTTTTTTTCATGTCGTATTGGATGAAGTCGCTGCTTTTATTGCCCTTTCTGCTGATCGCCAGCGTACAGGCCGAGCCGCTGCAAAAGTCGTTTTCCGACTGGCAGATCACCTGCAACAACGCGGCGTTCTGCGTGGCACGCAGTTTTCCTGGCGATAATGGCCTGGTGATGACGATTTCGCGTCACGCCGGGGTCAACGATCGGCCGCTGCTGCGCATTGATTACGGCAGCGCCTACAGCGGTGCATTGCCGGGCGCGGCGCTTAAAGACAACCTGCTGCTCGACCAGCGCCGCCTCAATCCGGACCTCAAACACTGGACGGTGGAGCCGCATCATCTGGCCACCAGCAACGCCATCGCCATCGACGAATTTCTCGCCCAGACGCTGGATGCCAGCAATTTACAGCTCACCTATAAAGCCAGCGCCAGTATTCCGCTGCGCGGTATGAAAGCGGCGCTACTGCTGATGGATGACGTGCAGGGGCGGGTTAACGGTGCCAGCGCCTGGGTAAAGCGCGGTGATCGCGTCCAGTGGGATGTGCCACCGCCGCCCTCAATTCCACAGCTGCCGGCACCAATGCCCGCACCCGCGCCGCTGACGCAGCAGGAAACCACCGGCCTGATCGATTACGGAACCTGGCGCGTCAATACCGATAACTGCTCGCTCGATCCGCTGCGGCGGGAAGTCAGCGTTGCGCCACTCACCGACAGCAAAGCGCTGCTGCTGATAAGCTGCGAAACCGGTGCCTACAACGTGATCGATCTGGCATTTGAAGTCACGCGCAGCCAGCCGTATGTATCACGCGGCATCACGCTCAACCTGCCGTTTACCCCGCCGTCGCGCACTGATAATCAGCTGGAGCTGGTGAACGCCGAGTTCGATGCCAGTAACGGCCAGCTGTATACCTTCAGTAAAGGGCGCGGTCTGGGCGACTGCGGTGTGGCCACACGCTGGCAGTTTGATGGTAATGCTTTCGTGCTGGCGGAGTATGCGGAGGAGAAGACCTGTGATGCCTGGCATAGTAGTGATGACTGGCCCACCCTCTGGGTGACTCAGTAATCCCCGTCATCCTTCGCACTGCAGGGGCGTTGGCTGCGGCTGCTCACCCCGGTCACTTACCTGAGTAAGCTCCCGGGGATGCCCATCCTTGCCGCCTTCCTGCAGCACGAATGATTTAGGGGAGGGTTCGCAGCAAGAAATCACTAGCTGTTGGTCAAAGGCTTAGCGAATATTGCCGATCATCATCGGTGATCCCGTCTGGTTGCCCACCAGCTCAGCCAGCATGTTGTTGACGCCATCGCTCATCGGGGTGAAGCGGGTCAGCGGCGAGCGCGTCACGACCACAAATACGCCGACGTTGTGCTGTGGCACCATCGCCATGTAGGTGATGAAGCCGCCGCCGCCGCCGGTTTTCTGAATGATGCCCGGATGGCCCGCCTTCGGTGCCATGTAAACCCAGCCCATACCCAGCGCGTCGGCGCGTCCCGGTACATCCATGCCTTCCACTTTGGTCAGCTGGTCGCGGCGGTAAATCAGCGTTTGCAGCCGATCAATCTGCGGCGTGCGGTGAGAGACTGCCGAGTTGAGGAACTGCTGCATCCAGCGTCCCATATCGTCCGGCGTGGAATACACGCCGCCGCTGCCGATGGCTGCCAGCGTGTTATTGCACGGGCTGGCCCCTTTTTCGGCAATCATAAGGCGCTGACACTGGTCCGGTGATGGCGTGAAGGTGGTGTCCTTCATGCCGAGCGGACGCGTCACCAGCTGCTGCAGTAGTGCCGGATAAGGCATACCGGCGGCTTTAGCCAGCGCGTCGCCCAGCAGATCGAAGGCGAGGTTGGAGTAAGCCGCCTGCGTGCCTGGCGCGGCTTTTAGCTGCGCGCCACGCAGCCACTGCCAGCGATCCGCTTTGGTTGGCCAGACAAACACCGGACGATGCGGTTTGCCGCCCGGCTGCTCGCGCGGCAGGCTGCTGGTGTGGGTGGCGAGATTGATCAGCCGAATCGGCTGGCCGTTGTAAGTCGGTACCCGGGCGCCCGGCGGCGCGTATTTGCTCAGCGGATCGTCAAGGCGAATCTGGCCGCGCTCGGCCATCTTCACCATCACTTCGCTGGTCATCAGTTTGCTCAGCGAGGCGATACGGATCAGTGAGTCCTGCTGTGGACGCACATTATTGCCGGGACGGGTTTCGCCAAAGCTGGCGAACACGCGCTGGTTACCGTCAATTGCCACCAGCGCCATGCCGGTCGCACCGCTGCCGTAAAAGATGTGTTCGGCATAGCGATCAACAATCTGCGAGGCCAGCAGCGGATCGGGCGATACCTGCGCCGCGCTGGTAAAGGGCAGCACGGCAACCATTAAGGCCAGTAAAAAAGGAGTACGTTTTTTCAACGGGAAAGCGTCCGCTATAGGAATCGGAGGAAAACCTATAGTAATCAGTTTGCGCAAAGCGGGAAGGGGGCGGGGCGGATTTTTTTCTGTATCAGGCTGTGAAATAAAACGGCCCTCTCCTGGCAGCGGGAAAGGGCCAGACACTCAGGCAGGTTTAAGCAGCGATTCGGCGTGGCTCACCACGTTCTCGACGGTAAAGCCAAAGGCCGGGAACAGCTTGCCGGCTGGCGCCGATTCACCGAAGGTGGTCATGCCGACAATTTTGCCGTCGATGCCGACGTATTTGTACCAGTAGTCGGCAATACCGGCTTCAACCGCCACGCGCGCGCGCACGGTGGAAGGCAGCACCGATTCACGATAGGCCACGTCCTGTTTATCAAACACGTCAGTGCTCGGCAGCGACACCACGCGCACCTTGTGGCCGTCGGCGCTGAGTTTCGCTTCGGCGCCCAGCGTGATCTCCACTTCGGAACCGGTGGCAATCAGGATGACGTCCGGCGTGCCGTCACAATCCTTGAGGATGTAGCCACCGCGCGCGATGTTCTCTACCTGTTGCGCGCTGCGCTCCGGCTGCAGCAGGTTCTGACGCGACAGAATTAGCGCGGTCGGACCGTGATGGCGCTCAATCGCCGCTTTCCACGCTACGGCGGTCTCGACCTGATCGCACGGTCGCCAGGTACTGAAGTTTGGCGTCACGCGCAGGCTGGCCAGCTGTTCAACCGGCTGGTGCGTCGGGCCATCTTCGCCCAGACCAATTGAGTCGTGGGTGTAGACCATAATCTGGCGCGCTTTCATCAGGGCGGCCATGCGCGCTGCGTTACGCGCGTATTCCACGAACATCAGGAAGGTGGCGGTATAAGGCACAAAGCCACCGTGATGCGCGATACCGTTGGCAATGGCCGTCATGCCAAATTCGCGTACGCCGTAATGAATGTAGTTACCGGCGTGATCCTCTTTGATCGGCTTCGAACCGGACCAGATGGTGAGGTTGCTGGGCGCGAGGTCGGCGGAACCGCCGAGGAACTCCGGCAGCAGTTTACCGAAAGCTTCCAGCGTGTTCTGTGAGGCTTTGCGGCTGGCGATCTTCTGCGGGTTAGCCTGCAGATCGCGGATAAACTGGCTGGTTTTGCTTTCCCAGTCAGCCGGCATTTCGCCCTTCAGGCGGCGGCTGAATTCGTCCGCCAGCTGCGGATGCGCCTGCTGATAAGCCGTGAACTTCTCTTCCCAGGATTTCTCCTGCGCGGCCCCGGCTTCTCTGGCATCCCACTGCTGATAAATATCCTGCGGGATTTCGAACGGACCGTAGTTCCAGCCGAGCTGTTTACGCGTCAGCGCCACTTCCTCTTCGCCCAGTGCGGCCCCGTGCGACTCCTCTTTGCCGGCTTTGTTTGGCGAGCCAAAGCCGATCACCGTGCGGCAGATGATCAACGAAGGCTTGTCGGTGACGCTTTGCGCTTCTTTGATGGCCGCCGCGATGGCGTCCGGATCGTGGCCGTCGATGCCTTCGGCGCTGCCCACCACGTGCCAGTTATAAGCTTCAAAACGCTTGTGAGTGTCGTCGGTAAACCAGCCTTCGGTTTCGCCGTCGATGGAGATACCGTTGTGATCGTAGAAGCCAATCAGTTTGCCGAGGCCCAGCGTGCCGGCCAGCGAACAGACTTCGTGCGAGATGCCTTCCATCAGACAGCCGTCGCCCATAAACACATAGGTAAAGTGATCGACGATATCATGGCCCGGCTGGTTAAACTGGGCCGCCAGCGTGCGCTCGGCAATCGCCAGACCGACAGCGTTGGCCAGCCCCTGGCCGAGCGGGCCGGTGGTGGTTTCAACGCCCGGCGTGTAGCCAATTTCCGGGTGGCCCGGCGTTTTTGAGTGCAGCTGGCGGAAGTTTTTCAGCTCTTCCAGCGGCAGATCATAGCCGGTGAGATGCAGCAGGCTATACAGCAGCATCGAGCCATGCCCGTTAGACAGAATGAAGCGATCGCGATCCGCCCAGGCCGGGTTGGTCGGGTTGTGCTTCAGGAAGTCGCGCCACAGCACTTCGGCGATATCAGCCATGCCCATCGGCATACCTGGGTGGCCGGAATTTGCTTTCTGTACCGCATCCATGCTCAGGGCGCGGATCGCGTTAGCCAACTCTCTGCGTGAAGACATAGGGTTCTCCCTTGTAATTGGGCAAAAGCCGACGGGCCGCAACCCGTCCGGCAGAAGGTGAGTTCAGGGTTACAGGCGGGCGGCCAGCACGTCTTCCAGCTTCTGCTGGTCGACGGCAAACTGGCGGATACCGTCGGACAGTTTCTCCACCGCCATCGCATCCTGGTTATGCTCCCAGCGGAACTCCGCTTCGGAGAGCGGTGCCGGCTGGTGGAAGCCCTCGGTTGATGGCTCCAGTTTGCGCTCCACCGGTGCTTCGCTATTGGCCAGCTCTTCCAGCAGGTTCGGGGAGATGGTCAGGCGATCGCAGCCGGCCAGCGCCACAATCTGCTCCACTTTACGGAAGCTGGCACCCATGATGACGGTGTTGTAACGGTGCTTTTTGTAGTAGTCGTAAATACGACGCACCGATTTAACGCCCGGGTCTTCGTCGACCACATACGGGTCGAGCGGTTTGCGCGTGTTGTACCAGTCGTAGATTCGGCCGACAAACGGCGAAATCAGGAATACGCCGGCTTCGGCACAGGCGCGCGCCTGGGCGAAGGAGAACAGCAGCGTCAGGTTACAGTTGATGCCGTTCTTCTCCAGCTCTTCCGCCGCTTTGATGCCTTCCCAGGTGGACGCCAGTTTGATCAGAATACGTGAGCGGTCGATGCCGTTCTCTTCATACAGGCGGACCAGCTTCTCCGCTTTGGTCACACACATGCCACGATCGAAAGAGAGGCGCGCATCCACTTCGGTCGAAACACGGCCCGGTACGCTTTTCAGAATTTCCATACCGAGGTTGATCGCCACTTTATCGCTGGCGTTGATGATTTGCGTCTCTTTGCTGCCGCCCTGTTTTTTCGCGTACTCAATGGCGTCATCAATCAGGTGTTTGTAAGCGTCGAGGCCGGCAGCTTTGAGGATCAGGGATGGGTTAGTGGTGGCATCTTCCGGATGGTAATGGCGAATGGATTCGATATCGCCGCTGTCCGCCACCACGGTGGTGAACTGTTTTAATGCATCTAGCTGGTTCATCGCTTAACTCCTTGATTAGCAATAATGTGGGCAAAACAGGCACCCGGGCAGTCATCGTCTTAGGTGCGCCCTTATCGGGGAAGGGAGGTTCCACACAGTGCAACAGACGCCAGATGAAGAAAATGCGTTTTCTCTGATTGTGACGTCGGGGCGCTTTTCTGTCAGTCAGGCCTGCCTGATCGGTTCAGCTCCGCGTTTTGCCACCCTTAAGCATAGCAGGCTGTCCCAAAGCCGCAGGCGAAGCCGTGGCAATCCGTGCCGTGGCGACTGTGCGTTCTTTGAGCGCCTTCACCCTCTTTTGCGCTGCGCGTTCTTATACTGAGGGCTTTTCAGCCGTGCAAAAGGATGTCTGATGGACGATCAACTGAAGCAAAGCGCGCTCGATTTTCACCAATATCCCACCCCCGGAAAAATTCAGGTGTCACCCACCAAGCCGCTGGCGACGCAGCGCGATCTGGCGCTGGCCTATTCGCCCGGCGTGGCGGCGCCCTGCCTGGAAATTGCGGCCGATCCGCTGGCAGCGCACAAATACACCGCGCGCGGCAACCTGGTGGCGGTGATCTCCAACGGCACGGCGGTGCTGGGGCTCGGCAATATCGGTGCGCTGGCCGGTAAGCCGGTGATGGAAGGCAAGGGCGTGCTGTTCAAAAAGTTTGCCGGCATTGATGTGTTCGACATCGAAATCGACGAGCACGACCCGGATAAGCTGATTGAGGTGATCGCCGCGCTGGAACCGACGTTCGGCGGCATCAACCTTGAGGACATTAAAGCGCCGGAGTGTTTTTACATTGAGCAGCAGCTGCGGCAGCGCATGCAGATTCCGGTGTTTCATGACGATCAGCACGGCACCGCCATCATCTGTACCGCGGCAGTGCTTAACGGCCTGAGCATCGTGAATAAGGCGATTGCCGACGTGCGGCTGGTGGTGTCGGGTGCTGGCGCGTCAGCCATTGCCTGCCTCAATCTGCTGGTGGCGCTTGGCATGCAGCAGAAAAATATCGTGGTGTGTGATTCGAAAGGCGTGATTTACCGCGATCGCGAAGCGGATATGACGCCGACCAAAGCCGCCTATGCCGTGGAAGATAGCGGGGCACGCACGCTGGATGAGGTGATTGGCGGCGCGGATATTTTTCTCGGCTGCTCCGGTCCGAAAGCGCTGACGCCAGAGATGGTGCAGAAGATGGCACCAAATCCGCTGATTCTGGCGCTGGCCAATCCGGAGCCGGAGATCATGCCGCCGCTGGCGAAGCAGGTGCGGCCGGATGCGATTATCTGTACCGGGCGCTCGGATTTCCCTAATCAGGTGAATAACGTGCTGTGCTTCCCGTTCATCTTCCGCGGCGCGCTGGACGTCGGTGCCACCGCCATCAACGAAGAGATGAAGCTGGCGGCGGTGCATGCGATTGCCGCCCTGGCGCAGGCGGAACAGAGCGACGTGGTGGCGTCCGCTTACGACGATCAGGATCTGAGCTTTGGCCCGGAATACCTGATTCCCAAACCGTTCGATCCGCGTTTGATTGTGCAGATAGCCCCGGCCGTCGCCAGAGCGGCGATGGATTCCGGCGTGGCGACGCGACCAATTGCTGACTTTGACGCCTACCGCGAGCAGCTCACCGAGTTCGTGTATAAAACCAATCTGTTCATGAAGCCGATCTTCTCGCAGGCGCGCAAAGCGCCGCAGCGCGTGGTGCTGGCGGAAGGCGAAGAGGTGCGGGTGCTGCACGCCACTCAGGAGCTGGTGTCGCTCGGGCTGGCGAAGCCGATCCTGATTGGCCGTCCCAACGTGATTGCCATGCGTTTGCAGAAGCAGGGGCTGAAAATCGAGGCCGGGCGTGATTTTGAGATCGTGAACAACGAGTCCGATCCGCGCTTTAAGGAGTACTGGAATGAATATTATCAGCTGATGAAGCGGCGCGGCGTTACGCCGGAAACCGCCCAGCGCGCGGTGATTGGCAATCCCACGCTGATCGGCGCCATCATGGTGCATCGCGGCGAAGCGGACGCGATGATTTGCGGTACCATCGGCGACTACCGCGAACATTATGACGTGGTGGAGAAGGTGTTTGGCTTCCGCGATGACGTCAAGGTCGCCGGGGCGATGAACGCGCTGCTGCTGCCGAGCGGCAACACATTTATTGCCGATACCTATGTGAATGAGGATCCCAGCGCTGAGCAGCTGGCGGATATCACGCTGCTGGCGGCAGAAACCGTGCGGCGTTTCGGCATCGAGCCGCGCGTGGCGCTGCTGTCGCACTCCAGTTTTGGCACTTCGAACGCACCCGGCGCGCGGAAGATGCGCGAGGCGCTGGCGCTGATTCAGCAGCGAGCGCCGGAACTGGAAATTGATGGCGAGATGCACGGCGATGCAGCGCTGGTGGAGAGTATTCGTCGCGAGCTGATGCCGGACAGCCCGCTGAAAGGTACCGCTAATCTGCTGATCATGCCGAACGTTGAGGCCGCACGCATCAGCTACAACCTGCTGCGCGTGTCCTGTTCGGAAGGGGTGACGGTGGGGCCGGTGCTGATGGGCATCCGCAAGCCGGTGCATGTGCTGACGCGCATCGCCTCGGTGCGGCGCATTGTTAACATGGTGGCGCTGGCGGTGGTGGAGGCGCAGACCGAGCCGTTGTGACCGGCAAGCTGGCCTGATACCCGGTCGCCCTGAAGGGCGACCCCACGGGGGCGCGTTTTATCGGGTTATTCCGCAGGGTGCGCATGAATGCGCACCTGGCTTATTTTTCCAGCCCCAGCCAATCCTGCACCGGCAGAAAATCGCGGGTCAGCGCGGCTTCCGGGGAGTCGTCAGCGGGTTGATAATCATATTCCCAGCGCACCAGCGGCGGCATCGACATCAGAATCGATTCGGTGCGACCGCCGGTCTGCAGACCGAACAGCGTGCCGCGATCCCACACCAGATTGAACTCAACGTAGCGGCCACGGCGGTAAAGCTGGAACTGACGCTCGCGTTCGCCCCACGCCAGTTCTTTGCGCTTTGCCACAATCGGCTGGTAGGCCTGCATGAAACCGTTGCCGACCGCCTGCATGAAATCAAAGCAGTGGTCAAAATCCGGCGTATTCAAATCATCAAAAAACAGGCCGCCAATGCCGCGCTGCTCGTTGCGGTGTTTCAGGTAGAAATAGTCGTCACACCACTTTTTGTAGCGCGCATAGACGTCGTCGCCAAACGGCTGGCAAAGATCGAACGCGGTCTGATGCCAGTGCCGGGCATCTTCTGTGAAACCGTAATAAGGGGTGAGATCGAAACCGCCACCAAACCACCAGACCGGATCGGCGCCCGGCTTTTCGGCAATGAAAAAGCGCACGTTGGCGTGGCTGGTTGGCACATACGGATTTTCCGGGTGTACCACCAGCGACACGCCCATCGCTTCGAAGCTGCGGCCCGCCAGCTCCGGGCGGTGCGCGGTGGCTGAGGCGGGCATCTGCTCGCCATACACATGGGAGAAATTAACCCCAGCCTGCTCGAACACCTTGCCATTACGCAGCACGCGGCTGCGTCCGCCGCCGCCGCCGGGGCGTTGCCAGGTGTCTTCGGCAAAGCTGGCGCTGCCGTCTTCCGCCGCCAGACCGGCGCAAATATCATCCTGCAGCGCCAGCAGATAGGCTTTGACGCGCGAAATATCGGGATTGCTCATGGCTCACTCATTGCAAAAATTTGCCGCGATTCTAGCACAAAACGCTATCAGGCCTGGCGACGATCGTACTCATCAAAGTAATTGACGATACCGTCAGCAATCGCCCGGGCAATTTTCTGGCGAAACGCCGTGGTGCCCAACAGCTGTTCTTCACGCGGGTTGGTGATAAACGAGGTTTCCACCAGCACCGACGGAATGGACGGGGATTTTAACACTGCGAACGCCGCCTGCTCGGTGTGCTGGCTGTGCAGGTGATGCACCGGACGAATCTGGTCCAGCACGTGTTTACCCAGCGTCAGGCTGTTGCGAATGGTATCGGTCTGCACCAGGTCGAACAGGATCTGGTTAAGGTAATTATCTTTTTCCTGTACCGCCGCGCCGCCCACTTTATCGGCATCGTTTTCGCGCTGCGACATATAGCGCGCCATGGCGCTGCTGGCACCGCGATTGGAGAGGGCAAACACTGATGCCCCGTTGGCTTCCGGGCTGGTGTAGCCGTCGGCGTGAATCGACATAAACAGGTTGGCGCCGTGCTGATGCGCAATCTCCACGCGCTGGTAGAGCGGAATGAAGTGGTCGCTGTCGCGCGTCAGCCGCACTTCCACCTTCGGATGGTTCTGCAGCAGTGTGCGCACGGTGTTGGCGATCTCCAGTACGATGTGCTTCTCTTCTGAGCCTTCCTGACCCACCGCGCCAGAATCAATGCCGCCGTGACCGGGATCGATCATCACAATGCGCTTGCCGCTGGTGGCCGGTTTCGGCGGTGTATGGCGTGCGCTGACGGGCACTGCCGCGCGCGTTTCCTGCGCCTGAACGGCGCGCGGCGACAGCACCGCCAGCGCCAGGCCGGAGAGGATCAGCTGGCGGCGATTAGTCAGGCGCCGCAGCAGTGAAATCTTGTTCATTAACATGTCCCTGAGAGTAAACCTGCCCCGTGTTATAGCCTAAGCGCCGTCCGGCGGCGACTGCCGAACCATTTCAGGACATTACTTTGTATTTCAGGCCGCGAATCGCTATTTAGCCGTTTTTTTCAGCCGTTGCGCCCTGCGAGGGTTGCGCCTGGCAAAGAATGCGTGATAATCAGCGAATTGTGCCTCATTGCAGGGTAACGCCGATGGAAATCCGCTCCTTCCGCCAGGAAGATTTTGAAGAAGTCATTACGCTCTGGGAGCGTTGCGATCTGTTACGGCCGTGGAACGATCCGGAACTCGACATCGAACGCAAAATGAACCATGACCCGGAGCTGTTTCTGGTGGCTGAAGTAGGCGGCGAGGTCGTGGGCACGCTGATGGGCGGCTACGATGGTCATCGCGGCTCTGCCTATTATCTGGCGGTGCATCCTGATTATCAGGGCCGGGGATTTGCCAATGCGCTGATGAACAGGCTGGAGAAAAAGCTGATTGCGCGCGGTTGCCCGAAAATCCATCTGATGGTGCGCGAAGAGAACGATCAGGTGGTGGCTTTCTATGAGAAGCTGGATTACGAGCCGGTCGACTCGCTGCTGCTGGGCAAACGCCTGATTGAAGACCGCGAATACTGATTCCACGCGGCGCGCGGCCGGGTTTCTGCCCGCCATGCAGCACCGCGAATAAACTTTTTGCCGGTTTGCGACTCCAACAGGCACGCCAGTCGGCACAAAAGAAAGGAGTTTGCATGAAAGTTGTTCGTCCCGCCCTGCTGGTCAGCGCCCTGGTGCTGGCCGGTTGCGCCAGTTCCGGTTCATCTTCCCCTGCCAGCACCAGCGAAAGTCACTGGTACAATCCGCTCAGCTATCACTGGTCGGCGCTCAATCCGTTCAGCTGGTTTGGCAGTTCGCTCACCGTCACCGAGCAGGGCGTCGCCGGGCTGAACAGCAACACGGCAATGTCGGAGTCCGCCATTAGCGCCGCGCTGAACAATGATTATCAGCTGCGTCAGGGCATGCGCACGCAGAACGGGCAGGTGGTGGATTTCTGGCAGGCGCTGGATGACGGTAAGGTTAAGCTGGTGATCAATGGCCAGCGCAGCGTCGAGCGCATTGAAGTGCTCGATAGCGACGCACGCAGCGCCGACGGCAGTAAAATCGGTGATGCGTTCAGCGATAAATTCAGCAAAGCGTTTGATAACTGCAAAATGGTTGCCGGGCTGGATGTGCGCGATGTTGAGTGCCGCGCGCCGGGTAGTCAGCATATCGCCTATATCTACAGCGGCGAGTGGCACGGTCCGACCGGGCTGATGCCGTCGGACGATACGTTAAAAAGCTGGAAAATCAGTAAGATCGTCTGGCAGCATTAACTGGCGAAAAAATTGCGTTAACGCATCTTCTGCGCAGGGCTTTCCGGTATGATACCGGCGAAAAAACGCCGTTAACTTTTATGCCGGAGAGCATTGTCATGTCTCAGTTTCAGAGCGGGATCCTGCTGGAGCACCGCCGTTTCGCCATTTGGCTGGAAGCCCGCGCCACCGGCGACCTCGCTGCGCTGCGTCAGGGTTGCCACGCCTTTCTGCAACAGCTGGCTGCGCTGCAGCAGCAATTCCCGGACGCCGGTCTTGGTGCGGTCATCGCCTTTGGTGATGCGCTGTGGCGCGATCTGCAGGGCACCGACTCAGCTCCCGAACTCAAAGCTTTCACGCCGCTCGGCAAAGGTGCGGCACCGGCGACCCAGCGCGATCTGTTGATCCATATTCAGTCGCTGCGTCACGACGTGAACTTTTCGCTGGCGCAGGCGGCGCTGACGGCGTTTGCCGGCGCGGTCGCCATTGAAGAAGAGACGCACGGTTTCCGCTGGGTCGAGGATCGCGATCTTTCCGGTTTTGTTGATGGCACCGAAAACCCGCAGGGCGAGGCGCGCCAGCAGGTGGCGATCATTGCTGACGGCCCGGATGCCGGCGGCAGCTACGTGTTTACCCAGCGCTGGGAGCACAATCTGCCGCAGTTCAACCGGCTGGCGATTGATAAGCAGGAAGCGATTATTGGCCGCACCAAACAGGATAATGAAGAGCTGCCGGGCGATCAGCGGCCAGCGACGTCGCACCTGAGCCGCGTGGATTTGAAAGAAGCGGGCAAAGGCCTGAAGATTCTGCGCCAGAGCCTGCCGTACGGCACCGCCAGCGGACGCCACGGTCTCTATTTTATTTCGTACTGCCATCGCCTGTATAACATTGAGCAGCAGCTGCTGAGCATGTTTGGCGAGCGCGACGGCAAGATGGATGCCATGTTACGGTTCACCAAACCGGTGAGCGGCAGCTACTTCTTTGCCCCTTCGCTGACGGCGCTGCAGGCGCTGTCACGTTAATCCATCGCGTTTTACCGGTGCGCCGCCGTGCGCACCACATCCCCGCTTGACGCGGCTCAGTTAATCCCGCCCTGCGCATAAACTCTGCCGCTGGCTTATGCCTTTTTAGACTTTGAAATCCCTAAACGATATATAAAACCGTTACAGCTTTCGCCAGAGTTATAAATACACTGACAGCATCTAATGGCATAGGCTCGAACTCCATTTCTCAGGGTGCAGCATGACACGTTCGGTTTCGAAAAAATGGCTTGGCGGTATAGCGCTGTCGCTGAGTTTAGCGGGCGCGGCACAGGCAACAGAGCTGCTTAACAGCTCTTACGATGTGTCACGTGAACTGTTTGTTGCCCTGAATGCGCCGTTTGAACAGCAGTGGGACGCGGCGCACCCTGACGACAAGCTGACCATTAAACAGTCACATGCGGGCTCCTCAAAACAGGCGCTGGCCATTCTGCAGGGGCTGCGTGCTGATGTCGTGACCTATAATCAGGTGACCGATGTGCAGGTGCTGCACGACAAAGGCAACCTGATCCCGGCCGACTGGCAGAGCCGTCTGCCTAACAGCAGCTCACCGTTTTATTCCACCATGGCGTTCCTGGTGCGCAAGGGGAATCCAAAGCAGATTCACGACTGGGCCGATCTGGCGCGCGATAATGTGAAACTGATTTTCCCGAATCCGAAAACCTCCGGTAACGGCCGTTACACCTATCTGGCCGCGTGGGGCGCTGCCGACCAGGCGGATGGCAAAGATCAGGCCAAAACTGAAGCGTTTATGACGAAGTTCCTGAAAAACGTCGAAGTGTTTGATACCGGCGGCCGTGGTGCCACCACCACCTTTGCCGAGCGCGGGCTGGGTGATGTGCTGATCAGCTTTGAGTCGGAAGTGAACAATATCCGTAACCAGTACGGTAAAGACCAATACGAAGTGATTGTGCCGAAAACCAACATTCTTGCTGAATTCCCGGTCGCGTGGGTCGATAAAAACGTCGAACACAATGGCACGGCGGAAGCGGCGAAAGCCTATCTTAACTACCTCTACACGCCGCAGGCACAGAAAATCATCACCGGATTTTACTATCGCGTGAACAACCCGCAGCTGATGGCGGAGCAGAAAGATCGCTTCCCGCAGACTGCGCTGTTCAATGTTAATGACGCGTTTGGCGGCTGGCCGCAGGTGATGAAAACCCATTTCGCCAGCGGCGGTGAGCTGGATAAATTACTGGCAGCGGGGCGCGGCTGATGTTGGCTTCTGCACAGAAACGCGTTCTGCCCGGTTTTGGTCTCAGCCTTGGCACCAGCCTGCTGTTTACCTGCCTGATTCTGCTGCTGCCGATCAGCGCGCTGATCATGCAGCTGTCGCAGATGACGCTGGCGCAGTACTGGCAGGTGATCAGCAATCCGCAGCTGGTGGCAGCGTATAAAGTTACGCTGCTGTCAGCGGGCGTGGCCTCTCTGTTTAACGCGGTGTTTGGCATGCTGATGGCGTGGATTCTGACCCGCTATCGCTTTCCCGGCCGTACGCTGCTGGATGGCCTGATGGACCTGCCGTTTGCGCTGCCGACGGCGGTGGCCGGTCTGACGCTGGCCGGGCTGTTTTCGGTTAACGGCTGGTACGGTCAGTGGCTGGCACATTTTGATATCAAAGTGTCTTACACCTGGCTCGGTATCGCGGTGGCGATGGCTTTCACCAGCATTCCGTTTGTGGTGCGTACCGTGCAGCCGGTGCTGGAAGAGTTAGGCCCGGAGTATGAGGAAGCGGCGGAAACCCTCGGTGCCACGCCGTGGCAGAGTTTCCGGCGCGTGGTGCTGCCGGAAGTCGCGCCGGCGCTGCTGGCCGGGACCGCGCTGTCGTTTACCCGCAGCCTCGGTGAATTTGGCGCGGTGATCTTTATCGCTGGCAACATCGCCTGGAAAACTGAAGTGACCTCGCTGATGATTTTTGTTCGCCTGCAGGAGTTTGATTATCCGGCCGCCAGCGCCATCGCTTCGGTGATCCTCGCGGCATCGTTGCTGCTGCTGTTTGCGATTAACACTCTGCAGAGCCGCTTTGGCCGCCGTCTGGGAGGTCACTGATGGCTGAGATTTCACAGATCAATCATGCCGAGCGTCAGCCGGTGAACTGGGGCAAATGGCTGCTGATCGGCATTGGCGTGCTGGTATCGATTGGCCTGCTGGTGGTGCCGATGATCTCCATCTTCTGGGAGGCGCTGGGACAGGGCATCGGCAAGGCTTTTAGCAACCTGCAGGATGGTGACATGCTGCATGCTATCTGGCTGACGGTGCTGGTGGCGCTGATTACCGTGCCGGTTAACCTGGTGTTCGGCACGCTGCTGGCCTGGCTGGTGACGCGCTTCACTTTCCCCGGTCGCCAGCTGCTGCTGACCCTGTTTGATATTCCGTTTGCCGTGTCGCCGGTGGTGGCCGGTCTGATGTATCTGTTGTTCTGGGGCGTGAACGGCCCGGCTGGCGGCTGGCTTGATGCGCACAACATTCAGGTGATGTTTGCCTGGCCGGGTATGGTGCTGGCAACGATTTTCGTCACCTGTCCGTTTGTGGTGCGCGAGCTGGTGCCGGTGATGCTGAGCCAGGGCAGCCACGAAGATGAAGCCGCCGTGCTGCTGGGCGCGTCTGGCTGGCAGATGTTCCGCCGCGTAACGCTGCCAAACATTCGCTGGGCGCTGCTGTACGGCGTGGTGCTGACCAACGCGCGCGCCATCGGCGAATTTGGTGCGGTATCGGTAGTGTCCGGCTCGATTCGCGGCGAAACCTATACCTTACCTTTACAGGTTGAATTACTGCATCAGGATTACAACACCGTGGGCGCTTTTACCGCCGCCGCGCTGCTGACCCTGATGGCAATTGTGACGCTGTTTCTGAAAAGCGTGGTGCAGTGGCGATTAGAGCATCAGCAGAAGCGCCAACAGGAGGAAAATCATGAGCATTGAGATTAAACACATTAATAAAGCATTTGGCCGCACGCCGGTGCTGAACGATATCTCTCTGGATATTCCTTCCGGCAAGATGGTGGCGCTGCTCGGACCGTCCGGTTCAGGTAAAACCACGCTGCTGCGCATTATCGCCGGGCTGGAGCACCAGAACAGCGGGCAGATCCATTTTCATGGCAAAGACGTCAGCCGCACGCACGCGCGGGATCGTCAGGTCGGCTTTGTGTTTCAGCACTATGCGCTGTTCCGCCATATGACGGTGTTCGACAACATCGCCTTTGGTCTGACGGTGTTGCCGCGCCGCGAGCGTCCGAACAGCGCCGAAATTAAGCAGCGCGTTACCCGTCTGCTGGAGATGGTACAGCTGGCACATCTGGCCAACCGTTACCCGGCACAGCTCTCCGGTGGACAGAAACAGCGCGTGGCGCTGGCGCGTGCGCTGGCGGTTGAGCCGCAGATTCTGCTGCTGGACGAACCCTTTGGCGCGCTGGATGCCCAGGTGCGTAAAGAGCTACGCCGCTGGCTGCGTCAGCTGCATGAAGAGCTGAAATTTACCAGCGTGTTTGTGACCCACGACCAGGAAGAAGCGATGGAAGTGGCGGATAGCGTGGTGGTAATGAGTCAGGGCAATATTGAGCAGGTGGGCGCACCGGATGACGTATGGCGTGAACCCGCGACCCGCTTCGTGCTGGAGTTCCTCGGCGAAGTGAACCGCTTTGACGGCGAAGTGCACGGCTCGCAGTTCCATGTGGGCGCGCATCGCTGGCCGCTGGGCTATACGCCAGCGCATCAGGGCGACGTGGAGCTGTTCCTGCGTCCGTGGGAAGTGGACGTGTCACGCCAGAGTAGCCTGGAGACGCCGTTGCCGGTGCAGGTGCTGGAGATCAGTCCGCGTGGCCACTTCTGGCAGCTGGTGGTTCAGCCCGTCGGCTGGCAGAGCGAGCCAATCTCGGTGGTATTCGCCGGTGAACAGACGGCGCCGATCCGCGGCGAACGGCTGTTTGTTGGTCTGCAACAGGCGCGTATCTACCAGGGCACCACGCCGCTGCGCCCGGTTGCCTTTGCCGAAAGCGCCTGATATTTTTGTCACTCCTTCGGGCGGGATTTTCCCGCCCGATTTATTTGTACTCCTTTCGGCTGGAATGACACCGTGACCACTCTGGAAAATACCATCGGCAATACGCCGCTGATTAAGTTGCAGCGCCTGACGCCGGATAACGGCAGCGAAATCTGGCTTAAGCTGGAAGGCAACAATCCGGCAGGTTCGGTGAAAGATCGCGCGGCCTGGTCGATGATCCACCACGCTGAGTTGCGGGGTGAAATCCAGCCCGGCGACACGCTGATTGAGGCCACCAGCGGCAATACCGGCATTGCGCTGGCGATGATTGCCGCGCTGAAAGGCTACCGGTTACGCCTGCTGATGCCGGAGAACATGAGCCAGGAGCGTCAGGATGCGATGCGCGCCTACGGGGCTGAGCTGGTTTTGGTGACCCGCGAGCAGGGCATGGAGGGCGCGCGCGATCTGGCGCAGGCCATGGCACAGCGCGGCGAAGGTAAGGTGCTGGATCAGTTTAATAATCCCGACAACCCACTCGGTCATTATCTCACCACCGGTCCGGAGATCTGGCAGCAAAGCCACGGTCGTATGACGCATTTTGTCTCCAGCATGGGCACCACCGGCACCATCAGCGGCGTCGGACGCTATCTGAAAGAGTTTGCCCCGGCGGTAAAAGTGGTGGGTCTGCAGCCGCAGGAAGGCAGTAGCATTCCCGGCATCCGGCGCTGGCCGGCGGCCTATCTGCCCGGCATTTATCGTCCGGAGCTGGTGGATGAGGTGATGGATATGGCGCAGCAGGAAGCGGAAGAGACCATGCGCGCGCTGGCGCAGCGTGAAGGCATTTTCTGCGGCGTCAGTTCGGGCGGTGCGGTAGCGGGCGCATTACGCATCGCCAAAGCGCAACCGGGCAGTGTGGTTGTCGCCATTGTCTGCGATCGCGGCGATCGCTATCTCTCCACCGGCGTTTTTCACCGCTAGTTCCCCCCGCCTGTTTCTGGCTTCGTGCGCCCTGTGACGCGGCGTACGGGCCATTTTTGTCTATAGTCTCCCTAAGCATGTTCTGACGCGGTCACTGTAAGGATCGCGTAAAACCGGCTGCTTTCCCGCGGCACTCAGGACAAAATAGCGGCAATTTTGTACGAGAGAAAAAGATGAAAATCCTGCTTGTTGATGACGATGTTGAACTTGGCACCATGCTGAGCCAGTACCTGATTGCCGAAGGTTTTGAAACCCAGCTGGTGCTGACCGGCAGCGCCGGGATTGAAGGGGCGTTATCCGGACACTACACCGCGATGATTCTCGACATCATGCTGCCGGATATGAGCGGTATTGATGTGCTGCGTCAGGTGCGGCAGAACAGCCGCCTGCCGGTGATTATGCTGACGGCGAAGGGCGACAATATTGATCGCGTTATCGGTCTGGAGATGGGCGCGGATGACTACGTCCCCAAACCCTGCTATCCGCGCGAGCTGGTGGCGCGTCTGCGCGCGGTGCTGCGTCGCTTTGAAGATCAGGCACCGGTGCCGGATAAGAAAGAGGTCCTGCGCTGGGGCGATCTCAGCCTGAACCCGGCCACGCGTATTACGGAGTGGCAGGGCAAAACTTTTGATCTCACCGCGTCTGAGTTCAATCTGCTGGATCTGCTGCTGCGCGCACCGGACCGCGTGGTGTCCAAAGATGAGCTGTCGGAAAAGGGGCTGGGCCGTCCGCGTGAAGCTTACGATCGCAGCGTGGATGTGCACATCAGCAACATCCGCCAGAAGCTGGCTGCGCTGACCGCAGACAGCGTGAATATTGAAACCGTGCGCAGCATTGGTTATCGCATTCGATGAAACACAGCTACCGTGGCCGCATGTTCTGGAAGATCCTGCTGGGCTTCTGGATTGTGTTTGTGATTATCAGCCAGCTGCTGTGGCTGGGCTTTACCTTGTCAGGAAACCGTCACGAGCCGCCGGAGATTGTGGCGGTGCGTCGGATCGTTAATCTGCAAATGGCTTCGGCGGTGTCGGTACTGGAGCGCGGCGGTCCCAGCTCGCTCGACGATATGATGGCCGACTGGGAGCCGAACGATCGCCAGTTTTTCTCGGTGATTCAGCACGCCAGACCGGCCACTACGCCGGACAATGCGCCGCCGGAGACCTTTAATCAGCCGTTTCACGGCCCGTTTCCGCAGGTGATTGTGCGCTGGGTGAAGGGGGCTGACGGTAAAGAGTACGAACTGCGCTATGACGTCAAAGGGCTGCGTGAAGACAGTTCAATGGGCGGCGGAGGCCCGCGTCGTATTCTGAATATCCCCGAGCCGATGTTTACCTTTGCCGGCGCGCTGGGGCTGCTGTTTAGTCTGCTGCTGGCGTGGAACCTGACGCGGCCAATGCGTCAGCTGCGCGAGGGGTTTGCCCGCGTGTCGCGCGGTGATTTGTCGGTGCGGCTCTATCCGGTGATGCGCCGCCGCCATGATGAGCTGTCGATTGTGGCCCAGGATTTTGATGCGATGGTGGAGCGGCTGGATACGCTGGTGAAAGCGCGTGAAGAGCTGCTGCATGATATCTCCCACGAGCTGCGCTCCCCGCTGGCGCGCCTGCAGTTAGCCACCGGTCTGGCGCGCCAGACGCCGGAGTCGGTAGCATCCTCACTCAATCGCATCGACGAGGAGGCGCGCCGCCTGGATAAGATGATCGGCGAACTGCTGACGCTGTCGCGCGCTGAGCATGAGAGCATGCCTGGCGAGCAGTATTTTGACCTGACCGGCCTGCTGCATGCGGTGGTAACCGATGTGCGCTACGAAGCGCAGATCCCCGGTGTGCACGTAGATTTTCTGGTGGATGAGAACGCGGATTACACCGTGCGCGGTAATGCTGAGCTAATCCGCCGCGGCGTGGAGAACGTGCTGCGCAACGCGCTGCGTTTCTCGCATCAGGGGCAGCATATTAGCGTGCAGTTGCAGGCGGAGAATCAGTGGCTGGCGATTCGCGTGCGCGATCAGGGGCCGGGCGTGGATGATGAGAAGCTGTCGAGTATCTTCGATCCGTTCGTTCGGGTGAATTCGCCGCTGATGGGCAAAGGTTACGGGCTGGGGCTGTCGATCGTGCGCAAAGTGGTTCTGGCCCATCACGGCGAAGTTCAGGCAGTGAATCGTCCGGAAGGCGGGCTGGAAGTGACACTGCGGCTGCCGCGCTGGAAGCAGGCGTAATCTAACCGCGTACACCGAAGCATCAGGCGGTCGGCGTGGCGGGGCAGAGGAGTAAAGCGTCCCGCGCCATGGACGGCGCGGGCCGAGGCCCAGGGATGGTTTATGCCGTCTTTACGATCTGCCCCGCCACGCTGACCGACCGCAACGAATGCCAGAGCGCGGTGAGCAGCAGGCAAACAAAAACGGCACCCATTGGGTGCCGTTTTCACGCAATCAGCGCGGTTTACTTCCTGATGCGGATAACCGGCGTTTCGCCCACGGTAACCTGACCGGAGAGTTTCACCAGGTCTTTGATCTCATCCATATTCGAGATCACGACCGGGGTCAGCGTGGATTTGGCTTTCTCTTCCAGCAGCGGCAGATCAAACTCGATCACCACATCGCCTTTTTTCACTTTCTGGCCTTCTTCAGCGATGCGTTTGAAGCCTTCACCTTTCAGTTCTACCGTGTCGATACCGAAGTGCACGAACAGTTCGATGCCGTTATCAGACTCGATAGAAAACGCGTGGTTGGTTTCGAAAATCTTGCCGATAGTGCCATCCACTGGTGCAACCATTTTGTTGCCAGTAGGTTTGATGGCGATACCATCACCGACGATTTTCTCTGCGAATACCACATCAGGTACGTCTTCGATATTCACGATTTCGCCTGACAGAGGCGCAACGATATCGATAGTCCCTGACGCGCTCTCTGATTTATCGCCAAAAAGTTTAGAAAACAAACCCATGATCTTCTCCTAAGCAGTAATTTGGGGCCAGCGTCTCGTGGATCAGCAGAGCGTTTTTTCTTTGATGAACTTGTTCACCAGGTTCATCAAATCTTCCGCTGTGGGTTGAGCCAGAGCCTGCTCTGCCAGTGCCTTCGCATCTTCGAAATTGGTATTGCGAATGATCTTCTTGATGCTTGGGATTGAAATGGCACTCATGCTGAATTCGTCCAGCCCCATTCCCAGTAACAGTAGTGTAGCACGTTCATCACCAGCCAGCTCACCACACATGCCGGTCCATTTCCCTTCGGCATGTGATGCGTCGATCACTTGCTTAATGAGGCCCAGTACAGATGGCGTCATTGGGTTATAGAGGTGTGAAATCAAATCATTACCACGATCGACCGCCAGAGTATACTGCGTCAGGTCATTTGTCCCAATACTAAAGAAGTCGACTTCTTTCGCCAGATGGCGGGCAATCACTGCTGAAGCCGGGGTTTCCACCATGATGCCCACTTCAATGGACTCATCAAAGGCTTTACCTTCTTCACGCAGTTGTGCCTTCAGCATCTCCAGCTCAGCCTTCAGGAAGCGCACTTCTTCAACCGAAATGATCATCGGGAACATGATGCGCAGTTTGCCGAAGGAAGACGCACGCAGAATGGCGCGCAGCTGGGCATGCAGAATCTCTTTGCGGTCCATGGCGATACGAATCGCACGCCAGCCGAGGAACGGGTTCTCTTCTTTTGGCAGGTTCATGTACGGCAGATCTTTGTCGCCGCCGATGTCCATGGTACGCACGATCACGGCCTGGGAACCCATCGCTTCCGCCACGGCTTTGTAAGCCTGGAACTGCTCTTCTTCGCTTGGCAGCGAATCGCGGTCCATGAACAGGAATTCAGTACGGTACAGACCTACACCTTCCGCGCCGTTGCGCTCAGCACCGGCGACATCACGCACGGTACCGATGTTGGCGCACACTTCAACCTGATGTCCGTCCAGCGTAATCGCTGGCAGATCTTTCAGTTTCGCCAGCTCGTGCTTCTCAGACAGATACTGCGTCTGAATCGCTTTCAGCTCTTCCTGCACGTCGTCGGTCGGATTGACGTAAATCTTGTTGTTCACGCCATCGATAATCAGGAAATCACCGTTTTTCACGGTAGCGGTCACGTTGCCGGTGCCGACAATCGCAGGCAGCTCCAGCGAACGCGCCATAATCGAGGTGTGTGAAGTACGGCCTCCCAGATCGGTAATAAAGCCCAGCACCTTTTTCAGGTTCAGCTGTGCGGTTTCGGATGGCGTCAGATCTTTCGCCACCAGAATGGATTCGTCAGCAATGGCGCTCAGGTCAACGATATGCAGACCCAGAATGTTCTGCAGCAGACGCTTGCCGATGTCACGTACGTCAGCCGCGCGCTCTTTCAGATATTCGTCGTCGAGCTCTTCCAGCGCTTTCGCCTGGCCTTCAACCACAGAGTGGGCGGCGGCGTCAGCGGTTACGTGATCTTTTTTAATCAGGTCGATGATTTCCTGCTCAAGCTCTTCGTCTTCGAGCAGCATGATGTGACCTTCAAAGATCGCCGCTTTCTCTTCACCGAAGGTTTCACCGGCTTTCACACGGATGGCTTCAAGCTGCCCGGCTGCTTTGCTGCGACCGTCGAGGAAGCGCTGAACTTCCTGCTCAACCTGGTCGTCAGTAATCTTTTTACGGCTGATGACGATCTCGTCTTCCTTCAGCAGCAGTGCTTTGCCGAAAGCGATACCCGGTGATGCTAAAATGCCTGAAATCATAACCCTACCTTTTAATCACGATGGCTCATTGACCCAATGCGTTGCCACTGTCGCGGAGCAGTACTCTAAGGAAGCAATAACGCGGACAGGTTGTCCGCGATCAACATAATTGCACTCAATGGGGCAAAGGAGTCGGTTTAATGGCTTGCCGGAGCGGAATTATTCCAGTTCAGCCATCAGTTTGACCAGATGCTCAACCGCCTGCTGCTCGTCTTCACCTTCTGCAGAAAGCGTAACAACCGTACCCTGAGTCAGACCCAGAGTCTGCAGTTTGAACAGGCTTTTCGCGCTGGCAGATTTGCCGTTAGAAGTAACGGTGATTTCAGACTGGAAAGCCTTTGCTTCTTTCACGAACTGAGCTGCAGGACGGGTATGGAGGCCGTTAGGTGCGGTAATGGTAACTTCTTGCTGGAACATTCTATTTCCCCAACTTTATCAGGTTTGGTGTTATGGATCTAAAGTCTAGCCTGGAGCCGTAACTTTAGCCTGTGTAGGTGCGCTGGTACGGCATCACGCTGACCAAAAAATGCGCTTGAATGAAAAAGTCATTTTTTCGATGACGGATCAAAACTGCTGCAATACGTCACTCTGCTGATTATGCCGTGATTCGCCGTTTCACCAAATCAGTAAATCGATTCAGCTTGATCCACTTCAAAGGCAGATTAATTTCAGGCACCGAAATAATTGGCTGCTTAAATACCAGAGCCGCATCACTGAAATCAATCTGCCCGGTGGTAAAAGTGAGATCTGCGCCACAAAAAAGCACCCATTTGGGTGCTTTTTTCATCATTTTCAGACTCTGGCGTTTACTGTTGCAGCTCTTTTTCGGTGAACAGATCGGCAAACAGTGCGGTACTGAGATAGCGTTCGCCGGAAGAGGGCAGAATCACCACGATGTTTTTATTGGCGAAGGCTTCATCTTCCTGCAGCTTAAGGGCAGCCGCCACCGCTGCACCGGAAGAGATACCGGCCAGAATGCCTTCCTCTTCCATCAGCTGACGCGCGGTGCTGATCGCTTCTTCATTGGTGATGGCCACCACGCGGTCAATCAGTTTCAGGTCAAGGTTGCCCGGAATAAAACCGGCACCGATGCCCTGAATCTTGTGCGGGCCCGGTTTGATCTCTTCTCCCGCCAGCGCCTGCGCGATGACCGGGGAATCTGTAGGCTCAACGGCCACGGTGATCAAATCCTGCTTGCCTTTGGTGTTCTTGATGTAGCGGCTCACGCCCGTCAGCGTACCGCCGGTGCCCACGCCGGCAATGAAAACGTCTACGGCGCCGTCAGTGTCTTCCCAGATCTCCGGGCCAGTGGTCTTTTCGTGAATTTCCGGGTTGGCCGGGTTGCTGAATTGCTGCAGCAGCACATATTTGTCCGGATCGCTGGCAACAATCTCTTCTGCCCTGGCGATGGCGCCCTTCATGCCTTTTGGCCCTTCGGTCAGCACCAGATTGGCGCCCAGCGCTTTCAGCAGCTTGCGGCGTTCAATCGACATGGTCTCAGGCATGGTCAGCGTCAGCTTGTAGCCGCGCGCAGCGGCGACATAGGCCAGCGCAATGCCGGTGTTGCCGCTGGTTGGCTCTACCAGCTCAACGCCCGGTTTCAGAATACCGCGTTTTTCTGCGTCCCAAATCATATTGGCACCGATACGGCATTTAACGCTGAAGCTCGGGTTACGCGACTCGACCTTCGCCAGAATGCGTCCATTACCGATGCGGTTCAGTCGAACCAGCGGCGTATGACCAATTGTCAGAGAGTTGTCTTCATAGATCTTACTCATAGCCCGTCCTTAACTGTATGAAATATTGGGAACCCTCAGAGCATACCTGTTCTGACCCCCGGCGGAAGGAAAGAAATCGTATATCTATATAGCCTGCGACCATAAGCCTGATGCAAAAATGCATAAGGCTTTTTGATGCATTATAGATGACGCGCATGCTGGCTGCGGTAGCGATCGACCCACATGGCGGTCGCGCCACATACCGCGACCGGCATGATGGCGAGATTGAGGATCGGAATCATGGTGAACAGACTGACCAGCGCGCCAAACTGCATATTGGCGGTTTTATGCTGACGCAGCGCGTTACGCATCTGAGGAAAACTGACTTTGTGGTTGTCGAACGGATAGTCGCAATACTGTATCGATAGCATCCAGGCGCTAAACAGAAACCACAACACCGGCGCCACGGTCTGGCCAAAGCCGGGGATAAAATAGAGCAGCAGCAGGCCCAGCGCGCGCGGCAAATAGTAGCCGAGCTTCTGTAACTCGCGCTTCATGATGCGCGGGATGTCTTTCAGCATGCCGAGCCAGCCACTGTCCGGCAGGGGTTTTCCGGTCAGACGCCCTTCCAGCTGCTCCGCCAGCAGGCCGCAAAACGGCGCGGCAATCCAGTTGGCGATGGTGGAGAAGAAATAGCTGAATACCAGCACAATCGAAATCACCGCCAGCGGCCACAGCAGATAGCTCAGCCACTGCAGCCAGTCCGGCACGTGCGACATCAGCTGTGGAATCCACTGGCCGAGGCGCTGAAACAGCCAGATAAACGCACCGCCCAGCAGCACAATGTTCACCAGCAGCGGGATGATGACGTAGCGGCGGATACCGGGCAGACGCACCAGTTTCCAGCCCTGGGCAAAATAATGAATACCATTCATGGATGAGACCGAATTCTCAGCGGGCATAGCGAGCCTTTCTCCTTTATGTAGCGGCGCCAACATCATAACCTGGCTTTTTATCGGTGACAGGCGCACTTTGCGCGAAAAAACAGCAAAAAAGCGTGGGGCAGCTATCTTATTTGTCAGAAAATACTGCACAGACTTGCACTTGTGTAGCTGGGCAAATACAGTTAGAGGATAAAGTTTGCCGTGGTGGCAAGGTATTGGAACAACAGAGAATACAATGATGCAGGATTTGCGTCTGATATTAATCGTTGTTGGCGCGATCGCCATAATAGCGCTGCTTCTTCACGGACTGTGGACCAGCCGTAAAGAGCGCTCTTCCGTGTTTCGCGATCGCCCGCACAAACGTCTGAAACAGCGTGAAGAAGCGGATGACGATGATCTGCTGAACAGCGAAGACGATGGCGTCGGCGAAGTACGCGTGCGTCGTCAGCGTGATGCCGAAGACGAGCCGCAGTTCGATGCGCCGGTCACCAAACCTGCTGCTCCGCGTGCGCCGGAACCGGTGCGTCAGCCGTTCCCACGGCAGGAAACGCCGTTAAGCGGCGATCCGCTGCTGGACGATGAGCCGGTACGTCAGCCTGCACCTGCGCCACAACCGCAGGCGCCGGTAGCGCAGCCCGTGCCGCAGCCACAACCGATTCAGGCCGATCCGCTGCTGGATAATGAACCGCTGTCCGCCACCCAGCCGGCTCCGGAGTTTACCGCCGCCGAGCCTGAGGTTAAACAACCTGAACCTGCGCCTGTGCAGGAAGCTGCACCGCAACCGCAGCCCGCTGCGCCGGGCAGTAAAAAAGAAGCGGTGCTGGTGTTGCACGTTGCCGCGCATGCCGGTGGCGCACTGAACGGTGAAGCGCTACTGCAGGGCATTCTGCAGGCTGGCTTCCAGTTTGGTGAAATGAACATTTTCCATCGCCATCTCAGCCCGGCCGGCAGCGGTCCGGTGCTGTTCAGCCTGGCAAACATGGTCAAACCGGGTTCGTTCAATCCGGATGAAATGGGCGATTTCACCACGCCGGGCGTCTCAATCTTTATGATGGTGCCGTCCTACGGTGACGCCAATCAGAACTTTAAGCTGATGCTGCAATCGGCACAGCGCATCGCCGATGATGTCGGTGGCGTGGTGCTGGATGATGAGCGTCGCATGATGACACCACAAAAGCTGGAAACCTACAAAGCACGCATCCGCGAGGTTATTGGCTAAGCGCCGCCAGCAGTATCACCCTTTAACTAAATAACCCCCGCTTGCCGGGGGTTTTTTATCGGACGAGAGAATATGACATCGGTTCAGGAGCAGATCACCGCGCTGCGCACCACGTTACGCCACCACGAATACCTCTATCACGTGATGGATACGCCGGAAATCCCGGATGCAGAATATGACCGATTGATGCGCGAACTGCGTGAGCTGGAGAGCGCGCATCCCGATTTAATCACCCCGGATTCTCCTACCCAGCGCGTGGGCGCGGCACCGCTTGCCACCTTTGAACAGGTGCGCCACGAAGTGCCGATGCTGTCGCTCGATAACACCTTTGATGAAGCCGGATTTCTTGCCTTCAATAAGCGCGTGCAGGATCGCCTGAAAAGCACTGACGATCTCACCTATTGCTGCGAGCTGAAGCTGGATGGTCTGGCAGTGAGTTTACTGTATGAAAACGGCCTGCTGGTGCGTGCCGCCACGCGCGGCGATGGCACCACCGGTGAAAACATTACGGCGAACGTGCGCACCATTCACGCCATTCCGCTGCGCCTGCACGGCGACAATATTCCGGCGCGGGTAGAAGTGCGCGGCGAAGTATTCATGACCGAAAGCGGCTTTGAGAAGCTGAATGAGGAAGCGCGACGCACCGGCGGCAAAGTGTTCGCCAACCCGCGTAATGCGGCAGCCGGCTCGCTGCGCCAGCTCGATCCGCGTATCACCGCGAAACGTCCGCTGACCTTCTTCTGCTACGGTTTTGGCCTGCTGGAGGGCGGCGAAATGCCTGCCAGCCACTGGCAGCGTCTGCAACAGTTTAAGGCCTGGGGATTACCGGTCAGCGATCGGATTCGCCTGGTGCACACCGCGGATGAAGTGCTGGCGTTTTATCGTCAGGTTGAGCAGGACCGTCCGTCACTCGGCTTTGATATTGACGGCGTGGTGATCAAAGTCGACTCGCAGGCGCTGCAGGAGCAGCTGGGCTTTGTGGCGCGCGCACCGCGCTGGGCGGTGGCATTCAAGTTCCCGGCGCAGGAGCAGATGACGGTGGTGCGCGACGTCGAGTTTCAGGTCGGACGTACCGGGGCGATTACGCCGGTGGCGCGCCTCGAACCGGTGCAGGTCGCGGGCG
The DNA here is from genome assembly GCF_002928365.1 of Pantoea sp. ICBG 985. Lineage (NCBI taxonomy): Bacteria > Pseudomonadati > Pseudomonadota > Gammaproteobacteria > Enterobacterales > Erwiniaceae > Pantoea > Pantoea sp. ICBG 985. The sequence continues at coordinate 234,798 of NZ_POWM01000006.1, forward strand.
TGATAGTCAGTAATGCGACGTTGCACAACGCCGATGAAATCGCCCGGCTGGGGCTGCGTATCGGTGACAAAGTGGTGATTCGTCGCGCCGGTGACGTGATTCCGCAGGTGGTCAACGTGGTGGAATCTGAGCGTCCGGCGGATGCGCGCGAGATTGTGTTTCCCAGCCACTGTCCGGTGTGCGGCTCTGACGTAGAGCGTGTGGAAGGCGAAGCCGTAACGCGCTGTACCGGCGGGCTGATTTGCGGCGCGCAGCGCAAAGAGGCACTGAAGCACTTTGTCTCACGCCGTGCGATGGACGTGGACGGCATGGGCGATAAAATCATCGACCAGCTGGTGGAAAAAGAGTACGTCAAAACCCCGGCCGACCTGTTCCGTCTCACCGCCGGCAAGCTGACCGGACTGGACCGCATGGGGCCGAAATCGGCGCAAAACGTGGTGGACGCGCTGGAAAAAGCCAAATTCACCACGCTGCCGCGCTTCCTGTATGCGCTCGGCATCCGCGAAGTGGGCGAGGCGACGGCGGCCAACCTGGCGAACCACTTTGGCGAGCTGGAAAAGGTCATGAACGCCGATCTCGATGCGCTGATCGCGGTACAGGACGTCGGCAAAGTGGTGGCAGCGCACGTGCGCAACTTCATGGAAGAGGAGAGCAACCGTGAAGTGATCCGCCAGCTGACGGAGGAGGTGGGCGTGCACTGGCCGGCGGTGGTGGTGGTCAAAGCCGAAGATATCGACAGCCCGTTCGCCGGAAAAACCGTGGTACTGACTGGCTCGCTATCGCAGATGAACCGTGACGATGCCAAAGCGCGGCTGACGGCGCTGGGAGCCAAAGTCAGCGGCAGCGTATCGAAAAAAACCGATCTGCTGATCGCCGGTGAGGCCGCCGGTTCCAAGCTGGCAAAAGCGCAGGAGCTGGGGATTGCGGTGATCGATGAAGCCGAAATGATTCGCTTACTGGGCGCCTGAGATGGATAAGCAGCAGCTGGTTGAGATTGCCAATACCGCGATGCCGTTTGGCAAATACAAAGGACGGATGCTGATCGATGTGCCGGAAGAGTATCTGCTGTGGTTTGCGCGTAAAAATGAGTTTCCCGCCGGCAAACTGGGTGAGCTGATGCAGCTGACGCTGGCGATCAAAATCGAAGGCTTACAGGGCTTAGTTAAACCGCTCAAGCGCAGTGAATAAGTGACAGGCCCGCAATTGCGGGCCTGATGTTTTATGACTTCTGCGCTTCTATCTGTTGCTTCGCCAGCTTCTTCTCATTGCCGGCTTTATAGCGCTGGGCAATGAACGAGCACACCATCAGCTGGACCTGATGGAAGATCATCAGCGGCAGGACAATAATCCCCACTGCGCTGGCCGGGAACAGAATATTAGCCATCGGTACACCGTTTGCCAGGCTCTTTTTCGAGCCGCAAAACAGCACCACAATCTCATCCGCACGGCTAAAGCCAAACAGCCGGGAAGCGCCAAGGTTGATGGCCAGTGCGACGAACAGAATCAGCAGGCTGCCAGCCAGAATCCACAGCAGGGTATCAACGCCGACGCGATGCCAGATGCCGTTAACCACCGCTTCACTGAACGCCGAATAGACCACCAGCAGAATCGAGGTTTGATCGGTTTTGCCAATCAGGCTGCGATGCTTCTCCACCCAGCCACCAATCCAGCGGCGTGCCAGGTGGCCCAGCACAAAGGGCACCAGCAGCTGCAGCATGATTTTACCAATCTGCTCCAGACCATTGCCCGGTGCATCGCTGTGCACATTCATCACTAAGTTAACCAGCAGCGGCGAAATAAAGACGCCCAGCAGACTGGAGGCGGAGGCGGCACACACCGCCGCGGCAACGTTACCGCCCGCCATGGAGGTGAAAGCAATCGCGGACTGCACCGTCGCCGGCAGGATACACAGGTAGAGGAAACCGGTGTAGATCTCCGCGCCGACGTTGACCGGATGCCACCACACCAGCAGCAGGCCAAGGATCGGGAAAATCACGAAGGTACTGCACATAATCCACAGATGCAGCCGCCAGTGGCTGCTGCCGGCGATGATCTTCTCGCGCGACAGTTTGGCACCGTGCATGAAGAACAGCAGGGCGATGGCCGCGGTGGTCAGGTATTCGAAGAAATCGACAAACCCGCCTTTGGCCGGGAAGAAGCTGGCCAGCAGCACGGTGATGATGAGTTTGACCATCATCGGGTCAAGTCGTAAAAAGCCCATTGTTACAATCCGGTTAAATGTAATAAATGATGCTGCTGATTGTGCGTCAGACGCGTTTAGAAATAAAATTGATTTATTGCATTAATCTATGAGCGTAATCGATGAATTACACCTTACGACAGCTGCGCACCTTTGTGGCGGTGGCGCAGCACGGCAGTTTCAGCCAGGCAGGGCAGGCGATTGGGCTGAGCCAGTCGGCGGTCAGTCACAGTATTAAAGAGCTGGAAGCGGAGATGGGCGTACGGCTGCTGGATCGCACCACGCGCGAGGTGTTACTAAGCGAAGCCGGACAGCAACTGGCAACGCGGCTGGAACGACTGCTGGAGGAGCTCAATACCACACTGCTTGATGTGCGCAGCTATGGCGAGCAGCGCAGCGGCACGGTGCGCGTGGCGGCCAGCCAGACGCCCTCGGCGCATCTGATGCCGCAATGTCTGGCCAGCAGCCAGCTACGCTACCCCGACATTCGGGTGATTCTGCACGATCGCGTGCAGCAGTGGGTATTGCAGAGCGTGCGCAATGCGGAAGTCGATTTTGGCATCGTCATCGGTCCGCTGCAGGATGCGGATTTCGATAGCGAGGAGATTCTGCAGGAGCCGTTTTTACTGTTGTGTCATCAGGATGATGCGCTGGCGCAGGTGCCGCAGGCCCAGTGGTCAATGCTGGCTGGTCGCGCTATGGTGCTGCAGGATTACGCGTCGGGCAGCCGTTTGCTGGTCGATGCCGCATTGCAGCGGCTGGCGCTGAACGTGCAGGTGGTGCAGGAGATTGGCCATCCGGCCACGCTTTATCCGATGGTGGAAGCGGGCATTGGCATCAGTATCTTACCGGCACTGGCGCTGCCGCTGCCGTCTGGTCGTAAGCTGACGGTGCGCCGGCTCTATCCGGAGATCAATCGCAGCCTGATGCTGATCAAACGCAAAAACCGGTCACTCACCCCGGCAGCGGAGGCTATCTGGCAGGAAGTGCGTCAGCAGGCGGCGCTGCTGACGCAGGATCGCGCGCTTAATCCGGCGTTTTAAACATAAACGTCAAGTTGGTTGCTGTCGGTTGGGCGGTTGATGCCATCCGCTTTCACTGCAGTAACCTCCTGTTTCTCCTGCTTCTGCTCCGCTTTCTCCTTTTCCTGCTTCTGCAACTGCTGGATTTGCGCTTGCAGCAGCTGAATCTGCGCGTTAATCGTCTCCTGCTTATCCTTTCTTTGCTTCTCAGTCAGGCTTTTGTCCTTCGCGATGTCTTTCAGTTCATCGTTCAGGCTGGCGATTTGTTTAGTCAGGCTGGCGATTTTCGAAGCGCTATCGCTACTGCCGGATGCGCTTCCGGAGCCGGAAGTACTGCTGCTGCCAATATTGGTATTGATCGAAATGGTGGTCATAACGTTCTCCTTGCAAATGTGCCCTTTCGTTATCGGAACGCAGCCGCTGCGGCTTGAGGGTGAGAGGTGTTAAATTTGCGAAAAGGTTTCGTCAGGAACGAGGGCGGAAGGGGATAGAGCGGGCACGGCCTCAGGCTGAGCGGGTTCTTTCTTCACAGCTGAAGCGAAAAAGCGCCCTGAGAATGTAAGAGCGGTCAGACATGGCAACCGCAAGTCGCACACTATTCGTAGCGGCGCGATTCATCGCGCAATAAATTGCGGCGCTACCAAACGTGCAACCGTGGTTGAATGCAGTTGCAGCTTAACTGACAGTTTGGGAAGTGGGATGTGAAGAAACGAAAAAAGCGCCCGGTGGGCGTAAGGGCAACCAGGTAAGGCAACCGCAAATCGCACACCATTTGTAGCGGCGCGATTCATCGCGCAATAAATTGCGCCGCTACAACATGTGCAAACGTGGTTGAACGCAGTTGCAGCTTAACTGGCAGCCTGGGAAGTGGGATATGAAGAAACGAAAAAAGGCGCCCTGAGAACGTAAGAGCGGTCAGATATGGCAATCGCAAGTCGCACACTATTCGTAGCGGCGCGATTCATCGCGCAATAAATTGCGCCGCTACCAAATGTGCAACTTTGGTTGAATGCAGTTTCAGCTTAACTGGCAGCCTGGGGGGAACGTGAAGAAACGAAAAAAGCGCCCTGAGGGCGCTCTTTTCTGAATTTGGTGGGTCGTGCAGGATATGTCTCGGCCCATCCGGGGCCTCGCCCTGCGGGTGATGCTGGCGCATCAGCCTGAATCGCTCCCGGCGATTCAGTCGAACCTGCAGCAGGTTCTCATCCTGCACGTTCAGCATCGGCGCACAGAAACGAAAAAAGCGCCCTGAGGGCGCTCTTTTC
>NZ_POWM01000007.1:0-233629 GCF_002928365.1 Pantoea sp. ICBG 985
TCAATCTGAGCCATGATCAAACTCTTCAATTTAAAGTTTGATTTGCTGCAACGAGTGCAGCGATGCTCTGTGAATTAAACTTCGTAATGAATTACGTGTTCACTCAGCAAAGACTTGATATTTTTTACGTCCGGAGACGCTGATATCAATCCTGCGAGTGCCCACACAGATTGTCTGATAAATTGTTAAAGAGCGGTGCGACGCGGCGTTCGGCCTTCTGTCGCGAGGTGGCGTATATTACGCTTTCCTCCTTCAGAGTCAAACACTTTTTTCAGCGTTTTTCTCCGGCGGGGTGAATCACTTCACGCCCTGCTGAGCCGCCTGCGTTGCCGCTTTGCCGTCTCAGTGGTGGCGCATTATAGGGATCCGGATTTTTTGCACAACCCCTTTTTTCGATCTTTTTTATCGACTGGCGAGTTTTCACTCTTTTCGCTGCGATCGCGAGCGATCCGCGCAAAAATCAGCTTGTTTACCCGCACCGGAAGCCGCAGGCTAGCGGGAAACATCAGAAAAGGAGAAATAGAATGTCTGTAGCCCTGCGCCCTTATAAGCAACATATTCCTCATACCGGCGAGCGTGTGATGGTGGATAGCAGTAGCGTGGTCGTTGGCGAAGTCGAGCTGGCTGATGATGTCAGCATCTGGCCACTGGTAGCAATCCGCGGTGACGTGAATAAAGTGGTGATTGGTAAACGCAGCAATATCCAGGATGGCAGCGTGCTGCACGTTACGCATAAATCCAGCAGTAATCCCGATGGCTTTCCATTGATCATCGGTGAAGACGTGACGGTGGGCCATAAAGCAATTCTGCACGGCTGCACCATTGGCAACCGCGTGCTGGTGGGTATGGGCTCGATCCTGCTGGATGGCGCGATCGTCGAAGATGAGGTGATGATTGGCGCCGGCAGCCTGGTGCCACCCGGTAAACGCCTGCAAAGCGGCTATCTCTATTTAGGCAGCCCGGTGAAGCAGATTCGGCCGCTAAGCGAAGCGGAAATAGCCGGACTGCTTTATTCGGCCAGTAATTATGTCGGCTGGAAAGATGAATATCTGGCTCAGGGCAGCCACAGCCAGCCCTGATCGTCGGCCTGCTCCGCCCGGAGCAGCTGCTCGGCCTCTTCCTCCAGATCCCAGCGATGCGCGCTAAACAGCGCCATCGCCTCTCCGGCACCAAAGCGCTGCTGCAGCGCCGGCAGCGATATTGCGCAGGTTAGTCCCATACCATTCACTAATACCGGGAACAGCACCGCCTGCCGGACTGCGTCCCAGCTTTCCCGATCGGGAAACTGGATAGCCTGATTCATGCCTGCATCGCCTGTTTAAGTTGATCGATGACCGGCGCGATCTCCGGCATAACGCCATGCCACAGCTGAAACGCATGCGCCGCCTGACCCACCAGCATGCCGAGTCCATCCGCCAGCTGCTGTGTGCCGTGCTGCTGGCACCACGCCAGAAATGGCGTCAGCCCCTGCTGATAAAACATGTCGTAACAGCGCACCTGCGCATCAATCAGCGTAACCGGCAGCGGCGGCACGTCGCCCGCTACGCCGCTGGAGGTGGCATTGATGATCAGATCAAAACGTTCGCCGGCCAGTTGATCAAAGCTCATCGCCTGGATCGCCCCACTGTGCTGGAATAGCTCAGCCAGCTGTTGCGCGCGTTCCGGCGTGCGGTTAACCACCACCAGCGCGCAGCCCGTCGAGAGCAGCGGCAGGATCACCCCACGCGCCGCGCCGCCCGCGCCCACCAGCAGAATACGATCGCCCGGCCGGATCAGCTGCAGCCGTTGCAGATCGCTCAGCAGGCCGATGCCGTCCGTGTTATCACCCAGAATCGAACCATCGGCTCGCTTCTTTAAGGTATTTACCGCGCCGGATAATGCCGCGCGTTCGCTGAGCTCATCCGCGAACTCCCATGCCTGCTGTTTAAACGGCAGCGTAACATTGGCGCCTTTGCCACCGGCCGCAAAAAACGCCTCTATCGCCTGCGGGAACCCTTCCAGCGGTGCGCAGATGCGTCCGTAAGGATGTTCAATACCGGTCTGCTCAGCAAAAGCGGCGTGAATAAACGGAGATTTGCTGTGGGCGATGGGATGACCAAAAACGGCAAACTTTTCCATAATCAGCCCTGACGAATGAGTTCACCGCTGATGGCATCGCGGATTTCAGAAGGATTCAGGCGACCGCCGGTGGCCGCCTGCAACACCGGGAACTGCGAGCCAAACTGCTCTGCCACTTCGGCGGCGCTGCGGCACGGCGGCTGACCGGTTAAATTCGCGCTGGTTGAGACCAGCGGCTTGCCAAACCCGCGGCACAGCGCCTGAACCTGCGGATGATCGCTGACGCGAATCGCCAGCGAATCAAAGCGGCCGGTTAACCAGCGCGGCGTATGCGGCGAAGCAGGCACCACATAGGTGACCGGACCCGGCCAGCTGGCAAACATACGTTCGCGCTGCAGCACGGTGAGTTCGCGATCGGCAATATAAGGCTCGAGCTGCGCATAATCAGCGGCGATCAGGATCAGCCCCTTTTCTACCGGGCGCTGTTTCAGCTCCAGCAGGGCCATCACCGCGCTTTCGCTGTCCGGATCGCAGCCAAGGCCGAATACGGCTTCGGTAGGGTAAGCAATCACTTGCTGTTGCTGAAGTTGTTCGATGCAGAAGTCGAGGCTTCCGGGTGCATGCTGGCTCTGGTTCATGATCACTCTTCATCCTGGGCGATGGGCTTGCCGCAGCGTTTGCTGGCGCAGAAGCGCTTCATGCCCTGTGCGGTTTTCTTTTCTATTAATAACGGGAACTGGCAATGGGGGCAGACACCTTCCAGCGGCGTGGCGTTGATCGCGAACTGGCAGTCGGGATATCGATCGCAGGCATGGAAGGTTTTGCCATAGCGTGAACGGCGCTGCACCAGCTTGCCGCTGGCGCACTGCGGGCAGGCAATTGCGGTTTCGTCCGGCTTATCGATGGTTTCCGTGTAATCACACTCCGGATAGTGGCTACAGCCGACAAACATGCCGAATCGCCCCTGGCGCAGCACTTTGTCCGCACCACACTGCGGGCAGGCATGGCCTTCCAGCACTTTGACAATATGGCCATCACCCTGACTTTTCAGCGGGCGGATATAGTCACAGGTTGGATAATTCACACAGCCGAGAAAAGGCCCGTGTTTGCCGGCACGTATCACTAATTCTGCCCCGCAGGCGGGGCAGGGATCGTGTTTACGCACGGTAAATAGTGCTGATTTACTCATATTACCGAATGCATTAATCGCAAATTAATGCAGCATACCTTCATTGACGTCGAATAACAGTTCTTCCATCTGCTGATAGGCATTTTCACACCCGGGGATGTTAAACAGCACCATCAGCACCACCCATTTGAGATCTTCCAGATCGAATTCCAGCGTATCAAGCGCCATAACCCGTTCGATGACCATTTCGCGCGTTTCCATATTCAGCACCTGGATTTGTTCCAGGAACAGAATAAAACCACGACACTCGGCATCTAAACGCTGGCTCTCTTCTTCCGTGTAGATTCGCATGGAGAGCGGATCGTTAGCCAGCAACACTGGCGCGACCAGGCCATCCTGATAATCCGCTAACCGCTCAAGCCAATTCAACGCATTGTAGATATCTTCGCGATGAAAACCGGCATCGGTTAAGTCATCGGTCAATTTATCCTGGTCAACGCGCATTTCAGCCTCGTTGTGGATATACGTCTCAAACAAGTACATAAGTACGTCGAACATGGCATGCCCTCCTCAATCGGACATAGCCGCCGGGTACAGCTGCGATCCATCCTGCTAACTCCAGCTCCAGCAATTGCGCTGCGATAACTGGCACAGGTTGGCCGGCACGTTCAGCGACGACGTCAACAGGTGTAACCTCATCACCTACGTTAGCCAACACGCTGGGAAATGGCAATGGCACATCATCACTGAGTTGTGAATATATTGTTTCTGAGATGCTGGCCGGCAACCATTGCAGGGCAGAATGCAGATCCTCAAGGATATTGTTGGGATGCGCCACCAGTAGCGCCCCCTGCTGAATCAGCCAGTGCGTGCCTTCACAGCCAGGATTACCCAGCGCGCCAGGCAACGCATACACGTTACGGTTTTGTTCCAGCGCATACCGCGCCGTTACCAGCGAGCCACTCTTCAGTGACGCTTCAACCACCAGCACGCCATGACTCAGGCCGCTGATAATACGATTACGCCGCGGAAAATTTACCGCATGGGGCGCCATCGACAGCGGCAGTTCTGAAACCAGCGCGCCGCCGCTGGCGATGATCTCCTGTGCCAGCGGCTGATGGCTTTTCGGATAGAGATGATTCAGCCCGCTGCCCAGCACGGCCAGAGTTTTGCCCTGCACTTCCAGCGCGGCACGATGCGCCACGCCATCAATACCGCGCGCCAGCCCGCTGGTGATGGTCAAACCGCTTAGCGCCAGCTGCTGGGTAAACCAGCTGCCCCATTCTCTGCCATACGGCGAACAGTGACGACTGCCGACCACCGCCAGCTGCGGTGTCGCGAGTGCAGAGAGGTCACCCGCTATATAAAGGGCAGCCGGATAGCGGCTGATTTCCCGCAGCCGGGCGGGATAATGTGCATCGGCGCAGGCAATCAGATGATGTTGCGCCTGTTGCAGCCAACGCTGCGTTTTTTCCAGCTGGCGTGGACAGAGGGCGAGAAACTGCTGCCGCTGCGTGTCGTCCAGCCCGTGCTGCTGCAGCCACGCGTCGTCAACGTGGCTGGCGGCCAGAAGCGCCATGATGAACTGATGGGCGCGCTCACCGCTTAAACCCCAGACGTAAGTCAGCCTGATAATCCTTTCACTGCGTTCCATGCTGCGCTCCCTGTCAGCCGTGCTCTGATGCGGCACAATGCTGTCAATCAGGCCCCAAAAAGTCTACAATATGAGGCAGTAATCTTTTCTTTAACGCATACAGATCTGGATATTTATGTCAGTTTTGCAGGTATTACATTTCCCTGACGATCGCCTTCGCAAAATTGCTGCACCCGTTGCGGCTGTGAATGCTGACGTTCAGCGTATTGTCGACGATATGTTTGAGACCATGTACGCCGAAGAAGGCATTGGTCTGGCGGCGACGCAGGTGGATATTCACCAGCGCATCATCGTGATTGATGTTTCTGAAAGCCGCGAAGAGCGCCTGGTGCTGATTAACCCGGAGCTGCTGGAAAAAAGCGGCGAAACTGGTATCGAAGAGGGTTGCCTGTCGATCCCGGAACAGCGGGCGTTTGTGCCGCGTGCCGAGCGGGTCAAAGTGCGCGCGCTGGATCGCGACGGTAACAGCTTCGAGCTGGAAACCGATGGTCTGCTGGCGATCTGCATTCAGCATGAGATCGACCATCTCGACGGTAAACTGTTTATTGATTATCTGTCGCCGCTGAAGCGTCAGCGTATTAAACAGAAACTGGAAAAACTGGCCCGCCAGAATGCGCGCGCATCCTGAGAGCGAACAGAAGGTTGAACTGTGTCTGCACCGTTAAAAATCATCTTTGCCGGTACTCCTGACTTCGCAGCGCGTCATCTCGACGCGCTGCTTGCTTCTGAGCATCAGGTGGTTGGCGTCTTTACTCAGCCCGACCGCCCTGCCGGACGTGGCAATAAACTCACGCCGGGCCCGGTAAAAGTGCTGGCTCAGGCGCATGATATCCCCGTGTTTCAGCCAAAGTCCCTGAAGCCGGAAGAGAATCAGCAGCTGGTTGCCGGGCTACAGGCCGATGTGATGGTAGTGGTCGCTTATGGTCTGATCCTGCCTCAGGCGGTGCTGACGATGCCGCGTCTTGGCTGCATCAACGTACACGGCTCGCTGCTGCCGCGCTGGCGCGGTGCGGCACCGATTCAGCGCTCACTGTGGGCCGGCGATAACGAAACCGGTGTGACCATCATGCAGATGGACGTGGGTCTGGATACCGGCGATATGCTGCACAAAATAACCTGCCCGATTAATGCCGACGATACCAGCGCATCGCTGTACGACAAGCTGGCGCAGCTGGGCCCGCAGGGGATGCTGACCACGCTCAGTCTGCTGGCCGCCGGCAGCGCGCAGCCCGAAGTGCAGGATGAGACCCTGGTAACTTACGCGGAAAAGCTCAGCAAAGAAGAGGCACGTCTTGACTGGTCGCTCTCTGCTGTTCAGCTGGAACGGTGCATTCGCGCCTTCAATCCGTGGCCGGTAAGTTATTTCCTTATCGACGATCAGCCGGTCAAAGTCTGGCAGGCCAGCGTGTTACCGCACCGCAGCGCCCAGCCGGGAGAAATTCTGCAGGCTGACAAACACGGCATCCAGATCGCGACCGCTGATGGCGTGCTGAATCTGCTCTCATTGCAGCCTGCCGGCAAAAAAGCCATGGCGGCGCAGGATCTGCTCAATTCGCGTCGTGAATGGTTTACACCCGGCACCGTTCTGGCCTGATTCTCCAGCCCGGTCTTCGCCGGGCTTTTTGTTTGATGAATGAATATGAAAAAAGCGACCAACCTGCGCAGCCTTGCCGCGCAACTGATTGAACGCGTAGTGGATAAAGGGGAATCGCTGAGCGCGATTCTGCCCGCTGCGCAAAAAACGCTGGCAAACAACGATGGCGCGCTGCTGCAGGAGTTGTGTTTTGGCGTGACGCGCACGCTGCCGCAGCTGGAAGCGTTAATTAACAAGCTGATGGCGCGGCCGTTAACCGGCAAACAGCGCGTGCTGCACTATCTGATCATGGTGGGCCTGTATCAGCTGCTGTATACCCGCGTTCCGCCGCACGCCGCGCTGGCCGAAACCGTGGCCGGGGCTGAAGCACTGAAGCGGGCAAATCTGAAAGGCTTACTTAACGGCGTGCTGCGTCAGTTCCAGCGTCAGCAGGACGCACTGCTGGCAGAGGTCAATCAGGGCCCGCAGCGCTACTGGCATCCGGGCTGGCTGCTGAAACGGTTGCAGACCGCGTGGCCGGAGCAGTGGCAGCAGATTGTGGAAGCAAACAATCAGCGACCGCCAATGTGGCTGCGCGTGAATCGTCAGCATCACAGCCGTGACGCCTGGCTGGCGTTATTAACCCAGCAGAATCAAAATGCGTTTAGTGCTGACGCGCCGGATGCGCTGCGTCTTGAAGCACCGGCTCCGGTCAGTCAGCTGCCAGGCTTTGAGCAGGGCTGGGTGACGGTGCAGGATCTCTCTGCTCAGCGTTGTGCCCTGCTGCTGGCGCCGGAAAACGGCGAAACCATTCTCGACCTGTGCGCTGCGCCCGGCGGCAAAACCACCCATATTCTCGAAATTGCGCCGCAGGCCCGCGTGATGGCGGTGGATATCGATGCGCAGCGCCTGTCGCGCGTGACGGAAAACCTGCAGCGTCTGGGGATGCAGGCTGATGTGCGTCAGGGCGATGGCCGCACGCCAGCGGCCTGGTGCGACGAGCAGCAATTCGACCGCATCCTGCTGGATGCGCCCTGCTCGGCCACCGGCGTTATTCGACGCCATCCGGATATCAAATGGCTACGCCGCGATTGTGATATAGACGAACTCGCCGCGCTACAGCGTGAGATTCTGGCGGCCATCTGGCCACGCCTGAAATCGGGCGGTACGCTGCTTTATGCCACCTGCTCAGTGCTGCCGCAGGAGAACCAGCAGCAGATCGATGCTTTCCTCGCGACGCATGACGATGCGGTGCCGCAGGCACTGCCACAGGGGCAACTTAACGGCTGGCAGGTTTTCCCTGCCATCGATGGCGGCGACGGTTTCTTCTACGCTAAGCTGATGAAAAAATAGTGCAGCGCACAGTGACAAGAGCAACGTATCCATGAAAATTATTATCCTCGGCGCCGGCCAGGTGGGCGGCACGCTTGCTGAAAACCTGGTGGGCGAAAATAATGACATCACCGTGGTTGATAGCGATCCCTCACGCTTACGCGTGCTGCAGGATAAGTTTGACCTGCGCGTGGTGCAGGGCCATGGTTCGCACCCGCGCGTGTTGCGTGAAGCCGGCGCCGAAGATGCGGATATGCTGGTGGCGGTCACCAGTTCTGACGAAACCAACATGATTGCCTGTCAGATTGCTTACTCGCTGTTTAACACGCCAAACCGCATTGCCCGTATCCGCGCCGCCGATTATCTGCGCGATGCGGAAAAGCTGTTCGTGCCGGAAGCGGTACCCATCGACCATTTGATCTCGCCTGAACAGCTGGTAATCGACAACATCTATCGGCTCATTCAGTACCCTGGCGCGTTACAGGTGGTGAATTTTGCCGAGGGCAAAGTCAGCCTGGCGGTGGTCAAAGCCTATTACGGCGGACCACTGGTGGGCAATCCGCTGTCGATCCTGCGTGAGCACATGCCGCATATCGATACCCGCGTAGCCGCGATTTTCCGTCAGGATCGCCCGATCCGCCCGCAGGGATCGACGATCGTCGAAGCTGGCGATGAAGTGTTTTTTATTGCCGCCAGTCAGCATATTCGTGCGGTGATGAGCGAGATGCAGCGGCTCGAAAAGCCCTATAAACGCATTATGCTGGTCGGCGGCGGTAATATCGGCTTTGGCCTGGCGCAGCGGCTGGAAAAGCAGTACAGCGTTAAGCTGATTGAGCGTAATCAGCAGCGCGCGGCTGAACTGGCTGAACATCTGCAGGATACCATCGTGTTCTATGGCGATGCCTCGGATCAGGAACTGCTGGCAGAAGAGCATGTCGATCAGGTCGATCTGTTTATCGCCGTCACTAACGACGATGAAGCCAATATCATGTCAGCGATGCTGGCCAAAAAGATGGGCGCGAAAAAGGTGATGGTGCTGATCCAGCGTCGCGCCTATGTCGATCTGGTGCAGGGCAGCGTGATCGACATTGCGATCTCTCCGCAGCAGGCCACAATTTCTGCGCTGCTTGGCCACGTGCGCAAAGCCGATATTGTCGGCGTCTCTTCACTGCGCCGCGGTATTGCGGAAGCCATCGAGGCCATTGCCCACGGTGATGAAACCACTTCGCGCGTGGTCGGCCGCCTGATTGAAGATATTAAACTGCCGCCGGGCACAATTATCGGCGCGGTGGTGCGTGGTGATGACGTGATCATCGCCAATGATAATGTGCGTATTGAGCAAGGCGACCACGTGATCATGTTCCTCACCGACAAAAAGTTTGTGCCGGACGTTGAGCGTCTGTTCCAGCCGAGCCCGTTCTTCCTGTAACGGGTTGTGATTGGGCTGCAGTGAGAGTGGTGTTTAATCCATTGTTATAATGGCAATTACACGAAGGTTTGTTAGACTTTAGCCACTGGCCAAGGCAAGGAGATAACAATGAGTTTATTCAAAGAGTTTCGTGATTTTGCGATGCGCGGCAACGTGGTGGACCTGGCGGTCGGTGTGATCATCGGTGCTGCGTTCGGTAAGATCGTATCGTCACTGGTTGCGAACATCATTATGCCACCGCTCGGTTTACTGATTGGCGGCGTCGACTTTAAGCAGTTTAAATGGGTACTCAAGCCAGCAGAGGGCGATATTCCAGCGGTGGTGATGGAGTACGGTAACTTTATTCAGACGGTATTTGACTTCATCATCGTGGCGTTTGCTATCTTCATTGCCATCAAAGTAATGAATAAACTGTATAAAAAGAAAGAAGTGGAAAAACCAGCGCCTAAACCGACTAATGAAGAAGTGCTGCTGACCGAGATTCGCGACCTGCTTAAGCAACAAAATAATAAAGTGTGATAAATAAAAGCCGCCAGTTTCAGGCGGCTTTTTTATCACTAAAGCAGAAGGCCAGAGGTAAACACTGTTGCTTACCGCTGGCCTCCTGATTCGCTCCCTTCGCGTGTTTATCTTTACGCCGGTAGCTGCCTTTCCCCTTCTGATTGCGCTCAACACGCTGGCGATACAGCGGATCGTGTAATAGGGCTTCCAGGGCGTTATCGTTAATTTTGCCTTTTCGATGCTGATAGTGACTCATATCGTCCTCCGGTTAGTGATGGCGCAACTATAGTCCCTGCGCGCCAGAATTCAATCCTTGCTACAACAAATTTCAGGATGCGGATCTTCACCGGTTTCCAGTGCCTCGAGGATCGAACAGCAGGCGCTACTGTGCCGGTCGCCACAACAGGTTTCCGCCAGCCGTTGCAGTGAGCGCTGAATGGTTTGCAGTTCGCCAATCATACTGTTCACCTCATCCAGCCGTTTCGCCACGATCGCTTTTGACTCTTCACAGGTATGATGCTCTGGATCGATGCGGATCGACAGCAGGTCGCGGATCGATTCCAGGCTGAAACCAAGCTGCCGGCCGTAACGGATAAAACGCAGGCGCTGCAGATCGTTATCGCTGTACAGGCGGAAGCCGCCCTCGGTGCGTACCTCATGATCCATCATCTGCTGCTTTTCATAAAAGCGGATGGTGTCCGGCGTCACGTCCGCCAGTTTTGCCAGCTGGCCAATGCGATACATACTATTTCTCCTGCTGTAGCCGCTGACCGATCGCCGGGCGGTATTCGCCACGCAGAAAATCGGTGCTCATGCCAGCCTGCTGCAGTTTCATCTCCAGCAGCGTCAGGCGTTTGGCCAGTTCGCGCGCCTCGCAGTCATCAGGATCGAGTTCGCGAAGCAGATCGCTCAGTGCCAGCGCGTCGCGGCGCATCTCCAGTTCCGGAGGGAGATAGCCGGCGTTTTTCAGCAGTCGCCAGGCACTGCGCAATTCCGCCGGCACACCACTGTCATCGTCCAGCGCGAGCGGCGCACCCTCACCAGGCAGATTGCTCAGCTCACCCTTTTCCTGAGCGGCGCGGATGTGTTGCTCAGCCAGCTGATCGATAAGCCACATAGAAACCTCCTGCAGGCATGTCTGCCAACAGCATAGCGAATGGAGGGGAAATAGGAAGAAATGACAGGCAATAAAAAACCCGCCGAAGCGGGTTTTTTACGTTACTGCAAATTACTCTGCAGCAGCTTCTGCTTGAGCTTCTGGACGATCAACCAGCTCGATGTATGCCATCGGAGCGTTGTCACCAGCACGGAAGCCACACTTCAGAATGCGAGTGTAACCACCGGCACGGCTCGCGAAACGCGGGCCCAGCTCGTTAAACAGTTTTGCCACGATCTCGTTATCACGAGTACGGGCGAATGCCAGACGACGATTAGCTACGCTGTCGGTCTTGGCAAGAGTAATCAGCGGCTCAACTACGCGACGCAGCTCTTTGGCTTTCGGCAGAGTCGTCTTAATGATCTCATGACGAACCAGAGAACCAGCCATGTTGCGGAACATAGCCTGACGATGGCTGCTGTTGCGGTTCAGTTGACGACCACTCTTACGATGGCGCATGACCTTATCCTTCTCAGTGAAACCTTAACCTGCGATCCGGTTATTCATCAGCAATGCTTGCCGGTGGCCAGTTTTCCAGGCGCATGCCCAGAGACAGACCACGTGATGCGAGCACGTCTTTAATCTCGGTAAGAGATTTTTTACCTAGGTTAGGCGTTTTAAGCAGCTCAACCTCGGTACGCTGTACCAGATCACCGATGTAGTGGATAGCTTCTGCCTTGAGGCAGTTAGCAGAGCGGACAGTCAATTCCAGATCGTCAACAGGGCGCAGCAGGATCGGATCGAATTCTGGTTTCTCTTCTTTGACTTCCGGCTGACGTACATCACGTAAGTCAACGAAAGCTTCCAGTTGTTCTGCCAGGATGGTCGCCGCACGACGAATCGCCTCTTCAGGATCGATTGTGCCGTTGGTTTCCATTTCGATGACCAGCTTGTCCAGGTCGGTGCGCTGTTCTACACGCGCTGCTTCAACATTGTAGGCGATACGGTCTACAGGGCTGTAGCAAGCGTCAACCAACAGACGGCCGATTGGGCGCTCATCTTCTTCCGAATGAATTCGGGCAGAAGCCGGCACATAACCACGACCACGCTGAACTTTGATACGCATGCTAATAGACGCGTTTTCATCGGTCAGATGGCAGATCACATGCTGCGGCTTGACGATTTCGACATCACCGTCGTGGGTAATGTCGGCTGCAGTCACAGGGCCAATGCCAGATTTATTCAGAGTGAGGATGACTTCATCTTTACCCTGAACTCTTACCGCCAGCCCTTTCAGATTGAGCAGGATTTCCAGGATATCTTCCTGTACGCCCTCTTTGGTGGAGTACTCGTGCAGCACGCCATCAATCTCAACCTCGGTCACCGCGCAACCCGGCATGGAAGAAAGCAGAATACGGCGCAGTGCGTTACCAAGAGTATGGCCAAAGCCACGCTCTAACGGCTCAAGGGTCACCTTGGCGTGCGTCGAACTCACTTGCTCGATATCTACCAGGCGCGGTTTTAGAAACTCTGTCACAGAACCCTGCATTGTGTCCTCTCTTTGGTACTAAGCTTTACTTAGAGTAAAGCTCGACGATCAGGTGTTCGTTAATGTCCGCAGACAGATCGGTACGCTCAGGAATACGCTTGAACACACCTTCCATCTTAGTCGCATCAACTTCCAGCCAGGTTGGCTTTTCACGCTGCTCAGCCAGCTCCAGAGCGGCCTTCACGCGAGATTGCTTTTTGGCTTTCTCACGGATGCTTACGACATCATTCGGAGATACCTGATAAGAAGCGATGTTAACAACGCGACCGTTTACCATTACAGATTTGTGGCTAACCAGCTGACGTGCTTCTGCACGAGTGGCACCAAAGCCCATACGGTAAACTACGTTATCCAGACGACCTTCCAGCAGAGCTAACAGGTTTTCACCGGTGTTGCCTTTCAGACGCGCTGCTTCTTTATAGTAGTTACGGAACTGACGCTCCAGCACGCCGTAGATACGACGAACTTTTTGCTTTTCACGTAACTGGCCGCCGTAATCAGACAGACGCGGTTTACGCGCACCATGCTGACCAGGGGCTTGTTCAATTTTGCACTTGGAATCAATCGCGCGAACGCCAGACTTAAGGAATAAGTCAGTGCCCTCACGACGGCTCAGCTTGAGCTTAGGACCCAAATATCTTGCCATTTTCTTTCTCCAACTAACCTAAAAAACGGAACGTTAAACGCGACGTTTTTTCGGCGGACGACAACCGTTGTGAGGGATCGGAGTCACATCAGTAATATTAGTGATGCGGAAACCAGCGGCGTTCAGAGCACGAATAGTAGATTCGCGGCCTGGACCCGGACCCTTAACCATAACTTCCAGGTTCTTAATACCGTAATCTTTCACCGCTTCTGCACAGCGCTCTGCAGCGACCTGAGCAGCAAACGGAGTAGATTTACGTGAACCGCGGAAACCGGAACCACCGGCGGTTGCCCAACCCAGTGCGTTACCCTGACGATCAGTAATAGTAACGATGGTGTTGTTAAAAGACGCATGGACATGAGCCACGCCATCTGAGACTTGTTTTCTTACACGCTTACGTGCACGAACTGGTGCCTTTGCCATTATTTACTCACCCCGATTATTTCTTGATCGGTTTACGCGGACCCTTACGGGTACGTGCGTTGGTCTTAGTACGCTGACCGCGCACCGGCAGACCACGACGATGGCGTAAACCACGGTAGCAACCAAGGTCCATCAGACGCTTGATGCTCAGGGTGATTTCACGGCGCAGATCACCTTCAACAACGAATTTACCAACTGCTTCACGCAGCTGATCAATTTGTTCTTCAGACAGCTCACTGATCTTAACATTTTCAGCGATGCCCGTTTCAGCACAGATGGCTTTAGAACGGGTTTTGCCGATACCGAAGATCGAAGTTAATGCGATAACGGTATGTTTTTGATCAGGAATGTTAATGCCTGCTATACGGGCCACTATGCACTCCTATAATTAAATAAATGCGTACCATGCTGAAAAGCCCGTTTTCAGGATACTCAAATGGAAACGCATCGACATACAAAAGATTGGCTGGCTAATCTAGCCAGCTCAACCCGACTTTGCAAGAAAAATATGTGACTTAATCAGCCCTGGCGCTGTTTATGCTTAGGCTCGGAGCTGCAGATCACACGTACGACACCGTCGCGACGAATGATTTTGCAGTTACGACATAATTTCTTGACGGAAGCACGAACTTTCATTTTTACTCTCCGTAACTTCTCAAGCTACTGAATTAACGGCCATAGCCTTTCAGGTTAGCTTTCTTCAATGCAGACTCGTACTGACTGGACATCATCAGAGTTTGCACTTGAGCCATAAAGTCCATGATGACAACCACTACAATCAGCAGCGAGGTGCCGCCAAAGTAGAAGGGAACCTTCATGGCATCACGCATGAACTCCGGGATCAGGCAGATAAAAGTAATATACAGTGCGCCGATTAAGGTCAGACGTGTCATTACTTTATCGATGTACTTCGCCGTTTGCTCTCCCGGACGAATTCCCGGTACGAATGCACCAGACTTCTTCAGGTTATCTGCTGTTTCACGCGGGTTGAAAACCAACGCCGTGTAGAAGAAACAGAAGAAGATGATTGCAGTCGCATAGAGTAGCACATAAAGCGGCTGTCCTGGCTGCAAATACAGCGAAATTGTTGTCAGCCAGTTCCAACCGGTACCGCCCCCGAACCAGGATGCTATCGTCGCCGGGAACAGGATAATGCTGGAAGCAAAGATGGCTGGGATTACGCCCGCCATGTTCACTTTCAACGGTAAATGTGTGCTCTGTGCAGCATATACACGACGACCTTGCTGACGTTTAGCGTAGTTGACCACAATGCGGCGCTGGCCACGCTCAACGAAAATAACAAAGAACGTCACTGCAAATACAAGAACTGCAACCAACAGCAACAGAAGGAAGTGCAGGTCGCCTTGCCGCGCTTGCTCGATGGTATGGCCAATGGCCGGCGGTAAACCCGCAACAATACCCGCGAAGATAATGATCGAAATACCGTTACCGATACCTCGTTCAGTAATCTGTTCGCCCAGCCACATCAGGAACATAGTTCCGGTAACCAGACTTACAACAGCGGTAAAGTAGAAAGCAAAGCCTGGATTTAATACCAGGCCCTGCATTCCAGGCATATTCGGCAGACCGGTAGCAATACCGATCGACTGGAATATAGCCAGAACCAGTGTGCCGTAGCGAGTGTACTGGCTGATCTTACGACGACCAGCTTCACCCTCTTTCTTAATCTCGGCCAACGCGGGATGAACCACCGTCAGCAGCTGGATAATAATAGAGGCCGAAATATACGGCATAATACCCAGCGCGAAGATTGAGGCACGACTGAGAGCACCACCAGAGAACATGTTAAACATTTCAATGATGGTGCCACGCTGTTGCTCAAGCAGTTTGGCAAGTACAGTGGCATCGATACCGGGGATTGGAATAAAAGAGCCAATACGGAAGACAATCAGTGCACCGATTACAAACAACAGTCTGCGCTTCAGTTCACCAAAGCCACCTTTGGCACTTTGAAAATCTAATCCCGGTTGCTTTGCCATCTGCTACTTATTCCTCGATTTTACCGCCAGCAGCTTCGATTGCAGCACGAGCACCTTTGGTGACACGCAGACCACGAATCGTAACAGGTGCAGATACTTCACCAGACAGGATCACTTTCGCGAACTCAATCTGTACACCGATGATGTTAGCTGCTTTCAGCGTGTTCAGGTCGACGATACCGCCTTCCACTTTCGCCAGATCAGACAGACGCACTTCTGCAGTCACGAATGATTTGCGCGAGGTGAAGCCGAACTTCGGCAGACGACGGTACAGAGGCATCTGACCACCCTCGAAACCACGACGTACGCCACCGCCAGAACGAGACTTCTGACCTTTGTGACCACGACCGCCGGTTTTACCGAGGCCAGAACCGATACCACGGCCCAGACGCTTGGAAGCGTGTTTAGACCCTTCGGCCGGAGACAGAGTGTTTAAACGCATCTCTTACTCCTCCACTTTCAGCATGTAAGAAATCGCGTTGATCATACCGCGTACAGCTGGCGTGTCTTCACGCTCAACGGTGTGACCAATACGACGCAGACCCAGACCAACCAGAGTGGCTTTGTGCTTAGGCAGGCGGCCGATTGAGCTACGGGTTTGTGTAATTTTGATTGTCTTAGCCATCGTGATTACCCCAGAATTTCTTCAACGGATTTACCACGCTTGGCAGCAACCATATCCGGAGACTTCATATTGCCCAGGCCGTCGATAGTTGCACGAACCACGTTGATCGGGTTGGTGGAACCATAGGCTTTAGCCAGAACGTTATGAACTCCAGCGACTTCCAGAACGGCGCGCATTGCACCGCCGGCGATGATACCGGTACCTTCAGAAGCCGGCTGCATGAACACACGAGAACCCGTGTGCGCACCTTTAACCGGGTGCTGCAGGGTGCCGTGAGTCAGCGCGACATTAACCATATTGCGACGAGCTTTTTCCATCGCTTTCTGGATCGCTGCTGGAACTTCACGCGCTTTACCGTAACCAAAACCAACGCGGCCGTTACCATCACCCACTACAGTCAGAGCGGTGAAGGAGAAAATACGACCACCTTTCACAGTTTTAGAGACACGGTTTACCGCGATCAGTTTTTCCTGCAGGTCGCCAGCTTGTTTCTCGATGTGTGCCATCTTAGACCTCTACCTTAGAACTGAAGGCCAGCTTCACGAGCAGCATCTGCAAGTGCCTGGACGCGACCATGATATTGGAAACCGGAACGGTCGAAAGAAACATCTTTGATGCCTTTTTCGATAGCGCGCTCAGCCAGAGCTTTACCTACAGCTGCAGCGGCGTCTTTGTTACCGGTATACTTCAGTTGTTCAGCGATAGCTTTTTCTACAGTAGAAGCAGCAACCAGAACTTCGGAACCGTTCGGGGCGATTACCTGTGCGTAAATGTGACGCGGGGTACGATGTACCACCAGGCGAGTAGCACCCAGCTCTTTGAGCTTGCGACGTGCACGGGTCGCACGACGGATACGAGCAGATTTCTTATCCATAGTGTTACCTTACTTCTTCTTAGCCTCTTTGGTACGCACGACTTCGTCGGCGTAACGAACACCCTTGCCTTTGTAAGGCTCAGGACGACGGTAGGCGCGCAGATCAGCTGCAACCTGACCAATCAGCTGTTTATCAGCGCCTTTCAGCACGATCTCAGTCTGAGTTGGACATTCAGCAGTGATGCCGGCCGGCAGTGCATGGTCAACCGGGTGAGAGAAGCCCAGGGCCAGACTCACAGAGTTGCCTTTAACAGCTGCACGATAACCAACACCAACCAGTTGCAGCTTCTTGGTGAAGCCTTCGGTAACACCGATAACCATGCCGTTCAGCAGCGCACGGGCAGTACCTGCCTGTGCCCAACCATCCGCATAACCTTCGCGTGGAGCGAAAGTCAGGGCGTTGTCTGCATGCTTAACTTCTACAGCACTGTTAATAGTACGAGTCAGCTCGCCGTTTTTGCCTTTGATCGAAACTTCCTGACCGTTGAGTTTTACCTCTACGCCGGCAGGAACAACGACAGGTGCTTTTGCAACACGAGACATTTTATCCTCCGATTACGCTACGTAGCAGATAATTTCGCCACCAAGACCAGCCTGGCGCGCTGCACGATCAGTCATGACACCTTTAGAGGTAGAAATTACAGCAATGCCCAGACCGGCCATAACTTTTGGCAGCTCATCTTTTTTCTTATAGATGCGCAGACCTGGACGGCTAACACGCTGAATGCTTTCTACAACAGCTTTACCCTGGAAGTACTTAAGAGTCAGTTCCAGTTCCGGCTTGATGTCGCCTTCGATTTTAAAATCTTGAATATAGCCTTCTTCCTTCAGCACGTTGGCAATTGCCACTTTCAGCTTGGAGGAAGGCATAGAGACCGCAACTTTGTTCGCGGCCTGACCGTTACGGATACGGGTCAGCATATCCGCGATCGGATCTTGCATGCTCATCTGTGTTACTCCCGTGATTCAAATGGTGACAATTACCAGCTAGCCTTTTTCAGACCCGGGATTTCACCGCGCATTGCGGCTTCACGGACCTTGATACGGCTCAACCCAAACTTCCGCAGGAAACCGTGCGGACGACCTGTCTGACGGCAGCGGTTACGCTGACGTGAAGGGCTGGAATCACGCGGCAGACTCTGCAGCTTGAGAACGGCGTTCCAACGGTCTTCGTCGGATGCGTTCACATCAGAAATGATCGCTTTCAGTTCAGCGCGTTTTGCGAAGAACTTGTCTGCTAATTTCACACGCTTAACTTCGCGTGCTTTCATAGATTGCTTAGCCATTAAGTAACCCTACCTTACTTGCGGAACGGGAAGTCAAAGGCAGCCAGCAGAGCACGGCCTTCATCATCAGATTTCGCAGTAGTGGTAATGGTGATATCCAAACCACGAACGCGATCGACTTTGTCGTAGTCGATTTCTGGGAAGATGATCTGCTCACGAACGCCCATGCTGTAGTTACCACGACCGTCGAAAGACTTCGCGGACAGACCACGGAAGTCACGGATACGCGGTACAGCAATAGTGATCAGACGCTCAAAGAACTCCCACATGCGCTCGCCACGCAGAGTTACTTTACAGCCGATCGGATAGCCCTGACGGATTTTGAAGCCTGCAACTGATTTGCGTGCTTTGGTGATCAGCGGTTTTTGACCGGAGATTGCTGCCAGGTCAGCTGCTGCGTTATCCAGCAGTTTCTTGTCAGCGATCGCTTCACCAACACCCATGTTCAGGGTGATCTTCTCGACCCGAGGGACTTGCATGACAGAATTGTAGCCAAACTCTGTCATGAGTTTCTGGACTACTTCGTCTTTGTAGTAATCATGCAGTTTCGCCATCGTACTACTCCAAATTACTTGATAGTTTCGCTGTTAGACTTGAAGAAACGGACTTTTTTACCGTCTTCGAATCTAAAGCCTACACGGTCAGCCTTGCCGGTTGCCGCATTGAAGATTGCAACGTTAGAAACCTGAATAGCAGCTTCTTTTTCAACGATGCCGCCTGGTTGGTTCAGAGCCGGAACCGGCTTCTGGTGTTTCTTAACCAGGTTGATACCTTCAACGATGACCTTACCAGAAGTCAGGACATTCTTTACTTTACCGCGTTTACCTTTGTCTTTACCGGTAAGCACGATAACTTCGTCGTTACGACGGATTTTCGCTGCCATTGTTCGCTCCTTAGAGTACTTCTGGTGCCAGAGAGATAATTTTCATGAACTTTTCAGTACGAAGTTCACGAGTTACCGGCCCAAAAATACGCGTTCCGATAGGCTGCTCGCTGTTATTGTTCAGAATAACGCATGCATTACCATCGAAGCGAATGACAGAACCGTCCGGGCGACGAACACCCTTCCTGGTGCGCACCACTACCGCTTTCAGGACATCACCTTTTTTCACCTTGCCACGCGGAATTGCTTCCTTGATGGTCACTTTGATGATATCGCCGACGCCTGCGTAGCGACGGTGCGAGCCACCCAGAACCTTGATACACATTACGCGACGTGCACCGGAGTTGTCGGCGACGTTCAGCATAGTCTGTTCTTGGATCATTTTAGTGCTCCGCTAATGTCAACTACTACTTCGGGACCCAAACCTCAGGTCGTTAAAAAGCCCCATAATTGAGGGCGCGGCATTATAACACCGGTTCTCGCAGATGGGTAGAAAAAATGAACGGCTCCATAGAGCCGTTCATTTTGTTTTTAGAGGAAGCGGATTCTATTACAGAATCGCTTTCTCTACAACGCGAACCAGAGTCCAGGACTTAGTCTTGGACAGTGGACGGGTTTCGCGGATTTCAACCACGTCACCAATTCCACACTCGTTGTTCTCGTCATGGATGTGCAGCTTAGTCGTACGCTTAATGAATTTACCGTAGATCGGGTGCTTCACGAAACGCTCGATAGCAACAACAGCAGATTTCTGCATTTTGTCACTAACAACACGACCCTGCAGAGTACGGATTTTATCGGTCATTACGCCGCCTTCTCAGTCAGTAAAGTCTTAACGCGTGCAACATCACGGCGAACTTGCTTCAGCAGATGGGTCTGCTGCAGCTGGCCAGATGCTGCCTGCATGCGCAGGTTAAACTGCTCGCGCAGGAGGTTAAGCAGCTCAGTGTTCAGCTCTTCAACGCTTTTTTCACGCAGCTCAGTTGCTTTCATTACATCACCGTCTTAGTTACAAAGGTGGTTTTGATAGGCAGTTTTGCTGCTGCCAGCTTGAATGCTTCACGGGCCAGCTCTTCCGGTACACCGTCCATTTCATACAGGACTTTACCAGGCTGGATCAGGGCAACCCAATACTCCACGTTACCCTTACCTTTACCCATACGCACTTCCAGCGGCTTCTCGGTGATTGGTTTGTCCGGGAATACACGGATCCAAATCTTACCTTGACGCTTAACTGCACGGGTCATAGCACGACGTGCTGCTTCGATCTGACGAGCAGTCAGACGACCACGGCCAACAGCTTTCAGACCGAAAGTACCGAAGCTAACATCCGTACCCTGCGCCAGACCGCGGTTACGGCCTTTGTGCACTTTACGGAATTTCGTACGCTTTGGTTGTAACATCAGCGACTCTCCTTACTTACGGCCTTTACGCTGCTGCTTTTTAGGTTGAGCAGCCGGTTCCGGTTGTTCAACAGCAGCCATACCACCCAGGATCTCACCTTTGAAGATCCATACCTTAACGCCGATTACACCATAAGTGGTGTGCGCTTCAGAGGTGTTGTAGTCAATGTCAGCACGCAGAGTGTGCAGCGGTACACGACCTTCACGGTACCATTCGGTACGTGCGATCTCAGCACCGCCCAGACGGCCGCTAACTTCAACTTTGATACCTTTAGCGCCCAGACGCATTGCGTTCTGTACAGCACGCTTCATCGCACGACGGAACATCACACGACGCTCCAGCTGTGAAGTGATGCTGTCAGCAACCAGTTTTGCGTCCAGTTCCGGTTTACGGACTTCGGCGATATTGATCTGTGCAGGAACGCCAGCGATGTTCGCTACGACCGTGCGCAGTTTTTCAACGTCTTCACCTTTTTTACCGATAACGATACCCGGGCGAGCGGTGTGAATGGTCACACGGATGCTCTTAGCCGGACGCTCGATAACGATGCGAGATACAGACGCTTTTGCCAGTTCTTTGTTCAGGAACTGACGTACTTTAAAGTCGCTGTCCAGGTTGTCAGCGAATTCTTTGGTGTTCGCAAACCAGGTAGAGTTCCATGGTTTTACAATACCCAGGCGAATACCATTAGGATGTACTTTCTGACCCATTGCTAGTCTCCAGAGTCTCAGCGATCGGACACAACCACAGTAATGTGGCTGGTGCGCTTCAGGATGCGATCTGCACGACCTTTAGCACGCGGCATAATGCGCTTCATGCTAGGGCCTTCATCTACGAAAATTTTCGCAACTTTCAGATCGTCGATATCAGCGCCATCGTTGTGTTCGGCGTTAGCAATGGCAGATTCCAGGACTTTCTTAACCAGTACAGCCGCTTTCTTGTTGGTGTAAGTCAGAATATCCAGAGCCTGCGACACTTTCTTACCGCGAATCAGGTCAGCAACAAGGCGAACCTTCTGAGCAGAAGAACGAGCATGGCGATGTTGAGCAATAGTTTCCATCTCTTCCTCCTACTTATTTCTTCTTGGCTTTCTTATCAGCAGCGTGGCCGCGATAAGTACGTGTCGGTGCAAATTCACCCAGCTTGTGGCCGACCATTTCGTCGGAAACAAAGACAGGAACGTGCTGACGACCATTATGGACAGCGATGGTCAAACCGATCATGTTAGGGAAGATCGTTGAACGACGGGACCAAGTGCGCAGGGGCTTCTTGTCACCGCTTTCCACCGCTTTCTCTACCTTCTTCAGCAAGTGCAGGTCAATAAAAGGACCTTTCTTGAGAGAACGTGGCATGGCTTATCCTCTAAAATTATTTGCTACGGCGACGTACGATAAATTTATCAGTACGCTTGTTGCTACGGGTCTTCTTACCTTTGGTCTGAACGCCCCACGGAGTTACCGGGTGCTTACCAAAGTTACGACCTTCACCACCACCGTGCGGGTGATCGACTGGGTTCATCGCAGTACCGCGAACGGTAGGACGAACACCACGCCAACGGGTTGCACCGGCTTTACCCAGAACGCGCAGCATGTGCTCAGCGTTACCGACTTCGCCCAGGGTTGCGCGGCAGTCAGCTTCGACTTTACGCATTTCGCCTGAACGCAGACGCAGGGTAACGTAGGAACCTTCACGCGCAACGATCTGCACGTAAGCACCAGCAGAACGGGCAATCTGACCGCCTTTACCTGGTTTCATTTCTACGTTGTGCACGGTTGAACCAACCGGGATGTTACGCATCGGCAGGGTGTTACCTGCTTTGATCGCAGCATCAACGCCAGACTGAATCTGGTCGCCAGCTTTCAGGCCTTTAGGGGCCAGGATGTAACGGCGCTCGCCATCTTTGTACAGAACCAGTGCGATGTTCGCAGAACGGTTCGGATCGTACTCAAGACGCTCAACAACTGCCGGGATACCATCTTTGTTGCGTTTGAAGTCAACAATACGGTAAGCCTGCTTGTGACCACCACCGATATGACGGGTAGTGATACGACCATTGTTGTTACGACCACCGGATTTGCTGTTTTTTTCAACCAGCGCGGCAAAAGGCTTGCCTTTGTGCAGCTCAGGGTTCACCACTTTAACAACGTGACGACGACCCGGAGATGTCGGTTTACATTTAACAACTGCCATTGTCTTTCTCCTCCGACTTACTCAGCGCCGCCGACGAAGTCCAGGTTCTGGCCTTCTTTCAGGGTGACGTAAGCTTTTTTCCAGTCGCTACGACGACCGATACGCTGTCCGTGACGCTTAACTTTACCCTTAACAACCAGGGTGTTTACGTCTTTCACTTCTACTTCGAACAGTTTCTCAACAGCAGCAACGATCTCTGCTTTGGTCGCGTCTTTGGCAACTTTGAGAACGATGGTATTGGTTTTTTCCATCGCGGTTGATGCTTTTTCAGATACGTGCGGCGCGCGCAGTACTTTCAGCAGACGTTCTTCACGGATCATGCCAGCATCTCCTCAACTTGCTTAACTGCTTCTGCAGTCATAACGACTTTGTCGAAGGCGATCAGGCTAACTGGGTCGATACCCGCTGCATCACGCACGTCAACCTTGTACAGGTTACGCGCAGCCAGGAACAGATTCTCATCCAGTTCACCGGTGATGATCAGCACGTCTTCCAGCGCCATGTCTTTCAGTTTCTGTACCAGCAGCTTAGTTTTAGGCGCTTCAACAGAGAACGACTCGACAACGATCAGACGGTCCTGACGTACCAACTCGGACAGGATGCTTTTCAGCGCGCCGCGGTACATCTTTTTGTTAACTTTTTGACTGTGGTCCTGTGGACGCGCAGCGAAGGTCACGCCACCTGAACGCCAGATCGGGCTCTTGATAGAACCTGAACGCGCACGGCCGGTGCCTTTCTGACGCCATGGCTTTTTGCCTGAACCAGTTACTTCAGCACGAGTTTTCTGCGCGCGAGTACCCTGACGAGCACCTGCAGCGTAAGCAACAACAACCTGGTGAACCAGCGCTTCGTTGAAATCACGACCGAAGGTAGTTTCGGAAACAGTCAGCGCGCTCTGCGCGTCTTTCAGTACTAATTCCATTGCTATCCCCTTACGCCTTCACAGCTGGTTTAACAATCAGGTCGCTGCCGGTTGCACCCGGGACAGCACCTTTGACCAGCAGCAGGTTGCGCTCAGCGTCAACACGTACTACTTCCAGGCTCTGAACGGTTACGCGCTCATTACCCAGCTGACCAGCCATTTTCTTGCCTTTGAACACTTTGCCCGGAGTCTGGTTCTGACCGATAGAACCCGGAACGCGGTGAGACAAGGAGTTACCGTGTGTAGCGTCCTGGGTACGGAAGTTCCAGCGCTTAACGGTACCTGCGAAACCTTTACCTTTAGAGGTACCGGTAACGTCTACTTTTTTAACGTCAGCGAAAATTTCAACACTGATGCTCTGGCCAACAGAGTATTCTTCACCTTCGGTGCGGAATTCCCACAGACCACGGCCAGCTTCAACGCCAGCTTTAGCAAAATGACCTGCTTCCGGCTTACCAACACGGTTTGCTTTTTTCGCACCGGTGGTAACCTGGATCGCCTGGTAACCATCGTTTTCCAGACCTTTGACCTGGGTAACGCGGTTTGCTTCAACTTCGATTACGGTTACTGGGATTGAAACGCCTTCTTCAGTGAAGATGCGCGTCATGCCCACTTTTTTACCGACTAAACCAATCATTGTATCAACCTCTCAATCGCTCGATGACCTGATTAACCCAGGCTGATCTGCACGTCAACACCGGCAGCCAGATCCAGACGCATCAGAGCATCAACGGTTTTTTCAGTTGGCTCAACGATGTCTACCAGACGCTTGTGAGTGCGGATTTCGTACTGATCACGCGCATCTTTGTTAACGTGCGGAGAGATCAGAACGGTGAAGCGCTCTTTGCGAGTCGGCAGCGGGATCGGACCACGTACCTGCGCACCAGTGCGCTTGGCAGTCTCGACGATTTCCGCGGTTGATTGATCGATCAGGCGATGATCAAACGCTTTAAGACGGATACGGATTCTTTGGTTCGACATGAGACCAAGGCTCCAAACATTTTATAAACGAAAAAAATTACTACCCGCACCCATTACGATTGATGGGGGAGTGTAATCGTTCAGCATATAACTCCCCAATCGGGAGTATTGTCAGGCGATACACTAATCGCTATCGCCTGCGATTCTGCTCGAATCGCGCCACACCAATATCGGCAGGCCCGCGCATTATACGCAAATCTGTTCAGGAAGCAACCCATGCTGCGTTTTTAACCGCAAAAGCGCGCACCAGTAAAAAAGCCCGCACGGGGCGGGCTGCAATCAACAGGTGGAACGGCACGGCAAACGCTACTTATCGCCCTCTTCTTTCAGTTGGGCCTGCAGATAGTTTTGCAGACCCAATTTCTGAATCAGGTCGAGCTCAGTTTCCAGCCAGTCGATATGGTGCTCTTCATCCGCCAGAATCTCGATCATCATGTCGCGGCTGACGTAATCATGAACTTTATCGGCGTACGCAATCGCTTCGCGTAAGTCTTTCGCCCCTTCCAGTTCGAGCGTCAGGTCCGACTGCAGCATTTCCGGCACGTCTTCACCGATGCGCAGCCGGCCGAGATCCTGCAGATTAGGAATGCCTTCGAGAAACAAAATGCGTTCGATGTACTTGTCCGCATGTTTCATTTCATCAATGGATTCATGGTATTCAACATCGTTGAGGCGGATTAAGCCCCAGTTTTTGAACATGCGCGCATGTAGAAAGTACTGGTTGATTGCAACCAGTTCATTTCCCAGCAATTTATTGAGGTGAGTAATGATTTTGCCGTCGCCCTTCATTGTGCTTCCTCCGCTTGCAGATAAATAGAGCGTAGATGCGGATAAAAAGAAGTCAAAAAAACGCGACAGTTTTTGGGGTTATTCAGGCGAAGCGCATGCGCAGTTACGCTATCTCTTTGTAAAGAGGCACGTTTTGCATTTCATCATCCATAATTTCGCGCGCCACGCGAATACACTTGCCGCACTGCTTGCCGATAGGCACCAGCTGGCGCAGTTGCTGAATCGATTTGGGTTGATAACGGCGGACAACTTCACGCAGGGTTCGGTCGCTTACGGCATTACACAGACAGACGTACATTTACAGCCCACTCCAGTACAATTTCTGATCAAAGTGTAAATGAGAATGGTTTTTATTTCAACGTAGCTTTTGTGTGGGATTAGGCGTGCCGGTCAATGCAAAGCAAAAAAAAAGAGCACCGAAGTGCTCTTTTTCATGCTGCGGTGGCAACCGAAGTTACCACCGTTATTAACGCAATTAAGCGAGAACTTCAGCAACAACGCCCGCGCCAACGGTACGGCCGCCTTCGCGGATTGCGAAACGCAGACCCTGGTCCATCGCGATTGGGTGGATCAGCTCAACGGTCATTTTGATGTTGTCGCCTGGCATTACCATCTCAACGCCTTCTGGCAGTTCGATGTTGCCGGTCACATCAGTAGTACGGAAGTAGAACTGTGGACGGTAGCCTTTGAAGAACGGAGTATGACGGCCGCCTTCGTCTTTAGACAGTACGTACACTTCTGATACGAACTTGGTGTGTGGCTTGATGGTGCCTGGCTTAGCCAGAACCTGACCACGCTGGATCTCTTCACGCTTGATACCGCGCAGCAGAACACCACAGTTCTCGCCTGCCTGACCCTGGTCCAGCAGTTTGCGGAACATTTCAACACCGGTACAGGTAGACTTGGCAGTCGCTTTGATACCAACGATTTCTACTTCGTCGCCCACTTTCACGATGCCGCGCTCAACACGACCGGTAACAACGGTACCACGGCCAGAGATTGAGAATACGTCTTCGATTGGCAGCAGGAACGGCAGATCGATAGCACGTACTGGATCTGGAATGTAAGTATCCAGGTGACCAGCCAGCTCAACGACTTTCGCTTCCCACTCAGCGTCGCCTTCCAGCGCTTTCAGCGCAGAACCGCGTACGATTGGGGTATCGTCGCCTGGGAAGTCGTACTGAGACAGCAGATCGCGAACTTCCATCTCAACCAGTTCCAGCAGCTCTTCGTCATCAACCATGTCGCACTTGTTCAGGAACACGATGATGTAAGGAACGCCAACCTGACGGCCCAGCAGGATGTGCTCACGGGTCTGTGGCATTGGGCCATCAGTCGCAGCAACAACCAGGATCGCGCCGTCCATCTGCGCAGCACCGGTGATCATGTTTTTCACATAGTCGGCGTGGCCTGGGCAGTCAACGTGTGCGTAGTGACGGGTCGGGGTTTCATATTCAACGTGAGAGGTGTTGATGGTGATACCACGAGCCTTCTCTTCTGGCGCGTTATCGATCTGATCGAATGCACGAGCCTGGCCGCCGTAGGTTTTAGCCAGAACGGTGGTGATGGCTGCAGTCAGGGTGGTTTTACCGTGGTCAACGTGACCGATGGTGCCCACGTTTACGTGCAGTTTGTTACGTTGAAATTGCTCTTTCGCCATGGCGATAATCCTTACGTTATGCCTTCATCAGTGATGAAGGCATCAGTTCACAATTTTTAAACCGTAGCCTTATTTGCTACGAGCTTCAATAACGGCCTGAGCGACGTTGTTCGGCGCATCATCGTACTTCAGGAACTCCATGGAGTAAGAAGCACGGCCTTTGGTCAGAGAACGCAACTGAGTCGCGTATCCGAACATTTCAGACAGCGGAACTTCAGCGTGAATCTGAACGCCAGTCGCGTTAGATTCCTGACCTTTCAGCATACCACGACGGCGGCTCAGGTCACCGATAACGTCACCGGTGTTCTCTTCTGGGGTTTCTACTTCAACCTTCATGATTGGCTCAAGCAGAACCGGCTGTGCTTTCTTAAAGCCATCTTTGAAGGCGATAGAAGCGGCCAGTTTAAACGCCAGCTCAGAGGAGTCAACGTCATGGTAAGAACCGAAGTGCAGGCGCACGCCCAGATCAACTACCGGGTAACCGGCCAGTGGACCAGACTTCAGCTGCTCCTGGATACCTTTATCAACCGCAGGGATGTATTCACCAGGAATCACACCACCTTTGATATCGTTGACAAATTCGTAGCCTTTCGGATTCGAACCCGGCTCCAGTGGGTACATGTCGATAACAACATGACCGTACTGACCACGACCACCAGACTGCTTGGCGTGTTTACCTTCGATATCGGTAACTTTAGAGCGAATCGCTTCGCGGTAAGCAACCTGAGGTTTACCGACGTTCGCTTCAACGTTGAATTCACGCTTCATGCGGTCAACGATGATGTCGAGGTGCAGCTCACCCATACCAGCGATGATGGTCTGGTTAGACTCTTCGTCAGTCCATACGCGGAATGACGGGTCTTCTTTCGCCAGACGACCCAGAGCCAGACCCATTTTTTCCTGGTCAGCTTTGGTTTTCGGCTCAACGGCGATAGAAATTACCGGCTCAGGGAATTCCATACGCTCCAGAATGATCGGGTTAGATGGATCACACAGGGTATCACCGGTGATCACGTCTTTCAGACCGATTGCTGCAGCGATGTCGCCTGCGCGAACTTCGCTGATCTCTTCACGTTTGTTGGCGTGCATCTGAACGATACGACCGAAACGCTCACGTGCAGATTTCACGGAGTTCAGTACGGTATCGCCCGAGTTAACCACACCCGAGTAAACGCGGAAGAAGGTCAGGTTACCTACGAACGGGTCGTTGGCAATTTTGAACGCCAGCGCAGAGAACGGCTCGTCGTCAGTTGCGTGACGCTCAGCCGGGGTATCTTTACCGTCGTCCAGGATACCGTTGATCGCCGGAACGTCAGTTGGTGCTGGCAGATATTCAACGACTGCATCCAGCATCGCCTGAACACCTTTGTTCTTAAATGCAGAACCACAGGTCACGAGGATGATCTCGTTGTTCAGTACGCGCTTACGCAGAGCAGATTTGATCTCTTCTTCAGACAGTTCTTCACCGCTAAAGAATTTCTCCATCAGCTCTTCAGAAGCTTCAGCAGCTGCTTCAATCAGCTTGCCACGCCACTCTTCAGCCAGTTCCTGCAACTCAGCACGGATATCTTCGTAAACGAAGGTAGTACCCTGATCGGCGTCGTTCCAGTTGATCTCTTTCATCTTGATCAGGTCAACAACACCGGTGAAGTTCTCTTCTGCGCCGATAGCCAGCTGCAGTGGAACCGGAGTCGCGCCCAGACGTGATTCGATCTGACCAACAACTTTCAGGAAGTTCGCACCCATACGGTCCATTTTGTTAACGAACGCGATACGTGGAACTTTATATTTGTTTGCCTGACGCCATACGGTTTCAGACTGCGGCTGCACGCCACCTACTGCACAGTAAACCATTACTGCGCCGTCGAGCACACGCATAGAACGTTCTACTTCGATGGTGAAGTCAACGTGTCCCGGGGTGTCGATGATGTTGATGCGGTGCGGCTCAAACTGCTTCGCCATACCTGACCAGAACGCAGTGGTCGCTGCAGAGGTGATGGTAATACCACGCTCCTGCTCCTGCGCCATCCAGTCCATGGTTGCAGCGCCATCGTGCACTTCACCGATTTTGTGGTTAACACCGGTGTAGAATAGGATACGCTCGGTGGTAGTGGTTTTACCGGCGTCAATGTGTGCGCTGATACCGATGTTACGGTAGCGCGCAATGGGTGTTGTACGAGCCATTTGATTCCTCTGATTCTCGGACGTTCAATGTAAGTCGACCCCAGCGGGTTGGCTGAATGAGCGCCCGCTGGTTTAACAACAACTACGTGGCGATTACCAGCGGTAGTGTGCGAACGCCTTGTTGGCTTCAGCCATACGGTGAACGTCTTCACGTTTCTTCACTGCAGTACCTTTGTTTTCTGCAGCGTCAGAAAGTTCGTTCGCCAGGCGGAGAGCCATCGATTTATCACCGCGTTTACGAGCAGCTTCTACGATCCAACGCATTGCCAGGGCATTACGACGAACCGGACGGACTTCAACTGGAACCTGGTAGGTTGAACCACCAACGCGACGTGACTTAACTTCGACAGTCGGACGTACGTTTTCGAGTGCAACTTCGAAAGCTTCCAGACCATCTTTACCAGCACGTTGAGCCAGGGTATCAAGTGCGGTATAGACGATTGATTCAGCAGTAGATTTTTTACCATCTACCATCAGGATATTTACAAATTTAGCCAGCAGCTCTGATCCGAACTTAGGATCCGGCAGAATTTTACGCTGACCAATGACGCGACGACGTGGCATGGAAATACTCCGTTGTTAATTCAGGATTGTCCAAAACTCTACGAGTTTATTTTGACATTAAAGTTAAAACGTTTGGCCTTACTTAACGGAGAACCATTAAGCCTTTGGCTTCTTCACGCCGTACTTGGAGCGAGCCTGCTTACGGTCTTTAACACCTGAGCAGTCCAGCGCGCCACGAACGGTGTGGTAACGCACACCTGGCAGGTCTTTTACACGACCGCCACGGATCAGGATCACGGAGTGCTCCTGCAGGTTATGACCTTCACCGCCGATGTAGGAGGTGACTTCAAAACCGTTAGTCAAACGCACACGGCAGACTTTACGCAGTGCGGAGTTTGGTTTTTTCGGGGTAGTGGTGTAAACACGAGTACAAACACCACGTTTTTGCGGGCAAGCTTCCAGCGCCGGCACGTTGCTTTTAGCAACCTGACGAACGCGTGGTTTGCGAACCAGCTGGTTAACTGTTGCCATTAAATAGCTCCTGGATTTAGCTTTTGCTTCGTAAACACGTAATAAATCGCCTCGTATTACTACGAGGAGGCAGAATTTTAGGGCTGTGCCCATAGGGTGTCAAGAAATAACCAGGTTTTACCCTTCACCAGGCCACTTGTTGTGGATGCTTCGTCGTCAGCGTAACGAAACCAGTATAGTTCAGACGCGACACATTGGTCGAAATTTGCGCAGTCAGCCCGCGCGCCATCACGTCTTCTTCTAATACCCACAGCGTGGCGGGCGATGCCAGCAGCTGCTGCAGCTTCTCACTGCCTGCCAGCGCGGCCGTCACACCATCCTGTAACAGCAGCACGTCATCGCCCTCCTGCAACAGCAGCAGCAGGCTATCGAAATCGCATTGCCAGGGAGAGTGCAGCAGGGTGTAGAGCATGGTCAGTTCTCAGAAACGGAGGATACGGTCATAAGTTGCCAGCGTCTGACGCAACGCGGCAGGTTCCAGCAGCTGCGCATCCAGCACGCGCGCTGCCGTGAGGCTCAGGCCACGTGCCAGCAGTGACGCCTGACAGATATAGCAGCGATCGATGTCGTATAGCGCCAGCACGCCAAAGGTCGCAATATAGTCACGCGCCAGAATCTGCGCCGGCTGCTGATCGCGGTTGAGCTGCAGCACGCCGTCGCCAATAAAGAACAGGCCGATATCCTCACTCAGCGCGCCGGTCGCCAGCACGGCATCCAGCCCTTCCCGGCCAGCACTGCTGCCGTGCGGAGCCTGCGTAAACAGAAACGCCACACGGTTCATCAGAATTGCACCAGTCGATCGCAGCTCAGGGCGGCTTCCGCCAGCGCGCCCAGGCCGCTAAGGGTAAATCCGGGCTGCAGATTGCTGCCCGCCAGCTGCAGGCGCGCTGCCTCCTGCGCATCGGTCACGCCGCGCCGCAACGCGGCTGCCACACAGATATTCAGTGCCGCGCCACTGTCGTCGCGCAGCTGCTGCCAGGCGCGCACCATGTCCACTTCATCGCTGGCCGGCGCGCTGAGCTGGTTAGCATTCAGCACGCCTTCGCGGTAAAAGAACACGCTTTCCAGCTGATGTCCCTGTGCCAGCAGCGCACGGGCAAACAGCAGCGCGCTACTGGCGTGCTGTGTGCCGTAAGCCGGCCCGGTGACCAGCAGCGTGTAGCGCATTAGCGTTCCTGCCCCTGCAGATCGCCACTCTTAAACTGGCGGATATACAGATACACGGTGTGCTTAGAAATATTGAGGCGATCGGCCACCTGGTTAATGGCGTCCTTGATATCGAAAATGCCCTTCTCGTACAGATTGAGGACGATCTGGCGATTCTTGGCGTTATTCGACACGTTGCGATCGGCGCTCACCTCTTCAATAGTGAACTCCAGCGTCTGGGTGACCAGATCCTCTACCGAGCTGGCAAAGTTGACGTTGGAATCCACCTGCTGCGTCTCCGGCGGCATGAAAGTCGACATAATCTGCGAAAACGGTACGTCCAGGTTCATATTGATGCACAGCAGGCCAATCACCCGCTGCTGCCGGTTACGAATCGCAATGGTTACCGACTTCATCAGCACGCCACTTTTGGCTCGCGTGAAGTAGGCGCGGGACACATTGCTCTCCGCGCCGTGCATATCATGCAGCATGCGCAGCGCCAGATCGGTAATCGGGGAACCCACTTTGCGGCCGGTATGTTCGCCGTTGGCGATACGCACGGCGGAGCATTTAAGATCTTCCAGCGAGTGCAGCACGATTTCGCAGTGCGAGCCAATCAGCATCGCCAGACCGTCGACCACCGCTTCGTAGGATTTAAGAATATCGTAGTCTGCTTGTTCGAACGGACGCTGCTCCAGTAAATCGAAGTCAGTCAGTTCGCCGGGATTGAATGGATTAGACATCGAAGACATTACCCTAAATGGCTGGAGCCTGTCTCGACAGCATTGGGGCAGACTCATCTTATGATCATTGTGCAGGCGCTAGTCTGGCAAATGTCGCCGTTTTTAGCCAGAGCTTTACTCATCGCGCCGCAAATTCAGGATGAGCGAAAACAAAACCGCCGCCCGAAGGCGGCGGTGCAAGTCAGCTTACTGCGCTTTCTTGTCAGCAGCGGCCGGAGCCTGCGCTTTCTCATCGGCTTTCGGCGCCGGCTTGATGTCGAGCAGCTCAACATCGAACACCAGCGTTGAGTTGGCCGGAATACCCGGCACGCCGTTTTTGCCGTAAGCCAGGTTCGGTGGGATCACCAGCTTGATCTTACCGCCTTTCTTCACGTGCTTCAGACCTTCGGTCCAGCCCGGGATTACGCCGTCCAGACGGAACGACAGTGGCTCGCCGCGCGTGTAAGAGTTGTCGAACTCGGTGCCGTCAATCAGCGTACCTTTGTAGTTAACCACTACGGTATCGCTGTCTTTCGGGGTTTCACCGCTGCCCTCTTTCTCTACCTGATACAGCAGGCCAGATTCGGTTTTCTTCACGCCCTTCTCTTTGGCGAACTTGTCTGCGTAAGCGGTGCCTTTGTCGGCATTCTCTTTCGCGTCTTTTTCCATCTTCGCCTGAGCGGCCCCTTTCACGCGGCCTTCAAACGCCTGCAGCGTCTGCTCAATCTCTTCGTCAGACAGCTTGCTCTTGCCGCCAAACGCATCCTGAACACCGGCAATCAGCTGGTCTTTGTCCAGTTTGATACCCAGTTTCTCCTGCTCCTTCAGAGAGTTGTCCATGTAGCGACCCAGGGAGGCGCCCAGCGCATAGGCTGACTGCTGGTCTTCGTTTTTGAAGGCAGCATTTTTCGGCGCCTGTGGCGCAGCCTGCGCTGCGTCAGCCGGTGCCGCAGTGGTTTCTGCTGCCATTGCCAGCGGTGCATTCAGCGCGACGGCCATGGTGGTAGCTAACAATGTGACTTTAAACAGTGATTTCATCCTTTCTCCAAAACCGAAGCTTCAAAACCTCGGGAATCATTGCGGACAGTGGCCCACACTATAACTTTACGTGGCAGTGGCGAACACTCCCACAGTGTAATTACCCGGTCAACCTCCGACCTTTTTTGCTTCAGGAAGTTTCATCAGAGATATAGGCGCAACGCGGGAATTCAATGCATACGCCAGACCGAAGGTGAAATATCAGGTGATTCTGACACGAAAGACCGTAGAATCACGCCCGACAAGATCAACGCGCAGCACCGTGACAGGAGGAGTGATGATGCAACAACCAGAATGGGATCAACGCCTTGAGGCGCTGGAGAGCAAGCTGGCTTTCCAGGAACATACCATTGAGCAGCTCAATCAGACGGTGGTTCAGCACGAGCTGGAAATGAGTAAACTGCGTGAGCAGGTGCGTCTGCTGGTGGATAAAGTGAAGGCCGCCGCCCCGTCCATGGTCGCTTCGCAAGCGGAAGAGACCCCGCCGCCGCACTATTAATGTCGCGCGCTTTGCTGCCCAATAAAAAGGCCACCCGCAGGTGGCCTTTTTACGCTTAGTGGTTGCAGCCGCAACCACCGTGGCCGCCGCAGCCGCCATGACCGTGCTCATGATCGTGACCATGATCGTGATGATGGCCGTCAGCGCCATGAACGTGGCCGTGAGCGATCTCTTCTTCCGTGGCTTCACGGATAGCAACCACTTCCACATTGAAGTTCAGGTTCTGACCCGCCAGCATGTGGTTACCATCAACCACCACGTGCTCATCTTCCACTTCGGTGATCTCGACCGGCACCGGGCCCTGGTCGGTTTCTGCCAGGAAGCGCATGCCAACCTGCAGCTCGTCAACGCCCATGAACACGTCTTTCGGTACACGCTGCACCAGGTTGTCATCGTACTGGCCGTACGCGTCGTTTGCCGGGATATGCACGTCAAACTTGTCGCCGACCGCGTGATTTTCCAGCGCTTTTTCCAGACCAGAAATCAGGGAACCATGACCGTGCAGATAATCCAACGGCGCACTCACCGGTGACTCGTCAACCAACACACCGTCTTCGGTACGAACCTGATACGCCAGGCTCACCACCAGGTCTTTTGCTACTTTCATGATATCTCCTAACCGTTGAGAACAAAGAATCCCGTCTCATTGGTCTATTCTCGCGTGCAATAACCAACCAGAAAGGTTCAGTACTGAGGATGCCAACAGTGCTGTTGGACCATACTGCTCAGCGTTAATGGCGCCGATTGTAGCGGAATTCAATACCGCTGTAAGGCTAAGCTTAAAAAAAGCTGCGCCATCGCGCTACTCCGGATGAAAAATGCCAATCACTTGCTCAGTGCTGCGAACCTGATCGCGCGCCTGCTTGTCCGCCTCACGCATCTGGTGGCCGCACTTCACGCACTCCACCACATCGACATTGTTTTCACGCCACATCGCCAGCGTGTCTTTCTCCTGACAGTGCGGACAAACCGCACCGGCAATAAAACGTTTACGCATAGTGTTTCCTGCCCGTCATCAGAACGGATACGTTAAGTGTAGCCTTACTCATCATCCCAGCCGTCAAACTGCCGTTTTTCATGCTGCATTTCACGCTGGAAAATGTCCTCCAGCTCGCGTCGCGCCTCACGCACGCGTGAAACCTGCACGCTGTCGTCGTGGCTCGGCACCAGTTCACGCAGCATGCGCATATCCAGCCGGCGGAAGTGCTGCTGCGCGCGCTGCGCCTGATGCGGATGCATGCCCAGCGATATCAGCGCTTTGCGGCCTAACTCCAGCGCGCTGGAGAAGGTTTCACGCGAGAACAGCGTGACGCCCGCCTGCAGCAGCTCATGCGCCTCGACACGACCGCGCGCCCGCGCCAGAATCTCCAGCTGCGGGAAGTGCTGCTGGCACAAGTGCACGATGGTCATCGAATCTTCCGGATCGTTACAGGTGATGACGATCGACTGCGCATTCTCCGCCCCGGCGGCACGCAGCAGCTCGAGCTCGGTGGCATCGCCATAGTAAACCTTGTAGCCATATTTGCGCATCAGGCTGACCGCCGAGATATCGCGCTCCAGCACGGTGATGCGCTTGTTGTTGGCCATCAGCAAACGCCCGACCACCTGACCAAAACGGCCAAAGCCCACCACAATCACCTGGGGCTGATCGTCCTCGACAAACGGCTTTTCACCGTCCTCTTCCGGTTCGTTGAAGCGGCGCGCCAGAATCTTATCCACGCCCTGCATCAGCAGCGGCGTGGTCATCATCGACAGCGTCACCGTGACCAGCAGCAGCGGCAGCTGATCGCCACTGAACAGTTTTGCCGACGACGCCGCCGAAAACAGCACGAAGGCGAATTCACCGCCCTGACTCAGCACGCCGGCAAACTGCAGGCGCTCCGAACTGCGCAGACCATAAATGCGCGCCAGCACGTAGAGCACCAGCGTTTTCACCGCCACCAGCAGCACCACGCCAATCAGAATTTCGAGGATGTGGGTATAAAGCACGCCGAGGTTGAGCGCCATGCCCACCGAAATAAAGAACAGCCCGAGCAGCAGCCCTTTAAACGGTTCAATGGCGACTTCCAGTTCGTGGCGATACTCACTCTCTGCCAGCAGAATACCGGCGATGAACGTCCCCAGCGCCATCGACAGGCCCAGCGCATCCATAAACAGCGCCGAACCGAGCACCAGCAGCAGCGAGGCGGCGGTAAACACTTCCCGCACGCCGGACGCGGCGATGAAACGGAAAATCGGCCGCAGCAGATAGCGTCCGCCCACCAGCATACCGGCGAATGCCAGCACCTTCATGCCCACCTTGAGCCAGTCGACGTGGCCACTGTCGCTGCCGGCCAGTAGCGGCACCAGCGCCAGCGCCGGAATCACCGCCAGGTCCTGGAACAGCAGCACCGAGAAGCCCAGCTGGCCCGCTTCGCTGCGGTTCATGCCTTTGTCGCGCATCAGCTGCAGCGCCATGGCGGTCGAGGACATCGCCAGGCCGATACCGCCAATCACCGCGGCCTGCCAGCTGAAGTCGGTCAGCCACAGCAGTACGCCGAGGATCGCTGCCGAAACCAGCACCTGCGCGGCACCGACGCCAAAAATAGAGCGCCGCAGCGCCCACAGCTTGGCCGGGTTCAGCTCCAGCCCGATGATAAACATCAGGAACACCACGCCAAGCTCCGAGAAGTGCAGAATCTCGTCCACATCGCTGATGAAGCCCAGCCCCCACGGGCCGATGGCGATACCGGCCAGCAGATAGCCCAGCACCGCACCAATGCCGAGCCGGGCGGCAATCGGCACTACCAGCACCGCCGCCACCAGATAAATCACGCCGGCGGTGAGTAACGTTTCGCCTTGCATCACACTCCTCCGTTCGGCAGCGGTGACGCCAGCCAGTCGCCATAGGCGCGCGCAAAATTGCGCAGCACCTCGGGTGTCTGACGACGCGCCCAGTAAATTACCATCGGCGTCAGCCAGTGCATGCGACACATCTGCGCCGTCAGCTCAAACGGTCGCATAATGTCGCTCATCGGGTAGCGATTGAGGCCGCTGTGGTGATACGCCGTCTCCGGCTCACCGGTGGTTACCACGCTGCGCCAGTATTTACCTTCCAGCGCATTACCGTCCTGGCCGCTGGCAAAGCCGCGCGACAGCACGCGATCCAGCCACTCTTTCAGCAGTGCCGGACAGCTATAGGTATAAAGTGGATGCTGAAACACCACGATTTGATGGTCGCGCAGCAGTTGCTGCTCGTAATGAATATCAATAAAGAAATCCGGATAGTGGGCGTATAAATCGTGCACCGTGACGTGGTCCAGTTCCATAGCCGACTGCAGCAAAACCCGATTAGCAATCGAATCCTGTGATTCCGGATGGGCGTAAAGCAGCAATATTTTGGGCGGCTGCGACATCGTTCCCCTCCAAAGCGTCGTCACCGCGGCGGAATTCCGCTACCATGCTCGACGCAACAAACATTATCGAATTATGTTGCCGATAAATTAACATATTCTGACGATACGGCGCTTATGATTGTCTTTTCCGCATTACAAATCCGTCGCGGCACCAATGTGCTGCTGGATAACGCAACGGCCACCATTAACCCGGGGCAAAAAGTCGGCCTGGTGGGTAAAAACGGCTGCGGTAAATCCACGCTGCTGTCACTGCTGAAGGGTGAAATCAGCAGCGATGCCGGCAACGTCACCTTTCCCGGCAACTGGGCGCTGGCGTGGGTGAATCAGGAAACCCCGGCGCTGAGTAAAGCCGCGCTGGAATATGTTATCGACGGCGACCGCGAATATCGTCAGCTCGAATCCGAATTAGCGGCAGCCAATGCGCGCGACGATGGCAACGCCATTGCGCTGCTGCACGGCAAGCTGGACGCTATTCAGGCGTGGAGCATACACGCACGCGCCGCCAGTCTGCTGCACGGATTGGGCTTCAGCCAGGAACAATTAATGCGGCCGGTGAGCGATTTCTCCGGCGGCTGGCGCATGCGTCTCAATCTTGCTCAGGCACTGGTATGCCGTTCCGACCTGCTGCTGCTCGATGAACCGACCAACCACCTCGATCTCGACGCGGTGATCTGGCTGGAGCGCTGGCTGAAGAGCTATACCGGCACGCTGATCCTGATCTCGCACGACCGCGACTTCCTCGACCCGGTGGTGGACAAAATCATCCATATCGAACAGCAGACGATGTTCGAATACACCGGCAACTACAGCTCGTTCGAGCGTCAGCGTGTGGCCAAACTGGCGCAGCAGCAGGCGCTGTACCAGAGCCAGCAGGAAAAAGTCACGCACCTGCAAAAGTACATCGATCGCTTCCGCGCGCAGGCCACCAAAGCCAAACAGGCGCAGAGCCGCATCAAGATGCTGGAGCGCATGGAGCTGATTGCCCCGGCGCACGTCGATAACCCGTTCAGCTTCAGCTTCCGCGCGCCAGAAAGCTTGCCTAACCCAATCCTGAAAATGGAGCAGGTTTCGGCGGGGTACGGTGAGCGGGTGATTCTGGATGCCATCAAACTCAATCTGGTGCCGGGCTCACGCATCGGCCTGCTGGGGCGTAACGGCGCCGGTAAGTCCACGCTGATCAAACTGCTGGCGGGCGAGCTGGAGCCGCTGGCGGGCAAGGTGGGTCTGGCGAAAGGGATCAAGCTGGGTTACTTCGCGCAGCATCAGCTTGAGTATCTGCGCGCCGATGAGTCGCCGCTGCAGCATCTGGCGCGCATCGCCCCGAAAACGCTGGAGCAGCAGCTGCGTGACTACCTGGGTGGCTTTGGTTTTCAGGGCGATAAAGTCAGCGAAGCCACCGAGCGTTTCTCCGGCGGCGAGAAAGCGCGGCTGGTGCTGGCGCTGATCGTCTGGCAGCGGCCGAATCTGCTGCTGCTCGACGAACCGACCAACCACCTCGATTTGGATATGCGCCAGGCGCTGACCGAAGCGCTGATCGACTTTGAAGGCGCACTGGTGGTGGTGTCGCACGATCGTCATCTTCTGCGTTCAACCACCGACGATCTTTACCTGGTGCACGACCGCAAAGTGGATGTATTCGAGGGCGATCTGGATGATTATCAGCAGTGGCTGAGCGACCTGCAGAAGCAGGAAACGCAGCAGGATGCCGCGCCAAAGCAGGACAACGCCAACAGCGCGCAGTCCCGCAAAGATCAGAAGCGCCGCGACGCCGAGCTGCGCGCGCAGACGCAGCCGCTGCGCAAAGAGATCGAAAAGCTGGAGAAGCAGATGGCCAAATGGCAGACGCAGCTCAGCGAAGCCGAAGCACAGCT
Source organism: Pantoea sp. ICBG 985 (assembly GCF_002928365.1). Taxonomy (NCBI): domain Bacteria; kingdom Pseudomonadati; phylum Pseudomonadota; class Gammaproteobacteria; order Enterobacterales; family Erwiniaceae; genus Pantoea; species Pantoea sp. ICBG 985. The sequence continues at coordinate 38,895 of NZ_POWM01000007.1, forward strand.
GGCCGACAGCGCCATTTACGAGCAAAACCGTAAGGCCGATTTAACCGCCGCCCTGCAGCGCCAGGCGGAGAGCAAATCGGCGCTGGAAGAGGTCGAAATGGCGTGGCTGGAGGCGCAGGAGCAGCTGGAGCAGATGCTCGCGGGGTAAAGGTGCGCGATGAGGTCATAGAGGGTGCGCGATGATGCCCTCACCCTGACCCTCTCCCATAGGGAGAGGGAATAAACCTTACTCCCGCGCTGGAACAGCCTCCTCCCACAGGAGAGGGAACAAACCTTAATCCGCCTTACCTGCTACGCACGGTCGGCCCCCTCTCCCGCTGGCGGGAGAGGGTTGGGGTGAGGGCAATCAACGCTCCGAAATCACACCGGCACATCCCCTAACACCGTCGCGCGATGCATCACGCGCCGCGCCGGATAATAATCCGCATTGGCATAATGCTGCGTCACGCGGTTATCCCAGATTGCCACGTCGTTCGGCTGCCAGCGCCAGCGCACCTGAAACTCCGGTTTGGTGGCGTGCGCAAACAGATAGCCCAGCAGCGCCTCGCTCTCCTTCTCGCTTACGCCGAGCAGCCTGGTGGTAAAACCTTCATTAACAAACAGCGCCTTGCGTCCGCTCACCGGATGGGTGCGGATCACCGGATGCTGCACCGGCGGATGCTTCGCCACGGCCTGCTGCCAGCGCTGATGCTCCTCTTCCGTCTTACGGTACTTATACTCCTGGAACGATTTCTTAAAGTCGTGCTCCGCCTGCAGGCCACTCAGCAGCTGTTTGAACGGCTCTGACAGCGCCTCGTAAGCGGCAATCCCGCTGGTCCACAGCGTATCGCCACCGCTCTCCGGCAGCAGCTTTGAGGCCAGAATGGCGATCGCCGGCGGCGTCTGAATAAAGGTGACGTCGGTATGCCAGTTATCGTTGTCAGGCGGATTATCCTGATGCGTATCCAGCACGATAATCTCTTCCACGCCTTCGGCATGCGGATAAACCGGATGAATGTGCAGATCGCCGAAGCGGATCGCCAGCGCGCGCTGCTGCTCCGGCGTAATGCGCTGATCGCGCAGAAACAGCACCTGATGACGCAGCAGACCGTGGTAAAGCTGCTCAAACTGCGCGTCACTCAGCGGACGGCTGAGATCAACATCGCTGACCTGCGCCCCGATATACGGACCCAGCGCGGTAAAATTCACTCGTTCGTTCATTGCTGTTCTCCATTCCAGGGCGTCAGTCGGCGCTGTAGCGCACGTAAACCCAGTTCTAAACTAAAGGCAATCAGGGCGATCACCGCGATGCCCGCCAGCACCACATCGGTGGCGAGAAACTCCCCAGCCGACTGCACCATAAAGCCCAGTCCGCGCGTCGCGGCAATCAGTTCGGCCGCCACCAGCGTGGACCAGCCCACACCAAGACCGATGCGCAGGCCGGTGAGAATCTCCGGCAATGCTCCGGGCAGAATGACAAAACGCAGCAGCTGCCCGCGCGTCGCCCCCAGCGCCTGAGCGGCACGGATCCGCACCTGCTGCGTATTCTTCACGCCGGCCAGGGTGGATAAAGTCACCGGCGCGAAAATTGCCAGATAAATCAGTAAAATCTTTGAGGTTTCGCCAATGCCAAACCAAATCACCATCAGCGGCAAATAGGCCAGCGGCGGCACTGGTCGATAGAGTTCAATCAGCGGATCGAGCAGCCCGCGCACCGCCGGACTAAGCCCCATGGCAATGCCCACCGGAATGCCGATCAGCGCGGCAAAGAACAGCGCCACCAGCATGCGCGTCAGGCTGGCACCAAGGTGCTGCCATAGCGTGGCATCCATAAAGCCCTGCGGACCAGCAATAACCAGCAGCTTATGTAGCACCTGCTGTGGCGGCGGCAGAAACAAGGGCGCAATCAGCCCCAGCGCGGTCACGCCCCACCACAGCAGCAGCAGCACGGCCACGCTCAGCAGGCTCAGCGACAGCTGGCGGGAAAACGGCCAGCGCAGGCGACGAACGCGGGACGTCCGGCGCTTGTCATCAATAACGGCACTCATACAAACGCCTCCCGCTGCGCGAACACCTGGTTCAGGACATACTCACGTCGTTCGATAAATGCCGGATCGGATTTGATGCTGCGGCACGGCTCGCCTGCGGCGAAGCGCTGGCCAAAGTCGAGCTTCAGGCGTTCCACTACGCGACCCGGACCCGGCGACAGCAGCACCAGTTCGCTGGCGAGAAAGACGGCTTCTTCGATGTCATGGGTGATCAGCAGAATCTGCTTGCCGGTATCGCGCCATAACGTCAGCAGCAGCGTCTGCATTTGCTCGCGCGTGAAGGCATCCAGCGCACCGAACGGCTCATCTAACAGCAGCAGCTGCGGATCAGCGGCCAGCGCACGGGCAATCCCCACGCGCTGACGCTGACCCCCAGAGAGCTGCCAGATAAAACGCTTTTCTGCGCCCTCGAGCCCGACCTTACGGATCAGACGGCGGGCGATCGCGTGCCGTTCAGCTTTTGCCATGCCCGCCAGCTGCAGGCCGAACGCCACGTTATCGATGACGTTACGCCACGGTAGTAGCCCTTCGTTCTGAAAGACCACGCCGCGCTCTGCGCCCGGTCCGCGTACCGGCTTGCCATCCAACGTGATACTGCCGGACTCCAGCGGCAGAAAGCCGGCGATCAAGTTCAGCAGCGTGGTTTTGCCACAGCCGGACGGCCCCAGCACCACCAGCAATTCGCGGCTGGCCAGCTGCAGATTGATATCCTGCAGCGCCGGTTGCCCGGCGTAACGTGCGTTGAGATGGGTGATGCTGAGCATAAGGCCTCCGTTATTTGGCTAAGGGGGCAACAAAGCGCGTGGTGACAAAGCTGCTGTAGTCACTGGCGGCATCCGGCACTTTGCCCTGCTCTTTCAGAAACTGTGCGGTATCGACAATCGCCTTGTTGACTGGTTTGCCCAGCTGTTCCACCTGCTGCTGCGCCGTCAGGTAGGTGTTGCCTTTCACCAGTCCGGGAACGTCACTTTCCGGCACGCCGCTCAGGCGCGACAGCTTGCTGAGGTTATCCGGCTGCTGCAGCCACTGTTCCGGATTGGCGATATAGGCCTGCTGCGCGGCAATCGCGCTGCGGGCGAAAGCGGTGACCACTTCAGGATGCTGCCGGGCAAAATCCTTGCGCACCACCCAGACGTCGAGCGTCGGTGAGCCCCACTGCCCGACCTGCGACGAGTCGGTCAGCACCTTGCCGTCTTTCTCCAGTTCATTGACGGCGGGTGCCCAGACATAGGCGCCGTCGATATCACCGCGCTGCCAGGCAGCAATGATCGCCGGTGGCTGCAGATTAACCAGTTGCACCTGGGTCGGTTTGATGCCCCAGTGTTTCAGCGCAGCCAGCAGGCTGTAATGGGTGGTGGAGATGAAGGGAACAGCAATGCGTTTGCCGATCAAATCTTTGGGTGAGCTGATGCCTTTTTTCACCACCAGCGCTTCAGAATTGCCCAGCTGTGAAGCCAGCAGGAAAGCTTCAATCGGCAGCTGTTGCGTGGCGGCCACCGCCAGCGGGCTGGAACCGATGTTGCCAATTTGCACATCGCCCGAGGCTAACGCGCGCAGGACGCTGGCGCCGCTGTCGAATTTGCGCCAGTCAACCGTGGCACCGCTCTCTTTGGCAAAGGTATTGTCAGCCTGCGCCACTTTGGCCGGTTCCGCCGACGTCTGATAAGCCACGGTCACATTGACCGCCTGCGCCTGAAAGGTCATCAGCGCTAACGCGGCTGCTACCGCGCTTATTGTTTTGGTTACTGCCATCATCATGCACCCCAATGTTGAGTCGTGACGGCAGTGTCGCCAGCAGCAATGATTTCATAAAGGAATTAAAAATTATCCCTAATAAAAATCGGTTCTTAGATCAACATCGGTTAACGCTATGCAAAAAGTGCAAATACAAAACCGCTGGTTCGGAACAAATATGTCAGGCGCTCACATGCCGACTGTGGTATTGATCTCGTCTTGATTTTTTCCCCCTTTTACAGCGGTACTGGCCTCCATGTCGATTGAGAAAGTTGCGCGCCTCGCGGGCGTGTCGAAAGCCACGGTTTCACGGGTGTTGAACCAGCATCCTGGCGTCCGGCCAGATACGCGTAAACGGGTGCTGGCCGCAATTAATGTGTGCGAATACCAGCCCAACCTGCTGGCGCGCCAGCTGCGTACCGCGCAAAGCAACATGTTGCTGGTGCTGATTTCCGATATCACCAATCCGTTCTGTTCACGGGTGGTGCAGGGCATTGAGGCGGAGGCCGAAGCGCACGGCTATCACATCCTGTTATGTAATTCCGCGTCACAGCTGCGGCGGGAAACCGCCTATCTGGCGCTGCTGGCCGGCAAAGTGGTGGATGGGGTGATCACCATGGACGCCGCGGCCTGTCTGCAGGGACTGAAAGAGTTGATTGGTGATGCGCCGTGGGTGCAGTGTGCGGAGTACGATCCCTCGGTGAACGCCTCCAGCGTCACCATCGATAACCGTCAGGCGGCCTATGACACGGTGCATTATCTGGCCGGCAAAGGGCGTCAGCGCATTGCGCTGGTCAACTGCGATATGCGCTATCTCTATTCGCACCAGCGCGAAAGCGGCTATCGCGACGCCATCACGCAGCTGGGGCTTGACTGGCACGGCGTCGCTTACGCCAGCGACATCTCCTGCGAAGCGGGCAGCGCGGCGCTGCGCGAACTGCTAACGCAGCCAGAGCGGCCGGATGCGGTGTTTGCGGTATCAGACGTGCTGGCGGTTGGCGTGATTCACGCTGCTCTGGAAGCCGGACTGCGCGTGCCAGAGGATCTGGCGGTGGTCGGCTTTGACGGCATTCCGTTCACCAGCAGCATCAACCCGCCGCTGACCACCATTGCCCAGCCGATGAACCAGATGGGTGCGCGCAGCGTGCAGCTGCTGCTGGCGCGCATCCGTCAGCGCCAGGCGGCCGTGGTGCATGAAGTGCTGCCGTGGACGCGCATTGAGCGCGCCTCCAGCTGACTCAGTGCCAGATCAACAGCACGCAGGCTGCGGTCAGCGCACCCATGGCGAGGTTGAAGATTTTCCACGCGCGCGGGCTGCGCAGCAGGCGGCCAATCAGCGAGCCGAAACCCATCCAGATCACGCCGGAAACCACGTTCACCAGCGCCATACCGATGCTGATCGCCACCACGGAATGCAGATAGGCGCTGCCGGCAAGGCTAAAGCTGGCGACCGCACCCAGCGCCATCAGCCACGCTTTCGGGTTGATCAGTTGCAGTAACCCGCCCTGCCAGAAAGGCATCTGCTTCACGCTGGCATCGTCGGTCTCCAGCGTTTCGTATTCGGCGGTGGCAATTTTCCACGCCAGCCACAGCAGGTAGAGGCTACCGGCCACTTTCAGTACCAGATGCAGTGAGGGATAGAGCAGAATCAGGCTGCCGATGCCAAACGCCACCATCAGCAACATCACCTGCATGCCAATCATGATACCAATCAGCAGTGGAAAGGTGCGCAGGAAGCCAAAATTAGCACCTGAGGCGGTAAGTAACATATTATTGGGCCCTGGCGTGATGGCCGCGACCCAGAGAAAGCCCAGCATTGATAAAAAAAGACTCAGTTCCATGTATATTCGGGTGCTCCTCACCCAGAAAAGCGAACAACCCATCGAAGCTATCAGCGAGTTATGCATCAGACAAGTACTATCCCAGGCTATTTTGATCGCCCGAGCGGCGAGCGCTTTACCCCGCTGCGCGGCTTCGGCAATGCGCATCTGCAAACGCTGCTGCCGCGCCTGCTGCGCCGGCGCGTCACGCTGCGCCCGCACTGGCAGCGCCTCGATCTGCCAGACGGCGACTTCGTCGATCTGGCGTGGAGCGAAGATCCGGCACAGGCACGTCACAAGCCGCGCATGGTGCTGTTCCACGGGCTGGAAGGCAGTTTCCGCAGCCCGTATGCCCATGGGCTGATGCAGGCGTGTCAGGCGCGCGGCTGGCTGGCGGTGATCATGCACTTCCGCGGCTGCAGCGGCGAGCCTAACCGTCTGCAGCGCATCTATCACTCCGGTGAAACTGAAGATGCGACCTATTTTCTGCACTGGCTGCAGCGCGAATGGGGCACGGTGCCGACTGCGGCGGTCGGCGTTTCGCTTGGCGGCAATATGCTGGCCTGTCTGCTGGGGCTGCAGGGCACGTCGGCCCCGCTGGATGCCGCGGTCGCCATTTCCGCGCCGCTGGCGCTGGAGCCGTGCAGCCAGAAGCTGGACGTGGGCTTTTCACGCTTTTATCAGCACTACCTGCTGACCCAGCTGAAGAAAAACGCCACGCGCAAACTGCGCGCCTGGCCAGGCACGCTGCCGGTCGATCTGACGCAGCTGCGCGCCTTCCGCCGGCTGCGTGAGTTTGATGATGCGATTACCGCCCGCGCCCACGGTTTTATTGATGCGCGCGACTATTATCAGCGCGCCAGCGCCATGCCATTGCTGACCGGCGTGCGCAAGCCGCTGCTGATCATCCATGCTAAAGACGATCCCTTCATGACCGATGCGGTGATCCCGCAGCCGCAGCAGTTGTCTGCCACAATTGAGTATCAGCTGACGCAGCAAGGCGGTCACGTCGGCTTCGTGGGCGGCAGCCTGCTGCGACCCAAAATGTGGCTGGAGCAGCGCGTGCCGGACTGGCTCTCAACTTATCTGGATATGTAATTGTGATTATTCCCTGGCAAGAACTCGACCCGACAACGCTGGAAAACCTGATAGAAAGTTTTGTGCTGCGTGAAGGCACCGATTATGGCGAGCAGGAGCGCAGCCTGACGCAGAAAGTGGCCGACGTGCGCCGCCAGCTCGAGCAGGGCGAAGTGGTACTGGTGTGGTCAGAATTGCATGAATCGGTCAATATTATGCCGCGGCGTGAATTTCGCGGCTGATGCGTCAGGCGGCAATTCGTGGTAACAATGCTCATCGCCGGACTTCACAGGGAGCGCTGTTATGTCAGCCAGGCATCCAGTCATAGCCGTTACCGGTTCCAGCGGCGCCGGAACCACCACCACCAGTCTCGCCTTCCGTAAAATTTTCCAGCAGCTGGATCTGCACGCGGCGGAAATAGAAGGCGACAGTTTCCATCGCTATACCCGTCCGGAAATGGACATGGCGATTCGTAAGGCGCGCGACCTCGGGCGTCACATCAGCTACTTTGGCCCGGAAGCCAACGACTTCGGCCTGCTGGAGCAGACTTTCCGCGACTATGGCCAGAGCGGACTCGGCCAGTCGCGCAAATATCTGCACACCTACGATGAAGCGGTGCCGTGGAATCAGGTGCCGGGCACGTTTACACCCTGGCAGCCGCTGCCGGAAAACACCGATGTGCTGTTCTATGAAGGCCTGCACGGCGGCGTGGTGACGCAGCAACATAACGTGGCGGAACACGTCGATCTGCTGGTTGGCGTGGTACCGATTGTTAATCTGGAGTGGATTCAGAAACTGGTGCGCGACACCAGTGAGCGCGGCCATTCGCGCGAAGCGGTGATGGATTCGGTGGTGCGTTCGATGGAAGACTACATCAACTACATCACGCCGCAGTTTTCCCGCACGCACCTCAACTTCCAGCGCGTGCCGACCGTGGATACCTCGAACCCGTTTGCCGCGCGCGAGATCCCGTCGCTGGATGAGAGCTTTGTGGTGATCCATTTTCGCGGCCTGGAGGGCATCGCTTTTCCTTATCTACTGGCGATGATCCAGGGCTCGTTTATTTCCCACATGAATACGCTGGTGGTGCCGGGCGGCAAGATGGGACTGGCGATGGAGTTGATCATGACGCCGCTGGTGCAGCGGTTGATTGAAGGAAAACGTATTGAATAGCGCAGGCTAACGCGCCAGTTTCGGCGAAAGGAACTGAGATCGGGAGCGCAGGGCCGCGCTCCCGGCTGGATTACAGCTCCACCACTTCGTAGCTGTGCGTTATCTCGACGCCCTTGCCCAGCATGATCGCCACCGAGCAGTACTTCTCCGCGGACAGATCCACCGCGCGCGCCACCGCTTTATCGCTCAGCGCTTTGCCGCTGACAATAAAATGCAGATTGATATGCGTAAAAATGCGTGGCGCTTCTTCGCGGCGTTCCGAGGTCAGTTTGACTTCACAATCGGCGACATCGTTGCGCCCCTTTTGCAGAATCGACACCACGTCAATCGCGCTGCAGCCGCCCGCAGCCATCAACACCATCTCCATCGGGCTGGGCGCTTTATCACCGGAATTGCCGTCCATTAATACCTGATGACCGGATGAGGATTCTCCGAGAAAGGTCAGCCCTTCCACCCATTTCACTCGTGCCTGCATTATTCTTTCTCCTGAAGCGGCGGTTTTGCCGCCAGAGTACGCTTTCACCTGACAAACAGCAATGCAGACGCATCCCCCACCTGCTGAAGCGAGACAACAGGAGACAGGTTGCAAAAGCTATGCTACAAACAGTGCTGAAAATATTTTCGTCACGAAAGACGAAAGCGGGACGAATCAAAAGCATCGCTTACGAATCCACCCCCGAATAACTGTCCCTCACGGGAAACGCTGGACGATTTCACCGCCTGACAGGGAAAACTGCCCCCTGTATTTTGGGCACGATTACAACAGAGGATAATAGCGAATGGTTCTCGGCAAACCGCAAACAGACCCTACACTCGAATGGTTCCTGTCCCATTGCCATATTCACAAATATCCATCCAAAAGCACCCTCATCCATCAGGGTGAGAAAGCGGAAACGCTGTACTACATCGTGAAAGGTTCCGTCGCGGTACTGATTAAAGATGAAGAAGGCAAAGAGATGATTCTCTCCTACCTCAATCAGGGGGATTTCATCGGTGAGCTCGGCCTGTTTGAAGAGGGCCAGGAGCGTAGCGCCTGGGTACGTGCGAAAACCGCCTGCGAAGTGGCTGAAATTTCCTACAAAAAATTCCGTCAGCTGATTCAGGTCAATCCGGATATTTTAATGCGCCTGTCGGCGCAGATGGCGCGTCGCCTGCAGGTAACATCTGAAAAAGTCGGCAACCTTGCCTTCCTCGATGTGACCGGCCGTATCGCGCAGACGCTGCTCAACCTGGCGAAACAGCCTGACGCCATGACGCACCCGGACGGTATGCAGATTAAAATCACCCGTCAGGAGATTGGTCAGATCGTGGGCTGCTCACGCGAAACCGTGGGTCGTATCCTGAAAATGCTGGAAGATCAGAACCTGATCTCCGCACACGGCAAAACCATCGTCGTTTACGGCACCCGCTGATTTCTTCTCACCCACGGCGTGATGGCAACATCGCGCCGTTTCTGTTTACGATGAGCTGATGTGGCGTCGAATCATCTATCATCCGGAAGTTAACTATGCGCTGCGGCAAACGCTGGTGCTGTGCCTGCCTGTGGCGCTCGGCTGGCTGTTTGGCGATCTGCAAAAAGGGCTGCTGTTCTCCCTGGTGCCGGCCTGCTGCAACATCGCCGGTCTGGATACGCCACACAAGCGGTTCTTCAAACGGCTGATTGTCGGCGGCGCACTGTTCGCCAGCGGCAGTTTTCTGATTCAGTACCTCACGGCTTACGCTGTGCCGCTGCCGCTGATTCTGCTGGTGTTGCCGCTGCTGGTGGGCGTGACCGGTGAAATCAGCCCGCTGCATGGCCGTTTGCTGCCCGGCACGCTCATCGCCGCCATCTTTACCTTAAGCCTCGTCGGCCGAATGCCGATGTGGGTCCCGCCGCTGCTGTATATCGGCGGGACGCTGTGGTACGGGCTATTTAACTGGTTGTGGTTCTGGCTGTGGAAAGAGCAGCCGATGCGCGAGACCCTCAGCCTGCTGTACCGCGAGCTGGCCGATTACTGCGACGCCAAATATACCCTGCTGACGCAGCTGACCGATCCGGAAAAAGCGCTGCCGCCGCTACTGGCGCGTCAGCAGAAAGCGGTCGATCTGATCACCACCTGCTACCAGCAGATGCATATGCTGTCGGCCAGCCGTGATAACAGCCATAAACGCCTGACGCGTGCCTTTCAGGTTGCGCTCGATCTGCAGGAGCACATCTCGGTCAGCCTGCACCAGCCGGAAGAGGTGCAAAAGCTGGTGGAGCAGAGCCACGCCGAGGCGGTGATCCGCTGGAACGCGAAAATCATTTCGGCACGGCTACGCGTGCTGGCCGATGCCATTCTCTATCACCAGCTGCCGGAACGCTTCCACATGGAGAAGCCGCTCGGCGCGCTGGAGAAAATTGCCCGGCAGCACCCGGATAATCCGGTCGGTAATTTCTGCCTCTACCATTTCAGCCGCATTGCGCGCGTGCTGCGCACGCAGAAGCCGCTGTACACCCGCGACCTGATGGCCGATCGCCAGCGCCGCCTGCCGCTGTTGCCGGCGCTGCGCAGCTACCTGTCGCTGAAATCTGCCGCGCTGCGGACGGCGGCGCGCTTCGCCGTGATGCTGATGTTCGGCAGCGCGCTGGCGCTGTTCTTCAATATTCCCAAGCCATACTGGATTCTGATGACCATCATGTTTGTCAGCCAGAACGGCTACAGCGCCACGCGCGTGCGCATTCAGCACCGCGCGCTCGGCACCTTCGCCGGCTTACTGATCGCCGCGGCGTCGCTGCGCTTTGCTGTTCCGGAGTCGATTGCCCTGCTGACCATGCTGGTCATCACGCTCGCCAGCTATCTGATCACGCGTAAATATTATGGCTGGTCGATGATTGGCTTTACGGTAACGGCGGTGTATTCGCTGCAGCTGCTGTCGCTGAACGGCGCACAGTTCCTGCTGCCGCGCATGATGGATACGCTGATGGGCTGCCTGATCGCCTTCGCCGGCATGATCTGGCTGTGGCCGCAGTGGCAGAGCGGGCTGCTGCGCAATAACGCGCACGATGCGCTGGAGGCGTATCAGGAGGCGCTGCGCCTGCTGCTCGGTCCGGAGCAGGCGCCGGAGAAGCTGGCGTATCAGCGCGTCAAGGTTAACCAGGCGCACAACGCGCTGTTTAACTCGCTCAACCAGGCGTCCACTGAGCCGGGCTTTAACTTCCAGTATCTGAAAGATATGCGCCTGTGGGTGACTCACAGCCAGTTTATCGTCGAGCACATCAACGCCATGACCATTCTGGCGCGCGAGCACACCATGCTGACGCCAAAGCTGGCAGAGCGCTATTTGCAGTCCTGTGAAATCGCGCTGCAGCGCTGTCAGCAGCGGCTGGCTTACGACGGGCCGGGCAACGACAGCAATATTCTGGAAGCGCCGGAGAATCTGAATGAGGGGCCGGTGACGATTGTCGAACAGCATGTGAAGCGCATTCTGCAGCACCTCAATGTGATGCACACCATTTCTTCACTGGCGTGGAGCCAGCGCCCGCATCACGGCCGCTGGCTCAGCGTGCTGAAGCCGAAAGGTTAGTTCAGGACTTTCGCGATCGCCCGGGCGAAGCGCGCCATGCCTTCTGCGATATCGGTCGACTCAATCACCAGCGACGGCACAAAGCGAATCACATCGCTGCCGGCGGTCAGTACCATCAGGCCTTCAGCGGCGGAAGCGTTGAGGATATCGCGCGCTTTGCTGGCGTGCTGCGCGTTGAGTACGGCACCCAGCAGCAGGCCTTTGCCCCGAATTTCACTGAAGATGTCGAACTGCTGATTGATCTTCTGCAGCGCCGAGACAAACTGCTCACGGCGCGCGTCGACACCATTCAGCACCTCGGGCGTATTGATGATATCCAGCGCGGTTTCGGCAATCGCACAGGCCAGCGGGTTGCCGCCGTAGGTGGTGCCGTGCACGCCTGGTGCCATCACCGAGGCGATTTCATGGGTGGTCAGCATCGCGCTCACCGGGAAACCGCCGCCCAGCGCTTTAGCGGTGGTGATGATATCTGGCTTGATACCATAGTGTTCGTAAGCAAACAGCTTACCGCTGCGGCCCATGCCGCTCTGCACTTCATCCAGCACCAGCAGCGCGTTGTGCTGATCGCACAGCGCACGCAATCCCTGCATGAATTCCGGCGTTGCCGGCATCACGCCGCCTTCCCCCTGAATCGGCTCCACCACAATCGCGCAGGTGTGGTCGTCAATTACCGCCTTCACCGCGGCCAGATCGTTAAACGGCACATGGACGATATCCGCCGGCTTCGGGCCAAAGCCATCGGAGTATTTTGGCTGACCGCCCACCGAGACGGTGAACAGCGTGCGGCCGTGGAAGGCGTTGTGGAAAGCGATAATTTTGCTTTTGAACGGGCTGTGCTTTTTGCAGGCGTAGTAGCGCGCCAGTTTGAACGCCGCTTCGTTCGCTTCGGCACCGGAGTTACCGAAGAATACCCGCTCGGCGAAGGTCGCCGCGATCAGTTTACTGGCGAGGCGCAGTGCCGGCTCATTGGTGAACACGTTACTGGTGTGCCACAGGGTTTCGCCCTGGCTTTTCAGCGTTTCCACCAGCACCGGATGACAATGGCCAAGCGCGGTGACCGCGATACCACCAGAGAAATCGATATACTCTTTGCCCTGCTGATCCCACACGCGGCTGCCTTTGCCTTTGACCGGCACAAACTGCGCAGGTGCATAAACAGGCAAAATAACGTTATCGAACGTTTCCCGGCTTACCGCTAGATTTTCCGCTGCCATTGATGACCTCATCGGGTTATTTGTTGAGCTGATGTGAAATTATAATCACAAAATATGCATAAAAAATCATGCGATGGCAAACGGAAGTTACGTATTGAGGAAATTCGCCAGCAGCTGATGTCCCTGCTCACTGAGAATGCTCTCCGGATGGAACTGCACGCCCTCCAGTGGCAGCGTACGATGGCGGAAGCCCATGATCTCATCGGCAACGCCATCGCGCAGGCTCCAGGCGGTGACTTCAAACTCCGGCGGCAGCGTGTCGCGCGCCACAATCAGCGAGTGATAGCGCGTGACGGTCAGCGGATTATTCAGGTTGCGGAATACGCCCTGGCCGGTGTGCTGCACCGCAGAGGTTTTGCCGTGCATCACCTGGCGCGCGCGCACCACCTGCGCACCGTAGGCCTGCGCAATCGCCTGATGGCCAAGACAGACACCAAGAATCGGCAGCCGTCCGGCAAAGTGGCGGATCGCTGCCAGCGAGATGCCGGACTGATCCGGCGTGCAGGGGCCCGGCGAGATCACCAGATGGCTCAGCGGCAGCGCCGTCATCTCTTCCAGCGTCATTGCATCGTTGCGCACCACACGCACCTGCGCGCCCAGTTCACAGAAGTACTGGTAGAGATTCCAGGTAAAGGAGTCGTAGTTATCAATTAGCAGCAGCATAATGCCCTCAGGCCAGTAAAACCGCCGCTATTCTACGCATTTTAACGCGCCGGACTCACCACTTTCGCAAACTGCGCATTGAGCGGCGCGAGATCGCCGCCAACGCCGGCGACGATGGCCTGGTGCCAGCTTTCAGGCTCCAGCGTATCCCAGTTCAGCAGATAGCCCGCGTGCAGCGCCAGCTGTTCGAAAAAGATGCGCTGTGCTCGCCCGTTACCGGCACGGAACGGATGCAGGACGTAGATTTCACAGTAGTAATGCGCGATGCGTGCCACGAAGGTCTGCGGGTCGAGGTCGCACAGGCCCTCTTCCTCTTCCAGTGCGCTCATCAGCGCATTGCCCTCGTTCTCGATATACTCGCAGTGGCAATAGGGCGTGTCGTCGCGCCAGATGTCGATGGTGCGCAGTTCGCCGGCCCAGCTGTAGATATCCTGAAACAGCGTGCGGTGAATATGGCGCAGGTGTGGCAGGCCCGGCGTGGCCGGTCCGAGCGCCAGCGTGGCCAGCCGCGCCGCGCTGAATGCCAGCTCGGCTTTACGCAGCTGCGCCACGTCGTGAATTTCCAGCAGGTTTTTCAGCACGTCATCGTTGTGCCACAAATAGGGATCGCGCACCGCCAGGCTGTTATCCGCCATATTGCCTCCTCAGCGATGCCAGACGATCGTCCGCCTGGGCGCTCTCGACGGCAGGTTCATTCAGCGTATAACCGGCCAGTTTGCAGCTGGCCTGATAATTGGCCGCACGGGTTTGCTGCCACAACGTGATTTTCTGTTTTTCGGTGAGTTTGCTGCTCATAGCGCCTCCGGCAAGCAGGATGTGCCCTAAGTATAAGAGCAAATTTCAGCTTTGCCGGAGCGCGGCAGACGGCGCCACCCAGGGGTGGCGCGCAGAGGGATTACGGCAGGACTTTCGCGGAAGTGATAACAATCGGTTTTGACGGCACATTCTGGTATGGCCCGACATCTTTGGTCGGCACCTGGGCGATCTTGTCGATCACATCCATGCCTTTCACTACTTTACCAAACACCGCATAGCCGAAGTCACGCTGGCCATGGTCAAGAAAAGCGTTGTCCGCCACGTTCAGGAAGAACTGGCTGGTGGCACTGTCTTTCTCAGCGGTACGCGCCATGGAAATGGTGCCACGCAGGTTGCGCAGGCCGTTATCCGCTTCGTTTTTGATCGGCGCGTTGGTCTGCTTCTGCTGCATATCCGCCGTGAAGCCGCCGCCCTGAATCATGAAACCCGGGATCACACGATGGAAAATGGTGTTGTTGTAGAAGCCGTTATTCACGTAATCCACAAAGTTTTTTACTGAAACCGGGGCTTTCTGATTATCCAGTTCAAGTTCGATATTGCCCGCAGAGGTGGTGAGCAGCACGTGCGTATCCCCTTTCGCCGCCAGAGCCGAAGCAGATACAGAAGAGAGCGCTAACAGGGCAACCGCCGCTGTCAAAGTACGTTTAAGCATGAAAGATTCCTTACCTTGGAGAGCAAGCTCAAAAACGAGATTGATTGTAAAGAGCATGTAATACAAGAGCCAGCGTTTTACCTATATTTACGCTGATGTTGCTATCGTCATACTTTTCCCGTCGCGCAATCATTTGCGTGACGAAAATCACACTATTAATGAAATATTTCTCGCACGTTTCACTGCTTGTTTATTACGATCACAGATCCATTTACAATTCATGACACTTTTTGCCACGTCGGCGCATCACAGGTTCAGAACATGACAAACCGTAATCGCATTGGCCTTACCTGGATCAGCTTTTTCTCCTATGCGCTCACCGGCGCACTGGTGATCGTTACCGGTATGGTGCTGGATAATATTGCCCAGTATTTCCAGCTGCCCATCTCCGAGATGAGCAACACCTTCACTTTCCTTAACGCCGGTATTCTGGCGGCGGTGTTCCTGAACGCCTGGCTGATGGTGATTGTGCCACTCAAGCGCCAGCTGATCTTTGGCTTTGTGCTGATGATCCTCGCCGTGGCCGGGCTGATGACCAGCCATAACCTCACGGTGTTCTCGCTGTGCATGTTCGTGCTCGGCGTGGTCAGCGGTATCACCATGTCGATCGGCACCTTCCTGATTACCCATCTGTACGATGGTCGCCAGCGCGGTTCCCGTCTGCTGTTTACCGACTCGTTCTTTAGCATGGCAGGCACCATCTTCCCGATTATCGCGGGCATTCTGCTGGCGCGCGCGCTGCCGTGGTACTGGGTTTACGCCTGCATTGGCGTGATCTACGTGGCGATCTTTATCCTGACGCTGATGGTCGAGTTCCCGGTGCTGAAGAGCGAAGCCGCGGTGCAGGGCGGTGAAAAAGAGAAGTGGGGCATCGGCGTGCTGTTCCTGTCTATCGCGGCACTGTGCTACATCCTCGGCCAGCTCGGCTTCATCTCCTGGGTACCGGAATACGCCACCAAATCAATGGGCATGGATATCGCCGCCGCCGGTCAGCTGGTCGGTAACTTCTGGACCGCCTATATGGTCGGCATGTGGGCGTTCAGCTTCCTGCTGCGCTTCTTCGACCTGCAACGCATTCTGGTGGTGCTGGCGCTGCTGGCCACCGGCCTGATGTTCTGGTTCGTGAAAACCACCGATGCCAGCATGCTGCACTGGATCATTATGTCGCTTGGCTTCTTCTCCAGCGCCATTTATACCACCATCATCACGCTGGGCTCGCTGCAGACCAAAGCGTCATCGCCGAAGCTGGTGAACTTTATCCTCACCTGCGGCACCGTCGGCACCATGCTGACCTTCGTGGTCACCGGCCCGATCGTGGCGAAAGGCGGTGCCCACGCGGCGCTGTCCACCGCGAACGCGCTGTACGCGGTGGTGTTCGTGATGTGTGTGCTGCTCGGCTTTGTCACTAAACATCGCCAGCACGCTCACCAGACTGCCTGATCCCCGAGCGGCGCGAAGCCTCGCGCCGCTATTCCCCTTCCCGCTTCCTTAACGCCGGAACGTCACTGCTTCGCTAGCACCGAGATAAATTTCACTGCTTGCCGGCTGTGTGGCCGCCACCAGCACGCCCTTACGCAGCGAATAGCGCACCGGCACCTGACGGCGCAGCGCATCGAACCCGTTATCGGCAGGCAGAATGATCAGGCTGGCCGCGTTGCCCACCTGCACGCCATAATCCGCCAGCTGCATGGTTTTGGCACTGTTGTGCGTGATGAGTTGCAGACCGCTGTCGATCTGCTCATAGCCCATCAGCTGACAGACGTGCAGCCCCATGTGCAGCACCTGCAGCATGCTGGCGGTGCCGAGCGGATACCAGGGATCAAACACATCATCATGGCCGAAGCAGACGTTGATACCCGCCTCCAGCAGCTCTTTCACCCGCGTCACGCCGCGCCGTTTCGGGTAGCTGTCAAAGCGTCCCTGCAGATGAATATTCACCAGCGGATTGGCGACAAAGTTAATCTGCGACAGCTTCAGCAGGCGGAACAGCCGCGAGGTATACGCGTTATTGTACGAATGCATCGCCGTGGTGTGGCTGGCGGTGACGCGCGCGCCCATGCCCTCGCGGTGCGCCAGCGCCGCCACGGTCTCGACAAAGCGCGACTGCTCATCATCAATCTCGTCACAGTGCACGTCCACCAGCCGGTCATAGCGCTGCGCCAGCGCAAACGCCTTGTGCAGTGATTCGACGCCATATTCGCGGGTAAATTCATAATGTGGGATCGCGCCCACCACGTCGGCACCGAGGCGCAGCGCCTCTTCCAGCAGCGCTTCGCCGTTGGGATAAGAGAGAATGCCCTCCTGCGGAAAGGCCACGATCTGGATATCGATCCACGGCGCCATCTCCGCTTTCACCTCCAGCATCGCGGTTAATGCGGTCAGCGTGGGATCGGACACATCCACGTGGGTGCGCACGTGCTGAATGCCGTTGGCAATTTGCCACTTCAGCGTCTGCCGCGCGCGCTGTTTCACATCCTCATGGCTGAGCAGCGCCTTGCGTTCAGCCCAGCGCTCAATGCCTTCAAACAGCGTGCCGGACTGATTCCACGCCGGTTCGCCAGCGGTTTGCGTGGTGTCGAGATGAATATGCGGCTCGATAAACGGCGCGCTCGCCAGCCCACCGGCGGCATCCAGCGCATCCGGCTGGGCGGCCGCGTGCGGCGGCTGCGGAATGATGGCGCTGATGTTGCCGTGGCGAATTTCGATCTGCCATAAACCCGGTTGGCCTGCCAGGCGCAGGTTGTTTATCCACTTAAACGCTTGCTGGGTCATATCCTTCTCCGCTGAAAACGCAACATCTTAAGCTAGCACGAAAAACGGCCGCGCCGCTGGCAACTTTTCTGCCGCCATTGGGTAATTTTCAACCAAATAAAAGACTTAGATAAAAACGCGTAAAATCAGCAACATACCTCTAAATGGGTATATAAAGCCGCAGTTGATGTACGTCAATAAGCGCCAGAAACAGCGCGCTAAGGTAGGCGCAGATCCCGCAAATTTTGAGGCAAGCATGAGCAAGCACAGTGTCGTTATTATTGGCAACGGCATGGTTGGCCACCGCTTTATCGAAGAACTGATCGACAAAGCCGCCCCTGAGCAGTTCGCGATAACCGTTTTCTGTGAAGAGCCCCGCGTCGCCTATGACCGCGTCCATCTCTCCGCCTATTTTTCCCACCACACCGCCGAAGAACTCTCACTGGTGCGCGAAGGCTACTACGAAAAGCATCAGGTCAATCTGCTGCTCGGCGAGCGCGCCATTACCCTCAACCGTGAGGAAAAGCTGATTCACTCCAACACCGGTCGTGCGGTGCATTACGACACGCTGATTCTGGCCACCGGTTCTTATCCGTGGATCCCGCCGATCGCCGGCGCGGAGGGCAGCGACTGCTTTGTCTATCGCACCATCGAAGATCTCAACGCCATTGAAGCCTGCGCGCGCCGCAGCAAACGCGGTGCGGTGATTGGCGGCGGTCTGCTCGGACTGGAAGCGGCGGGCGCGCTGAAAAATCTCGGCATTGAAACGCACGTGATTGAGTTTGCGCCGGTGCTGATGGCGGAACAACTGGATACGCAGGGCGGCGAACAGCTGCGGCGTAAGATCGAACAGATGGGCGTGCAGGTCCATACCGGCAAAAATACCCGGCAGATTGTGCATCACGCTAAGGGCGGTAAAACGCTGGAGTTCGCCGATGGCAGCGCGCTCGACGTCGACTTCATCGTGTTCTCCACCGGCATTCGTCCGCAGGATAAGCTGGCGCAACAATGCGGCCTGGCGCTCGGCCAGCGCGGTGGCGTTGCCATCAACGATCGCTGCCAGACCAGCGATGCGGCGATCTACGCGATTGGGGAATGCGCCGCCTGGCAGGATCGGATTTACGGTCTGGTGGCGCCGGGCTACAAAATGGCGCAGGTCGCCAGCGATGCGCTGGTCGGGCGTGACAGCGTCTTTGCCGGTGCCGATATGAGCGCCAAACTCAAGCTGCTGGGCGTGGACGTCGGCGGCATTGGCGATGCGCACGGCCGCACGCCGGGCGCGCGCAGTTACATCTGGCTCGATGAACAGCAGCACGTGTATAAGCGCCTGATCGTCAGCGAAGACAACAAAACTCTGCTCGGCGCGGTGCTGGTGGGCGACACCAGCGACTACGGCAATCTGCTGCAGCTGGCGCTCAATCACATCGCCTTACCGGAAAACCCGGCGCTGCTGATTCTGCCGGCGGGCAGCGGCGAAAAACCGGCGCTGGGCGTCGATTCGCTGCCGGACAGCGCGCAAATCTGCTCCTGCTTTGACGTCAGCAAAGGCGATATCGTTAACGCGGTGCAGGCGGGTTGCCACACCGTGGCGGCGCTGAAAGCCGAAACCCGCGCCGGTACCGGCTGCGGCGGCTGCATCCCGTTGATTACGCAAGTGCTGAACGCTGAGCTGAGCCGTCAGGGCATCGAAGTCAATCATCACCTGTGCGAGCATTTCGCCTATTCGCGCCAGGAGCTGTATCACCTGATCCGCGTGGAGGAGATCAAGTCGTTTGACGCGCTGCTGGCGAAGTATGGCCAGGGTTACGGCTGTGAAGTGTGTAAACCGACCGTCGGATCGCTGCTGGCCTCCTGCTGGAACGAATACATCCTCAAGCCACAGCACACGCCGCTGCAGGACAGCAACGATCTCTATCTCGGCAACATCCAGAAAGATGGCACCTACTCGGTGATTCCGCGCACCGCCGGCGGTGAAATCACGCCGCAGGGGCTGATGACGCTGGGCGAAGTGGCGCGGCAGTACAACCTTTACACCAAAATCACCGGCTCACAGCGCATCGGCCTGTTTGGGGCGCAGCGCGACGATCTGCCGGCCATCTGGTCACAGCTGATTGCCGCCGGCTTTGAAACCGGACAGGCTTATGCCAAAGCGCTGCGCATGGCGAAAACCTGCGTCGGCAGCAGCTGGTGCCGCTATGGCGTTGGCGACAGCCTCGGCTTCGGCATTGAGCTGGAAAACCGCTACAAAGGCATCCGCACGCCGCACAAGATGAAGTTTGGCGTCTCTGGCTGTACCCGTGAATGCGCCGAAGCGCAGGGCAAAGATGTCGGCGTCATCGCCACCGAAAAAGGCTGGAACCTTTACGTGTGCGGCAACGGCGGCATGAAACCGCGCCACGCCGATCTGCTGGCGGCTGACCTCGACCGCGACACGCTGCTGCAGTATCTCGACCGCTTCATGATGTTTTACATCCGCACCGGCGACCGCCTGCAGCGCACTTCGCTGTGGCTGGAGAGCATGGACGGCGGCATCGACTATCTGCGCAGCGTGATTATCGATGACCGGCTCGGCCTTAACGCGCAGCTGGAGCAGGAGCTGACGCGTCTGCGCGCTGACGTCCGCTGTGAATGGACCGCCACGGTTAACGACCCGCAGCAGCAGGCGCACTTTGCCACGTTTATTAACAGCCCGCAGCGCGACCCGCTGGTGCAGCACGTCAGTGAACGCGAGCAGCATCGCCCGGCGCGTCCGGCGGAGCGCATCGCGATTACCCTGCTCGAGGAGGCTGACGCATGAGCCAGTGGTACACCGTGTGTGAACTCACACAAATCCTGCCCGCTACCGGCGTGTGCGCGCTGGTTAACGGCCAGCAGATCGCCATCTTTCGCCCGCGCGACGATGCGCAGCTGTACGCTCTGAGCAACATCGATCCGTTTGCTGAAGCCAGCGTGTTATCGCGCGGCCTGATCGCCGAACACCAGCACACGCTGTGGGTCGCCAGCCCACTGAAAAAACAGCGTTTTCGCCTGAGCGATGGCGTTTGTCTGGAAGATGACAGCCGCTCGGTGGCGAGCTATGCGGTGCGCGTCAGTAACGGCCAGGTCGAAGTCTGCGCCTGACAGAATTCCTTCACTTTATGAGACGTCACTATGTTTTCTGACACCCTGAACACCTGCGCCGCCAATGCGGCGCGCATTGTACGCACCGCGCAGCACAGCCCGCTGGCCTTCTGGATTGGATCGGCGATGGCCGGCGCTTACGTTGGCCTGGCGATCATCCTGATCTTCACCCTCGGCAACCTGGCGGACCCGGCGTATCGTCCACTGCTGATGGGCGCCACCTTCGGTATCGCTCTGACGCTGGTGATCATCGCCGGTTCCGAGCTGTTTACCGGTCATACCATGTTCCTCACCGTGGGCGTCAAAGCCGGCACCATCAGCCACGGTCAGATGTGGTGTGTGCTGCCGCAAACCTGGCTGGGCAACCTGATCGGCTCAGTGTTTGTCGCCCTGCTCTACTACTACGCCGCTGGTGCGCTGCTGCCGAACGCCGGTTCGCTGATCCACAGCGTAGCGCTGGCAAAAACCACGCAGACGGCGATGGCGCTGTTCTTTAAAGGCGCGCTGTGCAACTGGCTGGTGTGTCTGGCGATCTGGATGGCGGTGCGCAGCGAAGGGGCCGCGAAGTTCATCGCTATCTGGTGGTGCCTGCTGGCGTTTATCGCCTCCGGCTACGAGCACTCCATCGCCAACATGACGGTATTTGCGCTGTCATGGTTTGGCCAGCACAGCGCCGACCTGACGCTGAGCGGCATCGGCCACAACCTGCTGTGGGTGACGCTCGGCAATATGTTCTCTGGCATGGTGCTGATGGGCCTCGGCTACTGGTATGCCACGCCGCAGGCGCAGCGCCCGCAGACGCAAGCCCAGGCTTCGCCGCTGAAATCGGTATAATCCCTTCCACAGCCCGCACCGTGCGGGCTTTTTTTCAGGATTCGCTATGGATTACTTTCCGCTGTTTTGTCGGCTGCAAGGCAAGCGTTGTTTACTGGTTGGTGCAGGCGATGTGGCTGAACGCAAAGCGCGTTTGCTGCTGGAGGCCGGCGCAGAGCTGTACGTCGGCGCGCGGGATTTTTCCCCGGCGTTTCAGCTGTGGGCTCAACAGGGAAAAGTGACGTTACTGCACGGCGCCTTTACCGATGACTGGCTGGATGAATGCTGGCTGGCGATTGCGGCTACCAACGATGATGCCGTCAATCAGCAGGTGGCTGACGCCGCCGAACAGCGCCGCCTCTTCTGTAACCTGGTGGATGCACCGCAGCAGGCCAGCGCCATTATGCCGTCGATCGTCGACCGCTCGCCGCTGATGATCGCCGTCTCTTCCGGTGGCCGCGCGCCGGTGCTGGCGCGTCTGCTGCGCGAGAAGCTGGAGGCGATGCTGCCCCAGCATCTCGGCGAACTGGCTGCGCTGGCGGGCTCACTGCGCGAGCGTGTGAAGCAGCATTTTAGCACCATGGCGCCACGCCGCGCCTTCTGGGAGCGCTTCTTTGCCAGCGATCGGCTGGCCCAAACGCTGGCCAACGGCGATCGGGCACGCGCTGCCGCGCAGGTCGATGCCTTGTTTGCGGCGCCGCTGACGCAGCAGGGCGAAGTGGTGCTGGTCGGCGCCGGGCCGGGTGATGCCGGTCTGCTGACGCTGAAAGGGTTGCAGGCTATCCAGCAGGCTGATGTGGTGGTGTATGACCGGCTGGTGTCGGAGCCGATTCTTAATCTGGTGCGGCGCGATGCCGAGCGCCTCTTCGTGGGTAAGCAGGCGGGCCATCACTGCGTGCCGCAGGAACAAATCAACCAGCTGCTGCTGGAGCAGGCGCAGCGCGGCAAGCGTGTGGTGCGCCTCAAAGGCGGCGATCCCTTTATTTTTGGCCGCGGCGGCGAAGAGCTGGAGGTGCTGGCGCAGCATAACATCCCGTTCAGCGTGGTGCCGGGCATCACCGCCGCCTCCGGCTGTGCCGCCTACAGCGGTATTCCCCTCACCCACCGCGACCATGCCCAGAGCGTGCGCTTCGTCACCGGCCATCTGCAGCAGCACGGTGAAATCGACTGGGGCAAACTGGCGGCGGAACAGCAGACGCTGGTGTTTTACATGGGCCTCAGCCAGGCGGCCGAGATCCAGCAGCAGCTGTTACAGCACGGGATGGACGCTGCGATGCCGGTGGCTATCGTGCAGCACGGCACCACGCCGCAGCAGCGCGTGGCCTGCGCCACGCTGCAGGAGCTGGCAACACTGGCGCGGCAGTTTGCCAGTCCGGCACTGATTATTGTTGGCCGCGTGGTCAGCCTGCGCACGCAGCTGCGCTGGTTCTGATGCGGTAAAATACTGTACAGCGCTGCGCTTTGCCGCCAGACTGAGCAGCCAAATCAATCACAAGGAGTTTCCATGCGCATTATTTCTCTGGCCGCGGCGCTGCTGATGCCGCTGAGCGCGGCGGTGAGTGCCGCCCCGGTGACCTGGTCAACGGTCGTGGGCGAATGGCAGGTGGTTGCCGTGACGCCGAAAAAGGAGAACGGCCAGATTTACATCAAAAACGATCCGCAGTTCATGGGCGCGCGCGTGGCGTTCAAACCCAATGCGATCAGCTGGACGCGCGGCACTGCCGAACGCGCCATCAATCCGGCGACCGATAATTGCCAGGGTAAACCGCGCCTCAGCGCCGCCAACGGCACCGGACAGGATCGTGATTTCAGCTTTCGCTATGGCTTCAACGTGCACTGTGGCAATCAGGCGTGGGGACCGGCACCGGGCGCGGTACTGAGCGTGCTGGCCGACGGCAATGCGCGGCTATTCTGGGATGGCGCAGAGCTGACGCTGCATCGGGTGAAGTAAAGCCTGCGGGGCGCGTTGTGCTGCGCCCCGGCAAACCGGCTTATGGCTGCGCCACGAAGCCTACGGCGTCATACACTTTCTTCAGCGTTTCCTGGGCATGCGCACGGGCTTTCGCTGCGCCATCGCGCATCACCTGGTTGAGGAACGCTTCGTCATTGCGGAAACGATGATAACGCTCCTGCAGCTCAGTCAGCATCTCAGACACAGCATCGGCCACCGCACCTTTCAGGTGACCATACATTTTACCTTCGAACTCCTGCTCCAGCTGCGCAATCGGCTTACCGGTCACGCCGGACAGAATGTCCAGCAGGTTTGACACGCCCGCTTTCTCTTTGATGTCGTAACGCACTACCGGCGGCTCTTCAGAGTCAGTCACTGCGCGCTTGATCTTCTTCACCACCGATTTGGTGTCTTCCAGCAGACCAATCACGTTGTTGCGGTTGTCATCAGACTTCGACATCTTCTTCGTCGGCTCCAGCAGCGACATCACGCGTGCGCCGGACTTCGGAATAAACGGCTCAGGGATTTTGAACACGTCGCCGTACAGCGCATTGAAGCGCGCGGCGATGTCACGGCTCAGCTCAAGATGCTGCTTCTGATCTTCGCCGACCGGCACCTGGTTGGTCTGATACAGCAGAATATCGGCCGCCATCAGCACCGGATAATCGAACAGGCCGGCGTTGATGTTCTCTTCGTAACGTGCCGATTTGTCCTTGAACTGCGTCATGCGGCTCAGTTCGCCGAAGTAGGCGTAGCAGTTCAGTACCCAGCTCAGCTGGGCGTGCTCCGGTACGTGCGACTGCACGAAGATAGTGCTTTTTTCCGGATCGATACCGCAGGCAAGATACAGCGCCAGCGTATCCAGCGTGGCTTTGCGCAGCGCGGCCGGGTCCTGACGAACGGTGATGGCGTGCAGATCGACGATGCAGTAAATGCAGTGGAAATCATCCTGCATCTGCACCCACTGACGCAGCGCACCCATGTAGTTGCCAATGGTCAGTTCACCGGAAGGCTGGGCGCCGCTGAAAACGATGGGTTTGCTCATGTTATGTCCTGATAATCACAGCCCGAGAACGGGCAAAAGTTCGCTAAAAGTATCGAGAGTTAAATCGGGCTGGCTGGTGGCAATCGGCTCACCGTAGTTGTAGCCGAAGGTCATCGCAACGTTTGGCACGCCCGCCGCCTGGGCAGCGAGAATATCATTGCGCGAATCACCGACAAACAGCAATTGTCCTGGAAGCACGCCGAAACGGCCGAGAACGAGGAAAATCGCCGCCGGATGTGGTTTTTTCACCACCACATCGTCGCCGCCGATGATCAAAGAAAAGTAGTCGGCAATGCCGAGCGATTGCAGCAGCGGAGCAACAAACGGTGTGGGTTTGTTGGTGACGATGGCCAGCGGCAGACCGCTGGCATGCAGCGCAGCCAGCGTCTCCTGCACCTGTGGAAACAGCGTACTGCCGGCTTCCACCGTTGCGGCGTAATGTTTGTCGAACAGCGCACGCGCGTCGCGCTGCTCGTCGGCGTGCGGCTCACGGCCCAGCGCCCAGCTGAGCGCCCGCGCCATCATGATGTCCGCACCGTTGCCAATCCAGGTTGAGACGCGCTCAACGCCTGCGGGCGGCAGCTGCAAATCGGCCAGCGCCAGATCGATCGCCTGTGCCAGGCCTGGCGCGCTGTGCACCAGCGTGCCATCGAGATCGAACGCCAGCGCGCGGATATCAGTGAAATGAGCCATTAACTTTCTCCAGTTCGCTGCGCATCTCATCGATCACCTTCTTGTAATCCGGATGACCGAAGATCGCCGAGCCCGCAACAAACATATCAGCCCCGGCCGCCGCGATCTGACCGATGTTATCGATCTTCACGCCGCCATCCACTTCCAGACGGATTTGGTAACCGCTCTGGTCAATGCGACGACGCGCTTCGCGCAGTTTATCCAGCGTGCCCGGAATAAAGGACTGGCCGCCGAAGCCTGGGTTGACCGACATCAGCAGAATGATGTCGAGCTTATCCATCACGTAATCGAGATAGCTGAGCGGCGTTGCCGGATTGAACACCAGACCGGCTTTACAGCCGTGCTCTTTGATCAGCTGCAGCGTACGGTCAACGTGCTCGCTGGCTTCGGGATGGAAAGTAATGAAGCTGGCACCCGCTTTGGCGAATTCCGGGATCAGCGCATCGACCGGTTTGACCATCAGATGCACATCGATGGGCGCGGTGATGCCGTAATCGCGCAGCGCTTTCAGCACCATTGGCCCCATGGTCAGATTGGGAACATAGTGGTTGTCCATCACATCGAAATGCACCACGTCGCCACCGGCTTCCAGCGCTTTAGCGGTATCTTCGCCCAGGCGGGCAAAATCAGCGGCAAGGATTGATGGGGCCAGTAAAAATTGTTTCATCCGAATCTCCCAATTTTGTGCGCCAGCCGGAGCTGGCGTGATGCGTTGGTCGCGGACGAAACAGGCTAGCGGAAAAGCGCCAGCAGTTCGTCAACCTGAGTGCGACCACTTATGCTTCGGCTGATGGAACGCCGGGCTTTAACTACGTGTAAATCCGCATGCTGATACCACTCGCGCGTCAGCAGGGTATCGTGGTTTGAAATCAGTACCGGGATGCGGCTCTCCTGCGCCAGCTTACTGGCCAGTTCCGCCAGATGCTGCTGCTCGCGCAGGCTAAAGCTGTTGGTGTGGTAAGCGGTAAAATTAGCCGTCGCCGACAGCGGCGCGTACGGCGGATCGCAATAAACCACTGAGCCTGCAGGGGCGTTGCCCAGAGTAACATCGTACGATTCACAGACAAAGGTGGCTTTTTGCGCGCGCTCGGCGAACCATAACAGTTCGGCTTCCGGGAAGTACGGCTTACGATAGCGACCAAAGGGCACATTAAATTCACCGCGCAGATTGTAACGGCACAGGCCGTTGTAACCGTGGCGGTTGAGATAAAGAAACAGCACGGCGCGCTGATAGGTATCCGTGCTGGCGTTGAACGCCGTACGCTGGGCGTAATAGGTTTCCGCCGTATTGCCGCTGGCGCTGAACAGCTGGCGCGCGTCTTCAATAAACGAGGCGGTGCGCGTTTTGACGATATTGTAGAGATTGATCAGATCACCGTTGATGTCCGCCAGGTGATAACGGTCATAATCGGTGTTGAGGAATACGGAACCGGCGCCGACAAAAGGTTCGATTAAACAATCACCTTGTGGCAGATGACGACGGATATCGTCAAGCAGCGGGTATTTCCCTCCGGCCCATTTCAGGAAAGCGCGATTTTTCTTCATGCTGTCGTGGCTATTACATCTTAATTATTGGCTGTGGCGAAACCGACAGCAGATCTGCGCTTAGAACGGGGCCGCAGCAACGCGGCCCCACATCACTTACTGGCTCTCTTTCTTCACCTGGCTGAGCGGTTTAACCCACGGGTTCGCCGCACGCACTTCCGCCGGCAGTGAAGCTACTGCACGTTTGGCTTCGGCCGGTGTGGCATAAGCGCCGCTCACCAGCACGTACCACGGCTGGCCGTTACGCGTGGTTTTATACACGTGATAACCGCTCAGATTCTGTTTCTTCGCCCAGGCGTTCAGGCTCGCTTCTTTCGACGCACCGCTCAGCTGCAGCGTGTAGTTGCCGCCCGATGGCAGCGACTTGCTGGCACCGCCACTGCTGGCCGGTGCGCTGTTGTGCGCGGTGGTGGTGTGCGTTTTGTTCTCTTTCACTGCAGCCGGTTTGCTGGCAGCCGGGGTTTTGTGGCTGCTGCTGGCACCGAGGCTGCGCGGTGGCGTCTCAGCGCGTACCGCCGGCGGCGTGACCGCTTTGCCGGCGCTGCCGCTGACCGTTGCCGGTGCGGTAGGCAGCGAACTGTTGCCCTGTGCGCCCTGCGCCGTGGCATCAACGGAACCCTGCTGATTGTTCAGCGCGGTATTGAGATCGCCCGGCAGCGTTACGCGCTGCTGGTTGGCCGGTGTGTCAACCGGTGCTGCCTGAGTCGGCGTGGAGGAGACAGACGGCATGGAGATGGACTGACCGTCACTGCCGGCGGGTGCGGCGTTACCGGCGGTATTCTGCGGCGCACTGCCCTCAGCCGACGGCGTGGCATTCTGCTGGCCGCTCATAGTGGTCGAACCTGACAGGTCGATATTCTTTTCACTGCCGCCGCCAGCCGGTGCCGCGCTACCGGTGCTGGCGCTGTTGCTGGCCGGTTTCTTCTCGTCCGGGCCGGTCAGCGCGGAGCCAATGCCCAGCACCAGAATCAGCAGCACCAGAATGCCGATGCCCATCATCATATGCTGACGGGAAACCGGTACTTTCGCTTTCGGCGCAGAAGACGATTTGCGAGGCCGCGTGGGACGGCGGTCACTGGCGTCAGGTTTTAACTCGTCTTCCGGTTTGAACTCATCCATTTAGCCTCCTCCGTAAAACGGCACGCTTCCCACGTGCCGCATCACTGCTCACTGTTCCCCCGCCGGACAGCAGCCCGACGTAGTCCGGGGATAATCAAGATACTTTGCAATCATTAATCGCAGCCAGCACCATATCATGCGCCACGCCGCCACGCACTTCGGAGCGGCCAATAGCGAGAGGCAGCACCAGACGCAGCTCGCCGCCGAGCACTTTTTTATCGCGCATCATGTGCGGCAGATAAGCTTCTGCCGTCATGCTGGCCGGGCCGTTAACCGGCAGGCCAGCACGCTGCAGCAGCGCAATAATGCGGTCAGTATCGGCAGCGCTGAACTGACCCAGACGCTCAGCAGTGCGCGCCGCCATTACCATGCCCGCCGCAACCGCTTCACCGTGCAACCAGTTGCCGTAACCCATATGCGCTTCAATCGCATGGCCAAAAGTATGACCGAGATTGAGCAGCGCACGCAGGCCGGTTTCACGCTCGTCGGCCGCCACCACGTCGGCTTTCAGCTCGCAGCAGCGGCGAATGCAGTAAGCCATGGCGGTGTTATCCAGCGCCAGCAGCGCATCAAGATTCTGCTCCAGCCACTGGAAAAATTCACCGTCGAGAATGATGCCGTATTTGATCACTTCCGCCAGACCGGAGGCCAGCTCGCGCGGCGGCAGCGTGGTGAGGCAGTCGGTATCGACCACCACCGAAGCCGGCTGGTAGAAAGCACCGATCATGTTTTTACCGAGGGGATGGTTCACCGCAGTTTTGCCCCCGACCGAGGAGTCAACCTGCGACAGCAAGGTGGTCGGCACCTGAATAAAGCGTACGCCGCGCTGGTAGCTGGCGGCAGCAAAACCGGTCAGATCGCCAATCACGCCACCGCCCAGCGCAATCAGCGTAGTGTCACGGCCGTGCGGCTTCTGCAGTAGCGCGGTGAAAACCTCGTCCATCACCGCCAGCGTTTTGTACTGCTCACCGTCGGGCAGAATCACCTGATCCACTTTCACCCCGGCGTTGCTCAGCAGCGTCGCGAGTTTGTCCAGATAGATCGGTGCCAGCGTCTGATTCGTCACCAGCATGGCATTGTCGCCGGCTTTCAGCGGCCAAAAAGAAGCCGGATCGTTAAACAGTCCGGCAGCGATGGTGATGGGGTAACTGCGATCCCCCA
This sequence comes from Pantoea sp. ICBG 985, assembly GCF_002928365.1. Classification (NCBI taxonomy): domain Bacteria; kingdom Pseudomonadati; phylum Pseudomonadota; class Gammaproteobacteria; order Enterobacterales; family Erwiniaceae; genus Pantoea; species Pantoea sp. ICBG 985. Next base: position 67,815 of record NZ_POWM01000007.1, read on the forward strand.
GTGAGACAGTGATCTTCTCCATGATGACCGATACCTATTGCTGAGCCCTCAGGGTGCTGGATTAATTTTTTTCCAGCATGTTGATGATCTGATTGGCGACAACTTTTGCACTTTGATCGTCAGTGCGAATGGTGACGTCAGCGATCTCTTCATAAAGCGGATTACGTTCGCCAGCCAGCGCTTCCAGTACTTCGCGCGGCGGTTCGGCAACCTGCAGCAGCGGACGCTTTTTATCACGCTGAGTGCGGGCAAGTTGCTTTTCGATGGTGGTTTCGAGGTAGACGACCACACCGCGGGCGGAGAGACGATTACGGGTTTCACGGGATTTGACGGAGCCGCCACCGGTCGCCAGGACAATGCCCTGTTTCTCGGTCAGCTCGTTGATGATTTTCTCTTCACGATCGCGAAAACCGGCTTCGCCTTCCACATCAAATACCCAGCCTACATCCGCTCCGGTACGTCGCTCAATTTCCTGATCGGAATCGAAAAATTCCATATTGAGTTGCTGAGCTAACTGACGACCAATAGTGCTTTTGCCGGCACCCATCGGCCCAACCAGAAAGATATTGCGTTTCTCTGCCATTTTGTCGGTATTACTAAGAATTCGTTGATGATACCCCGCGTTCAGCACATTGCTGGCGGGACAGGAACTGAGACCTCATGAGCGTTAGCAAGAGTCAGACGGAAAATTATCTCAACACTCATGGCCGTTTGGCAACCGAATAAATTGCCCCCGGCGACCTTCAAACAGGACCGGTCTGTGGTTCGCGAGACGGTAACGCTCTTCCTTTTTTGCCATCCTTGTGCGCGCTACAGGTGCGCTGGCTGGGCCTGTCGCTCCCGACAGCTTACCTGCGTAAACTGTGGAATAGGTGCCGTTGCTGACGTCCTGTACCACCCAAAATTCGGGCATATTTCTTTCGATGTCAGTATCGCTTGTCACTGACACCCGCCGGAAGGTTATCCTGCCGCGTTCCGTTACACCGTTTTAAAATCGCTAAACCTTGTATGCTAATTCCTGCCCTGCGTCAACGCAGTTGGTCATATGGAGCGAATTTTCCGCTTTATCCGGCGGTAAGCGCTGCTTCCCTGACCAGTCGCGGCGTGATGAAGATCACCAGCTCACGTTTTTTGCGCTCGTCGGTCTGCTGACGAAACAGACTGCCGAACAGCGGCACCTCGCCCAGCCACGGCACGCGCTTTTCGCCCTGGGTGCGCTGCTGCTGGAAAATACCGCCCAGCGCCAGCGTTTCACCGTCGCGCAGCGTCACCTGAGTGGCGATTTCCTGCTTATCGATGCTCAGCACCTGACTTTCCCCCATCGTCAGGCTGCGACCCGGCATGTTCTGGCTCAGCCGCAGCGTGAGCTGAATACGCCCGTTGCCCAATACTACTGGCGTCACCTCCATGCCCAGCACCGCCTCTTTGAACTCAATCGCCGTCGCACCGCTGTTACCGGATTTCACCTCATAGGGGATTTCGGTGCCCTGCTTGATGGTGGCGGTCTGCTGGTGTGAGGTAAACAGTCGCGGGCTGGCGATGATTTCGATCTGGTTCTCCTGCTCCAGCGCACTCAGCTCCAGATTAAGCAGTTCGCCGTTCATCGGTCCGAGCGTGACGCCGGCGCGTATCGCCGGATTGCTCACCGCCAGCGGCACCAGCAGCTGCGGATTGCGCAGCGCCCCGGTGACGACATCGCCGGGTGCGGTGCTCCAGCTGACGCCGAGCTCGCGCAGATGCTCTTCATTGATGGTGACAATGTGCGCTGACAGCTCCACCTGCTCCAGCGGCAGATCCAGCGCCTGCAGCCAGCGCTCGGTGTCGCGCAGCGCCTGCGCGCTGTCCCGCAGCAACAGGCTGTTGGTACGGCTATCCACCGTCACGCTGCCGCGCGGCGTCATCAGCGAGCGTTCCGCCTGCAGGCTGCGGTAGACATCGCTGGCGCTGGCGTAGTGCAGCGTGACGGTGCGCTGCTCAAGCGGCGCCTGCAGCTGCTTCTCTTCACGCTCCGCCTGTGCCTGCTGTGCCTGTCGCTGCTGCCAGCTCTCCGGATAGACCAGCAGCACGCCCTCCTCCTGGATCACCGTGAGTTTCGCCAGCCGCGTGACCAGCGCCAGCGCACGCTCCCAGCCGACGTTATCGAGTCGCAGCGACAGCCGCCCCTCCACGCCCGGCGCGATCAACAGGTTGGTTTGCTGATAGTCAGCCAGCGCCTGCAGAATGCGCTCGACCGGCGCATCATCAAATACCAGGCTCAGGGGCTGATCAGCGGCGTGCAGCGGACTGCTCAGCGCCAGCCACAGCAGCAGCGTCATCCTTTTCATAAAATCCTCCTTTTATTACCCATGTGATGTGCTGCGGCGGACAGCTTTGCGTGGCGCTCAGTACCAGCGTATGTGCACTGAGCTGGGTTACCTGCCACGGTGCCACCGGAAAAGCAGCCGGTGCACTCAGCCGCTGACGTTTGCCCTGCGGTGAAACCAGCCAGGCCACAAAGTGCGGCGCGCGACCAATGATGCCCTGTAATCGCCAGCCGTGCGGCACAGCAGCAGGCGCCTGACACTGGCTGGCAGCCAGCGGCTGGAACGGATCGCGCGCCAGCGCCCAGCTGCTGCACAGCAGTAACACCAGTGCGCTACTCCGCATCGTCACTCTCCAGCCAGAACTCGCTGTGTAACACGCCCTGCTCCGCTTGCAGCTGAAAACGCTGTGGCACCGCTAACGCCGTCGCAGCCAGCCCGCTGAACAGCGGCAGAAACTGCGGCCAGCTCAGGCGCAGCGCCAGCTGCTGTGGCTGGCTGTCCGGATGCCAGGCCTCGAGCAGATTGCCGCGCGCCGCCACCAGTTGCTCTAACGATACGGACGCCGCCGTTGCGGCTGGCTGCAGCGTTGCGATCTCCGCCTGAAGCTGTTCGATGGCCGGTCGCGCGTCCAGCTGCTGCTGACGTTGCTGGTGCTGCTGCGCCAGTTGTGACAGCTGCTGTTGCAGCGTGCTGAACTGCTGCTGTTGCGGACGCAGCAGCAGTAGCCAAGCCAGCCCGAGTAGCAGCAGCGCCAGCAGTTGCAGGCTGGCTATTCGCCACGTCAGTGCCAGCTGCAGCCAGCGCTGGATGAGTTCATTCATCGGTCGCCTCCTGCAGCCGGGCGCGCAGCGCGAAGCGGTAATCCCCCTGCGCCTGACGCTGTACGCTGCCCTGCTTCACCGCCGCAAACAGCGGCTGCGTCTGCAGCTGATGGCGGAACGCACTGACATCAGCCAGGCTCTGCGCCAGACCGTCCAGCACCAGTTGCCCCTGTCGCCGCTCCACGCGACTCAGCCACAGCGTCTCCGGCATCAGCGCGGGCAGTTGCTGCCAGAACTGCTGCCAGCGTTGATGCTGCTGCAGCCGCAGTTGCTGCGCCTGCTGCCTGCGTAACAGATCATCCCGCTGCGCCATCAGCGTTTGCTGTTGCGCCAGCCGCTGCTGTATCTGCTGGAGCTGAATGGTCATATCGGTGTGCTGCCGGACTGCATGCTGGAGCCGCTGTTCAGCGCGCCACCACAGCAGCAGCGTGAGTAACAGCGTTACCAGCAGCACGACAACCAGCAACGCCACACTGTGCTGGCGGCGTAGCAGCAACTGCTGTGCCCGCCACGGGAGCAAATTGACCGCCAGCATCAGTAATCCTCCGGACGCAGCGCCAGGCCTAGCGCAATCGCCAGCGCGCCCGCCTCTGCCGGTAGTGGCGGTTGCAGATAGTGCAGCAGCGCCAGTGGTTTGCAGCGCTGCACTTCCGCCTCCGGCAACGCCTGCGGTGAGGTGCAGAACACCGTTTGTGCCTGGGGAAAGGTGTCACGCAGATGGGCGAGCGTCAGGGGTTCGGTTGCCGCGCCGCAGGCGCTATTTTCGCCGGCCAGCGTCCACAGCCAGTGGTCGCAGAGCGGATGGATCAGCAGCTGATGCGGGCGCAGCGGAACGCGCATAGCGATCTGCGTCAGCGCGAGACTGCTCAGCTCAAACACGTCGGGGCGCAGTCCGGCCTGCTCCAGCGGCGCCAGCCACTGGGCGATGACGTCGCGGCGCGCGGCGGTGACGTGCAGCTGGCTGGCGCTGCCGCCCAGCCGGTAATCCAGCGACAGCGAGGCGGCTTCGACCGGGAACAGACGCGATGCGGACGCGTTAACGTAGCGGCTGAGCGCCGGCTCGCGCAGTGAGGTTTGCGGCAACGGCAGCGTGCGCTGCAGCACCAGCTGCGGCGGCAGGCCAACGCGCAGTGAGTAGCGCCTGGGTAAATGACGCTGCCAGCGCACCAACATCTCCTGTAACACTGGCGAGGTTTGCAACACGCCGTTGCGTAACGTATCGTGCGGCAGCGGCTGCTGCCACCAGTGTCGCAGCTGCCATCCGTGACGGCGTCGTTCAATGCCAAGGGCGCAGAGTTGCCCGTTCTGGATGTCCAGTCCAATTTGCCAGCGCTGAAAAGCCATGCGCGCGATCTCCTTATCGTTACAGGAAAAAGGATGATTACCCGCATTGCATGAAGAATGACGGGTATATCAAAGCGTCAGGCTTGCCTTTATACTACCGCGCGATTGTTTATAAACTGCCCAAACGCCAACAGATGGGAATTCTCAGGTGAAGTTCGTAAAGTATTTATTGATCCTTGCAGTGTGTTGCATTTTGCTGGGAGCCGGCACGGTTTATGGTTTGTACAAATACATAGAGCCGCAGCTGCCTGATGTGAACACATTGAAAGATGTGCGCCTGCAAACCCCGATGCAGGTTTACAGCGCGGATGGCGAGCTGATCGCCCAGTACGGTGAAAAGCGCCGTATCCCGCTCACCCTGCAACAGATGCCGCCTGAGCTAATCAAAGCGTTTATCGCCACCGAAGACAGCCGCTTTTATGAGCATCACGGCGTCGATCCGGTGGGGATTTTCCGCGCCGCCAGCATCGCGCTGGTCTCCGGCCACGCCTCGCAGGGCGCCAGTACCATTACGCAGCAGCTGGCGCGTAACTTCTTCCTCAGCCCTGAACGCACGCTGATGCGTAAAATCAAGGAAGCCTTCCTGGCGATTCGCATCGAGCAGTTGCTGAGTAAGGATGAAATCCTTGAGCTGTATCTGAATAAAATCTATCTCGGCTATCGCGCTTACGGCGTCGGTGCGGCGGCGCAGGTTTACTTCGGTAAACCGGTCGATCAGCTGTCGCTGAGTGAGATGGCGATGATCGCCGGCCTGCCGAAAGCGCCGTCGACCTTTAACCCGCTCTATTCACACGCCCGTGCGCTGGCGCGCCGTAATGTGGTGCTGGCTCGCATGCTGGATCAGAACTACATCACGCAGCAGCAGTATAACGACGCGCGCAACACGCCGCTGACCGCCAGCTATCACGGCCCGGAAATTGCCTTTTCTGCACCGTATCTCACCGAGTTAGTGCGTCAGGAGATGGTGAAACGCTACGGCGACAGCGCCTATGACGATGGCTACAAGGTGTATACCACCGTGACCCGCCATCTGCAGGAAGCCGCACAGCAGGCGGTGCGCAACAACGTGATGGCCTACGATATGCGTCACGGCTACCGCGGCCCGACCAACGTGCTGTGGAAAGTGGGTGAAGCCAGCTGGGATCACACCCGCATCGTCAATACGCTGAAAAATCTGCCGGTCTACGGTCCGCTGAATGCCGCCGTGGTCACCAGCGCCAGCGCCGACGAAGCCACCGCCATGCTGAAAGATGGCAGCAGCGTTTCGCTGACTTTAGCCGGCGTGCGCTGGGCGCGTCCGTATAAATCCGACACCCTGCAGGGCCCGACGCCGCGCAGCGTCACTCAGGTGCTGCAGGCTGGCCAGCAGATTTGGGTACGTAAAGTCGGGGATGCATGGTGGCTGGGACAGGTGCCGCTGGTGAACTCGGCGCTGGTGTCGCTTAATCCGGAAGACGGTGCGGTACGCGCGCTGGTCGGTGGTTTTGACTTCAACCAGAGTATGTTCAACCGTGCCACCCAGGCGCTGCGTCAGGTCGGCTCGAACATCAAGCCGTTCCTGTATACCGCCGCCATGGACCGCGGCCTGACGCTGGCCTCCATCCTCAACGACGTGCCGATTTCACGCTGGGATGCCGGCGCCGGCGCAGACTGGCGACCCAAGAACTCGCCGCCGACTTATGCGGGTCCGATTCGTTTACGCCAGGGGCTGGGTGAGTCGAAAAACGTGGTGATGGTGCGCGCGATGCGTGCTATGGGCGTTGATTACGCCGCTGAGTATCTGCAGCGCTTTGGCTTCCCGGCGCAGAACATTATCCATACCGAGTCGCTGGCACTGGGCGCCGCATCCTTCACGCCAATGCAGGTGGCGCGCGGCTATGCGGTGATGGCTAACGGTGGCTTCCTGGTCGATCCTTACTTCATCGCCAAGATCGAGAACGAACAGGGCGGCGTGATTTTCCAGGCGCAGCCGAAGATCGCCTGCCCGCAGTGCAATCTGCCGGTGATCTATGGCGACACCAAAAAGTCGGTGGCGCTGAATGAAGAGAGCGTGGAAAACGTCGCCACCTCGAATCAGCAGCAGAATCAGACCGTGCCGCAGCCCGAGCTCGAACAGGTACCGGCGCAGCCGCAGCCGGCCGGCGATCAGCAGTACGCGCCGCACGTGATCAACACGCCGCTGGCGTTCCTGATTAAGAGCGCGCTGAACTCCAACATCTTCGGTGAACCGGGCTGGATGGGAACCGGCTGGCGTGCCGGTCGCGATCTGAAGCGTAACGATATCGGCGGCAAAACCGGTACCACCAACAGTTCCAAAGACGCCTGGTTCTCCGGTTATGGTCCGGGCGTGGTGACGTCGGTGTGGATTGGCTTCGATGATTCGCGCGCGCTGGGGCGCACCACGGTATCGGGTGCGATTCCGGATCAGATCTCCGGCTACGAAGGCGGCGCGAAGAGTGCGCAGCCGGCATGGGATGATTACATGAAAGTGGCGCTGGATGGTGTGCCGGTGCAGCCGCTGACACCGCCGGACGGCGTGGTGACGGTGACCATTGACCGCAGCACCGGCAAGCTGGCCAACGGTGGCGGCAACACCCGTCAGGAGTACTTCATCAACGGCACCCAGCCGACCGAGTATTCGGTGCATGATGTGGGCACCACCATCATGGACAACGGTGAAAGCCACGAACTGTTTTGATCAAAAAAGCCGGGGGAAATCCCCGGCTTATTGTTTTTGCCCCGTGCGACTGTCCGCGCCTTTTATTGCGCCGCCAGGTGTCCTCAATAACTCAACCGCCCCTGCTTCACCAGCCACTCACGCACCATAAAAAGCGCGCTGACGTTACGCGCCTCGCGAAAATCCGGCTCTTCCAGCAGCGCCAGCAGATTGCTGAGCGGCCAGCGGCGTACAATCAGCGGCTCCGGCTCATCCCCTTCCAGCTTCTCTTCGTACAACCCTTCAGCTACCACGATATTCATCTTGCTGGAGAAATAGGATGGCGCCATGGTGAGTTTGCCCAGCGCGTCCAGCTGGTGCGCGCCAAAGCCCACTTCTTCTTTCAGCTCACGGTTGGCGGCTTCAAAAACGCTTTCACCCGGATCGATTAAACCTTTCGGGAAGCCCAGCTCATAGGTTTCCAGTCCGACGGCGTACTCCTGGATCAGGATCACGTCATCGCCAATGATCGGCACAATCATCACCGCTTCACGATCGGAGGGCTTCATGCGCTCATAGACGCGACGCGCACCGTTGCTGAAGGCGAGATCAACCGCTTCGATGGTAAACAGGCGGGAGCGGGCCACCGCTTCCACGTTGAGGATGTCAGGTTTTTTCAGGGGAGTGGTCATATCAGCCTCAAACTTAGCACAGCCTTGTGAAACGCGATGACGTCAGCATACCGAAGCCCGCGGCATTGTGCGACACGCAGCGCGGGTCAATCATGGTGACATACATTTGTCCGCTGCCGCTAACAACTTCTTGTTATCTGCACAGTAAGATTTTCACAATAAGTCAACGGGGTAGCAGCAAATTCGGATAATACCGATGTTTAATTGAGGGGCTTGTGAGTACCATCCCGTTAAGGAATAATCTAACAAATTTATAATACAATGATTTTGCGCGGTATTTTGTTTCATTTGCCTCTTGTCAGAATGACTTCTGCTCGCCAAAATTGACTCGTATTGCAGGTTTTACCGGGAGCACATCGTAAACGTGACGGCAGTTTTTTGGCTGGATTGAGCAAAGCATGAGCACTCTTATCGTCATTCTGGCTGTCATGCTGGCCTGTTCGTTAGTGGCCGGAATCGGCTACTGGTACGCTATGCGGCATCGTCCGCCGTTGGCGAAACCACTGCCGTTTATCAGTCCGCCCTGCCGTAAACTCACCGATGAAGAACGCGCTGCCGTTGAGAAGTATATTGCGTCGCTGGGTAAAGCGCGTCAGCACAGCAGCGGGCGATCGACCCGATCGTCACGGGAACCCGAAGCGCTGGCGCTGACCGCACAGAGCAATAATGTTTATCCCGTTACCCGCTCCATCACCCGTTACGGCCTCTCCACTGACGATCCCCACAAATGGCGCTACTACCTGGATGAAGTCGAGGTGCATCTGCCGCCGCTGTGGGAGCAGTACATCGCTGAAGAAAACTACGTCGAGCTGATCCGCACCCAGACCCTGCCGCTGGTGATCTCGCTCAACGGCCACTCGCTGGTGAACTATGCGGTGGAACAACCGGCGCTGCCGCCGCTGGTGCGGCCGATGTCGACCAACGCTTCGATTCGTAAAGAGGAGAGCGAAAACGTCGAGCTGCTGCAGGTGCGCAAAGAGTCGCCGGAAGAGTATCAGCTGTCGCGCGCCGACGGCACGCGTGAAGCAAGCGCCATTTGCTGCGCCTTCCTGCTGTTTTTCCTCAGCCTGGTGCTGCCCGGCAGCCTGATGCTGTGGATTGCGCTGCCCGCCGGCGCGATCGTCGCTGTCAGCCTGTGGTTTATGTACCGATTCCCCGGTGAAAAAGGGCTGCGCGATGTGCACTGTCTGCGCGGCGCACCGAAGCGCTGGGGCCTGTTTGGTGAATCCAATCAGGAGCAGAGCAACATTTCGCTCGGCATCATCGACTTAATCTATCCGGCACACTGGCAGCCTTATGTGGCGCACGACCTGGGCCAGGTGACGGATGTGGATATCTACCTGAATCGTCAGGTGGTACGCCAGGGGCGCTTCCTGTCGCTGCAGGATGAAGTCCGCAACTTCCCGGTACAGCGCTGGCGTAAAAACCTGGTGCTGGCGTGCGGTTCGCTGCTGGTGCTGGTGATGCTGGTGAGCTGGATTCCGCTCAGCATGCCGATCAAACTCAGCCTCGCCTGGCTGAAAGGCACCGAAAGTGTGGAAGTGAACAGCGTCGATAAACTCACTGCCCTGCCGCTGCACATTGGCGATAGCCTGAAAGTGAACGGCACCGGCATGTGCTCGGTTCCGGGCAATTACCAGAGCAACCGCAGCTACGGCTACATGCCGTTCGACTGCTCGGCGATTTACTGGAACAACGCTGCGCCGCTGCCGCTGCCGCAGTCCGACATCATCGACAAAGCCGCCGCGCTGCTGGAGACCACCACGCAGCAGCTGCATCCGGAAACCAACACCGACCCGAAACTTAACCCGCAGCTGGCGTCGGCGATCCAGAAATCAGGCATGATCCTGCTGGATGATTTCTCCGATCTGGTGTTGAAAACCCAGCAGCTGTGCAGCCAGCAGCAGGACTGCGTGCGCCTGAAAAATGCGCTGGTTAACCTCGGTAACGCCAAAGACTGGGATACGCTGATTCACCGTGCGGATTCCGGCAAGCTCAACGGCATGAACGTGCTGCTGCGTCCGGTTAGCGCCGAAGCGCTGGAGAATCTGGTGAACACCGCCACCTCGACCTTCTTCTCGCGGGAGACGCGTCGCGCGGCGGAAACCCTTAACAGCCCGCCGCCGGGCGGATTCCTGATCATTAGCGATGAAGGCCGGCAGATGGTGAACCAGCCGCAGCCGTCGGTGGCGCTGTTCGATCTCGACGCTCCTTCACAGTGGCACGAACTGCAGCGCCTGTCCGGCATGCTGCTGCACACACCGTTTGCCGCCAGCGGTATCATTACCAGCATTACCACCGATGCCAACGGCACGCGCCATATCGCCCTGCACAACGAGCCCGACGCCATGGCGCAGTGGCGCTATCTCGGCACCGCGCTGCTGATGCTGGTGCTGATTGTCAGCGCCGTCAGCAACGGCCTGCTGGCGCTGCGCCGCATCCACCGCAACCGCCTGCGTATGGCGCAGATTCAGCAGTATTACGACAAGTGCTTTAACCACAACCTCAGCACTATGCAGAGCGTGCGCTCGCTGTTCTGACCCTCCGCCTTCTGTGCTACCCTGTCGCCCTGTTTTTCAGGGCGGAAAACAAAATGCCGATTACGCTTAAGGGATTGGCGATGGATCGGCAGCCCGCAACGGCACCTCGCCCTTGATTTATCACGTTGTACCCATACCTTTGGGTATCCGGCACCGGCCCGATCCATCTTTCCGGCGTCATGCGACCGTGTGCGACCGATCGCCACACGGCGCGACGCAGCGTAACAGCAGGAGCCGCAATGAAAGAGAAAACCAGTGAAGGCGTCCGCCTTGATAAATGGCTGTGGGCCGCGCGCTTCTATAAAACCCGCGCGCTGGCTCGCGACATGATTGAAGGCGGCAAAGTGCATTACAACGGCCAGCGCAGCAAACCGGGCAAAGTGGTCGAACTGCAGGCCGAGCTGACGCTGCGTCAGGGCAACGATGAGCGCACGGTAATCATTACCGCCATCGGCGACCAGCGGCGTCCGGCCAGCGAAGCGCAGCAGATGTACGCGGAGACGGCCGCCAGCATCGAAAAGCGCGAAAAGAACGCGCTGGCGCGCAAAATGAATGCCCTGACCATGCCGCATCCCGATCGCCGCCCGGATAAAAAAGAGCGCCGCGATCTGCTGAAATTTAAATTGTCGGGCGATGAATAACTCGCGCCCCCACGAGAGAAACCTTATGTCTGTTCAAGATCAACTGCATCGTTACCTTTTTGAAAACGTCGCCGTGCGCGGCGAGCTGGTCAACGCATCTCAAACCTGGCGCGACATCGTGCAGAACCACGACTACGCCGAGCCGGTCAAAACCCTGCTGGGCGAACTGCTGGTCGCCACCAGCCTGCTCACCGCTACGCTGAAATTTGACGGCGACATCACCGTGCAGCTGCAGGGCGATGGCCCGCTGAGCATGGCGGTGATCAACGGGAATAACCGCCAGGAGCTGCGCGGCGTGGCGCGGCTGAAAGAGGATGCGGAGATTGCCGCCGGCAGCAGCCTGAAGCAGATGGTGGGTAACGGCTATCTGGTGATCACCATTTCGCCTGAGAAAGGCGAGCGCTATCAGGGCGTGGTCGGCCTGGAAGCCGATACGCTGGCGGGCTGTCTGGAAGATTACTTCATGCGTTCCGAGCAGCTGCCAACCCGCCTGTTCATTCGCACCAGCGAGAAAGGCGCAGCCGGTATTCTGCTGCAGGTGCTGCCCGCGCAGGAGCCCAACCTGGATGACTTTAACCATCTGGCCACGTTAACCGAAACCGTGAAGAGCGAAGAGCTGATTGAGCTGCCCGCTACTGACGTACTGTGGCGTCTCTATCATCAGGAAGAAGCCACGGTTTACGATCCAGCGCCGGTCAGCTTTAAATGCACCTGCTCGCGCGAACGCTGCGGTGAAGTGCTGAAAACGCTGCCGCCAGAGGAAGTGGATGAGATTCTGGTCGAAGACGGCAAAATCGATATGCACTGCGACTACTGCGGCACACACTACGTGTACGACGCAGTGGATATTGCTGCTATTCGTAACGCTCCCTCCGGCAATAGCGATCAACTGCATTAATCAGCAAACGGGCGGTGACGCCGCCCGTATTTTCCGCCGGCGTAGCGCTATGATTTTTCACGGAAATTAACTAATTTACGCTAACTTTAGTTTCATAAGTGGCAGATTTCTCTACTTGTCACGTTCCAGCTCGCATTTTTAACTCTCTTCACTTTTCCACCTCGCTCAGACGTGTACACTGCGCGCGATCTGCCCTGTGCGGCTATGCGCAGCAGGACGCAGAAACCCTCATAAAAAATGCCATGAAGTACCGATTTAAGGAGCAGTCACATGCGCGTTAACGGCCTGACATCGCAAGACCTCGAAACGCTCGGAATTAGCGGCACCACCGAGGTGGTGTACAACCCTGATTACGCCACGTTATTTCAGGAAGAAACCCGCCCGGAGCTGGAAGGTTACGCGCGCGGCACCCTGACGCAGAGCGGTGCCATTGCCGTGGATACCGGCATCTTCACCGGACGTTCGCCGAAAGATAAATACATCGTGCGGGATGACACCACGCGTGACACGCTGTGGTGGAATGATGTTGGCAACGGCAAGAACGACAACCAGCCGCTGTCACAGGAAACCTGGCAGGCGCTGAAAGATCGCTGCACGCAACAGCTTTCCGGCAAGCGTCTGTTTGTGATTGACGCCTTCTGCGGCGCCAACCCGGACACCCGCCTCAGCGTGCGTTTCGTGATGGAAGTGGCGTGGCAGGCGCATTTCGTCAAAAACATGTTTATCCGTCCGACTGAAGCCGAACTGGCTGAGTTTACGCCGGATTTCGTGGTGATGAACGCGGCGCAGTGCACCAATCCGGACTGGCAGGCGCAGGGGCTGCATTCCGAGAATTTTGTCGCCTTTAACCTGACCGAACGCATGCAGCTGATCGGCGGTACCTGGTACGGCGGCGAGATGAAAAAAGGCCTGTTCGCCATCATGAACTATCTGTTGCCGCTGAAGGGTATCGCCTCGATGCACTGCTCGGCCAACGTCGGCAAAGCGGGCGACGTGGCGGTGTTCTTTGGCCTGTCCGGTACCGGTAAAACCACCCTCTCTACCGATCCGGATCGTCAGCTGATCGGCGACGATGAGCACGGCTGGGACGACGACGGCGTCTTTAACTTCGAAGGCGGCTGCTACGCCAAAACCATCAATCTGTCAGAGCAGGCCGAGCCGGAGATTTACCGCGCGATTCGCCGTGATGCGCTGCTGGAGAACGTGGTGGTGCGCGCCGACGGCACGGTCGATTACGCCGACGCCAGCAAGACGGAAAACACCCGCGTGTCATACCCGATCGAGCACATCGAAAACATCGTGCAGCCGGTATCGAAAGCCGGCCACGCGAAGAAGGTCATCTTCCTGACCGCCGACGCGTTTGGCGTACTGCCACCGGTTTCGCGTCTGACGCCGGAGCAAACCCAGTACCACTTCCTGTCCGGCTTTACCGCCAAGCTGGCTGGCACCGAGCGCGGTGTGACGCAGCCCACCCCAACCTTCTCCGCCTGTTTTGGCGCGGCGTTCCTGACGCTGCATCCAACGCAGTACTCGGATGTGCTGGTGAAACGTATGCAGGCGTCCGGCGCGCAGGCCTATCTGGTGAATACCGGCTGGAACGGCAGCGGCAAGCGCATTTCGCTGAAAGACACGCGCGCTATCATCAACGCGATTCTGGCCGGTGAGCTGGATGAAGCGGAGACCGTGACGCTGCCGGTGTTTAATCTGCAGGTGCCCACCACGCTGGCACAGGTGGACGATGCCATTCTCGATCCGCGCCGCAGCTGGCCTGACGCCGCCGCCTGGCAGCAGGCTGCCGAAGCGCTGGCGCAGCGCTTTATCACCAATTTCGAGAAGTACACCGATAACGATGCCGGTAAGGCGCTGGTGCAGGCCGGCCCGCAGCTGTGAAGTAGCCTAGCCGCCACAACGGCGGCTTAGCGATGGCACATTTCGTCGCGGCGCGATTTATCGCGTATGCCTGCAGCGGTAATATCGCTGATGGATGCGCAATAGATTGCGCCGCTACGGTTGGTGCGGAAATTTAACTAACGTTACTGCTTACTGCCGTCGTGGCGCTGTTTTCCGGGATCGGTAACCACGCGCGGATACGTAATCCGCCGCGTTCGCTGTCGCCAATCTCCAGCGATCCGTCATGCGCATCGATAATACGCTGCACAATCGCCAGGCCCAGACCGGTGCCGCTGGTGCTGCGCGCGCTGTCGCCACGCACAAACGGCTGGAACAGATGCTGTAACTGATCCGGCTTAATGCCCGGACCATCATCCTCCACCTGGAACCACGCGCGATTCAATTCCTGACCGCTGCTGACCTTGATCCAGCCGTTACCGTAACGCGCCGCGTTAACCACCAGATTCGCCACCGCGCGTTTAATCGACAGCGGGTTAATATCCAGCATCAGCTCCGCGTCCATCACCGCATTCTCAATCTCGCGCTCGTAGCCGCTCTCCGCCGCCACCACTTCGCCCAGCACGCTATTCAGATCGGCACGCTCGGTTTGCATCTCCTGTCCGGTGCGCAGGTAATCGATGAACTGCTCAATGATGGCGTTGCACTCTTCGATATCTTTGTTGATCGACTCGGCCAGGTAGCCATCTTCCTCGCCCATCATCTCGGTGGCGAGACGGATGCGCGTCAGCGGCGTGCGTAAATCATGGCTGACGCCGGCCATCAGCAGCGTACGGTCATCGGCCAGCTGCTTCACGCCCGCCGCCATCTGGTTGAAAGCGCGCGTCACCGAACGCACTTCCGAGGCACCGTATTCGCGCAGCGGTGGCGGAATAATGCCTTTCCCCACCTGCAACGCAGCGTGTTCAAGATCGACTAAGGGTCGGTTTTGTATTCGGATAAACAGCCAGGCGCCGCCAATCGCCAGCAGCATAATCGCCAGGGTATAGCGGAACAGCGGCGAGAAGTCGCCCTGATGGATTTCGGTCAGCGGTACGCGCACCCAGATATCCGGCGACAGCCAGGTTTTCAGCCAGACCACCGGCGAGTTTTTGTTAACCTCAACCCGCACGTCGGTCGGCCCGCCCAGCTGCTGCGCCATCTGTTCACTGAGGAATTCATAATGCTGCGCCCAGCGCAGCCCGCTCTCTTCCGCCGCCGCGTTGGTGTACAACGAGATGCCCAGCTCACGATAAATTTCGCGCCGGAAGGCCGGCGGCACTTCCAGCTGCGTACCATCCTCCAGCTGCAGCCGATCGGTCATCAGCATACGCACTTCGTAGGCGAGGACTTTGTTGAACTGCTGCAGGCTGGGAAGAATGGCGAAATTGAGCACCACCAGGTAGGTCGTTACCAGGCTGACGAACAGCAAGGTAACGATCAACAACAGGGTGCGGGCAAACGAACTGCGGGGTGAGAAGCGCAATCGCCTCATGCTTTACTGCCGTCCGGAACGAATACGTAGCCAAGGCCCCAGACGGTCTGGATGTAGCGCGGATGCGCCGGATCTTCTTCGACCATGCGGCGCAGACGAGAGATCTGCACGTCGATAGAACGCTCCATCGCACTGTACTCACGCCCGCGCGCCAGGTTCATCAACTTATCGCGCGACAGCGGCTCACGCGGATGGCTCACCAGCGCTTTCAGCACGGCGAACTCTCCGCTGGTCAGCGGCATCGGCTCATCTTCACGGAACATTTCACGCGTGCCGAGGTTCAGTTTGAACTTACCGAAGGCGATGACGGCTTCTTCCTGCGACGGCGCGCCCGGCAGCTCATTGGCCTGACGACGCAGCACAGCACGAATTCGCGCCAGCAGCTCACGCGGGTTGAACGGTTTTGGAATGTAGTCATCGGCGCCGATTTCCAGCCCCACGATACGATCGACCTCTTCACCTTTCGCGGTGACCATAATGATCGGCATCGGGTTACTCTGGCTACGCAGACGACGGCAAATTGACAGGCCATCTTCGCCCGGCAGCATTAAATCCAGCACCATTAAATGGAATGATTCGCGGGTCAGCAGACGATCCATCTGCTCGGCGTTGGCGACGCTGCGCACCTGAAAGCCCTGTTCGGTGAGATAACGTTCGAGCAGTGCGCGCAGACGCATATCATCATCGACGACCAGAATTTTGTAGTTCTCTTGCATGTTCAACTCCCAAAGGCGCCATTGCCTGAGCCGATATTGTGTAAAAAAGATGCCCGTCTGTGACAGTCATTAATGGTTTATATTCTAGCCGAAATTGTTACAAAGCATATTAAACAGCAGCTTATCTTTAATTTTAACCGCGAACTGCGGCTTCGCTCGCGCTTTTCTGACTGATTTTGACGCCGTTTAGCGCTTGTCTGAAAATCAGCGCCGTTTTCTGCCGGCGAGTGGTCCAGCCGGGCCGTCCCGCTTCCGCCGTCAGGCGGGGCGCGCCATTTGGCTTAAGTTTCGCCTGCAGGATAAGCCAGCGGCCGCGCTCAGCAGCATAAAATATCGCGTTTTCGCCGCTGACTGCGTATCCGCGCTCGGAACAGTGCCAGTGCGCGCGCAAAATAAGGCCAGCGTTAAATAAAGTGATTTAAATCAGTCAGTAAACTCCCCTTTCCTCTGCGCAAATGATCTCCGACACTGCATCGGTACCTGCTTACTGAGTTCATGTGGAGAAGAAAGATGAAAAAAACCGTTGTTCTGCTGAGCGCTCTGGTACTCACCAGCCTCACACAGGTTCAGGCCGCTACGCCAGCGGGCGAAGCCGCCGGCGCACAGGCGTCGACCACGGCCAAAGGTAATTCAGATGCTATCGGCATCGGTGCGGTGGGTGCCCTGCTCGGCGTCGCGCTGGCCACCATGGGCGGCGGCGATCACGGCGGCAGCAGCACCTCAACGACCACGGCGACTACGCCGGGCAAATAACGCTTATCTGGCGCGGCAAGGCTGCGGCGCTTCCCCCTCTTATACTGCCAGCCCTTTCGCCAGCGGAGAATAAGTTGCGCCCCGGCTTGTTTCACCAGGCCATTACTCTCCGCCTCTTTTTTCCTCACTTTCCGTGACGTACTCAATGCGGTTCACAAACCACACCTTCTGTCCTTCCGGCGTGTTTACTGTCACCTCATCATCCACCTCTTTTTTGATCAGCGCGCGCGCCATCGGCGAGTCGATGGAGATGTACTCTTTCACCGTATCGCCATAGATCTCGTCCGGTCCGACGATGCGAAAACGCTTCACGTCGCCCTGCTCATTCTCCACTTCCACCCAGGCACCGAAGAACACTTTGCCCTCCTGCTGCGGCGCATAATCAACAATTTTCAGCTCGGCGAGGCATTTACGCAGATAGCGCACGCGGCGATCGATCTGGCGCAGCAGGCGCTTGTTATAGGTGTAATCGGCGTTTTCAGAGCGATCGCCCAGGCTGGCGGCCCAGGAGACAATGCGGGTGATTTCCGGCCGCTTCTCATTCCACAGATGGTCGTGCTCAGCACGCAGCTTGTTATAGCCTTCGCGGGTAATCAGTTGGGTTTTCATCGCTTCACTCGTGGTTACAGCCCTGTTCACTGCACAGAGGCTATCACAAAGCCTTACCTGCCCGGACAGGCACCCAGCGTCTTTTTCATCAGGCGCACATAATCGGCGACCAGGCCGGGCGTCCAGGTCATGATTTCTGCCCGTTCGCGCAGCACGCAGGCGCCCCAGAATGCCGGCTGCAGCAGCAGCGCAAACACCTGCTGCAGCCGCTGGCCGTAATAGCCTTCAAACGCCACGTCCAGCGCATCCAGCACGGTGGTCGAACAGTTTTTTGCCGTCAGATTATACAGGCTGTCACCACGGTTGGCCTGCCAGTAGCTGGCGAGCGCCTGCCCGTTGTAGTGCTGAAAACTGAAGGTTAAATCCGGGCTGCGCCAGTCGGCAATCTCTGCCGCCAGCGAGGGGAGAAAACGGCCGGGGCGATCGTTAATCTGTCCGGCCAGCAGCAGACGCGGCAGCTCGTGCGGTTGCGGATCGATCTCCTGCTGCGGATAAAGGCTGATGTAGCCGCACTCGCCAAAGCTCAGTGCCGCGTGGCCGGTACAAAAGTGCCCTTCACCGTTAATCACGCCGATGTAACGATCAATCACATAGCGCTTCGGCTGTTGACTGGCTTCAGACTGCGCCTGCCAGACGTGGACACAGAGAGGAAATGCCGCGGCGACCGGCGGAAAGCGGGCCTGCTGCCACGGACGGAGCCGCGCGATATGACGATGGCCGCGACAAAACCACGGCAGCAGCGTAACGGACTGACCCGCCGGCAGGCGCTGCCACTGGCGCCATACGCGCCACACCGTCAGGCTGAACGACAGCAGCAACAGCACCAGCCAGCTGCCCAGCAACAGGCAGGTATGCAGGTTGTCATTGAAAAACAGCACCACGCTGAGCACCATCTCGCCGCAGCCCAGCATAAAATGTCGCACCCAGCGCTGGCGCTGAATCAGCGCCGCGCTCAGGCAGCGAAACAGGCCGTTAAACAACAGGCAGATTTCCATCACCGTCAGCAGCAGTTTCTTCAGTTGCCTTTCATCACCGTGCCACAGCGCGCCGGCCAGCAGCGTGCCGAAAAAAATCAGGGAAAACAGCAGATTAAGCCAGCGCTGCAGCGACACCTCGCCGCTCAGCAGGTTAAACAGCAGCGACAGCGACAGTAAGAGCGCCAGCACCTGTAGCGACAGATTGATATGCCCATCGACCAGCACGTCCGCCACGATCATGCCGGCCAGCAGCACGCCGCACAGCGCCAGGCCATAAATCAGCAGACGATAACGCACCAGCAGCTCGCGTCCGGCCAGCAGCAGCAGTAATTTGATCATTGCTTCACCCTCCTTCCGTGGTTTGCCACGGATTATAGGGCAGAGGCGGGGCGAGCCTGGCAGCAACCGGCACGCCATTGCGCTGGGGTTTAACACATAGGTGGCTAAGTTTCTCTGAGTTGCGCGCTGCATTCAGAAAAAGACGGATTCACCGGTCAGCGGCTGGCAATTTGCGGCCTCAGTCCGTATAACTGTCCCCTATTTCTAACCCTGTGTAAGCAAGACAGTTACTGATGATGAAAGATTCGCTGAGCCAGATTATCGCAGGTGAGCTGAAGGCACGCGCCGACCAGGTTGACGCCGCCATTCGCTTGCTGGACGAAGGGAACACCGTGCCGTTTATCGCACGTTATCGTAAGGAAGTGACCGGCGGGCTGGATGATACCCAGCTGCGTACGCTGGAGAGCCGTCTCGGCTATCTGCGTGAGCTGGAGGAACGCCGCCAGTCGATTCTGAAATCCATTGATGACCAGGGCAAACTGACGCCGGAATTAGCCACTGCCATCAACGGCACGCTGAACAAAACCGAGCTGGAAGATCTCTATCTGCCTTATAAGCAGAAGCGCCGCACGCGCGGGCAGATCGCTATCGAAGCCGGGCTGGAACCGCTGGCAGAGACGCTGTGGAACGATGCGTCTCAGGATCCCGAGCAGCTGGCAGCGCGTTATGTCGACGCGGACAAAGGCGTCGCCGATGTGCGTGCCGCGCTGGATGGCGCACGCTATATCCTGATGGAGCGCTTCGCCGAAGACGCCACGCTGCTGGCGAAAGTACGTGAATACCTGTGGAAGAACGCCCATCTGGTTGCGCGCGTGGTGGAAGGCAAAGAGGAAGAAGGCGCTAAATTCCGCGACTACTTCGATCATCACGAAGCGCTGAGCAGCGTGCCGTCGCACCGCGCGCTGGCCATGTTCCGTGGCCGTAACGAAGGCGTTTTACAGCTGTCGCTCAACGCCGATCCGCAGTTTGATGAAGCGCCGCGCGAAAGCTACGGTGAAACGCTGATCGCCGACCACCTTGGCCTGCGCCTGAACAACGCACCGGCCGACAGCTGGCGCAAAGCCGTGGTCAGCTGGACCTGGCGCATCAAGGTCCTGCTGCACCTCGAAACCGAACTGATGGGCACCATCCGCGAACGGGCGGAAGACGAAGCGATCAACGTGTTTGCCCGTAATCTGCACGATCTGCTGATGGCGGCTCCCGCCGGCATGCGCGCCACCATGGGCCTCGATCCGGGCCTGCGCACCGGGGTCAAAGTGGCGGTGGTCGATGCCACCGGCAAGCTGGTCGCGACCGATACCATCTATCCGCATACCGGCCAGGCGGCCAAAGCCGCAACCTCGGTGGCGGCACTGTGCGCGAAACATCAGGTTGAACTGGTGGCGATCGGCAACGGCACCGCTTCACGTGAAACCGAGCGTTTCTTCCTCGACGTACAGAAGCAGTTCCCGCAAATCAAAGCGCAAAAAGTGATTGTCAGTGAGGCCGGAGCATCGGTCTATTCCGCTTCCGAACTGGCGGCGCAGGAGTTCCCCGATCTCGACGTTTCGCTGCGCGGTGCGGTGTCTATCGCCCGTCGTCTGCAGGATCCGCTGGCAGAGCTGGTCAAAATTGACCCGAAATCGATTGGCGTTGGCCAGTATCAGCACGATGTCAGCCAGAGCCAGCTGGCGAAAAAACTCGATGCGGTGGTGGAAGATTGTGTGAACGCCGTGGGCGTCGATCTGAATACCGCTTCGGTGGCGCTGCTGACGCGCGTCGCCGGCCTGACGCGCATGATGGCGCAGAACATTGTCAGCTGGCGTGACGAAAACGGCCGTTTCCAGAACCGTCAGCAGCTGCTGAAGGTGAGCCGCCTTGGGCCGAAAGCCTTTGAACAGTGCGCCGGCTTCCTGCGCATCAACCACGGCGATAATCCGCTGGATGCCTCAACGGTGCATCCGGAAGCCTATCCGCTGGTGGAGCGCATTCTCGCCGCCACGGAACAGGCGCTGAATGAGCTGATGGGCAATCCGGGTAGCCTGCGCGACCTGAATGCGCGCGACTTCACCGATGAGCGTTTCGGGCTGCCGACCGTCACCGATATCATCAAAGAGCTGGAAAAACCGGGCCGCGATCCGCGTCCGGAGTTCAAAACCGCGCAGTTTGCCGAAGGCGTGGAGACGCTCAACGACCTGCTGCCGGGCATGGTGCTGGAAGGTGCAGTGACCAACGTGACCAACTTCGGCGCGTTCGTCGATATCGGCGTGCATCAGGACGGCCTGGTGCACATCTCTTCGCTGTCGGACAAATTCGTAGACGACCCGCATCAGGTGGTGAAAGCCGGCGATATCGTCAAAGTGAAGGTGATGGAAGTCGATCTGCAGCGTAAGCGTATCGCGCTGACTATGCGTCTGGATGAGCAGCCGGGTGAAAGCAACGCGCGCAGCGGCGGCAACCGTGGCGCAGGCAAAGAGGCCGCGCGGCCGGCCGCCGGTGCCAAAGGCCGCGGCAAACCTGCCAGCGCCAGCGTCGGTAACAGTGCGATGGGCGATGCGCTGGCGGCCGCGTTTGGGAAGAAACGCTAAGCGGCGCGCGAGTACAGGAGGTTGATAAATTGTCCTGGCGGACTACGCTGAAAAAACCGTGTGAAAAAATGACCTTCCGCGTAACCCGGCGATCCGATGGACATTATCAACTTCCTGCTCGATGAGATTTATGAAGGTAGCTTCCCCGTCGCGGCGCGCGAGCGCCTGCTTTCGCACATCCGCGCGGCGCGCGACACGGTAAAGCTGCCGCGTAAAGCGCACTGGGATGAAAAAGACGTGGTGCTGATCAGTTACGCCGACCAGTTCCGCGAACCCGAGCAGCCCACGCTCGCCAGCTTTACGCGCTTTTATCAGCAGCATCTGCAGTCCACCTTCAGCCTGGTGCATCTGCTGCCGTTTTTCCCCTACTCGTCCGACGATGGCTTCTCGGTTATCGATTACCACAAAGTGAACCCGATATGCGGTGACTGGCAGCACATCACGGCGCTGCACAGCGAAACCCGGCTGATGTTCGATTTCGTCTGTAACCACATGTCGGCGCACAGCGCGTGGTTTCGCCACTTTCTGGCGCAGGATGCCGGCTGGGACGACTTCTTTATCAGCATGCCGCCTGCCACCGATCTCAGCGCCGTGACGCGCCCGCGCACCTCACCGCTGCTGACGCCGTTTACCCTCGCTAACGGCGACACGCGCTTTATCTGGACCACCTTCAGCGCCGACCAAATCGATCTCAACTTCGCCAATCCGCAGGTGCTGATCCGCATGGTGGGCGTGCTGCTGGATTATCTCAACAAAGGCGCGGATTACGTGCGGCTGGACGCGGTGGGCTACATGTGGAAAACGCCGGGCACACGCTGTATCCATCTGACCAAAACCCATCAGTTGGTGAAGCTGTTTCGCGCCATCGCCAACGAAGTCGCGCCGGGTACGGTGATCGTGACCGAAACCAACGTGCCGCATCAGGATAACATCAGCTATTTCGGCAACGGCCACGACGAAGCGCAGATGGTTTACCAGTTTTCGCTGCCACCGCTGGTGCTGCACGCCATTCACTCCGGCTCGGCGCGCGCGCTGCGCCAGTGGGCCAGCACGCTTGAGCCCGGGAATGGCGGCACCACCTTCTTTAATTTTCTCGCCTCGCACGACGGCATTGGCCTCAATCCGGCACGCGGCATTTTGTCGGAAGTGGAGATTGTGGCGCTGGTGCGTGAACTGGCGCTGGAGGGCGCACTGGTGTCCTATAAAAACAACCCGGACGGCAGCACCAGCCCGTATGAAATCAACGTAACGTATCTGGATGCGCTCAATCACCAGACCGACGATGACGAGACGCGCCTGCGCCGTTTCCTGCTGGCGCACGCGATTCTGCTGGCCTTTCCCGGCGTGCCTGCCATCTATATTCAAAGTATTCTCGGCTCGCGCAATGACAACGAGGGCGTGCGCGCTGCCGGGCACAACCGCGCCATCAACCGTGAGAAGTACAGCCTGCGCGATATCGAACAGCAAATCAGCGGCGGCAACCCGCTGCGTCAGCAGGTGTTTGAGCGGCTTAGCGCGCTGATTCAGCTGCGCACCCGGCAGCCGGCGTTCCATCCGGACAATCCAATGACGCTGCTGGAGAGCGACAACGCGGTGCTGCTGCTGCGCCGTCACGCGGCGGACAGCGACGAAGGGTTACTGTGCGTGTTCAATCTCAGCAGCCGCGAGATCAGCACTACGCTGCCGCAGGCGCGCCCTTTTCAGGATGTGATCAGCGGGCAGCGCGTGGATGGCAGCCAGCCGCTGGTGCTGGCCGCCTGGCAGTTTATGTGGCTGCGTGGATGAACTGCTGCACCTGCTGGCAGAACGCCTCCGGGTGCGAAATAAATGGCGCGTGCGCGGCCTTCGCGATGACAACCGACTGCGAATGCGGCCAGCGCGCATCCAGCTGCGGCGCAATGCGGCGCGGCACCAGGCCATCCAGTGCGCCATAGATACGCAGGAACGGCAGCGTCAGCCCATCCAGTGTGCTGCGTAAATCATCGTGGCGCAGAATGTTCAATCCCCCTTCCAGTACCGCCACCGACGGCATCGGCTGCGACAGCACCACTTCTTTCAGCTGGCGCGCATCCTGACGCGCATTTTCCGTCCCCATGGTTTGCAGCGCGAGAAAACGCTCCACCGTGCGCTGGAAATCGCTGCTCAATTGCTGCTGGAACGTCGCCAGCGTCTCAGGCTGGATGCCCGGCCATTCATCCCGGGCGGTAAAGCACGGCGACGACGCCACGCTAATCAATGCCGCCACGCGATCGGGCTGGCTCAGCGCCAGCTGGCTGGCCACTAAGCCGCCCAGCGACCAGCCGAGCAGCACGGCGCGCGCTGGCAACTGCGGTAATAGCTGTTGCGCCATCTGCGCCAGGCTCAGCGGCTCAAATCCCTGGCTGCGGCCAAATCCCGGCAGGTCCACCAGGTGCAGACGAAAATGCGGGCTGAGTCGCGGAACAATGTGTTGCCACACTTCGGCGTTCAGTCCCCAGCCGTGCAGCAGCACAAGATCGCGATCGCCTGTGCCTGTGGTGTGCCAGTAAAGCGAACTCATCGGTTACACTCCCGAAAAGTGAAAAGGAGGTCGCTATGCTAGCAATCCCGGCCCTGTGTTGGCTATGCCGTCTGCCGCTGCGTATCGCCCGGCACGGCCTGTGCAGCGTATGTCTGCGTCAGCTACCGGCGCTGCCGGCGCTCTGTCCCTGCTGCGGACTGCCGGCCAGCGGCGATCAGCCGTGCGGACGCTGTCTGCGCCGGCCGCCGCCGTGGCACGCTCTCACTTGCGTGAGTGATTATGTGCCGCCGCTGAGCGAATGGGTGCAGCAGCTCAAATTCTCGCGCGCAACCGCACTCAGGGTGATGCTGGCGCGGCTGCTTTTGTTAAAATTATTAACAAAGCGCCGCCAGCAGCCGTTGCCGCGTATCGATCTGGTGCTGAGCGTGCCGCTGCATCGCCGCCGCGCGTGGCAGCGTGGTTATAATCAGGCCGCGCTGCTGGCTAAACCGCTGGCGCGCTGGCTCGGCTGTGAATACCGCGAAGGGCTGCGCCGGGTGCGTCACGGTGCGGTGCAGCATACGCTCAGCGCCCGCGCCCGGAAAAGCAATCTGCGTGGAGCGTTTCGCCTTGAAATGACGGTGCGCGGACGCCACATCCTGCTTATCGATGATGTGGTGACCACCGGCAGCACGGTGGGGGAAATCAGCCGCTTATTACTGGCGCAGGGCGCGGCCAGCGTACACATAGGATGCCTGTGCCGTACCTTGTAGAGCGTCGGCGTTGGGCGTATTATAACCAGGTATTTTAGTCAACTATTGAGCAATCGCCATGATCCGTATTACTGATACTGCGCAAGAGCACTTCGCAAAACTGCTGTCAAAACAGGAAGATGGCACCCAGATTCGCGTATTCGTTATTAACCCGGGTACGCCAACCGCCGAGTGCGGCGTCTCCTACTGCCCGCCGGACGCGGTCGAAGCCACCGATACCGAACTGAAGTTCGACAAGCTGTCTGCGTATGTCGATGAGCTGAGCGCGCCGTACCTCGAAGATGCGGAAATCGACTTCGTGACCGATAACCTCGGCTCACAGCTGACGCTAAAGGCGCCAAACGCCAAGATGCGTAAAGTGTCGGACGATGCGCCGATGGTTGAGCGCGTGGAGTATCTGCTGCAGGCGCAGATCAACCCGCAGCTGGCCAGCCACGGCGGGCGCGTCTCGCTGATGGAGATCACCGACGAGGGCTATGCCATTCTGCAGTTCGGCGGCGGCTGTAACGGTTGCTCGATGATTGACGTGACGCTGAAAGACGGCATCGAGAAAGAGCTGCTGGCCGCCTTCCCGGAACTGAAAGGCGTGCGCGATCTCACCGAGCATCAGCGCGGCGAGCACTCCTACTACTGATAGAAGATGCGGCAGCCACCCCGGCTGCCGCGTGTTTTACTGCTTCTTACGCCCTTCATTGACGATCGCCAGCAGCTGCTGCACTTTCCGGTAACTAAACAACTTCTCCAATGGTACGCGCAGTTTGCGCCGCCAGTTGGGGTATTCGGCTACCGTGCCCGGCACGTTGACCGGCGTCTCCATTCCCAGCCAGTCCTCCGGCTGCAGCCCCAGCAGGGCGCTGTCGGTGTACGCCAGAAAGCGGTGCACGCCCTGATTCAGCGCAGGCGTCAGACGCTGGCCGGCGCGGTTTTTGCTGCGCGCATCAATGGCTTGCGCCTCGCTCATCGCCTTCAGCAGCGCTTTTCTCTGCCCATCGCGTTCGGCGATGGCCGCCTTCAGCATGCTGCGTTTAGTAAACAGCCCCAGCTGCTCGCGCAACTGCAGATCGGCGGCATGCCAGAATCCGCTCAGCGTCGGCAAATCATGGGTACTGGCGCTGGCAATCGACTGGCGCGGATAGGCTGCCGGTGGCCGGAACTGCCCGTCCTCCCCGCACTCGAACATCAGCACCTTCCACGAAAAAATGCCGCGGTCGCGCAGCAGGCTGACGATCTCCTGCGGCACGGTGCCGAGATCTTCACCGATCACCATGCAGCGCTGACGCTGACTCTCCAGCGCAAGGATCGCCAGCAGGTCGTGCACCGGATAGGCGACATACGCGCCTTTATCGGCACTTTCGCCATAGGGAATCCACCACAAACGCAGTAGCGCCATAACGTGATCGATGCGCAGCGCCCCGCAATCGCGCATATTGGCGCGCAGCAGATCGATAAACGGCTGATAGCCCCGCGCGCGCAGTACATGTGGATCGAGCGGCGGCAGCGCCCAGTTCTGCCCGAGCGGGCCAAGCGGATCCGGCGGTGCGCCCACCGACGCGCCCAGCTTATACAGCTGCGGATCCTGCCAGGTTTCCGCGCTGTGCTGTGCCACGCCAACCGCCAAGTCGCGATATAACCCGACCGCCATCCCCAGCTGCTGGCTACGCTGCCAGCAGGCGGCGAACTGCTGCTGCGCCAGCCACTGCAGCCAGCTCCAGAACAAAATGTCGTCCTCATGCTGCGCGCACCACTGCTGCACCTCCGGCTGCTGCGCCTGCTGCCAGCCTGACGGCCACTTTTCCCAGCCCCACTCATCGGGATGCTGCTGGCTGCGCGCCGCTACGATGGCGTCAAACGCCGCCTGGTAGCGCAGCGCATCGCCGCCTTCAGCCAGAAACTGCTGAAACGCCGGCTGCCGGGTCAGCTGCGGCTGTGCGTGCTGCCAGGCAAAACGCAGCGCAGTCAGCTTGAGCGTCGTCACCGCGCGGTAATCAACAAACGCCGCGCTGCGCGCCTGTTTTAGCGCTTTGCGTGTTGGCGCGCTGTGCCACCAGCGCTGGGCGGCGTCACTGTGGGTGAATTCGTCGATTTGATTGATGTCGATGTACAGCACGTTGAGCCAGCGGCGCGAGCTCGGGCTGTACGGGCTGACGTGATCCGGCTGCGCCGGATAGAGCGCATGCAGCGGGTTGAGACCGATGAAATCGCCGCCGTGAGCGGCGACCTGCTCCAGCATCTGCATCAGATCGCCAAAGTCGCCGATGCCCCAGTTACGCGCTGAGCGCAGCGTGTAGAGCTGCACCAGCGCGCCCCAGCGCTTCTCCCCCTGCGCCAGCGCTGGCGGCAGATAACAGCGCGCCGGTGCGATGATAATGCGAGTCTGCCACTGCTGGCGTGAAGTGCTCAGCGTGAGCTGATGGTAGCCCTCGGGCAGTTCTGCCGGCAGCGCCAGGCTTTCTCCCGCGCTCAGGGTGCCGTCGTAGTGCTGCCCCTGCTCGCTCACCAGCTGCCAGCGGTAGTCGTCGCTGCCCTGCGGCGTCAGTTCAGGCTGCCCGGGCGGCGTGAACACCAGCACCGGCGGCAGCGGTGGCGCGTTGCCCGTCGGGGCGTCCATCAGCGCCAGCAGCGCGCGTTTGGTGTCGTCGCTGATGGTCTGTGACTCACCTTTATTGTTGATAAAACTCAGTGCGATACCGGCATCCCGTGCAGCCTGATCCAGTTTCTTCATGGCCATGTTGTCTCCTTCGTTGCCGTGCGCACATTACGCATGCAGCGTCATTTTCCGGCGGCTCAGCGCGCCGCCTGCCAGATACGCTGTTGATAATCGCGAATCGAACGATCGGCACTGAAGCGGCCGGTATGCGCCGTATTGAGAATCGCCGCTTTGGTCCACGCTTCCGGATCGCGCCACAGCGCTTCGACGCGCTGCTGCGCCGCGATGTAAGCGGCGAAATCGGCCAGTACCAGCCACGGATCGCCCTGTTTGCTCAGGCTCTCCAGCAGCGGCGCAAACGCCTGCCGGTCGCCGTCGCTGAATTTGCCCTTTTCCAGCTCCTTCAGCAAACCGTCGAGATAGCGATCGTGCTTGCGCAGTTTCTTCGGACTGTAACCGTCGGCCTTCAGTGCTTTTACCTCATCCACCGTGTTGCCGAAGATAAAGATATTTTTCTCACCGACCGCCTCGGCAATCTCCACGTTAGCCCCGTCCAGCGTGCCAATGGTCAGCGCGCCGTTGAGCGCCAGCTTCATGTTGCCGGTTCCGGAGGCTTCGTAACCGGCCGTGGAGATCTGCTCCGAGAGATCGGCTGCCGGAATCATCAGCTCGGCGGCGGTAATCCGGTAATCCGGCACAAACACGACTTTCAGGCGATCGCCCACCAGCGGGTCGTTGTTGATCACCTCCGCGACTTTATTGATGGCACAGATGATGTTTTTTGCCAGCAAATAGCCGGGCGCCGCCTTGGCGCCAAACAGAAAGACGCGCGGCACGAAGTCGGGATTGTCCGGGTTATCGCGCAGCTGGCGATAGCAGTGCAGGATGTGCAGCAGACTGAGATGCTGGCGTTTGTATTCGTGCAGGCGCTTGATCTGCACATCAAACAGCGCGTCAGGATTAATATCGATGCCGGTCACGCGTTTGATGTACACCGTCAGCCGCAGTTTGTTTTGCTGCTTGATGGTGCGGAACTGCTGGCGAAAGCTTTTCTTCTTCGCCAGCGGCACCAGCCATTCCAGCGCGTCGAGATCGTTGGCCCACTCCACCTGCAGGCTGTCGTCAATCAGCGCGGACAGCAGGGGGTTGCACTGCTTCAGCCAGCGCCGCGGCGTGATGCCGTTGGTGACGTTATGAAACTTGTGCGGCCACAGCTGGTGATATTCCGGGAACAGATCGTTAACCACCAGCTGCGAGTGCAGCGCTGCCACACCGTTGACGGCGAAACAGCTCACCACGCACAAATTGGCCATGCGCACTTCGCCGTCGCTCACCACCGCCAGCTTGTGCCAGAGGGCGCTGTCATTCGGCCAGCGCTGTTTGACCTGCTGCTTCAGCTGGCGATTGATCTGTTTGATGATCTGCAGATGGCGCGGCAGCAGTTCGCGCAGCAGGCTCGCCGGCCAGCGCTCCAGCGCCTCCGGCATCAGCGTATGGTTGGTATAGGCAAAGGTGCGGCTGGTAATGTGCCAGGCGTCGTCCCAGCTCAGGCCATGCTCATCCAGCAGCAGGCGCAGCAGCTCCGGAATAGCGATAGTGGGATGGGTATCGTTGAGCTGAATCACTTCGAAATCCGGCAGCGTATGCAGCGCACGGCCCGCCAGCCAGTGACGACGCAGTATGTCGCTCACCGCGCAGGCGCACTGGAAATACTGCTGCATCAGCCGCAGACGTTTACCTGGCGCATGGTTGTCATTGGGATAGAGCACTTTGGTCAGCTTGTCGGCTTCAATGCCCGGCTGCTCCGCCTGCAGGAATTTCCCGGCGTTAAACAGCGTCAGGTCAAACGGCTGCGCGCTGGTGGCTTGCCACAGGCGCAGCGGCAGCATGATGCCGTTGCGATAGCCGATTACCGGCAGATCCCAGGCCTGGCCGATCAGCTGCTGTGCCGGACGCCATTCGACGCTGCCGTCGTCGCGCTTTTTGACCTTACCGCCCAGCCCCACCGGCACATCCAGCGCGGCGTTGTGGCGGAACCACGGATAGCGATCGCGCTGCCAGTCATCCGGCGCTTCGTGCTGCTGTCCGGCCACAAACGACTGACGAAACAGGCCGTACTGATAGTTGAGGCCGTGCCCCATCGCCGGCTGGCCGACCGTCGCCATCGCATCCATGTAGCAGGCCGCGAGCCGTCCCAGACCGCCGTTGCCCAGCGCCGGATCGACCTCCTCCTCCAGCAGTTCATTCAGCTCTACCTGGTGCTCTGCCAGCGCGGCGGCCACCTCGTTATACCAGCCGAGATTGAGCAGGTTATTGCCGGTCAGCCGGCCGGGCAGAAACTCCATTGAGAGATAATTAACGTGGCGCTGAGCGCTTTTCGGCGGCACGGGCGGCTGTGCGGCAAGCAGTTCCATCAGCGCCCGGCTGAGCGCCTGCCACCACTGATGCGGCGTCATCTGCCGGGCGGAAGTCAGTCCGAGCTGCTGCCACTGGCGGGTCAGCGCGGCGTCAAAGCGGGTTTTATTGAATTTTAGCGGCGACATAGTGCATCCCTTTGCATCCGAAACGGTAAACACGGGCAAGCGCAAATCTGAAAGAGTAAGTTAAGCCGGGGACGCTGAAAAAAGCGACAGGGAAATGAAGATGCAGTGAAAAAAGGCGTGCCGCTGCGGCCTGGTCGCCATCAATGGCGACCCTACAATACGGCACAATGCACTAAGGGTGCGGTTTGGTAAGCATGGCCTGCTGCATCACAGGGTGCGCATTGATGCGCACCTGGGAAATCAGCACAGCTCCAGATGCACTTCGTGCTGTTCAATCACCTTCAGTACGCTTAATGGCGGGGTTTGATCGGTATACAGGTAATCAATCAGGCTCATGTTGCCAAGGTTAACCATGGCGTTACGGCCAAACTTCGAGTGATCCACCACCAGCATCACGCAGCGCGAGTTCTCGATAATGGCGCGTTTGGTGCGCACTTCGTGATAGTCGAACTCCAGCAGCGAACCGTCCATATCAATACCGCTGATGCCGAGAATGCCGTAATCGAGCCGGAACTGAGAGATAAAATCGAGCGTGGCTTCCCCCATGATACCGCCGTCGCGCGTGCGCACTTCACCGCCGGCGATGATCACACGGAAATCCGGCTTGCCCATCAGCAAAATCGCCACGTTGAGGTTGTTGGTGACAATACGCAGATTGTTGTGGTTGAGCAGCGCATGCGCCACCGCTTCCGGCGTGGTGCCGATATCAATAAACAGCGTGGCGCCGTCCGGGATCTGGCTCGCCACGCGCTCGGCGATGCGTGCCTTTTCCGCCGACCACATCATTTTGCGATCCTGCCACGCGGTGTTTTCCGAGCTGGAAGGCAGCGCTGCGCCGCCGTGATGACGCTGAATTTTGTTTTGATCGGCCAGATCGTTCAGATCGCGCCGGATAGTCTGCGGGCTGACCTCAAAGTGATCCACCAGCTCTTCCGTACTGACATACCCCTGACGCCGGACCAGATCGATAATGGCGTCATGACGTTGCGTCTGCTTCACATCTCTCTCCTCGGCTCAAGGCCGTGTTCTTTTTATCCTGCTGCTAGCGACGTGCGCGTTTGCGCGTATCAACGAACGCCATTGCCAACCCCACCAGCAAACCGGTGACGTGCGCAGCGTTCGCGATCGACAGGCCAAAGGCGCCGTACCAGCCAATCACCAGCCATACAATAGCGAAGCCAATCAGGCCGCGCTCGAGATAAATGCCACTTTCGGGATCGCGCTCGCCGCGCAGCCAGCAGTAGCCCATCAGCGCATAGACCACGCCGGACAGCCCGCCAAACAGCACGCCGCTGAACTTCGCCTGCATCCAGCCGCTCAGCAGCGCTGAAATCAGCATGATAACGAACAGCTTGCCGCTGCCGAGGCGCTTCTCTACCGCACCACCGAGATACCACCACCACATCAGGTTGAACAGAATGTGCAGCAGCGAGAAGTGCAGCAGCGCGTGGCTGAACCAGCGCCACACCTGAAAATACTGGGAGGAATCCGCCGGCCAGGCCAGCCAGCCGAGTACCACATCGTCGCCGACAATCTGCATCAGGATAAACACCGCCACGCAGGCGATCATGATGGTCATTGTGAGCGGACCTGCGCGTTCGCGAATGTTTGCCCAGATATTGCCACGCTCATAACGCAGACCGCTGTCGGTGGTACCGCTGTGCCAGCTCGCCGCCTGATAGCGTGGATGGTTGGGATCGCGCACGAACTGCGCGAGTTCGTTTTCGACCATCTCCAGCTTGCTGTCGTCATCCAGCACAATGACACAGTGACTTTCGCGCTCAATGCGCAGCGTGACGCCACGCGTCGCCATGTAATCCACAAACGCCTGCGCCATGCGCGGCTGGTTAAACTGGGTGATGCGCATCATGCGGTGCTCTCCTTCCTTTAATCGGTCAATCAGAGGCTGCCGGTGGCGACCTGCGTCGGAAACGCCGCGCGCCAGGCATCAAAACCGCCGTCGATGCTGTAGACGTCGCTAAAGCCCTGGCTTAACAGGAACTGCGCCGCGCCTTTACTGCTGTTACCGTGATAGCACATCACCAGCACCGGCTGGTCGTGCCGGGCGCCGGCAATGAACGTCGCCAGATTGTCATTGGTCAGATGTTGCGCACCGGTGGCATGGCCCATGGCGAAGCTTTGCGGATCGCGGATGTCTACCAGTTGCGCTCCCTGTGCCAGATGCTCGTTAGCCTGCAGGACATTAATACACTCGAAGGTTTCCATGGGTCTCTCATTACCTCGTCATCAATTGGCGTTAGTTTACCCTGATAAGCCGCCACTATAACCTGACAAATCCTGTGGATATGTGATTTTTTTCCTGCCGAAATGTTAGCTATATCACGCAAGAATGTTTTTATTGAGTTAAGCGCTGGCGTCAATGTTGGTTTCCGATTATTATTACGCTCGAAAACGAACATTTTAGAACTATTCCGAACATCGGAGGAGATGACGTGGAAACCAAAGACCTGATCGTGATCGGCGGCGGCATCAACGGTGCCGGCATTGCAGTGGATGCTGCAGGACGCGGCCTGTCAGTGCTGATGCTGGAGGCGCGGGATTTGGCCTGTGCAACCTCCTCTGCCAGTTCCAAGCTGATTCACGGTGGCCTGCGCTATCTGGAACATTACGAATTCCGTCTGGTGGGCGAAGCGCTGGCCGAACGTGAAGTGCTGCTGAAAATGGCGCCGCACATCGCCTTCCCGATGCGTTTCCGTCTGCCACACCGCCCGCATCTGCGTCCGGCGTGGATGATCCGCATGGGCCTGTTTATGTACGATCGCCTCGGTAAGCGCACTACGCTGCCAGGCAGTAAAGGTCTGCGTTTTGGCGCGGAATCGGCCCTGAAGCCTGAAATTACGCGCGGTTTCGAATATTCCGACTGCTGGGTAGACGATGCGCGCATGGTGGTGCTTAACGCGCAGGAAGTGGTGAAACAGGGCGGCGAAGTGCGCACCCGCACCCGCGTAACCCGCGCCTGGCGTGAAGCCGGCCTGTGGATGGTGGAAGCGGAAGACGTCGATACCGGCAAAACCTACACCTGGCGCGCCAAAGGGCTGGTTAACGCCGCCGGTCCCTGGGTGAAACAGTTCTTTGACGATGGCCTGAAGCTGAAATCGCCGTACGGTATTCGCCTTATCAAAGGCAGCCATATCGTGGTGCCGCGCGTGCACACCGAGAAGCAGGCTTACATTCTGCAGAACGAAGATAACCGCATCGTGTTTGTAATTCCGTGGATGGATGAGTTTTCAATCATCGGTACCACCGACGTCGAATACAAAGGCGATCCGAAAAATGTCAAAATCGATGACAATGAAATCAGCTACCTGCTGAAGGTGTATAACGCGCACTTTAAAAAGCAACTGACCAGCGACGATATCGTCTGGACCTACTCCGGCGTGCGTCCGCTGTGCGATGATGAATCCGATTCACCGCAGGCGATCACCCGTGATTACACGCTGGACGTGCACGACGACAACGGCCAGGCACCGCTGCTGTCCGTGTTCGGCGGCAAGCTGACCACCTATCGCAAGCTGGCGGAGCATGCGCTGGAGAAACTGGCGAAATACTACCCCGATGCCGGTCCGGCGTGGACCAAAAACGCTGTGCTGCCAGGCGGTGATTTCTCCGGTACGCGTGAAGATTACGCTGCCAGCCTGCGCCGTCGCTATCCGTTCATCAGCGAAGGCATGGCGCGTCACTTCGCCCGCACCTACGGCAGCCGTACTGAAGTGCTGCTGGAAGGCGCGAAGAGCCGTGAAGATCTGGGTGAAAACTTTGGCCACGAATTCTATGAAGCCGAACTGCGTTACCTGGTGAAGCACGAGTGGGTGCGCGAGCTGGACGACGCCATCTGGCGCCGTACCAAGCAGGGTATGTGGCTGAGCGAAGCCGAACAGGCGCGCATCCGCGACTGGCTGGCAGAAAACGGCCAGAAACCGGCGCTGTCGCTGGCTTCGTAATTGCCTTCAGCATTATCCTCAACCCCGCCACCGCGCGGGGTTTTTGTTTTTTCTCTTTTTGTGTCGGCGAGAGGTTATTCACACAAGGCACTGCACCAGATCAATTCTCACCGCTCCACTTACTGACTAAATAATCCGCGACCGGATTAACGGACTCGTCAGTGACAGGGAGTATCACGCATGGCTTTAGCCACTTTTCCGCTCAATATCTTCACCACACAGCGCATGTTTAATGACTATGGCGCTGACGATATGCGCTACGGCGATATCTGTGAACGCCGGATGAAAAACGAATTCGGTCTCACCCACATTTCCAATGTGGTCGACCCATGGAGCATGACGCGGCTGCATCCCTTCCATAATCCCCAGTCGCGCTTTGCTGGTGCTTATGCGAAACCTGGCGAAAAGCTTTCACCGCTGGAGTGCGCCAGGCTGCTGTTTGCTGAGATGCAAACCACGTCATTACCTTTCGCGCTTGTTGGCCCGCAACGTTTCCTGATAAATAAGATGCTGGAGCATTTTATGCGCTCCAGCGGCCTGCCGTTTCGGGATTTGTCGCTGGATATGGCATATCGGGACAAAATTATGAACGACAGAAGCATAAACAGTACACACAAAGCCATAATTGATACGCTCAATTTTAATATTGATTATGGTATCAAAGGCCTGCCATTGAAAAATATAGGTGATATTAATTCTGCCATTAATAACTCGATCCTGCCAAAGTTCGATTCATTAATTATGGATAAAATAAATGGTTTAGGCATTACTGTTCATGATGTTTATGCTACCAAAATTGACATATTGAGTCTTGACGTTAATGGTGCGCGCTGGAGGGCAAAAATGCGCTTCAGCGGACAGGATCATTTCGGTCTGGATACGCATGATATTCACAAGCATAAATTCAGACAATTTCAGTTTTTTAAGATATGGTTCACCTTACAACGTTATGATAAATTTGGCTTTCGTCCTTTTCTGACGAACATGGATACTGTGATAGATATTGAAGGCGGCCGTTAATGAACAGGAAGACATGGGCAGGATTAATTCTGCTTGTTGCATTAGCCAGTGGCATATACTGCTACCTGAACTTCAGGGAAGTTAACGTTATTGACGTTCACCAGGATTACTATTCTGCATCAATTATCGTCGATCACCTGCCTTACTCTGACGATAAAAAAATAAGGTGGTGGTTGATTCACCAGCCGCAAATAACGTCAAAATACAATATTAAAGCCTTTAATGATAATGGCCCCATTACCTATTATTTTTATGCACTAGGTGAGGGATATCAGTCATTGGAAAAAAAGGACCGCATTTGCTTTAAGCAAATGCAACCCCCTGCTAATTGCCTGGATAAAAATTTACTGATGAAAATTCAGCGGAAGCAGGATGGTGGCGTGATATTCTCACTGGATTCAGGAGATTACACAGTGAATAAAGACAATGAAATGAGTCGATTGCAGAAGAGCAATTGATACATAGCGCGATAAATCGCGCCGCTACAGTGTGTGCGGTCGATAATGACGAAAGTCACTGCCGGATTTACCGTAGCGGCGCAATTCATTGCGCTAATTAACACGCAAATTTACAGCCCGGCATTGTCACGAATATATTTACGGGCTTTCACTGCATATTCGAATGGGTTAGCGATGGCCGGATCCTGTTCCGCTTCGACGACCATCCAGCCTTTGTAGCCGTAATCATCAAGGATTTTGAATACCGGTTTGAAATCGATCACGCCATCGCCTGGTACGGTGAAGGTGCCTTTTTTCACCCCGTCGAGGAACGACAGCGAGTTTGCGCGCACCTCTGCCACCACGCTGTCACGCACATCCTTCAGATGCACGTGGAAAATACGTGGCAGATGCTGGGTCAGCACATCCAGCATCACCTGCTGTGATCCTTCGGAGTAGTAAATGTGGCCGGTGTCGTACAGCAGACCGACGTTATCGTTGGTCATTGCCATAAAACGGTCGATCTCGGCTGGCGTCTGAATGCCGGTGCCCATGTGATGATGCAGCGTCACGCGCATCCCTTTCTGCGCCGCGATCGCCGCCAGTTCGTTGTAACCTTCTGCCGTCAGGCGCCACTCTTCGTCAGTGAAAACCGGCTTCTGCTCCAGCACCGGCAGCGACGTGCCCTGAATGCTTTTGCTCTGTTCCGAGCAGCCAATCACGCGCGCGCCCATGGCGTGCAGGAAATTCATGTGGTTGATGAACTGATCGATGGTTTTCGCTTTGTCACCGTTGGCAAAAAAGGTACTAAACCAGGCGTTACAAATCTGCATACCGCGGATATCCAGCATCGGCTTCAGCACCGCCGGATCGCGCGGATACTTGCTGCCCACTTCGCTACCGGTGAAACCCGCCAGCGCCATCTCGCTGACCGTTTGCTGGAAAGTATTTTCGCTGCCGAGTTCCGGCATATCGTCGTTGGTCCAGCCAATCGGCGCAATCGCCAGTTTGACGTTCTCTTGGTTCATTTTCAGCTCCCTGATACAGAGAGGCAGCGGTAATCCGCTGCCGTGGATAGGTTTAGCGCACGCGCCTGATTATTTCTGGTAAAACGCCGGACGCGGCGGCATGGCAACGGGCTCAATCGCGCCGCTGGTTTGCGCCTTCAGGCAGGCATCGGCAGCCACCGACGCGGCAAAGCCATCCCAGGCGGAAGGCCCGCTCAGCTGGCCCGCTTTCACATCATTGATAAACGCCTGCAGCTCAACGTCGTAGGCGTCGATAAAGCGATCTTTCCAGTCGGTCAGCAGCGCGTTGCCAAGGCGGGCATCTTTGCGCATCTGAATGGCCGACGGCTCCGGCAGTCTGGCGATGCCCTCTTCGCCCACCACTTCACACTGAATGTCATAGCCGTACGCGCAGTTCACAAAGATCTCCACATCGATGCGGATGCCCTTCTGCGTTTCAAACAGCACAATTTGCGGATCTTTCAGCTTCGCGTGTGACTTTGAGGTCGTGCGCGGGAACACCACCTGCACGCTTTTGTAATCGTCCTCGGTCAGCCAGCGCAGGACATCCAGCTCGTGAATCAGGGTGTTGGTGATGGCCATGTCGGTGGTGTAATTCTCGCCGACGCTCTGATTACGGTGCGCGCAGTGCAGCATCAGCGGCTCGCCGATGTCACCGTCGGTGATCACCTTTTTCAGCGCGCGATAGCCGGCATCATACGGGCGCATAAAGCCCACCTGCACCAGACGTTTGCCGTGCGCGATCTCGGCGTCGACAATGCGACGGCAGCCCTCCGCGCTCAGTGCCAGCGGCTTCTCGCAGAACACCGGTTTCCCGGCGGCAATCGCGGCCAGCGTGAACTCTTCATGCGTCGGGTCCCACGAGGTCACCAGCACGGCATCCACTTCCGGCGAGTTAATCACCTGATGACCATCCTGATACACCTCGGCCTGAATATTCAGCCGCTGCAGCGCCGCGCGCGCACCTTCCACATTGATGTCTGAAACCGCCACCACTTTTGCGCCCTGCAGCACGTTGTTGCAGCGACGAATATGTTCCTGACCAATTGCGCCGGTACCGATTACACCGAGTTTGAGCGTCATAATTACACCTGTAGAGTCGGATAAGTAGGGTAAAACGGGCCGGGCAGCGCCGGCCTGAAAAGGGTTAGTACTTACGCGCCTGTTGAATATGCTGATTGAGCTTGTCGGCCACCTGCTGCGTCCGCTCTGAGGTAGAAGCCTGCGCCACGCCGACGTGCCACCAGCTGAAGTATTTGTGCACCATGGTTTTTGGCAGCACTTTGATGTCAATCAGGGTCGAAACCGTCTGCTGCTGCGCATCTTCCAGCGCCGCTTTCAGCTGCTCCAGCGTGGTGACACGGTAGGTTTTACAGCCGTAGCCGGCGGCTATCGCCGCGAAATCAACCGGCACGAAGCCGCCATCCAGCTTGCCGCCCTGCGGATTACGGAAGCGGAACTCGGTGTTGAAACTGTCCATGCCGTGTTCCATCTGCAGGTTGTTGATGCAGCCATTGGTCATGTTATCCAGCAGGATGACGTTGATTTTCGCCCCTTCCTGAATCGAAGTGACCAGTTCGGAGTGCAGCATCATGAATGAGCCGTCACCCACCATGGCGTAGACTTCGCGCTGCGGCTGAGCCAGCTTCACGCCCAGCGCGGCATTCACTTCGTAACCCATGCACGAGTAGCCGTACTCAACGTGATACGCGTTGTAGTCTTTGGTGCGCCATACGCGCTGCAGGTCACCCGGCAGACTGCCGGCGGCGGCGACAATCACCGCATCCTTTGGCAGTTGTTCGTTTAAGGTGCCCAGCACGCTGCTCTGCGTCAGCACCGACTTTGTCAAACGCTCAAACTCGGCGAACAGCGCGGTGCGATCGATGTGGTCAGCGATTTCCGGAATAAAGTCGTCGGTGTTGAAAGTGGCGGCGTACACGCGCTGCGTCTCTTTCAGCAGCTTGCTCTGCGCCTGTTCAATCTGGCCACCCCAGTGATTCTCAAAGCCGTTCAGTCCGGCTTCCAGCGCGGTTAATCCTTCGCGTGCATCCGCCAGCAGCTGCACGCCATCCAGTTTGTAGCTGTCGAAGTTGTTGACGTTAATGTTGAGGTAGCTGATTTCCGGATGCTGGAAGATCCATTTCGAGGCCGTGGTGAAATCGGTATAGCGCGTACCAATACCGATCACCAGATCGGCCTCTTTGGCCAGCAGGTTCGCCGCCAGACAGCCGGTCTCACCCACGCCACCCACGTTCAGCGGATGGTCGGAAACGATGGTGCCTTTGCCGGCCTGCGTTTCGGCAAACGGAATATTGAAACGCTCGGCAAAGCTCAGCAGCGCCTGACCGGCATCGGAGTATTTCACGCCGCCACCCACGACAATCAGCGGCTTGTGCTTACGCGCAATCAATGCCAGCGCCGCGTCCAGCTGGGCCGCCGTCGGCAGACGCCGGTCGAGCAAATGCACGCGTTTCTGGAAGAAGTATTCCGGGAAATCCCAGGCTTCGCCCTGCACATCCTGCGGCAGTGCCAGCGTTACCGCCCCGGTTTCCGCCGGATCGGTCAGCACGCGCAGCGCATTGATACAGGCGGTCATCAGCTGTTCCGGACGGCTCACGCGGTCCCAGTATTTACTCACTGCGCGGAAGGCATCGTTGGTGCTGATGCTGAGATCGTGACTCTGCTCGATCTGCTGCAGCACCGGGTCCGGCTGGCGCGTGGCGAACACATCGCCCGGCAGCAACAGCAGTGGAATCCGGTTGGCTGTTGCCGTGGCTGCCGCGGTAATCATGTTGGCGGCACCCGGTCCGACGGAAGAGGTACAGGCAATGATTTGACGGCGCAGCGACTGCCGGGCAAAACCGATGGCAGCGTGCGCCATACCCTGCTCGTTACGGCCCTGATACACCTGTAAATCGCCGCTGTCCTGCTCCAGCGCCTGGCCGAGGCCGAGCACATTGCCGTGGCCGAAAATAGCAAAGATGCCGTGCACGAATTTGGTTTCAACGCCGTCAACGTTCAGGTACTGGTTATCCAGAAATTTCACCAGCGCCTGTGCGGTAGTCAGTCTGATAGTGCCCATATGCTTCTTCCTTTACATGTGGTACCCGCTCAGGGGGTACGACGCGGTTCGGGTCGGCGGTGAAAATGCGCCCGACGCTAAGTGAAACGTGTGGCGATTATAAACAAATGTTTTTTCCATTAAACCTGATTACAGAAGAAACATTTCATTTTGCGATGAAGATCAAATTCGGCGCTGAAACGCGGGTGATGACGGGACGGGATGACAGCAACGTGAAACAGCCTGCTGTGCCTCAGCCATCATAACGAAATTTCATTTCACGTCAGCAGCTTCCTCTC
The DNA here is from genome assembly GCF_002928365.1 of Pantoea sp. ICBG 985. Lineage (NCBI taxonomy): Bacteria > Pseudomonadati > Pseudomonadota > Gammaproteobacteria > Enterobacterales > Erwiniaceae > Pantoea > Pantoea sp. ICBG 985. The sequence continues at coordinate 107,302 of NZ_POWM01000007.1, forward strand.
ATCCGTCATCATTTCCTGCGAGCTGGCTCACAAGCCAGAGCACCCGCGAAACGGGCAAGCCGTAAAGGGCGGGAAAGGTAGCGGCACCAGAGTTTTACCTGGCTCACAAAATCGCGACGGATGTTTCATTTCATATTGTGTTTGGAATTTTTATTCCTCATACTGCCCACATAGCCAGTCAGGCACCCCGAGACCCCGGAAGCATTGCGCTTGATAGTGGGCGGCAGCGCCCGCCGTGTCTGCTTATCACAGAAGGAAACCATCAGTATGAGTACACAACAGAAGCGGCTTGATGTGATTTGTATTGGACGCATCGCCGTCGATCTTTACGGCCAGCAAATTGGCTCGCGCCTGGAAGATATGACCAGCTTTAACAAATACCTCGGCGGCTCTTCCGGCAACGTAGCCTATGGCACCGCGATTCAGGGGCTGAAGTCGGCGATGCTGGCGCGCGTCGGTGACGAACACAATGGCCGCTTCCTGCGTGAAGAACTGCAGCGCGTGGGCTGCAATACTGACGGGCTGATTACCGATAAGCAGCGCCTGACCGGGCTGGTGATTCTCGGCATCAAAGACGAAGAGACCTTTCCGCTGATTTTCTATCGCGACAACTGTGCTGATATGGGGCTGGTTCCCGAGGACATTCGCGAAGAGTTCATTACCTCGTCCCGCGCCGTGGCGGTAACCGGCACCCACCTGTCGCATCCGGACACGCGGGCGGCGGTGCTGAAAGCGCTGGATATTGCCCGGCGCAACGGTCTGCGCACCGCGCTGGATATCGATTATCGCCCGGTGCTATGGGGTCTGACCTCACTGGGTGACGGTGAAACACGTTTCATTGAATCCGGCCAGGTGACGCAGCAGCTGCAGGAAGTGGTGCACTATTTCGATCTGATCGTCGGAACGGAAGAAGAGTTCCATATCGCCGGTGGCAGTACCGATACGCTGACCGCACTGAAAAATGTGCGTAAGGCCAGCAGCGCCACGCTGGTCTGCAAACGCGGGCCGCTGGGTTGCGTGGTGTTTGAGGGCGAGATTCCCGATAGCTGGGAGCAGACGCGCCTGCACAGCGGCGTGCGCGTTGAGGTGCTCAACGTGCTGGGCGCCGGCGATGCGTTTATGTCGGGCCTGCTGCGCGGCTGGCTCAACGATGAGAGCTGGGAACAGGCGTGCCGCTACGCCAATGCCTGTGGCGCGCTGGTGGTATCCCGTCACGGCTGTGCACCGGCGATGCCAACCAAAGAGGAGCTGGACGATTTCCTCAGCCGCGATAACGCGGTGAAACGTCCGGATCTGGACGCGCGCCTCAATCATCTGCATCGCGTTACCACGCGTAAGCAGCAATGGCCGGAGCTGAATGTGTTCGCCTTTGACCACCGTAAACAGCTGGCCGATATGGCGCGCGAAGCGGGCGTCAGCGAGGAGCGCATTCCGCAGCTGAAACTGCTGCTGTTGCAGGCGGCACAGGAGGCGGCTAACGAAGCCGGTCTCAATGAGAAGAGTGGTATCCTGGCGGATACCACGTATGGCCAGAAAGCGCTCAACGCCATCACCGGCAAGCACTGGTGGATTGGGCGGCCCATCGAGCTGCCGAGCTCACGCCCGCTGCGTCTTGAGCACGGCAATATTGGCTCTCAGCTGGTGGACTGGCCGGCCGAACACGTCGTCAAGTGCCTGGTGTTTTATCATCCCCATGACAGTGCTGAACTGCGTAAAGAGCAGGACGAACTGGTTCTTGACGTGTGGCGCAGCTGTAACAAAAGCGGGCACGAGTTGCTGCTGGAAGTGATTCTGCCGGAGAGCAACCCGGACCGTAACGAGTCCTACTATTACGACATGCTGAGCCACTTCTATAGCCTGGGCGTGCAGCCGGACTGGTGGAAGCTACCACCGCTGACGGCGGAGAGCTGGCAGGCGATCGGCGAGCTGATTGAGCAGCAGGATCCGCACTGTCGCGGCATTCTGTTACTCGGCCTTGATGCACCGGAAGAGAAGCTGAAAGCCGGCTTCGCCGCCGCCGCGCAGGCCACGTGGGTGAAAGGTTTTGCCGTGGGTCGCACCATTTTTGGCCAGCCGTCACGCCAGTGGCTGAACGGTGAGTTGGATGATAAAGCGCTGATTGAGACCGTGAAAGGCAATTATCTGCGCCTGATTGGCTACTGGCGCGCCGCGCGCGGCTGACGGATTTGAAGAGGATGTACTGAGAAGCGGCCTGACGGGCCGCTTTTTAGTGTGTTGCGCGCGGATGCCCTCACCCCCGCCCTCTCCCACCGGGAGAGGGAGCCGTTCAGGCAGGTCGTTAAACATTGTACCAGTCCTGTCAGACCGCTCCGGACTGTCCCCTCTCTCACTGAATGAAGAAGCAAAACCTTGCGACCCGCCTGATAAACCGCTCCGGACTGTCCCCTCTCCCGCGTGCGGGAGAGGGTTAGGGTGAGGGAAAGCCTTCAACCCCCTGAGTTTTGTGAGGCAATTCATAAACCGATGAAATAGCCTTCACGATAGCGTCAAACAAATGAAATTTTCCATCCATCTGGTACTATAGCGCTCATTATCCAGCCATATTTCCTTTTCTGACGGGCCGAAGTAATGACCAATAACCCAACGCAATTAACCTTGTTACAGGACGATATCCGTCGTCGCTACGAGACGCTGAGTAAACGCCTGAAGCAGGTGGCTCGTTATATCCTTGATAACAGCAACAGCATCGCGTTTGATACCGTCGCTTCTATCGCCCAGCAGGCGGATGTTCCGCCCTCCACGCTGATCCGCTTTGCCAACGCGTTCGGCTTTAGCGGCTTCAACGAAATGAAACAGGTCTTTCGTCAGCACCTGATGGAAGAGACCGTGAACTATACCGAACGGGCGCGCCTGTTCCGCCAGACAGCCACCGACGACAGCGCCAGCTCACCGGAGAGCCCGGTGGAGATCCTCAACGTCTTTACCATGGTCAACAGCCAGGCGCTGCAGCAGCTGGCGATGCAGGTGAATCCCGACCAGCTGAACAAAGCGGTGAAAATGCTCAACGAGGCGGAGAACATCTACATCATCGGTCTGCGCCGCTCGTTCAGCGTGGCCTCGTATCTGGTGTATGCGCTGCGCCATCTGGAGCGTCGCGCTTTTCTGATTGATGGCCTGGGCGGCATGTTCACTGAACAGCTCAGCATGGTGAATCCGAAAGACGTGGTCATCGCCATCAGCTACTCGCCGTATGCGCGTGAAGCAGTGGAACTGGTGGAGCTGGGTGCTAAACGTGGCGCGCATCAGATCGCCATCACCGACAGCCAGGTCAGCCCGCTGGCGGCGTTCAGCGATGTCTGTTTTGTGGTGCGCGAAGCGCAGGTGGATGGCTTCCGCTCGCAGGTGGCCTCGCTGTGCCTGGCGCAAACCCTGGCGGTGTCGCTGGCGCTGAATAACAGCAGCAGCGAATAAACCTCAGGTACCGAATATAAAAAGGCAGCCATCTGGCTGCCTTTTTTATCTGTGCGCATCAGTGAATGCGTGCGCCGTTTAACCTGGTGCGCATTTCCGGCGACCGCGCGGAGACCCGATTAACGGCGCGGATACTGCTCGCTGTTCACCCAGGCGTGATCCTTCTCCCAGGTAAATTTCCACAGCCGTACCGGCCCGGCCATCACGTTCAGATAATAATTATCGTAACCGGCCAGCGTCGCCACCGGATGATACCCGCGCGGCACCGTCACCACATCGCGGTTATACGGGGCCATACACTCGTCGAGCGAACGGTCGTCGGTGTAGACGCGCTGCATGGCGAAACCGGGCTCGGGGTCGAAACGGTGATAATAGGTCTCTTCCAGATAGTTTTCGTCCGGGCTGTCCTTCTCATCATGCTTGTGGCTGGGATACGAACTGGTCGCGCCCTCGTCGGTATACACCTCGACCACCAGCAGGCTGTCGGCCGGTTGATTATCCGGCAGAATGTTATGCACCAGGCGCTGGTTGCGCCCTTTGCCACGGTGCTCCACGCCAACATCCTGCGGTGCAATCAGCCGCGCCGGCAGATTGCCACTGCCCGGCGCACTGCACACCGCCAGTTCCAGATCGCTGTCGGCAGTGACTTCAACCTCATCATGATGCGGCACGTAAACCGAGTAAGGCGGCGTGCGCTCAAACGGCGACAGGCGCTTACCGATGCCAGGGAATTCTGCGTCGCGGGTTTTCACCGACGCCAGACCGGCCACCAGCACCAGGCACAGCTCTCTCTCGCCGCTGCTTAACCGCAGCGTCTGGCCCTTTTTCAGCAGATAAGCGTCAAAGCCCACATATTCCCAGCCGGCGCTCTCGGGCGTCACGTGCTGGATACGCCCGTGGCTGTCCGGCTGCTGCACTTTTGAAATCAGTGACATCCTGTTTCTCCTGTTGCGCGACATTAACCCAGCGTTGGCATACTGAATTCAGAAACGGTCTGCTGACCGCTCGGCCAGCGCACGGTCGCCGTTTTCATGCGGGTGTAGAAACGCACCCCGTCCGGACCGTGCACGTTGAGCGCACCAAACACTGAACGCTTCCAGCCGCCAAAGCTGTGGAACGCCATCGGCACGGGCACCGGCACATTGACGCCCACCATGCCCGCTTCCACGTTGTGCACAAATTCACGGGCAGTATGGCCGTTGCTGGTGAAGATGGCGCTGCCGTTACCAAATTCGTGGCTATTCACCAGCTGCAGCGCGCTGTCGAAGTCGCTGGCGCGCATGATGCTCAGCACCGGTCCGAAAATCTCTTCGCGCCAAATCACCATCTCCGGCGTGACGTTATCGAACAGCGTACCGCCAACGTAGTAGCCCTCTTCATGGCCCGCGACTTTCACGCCGCGTCCGTCAACCACCAGCGTCGCGCCTTCCTGCTCACCTTTGTCGATGTAGCCCAGCACTTTCTTCTGGTGCGCAGCGGATACCACCGGCCCCATTTCATTCTCTTCTGCACCCTGCTGCATGCCCGGCCCCACGCGCAGCGCTTTGATCAGCGGCGTCAGGCGCGAAATCAGTTTGTCGGCTGTATCGTCGCCAACCGCCACCACCACCGGCAGCGCCATGCAGCGTTCCCCGGCAGAACCGAAAGCACCACCCATGATGGCGTTCACGGTGGCATCCAGATCGGCATCCGGCATCACAATGGCGTGGTTTTTCGCGGCGCCGAAGGCCTGCACACGTTTGCCATGCGCGCTGGCGGTTTTGTAGATGTGCTCGGCCACGCCGGACGAGCCGACGAAGCTGACCGCCGCGATGCGCGGATCTTTATACAGCTGCTCGGCGTCTTCGTTTGAGGAGTGCACCACGTTGAACACGCCATCCGGCAGCCCCGCTTCTTTCAGCAGTTCAGCCATGCGTACCGAGGCAGAAGGATCGAGCGCCGGCGGCTTCAGCACAAAGGTATTACCGCACGCCAGCGCGATGGGGAACATCCACAGCGGCACCATCGCCGGGAAGTTGAACGGCGTAATGCCCGCGACCACGCCCACCGGCTGCATCAGCGAATAGCTGTCAACGCCGGAACCGACGTTCGGTGAGTTTTCCCCTTTGATCAGGTGCGGAATGCCGCAGGCAAATTCGATCACTTCGATGCCGCGCGTCAGCTCACCCAGTGCGTCGGACCAGACTTTACCGTGCTCAGAAACAATCAGTGCCGCCAGTTCATCGCGATGTTTTTCCATCAGCGCTTTGAAGTTGAACATGACGCGGGCACGACGCAGCGGCGCCGTTTTCGACCATTCCGGAAACGCCGCATGCGCGACCTCAATGGCCTGCGCCACTTCTGCCGCCGTGCTTTGCGTCAGTTCGCGGATCACTTTGCCGGTCGCCGGATCGTAGACCGGAATGGTTTCGTTGCTGGCGCTGTGCGTGATTTTGCCGCCGATAAAGTTTCCTACGATAGTCATGTCGTTGCCTCTTTGATGTGTAAGGTCCCTGCAGGCCGCGGGTCAGTCTGGGTCGCGCCCGATCAGGCAATACGGAAAGCGTGCTATGAAGCTATTACAGTGAAATAAATTTTTCAAATAGTTCTTTTTGGAAAATTAACTTTTAGCGGCCTGGATCGCATTTTTCCGTCAGCGTTAGCGGACTGGCGCAAAGTGCGGGCCTGATGACAATGCCGATGCGGCCTGCACCCGTAATCAGCAGCAGGGAGATTATCAGGACGATCCGTCAGCGAGAGGGTCAGCGCCGGTGCGTGGCTGGATGAAACGAAATATGAAATTTTTGCGAGGCAGATCCAATATCCGTTATTTCATAATTCAATTAAAACGAAATAAATGTTTTCTTTGCAGCATCTGCAGACAATGCGATGTGAAACGAACCCTTATCTGTGTCTTAGCGACACGCTTTTGTTAGTGTTGGCCTCGGTCGGAGGCCTTTTTTTCACCTGTTCCCCCATCCGATGCGTGATTGCCGCAGCGGATTGCCTGGTGCGCATCAATGCGCACCCTACGGTGCTGGCGACGTCGATTGCCCGGTGCGCATCAATGCGCGCTCTGTCATGCTTTAGGGGCGCCATTTATGGCGACCTGGACGCAGCGTCCCCGGCTGGCATCCCAGCCTGACGCTTGATCATCCGCAGGGTACAAAGCAGCGCAAATCCCACCAGCAGCGCAGTCAGCAGGTAGACCAGCTGTACGCCGGCGAAGCTCATGATAAAGCCCGCGATCGGACCGGTGATGCCGAGCGACAAATCCATAAACGCGGTGTAGGTGGCCAGCGCGCTGCCCTGGTTCTGCTGCGGCACCACTTTGACTGCGACCACGCCAATCGCCGGGAATACCAGCGAGAAACCGGCGCCGGTGAGAAAAGCGCCGAACTTCGCCATCCACGGTTCGAACGCGCCCGCCACCAGCAGCAGGCCAATCGCCTCGACGGCAAAACACAGGCTGGCGACGCGCAGTCCGCCGAGCTTATTAATGGCATTGGGAAACAGCAGGCGCATGCCGACGAACGCAGCGCTGAACAGCGTCAGCGCGAAGGCGGCACCGTCCCAGCCCTGCTCCTGATAAAACAGGGTGATAAAGGTGGCGATCACGCCAAAGCCCGCCGAGCCCATCGCCAGCAGCAGGCCAAAACCGTACACCTTACCGAGCACCGCGCGGAACGGCAGCGGTTTGGCCTTGCTGCCTTTCACCGGCGCACGGGGCAGCGCCAGCACTATCGCCAGCACGCTGATGGCGATAATCACGCTGGAGAGCAGCAGCAGGCCGCCGCTGCGAAAGATCATCACCCCAAGCGGTGCGCCAATCGCCATTGCGCCATAGGTGACAATGCCGTTCCAGGAGATCACCCGGCCAATATGCAGCGAGCCGACTTTCGCCACGCCCCACAGCGAGGTGCCGGTGCCGCAGAAACTCTGACCGACGCCCAGCAGCACGCGCCCGAGGCACAGCAGCGCGAGGCTGAGCACTTCCTGCTCCTCTATCAGCGCCGACAGCAAAATACACAGTCCGCTCACCAGGCTGCCAAACAGCCCAAGCACCACCACTTTTTTGGGTCCCCAGCTGTCGGCATAGCGACCGGCATGCGGACGGCTTAGCAGCGTGGCGACATATTGCAGGCTGATCACCACACCGGCCCAGAAGGCGCTGTAGCCCAGGCCGTCATGGACAAAGCCCGGCAGCACCGCCAGCGGCAGGCCAATGGTGAGATAGGTGGCGAAGTTGAACTTCACGATGGAGAGAATCTGTAAATTCAGACGAAAGCGGCTGTATTCGGCCGCGGCGGGCTGGTCAGGCATGAGTGATTGCGCTCGTGTTTGACGGAATTTTTATAGCTGAAGCTTCACTATACGCCTTTTCTCGCCGTGCGCACCGTCGATTAGCGGCGGGCTGATGGCGGTATCTCCGGCGGTGCTTATCGGGTTCGCTTCGCTTACTCCTAAACAAACAATTACTTACTGGCGTTCAACTACACTTTCCACAGCGAACCACCATTCAGGAGAGGGAATGAACGAAAAGCCACAGGAGAAAATTGGCCAGAACATCCTGGTCAAGCTGGCAATGTTAGTGATTATTCTGGCGGGCATTCGTGCCGCGTCGGATATTCTGGTGCCCTTCTTACTCGCCAGCTTCCTGGCGATTGTGCTTAATCCGCTGGTGACCCTGCTGATGCGCCGGGGTCTGCGGCGCGGCGTGGCGATCTCGCTGGTGATCACGGTGATCTTCATTGTGATGCTGCTGCTGGTCGGGGTGCTGGCCAGTTCGGTAAGCGAGTTCAGCGATACCTATCCGCAAATCCGCGGCCTGCTGGAACAGAAGCTGACGGTGCTGCAGCATTTCGCCGCGCAGTTTCATATCAATATCTCCACCAGCGCACTGGCGGCACGGCTCGATCCCAATGTGATTATGAACATGGCCACCACGCTGCTGGCGCAGTTCTCCGGTGCCATGACCAATGTGGTGCTATTGATTCTAACCGTGGTGTTCATGCTGTTTGAGGTGCACCATCTGCCGTACAAATTGCGCAATGCGATGATGAATCCGCAGATCCGCATCGCCGGATTACACAAGGCGCTGAAGGGCGTCACGCACTATCTGGCACTGAAAACGCTGGTCAGCCTGATTACCGGGCTGGCGGTGTGGCTGGTGCTGATGCTGCTGGACGTCAAATTTGCGCTGTTCTGGGGCGTTGTCGCCTTTATCCTCAATTTTATCCCCAATATCGGCCCGATTATCGCCGGTGTGCCGCCGTTTATTCAGGCGCTGGTGTTGAATGATGTGTATGACGCCGTGCTGGTGGCGGCGCTGTTCAGTGCCATTCACATGGTGTTTGGCAATATGCTGGAACCGCGCCTGATGGGACGCGGGCTGGGGCTGTCAACGCTGGTGGTATTTCTGTCGCTGATTTTCTGGGGCTGGCTGCTCGGTCCGGTCGGGATGCTGCTGTCGGTGCCGCTGACCAGCGTCACCAAAATCCTGATGGAAACCACGCCGGGCGGCAGCCGGCTGGCGATAATGTTGGGTAATGGCCGCCCCAAACCGCGCCTGCGCGTCAAAAATAACCGGCCCGCGCCGCGCCCGTAACGTCTTACCACGCCACGATGCCAGACGATCCGTATCTGTCGATCGCCTGGCAGCTTCCCTGCGCAGTGACGCTGCCGTATGGCGTCAGCGCGCATCGCCATGCCTGATGATTCTGGCGCAACATTCTTACTCATCTCGTGCCACAGGCTTTTTCCTGCCGGGAAATGCCAGTAACGGCAAAACATTGTCAATAAACGCAAAGCGCGAACCATAATTGACTTGTATCAGATTGGTGGAAAATCAAAACGCTAACATGCACGGCCGCGGGAAAGTGTTATGCTGCTGACGCCGTGACGCGCTCCCTGAATGCTGCTTAAACCGACCGAGGAAAGTCTGGTGCCTCTGCAAAAACGACAACGCGATTTTGGCTGGCTGTTGATTGTCTGTGCCGGGTTATTACCGCTGGTGCTGGGCATATTTTGCACAGCCATTGAGGCGCGCCATACGGTCAGCCAGCAGCAAATTGCCACCGCTAATGCCCTGCTGACGCAGGCAGAAAAGATGAGCGACAGCGCCTGGGACATGGTGACCCGCCTGCGTCAGTACCAGAATCGTCGCTGCGCCGATATTGATGAAGATTTGCAGCGCGCCGGCACCCTTAACGCCTACTTCCGCTCGATTGGTACCCTGCAGGGCAGCGAAATCACCTGCTCGTCGGCTTACGGGCTGCAGCACGACACGCTGGCCGGGATGATGATGCAGCCGCCACCGGTGACCGGCAAAGCCTGGTGGAGCCTGTCGATCCGCGGCACCTCCGGCGTACCGGATCGCCCGGCGGTGATTTTCGTGCGTCACCTGCCGGACAGCAGCGGTTTCTGGGCGGTGATTGATGGCCAGTATCTGATGGACTTCATGCGCGCCATCGGCGAGTCGAACCGTTATCAGATGAGCCTGCGCTTCAACGGCGGCAGCCCCATCGCCAGCGGTCCGGACGACCAGCCAGAGCTGCTGTACCTCAGCAGCGCCAACTATCTGGCGGAGTCCAGCCGCTATCCAATCAGCGTCAGCGTGACGGTACCCGCCGCCGAGCTGATCAAAGCCTGGCGTCAGGCGCTGCTTATTTTCCTGCCGATGGCCGCCATCTTTTCGATTTTGCTGATGGTGCTGACCGCCAACTGGCTGCGCCGCCGCCTCTCATGGGCGGATGAAATTCGCCGGGCGATACGCAACCGTGAGTTCACGGTGCACTATCAGCCGGTGTACAGCACCGGGATTCAGCGCTGCACCGGTGCGGAAGCGCTGATGCGCTGGCAGCGGCCCAACGGCGAAATGATCCGCCCGGATATCTTCATCAGCCATGCCGAAGCGGAAGGCATGATCGTGCCGCTGACCCAGCATCTGCTGGCGATGATGGCGGAAGATATCCAGAGCTGGCAGGTTGAACCGGGCTTCCACATTGGCTTTAACCTCGCAGCTGAGCATCTGCAACACCCCGATTTTGTGCAGGACATGATGCGTTTTGCCCGCAACATCCGTGACAAACAGATGCTGATCACGCTGGAGCTAACCGAGCGCAGCCTGATCGAGGACGGCGACGCGGTGTCGCGCAAGCTGCGCTATCTGCAGTCGCACGGCATGAAGGTGGCGATTGACGACTTCGGTACCGGCCACTGCGCGCTCTCCTATCTGATGACCTTCCCGCTCGATTACCTGAAGATTGACCGCGGCTTTATTAACGCCATTGAAGGACTGGAGATCGAAACCCCGGTGCTGGATGCCATCATCAATCTGTGCCACAAGCTGCAGCTCGAGGTACTGGGTGAAGGGGTAGAAACCGCGTTGCAATTTCAGTATCTGCAGCAGCGTGGCGTGGTGTTTATTCAGGGCTATTATTACGCCCGTCCGATGGACAATAACCAGCTTCGCGCCTGGCTTAATCAGCAGGGGCGCCAACCGCTTCCCGTTGAGGACCACCATGAGCCTGAACTGCATCATTCTTGATGATTATCAAAATGTTGCCCTGTCGCTGGCCGACTGGGCATCGCTGCAACCGCAGGTAAAAACTACCGCGCTGCACCGCCACTACGCCGACGAAGATGAACTGATTGCTCACATCGCGCACGCCGACATTCTGGTGGTGATGCGCGAACGCACGCCGCTCAGCGCCCGGCTGATAGGCCGCCTGCCCAATCTGAAGCTGATTGTCACCTCCGGCATGCGCAATGCCTCAATCGATCTGCACGCCTGTGCCGAACGGCTGATTGCGGTGTGCGGCACCGCCAGTAGCAGCGCGGCGCCGCTGGAACTGAGCTGGGGGCTGCTGCTCGGTCTGGCACGCCATATCCCGGCGGAGAGCCAGGCGCTGCGCAGCAACGGCTCGTGGCAGCATACGCTGGGCATGGCGCTGCACGGCAAAACCCTCGGCCTGCTTGGGCTGGGCAAGATTGGCGGTGAGATGGCTAACGTGGCGCGCGCCTTTGGCATGCGCGTGTGCGCCTGGAGCCAGAACCTGAGCGAAGCACGCGCAGCGGCGTGCGGCGCAGAGAAGATGGCTTCGCTGCCGGCGCTGCTCAGGGCGAGCGATGTGGTATCGATTCATCTGGTGCTGAGTGAGCGCACCCGTCATCTGCTGGACGGCGCGGCGCTGGCGCACATGAAGCCGGGCGCGCTACTGATTAACACCTCGCGCGCCGGGATTGTCGATCAGCAGGCAATGATCAGCGCGCTGCAGTCTGGCCAGCTGGCGGGTGCCGGGCTGGATGTCTTTGAACAGGAGCCGCTCCCTGCCGATCATCCCCTGCGTCAGCTGCCGAACGTGCTGGCGACGCCGCATCTGGGCTATGTCGCCGATACCAATTACCGCACCTACTTCAGCGAGGCGGTGGAAGATATTGCTGGCTGGCTGCACGGCGCGCCGCTGCGCTCGCTGCTTTAAGCCCCCGGCGCGTCGACAGCACCGGGGTTAGCTGTGGCAGTACAGCCGCGGCAGCCCGGCATAATTAATCATCTGGTCGCCATTGGGCAGCTGGTACATCTGGTAATAATCGTTATTGCCCTCGCGCGCTGGCGAAAACACGATCTGCGCCGCCAGCGCGGGCGGTACGGTGTCGTCTGCCAGGATACGTACGTTGCGCGTGGTGCTGAGCATGAAATCGCCCTGGCGGCGCCAGGTGGTATCGGATACGCGATGCAGGCGATAGTGGCGATCGCGTACCGTGACGGTGCCGGTCAGCGTTGAGCTGCCGCTGCCGTCCGCCTTAAAGCGCGTGCGAATAGTGGCATCAATCGCACCAGCCGGCGCGCCTTCATGATCAATACGATACGGCACTTCACACCACTCCGGTACCGGTTCTGCCGGCCGCAGCAGCAGCGCCAGCGCCCACGGCAGCACAAAGGCCAGCACCACTGCCGTGGTGATTATCGCTTTACGCATCGGGTATCTCCTGCGCTGACACCATCCATGAAATACATTCGTTGTCCTTCTGCGCGATCGGTTTGGCGCACAGGAAGGTGCTGGAAAAGAGTCGGGTGCGCACCGGGTTGATGTACACCATCGGCGGCGCTGAGCCATCCGGCAGGCGCGGCTGCCACTGCCGATAGCGCCGCAGCGCGTCCTGCACTACCCACGAATCGGCTTTCAGGTGGCTGGGGATAAACACCTGACTGTTCTGGATGCGCAGCAGCGGCCGGAAATCCAGCGCATCGTGCTGCACCGGCGCGAACATCTGGCGTGCCAGCAGCGCCAGCGCGACATTCACCAGCAGCAGCGCAACGATTACCCAGCGCAGCACAGGCCGCTTCTTCTTTACGCTGGCCGGCGCGGGCGCAGGTTGCGGACTGACCACCGCTGCCGCTGGCGCAGCCACCGGCTCATCGCTCAGCGGCGCCACATCGACCTGATCGGCCAGCACGCAGCCAATCAGCGGCACCTGATGCACCAGCGGCCCCGGCGCGTGTGCCAGCAGCGCCTGCTGATTGATGGCGGCAATGGTGGCCGTCAGGCGTTCGGCGAACGGTGTGTCGCTGGGGACGCGCTGGAACAACGCATGCAGGGTCTGGTTGCGCACCAGTTTGCCATCCGCATCAATCACGCGCCGCAGAATAGCGGTTTGCAGCGGCGTCAGTGCCACGCGGTGCGCGGGCGACTGCACCGGGAAGAGGACCTGCTGGTCAACGTCAAAACAGAGACTTTTTGCAAATAAAACAAAGCGTGCCATGCGGCGCCCGATCTCCGGCAGAGAAACTGGCGCAAGTATAGATATTTTCGCTCGCCCGCGCATCTACGCTGCGGCCTGTGTCGCGATTCAGACAATTTTTTTGCCGCGATTGTGGACCAAAACGGCCATAGTTTTAGCCAAAAAATAGCCAGTTATTGGCGGAAACATGACAAATATCACATTTAAACGGTATACTCTGTCGCGGGATGCAATAATTACCTGAGTAATAATTGCTTTGGCAGGCCAGGGAAAAAACCACTTTCACGGCTATGCTTTAATTTTCTCAACGCCGCGGACTGAACGCTCCACCGAGTCCGCAGCGTTGAGGACTTTTTGAATTCCAATACAGGGTAACCTCATGAAATTACGTAGGAAGCGTGTAAAACCTATTGGGCTGGATGACGTCACGATTATCGATGACGCTCGTTTACGTAAGGCCATTACCGCCGCGTCACTCGGTAACGCGATGGAATGGTTCGATTTCGGTGTTTATGGCTTTGTGGCCTACGCGCTGGGTAAAGTGTTCTTTCCGGACGCCTCGCCTGGCGTGCAGATGATTGCCGCGCTCGGGACCTTCTCGGTACCGTTCCTGATCCGTCCGCTGGGCGGCCTGTTCTTCGGCATGCTGGGCGATAAATACGGTCGCCAGAAAATCCTGTCGATCACCATTGTCATCATGTCGATCAGTACCTTCTGTATCGGCCTGATCCCTTCTTACGCCTCGATTGGCATCTGGGCACCGATACTGCTGCTGCTGGCGAAAATGGCTCAGGGCTTCTCGGTGGGCGGGGAATATACCGGTGCGTCGATCTTCGTCGCCGAGTATTCGCCGGACCGTAAGCGCGGCTTCATGGGAAGCTGGCTGGACTTTGGTTCGATTGCTGGCTTCGTGCTGGGCGCGGGCGTGGTGGTGCTGATCTCAACGGTGATTGGCGAGCAGAAATTCCTCGACTGGGGCTGGCGTATTCCGTTCTTCCTGGCGCTGCCGCTGGGCATTATCGGCCTGTATCTGCGTCACGCACTGGAAGAGACGCCAGCGTTCCAGCAGCATGTTGAGAAGCTGGAGCAAGGCGACCGCGAAGGTCTGCGCGACGGCCCGAAAGTGTCGTTTAAAGAGATTGCCAGCAAACACTGGAAAAGCCTGCTGGCCTGTATCGGTCTGGTGCTTGCCACCAACGTGACCTATTACATGCTGCTGACCTACATGCCGAGCTATCTGTCGCATAACCTGCACTACTCGGAAGATCACGGCGTGCTGATTATCATCGCCATCATGATGGGGATGCTGTTTGTGCAGCCGGTGATGGGCATGCTGAGCGACCGCTTCGGCCGTCGTCCGTTCGTGATCGTCGGCAGTATCGCCCTGTTCTTCTGTGCGATTCCGGCCTTTATGCTGATCAACAGTAACGTACTGGGGCTGATTTTTGCTGGTCTGCTGCTGCTGGCGGTGATCCTCAACGCCTTCACTGGCGTGATGGCCTCGTCACTGCCGGCGATGTTCCCGACGCACATTCGCTACAGTGCGCTGGCCAGCGCCTTTAATATCTCGATTCTGATTGCCGGTCTGACGCCAACCGTGACCGCCTGGGCGGTGGAAGCCAGCAACAATCTGTATATGCCGGCTTACTATCTGATGGTGGTGGCGGTGGTCGGTCTGGTGACCGGTCTGTACATGAAAGAGACCGCCAACAAACCGCTGCGCGGCGCGACACCGGCGGCATCGGACCTCGAAGAAGCGCGTGAGATTCTGCAGGAGCATCACGACAATATCGAGCAGAAGATTGAAGATATTGATGAAGAGATCGCCCGCCTTGAGGCGAAGCGGAAAAACCTGGTGCAGCAGCACCCGGACATCAACGAGTAATCTGCCCTTTCACTCCCGCCACCCGGCGGGAGTTTTGTTTCTGCGGTGGCCGGGTGCGTGAGAATGTTTGTGCTGCGGTGAGGCTTCCAGGTGCGCATGAATGCGCACCCTACGGGTAACGGCGGGTTGGGATTCGGCGGTTGCCGGGTGCGCTGTAGGGGCGGCATTCATGCCGACGAGCAACGACGCCCGGCCCGCACCGCACACAATCCTTCATGCTACCCGGCGAAAAGGGGTAAACTGTCGCCACTTTTTTCACCAGCATAAGTTAACCGAGCATGTCTGATTTCAATCTCATTCAGCGCCCAAGAAGACTGCGCAAAAGCGCGTCGATGCGCGAACTGTTCCAGGAATCCCACCTCAGCCTGAACGATCTGGCCCTGCCGATCTTCGTTGAAGAAGGCGTGGATGATTACGTGCCAATCAACGCCATGCCGGGCGTGATGCGCATTCCGGAAAAACGTCTGGCGTACGAAATCGAACGCATCGCCAAAGCCGGTATCCGTTCGGTCATGACCTTCGGTATCTCGCACCACACCGATGCCACCGGCAGCGATGCGTGGAACGAAAACGGCCTCGTGGCGCGCATGTCGCGTATCTGCAAAGACACGGTGCCGGAAATGATTGTCATGTCCGATACCTGCTTCTGTGAATACACCAGTCACGGCCATTGCGGCGTGCTGTGCGATCACGGCGTCGACAACGACCAGACGCTGATTAACCTCGGCAAACAGGCGGTGGTTGCTGCGCAGGCCGGTGCCGACTTCATCGCGCCGTCAGCAGCAATGGATGGCCAGGTGAAAGCGATTCGCCAGGCGCTGGACGCGGCCGGTTTTACCGATACCGCTATCATGTCCTACTCCACCAAATTCGCCTCGTCGTTCTACGGCCCGTTCCGTGAAGCAGCGGGCACCGCGCTGAAAGGCGACCGCAAAACCTATCAGATGAACCCGATGAACCGCCGTGAAGCGATTCGCGAGTCGCTGATTGATGAAGCGGAAGGTGCAGATTCGCTGATGGTCAAACCGGCAGGCGCTTACCTCGATATTCTGCGTGATATCCGCGAGCGCACCACGCTGCCGCTGGCGGCTTACCAGGTGAGCGGTGAGTACGCGATGATCAAATTTGCCGCTCAGGCGGGTGCCATCGATGAACGCAACGTAGTGCTGGAGAGCTTAGGTGCCATAAAACGTGCCGGTGCCGATCTCATTTTCAGCTATTTCGCCCTTGATCTTGCCGAGCAAAAAGTGCTCTGATCCTCACGTTACGCTAAACAATCGCGCATTGCCGCGGTTGTTTAGTGCTCTCTGCCCCTGCGCGGGCACGACATCCGGTTTGCTGTAACACATCCATCATTAACAAGAGTTACGCGATGAAAGCACCTGCACTGCCCGCGGACGAATCACAGCGTCTGGCCCAGTTACGTGCGCTCAACATTCTGCACACACCCACAGAAGAGCGTTTTGACCGTTTAACCCGCCTTGCCCGACGTCTGTTTGACGTTCCGGTCGCGATGGTCAGTCTGCTGGAGAATGACTATCAATGGTTTAAATCCAGCGACGGTTTTGATCGGCCAACCACCGCGCGTAACATCTCTTTTTGCGGTCATACCATTCTGCAGGATGAGGTGATGGTGGTCGAGGACGCGCTGGCCGACACGCGCTTCAGCGATAATCCGCTGGTTACCGATGCAGACAATCCGGTGCGTTTCTACGCGGGCTATCCGCTGCGCACGCCGTCCGGCGCCAAAGTCGGTACGCTGTGCATCATCGATAACCATGCGCGCCAGTTTAACGCGGAGGATCTGCACGCGCTGCGCGATCTGGCGGCCATGGCCGAAGCCGAGCTGGTAGCGTTTCAGACCGCGACGTCCGATGAGCTGACGCAAATCACCAACCGGCGCGGCTTTATGACGCTGGGTCAGATGGCGCTGAATGAGTGCCTGCTGAGACAGCTGCCCGCCAGCCTGACGTTTCTCGATCTCGACGGTTTTAAGGCCATCAATGACCGGCATGGTCACCGCGAGGGCGACCGCGCGCTGATGGACTTTGCCGATGCCATGAAGGTGAGTTTTCGCCATGCCGATATCTTTGCCCGGCTCGGCGGCGATGAGTTTGTGGTGCTGCTGAACGGCATTCGTCAGGACGAGGCGGAAGCGACGCTGGCGCGCTTCGCCCACTATCTGCATAAACAGATGCAGGATCTGGAGCGGCGTTACACGCTGCAGTTTTCATCGGGCATCGTGGAATTTGATCCGCAGCAGCCGCAATCGCTGGAGCAGCTGCTGGAAAGCAGCGACGCACGCATGTACGCCGCCAAGTATCAGAAAAGGCAGCCGCGCAGATAGCCGCTCCTTAATGCGCCAGGTCGTCAATCAGCGTCTGATTAAACTTCGCTGGCGCTTCCATCTGTGGCGCGTGCCCCATGCCGGGGAACTCAATCAGCCGCGCGCCAGGAATCAGCTGTGCCACCTGTTTGCCCAGCACGTTGTAATGGCCGAGCTGCGCTTTCACCGCTGGTGAAGCGATATCGCTGCCAATCGCGGTGGTATCGGCCGTGCCGATCATCAGCGTGGTCGGCACCTTCAGGTCTTTAAACTCGTAATAGACCGGCTGGGTGAAAATCATGTCGTAGATCAGCGCCGAGTTCCACGCCACTTTCTCATGCCCCGGTCCTTTATTCAGCCCGGCCAGCATCTGCACCCATTTGTCATATTCCGGCTTCCACTGGCCGCTGTAATAGGTGTGCTGCTCATATTTCTTAATGCCCGCCGCGTCGAGCTTCAGCTCGCGCTGATACCATTGATCCACCAAGCGCCACGGCGCGCCCTTCGCCTTCCAGTCCTCAAGGCCAATCGGATTGACCAGCACCAGCTTCTGCGTCTGCTGCGGATACATCAGTGCGTAACGCGTCGCCAGCATACCGCCGGTCGAGTGGCCAACGATCACCGCTTTCTCAACGCCGAGCTGCGCTAACAGCTGATGAGTATTTTGCGCCAGCTGCTGGAAGCTGTACTGATAGCGGGCGGGTTTGGTGGAGGTGCAGAAACCAATCTGATCCGGTGCGATCACGCGATAGCCCTGCTGGCTCAGCGCGTTGATGGTGTCTTCCCAGGTGGCAGCGCAGAAGTTTTTACCGTGCATCAGCACCACTGTCTGACCATTGGCCTGCTGCGCGGGCTTCACGTCCATATAGCCCATGCTGAGCGACTGCTGCTGGGAGGAGAAGGTAAAATGCTGCAGCGGATAAGGATAGTGAAATCCCTCCAGCTGCTCGCCATACACGGCCTCTGCGGCCTGCGCGCTGAGCGAGCCGCACAGCATCGCTGACGTCAGCGCTACGCTGAGTAACGGTTTTAATCGAAAACGAAACGTCATGTGACCTCTTCTGTACAGGGGAAAAACCTTCAGTCTGGCACGAAAACCGCCGGTGGATATTGATGCGCCGTGCCGCCGCCCGTCACACCTTTGACTGTTAAGCCGCGCAAAGCGATAACCCATTTGCGTTAATAATAACGGCTGTAATTACGGCAACTATTCAACATCATCACAACATGTCGGCGATTAATTTCACGATAAACAAGACCAGTCTTGATGACAATTAATAAAAAAGCCATTTCCTGATAAAACTTTACGTTACGACAGTGCTTAAAAAGTTTAATTTAATTACACTGTGTCGAGTTATTGGAGGACCATAATGATGCAGCAAAAATACAACCAAGGGGTGATTGATTCGGTGACCGAATGGATTATGGCCAACCTGGATCAACGTTTGAGCATTGATGATATTGCACTGAAATCTGGCTATTCCAAATGGTATTTACAGAAACTGTTTGCCCGTTACCATAACGAAACGCTGGCGCGTTATATTCGCAAAAAGAAACTGATTTGTTGCGTGAATGAGCTGAAATTCAGCCGCACACCGATTATCAGTCTGGCGGTTAAATACCATTTCGAAAGTCAGCAATCCTTTACCCGCTCGTTTAAACAGGTGATGGGCTGCACGCCGCTATTCTGCCGCAAACGCCAGCTGAGCGATGCTGCCGAAGCCCTGCTGCGCAGCAGTGACGATCCCTGCGCGCTGTGTCGCAAGGTCGGGTTTAATCGCAGCGAGCAGGAAAAACCGGTTGTTAATCCGGTCAGCGAAAATAATGGGAAGTTTCCAGCGCGTATTAGCTGCGCGGTACGTTAATTACGTCTGATATTTCGGGAAAATATTTTAACCGCGTGAGTAGAAGCGGCGCGATTTATTGTGCTGATGTTCAGGTGCACCGTGCCCATCCGGGCATTGCGCAATAAATTGCGCCGCTACAGTACGTGCGAAATATCATCTCGATGCCTGTTGACCGCACAGATTGTAGCGGCGCGATTTATCGCGCTGATGTTCCGCCGCACCGTGCCCACTCAGGCATTGCGCAATAAATTGCGCCGCTACGGTACGTGCGAAATATCATCTCGGTGCCTGTCGGCCGCACAGATTGTAGCGGCGCGATTTATCGCGCTGATGCTGAGTTGCACCGTGTCCATCCGGGCATTGCGCATAAATGGCGCCGCTACGGTACGTGCGAAATATCATCTCGGTGCCTGTCGGCCGCTACGGTACGTGCGAAATATCATTTCGGTGCCTGTTGACCGCACAGATTGTAGCGGCGCGATTTATCGCGCTGATGTTGAGTTGCACCGTGCCCATTCATGCATTGCGCAATAAATTGCGCCGCTACGGTACGTGCGAAATATCATCTCGGTGCCTGTCGGCCGCTACGGTACGTGCGAAATGTCATTTCGGTGCCTGTTGACCGCACATATTGTAGCGGCGCGATTTATCGCGCTTATGTTCCGCCGCACCGTGCCTGTCCGGCCGGTGAAACCCTGTTATTTCTCAGCGCACCGGCTGGCCCGGCAGCAGCTTATCTGACATCAACTGGCGACAAACAAACGCGTCCTGCCGTGCCTGCTGCTGCTGTTGCGGCGACAAATCCTGCCACACCGTTTGCAGATGCTCTGCCAGCCCGGACTGGAAATGAATCTTCTGCAGCGCGTAATCCGAATTACCGCCTTCAATAATCTGCTGCATCGCCTGTGCGCTGTTATCGCGCCCGTCATGGGTCAGCGTACAAAAGGTCGCGATGTAGTAAGCCTTGTCCTCATCGCTGTAATGCGGCATCAGCCACCAGACCAGCGCACTGATAACCAGCAGCAGCGGCAGCAGGAATTTGATTTTTAACATGGATTTATTGACCAGCTGAAAAAGAAAACGCCGCGATCTTAACAGATTCGCCGCGCCATGCCGCACGCCATTTTCAGGCTTTTCTCCGGCAGATTGAGACGAGGCTTAACGGGGGATACACCGATGTGCTTATAAAGTAGCCCGCTCAATTTTCCTCGTCATTCAGGGAATGAACATCATGAAAAAAAGCCAGCTGGCGCTGCTGATTAGTACCTTGTGCCTTAGCGGTTCACCCTATGCCGGGATTATGCGCCATGACATTGACGTGCAGGAATACCGCGATTTTGCCGAAAACCGGGGCAAATATGCTATCGGTGCCACCGATATTCCCCTCTATCGCAAAGACGGCACCTTTGAAGGCTATGTACTGGACGTGCCGATGCCGGACTTTAGCATGGTCAGCGACGAGGGTTTCAGCTCATTTATCGCGCCATCTTTTGTCACAGGTGCCAAACATGTTCGATATGTTCTGTCGCTGAATTTAGGCAAAAAAGCCAAATTTTCGCCAACTTACCGTGGCATTAACTACAATAATGATCCTACGCGAGACTTTCATTTACCGCGGGTTAATAAGGTGGTCGTCGAAAGCGCGCCTTCGCCTTACATCGGCGGTGAAGAATTATTAGCGAATCGCAGTCGCTATACCTTATTTGCCCGCCTGGGTGCGGGTTATCAGCAAATCGACGATCCAGAAAGCGGTAAATTGATACCTATCGATGGCGCCTACGTCTATAACACCGGTGGAACCTTTAAACCCGGCGCCATTACGAATTTTTATAAGGACTACATTAAGTGGAGAATTTTTTCACCTGATCATCCCTCATTTTCCCTGCTAAGTATTGGTACCCGTGGAGGTGATAGCGGTAGCCCGGTGTTTGCCTGGGACAGTGTTGAAAAACGCTGGGTACAGTTCGCTGTCCATTCTGGCGGCTATGGGGGTACTACCTACAATTATTCCTTTGCCAGTGAATTAATTAATGGAAAGCATGTGCAGGAGGTACTGGATTCCGTCAGGGATGCTGATGTTGAAGACAGCGGCAGCAGTACCCTCGAATGGCGCGGTGACAGCATTACGCAGGATGGCAAAAGCTGGCAATGGCACGGGCTTGATCAGGCTCAGGCCGAAACCGCACCCGCCAGCGCCAGCAATGAACAGCTCGACGCCACCAAAGATCTGCGCTTCAACGGCGACGGCGGCATCATCGAGCTGGCGCAGTCGGTCAATCTCGGTGCCGGCCGCCTGCATTTTTCCAATGACTACACCCTGCGCGGCGCAGGCGACAGCAACTTCAGCTGGGCTGGCGGCGGCGTTGAGGTCGACAAAGACAAAACTGTGCTGTGGCAGGTTAACGGCCTGCAGGACGATGCGTTGCACAAAATCGGCGCCGGCACGCTGCACGTTAACGCCAGCGGCATCAATCCCGGCGCGCTTAACGTCGGCGACGGCACGGTCATCCTTGACCAGCAGGCCGACGCGCGGGGACGTAAACAGGCGTTCTCCACCGTCACCCTGTTCAGCGGCCGCCCGACCGTGGTGCTCAACAGCGCCGATCAGTTAAGCACTGACAACATCCGCTTCGGCTATCGCGGCGGTACGCTGGACGTTAACGGTCACGATTTGACCTTCGACGATATCCTGCACAATGACAGCGGCGCGCGCATCGTTAACAGCAGTCAGACGCTGGCGCATCTCGATCTCACCGGCGATAACCGCCTGTTCCTCGGCGAGCTGGGCGAAGCGGACTCACGCGATAACCTCAACGTGACCACCCATCAGCGCTGGCAGCTGGCCGGCGGCGCGCAGCTTAATCAGCTGGCGGTGGCCGACGGTGTGCTAACGCTGAGCGGCGAACAGGTTGAGCATGCCGGGAAGGTGTTCTTTGCCAATGACTGGCAGGACAAAACGTATCACATCAACCAGCTGCAGGTGGCGCATGACGCCGCGCTAACCGTCGCTGAGCACGCTCACGTTACCAGCGACATCACGCTGGCCGACAAGGCCACGCTTAACGTGCTGGGCCGATCCACGCTGGCCGGCGACATCAACCTGAGCGGCACCGCTTCCAGCCTGATTGCTGACATCGCGCAGTACGTCAGCACGCTGGGCGAGCTGGCTTCCACCATCAGCGCCAATATCAGTGGCCAGGGCCGCGTGATTAAAAGCGGTGACGGCCGGCTGACGCTGAGCGGTGACGTCAGCAACCAGCAGGGCGTTGAGGTGCAGCAGGGCGAGCTGGAAGTGAGCGGCAAGCTGCACACGCCGATGAACATGGCCGCCGGCACGCTGCTCTCCGGCGGCGGCGTCATCAATCACGCCAGCCTCGCCGATAACGTCACGCTGGCACCGGGCTGGAACAATGCGCCGGACAGCTGGTCGGCCATGCGCCTTGGCGATCTGCGTCACGGGCGCGACACGGCGCTGGTGCTGAACTCCGCGTTCCGCAATAACGCCAGCGATCGCCTGCTGATCGATGGCGATCTACAACAGCCGGACGATGCGCCGCTGTGGCTGACGGTAAAACCGCAGGCCAGCTGGATCGATAGCGATCGCAACCACAACGGCGCAGCGGATAACACTGAAGGCGTGTCGCTGGTGCAGGTCGGCGGCCAGGCGCACGCCGACAGCGTCCAGCTGGCCGGCAGCTATGTGGCGCGCGGCGCCTGGGCTTACGGTCTGTACGCCTTCGCACCGGGCCGCGCCAGTGGCGATGAGCGTCTGGTGGCGGGCGAAGGGGATCAGTTCTGGGATTACCGTCTGCAAAACATTCTGCTGGCGGAAGGGGATAACCGTGAACCTTACCTGCCGGAGCCGGAGCCGGAGCCGGAGCCTGAACCGCAACCCGAGCCAGAACCGCAGCCGGAACCGGAACCGAAAAATCCGCAGGTGCCGCAGCCAGAGCCAAAACCGGAGCCAGGCAAGGTACGCGCGGCGGTGATTCCGCAGGTGCCGGCCTACATCTCGCTGCCCGCCGCCTTCCACAGCGTGACACACAATCTGCAAGCGCTGTTCAGCAGCAGCGCGCAGCAGGCGGGCGCAGAGGGCCGTCCGGATCTGTTTGTGTCCGGCTACACCGGTGACGACCGCTATCACAGTGCGGGCGGCTTTATGGATTACGGCTACGATTTCCACAGCCGCTATCAGGGCTGGATGATTGGCAGCCGCTTCCCGTTGCAGTCCGCGCTGGCGCTGAGTGTCGGCGTCAATAAAGGCAACCTGAGCATCACACCGGAAGCGCGTGACGGCAACAGTCACGCCCGCATTGATACGCTAGGCGCCAGTGCGCTACTGAGCTGGCAGCCCGATCAGGGCCTGCAGCTGGCCGTGCCGGCTGGCGTGATGCAGTACCGCGGCAGCGTCAACACGGATCTGCGCGGTAACGTGACGCAGCTGAAAGCGCGCGGCGCGAACCTCGGGCTCGAGAGCGGCTGGCGCTGGCAGTCCGGCGCGCATGCGCTAACGCCGGTGGCCGGTGTGGATGCGCAGTGGCTCGATATCAATGATTTCACCGACAGCGACGGCGCACAGGTGAGCTACGATAATCCGCTGCAGTGGCAGCTCTCCGGCGGCGTAAAATACGACTTCCGCCTCAACGAGAAGCTGAAGCTGGGCGCGGAAACGCGCTACGTGCAGCGCATCAGCCAGCGCGATCGGGTGGCGATTGGTGACGGCCAGCAGGCGGCGCACTTCGCCACCGGACGCGGCGGCAACAGCCTGCAGTACAGCGGTTACGCCGGCTGGCAGGTGCTGGACAATCTGGAGCTTAACACCCAGCTTCAGGGCCAGCAGCGCCTGACGCAGGAAGGCATCAGCGACTGGAATCTGCAGGCCGGTGTGAAAATCAGTTTTTAATCGCGGCTCTCATCACGCATCAGCCCGGGACATGTCTTACCGGGCTTTTTTATGCTTTTCTGAAAAAAAACCAGACAAAACTTAATTGCCACGTTAGTCGGTCGCTTTAGGTTTGCGATTCTCGCTATTTTCATCCATGGAAGAGAATATGAAACTTACCCCGCTGACGCTGGTGATCAGTACGTTCTGTTATAGCCTTCCTGCATTCGCTGATGAGCGCTACCCTGCATTTTCCACATCACAAAATAATAACGTTAACGCTGCGAATATTCCGCATCCACCGGAAGCCTTTCATGGTCCATCAACCCAGGAAATCCCTGAGCTGCCGCTGATGGCGCAGGTCAGCCGCCAGACTGGCGAAGGGATTAAACAGCTTGGGAAAATGATCGCCCGCGGCTCATGGTTTGATGAGATCAATCCGGCAACCTCGGGCCTGGTGCGATCCAGCGTGCTGGCCGGCAATAACAGCCATCATTTGTGGTATTACCGGTTACAGACCATGGTCCTGACCGGGGAAAAAGATGAAGGATTGCCGAATATTAATAATCCCGGTGTCGTGGCTCCGATACCCGACCCCGGTAAAGGCGAAGCTGTCATATTGCCGCCGCCACCGCCGCCTGAGCCGGAACCGCCACAATTAGCACCCGCGCCACAAATCCCGACCTATCTCGCCCTGCCCAACATGCTGTATGCCCTCAACGACACCATGCAAACCCGCTTCCACTTCGCTGCCCGGCAGATGAGCCTGGATGATCATCACAACCTGTTTGTGTATGGCTATAGCGGCGGCGAGCGCTATCGCAGTGCGCAGGGCGATAGCGATGCCACCAGCCGCTATCAGGGCTGGATGCTGGGCGCGCGCTGGACGCCGGAAGCGGAACAGAGCCCGCTGGCCTTCAGTGCGGGCGTGCATAAAGGCGTGATGACTATGCTGTCGGATACGCCGGCGGGGCGCAGCCAGCTGCGTATGCAAACCCAGGGCATTAATGCGCTGATTGGCATTCAGCCGTCTGAGGGCTGGCAGCTGGAGATACCGCTGGGGCTGACGCATTATCGCGGCACTTTACGCCATGAAACCCAGGGGGAAGTAGCGCGGATCAGCGCCGTTAGCGGCAATATCGGTGCAGAAGCGGGCTGGCGCTGGCAGCAGGATGCGCATAGCCTGATGCCGCTGGCCGCAGCCGGTGTGCAGTGGTTGCATATTGCGGATTTTACCGAGCAACAGGATGCGCAGGTAGACTATCAGCTGGCGCCGCAGTTCAGCCTGGCTGGCGGTGTGAAGTATGACTATCAGCCGCTGTCGTCAGTGAAGCTGGGGCTGGAGGCGCGTTATGTCTGGCACAGCGGCAGGCAGAATACGCTGGATGCCGGCGATATGCGCGGATTACCGATTGAGCGCGCCCGCCACAGCGCCCAGCTGGGCGGTTACGTCAGCTGGCAGCTGCATGAAAACGTGGAGATCGGCACGCAGTTGCAGGTGCAGCAGCGGCTGGATCGCCCCGGCGTGAGCGACTGGAATGTACTGAGCGGCGTGAAAGTGGCGTTTTAAACCAGTAGAAGGACGCAGATTGTTGTAGCGGCACGATTTATCGCGCAATTTCAATTACCGCACCGCGGCGGAATGCGCAATAAATTACGCCGCTACCATCCGTGCGGTTATCTGCGGCATCACATGGAAGGGATATCTGCACGATACGTCGCGCCATCATGATTTATTGCGGATGAGATATCTGCATTATCCCGCCGCACAAACCGTAGCGGCGCGATTCATCGCGCATTTCAATTACCGCACCGCGGCGGAATGCGCAATAAATTGCGCCGCTACCATCCGTGCGGTTATCTGCGGCATCACATGGAAGGGATATCTGCACGATACGTCGCGCCATCTGCGGATGCGATTTCTGCATTATCCAGTCGCACAAACCGTAGCGGCGCGATTCATCGCGCATTTCAATTACCGCACCGCGCCATCACGACGCCTGCAAATAATGCACTACCGACTGGTTCAGCGTATCCAGTTTCTCTTCCAGCAGGAGAAGCCCTTCGCGGATGACCTCCTGATCTTCAGCGCTTTGGCAGGCGCGCTCGATCTGCCCGCACAGATCATCGATCTCGCCGGCATAAATGATCTGCGCCGATCCGCCCAGCCGGTGCAGCGATGAAGCCAGCGCCGGCCAGTCCTGCGCATCAAAATAACGCCAGCACTGCTGCATATCGTTGCGGCTCTCCTCGCCGACCTTCTCCAGCATCTTCGCCACCATCGCATCGTCGTGATACACCATGGCGCGCAGCGATTCGAGCGACAGCAGCGAATCCAGCGCCGGCACTTCGGCGGCCGGCTCGTTGCTGCTCAGCAGCTCGGCCAGCTTGTCAATTTTCAGCGGCTTAAACAGGCAGGCGTTCATGCCCGCTTCCAGACAGCGCACGCGCACGTCCGATTGCGCATTCGCCGTCAGGCCAAAAATTTTCACCGCATTGCCGCTGCGGCGCAGGGTCTGCGTCAGTTCGATGCCGCTCATGCCCGGCATATTGCAGTCGGTAATGATCAGATCAAACGACTGGTGCACCAGCAGCGCCAGCGCCTCTTCGCCGCTGCTGGCTTCGCTGATCTGCTGACCCAGCTCGCTGAGCTGGCTTCGCAGCAGCAGGCGGTTGGCCGGATGGTCGTCGACCACCAGAATATTCAGCTGCGGCAGCGCACGGTTGCGCGCCACGCGGGTTTTCTCCAGCAGCTTGCGCGCCCGGCGTGCCGGCATCATCACGTTAAGCTGAATCAGCGTGCCGCGTCCCGGCTGGCTGTTGAGGTTCATGGTGCCCTGCATCTTCTCCAGCAGCTGGGCGCTAATCATCAGGCCAAGACCGGTGCCGGTCTGCTTGCGGCCCTCTTCGGTCTGGGCAAACGGCTGAAACAGTTTGGCTTGGTCGGCAGCGCTGATGCCCACGCCGCTGTCTTCGATCTCAATTTCCAGCTCCAGCGAACCGTCTTCCCACTCATGGCCGATCACCCGCACTTCCACGCCGCCTTCGTGGGTAAACTTGATGGCGTTATTGATGTAATTGGCGATCACCTGGCGGAAGCGCGCGGCATCGATAAACACTTCCAGCCCCGGCGGCGTGTCGCTGTGATAGTGCAGCGTCAGATTTTTGCCGCTGGCCATGCCGTCAAATAACCGCACCACCGGCAGCACCAGCTGCTCGGTGCTGACCCACTCCGGCATCAGCTCCAGCTGACCGCTCTCAATCTTGGCCATGTCGAGGATATCGCCAATCAGCCCCAGCAGCGTATTGGCCGACTCGTAGGCGATTTGAATGGCTTCGTTGTCGCGCTGTTTACGCCCTTCCAGTTCCAGCAGGCCGATGATGGCGCTGATCGGCGTGCGGATCTCATGGCTCATGGTGGCGAGGAACGAGCTCTTGGCGCGGTTGGCTTCATCCGCCACCTTTTTCTCCGCCTGCAGCGCCAGCATCAGCAGTTCGTAGGCGGTGACATCCTGCCAGCCGCAGATCAATCCGGTGATATTGCCCTGCGCATCGCGCTGCTCCTGCGCCCAGTGGTGCACCATGCGCGCTTCGCTGCCGTTCTCGATCTCAATTTCCAGATCCTGGGCAGTATCGCCCCACAGACTGTTGTGCGCCAGCGCCACCAGCTCCGGATCGTTGACCGCTTCCGGGCTCATCAGCGGATAGAGTTTGCTGATGAGCGGCGACAGCGGATGGCGCTGATCGTAAAGCGAAAAGCTCAGGCGCTGCGCGTCGACGCCGGCAAAAAAGCGCTGAAACGCACCGTTAGCACTGACCACGTTCCAGTTGCGATCCAGCACATAGACCGGCGTTGGCAGGCCATTCAGCAGAGCATCGCGAAAGCGCAGTTCAGCCTGCAGGTCAGCTTCAGCGCGACGGCGATGCTTCACCTCTTTGCCGCGATAGTAAACCCACGCCAGACAGGCGATCAGCAGCAGCGCGGTCAGCAGAGAGATGGCGTAAAACTGCGCGCGGTACAGCTGCCAGGTGGTGCGCGTGGTCTGTGGTGTGCCCTGCCAGCGGCTGGCAATCAGCGAGATTTCGCTCGGCTGAATGTCGGCCAGCGCTTTATCAATAATGCTCAGCAGCTCCGGCTGATCGCGACTGACGGCAAAGCTCAGCTCCACCGGCGGCAGCGCCAGACGCGACACGATCTTCAGCGGCTGCTGCGCGTAGCGCGCCAGTAACGTGTTCACGCTCAGCTGGTTATCGATCAGCCCGGCGACCTTGCCCTCCTGTAACAGTTGCAGCGCCAGGCTGGCGTTATCCACTTCAGACAGCTGCAGCGTGGGGAAGCGATCCAGCAGCGCCTGACGCGCCGGATTGCCTTTGACGATACTGAGCTTCATGCCGGGATAGAGCGCCTGCGGCGCATCGGGCTGGTCCGGCACCAGCAGCACCAGCGGCACCTTCAGGTAAGGTCGGGTAAAGCGCACTGCCTCCTGATGGCCGCCATCCTGCGCCACCGCTGCCAGCATCGCTACCTGATGCTGCTCCAGCTGCTGTACACCGTCACGCCACGAATACGCCGGCACCGGGCTGAAAAACAGCCCGGTGCGCAGCTGGATCAGATGCAGCAGATCAGCGCTGATCCCCTGAAATTCGCCCTGCTCATCCAGCAGCGCCAGCGGTGCAGAGAACGGATTGAACGCCACTTTCACCTGCGCATGCTGCTGCAGCCACTGCTGCTCGCGCGGCGTCAGGCTGAGCGGATCCTGCAAACGCCAGACGTCCGGCCGCTGCGTCCACTGCCGCGAAATCAGCCGATGCTGTTCGCCGGGAATAGCCGCGATGGCGGCATTCAGCGCTTGCAACAACGGCTGATTATCGGCTTTCACCACCAGACGGCTGCCGTACAGTGCGTCTTCCGGCAAAATCGCTGCCAGCGCCAGCTGATTGACATAGCTGCGTTCAATCAGAAATGCTGCCGCCAGCAGGCTGCCGAGCGCATAGTCCGCTTCGCCACTGGCCACTGCCGCCAGCGCCGCCTGGCTGGAGGGATAACGCAC
Organism: Pantoea sp. ICBG 985; assembly: GCF_002928365.1. Classification (NCBI taxonomy): domain Bacteria; kingdom Pseudomonadati; phylum Pseudomonadota; class Gammaproteobacteria; order Enterobacterales; family Erwiniaceae; genus Pantoea; species Pantoea sp. ICBG 985. Next base: position 136,448 of record NZ_POWM01000007.1, read on the forward strand.
TATACTGGCCTGCGGAAAACGCTGTTTAATTTGTGCATCGGTCAAAAAGCCTTCGCGCATGGCGAGGCGCAGCGGCGCATCGTAGGGCACCGGCTGTGAGGCCTGCTTCTCCGCGGCGATCACCACCGGACGATTGATGAGAAAACTGTCTGTCGCTCTGAAGGCCGCCGCATCGTGCAGTTCGTGCCCCGGCGAGCTAAACAAGGCGTCCGCCGCGCCGCTTTTCACCGCTGCCTGCGCCGCCGCCTGGCTGGGATAACGCACCATCACCGCCTGCACGCCAAGATTACGCGCCAGCAGTTGCAGATAATCGGCGTAGATCCCTTCCACGCTGTTGCCGCTGCCCGCTGCCTCCTGAAAGATCAGATAAGGCGGCAGCTCCGGTGTCCACACCGCGATGCGCAGCTCATGTTTAATGCGCAGCCAGCGCCACTCGTCACCGCTCAACTCAATATGCATCGGTGCCAGCTTTTCACGGCTGAACAACTGAAATATCTCGGGCTGCGGCTGGGCGGCCAGCAGCGGGCTCAACAGCAGCAGAAGCAGGGTGACCAGGCGCAGCATCGCTACTCCATATGATTACGATTGGCGAAGGCAAAGAGATCGCGCAGGCTTTTGCAGTGCAATTTCTCCAGCAAACGGCCTTTGTAAGTTGAAACGGTTTTATTGCTGAGATTCATGCGGTTAGCAATGCGCATGTTATCCAGCCCCTTCAACAGGTAGTTAAATACCTGAAACTCCTGCGGCGAAAGCGACTCCAGTAGCCGGATATCGGGATGAGTGCTGCTCTGTTCCGGGGGTGCATTAATACCGGCTAACGGAAAGTAGCCATAACCATTTTGTGCCGCCCGAATTGCGGTGATGATTTCCGGCAAATTGTCTTTTTTACTGATAAAACCATTTGCGCCACAGCGAATACTCTGTATTGCATAGAAACTCTGATTCTTACCTGAGACGATAATAATAATACCCGGAAAACTCCTGGCGCGCAGATTTTTTACTACTTCAATACCATTTATCGAGTGAATATCAATATCCATTACGACGATTTCCGGGTAATGCTGATCAACCAGCTCGAGTGCTTCGCGACCATCATCAGTTTCGGCAATTAAGGTATGCCCTTCTTTTTCAAGTAAAAAAGTTACAGCCATACGCGCCATGGGATGATCGTCGACGACGATAAAGTTCGCCATGATTCATTTCCTGTCAGTAGCCAAATATAAACTTCCTCTATCCAACTATTAGACTAATAAATTCAACAAATAATCAATAATAATCAAATAACAAAACGTAGGCCACGTCCTACACGGCACCGATGAACAATCCCATATCTTTGTAAGAACATTAATCGTATGATCTTCATGTCGCAATTAATCACCCTGTAAACAATTTCACAAACCGTCATAAAATAAGAGCACAAAAATGGGAATGGATATTCTGTTCAACACTGGTGACGATAATAAATCAAAAAAAATCATTATTGCGCTAAGCTGCAATTTTGCACTGACGGGTTTACACGAGCTTTGCCGTTCACTCCCGGGATGTGAAGTGCAAACGATACTGGGTGCGCCAGAAGCGATATCAGATGAGCTCATGTTTAGTTATGCCGATTTAGTGATTACCGACCTGCCTCGTGATGCGGCAGGTCTGGCAGAGTTACTTCTCATTCCTGAATGGTTCAAAGGCAGCACGTTGATTTTATTGGATGAAGAAGCTAAGGCGATGCGTCGCACACTCCTGGATGCAGACTTCAGTGATGTAGTAATGAAAAAAGAAAAATTAACGACGCTGCATCAGGTAATACATAATCTGTTGCAAGCTAAACCTGAATCGGTTGAAGAACAGTTAATCGGGAAAAACGCCCTCATACGTGAAAAACGCGTCATTTGCGCTTTATTACGCGGAGTGAAACCGTCTTTGATTGCCCGAGAGATGGGACTGCACCCACGTGAAATCAGTCGTAGCAAAATTAATTGCCTGGCAAGAAGCGGTTTTTCATCGCTTAATGCCATGCTGGCGTGCGCATCAAGGACATCACAATGATGTCACTTTCAGTTAATAAAATTTTCTTGCGTTAACAGCGCTCGATTTTTAACACGGAGAGAATAATCCGATAACAACAAAATGCTAACTTTAACAGCGCGACACAATTTTGTTGAAGCAGTATCCTTCAGGCTTTAATTTCCCCTGCCATGGCGGTGTCCAAAACAAATCAGATGTTAAATACAACCTATCCATACATCGCCTGTCTGGTCGAACAGGAAGAATTTACCGGCTGCAGGGCTGATCACCAGCCTTAGCTTACACCTTTGCGGCTGCAGCTCCCCCAGCGCCAGCGTGCGCGCGTCATTGAAATCCGTCACCAGCGCCGGAAAATGCGCCATGCCGTTAATCTGCGCCCGGTACTCGCGCATCATGCCGCGTCGCAGGTGCTGCACATCGTTATTGAGCCAGCGCGGCAGGCTGTTCGCCAGCTGATGCGCGGCCACCGGCCCGCCGGTATAAGCCAGCAAACGCACGCGCGCCTGGCGCGGCGGCTGAATAAAGTGGTGAATGAACCAATCCATGTATGCGTCTTTCATCCCTGCGCTTCCCCTGTGCTGACCGGCTGGCCTCAGGCTATTTTAAGGACTGGCAGGTTTAAGGTTAATGAGACCTGGCCTACGCGCCGGTCAGTGCAGTCTGACAAATGGGGGAGATTCTTAGTCGTTTGGGTTTGGGTTTGCCCTCACCCCGGCCCTCTCCCGCAAGCGGGAGAGGGAGCGGTCCGCTGCGGGCGGGGAATGCAGTACGTAACATTTGTTAACCGGGAAGGCGCAGCGAGTGGAAATGTGAAAGGCATGCACCGGCCAGTTCCCTCTCCCGCTTGCGGGAGAGGGTTAGGGTGAGGGAAAAACCACTCGACTATTAAAAAATTAAACCGCCTGCGCGCACGCCCACGCCGAGCTCCACGCCCACTGGAAATTGTAGCCACCGAGCCAGCCCGTCACGTCCACCACTTCGCCAATGAAATAGAGCCCCGGCACATCACGTGCTTCCATGGTCTTAGACGACAGCTGCGTGGTATCCACGCCGCCTAGCGTCACTTCGGCGGTGCGATAGCCTTCGGTGCCGTTTGGCTGCACGCGCCACTGGTGCAGCGTGGTCACCAGCTCGCTCTGCTGCTTGCTGTTAAGCTGCTTCAGCGTCACGTCCGGAATCTGCTGCAGCTCCTGCAGCACTTCCACCAGCCGCTTCGGCAGGATCTTCGCCAGGCTGTTTTTCAGGCTGAGGTTGGGATGCGCCGCGCGCTGCACGTCGATAAAATCGTCCAGCGGCGTCTCAGGCGACAGGTTGACGGTGACAAACTCGCCCGGCTGCCAGTAGCTGGAGATCTGCAGCACCGCCGGACCGGACAGGCCGCGGTGGGTAAACAGCATCGCCTCTTTAAACAGCGTGCCGTCCTGAGCGGTGATGGTGGTCGGCAGCGCCACGCCGGAAAGTGTGTTCAGCTGCTCCAGCAGCGGCTTATGCAGCGTAAATGGCACCAGCGCGGCGCGCGTCGGATGGACGCGCAGGCCAAACTGTTCCGCCACTTTATAACCTAAAGGCGTTGCCCCCAGTCCCGGCATCGACAGACCACCGCTGGCGATCACCAGCTTGTCCGCACGAACCGCCGAGCCATTCAGCTGCAGCGTATAACCGTCGTCGTCGCGCGCCACGCTCAGCACTTCGCTGCGCAGTCGCAGCGTCACCTGGCCGGCTTCACACTCCTTCAGCAGCAGATCAACAATCTGCTGCGCCGAATCATCGCAGAACAGCTGGCCAAGAGTTTTCTCGTGCCAGGCGATGCCGTGACGATTAACCAGATCGATGAAATCCCACTGGGTGTAGCGCGCCAGCGCCGATTTGCAGAAGTGCGGATTATGCGACAGATACGCCGCAGGTTCGGTGTACAGATTAGTAAAGTTGCAGCGGCCGCCGCCGGACATCAGGATTTTGCGCCCCGCCTTCTTGCCGTTATCCAGCAGCAGCACGCGACGGCCCAATTGCCCGGCCTGCGCCGCGCAGAACATGCCGGCCGCGCCTGCACCAATGATGATAACGTCAAACTTTTCCACTGCCTTAACCCACCTGATTGAAAGGCGCTGATTGTAGAGATCTGCGGCTTTTCGCGCCAGCGACAAAAAATTGCCGTAAATGTGTCATATTGTAACTTGCTCATTTTGCGGTCTTTTTGCCATTAATTACCTGCCGGATGACAAATTTAAGACAAAAAAGAGCTATATTTTTCTTTCCCATAGCGCACGTTGTCGCAGATAATGCGCCGCGTTCATGTCCTCCAAAATGGCGTAACGTTTATGCTACATCTGTTTGCTGGTCTTGACCTAAGCACCGGCCTGTTATTGGTTCTTGCTCTGCTGTTTGTGTTGTTTTACGAAGCAATCAACGGCTTTCACGACACTGCCAACGCGGTCGCTACAGTCATTTACACCCGTGCGATGCGGGCGCAACTGGCGGTTGTGATGGCCGGTGTGTTCAACTTCTTAGGTGTGCTGCTTGGCGGTTTGAGCGTGGCCTATGCCATCGTGCATATGCTGCCAACCGATTTGCTGTTGAATGTCGGTTCGGCGCATGGGCTCGCCATGGTGTTCTCCATGCTGCTGGCGGCGATTATCTGGAACCTCGGTACCTGGTATCTCGGCTTACCGGCGTCCAGTTCGCACACGCTGATCGGCGCCATCATCGGTATTGGTCTCACCAATGCGCTGATGACCGGCACGTCGGTGGTGGATGCGCTGAACCTGCCGAAAGTCATCAATATTTTCCTCTCCCTGATTCTGTCACCGATTGTTGGTCTGATCATTGCGGGTGGCCTGATTTTCCTGCTGCGTCGCTACTGGAGCAGCACCAAAAAACGGGCTCGCATCCACATGACGCCTGCTGACCGCGAGAAGATCGACGGCAAGAAAAAGCCGCCTTTCTGGACGCGTATCGCGCTGATTGTCTCCGCCATTGGCGTGAGCTATTCGCACGGTGCCAACGACGGTCAGAAAGGCATCGGCCTGATCATGCTGGTGCTGATCGGTGTCGCGCCGGCGGGCTTTGTGGTGAATATGAATGCCTCCGGTTATGACATCACCCGTACGCGCGACGCGGTGAATCATCTGGAGCAGTATTACCAGCAGCACGGCCAGTCGCTGACGCACATCGTGCAGATGGCGCCACCGGCAGTGCCGACGCCGGAAGAGTCGCTCGGCGGCCCGCAGGAGTTCCATTGTGATAGCTCCCGTGCGCTCGATGCGATTAACCGTGCGCAGGGTCTGCTGGGTAACCTGCAGAGCTACAGCGATCTCACGCCTGACCAGCGCGGTCAGATGCGTCGTCTGCTGCTGTGCATCTCCGACACCGCGGACAAAGCCGCTAAGCTGCCGGAGACCAGCGCCGACGATAAGCGCTTCCTCAATAAGCTGAAAGGCGATCTGCTTGGTACCATCGAGTATGCGCCGGTATGGATTATCGTGGCGGTCGCGCTGGCGCTCGGCATTGGTACCATGATTGGCTGGCGCCGCGTGGCGACCACCATCGGCGAGAAGATTGGTAAAAAAGGCATGACGTATGCGCAGGGCATGTCGGCCCAGGTAACGGCGGCGGTGTCGATTGGTATCGCCAGCTACACCGGGATGCCGGTTTCGACCACGCACATTCTGTCATCGTCGGTTGCCGGTACCATGCTGGTGGATGGCGGCGGGCTGCAAAGCCGCACCATCAAAAATATCGCAATGGCCTGGGTATTCACCCTGCCGGTGTGTATTTTGCTGTCTGGCTCGCTGTACTGGATTGCGCTGAAGCTGATTTAACGCTTCAGCGTTGCAGGGTTCTGTCGTGGTGCGTTGCGAATACAACACAGCGCGCCGCGACAGAACCCGCTCCCCTTCTCAATGCCAAATCGCTAAGGCGATCAGACTCACCACCACCAGAAAACACAGCCCGCTGGTCAGAACAAACTGACCGCGTACCCGCTCGCAGCGACGAATAAATTCATCGTCGTGATGATCGCGATAGCGTTTCTCCCAGATATAGCGCACCAGCCGCACCTGCTTGCTCGGCTGACCGTGGGACGTAAAGAAACCGGCACCATCAACATACTGATACAGCAACGGATCGCACCCGCGCAGCACCGCCAGCAGTGAGCGCAACGATGAGAAGTAACGCGCCATATTCACCAGACAAACCACACACAGAGCCCAAAAAAGCGCGATAGTGCTGATCATGTTCCCCTCCCGGCTGGAGCCGCAATGACGTTACCTGCAGCGGGGAAAAGCTGCAGACGCCCCACGGGAAATAAGCCAGCCACAGATGAATCGAATTGCATTGTTGTTATGCGGACCTGAGCGCGCTACCCGGACGGGAGTGGCCCTCATTTTCAGTGTAGGAGATCTGTTTAAATTTTTTCCAGCGATGATTTTCGTTCAGCGCGAGCGAAAAAAGCGATAACCCATGATCTGACTCACAGCCGGGCTTCGGTTTGCAGCATTTGCTACCCACTCTGGCTATACTCGGGATATAACAATTATTCGCCTGCGTGGCTGACATTGTGGTTGGTGGCGCTTCATCGCCGTTACGCGCAAAGGATTACGCCAGCCGAACGGCAGAAATTCGGGTTGCCCCAGAATCTTGAGAAAGGAGTTTTATCATGGCTTATAAACACATCCTGATTGCAGTAGACCTTTCCCCGGAAAGCCAGTTACTGGTTGATAAAGCGGTATCACTGGCCCGTCCTTATGATGCAAAAATCTCGCTGATTCACGTTGATGTGAACTATTCAGATCTCTACACCGGGCTGATTGACGTCAACCTCGGCGACATGCAGAAGCGTATTTCGGAAGAGACGCACACCGCGCTGCGCGAGCTTTCCACCAATGCCGGTTATCCGATTAGCGAAACCCTGAGCGGCAGCGGCGATCTCGGCCAGGTGCTGGTGGACGCGATTAAAAAATACGATGTCGATTTGGTGGTGTGCGGCCATCATCAGGATTTCTGGAGCAAGCTGATGTCGTCGGCGCGCCAGCTGATCAATACCGTGCATATCGATATGCTGATTGTGCCGCTGCGCGATGAGGAAGATGAATAACCAGTAAAAAAGCCCCTCGGACCGAGGGGCAAAAGACTGCAATAACAGAACAACTACAACATGGCTTAGGGAAATTCCTGACGCTTACGGCTGTTGGTTCAGCGCCACCCGCACCACGACCCGGCGATTCGGCGCGTTACAGGCAATCTGTGCGGCGCGCGATCCTTCACAATACTCCACCACCGGTTCACTGCTGCCCGCACTGCTGGCACGGATCACCGTGGCCGGCAGGCCGCCGTCAATCAGCATCTGGCGTACCGTAGCAGCGCGCTGCTGGCCGAGCTGGCGGTTGGCGCTGGCGTTACCAATCGGGTCGGTGTGACCAATCACTTCCAGGCTCTTCAGCTCGGCGCGATCGCGCTGCAGCTCGGCAATCAGCGCACCGACCGCGCGGCGGCCGGCGGCGGAGATATCGCCAATGGACGATTTGCCAAAGTTAAACAGCACGTCACCGGCCAGCACGTAGTCTTTGTAGCTGCGCGGCGCCAGGTTGTCACACTTCACTACCGATGACGCACGCGACAGCGCGTGGATCTGCTGCTGCGCCCCGTTGAGTTCCCGCTCCGCCTGCTGGCGGCTGACTACCTGCGGCTGGCCGGTAGTGACGTTGCCGAGGCGCACAAAGTAGGTGGTGCCGCCGGCAAAGTTGTCGCGCCACGCCTGGGCGCGCTTACCGCTGTAGCGCGGCGCGTCTTTCATGTAGTTATCCAGCGAGTGGCTGCCCGGTTTGAGGCAGAAGACGCTGAAACCGCCCGGCAGCAGCGCGGTCTGGAATTCGCCGTCGACATAGACGTGCGCCGCATCGTTGCCCGACTGCGCCAGTGTGCGGTAATAAACCACCTGAGTCTGCGATGCCGGTACGCCGCTTACCGGCTGATACAGTTCGCCGAACGGTTTTGCCGCCAGCGCGCTGTGGCTGAGGGTGACTGAACCGGCCAGCAGTGCGGCCAGCAGGGTAAGGCTGAAAGTTTTCATAACTCCTCCACGGGTGCCCAAAAGGGCACCCGATTAGTATTGATGGTTAACAGATTAAAAAAGCCACGGCTGATTAATGATTATCCAGTTCGACTTTTACCCCCTGCTGCACCAGCAATTCACCTTCCACTCCACTGTGACGATAAACGTCGTACACCTGACCGCCCTGGGTAATCGTGCCCGCCACCTGCAACCAGTCGCCGAGATCGGTGCCGTCTTTGAGAAGATCAGATAGGACAATTTCCTTATTTTCGGCATCATTAATGATTAAGCGGGAATCCGTGTTTAAAGTTATGTCATCTTCAATAATTTTTATAAAATCAGAGAGATCGATGTTACCTAAGTTTTGTTGGATAATAAGTTCATTCTCATCGTTAGCGATTGGATGATCTTCTGACTCTTCCACTGCATAAGCGTCATCAACAACAGGGGCAATTTCATTATTTGAAATAGATGACGTATGAGTAGTTATATTTTTCCCCCAACTAAGGTCATCCAATCCTAAACTAGACGGATCTTTGCTTGTTAACGTAACTTCTCCAATGAACGTTCCTGCAGGAGCAACGTAATCAAAGTATACTTTCCCTCTGTAATCATACGATTGTATTCTTGTGTCTTTTATTAAATTTCCTTGAGTGTCATAAATTTTTATGATGGCGGGTGCAGAATCATAACCTGCAAAAGTTCCCCACCCCGACACAACAAAATGGACATCCGTTGTTGCGCCAAATTTTAAAGTCAATAAATCATCATTTACCTGTAAAGAATTGCTCGAAAAAGCGTTCCCCCCCCCACCTGCAGCAATGACTACTACGTCCCATTTCCTGGTAACAATCAGCCCATTGCCGAAGTCATGAGATTTTCCGTGCCTTCCAGCGGAAATGCTATTAAAGTTTTCAAAGCCTTGCGTAAGAATTACATCAGGTCCAATCTCAATCTCCCTGCTTACCGATTTTGCGGCATTACCCGCCTTATCTGCTGCCTGTACATAGAAACTGTGCGCACCATTACTTAACGCCGGTGACGGCGTAAAGGTCCACTTACCATCCGCCCCCGCCGTCACCGAGCCCAGTTTGGTACTACCATCATAAATGGTCACCACACTGTTGGCTTCCGCTTTGCCTGACAGGGTTGGCGTGGTGTCATCGGTTTTACCGCCGTTAGCCACGTTACCGGTTTTGCTGCCGGCGTTGTCATACACCGTATCGATGGTCGGGGTGCTGATGACCGTATCAACGGTAATATCCCACGCCACAGCCTCGCCGCTGCTGTTGCCGGCGCTATCGCTGGCTTTGGCGCTGATGTGGTGCAGTCCGTCCGACAAGTCACTGAGCGGGACGAAACTCCAGTTGCCGCTGCCATTGGCGCGGGTGCTGCCCACCGCTATACCATCAATATAAATCGTCACCAGGCTGTTAGCCTCGGCGGTGCCGTTGAGGGTCGGCCGCTTGTCGTCAGTGAAGCCATTTTTATCGATGTTGCCCTTAATGCTGCCGACATCATCTTCAATGGTGACAATGACCGGTGCGTTCGGTGCCACGGTGTCTACGGTAATGTTCCACGCCGCGGTCTGGCCGCTGGTGTTGCCCGCGGTATCGGTGGCGGTGGCGGTAATGCGGTGCAGGCCATCGGTCAGATCGCTGCCCGGGGTAAAGCTCCAGTTACCGCTGCCATCGGTGCGTACGGTACCGGCAGGCGTACCGTCGATGTATACGGTAACGGTGCTGTTGGCCTCGGCGGTGCCGCTGATGGTCGGCCGCTTATCATCGGTAATGCCGTTGTTCAGCACATCACCGGTGATGCTGCCGGCGTCATCGTAGACGCGTACAATCGCTGGCAGGTTCGGCGCCACGGTATCAACGGTTATCGCCCACGGCTGGGTTGGGTAGCTGGTGTTACCGGCCGCGTCGGTGGCAGTGACGGTGAACTCATAGCGTCCGTCAGCCAGATCGCTGCCCGGCGTAAAGCTCCAGTTGCCGCTGGCATCCGCTTTCACCGAGCCTACTGCAACTTCACCAATGTAAATGGTCACCAGGCTATTGGCCTCGGCGGTGCCATTCAGCGTTGGTCGCTTATCATCGGTCGTGCCGTCGCGCTGAATCGGGCCGGTCACGCTGCCAACGTTATCCATAATGCTGGTGAGCACTACCGGATTCGGTGCCTGGGTATCGACAATCACCGGCCAGACGTCAGACGGTGCCGAGCTGTTGCCCACCGGATCGGTCATCACCACGGTGAAGTTGTGCGTACCATCGTTAAGCGGCGTAGTCGGGGTAAAGCTCCAGCGCCCGTCGTTACCAACGGTGACCTCACCAATCGGCGTACCGTTATCGATGATGGTGACCTTATCATTTGGCGTACCGCGGCCAGACAGGGTTGGCGTGGTGTCATCGGTGTAGCCGCCTTTGCCAATTGGTCCCTGAACCGTGCCGACGTCGTCGCTGACGGAGTCAATCACGCCCTTGTTCGGCGCGGTGATGTCAATCAGCAGATCGAACTGGCTGGTTGGCTCACTTTCGCCGTGTGCTTCAGTGGTCGCCGTCACGGTCAGGGCGTGCGAACCTTCGCTGAGCGCTGTACCCGGCGTGAAGTTCCACTGGCCCTGCGCGTTAGCGCTTACCTGACCAATCAGCTTGCCGTTGTCATAAATTTTCACCAGCGCGTTCGGCGTCGCGGTGCCATACAGCGTTGGCGTGGTGTCATCGGTGGCCTGGCCGGAACTCAGATCGCCTTTGACACTGCCGGCGTTGTCTTCCACGCGAGTCAGCGCTACCACCACCGCAGAAGTATCGACGGTAAAGTCAATCGCCCCGCCAATTGGGCCCTGATTACCGGCGAGATCGACCGGCTGCGCGGTGAAGCTGTGCTTGCCATCTGTCAGCGGCGTGCCCGGGGTAAACGTCCAGTTACCGCTGTCATCGGCGACCGCTCTGCCCAACTCTTTGCCGTTGTCGCGCACAATTACTGTAGCGCCCGGCTCAGTTTTACCGCTAAAGGTCGGCGTGGCATCGTCGGTGGTCTCGCCGCTGCGAATCGGCCCCTGTACCTGGCCGACATCATCCGTCAGTACCGGATTGATGATGTTGCCTGGCGCCGTGGTATCCACTTCAATCGGATAGACGCCGGTTTCCGGGCTGACGTTGCCGGCAGCATTGGTGGAAGTCGCGCTGATGTTATGCACGCCGTCACGCAGATCGCTGGCTGGCGTATAGCTCCAGTTACCGTTGGCGTCTGCCGTTACCGTGCCCAGCTTAATGCCGTCTGCATAAAGCGTAACGAGGCTGTTCGGCTGTGCGGTACCGTTAATGGTTGGTCGTGCATCGTCGGTGACGCTTCCCTTCTGCACCAGGCCCTGAATGTCTCCTACGTTATCCATTACGCTGGTAATCGCCGGCGCATTCGGCACACCGCCGCTGATCAGGCCAAACTCAAACTTGTCTGACGACTCGCTGACGTTACCAGCGGCATCTACCGCTTCCGCTGTCAGCGCATGGGCACCGTTGGCCAGCGGTAACGGTGGCTCGAAGCTCCAGTTGCCTTTGCCGTCAGTGCGGGTTGAGCCTATCAGCACGCCATTGTCATAAATATTCACCAGACAGTCGGCTTCAGCGGTACCGCGTACCGTCGGTGTCGCATCATCAGTGGTGTCGCCTGCAGCGATTGGTCCACGGCGATCGCCCTGATCGTCATACACTTCAGTGATCGCTGGCTTATTCGGTGCCTGCGTATCCACATTCACTACATAAGGATCCGACGGCTTACTGCTGTTGCCCGCCGGGTCGGTGATCACGGTTTCAAATTTGTGCTCACCGTCGTTGAGCGGAGTTTCCGGCGTGAAGGTCCACTTGCCATTCTCGCCAATTACCGCGCTGCCGATGGTTTCACCGTTATCGATAATGGTTACCACGTCGCCCGGTTTACCGCCGCCAGTCAGCGTTGGCGTGGTATCGTCAGTCGCGCCGCCGTTGTCCACGGTGCCCTGCTCTGTACCCACGTCATCACGGACATCCTCAATACCCGCGTTGTTTGGCGCCGTGATATCAATAGTGATATCGAAGGCGGCTGTGGCCTCACTCTCGCCGTGTGCCGGCGTGGTGGCGGTCGCCGTCAGGCTGTGCGGCCCTTCGCTCAGCGCAACGCCAGGCGTAAAGCTCCAGCTGCCGTCTTTGGCTGCCACCGTGCTGCCAATCAGCTGGCCATTGTCGTAAATTTTCACCAGCGCGTTGCCGGTTGCGGTGCCTTTCAGGGTCGGCGTGGTGTCATCTGTCACCTGACCGGACGTGAGATTACCGGTAATGCTGCCCGCATCGTCATACACCTGAGTGATAGCAATCACCACTTTGGAGGTGTCTACGGTGAAGTCAATGGTGTCAGTTTCCGGCCCTTTGTTACCGGCCTTATCCACCGGCTGAACGGTAAAGCTGTGGTCGCCATCCGCCAGCGGCTGATCCGGCGTGAAGCTCCAGTTACCGTCTTTATCAGCTACCGCGCGACCCAGTTCATTACCGTTATCGCGCACGATTACCGTGGCGCCCGGCTCGGTTTTACCTTTAAAGGTGGGCGTCGCGTCATCGGTGATGTCGCCGCTGTTAATCGGACCCTGCACCAGGCCAACGTCGTCAATCAGCTGATTACCTTTGCTGGCTTCTGGCGCGGAGGTATCGATATCAATTGGATACGCCCCGGTTTCCGGACTGATATTACCGGCCGCGTTAGTGGCGGTAGCGGTGATGTTGCGCACACCATCCGCCAAATCGCTGTCCGGCGTGAATGACCAGTTCCCGGCGCCATCGGCCTGGGTGCTGCCCACAGCTTTGCCATCAACCAGCAGCGTAACGATGCTGCCCGGCTGGGCGGTACCGTTGATGGTCGGACGCGCGTCGTCGGTCAGACCGCCTTTCTGGATTGCACCCTGAATGTCACCTACGTTGTCCATCACGCCAGTGATAGCCGGTGCCGTTGGCTTACCGCCGGCTGCCAGCGAGAAGTCAAACTTCTCTGATGGCTCGCTAGCGTTGCCCGCCGCGTCGATCGCTTCCACGGTCAGCGAGTGTGCGCCGTTAACCAGCGGTTTGCCCGGTTCGAAGCGCCAGTTGCCCTGCCCGTCAGCGCGCACGCTACCGATCAGTTCACCGTTGTCATAAATCTTCACCAGGCTGTTGGCTTCCGCAGTGCCCTTCACGGTAGGAATGCTGTCATCGGTGGTATCACCGGATTTCAGCGCACCGGTGCGATCGCCCTGGTCATCAAACACTTCGGTAATCGCTGGCTTGTTCGGCGCCAGCGTATCAACAGTCACAATGTACGGATCGGACGGCTGGCTGCTGTTGCCGGCCGGATCGGTGATCACGGTTTCAAATTTGTGCTCGCCGTCGTTGAGCGGCGTTTCCGGCGTGAAGGTCCACTTGCCGTTCTCGCCAATTACCGCGCTGCCGATGGTTTCACCGTTGTCGATAATGGTCACCACATCGCCCGGTACGCCTTCGCCTACCAGCGTAGGCGTGGTGTCGTCAGTAATGCCACCGTTGTCGACCGGGCCCTGCACCGTGCCCACGTCATCCAGTACGCTATCAATACCGCCCACGACTGGCGGGGTCAGATCGATGGTGAGGTCAAAAGGTGACGACTCGGCGCTGGTTCCGGCGGCGTTTGTCGCCGTCGCCGTAAAGTGATGTTCACCTTCCGCCAGCGCAACATCCGGGGTAAAGCTCCACTCGCCTTTGTAGTTGGCTTTTGCGGAACCGATGAGCGTGCCGTTGTTATAGATGTGAATCAGCGCGTCTGGCGTCGCCGAACCGTTGAGGGTTGGCGTAGTGTCATCGCTGACCGCACCGCTGGTCAGGTTGCCTGTGACAGAACCTGCATCGTCATAAACGCTATTGATGGTCACCAGCACCGCAGAGGTATCGACAATGAAGTCAACTGGCTGGCTTTCCGTACCTTTATTACCGGCTTTATCAACTGGCTGCGCAGTGAAGCTGTGATCGCCATCCGCCAGCGGCTGGTCCGGCGTAAAGCGCCAGTTGCCGTCTTTACCGGCGACCGCGCTGCCAATCGGCTGGCCGTTGTCGCGGATAATAATGGTCGCACCCGGCTCGGTCACACCGCTGAAGGTAGGTTGCGCGTCATCCGTAGTGTCGCCGCTATTAATCGGCCCCTGAATGTCGCCAACGTCATCCGTCAGCTGATTGTCGCTGCTGGCATCTGGCGCGGTGGTGTCAATCACAATCGGATAGAGGCCAGTTGACGGACTGATATTACCGGCCGCGTTGGTCGCGGTGGCACTCAGATTGCGCAGGCCTTCGGCCAGGTCACTATCCGGCGTGAATGACCATTTGCCTGCGGCATCGGTCAGGACGGTCCCCAGCACTTTACCATCGGCATACACGGTGACTACGCTGTCCGGCTGCGCGGTACCGTTAATGGTAGGACGAACGTCATCGGTCACGCCGCCTTTTTCGATGGTGCCCTGCACATCTCCGACGTTGTCCACTACGCCAGTGATCGCCGGTGCGGTCGGCGCGCCGCCGGCCTCCAGCATGAAGTCAAAGCTGTCGGACGGTTCGCTAATGTTACCGGCCGCATCAACTGCTTCCACAGTGAGTGAATGCGCGCCGTTCAGCAGCGGTCGGGTTGGCGTGAATTCCCATTGGCCTTCAGCATTCGTGACAGCTGAACCCACCAGTTGGCCATTGTCATACAGGTTGACCAGGCTACCCGGCTCCGCTTCGCCGCGCACGGTCGGCTGGGCGTCATCCGTCACCTCACCCGGATTGAGTGCACCCTGCTTATCACCTTGATTATCATATACTTCTTTAATTACAGGTTTTTCTGGCGCCTGCGTATCCACGATAATGGTGTAATCGTCAGACGGTGAGGATTCATTACCTGCCGGATCGGTCACGATGATGCCGATATTGTGTTCGCCGTCTTCCAGCGGCTCTTCCGGGGTAAATTCCCACTTGCCATCGTCACCGATCACGGTGCTGCCGATTGGATTACCGTTATCGATGATAGTCACTACGTCACCCGGTGTGCCGCCACCGCCGATGGTCGGCTGCGTGTCGTCGGTTGATTCGCCGTTTTCGATCGGCCCGGTTTCGTTACCGACATCGTCAATGATATCGCCGATTTCCGGTTTCACTGGTGGGGTGGTATCCACGATGACAGTGTAAGGATCGGATGGTTCGCTGGTGTTACCCGCCGGATCGGTGATTACGGTTTCAAACTTGTGTTCACCGTCGTTGAGTGGTGTTTCTGGCGTGAATTCCCACTTGCCGTCATCACCGATGACGGTACTACCGATGGTTTCGCCGTTATCAATAATGGTCACCACGTCACCCGGCGTGCCGCCACCAACCAGCGTTGGCGTGCTGTCATCAGTCACCTCGCCGCTTTCGACGGGTCCCTGAACGCTACCTACGTCATCCTGCACCTCGTCAATGCCGTCGTTGCCCGGGGCAGTGATATCAATGATCAGATCAAACGGTGCGGTCGGTGCGCTGACGCCATTGGCTTCGGTCGTCGCCGTGGCGGTAAAGCTGTGTTCGCCTTCATTCAGCGGCTCCGCTGGTGTAAATGACCACTCGCCCTTGTAATTTGCCAGCGCGGAGCCAATCAGCTCACCGTTGTCATAAATATGGATCAGCCCACCTGGCGTCGCTGAACCATTGATGGTCGGCGTAGCATCATTAGTCACGCCACCTTTTTGCACGTAGCCAGCTTCGCCTGCGTCGTCATAGACGTTGATAATCGTCACTTCAACACCAGAGGTATCGACGATGAAGTCGACTGGCGCGCTTTCTTCACCTTTGTTACCGGCGTTATCTACCGGTTGTACGGTAAAGCTGTGATCGCCTTCGGCCAGCGGTTGTTCCGGGGTGAATGTCCAGTTACCGTCTTTGTCCGCGACAACGCGGCCAATTTCTTCACCGTTATCACGGATGATCACTACAGCGCCTGGCTCAGTTTTACCGTCAAAGGTTGGCGTGGCGTCATCAGTGGTATCGCCACTGTTAATTGGGCCCTGGATCGCGCCGACATCATCAGTCAGGGTGTTGTCGCCGCTATTTTCTGGCGGGGTAGTGTCAATGATGATCGGATACACGCCGGTCTGCGGACTGATGTTGCCCGCCGCATCGGTAGCAGTAGCGGACAGCTGATGTTCACCTTCCGCCAGGTCCACTTCCGGTGTAAAGCGCCAGCGGCCGTTTTCATCAGCTGTGGTGGTGCCCAGCAGCACATCACCGTCATAAACGGAAACGATATAGCCTGGCTGCGCCGTGCCATGCACGGTTGGGCGAGTGTCATCGGTGACACCATTTTTCGCGACGTTGCCCTGAATATCACCCACATCGTCCAGCACACCAATAATCGCCGGCGCGCTTGGCACACCACCGGTAATCAGCGTGAAATCAAAGCTGTCAGACGTTTCGCTGACGTTACCTGCCGCGTCCGTTGCTTCTGCCGTGAGAGAGTGTCCGCCATTGCTGAGCGGTTTGTTTGGAGTCAATTCCCAGTTGCCTGCGTCGTCTGCACGCGCGGAGCCAATCAGCACGCCATTGTCATAAAGATTAACAATGCTGCCAGCTTCAGCCTCGCCTTTTATGGTCGGGAGCGCGTCATCGGTCATATCGCCCGGCTGCAGTTCACCCTGCTGTTCACCCTGATTGTCGATAACCGCAACAATGCGCGGCTTATCCGGTGCCTGGGTATCGACAATAATGGTGTAATCATCTGAAGGTGCAGACTCGTTGCCGACCGGATCGGTGATGATGATACCGATGTTGTGCTCACCGTCTTCCAGGGGTTGTTCCGGCGTAAACTCCCACTTGCCGTCATCACCCACGACAGTGCTGCCAATCGGCTTGCCGTCATCAATAATGGTTACCACGTCGCCAGGCGTGCCGCCGCCGCCGATGGTAGGAGTCCTGTCGTCGGTGCTGCCGCCGTTCTCTACCGGTCCGACAATGCTACCCACGTTGTCAGTGACTTCACCAATGCCCGGATTTACCGGTGCCTGCGTATCAATAGTGATGATGTGAGGAGCAGAGGGCAGGCCGATATTACCAGCACGGTCGGCAGCTACCACGGTGAATGCGTGCTCACCATCAGCCAGTGCCGTTGCAGGGGTGAAGGTCCAGTTGCCGTTGGCATCAGTCAGTGCTTCACCGATTTTTTCACCGTTGTCGTAGATCGATACGGTACTGTACGGTTCCGCTTTGCCGGAGAGGGTCGGCGTATTGTCATCGGTGGCCTCGCCGTTGCCAATCAACCCGGTGAGCGAACCGTGATCGTCGAATACGCTGTCCAGCGTCGCCTGTGCTGGCGCTTTGAGATCGATAATTAGCTCAAACGGTTCGGAAGGCTGGCTGGTGTTACCCTTACCGTCGCGTTCAATCACCGTAAAGCTATGGTCGCCTTCAGCCAGCGCCGTGCCTGGCGTAAATGTCCAGTTACCGTCCTGATCGACAATGGCTTCACCAATTTTTGTGCCGTTATCCCAGATCTCAACAGTATTACCAGGATTGGTGCCGGTGCCGCTCAGAGTTGGCGTCGCGTCATCGGTATAGTCGCCGCTGGCCAGCGGTCCCTGAATGGCGCCCACGTTATCCGTCACCGCATCAATGGTTGCGCCTCGCGTGAATACCGGATCAGGCAGATTCCCGCCTTCACCCTCACCTGACTTACCGTGATCTTTTTTGTGATTGTGATAAATGATGCCTGCCGCTGCACCAATCGCGCTGAGTAAACCCAGGCCTAACAACATCGGATTAATCAGACCATTTTCGGCAATCAGCAGATTATCCAGCCCCGGGACGGAATCTGACCCGAGTACCAGCGCTGAATAATCGCCATCAGCAAGCGCTGCAGCTTCGTGATCATCACGCGCATCGGAAGCAATGTATTCATGGAAAGCGTTGTCTTCTGCTTTACCAACCAGCTGGCCGGGGTAGACAAAAAAATCCTCAATGATGAGGTCGGGTTTATCCAGATCGCCATCCTCCAGGATAACCCAGAGACTTTTGCCTACGCGCTTGACGGTGATGTTTTCAGGTGCAACACCCTTCTCACCTTCAGCAAGGATATATTTCCCATTGGCAATGGCTTTGATTTTTACCGGTTTTCCATTTTTACCGTTGCGAAGCACCTGCGCTTCGACAACCGTTTTTTTGTCTACTACGGCGACATTAACGGGGATGGCGTTCATAATTTATTTAGTCCATGTATTTTAATAATTACGCTAAACAACCAGGTTAGCGTTAAGAAATTTCCCGGATGAGAGAGCACAATGAAAGCCCCATCCTTAACGCGGAAATAATATCAACAAGGACCGCACTTTCTTATTGAGACATGTCGCAAAACAAATCCAGATAAAAAATACAGATAATTAATTTTATCAATGACTTAAATAAATATTAAGATTAATCTCTTAGGGGAAAAATCTTATATAGTCGGATGTTTATCAGTAATTTCACCCTTAAAAACAAAAAACATAAAAATAGCAACACTGATATCAAAAAAAAATAACGGAAATATACTTGATGGGTTAGCATAAGTCTGGAAGGAGTGAATTTCCGGGCGGAAGACAGTAAAGATATGAGTTTTAACCAGTTAACTTATGGCTATGCACAATCCACGTTATGCATCGTCATGATATGAAATTATATGGCTTGCAGCGACGCGATGATTCACGCCGCTAAGCCCATAGTGACTGCTTACGACAACGGCGGATAAATATCGAAACGGTGGCTTTTGGTCACCACCGCCGATTGGGTGGCGACGCCGGCCAGCGGCGGTGCGTAATCCGGGCGCTTCACCACGATGCGCTTCTTCGCCAGACGGCGCGCCGGTTCGAGCAGCGCATCGGCATCCTCATCCGGCCCCACCAGCGACTGAAACACCCGCATCTCCTTCTTCACCAGCGCGCTTTTCTGCCGGTGCGGATACATCGGATCGAGATACACCACGTCCGGTGCCGGCGTGATATCACTCAGCGCCTGCTGACTGACCACATGCAACAGCGTCAGGCGCTCGCGCAGCCAGCCGCCGATCTCCGCATCTTCATAACCACGCCGCAAACCATCTTCCAGCAGCGCCGCGACCACCGGATGACGCTCCAGCATACGCACGCGACAGCCCAGCGCGGCCAGCACAAAGGCATCACGTCCCAGCCCCGCCGTCGCATCCACCACGTCGGGCAGATAATCCCCTTTGATGCCCACCGCTTTCGCCACCGCTTCGCCGCGTCCGCCGCCAAATTTGCGCCGGTGCGCCATCGCGCCGGAAACGAAATCGACAAAGATGCCGCCGAGCTTCGGCTCGTCCACTTTACGCAGCTCCAGATGCTGCGCTGTCAGCACCAGCGCCAGCGTGGCGCTGTCGTCCTGCTCCAGCCCCCAGCGCTGCGCCAAATGTAATAAGGCGCCGTCTCCGGCGCCTGTTTCATCCACTAAACCGATCTTCACAAGCAGGCTTATCCCTGAATTCCGTAGTGTTCCAGCATCGCATCCAACTGCGGTTCACGGCCGCGGAAGCGTTTGAACAGCTCCATCGGCTCTTCGGAACCGCCGCGTGTCAGGATGTTGTCGAGGAACGACTGACCGGTCTGACGGTTGAAGATGCCCTCTTCTTCGAAGCGCGAATACGCATCGGCAGCCAGCACGTCGGCCCACAGATAGCTGTAGTAACCCGCCGCGTAGCCACCGGCAAACACGTGGCTGAAGGCGTGCGGGAAGCGGCCCCACTCCGGGCTCGGCACCACGGCAACCTGCTTTTTCACTTCACGCAGGGTTTCGAGGATTTGCGCGCCCTGCGCCGGATCGAACTCGGTGTGCAGACGGAAATCGAACAGGCCGAACTCCAGCTGACGCAAAATGAACAGCGCCGCCTGATAGTTCTTCGCCGCCAGCATTTTATCCAGCAGCGCTTTCGGCAGCGGCTCACCGGTTTCGTAATGGCCGGAGATGAACGCCAGCGCTTCCGGCTCCCAGCACCAGTTTTCCATAAACTGGCTCGGCAGCTCGACCGCATCCCACGGCACGCCGTTAATGCCGGATACGCCCGGCGCTTCGATGCGCGTCAGCATGTGGTGCAGGCCGTGGCCGAACTCGTGGAACAGCGTGGTCACTTCATCGTGAGTGAACAGCGCCGGTTTGCCCTGGACCGGGCGATTGAAGTTACAGGTCAGGTACGCCACCGGCTTCTGCAGACTGCCATCGGCTTTGCGCATCTGCCCGACGCAGTCATCCATCCACGCGCCGCCGCGCTTGTGCTCGCGCGCGTAAAGGTCGAGGTAGAAGCTGCCACGCAGCTCGCCGCTCTCGTCGAACAGGTCGAAGAAACGCACGTCCGGATGGTAAACATCCACATCGGTACGCTCTTTGGCGGTGATGCCATAAATACGCTTCACCACTTCAAACAGGCCGTTCACCGCGCGTGATTCCGGGAAGTACGGACGCAGCTGTTCGTCGCTGATGGTGTACAGATGCTGTTTCTGCTTCTCGCCGTAATAGGTGAGATCCCACGGATTCATGTCATCCACGCCAAACTCTTTTTTGGCGAAGGCACGCAGCTGCGCCAGCTCTTTTTCACCCTGCGGGCGCGCGCGTTTGGCGAGGTCGTTCAGGAAGTCGATCACCTGAGACGGGCTTTCCGCCATTTTGGTCGCCAGCGATTTGTCGGCGAATGAGTCAAAGCCCAGTAGCTCGGCCAGCTCGTGGCGCAGCGCCAGCTCTTCCGCCATGATTGGGCCGTTGTCCCATTTACCGGCGTTCGGGCCCTGATCGGAGGCACGGGTGGAATAGGCGCGATACATCTCTTCACGCAGCGCGGCGTTGTCGCAGTAGGTCATCACCGGCAGATAGCTCGGGATATCCAGCGTCAGCAGCCAGCCTTCCTGCTGTTTGGCTTCCGCCTGCGCTTTGGCCGCAGCCAGTGCGCTCTCCGGCATGCCCGCCAGCTCGGCTTCGTCGGTGATCAGTTTGCTCCAGCCCATGGTGGCGTCCAGCACGTTGTTGCTGTAAGCCGATCCCAGTTCGGAGAGGCGCGCGGCGATCTCGCCATAGCGTTTCTGTTTCTGTTTATCGAGGCCGATACCGGACAGCTCAAAGTCGCGCAGGCTGTTATCCACCGCTTTCTTCTGCGCGGTATCCAGCTGCGCGTAGCTCTCGCCCTCACGCAGGTTGCGATACGCCTGATACAGGCCTTCGTGCTGGCCCACCCAGGTGCTGTATTCGGACAGCAGCGGCAGCGTCTGCTCGTAGGCTTCGCGCAGTTCCGGGCTGTTTTTTACCGAGTTGAGATGGCTGACCGGCGAGAAGATGCGGCCCAGGCGATCGTCCACTTCCGCCAGCGGCTGGACTAAATTTTCCCAGGTGTAAGGCGCGCCCTGCGCCACTACGCGCTCCACCGCCGCGCGACAGTCGTTCAGCGCTTCAGTTACAGCGGGAACCACGTGCTCAGGTTTGATGGCGGAAAAAGGCGGTAGCGTAAAAGGCGTGAGTAACGGATTGGTCATAAGCGCAGTCCTTTCATCATGGAGTGGGGCCGCGCGCAGGGGCGCGGCGCAATTTTACTAACATGCGGCCAGACGAGGGGAAAATCAATGCCACCCGCAAGGGCAGAGAGAAAAACGCGCGATGAATCGCGCCGCTACAATAAGTGCACGTATCGGTAGCGGCGCGATTTATCGCGCAATGTTGAAAAAAAAAGCCCGCCAGACGGCGGGCCAGAGGTTATTTGATGGTCAGCTGATAATGGATCACATCATACGGCGCGACCCACGGTGGCAGCGGCTCGCGCTCGTAAATATCTTTCGCCAGCGCCCAGCCTTCCACTGCCCCGCCTTTACCGGTCAGCGACATGCCTTCCTGCAACAGCGGCGGCAGGCTGTCGTTGAACGGCACCTGATCGTGCGAAAAATCGTTGATTACCTTGCCGCTCAGAGTGGTGACGCGGACGCTGACCGCCGCCTGCTGGTCCGGCAGCAGTTTGCCTTTCACGCTTTTCACCGCAAACCACTGCATGCCGAGATCTTTCTTCAGCGCTTTACGCTTCGCCACTTTCTTGTCCAGCTGCGCGTAACCTTTTTCAATCAGTGCGTTCAGTCCTTTGCCAATGGAGGCCTGCATAGTGGCGTAACGGCGCGCCATCTCTTCGCCATCAAGCAGCGAATCACCGCTTTGCAGCTGGGTGTTTAAGCCGGCAATCAGCTGATCCATACTGATGCTGAGGCCGATGTCTTTGACCATCTGCAGCTGCACCACCGCATTACTGGCGATGAACTGACCCAGCGTGTAACCATCGCGTTCGGCATCGCTTTTCGGGGCAGAAAGTTTTGGCGCGGCGGCCGGTTGCTGCTTCGCCGCCTCCAGTTCCCGCGTCAGCTGCGCCAGGTTGTGCGCCTGCTGCTGTTTTTCGCTATCCAGCGCGGCGAGTTGTTTTTCACGCTCGGCCTGCTGCGTCTGCAGCGCGGTGAGCTTCTTCTCGCTTTCCGTCTGCTGTGACTGTAACGCTTGCAGCTGTTTGTCGCTTTCCGTCTGCTGCGCGGCCAGTTTTTGGGCGCTCTCAGCCTGCTGCGCGCTGAGCTGCTGCTTGCTTTCAGCCTGTAATGCCGCCAGCTTTTTGTCGCTTTCCGCCTGCTGGGCGCTGAGCTGCTTTTTGCTCTCTGCCTGCAGCGCTGCCAGCGCCTTGTCGTTTTCTGCCTGTAGGGCCGCCAGCTTTTTGTCGCTTGCCGCCTGCTGGGCACTGAGCTGCTTTTTGCTCTCTGCCTGCAGCGCCGCCAGCGTTTTCTCGTTTTCGGCTTTCAGCGCTTTCAGCGCGTCGGCGCTCTGGGTGGCCGCCGCGCGCGCGTCGCTGAGCTGTTTCGTCAGCTGGGCGCTGCCGGCGCTTTGCTGCTGCTGTGCCTCTTTCAGCGCCTGCTGCAGCGTGGCGATGTTTTTCTCCTGCTGCTGCTTCTCCGCGCTGAGCGCCGCCAGTTTTTTATCGTTCCCGGCCTGCTGGGCGCTGAGCTGCTTTTTGCTCTCTGCCTGCAGCGCCGCCAGTGCCTTATCGTTTTCCGCTTTCAGCGCTTTAAGCGCGTCGGCGCTCTGGGTGGCCGCCGCGCGCGCGTCGTTGAGCTGCTTCATCAGTTGGGCGCTGCCGGCGCTTTGCTGCTGCTGTGCCTCTTTCAGCGCCTGCTGCAGCGTGGCGATGTTTTTCTCCTGCTGCTGCTTCTCCGCGCTGAGCGCTGCCAGTTTTTTATCGTTCCCGGCCTGCTGGGCGCTGAGCTGCTGTTTGCTTTCAGCCTGCAGCGCCGCTAGCGCCTTGTCGTTTTCCGCTTTCAGCGCTTTGAGCGCGTCAGCGCTCTGGGTGGCCGCCGCGCGCGCGTCGCTGAGCTGTTTCGTCAGCTGGGCGCTGCCGGCGCTTTGCTGCTGCTGAGCCTCTTTCAGCGCCAGCTGCAGCGTGGCGATGTTTTTCTCCTGCTGCTGCTTCTCCGCGCTGAGCGCTGCCAGCTTTTTGTCGCTGGCAGCCAGCTGCGCCTTTAACGCATCATCCGCTTTCACCGCAGGTGCCGCAGAAAGCTTTTCGAGTTCCGCCACGCGGAGGCGCAGACGCGTCAGTTCCGCACTGTGATCGGGCGCTGTGGCTGCTTTTTTCTCTGCCTTGCTGACGGTTTTCGCCGCCGGTTTTGCGGCCGGTTTTGCAGGTGGCTGTGGTTTTGCTGCCGGTGCCGGCGGCAGGGTGCGCGCTGCTTCGCTGAACGCGCGCAGCATGTCATCATCAGCCGCTGACGCGGCCTGTCCGGGTAGCAGTAAGGCCGCGCTAATCAGCACCGCCAGCAGATGACGCTGTGTCATCAAAACCTCCAGTCGCGGCTCCTTGCCGCTAAGAAAACAAAAGGCCTCATCTCAATATGTTAATTGAGATGAAGCCATCCACCGCGCGAGGTTGTCGCGCTGTTAAAAAAGGGGTCGGCTTACGCCGTTATTGTTAACCGGCCTGGCGAATAATCAGCTGTGACAGACGGGTTTTAATGCGGAAGCACAGTTCACGGATCTGGAACTGATAGCGCGGCATGACTAAATCGTTAATATCCGCGCCGATCGAATCTTTAATCTGCAGATATTTGTTGGTCTGCGCACCAATTTTCTGGAATTCCGCCTGGTAGCTGTCATAAGACGCCTGGCTGTAGAGGCGCATCGCATCCAGCTCTTTACGGCACTGCTGAATGTTGCTGGCGCGATCGTCAGCGAACGAGGCAGCGGCCGGCTGGGCTGGCGCTTCGGTTACAAACGGCTGGCCGTCAGGCCGTGCAGCGGATTCAGCCATCGGCTGAGCGTCGGCGGCGGGCGGCGTTACCAGGCTATGAACAGGCTGTTGTTTCGCGCAGCCGGCCAGTGCCAGCAGGCTTGCCACCGCGATACCAGTCATTTTTTTCATTATTGTCACCAGGAGTTATTAAGGATGCTTGAAGCAAAAAATTATACGGCCATGGCCGAAAAGTTTCCTTGCCAGAGACGCATTCCTGGCATTTCGCTCGCGACCGCTTCGTTTTCGGCTACTAACTTACTTAATCTGCGGTAAAATTTCGAGAGTCGAATTATCCCTAAGTGAAATTAGTTCTCTACCAGACCGGTCGCATTCCGCTAAAGCGACCCGGGCGCTGAAAACTTAAGCGGATGGTAAAACGTCAGCAATTTTTATGCGGCGCGGCTATAATCGCGCCACACACGATCTATTCGACTTCATTGATCCAACCGCGGACCCCTCTTTTTTATGCTGAGTTATCGCCACAGTTTTCATGCCGGCAACCACGCCGACGTGCTGAAACACACCGTTGAAAGCCTGATCCTCACCGCCCTGATGGAGAAGGAGAAACCTTTCCTCTATCTGGACACCCACGCCGGTGCCGGACGTTACCAGCTGAGCGGTGAGCACGCCGAACGTACCGGCGAATATCTGGAAGGCATTGCGCGTATCTGGCAACAGCCGGACGCACCGGCGCTGCTGAAGCCCTATCTGGCGGCGATTCGCAACCTCAACCCAACCGGCACGCTGCGCTATTACCCTGGCTCGCCGCTGATCGCCCGCCATCTGCTGCGCGACGAGGATAAGCTGCAGCTCACCGAACTGCATCCGACCGATTACCCGCTGCTGCGCAGTGAGTTCAGTAAAGATGCGCGCGCCCGCGTTGAACGCGCGGATGGCTATCAGCAGCTGAAGGCCAAACTGCCGCCACCGACCCGTCGCGGCCTGATCCTTATCGACCCGCCGTACGAAATGAAAAGCGATTATCAGGATGTGGTGAAAGGCATTCAGGAAGGTCACAAACGTTTCGCCACCGGCGTCTATGCACTGTGGTATCCGGTGGTGTTGCGCCAGCAGATCAAGCACATGCTGAAGGATCTGGAAGCCACCGGCATCCGCAATATTCTGCAGATCGAGCTGGCAGTGCGTCCGGACAGCGATCAGCGCGGTATGACTGCGTCCGGGATGATTGTCATCAACCCGCCGTGGAAGCTGAAAGCGCAGATGGAAGAGCTGCTGCCGTGGCTGCACCAGAAACTGGTGCCCGCCGGCACCGGTCACTACAGCGTGACGCAAATCGTGCCGGAATAAGCGCTACACCTCAAATATCGCAAAATCATGCGCCAGTTCGGTGGCCGGAAAAACCGACTGGCACTCTGCCAGCAGCCTTTCCCGATCCTGCGACAAATAGCGCGAGCTAAAGTGCGTAGCGATCATGCGTTTTGCGCCAGCGCGCTGTGCCACGCTGGCCGCCTGCACCGTAGTGGAGTGGCCGCGCCCGTTGGCTTTTTCCGCCATCGCCGCTTCCAGCGTGGTTTCATGCACCATCACATCGGCGTTCGCCGCCAGCTGCAACGCCACCTCGGTGGGGCCGGTATCGCCGAAGATCGCCAGCACTTTGCCTTTGGTGGACGGGCCAAGATAGTCGGCGCCGTTGATCTCGCGGCCATCTTCCAGCGTGATGCGTTTGCCCTGTTTCAGATCCTGATACCACGGGCCGCGCGGCACACCTTCCGCCTTCAGGCGCGGTGCGTCAAGGAAGCCCGGCTTATCATGCTGTTCGATGCGGTAGCCATAGCACTCAACCACGTGGTTTAGCGCATAAGCAGTGACGCGAAACTCACCGTTATCCAGCACCGGACCGGCTTCGATCTCGACAATCTCCAGCGGATAGCCGGTATAAGAGCCGCTCAGGCTGAGCGCAGTGTCGACAAACTGGCGCAATCCTTTCGGACCGTACAGCGTCATCGGCTCGGTCAGGCCCGCCATCGAACGGCTGGTCAGCAGACCCGGCAGGCCAAAGATGTGATCGCCATGCAAATGGGTAATAAAGATTTTTTCCAGCTTGCCGGGCTTAAGCGCCGATCGCATAAACTGATGCTGCGTCGCTTCGCCACAGTCGAACAGCCAGGTCTCGCCGCGCTTCGACAGCGTCAGCGCAATGGCGGTGACGTTGCGCTGCAGGCTGGGCGCGCCCGCGCCGGTACCAAGAAATGTCAGGTGCATGATAAGTTCCTTTGAGCCAACCCCTTGCCGGCATTCAACCCTATTACATACATAGGTGCAAACTTTGCGCCGGTAACTGAAGCGGCGTTACACTCTATGCCAGTTTTCCTCCAACAGATGGACACAACGGATGACCAGACATTTTGATTACCTCGCCATTGGCGGCGGCAGCGGCGGTATCGCCTCCATTAACCGTGCGGCGATGTATGGCCAGAAGTGCGCCCTGATCGAAGCGAAAGAGCTGGGCGGCACCTGCGTCAACGTCGGCTGTGTACCGAAGAAAGTGATGTGGCATGCGGCGCAAATCGCTGAAGCAATTCACCTGTTCGGTCCGGATTACGGCTTTGATACCACCGTTAATCGCTTTGACTGGTCAACGCTGGTGAAAAATCGCAGCGCCTACATCGACCGTATCCACACCTCCTACGACAACGTGCTGGGTAAAAACCAGGTGGAAGTGATCAAAGGGTTCGCGCGCTTTGTCGATGCCCACACGGTGGAAGTGAACGGCGAGACCATTACCGCCGACCATATCCTGATCGCCACCGGCGGGCGTCCCAGCCATCCACAGGTGCCGGGCGCAGAGTACGGCATCGATTCCGACGGCTTCTTTGAGCTGGAGGCGCTGCCAAAACGCGTTGCGGTGGTAGGCGCAGGCTATATTGCGGTAGAGCTGGCCGGCGTGGTGAATGCGCTGGGCGCAGAAACTCACCTGTTTGTGCGTCAGCATGCGCCGCTGCGCAGCTTCGATCCGCTGATTGTTGAGACGCTGGTAGAACTGATGCAGGCGGAAGGTCCGACGCTGCACACCGAATCGATCCCGAAAGCGGTGATCAGGAACGCTGACGGCAGCCTGACGCTGCAGCTGGAAAACGGCCAGCAGCAGACGGTGGATTGCCTGGTGTGGGCGATTGGCCGCGAGCCGGCGACCGATAACCTCAACCTGGCGGTAACCGGCGTAGCGCTAAATGACAAAGGCTACATTCAGGTCGACAAGTTCCAGAACACTAACGTCAAAGGCATCTATGCGGTAGGTGATAATACCGGTGCGGTCGAGCTGACGCCGGTGGCCGTGGCGGCAGGCCGTCGCCTGTCTGAGCGCCTTTTCAACAACAAGCCGGACGAGCATCTCGACTACAGCAACGTTCCCACCGTGGTGTTCAGCCATCCACCGATTGGCACCGTCGGTCTGACCGAGCCGCAGGCGCGTGAGCAGTATGGCGACGATCAGGTAAAAGTGTACAAATCGTCGTTCACCGCCATGTATACCGCCGTGACCCAGCACCGCCAGCCGTGCCGCATGAAGCTGGTATGCGTGGGTCCGGAGGAGAAGATTGTGGGTATTCACGGTATCGGCAACGGCATGGATGAGATGCTGCAGGGCTTTGCGGTGGCGCTGAAAATGGGTGCCACCAAAAAAGACTTCGACAACACCGTGGCGATTCACCCGACGGCGGCGGAAGAGTTCGTCACCATGCGCTAACACCGCCTCCGCGCCATCATCGCAGCCCCCGCCTGGGGGCTTTTTTGTTTGCTGACTACTCAACAGCGCGCATACCCGCTATGATTTTTGCTTTGCTGGCCCGGCGGCCAGCGTTTTGCGGTAACGGGACGACGTCAGCACGTGAATATCATCAGCATAATTATGGAGTCGGGCAAAGCTGCGGTCGACGTCGCGCTTTACACTCTGATTCCCATCATGGTGGTGATGCTATTCATCATGAAATACCTCGAAGTGAAAGGCGTGCTGGATTTTGTCGTGCGCCACGCCACGCCGTTACTGAAGCCGCTGGGGATTACCGGCCTGGCGCTGTTCGCACTCATCCAGTTAAATTTTGTCAGTTTTGCCGCACCGCTCGCCGCGCTGGCGATCATGGAGAAGCGCGGCACCTCAGACCGCCACATGGCGGCCACGCTGGCGATGCTGTTTGCGATGGGCCAGGCCAATGCCTTTTATCCGCTGATTCCGGACGGGCTCAACTGGAGTGCCGCGCTGCTGTTCTCTATCAGCGGCGGCGTGCTGGCGGCCGCCTCAACCTATCACTTTTTTGCCCGCAAACTTTCCGACGTCGCGCTGCGTGATGAAGATCAGGGCGTGGAGAACAGCGACGCGAAGCCGGGGCTGATCGCCATCATCAACACCTCGGGTGCCGACGCCATTCGCCTCGCGCTCGGTTCGCTGCCGATGCTGATCCTTTCCTTGTCGGTGGTGGGCATCCTGAAGAGTGCCGGCGCCATTGAGCTGCTGACGCAGCTGCTGGCACCGCTGTTACACAAACTGCATATCGCCGAGGTGTATGTGCTGCCTGCGCTGACCAAATGCCTGGCCGGCGGTACCGCCTATTACGGCGTGGTTGCCGGACTGGTCGAACAGGGGCAGTACAGTGCGCACAACATCAACGCCTCGGCAGGCCTGCTGATTCAGACCTTCGACCTGCCCGGCATCGGCATTTTCCTCGGGCTCTCCAGCCGTTTTCCGCGCCTGTTCCGCTTCGCCGTTCCCGGCATTTTGCTCGGCATTGCGCTGCGCGCCACGGCGCACAGCCTGCTGTTCTGATGCCGGTTTACCGGTCAGGATTTTGCCGCAGCAACGGACTTACGCATCCGCGCCAAACGCCAGCGCTCTCTGCGCGCGCAGCTCTGCCAGCCGGGCTTCCAGCGCGGCTTCGATGTGCTGATAGGCCGTGCTGCCCAGCGCCAGCCGCAGCGGCATCGTTTCCTGATCCAGCGTCGCCAGCGTGGCCGCCACGCATTTTCCGGCATCACCCAATATAGCAAAGTCACCCGCTTCAATCGCCCGACGGAACTGACCGGATGCGTTGTCACGATAGGCGTCGAGCGGCGCGGCGATATCCAGCCCGCTGGCGAAGTTGGTGACGGTCGGGCCCGGCTCCACCAGCAGTAGCTCAATACCAAAGCTGGCCACTTCCTGACGCACCGCTTCGACAAAACCTTCAATGCCCCATTTGCTGGCGTGATACAGGCTGAAATTGGGATACGCCACCTGGCCGCCCTCGGACGAAATCTGCGCAATGCGGCCCCCGCCCTGCTGGCGCAAATGCGGGATGACGGCGCGAATCAGCTGGATCGATCCGGTGAGATTGGTGGCGATCTGGCGTGCAATCTGCGCGTCGCTCAGCTCTTCCGCCGCGCCAAACAGACCGTAAGCAGCGTTGCTTACCACCACATCAATACGCCCGACGCGGGCAAAGGCGCTGGCGATGGCCGGTGCGATACTGGCCGTTTCGGCCAGATCCAGCCGCATCACCAGCAGCCGATCGCCATATTGCTGCTGCAAATCGGCCAGCGCCTGCTCGCGGCGCACCGTTGCCACCACGCGATCGCCGCGCTCAAGTAAACGTTCACTCATCAGTCGGCCCAGTCCGCTGCTGGCACCGGTAATTAACCAGGTTTTCATTTTGCGCTCCTCATGTTGAAAACCTGATGATAGATCGCTTTACTGGTGGTCATAATCTCCCCAATTGCACATGACCTGGTGAGGAAATACCACCAATGAAACGCCCTTCCTGGCACGAACTGCAGGCGATCAAAACGCTGGGCGAGCAGCGCAGCTTCCGGCGCGCCGCCGAGCTGCTTGGCCTGAAGCGCTCTTCGCTCAGCCACCTGGTGAAAACGCTGGAGCACAACCTCGGCGTGCAGCTGTTTCAGCGCACCACACGCAGCGTGTCGCTGACCGACGCCGGTGAGCAGCTATTACAGCGCCTCGCGCCGCTGCTCAATCAGATGGATGAGGTGCTGCACGAGGTCAGCCTGAGCCGCCAGCAGCAGTACGGTACGCTGCGCATCAGCGCCAGCGATGTGGTGATTGGCCTGCTGCTGGATCAGGTGGTGCCCGAGTTCAGCGCGCGCTATCCCGGTATTCAGCTTGATTTCTCCGCCCAGGGCGCGCTGGTGGATATCACCGCCGCCGGGTTTGATGCCGGCATCCGGCTGATTGAAGATGTGCCGCAGGATATGGTGGCGATTGCGCTCGGCGGCCCGCTGACCTTCGTTACCGTGGCCTCGCCCGACTATCTGGCGGCGCACGCGCCGGTGCGTCAGCCGCAGGATTTACTGCAGCAGCAGTGTATTCGTCATCGCCTGCCCGGGGGCAAACGCTATCGCTGGGAGTATCAGCGAGCGGAAGAAAGCCTGGAGATTGACGTGCCGGGTACGCTGACGTTAGACAATAACGCGCTGATGGCGCGCGCGGCCATCAACGGTTCAGGGATTGCGTTCGTGCCTTCGCTGTATGTTAGCGAGGCACTGCAGCAGGGGAAATTAGTGGAGCTGCTGGCCGACTGGCGCATTCAGTCGGCGGGAATCGCGCTGTGGTTCCCGCCGAACCGGCATCAGTCGATGGCGCTGCGGCTGTTTATCGACGCATTGAAAGCCCGCCTGCCGCACCACCGCTGAATCAGCCCTGACGCTGCGGCGCTTTGTGCACCATGGTGTAGGCGTAGTCGACGCCCATGCCGTAGGCACCGCTGTGCTCACGCACCAGATCCATCACCGCATCGTAGGTCTCTTTGCGTGACCAGTCGCGCTGGTACTCCAGCAGCACCTGCTGCCAGG
Organism: Pantoea sp. ICBG 985; assembly: GCF_002928365.1. NCBI lineage: Bacteria > Pseudomonadati > Pseudomonadota > Gammaproteobacteria > Enterobacterales > Erwiniaceae > Pantoea > Pantoea sp. ICBG 985. Next base: position 167,628 of record NZ_POWM01000007.1, read on the forward strand.
TCACCGGCACCGCACCCGCCTGCACCATGCGCTGCACGGAACGTTCGTGCGCATCAACACTGGTGCCGCCGGAGGTATCGGTCACCACATACACTTCGTAACCGGCTTTCAGCGCCATCAGGGCCGGGAAAGTCAGGCACACTTCGGTCCACAGCGCCGAGATGATCAGTTTTTTGCGGCCGGTCTTCTCTACCGCCTCGACAAATTTCGCGTCTTCCCAGGAATTCATGGAGGTGCGCTCAATCGGCTTCGATTCCGGGTGCACCGCCAGCAGTTCTGGCCAGATGTAGCCGCTGAAGCTTTCCGTTTCTACCGAGGTGTAAATCACCGGCACGTCGAAAATTTTCCCCGCTTTCGCCAGGGCGACGGTGTTATTTTTGAGCTGCTGGCGGTCAATATTGGCGACACCAAACGCCATCTGTGGCTGGTGGTCGATGAAGATCAGGGTTGAGTTCTGTGGGTCAAGCAGGTCGAGTTTAGACATGATAGTTTCCTCTAAAGTGGTTTTAAATTTGTGTGTTGTGCTGCTGGAATAAACTTTAGAGAAAGCGCGGACAAAGAGATAACGCAAAGAATTTTACAACTTGTTAAAAGCGTTTTTAGAAGCTTGATTTAAATACATTAATTAGCCAAAGCGCAGCGTTTTTGCTGGTAAAACAGCGGATCACCGGCGTTGATTCTGCGCCTGCGACGGGCGTAATCTGTGGCGACAAAATCATAAAAAACACCATCGCAAAATGATCGTACGTCCTCATCAACACTGGTTTCTCCGGTTGTTTGACTGGCACGGCTCAGTGCTGTCTCGCATTGCGTTCCGCCTGTCGCTTAACCTGCTGATGTCAGTGATCGCCATTCTGGGTTATCCCTGGTATTCCACGCTCGGCATTCACCTGACCACCGCACCGTTCAGCCTGATTGGCGTGTCGATCGCCATCTTTCTTGGCTTTCGCAATAACGCCAGCTACGCACGCTTTATCGAGGCGCGCACGCTGTGGGGCAATATGCACATCACTCAGCGCTCGCTGCTGCGCCAGGTGAAAACGCTGCGCGGACTGCGTGCGGAACAGGTGCAGGAGTTTATCGGGCTGCAGCTGGCGTTTAGCTGGAGCCTGAAACACCGGCTGCGTAAAACCGATGCCCAGGCCGATCTGCAGCGGCTGCTGCCGCCCGTGTGGCACGCCGCGGTGCTCGGCCATCCGATGCCGACCTCGCAAATCATGTTATGCATGGGCGAATGGCTGGCGCAGCGGCGTGATGAGGGATTAGTGACGGATATCGTCTGGCAGAGTATTGATGACAACCTCAACCATCTGTCGGCGTATCTGGGTGGCTGCGACCGGCTGGCCAGCACACCGATTCCCTTCGCCTACAGCCTGATTCTGCACCGCACGGTGTATCTGTTCTGCACCCTGTTGCCGTTCGCGCTGGTGGCGGATTTGCACCTGATGACGCCGCTGGTGTCGGTGTTTGTTTCGTACACCTTTTTGTCGCTGGAGTCACTGGCGGAAGAACTGGAAGATCCGTTCGGCACCGCGCCCAATCACCTGCCGCTGGACGCACTGTGCGTGAATATCGAACGCAACCTGAAAGCGATGAACAACGATTTCCCGCTGCCGGCAGCGAGCCAGCCGGACCGGTATTTTAATCTGACGTGACGGCACGGGCTGATTCAATCGCCATGCTCGCTGAGCGCACCGCATCGTAGCGGCGCGATTTATCGCGCTAATCCGACCGCTGCGCCGCTGTTTTTTTGCGCAATAAATTGCGCCGCTACGGTTTGTGCGGAAGGTTATTGCAGCGCCGTTGCAAGCGCTCCTCGATTGATGCGCCAGTAAAGAAATTAACCCAGCTTATCCAGCCAGCGGACATACGCCTGGTCCCACAGCGCGGCGGGGGTGCCGGCTTTACCGAGGCCAAAGCCGTGGCCGCCGCTGCTCAGTTCAATCAGCTCAACCGGCACGCGCATACGGCGGCAGGCGTCGCGCATCAGCTCGGTGTTATGAGGGTTGGAGGTATGATCGTCCTCCGCCTGCGCCAGAAAGGTTGGCGGATAGGCGCGGGTAACGTAATTTTGCACTGACCAGTTGGCTTCCTGGGTCGGCGTGGCGTCATTGCCCACGATCATCTGGTGAGTACGGGTGTGCTGATAAGGCGCTTCAAGGGTGATAACCGGGTAAATCAGCCCGACGCTGTCTGCGGTTGGCCGGATGTCATCCAGCGAATCCTGCGGTGAATAGGTGACGAAGTCAGGCCGCGCTGCCGCCATGCCGAGCAGATGGCCGCCGGCCGAAAAGCCCAGCAGGTGCACCTTGTTTTCCATGGCGCGCACCATGCGAATCGCGCGCTGCGCATCCTGCAGCGGCGCCAGTCTGCCGGCCTGCCACTTTTCACCCGGCAGACGGTAGCTCAGTACATAGGCGGTATACCCGTTGGCATTAAGCCAGCGCGCGACCGGCCAGGCTTCGCGCCCCATGCCGATAAAACGGTAGCCGCCACCAGCCGCAACGATCACCGCTTCGCCGTTGGGATTCTCCGGACGAAAGCGCTGAATAGCGGGAGAAACGATATTGGTCCATGAACCGTTAGCGCTGACTTTCAGTAAGCCAGACGGACCGCCGCCGCCCGGTGGGTCGTCCGGCCAGAGCGGAATAATATCATCCCGGGCAAACAGTTTGCCCGCCGTCATGGAGAGTACGGTTGCTCCGCTAGCCAACAGAAAACGACGCCGTGTAATCATCTTGCCCAGTAGCCGGTATGGAAAATGCGCCAGCCCGGAGGCGGCGTCTCATTATGTGATGCAGGTCCTGTTTCAATCTGGCGATAATGTACGCATTTCGTACAAAAAAGCCATAAAAAAACGCGCCAGAAAAGGCGCGTATTCACGAAGAGATGGGGAAAAGTTAATCCTGCTGCTGGAATTGAGTCATCACCGTCTGCTCACACTGCTGCTGATCGTGACGCAGCTTCGCCCGCTCTTCTTCACCCAGCTCCAGCCATCCGTTGACCACTTCCTGCGCGGTTTCCTCGTTGAAGGAAGGCTTGTTCATGGCCGACGGTGACTGGCTGGCCGCCAGCTGTGACTTCATTTTCTCGGTGTAGCTCTGCATGTCACCGGTTTTCTGCTCCCCGCTAACAATGTGGCACAGCTGGCTGGCGTAAATGTTCTCCTGCGCGTCGGCATCCGTATCATCCGCCAGCGCGCTGGCAGACAGCGACAGCCCTACCAGGGCGATAAGCAATGCTTTCATAATAAGCTCCCGTTATTTCCAGAAAATCACGTTTCATCTTGCTGCGTGCGTGCCGCCTGCCGGGCAGCACGCCAGTTCAGTAGCGGCGTCACCGTGATGCCGTGCAGCACAATGCTGCACACCACCAGCGTCAGCGCCATGTCCATCATCTGTTCCGCCTGCGGGCCCTGCAGGCCATGCACCCAGGCATAAGCAATATAATTGATACTGCCGATGCCGCGAATCCCCAGCCAGCCAATCAGCATCCGCCGCATAAACGGCATTTCGCAGCGCCAGGTGGTCAGCCATACCGCCAGCGGCCGCACCACCACAAACAGCAGCAGCGCCAGGCCGATGCCGGTGAGATTCCAGTGATGCGCCAGCGTGATGCCCAGCACCACCATCATCGCTGCCGCCAGCAGGCGTTCGATAGTATCACCAAACGACAGCGCATCGCCGACCACCAGGCCGACCGATTTTACCGGGCTGCCGCCCTGCTGCTTCAGACGCTGGTTAGGATTGACCAGCACCTCTGCCGGCAGGTAGCGCTTCTCTTCCGGTAAATCTTCCAGTGGAAAGCGTTTAGTCACGCGCAGCTCGGCGCGACGTAAGCCGACGCCTGCTGCAAAAGTAGCGAGGAAGCCAGACGCATCCACCGACTGCGCCGCCGCGTAGCTCAGGGCGATCAGCGCCAGCGCGAGGAAATCATTGGGCGCCACGTCGTGATGCGCGCTACGCAGATGGGTCGCCAGCTGGCCGATCAGCCGTCCGAGCAGATAACCAATCGCCAGCCCGCCGCCAATCGCCCACACCACATCGCGCGCTGCCCAGCCGCCCAGCAGCTCCAGACTGAAGGCGCCCGGATGCATCAGCAGCAGCGCCAGCATCAGCAGCGGCAGCGCCGAACCATCGTTCATGCCGGCCTCGCTGGAGAGCGCCACGCGTAGCGCATCGTCATCGCGCGCATCGTTAACGGAGATCAGGCTGGCAAGCACCGGGTCGGTCGGGGCAACAATGGCACCAAACGCCAGCGACAGCGGCCAGCCAAAGCCGGTAATCCAGTGAATCAGGCAGGCCATGCCGCCGACGGTCAGCAGCATCGCCGGGAATGCCAGCCGCAGCCCGACGCGCCACGCGTGCGCGCTCATCGGCAGACGCAGCTTGAGCCCGGTGATAAACAGCGAGGCGGCCATGGTGATTTCGGTAATATGGGCGGCGAGCTCGGCGTGGCCGATAATGTCGACTTGCAGCAGATTAAGCATCCACGGGCCGCACAGAATGCCCGCAAACAGGTAGAGACCAAACGACGTCACCGGCCCCCGGTGAATCCAGCCGGAAGCCAGTGACATCAAAAGTAGCAGACCGCCAGTAAGGGCGGTCCAGGCCAGGAAGTTCATAACGCTCCGTTTTTAAATAACATTCTCCTTTAAGCCTGGCACAGGATCGTAAATTAGTTTTGCAGATGGCGACTGGCGAGACGAATCAGCAGCGCAAGCACAGCGGCAGCCGTCGCAAGGCTGACCACGCCGTTCCAGCCAAAATGGGCCAGCGCCAGGCTGCCGAGCGCCGCGCCGGTCGCCATACCGATAAACACCACGGTGAACATCAGCGCATTGAGGCGGCTGCGCGCTTCCGGCGCCAGGCTGTAAACCAGCGTCTGATGCGCCACCAGCGTGGCCTGCACGCCAAGGTCAAAGCCGATGGTGCTGAGGATAATCAGGCCAAGCTGCGCCGGCACCGGCAGTACCGGCAGCAGGAACATCAGGGCAAATGACACCATCACCAGCGTGGCGCCATACTGGGTGACACGCGCCGGGCCGATGCGGTCGGCAAAACTGCCCGCCAGCGGCGCGGCCAGCGCACCGGCGGCACCGGCCAGACCGAAGGCCCCTGCCACGGCGCTGTCGAGATGGAAGCGATCGCTCAGCATCAGCGCCAGGGTAGACCAGAAGGCGCTAAAACTTACCGACAGCAGGCCCTGCGCCAGCGCCGCACGGCGCAGCGTCTGGTGATGCTGCCACAGATGCGCCAGCGACAGCAGCAGACGCGGATAGCTCACCGTGGTGCCCGGCGTAAAGCGCGGCAGCGCGCGCCACAGCGCCAGACTGCTCAGCAGCACCGCGGCCGCCGCCATCATGTACATGGTGCGCCAGCCCAGATACTCCGCCACCACGCCGCTCACCACGCGCGACAGCAGAATGCCGACCAGCAACCCGGTCATCACCGTGCCGACGGTTTTGCCACGGCTGCGCTCCGGTGCCAGCGCCGCCGACGCCGGCACAATGTCCTGCGCCACGGTAGCGGTTAATCCGGTAACAAAGCTGGCGATCAGCAACGCATTGATGCCGCCGGAAAAGCCACACAGCAGCAGCGCGGCGACCAGCAGCAAGCCTTTAACCAGAATGATGGTGCGGCGATCGTGGCGGTCACCGAGTGGGGCCAGCAGCAGAATCCCCAGCGCGTAACCGGCCTGGGTCAGCATCGGCACCATACCAACGCTGCCGATGCCGACATTGAACTGCTTACTGATGATATCCAGCATCGGCTGGCTGTAGTAAATCGATGCCACGCTGAGACCGGCACCGGCCGCCAGCGTAAACACCAGCGGCGCCGGCAGCTTTTCAGCAGGCATGGCAGAAGATTGAGACATGGCAGACATAGTGGTTTTCCCCCGTGATAATGCGCTTATTAAAGCGCGTTGCGGCCATACGCGGTAGACTGCTATGACACAGAACTGTTATGCATGGTACGTATGAGCACACTCACCAGCGTTGACCGCATCGAACTGATGCAGACGTTTATCCGCATTGTTGAAAGCGGCTCGCTGTCGGCGGCCGCGGCGCAGCTCGGCACCACCCAACCCACCGTGAGTCGCCGTCTGCAGGCGCTGGAACAGCGGCTCGGCCTGAAACTAATTTTACGCACCACCCATGCGCTGAAACTCACCGACGACGGGGAACGCTGCTATGCCCAGGCACGGCAGCTGGTGGCGACCTGGCACGCGCTGGAAGATGAGTTAACCGGCGCGAATGACGACCCGATCGGCACGCTGCGCGTGCGTGCGCCGCATGCGTTTGGTCAGGATCAGTTGATTGCACCGCTGATGGATTATCTGCAGCGCTATCCGCGCCTGTCAGTGGAGTGGATGCTCAACGACCGCACGCCGGACTTTGTCAGTGAAAACGTTGACTGCGCCATTCAGGTCGGCGCGCCCACCGATCCGTCGGTGGTGGCGGTGCTGCTGGCGGAAGTGCCGCGCTTTGTCGTTGCGGCACCGGCGCTGCTGGCGGCTCATGCGCCGGTGAAAGAGGTTACCCAGCTGACACAGCTGCCGTGGCTGGCGCTGACCAGTTTTTATCGTAACGAAATTGCGCTACAGCGTCTCAGCGACGGCCAGCCGATCAACCTGGCGATTGCCCCGCGCCTCGCCAGCGATAGCCTGTACGCGGTGCGCAAAGCCGCGCTGGCGGGCATGGGCGCCGCGATTGTGTCGTCATGGGTGGTGCAGGAGGATTTAGCCAGCGGCGCGCTGGTGCAGCTGGTGCCCGACTGGCAGGCGCCGCCGCTGCCGGTGTGGCTGACCTACCCGTGGGCCAGTTATTATCCGGCCCGCCTGCAGCATTTTTTCGCGATGATCAGGGACGTGATGCCGCAGCTGACCGGCACGCAGCCGGTGCGGTAAGGGGCCAGGTCGCCATGAATGGCGACCCTACGGGGCACTGCGGTTTTTTACAGGGTGCGCATTAATGCGCACCTGGTGCAATGGGTCAGCTCATGCGTGAAGGTCACGATTTCTTTTCAACCTTCGACATATTATCCAGCCAGCCCATCACAAAGGCCGACAGCACGAAGGTCAGGTGGATGATTACGTACCACATCAACTTTTCGTTGGCGACGTTACGCGCGTCCATAAAAATACGCAGCAGGTGAATCGATGAGATCGCCACAATCGAAGCTGCCACTTTGTTTTTCAGCGAGCCGGAATCCATCTTGCCGAGCCAGCTCAGCTTCTCTTTGCTTTCATCGATATCCAGCTTGGAGACAAAGTTCTCATAGCCGGACAGCATCACCATGACCAGCAGGCCACCAACCAGCGTCATGTCCACCAGCGACAGCAGCAGCAGAATCAGATCGTTTTCCGCGATGCTGAGAATGTTGGGCAGCAGGTGAAAAATTTCCTGAAAAAATTTAACCGTCAGCGCCAGCAGCCCCAGCGAAAGTCCAATGTAAACCGGTGCCAGCAGCCAGCGCGATGCATACATCAGGTTTTCGGTAAAACGTTCCATAAGTTCCCATTTATCAACAGACAAGCCATCGAGTATAACCGAACTTATGTGAAGTTATTTCAGTGCTTCTTCAGAAATTTCAGGCGCGGCCGGCAGCGGCAGCGACAGGCGAAACACCGCCCCGCCCTGCGGCCGGTTTTCCGCCCAGATGCGACCGCGATGCGACTCAATGATGGTTTTGCTGATGGCCAGCCCCAGCCCGACGCCCGGCACGGCCGACTCCTTGTCGCCGCGGGCAAACTTGTCAAAAATGCGCGTCAGATTCTCCGGCGCAATGCCCGGTCCGTTATCCCATACGGCGATCTCCAGCCGCGCTTTATCGCGCCAGGCACGAATGCCGTGCTGCGCGGCATTGCCGGCATACTTCAGGCTGTTTTCGATCAGGTTAGTAAACACCCGCTCCAGCATCGCGCTGTCGCCTTTGATCAGCACCAGCTCCGGCGGTAAATCCAGCGTAAAGTCGTGCCCTTTCAGCGACGGTCCCATGCTGCTTAGCGCGCCGCCAATCACCTCGTCCAGCGCCACCCACTCTTCGCGCAGATTCAGCCCGCCGGACTGAATGCGCGCCATATCCAGCATGTTACTCACCAGCCGGATGGTGCTCAGCGTCTGTTCGCGGATCTGATTGGCCTGGCCAACGTATTTCGACTGCTCGCTGGCGAGGTCCAGCATCAGCATCTCAGCCTGGCCAAACAGCACCGTCAGCGGCGTGCGCAGATCGTGGGACAGCGCCGATAGCAGCGCATTACGCAGCTGCTCGCGCTCGGCGGCCAGCCGTGACGCGGCTTCGCTGTGCGACAGCGCCATGCGTTCCAGCGCGTTGGCAATCAGCACCGTAAAGGTCTCCACCAGCCGCTGCTGTTCGGGAATCATCAGCTGGCGCAGGTTGTCCGGCTCAACCACCAGCAGGCCGCGGCAGTGTGCCCCGCTTTTCAGCGGCAGAATCTGGTACGGCACCGCCGGTAACGTATCGGTGCCGGCACCGGCCGGTTGCCCTTTGCTGTAGCTCCATTTGGCGATGCCGAGGTCGGGCGGCGTCCCGATGGTGCTTTCACCCGCCGACTGCAGCTCGCCCTGTTCGTCGGGCAGCAGCAGCTGGCTGCGCGCCTGCAGCGTCACCTCAATGACGCGCTGGCTGGTGGCAGCGATATCCTGCGGCGTCAGCGCGCTGCCAAGCGATTTCGCCATCTCATACAGATGGCGCGCGCGCTGTTCACGGTAGCGCGCCACCCGCGCCTGATAGCGCACGCCGGCGGTGAGATTGCCGACAATCACCCCGACCGCCAGCATCACCGCAAAGGTCACCAGGTATTGCAGATCCGATACCGCCACCGTGCCGGTGGGGGCCACAAACACCAGGTCGAAGGCCAGAATATTGATTACCGTGGCGAATACCGACGGCCAGCGGCCAAAGCGCAGCGCCACCAGCACCACCGCCAGCAGATAGATCATTACCGCGTTGGCGGTATCAAACTCCACCAGCCACCAGCGGCCGATCAGCGTCACCAGCACGCACAGCGCGATCGCCATCAGACACCCGCGCAGGTGCAGCCGCCATTTCTCGCCGCTGGCACGCTGGCCGCTCAGGGCCGCTGGCACATCGCGCACCGGCTCATCCAGCGCCACTACCAGCAAGTCAAGCTCCGGCCCCAGCTCGCCGAGACGCTGGGCAAAGCTGTCGCGTCGCCAGCGCCGCTGCGGCTGCCGGCCGGTAACAATTTTGCCGAGATTGTGCTCGCGCGCATAGCGCAGCACCGCGCGCGCCTCGTCCGGATCGGACAGCGTGGCGGTTTCCGCGCCCAGCTCCTGCGCCAGCTGCAGCGTGCGCAGAATGGCGCGCCTCTGCGCTTCCGGCAGTCGGTTGAGGCGCGGCGTTTCCACATACACCGCATGCCACTCGCTGCCGAGACGGGCAGCGAGACGGGCAGCGGTGCGCACCAGCTTTTCACTGCCGGTGTCGTCACCGATGCACAGCAGAATCGCGTCGCGCGTGTGCCACACTTTGTCGCGCCCCTGCTGATCGCGCCAGGCGCGCATCTGATCGTCTACCCGGTCGGCCGTGCGACGCAGCGCCAGTTCACGCAGCGCGAACAGGTTGCCTTTGCGGAAGAAATTTTCGATGGCGCGCTCGGCGCGGTCGCCGACGTACACTTTGCCCTCTTTCAGCCGCTGACGCAGATCGTCCGGCGGCAGATCCACCAGCACCACTTCGTCGGCGCTGTCGAAAAAGGGATCGGGTACGGTTTCGCGCACCTGAATGCCGGTGACGCCGCCCACCACGTCATTCAGGCTCTCCAGATGCTGCACGTTGACGGTGGTAATCACGTCGATACCGGCATCCAGCAGCTCTTCAATGTCCTGCCAGCGCTTGGGATGGCGCGAGCCCTGTACGTTGGTGTGCGCCAGTTCATCCATCAGGATCACCGCCGGATGGCGCGCCAGCGCGGCGTCGAGGTCGAACTCCGCATGGCGCGACCGACCGGTGGCGCGCCGCGCCAGCACCGCCAGCCCCTGCAGCAGCGCGGCGGTCTCTTCACGGCCGTGGGTTTCGACCACGCCAGCCAGCACGTCCAGCCCCTGCGCACGCAGGCGCTGCGCCTCCTGCAGCATGGCGTAGGTTTTCCCTACGCCCGCACAGGCGCCGAAGTAGATTTTCAGTTTACCGCGATGGCTGTCGCTGTGATTGAGCAGCAGGGCATCGGGATCGGGGCGCGGTAATTCGTCGTTCATGCGAGGTCCATTTTTATCGCGTGCACCAATGGGGCATTGCGCAATAAATTGCGCCGCTACGGTATGTGCACATTTTTGTAGCGGCGCGATTCTTCGCGCGGTTTGAAACTATCCCTGCAAATCATCCAGCGCCATATTCAGCCGCAGCACGTTCACCGTTTCTTCGCCGATAAACGGCAGCAGCGGGCGCTCGGTGTTGCGCGCAATCAGCGCCTCGACGTCTTTCAGCGTCATGTTGCGCGCTGCCGCAACGCGCGGTGCCTGCCACAGCGCCGCTTCAGGGGAGATATCCGGATCCAGGCCGCTGCCTGAAGCGGTTACCAGCTCCACCGGCACCGCTGCCGGCGCCTGCGGATTGGCAGCGCGCAGCGCAGCCACCCGCTCCGCCACCGCTTTATCCAGCGCCGGATTACTGGCGGCAAGGTTGCTGCCGCCTGACGCCTGCGCGTTGTACGGCGCGTCACTGGTGGCCGATGGACGGCCCCAGAAGTGCCCCGGCTGGCTAAACGCCTGACCGATCTGCTCTGAGCCACGCACCGCGCCGTCGCGCTTAATCAGCGAACCGTTGGCCTGTGACGGAAACCACCACTGCGCCAGGCCGGTGGTCAGCAGCGGATAGACCGCGCCGGTCAGCAGGGTAAGCAGCACTAACAATACTACAGCCGGACGTAACTGACTCATTTCTCTTCTCCTTACACCAGGCCCGACAGCGTCAGCAGCAGGTCGATCGCTTTAATGCCAATAAACGGCACCACTAAACCGCCTACGCCATAAATCCACAGATTGCGCCGCAGCAGCGCCGCCGCGCTCATCGGCCGATAGCTCACGCCTTTCAGCGCCAGCGGAATCAAAAACACAATTACCAGCGCGTTAAAGATCACCGCCGACAGAATCGCCGAGGCCGGTGAATGCAGCGCCATCACGTTCAGCATATTGAGCTGCGGATAGGTCACGGCAAACGCCGCCGGGATGATGGCGAAGTATTTCGCCACATCGTTGGCGATACTGAAGGTGGTAAGCGAACCGCGCGTCATCAGCATCTGTTTGCCGATGTGCACCACTTCCAGCAGTTTGGTCGGGTTTGAGTCAAGATCGACCATGTTGCCCGCCTCTTTCGCCGCCTGGGTACCGGAGTTCATCGCCACCGCCACGTCGGCCTGCGCCAGCGCGGGCGCATCGTTGGTGCCGTCGCCGGTCATCGCCACCAGGCGCCCTTCCGCCTGATACTGGCGAATCAGTGCCAGCTTGGCTTCCGGCGTCGCTTCCGACAGGAAGTCATCGACACCGGCTTCCGCCGCAATCGCCGCGGCGGTTAACGGGTTATCACCGGTGATCATCACCGTTTTGATGCCCATCTTGCGCAGCTCGGCGAAACGTTCCTTAATGCCGCCTTTAACGATGTCCTTTAACGCCACAACGCCCAGCACCTGCGCGCCTTCAGCCACTACCAGCGGCGTACCGCCGGCGCGCGCCACCTCTTCCACCCGGGCATTAACCTCAGCCGGGAAGCTGCCGTGGCTGGCTTCGATATGACGGCGTACCGCGTCGACCGCGCCTTTACGGATCAGGCGATCCTGTACGTTGACGCCGCTCATGCGCGTCTGCGCGGAGAATGGGATAAAGCTGGCGCCCATGCTGCTGAGATCGCGTTCGCGCAGGTTAAATTTCTGCTTCGCCAGCACCACGATGCTGCGCCCTTCCGGCGTCTCATCGGCCAGCGATGCCAGCTGCGCCGCGTCGGCCAGCTGCTGCTCGCTGACGCCCGGCGCGGGCAGGAACTGCGTCGCCTGGCGGTTACCGAGCGTGATGGTGCCGGTTTTGTCCAGCATCAGCACATCCACGTCACCGGCGGCCTCCACGGCGCGCCCGCTGGTGGCGATCACGTTGGCCCCCAGCATACGGCTCATGCCCGCCACGCCAATCGCCGACAGCAGTCCGCCGATAGTGGTGGGAATCAGGCACACCAGCAGCGCCACCAGCACCGTCACGCTAACCGGCGTGCCGCCCCAGGCGGAAAACGGCCACAGCGTGGCGGTCGCCAGCAGGAACACAATGGTCAGCGACACCAGCAGGATGGTCAGGGCGATTTCGTTGGGCGTTTTGCGGCGTTTCGCGCCTTCCACCATGGCGATCATGCGGTCGAGAAAAGTTTCGCCCGGATTGACGCTACACTGAATCACCAGCCAGTCCGACAGGATGCGCGTCCCGCCGGTTACCGAGGCAAAATCCCCGCCGGATTCACGAATCACCGGTGCCGATTCGCCGGTAATGGCGCTCTCATCGACCGATGCGCCGCCCTCCAGCACTTCACCGTCGCACGGGATGATGTCACCGGCTTCCACCAGCACCACATCGCCTTTGCGCAGCATATCGGCCGCCACCGGCCGCCACTGCGCACCATGAAACGGTTCCGCCAGTTTCTTCGCATCGCTGTGCTTGTTCACCCCTTTCAGGCTGTTGGCCTGCGCCTTGCTGCGCCCCTCCGCCAGTGCTTCGGCGAAGTTAGCGAACAGCACGGTAAACCACAGCCAGATGGCGACCGCCGCGGTAAAGCCGGCGCTGCCGTTCAGTTGCCCCGCCGCCATACCGATGGCCAGCAGCGAGGTGAGCACGCTGCCGATCCACACCAGAAACATCACCGGGTTGCGAAACTGTACGCGCGGATCGAGTTTTTTCACCGCATCCAGCATCGCGGTGCGCGTCAGCGCCGCATCAAACAGCGCCAGTTGTTGACGACTCATGATTCCGTTATCCCTGAATAAGTTGCAGATGTTCCGCCACCGGGCCAAGCGCCAGCGCGGGAACGAAGGTCAGCGCACCCACCAGCAGCACGGTGCCCACCAGCAGTGCGATAAACAGCGGGCCGTGAGTCGGCAGCGTGCCGTTGCCGACCGGCTGAATTTTCTTCGCCGCCAGCGAACCGGCAATGGCCAGCACCGGAATGATGATGCCGAAGCGGCCGACCAGCATGCAGAAGCCCAGCAGCAGGTTCCAGAACGGGGTGTTGGCGCTGAGACCGGCGAAGGCGCTGCCGTTGTTGTTGGCCGCCGACGACACCGCATACAGCACCTCGCTGAAGCCGTGAATGCCAGGGTTGGCCATACCGGCGCGTCCGGCTTCGGTCATCATCGCCAGCGCAGTACCCAGCAGCACCAGCGTCGGCGTCACCAGAATCGCCAGCGCGGTCATTTTCATCTCCCACACATCGATCTTTTTGCCCATGTACTCCGGCGTACGGCCAATCATCAGACCGGCGATAAACACCCCGAGCAGCACGAACAGCAGCATGCCGTATAAGCCGGCACCGACGCCGCCGAACACCACTTCGCCCAGCTGCATCAGCCACATCGGCACCATGCCGCCCAGCGCAGTGAAGGAGTCATGCATGGCGTTTACCGCACCGCACGACGCCGCGGTGGTGATCACCGCAAACAGACTGGAGTTGAGAATGCCGAAGCGTGTCTCCTTGCCTTCCATGTTGATCGCGCTATCGGCGCCCAGGGTCAGAAAGTGCGGATTGCCGCGCAGCTCAGCCCACATCACCGCGACCACCGCCAGCACAAACATGATGCTCATCGCCCACAGCAGCATATGGCCCTGACGGCGATCGCCCAGCTGCTGACCAAAGGCAAAACACAGCGCGGCCGGGATCAGGAAGATGCTCAGCATCTGCACAAAGTTGGTCAGTGCCGTCGGGTTTTCGAACGGATGCGCCGAGTTGGCGTTGAAGAAACCGCCGCCGTTGGTGCCGAGCATTTTGATCGCTTCCTGCGAAGCCACCGGCCCGAGCGGCAGCGTTTGCTGCGCGCCTTCCAGCGTGGTGAAGGCATGATAGGGTTCAAAGTTCTGAATGCTGCCCTGGCTGACAAAAAACAGCGCCATCAGCAGGCTAATCGGCAGCAGCACGTAGACGGTGATGCGCGTCAGGTCGCGCCAGGCGTTGCCGAGCGTTTCCAGCGAACGGTTGGCAAAACCGCGCATCAGCGCAAACGCCACCGCAATACCGGTTGCCGCCGAAAGGAAGTTTTGCACCGTTAAGCCCGCCATCTGGCTAAAGTAACTCAGCGTGCTCTCGCCCGCGTACGCCTGCCAGTTGGTGTTGGTGACAAAACTGATCGCCGTATTGAGCGCCAGATCCCAGCTCAGGCCAGGCAGATGCTGAGGATTGAGCGGCAGCGCGCCCTGCCCCATCAGCATCGCCAGCAGCAGCACAAAGCCGAGCGCGTTAAACAGCAGGATGGCCAGCAGATAGTGCGGCCAGCGCATCGCCGCGCCATCAACGCCGGCCAGACGCCACAGCACGCGTTCGCTGCGCGCCAGCAGGGGTTTATCCGCCACCATCAGCGCCAGCAAGCGGCCCAGCGGCTGCGCCAGCGCCATCAGCACCAGCAGATAGCACGCAATCAGTAAAAACGCATTCGCCGCCATCAGAATGCCTCCGCATTAAGCAGGGCATAAATCAGGTAGCCCAGTAATAAAAATACCAGCACGATGCCGGCTATCACGCCCACACTCACAGCAACCTCCAGAGGATTTGGTAGTGCAGCAAGCATGCGCGGCGCGGCATAAAGAAGGGGTAAAAAGGCGCAGAGCGGGCGTAAAGAAAGTATAAAAACGCGGGCAGATCAGGCGCTTTCCAGCGCCCAGATGCGATTCAGGTCAACGTTGTGCCACAAGCCGCTGTCCTCAGCGCCGGTGATGGTATCGGTGCAGAAGCTGTCGCCGAGGTCCAGCGCTTCCGGTTTGACCTCGCGCTGCGAATGCAGCGACCAGAACACATGCACTTTGGGCTTCAGCAGCGATTTTTCCCCGGCCTGCACCACCAGCGCCACGCGCCCGGAGGCCAGCCGTACCAGCGAGCCCACCGGATAAATACCGATGGTGCGCACAAACGCGTGCAGCAGCGCACTGTCAAAGTGGCCGCGCCAGCTCAGCATATTGTGCATCGCCTCCGCCGGCGTCCAGCCTTTGCGATACGGGCGATCGGAGGTCACCGCGTCGTAGACGTCACACACCGCCGCCATGCGTGCGTAGAGCGAGATCTCTTCGCCCTGCAGCCGATGCGGATAGCCGCTGCCATCGAATTTTTCATGGTGATGCAGCGCAATATCCAGCAAATCTTCATCCGCATGGGCTTCCATCAGCATTTGCGCACCGACGATTGGATGCTGGCGCATAATCGTAAACTCTTCGTCGGTGAGCTTATCCGGCTTGTTGAGGATGGTCAGCGGCACCGCGGCTTTACCGACGTCATGCAGCAATCCGCCCATGCCCACGCGACGCAACTGCTGCTCATCCAGCCCCATTTTCTTGCCCAGCGAAATCATCAGACCGCACACCGCCATAGAGTGCAGGTAAGTGTAATCGTCATGATTTTTCAGCCGCGCCACGCTGAGCAGTGCGGTCGGCTCGCGGGTAATCGATCCGGCAATTTCATCGACCAGCTCAAGGGTAAAGGCAAGATCGAGGCCCTGCCCCATGCGCGCTTCGTTGAACATCGCCAGCACCTGCGGCTTGCCCTGATTGAAGATGCACTGCGCCTGATCCATCTCGCGGAAAAACGGCGTCTGCGGAATGTCTTTTTTCGGCTGCGGCGTGGCAGGCGCGCGCACCGACCGCTCGGGATCGATCCATACCTGCTGGATCCCCTCGTTACGGATCAGGGCGATCTGACGCTTATCGGTGATCAGCATCTGGTTGCGAATGCGTTTGTCCTTGATCCACCAGACCTCAAGCTTGTGGATAAACATGCCTGGCCGCAGCTCGTCAACGGTAATCAGCTTTATCACGATATCGCTCCTTAATATCAGTGGATGGTAAGGAGTGATATCGGCAGCTGAGCAAAAAATCTTCAGGGCGGCGTGACTGGTCGGGTCAGGCAGGAACGTTTAAGCATTGCGCAATAAATTGCGCCGCTACCGCGCAGTGCATTAAGCCACTTTAATGCCAGCCTTTTGCGCCGTTTTCTCTTCTGTGGCAACGGCAGCGTTGTGCCGATCGCCTACGCGTTCAATCGGGCCCATCACCAGCAGGAACAGCAGTGCCGCGACGACACAGTGCGCACCGACGAACACCAGGCCGATGCTGTAGCTGCCAGTCAGGCCAACGATCACGCCAAACAACAGCGGCGTGATAAAGCCCGCCATGTTACCGATGCCGTTGAAGATCGCGCCGGCGAGGCCAACCGCTTCTTTGGGTGCCGTATCGCTGACCACGGTCCAGGTGCCCGCGCCCGCCGCCACGCCTTTGCCGAAGAAAGCAAACGACATGATGGCGATAATGCCGGCGTTGGAAGGGATCACCGCCGCCAGAATCAGCGAGGCGGCCATCAGCATGCCAACGATGTACGGCGTTTTGCGCGCCCACGACAGGCTCCAGCCGCGCGCCAGCAGCTTATCTGAGATGTAGCCACCGCTGATGCCGCCCAGAAAGCCAAACAGCGCCGGTGCAATGGTGGCGAAACCGGCATCCAGAATGTTCATGCCGCGCGCCTGCACCAGATAGATCGGGAACCAGGTAATGAAGAAGTAGCTAAGCGCGATGGTGCAATACTGGCCGAGGTAGGCGCACCACAGCATGCGGTTGGTGAGCAATGTTTTGAACATCGCTTTGCTGACCGGCGGCCGTGCGCGCAGCGTTTGCGCGGCGTCGATATCCACCAGCGCGCCGCCCTGTTCAATGTAATGTAACTCGCTGGCGGAAACGTGCGGATGCTGACGCGGGCTGCGCATATAGCCCGCCCAGACAAACACTGCCAGCACGCCGATGCCGCCGAGCACAAAGAATGGCCATTCCCAGCCATAACGCGACACCAGCCAGCCGGAGAGCGGTGAGAATATCGCCACGGCAAAGTATTGTGCCGAGGCAAACAGCGACGATGCGCGTCCGCGCTCTGCGCCCGGGAACCACATGATGACTGCGCGGGCGTTGGCGGGAAAGCTCGGCGCCTCAATCAGGCCCAGCGCGAAGCGCAGCGCAAACATCAGCGTCAGCGCCATGGTCATGCCACTGGAAAACTCACCGACAAATCCCATCAGCAGGGTCGAAACCGACCACAGCGCCAGCGTCACGCCGTAAACCTTTTTGGTGCCGAAGCGATCGAGAATCAATCCGCCGGGGATCTGGCCGATGACATACGCCCAGCTGAAGGCCGAAAGGATCAGGCCGAGCTGGATCGCCGACAGGCCAAACTCCTGTTTGATCGCTGAGCCGGAGATCGACAGGATCGAGCGATCGGCATAAGCGACCACTGACAGGAACAGAATCAGGCAAAGGATCCAGATACGCACATGGCTGTTCTGGCTGCGGTTTTTGCGTTGCAACATAGGCTGAATTCCTTGATGGAGGAGCATCCTGCCCCGAAGCGATGATGGTCAGGAATACCGCGCAGATTTCCCTGTTCAGCAACTATAGGAAGCCAGTGTTGCTCTGGTCATTGTGCGAATGAAGGAATTCGCGCGGCGAAACGGCGCGGGTTTTGGTCGCTGACACAAAGCCGGGTGCGGTAGCGCACAAAATCTTCAATCCGTGCTGGCTTTCGCCGCGGAATGTGCGCCAGCGCTGAGAAAAGAGTTTGCGCGATCACTATGAGCAGGCAAAGCATCCATGCGCGTCGGGCAAATTGTGCGCTACACAGCAAATTACCACGCAGCAGATTGCCAGCTCTGCTGCCGGCTCGTAGGCTGAAAATGATTTCATTGAGCCATTTTTAACACCAATGAAAAATTTATTCTAATAAACAGCTTACTCTGGAGTCTGCGATGAAAACCCTCAAGGCGATACTGTTACTTGGCCTGCTGACCAGTTCTGCTTCCGCGCTGGCGGAGAAGATCGGCGTGTCGATGGCCTATTTTGACCAGAACTTCCTTACCATTATTCGTCATGCCATCGATAAAGAAGCCAAAGCGCGCGGACTGGATGCCCAGTTTGAAGATGCGCGCGGCGACGTCGGCCGCCAGACCGACCAGGTGCAAAGTTTTATCAGCGCCGGCGTGGATGCCATCATCGTCGATCCGGTGGATTCTGCCAGCACACCACAGCTGACCAGACTGGCGCAGCAGGCGAAAATTCCGCTGGTGTACGTCAACCGCACGCCAGGCGATAAAACCCTGCCGCCCGGCGTAGTGTTTGTCGGTTCGGACGAACGCGAATCCGGCACGCTGCAAATGGAGGCGCTGGCTAAGCTGGCAAATTATAAAGGTAACGTGGCGATCATGATCGGCAACCTGACCGATGCCGGCGCGCTGCAGCGCACCAAAGATGTCGAGCAGGTGGTGGCGAAATACCCAGGCATGAAAGTGGTACAGAAGCAGCCAGCAAACTATGCGCGCAACGAAGGCATGGACCTGATGCTCAACTGGATTGGCAACGGTGAAGCGATCGATATCGTCGCGGCCAATAACGATGAGATGGCGATTGGTGCGGCAATGGCGCTGGCAAAGAGCAATAAAAAGATTCTGGTGGGCGGCATCGACGCCACGCCGGACGGCCTGAAGGCTCTGGCGCAGGACAAGATGCAGGTGACGGTGTTTCAGGACGCCATCGGTCAGGGCAAAACCTCGGTAGACGTGGCGCAGAAGCTGATTAAAGGCGAGAAAGTGGCTTCACACGTGTGGATCCCGTTCGAGCTGGTGACCAAAGAGAATATGCAAAAGTACGTCGAGCGCAGCCAGTAGCAGGCGGACACTGCCGGGGCGCCATTTATGGCGACCTGGTTATCGGGCGACCTGGTTACAGAGCGACGCAACCATCACTCGCGCAGTATCGCCATGACGATGATGTCGTGGTACTCGCCCTCGCGCAGGCAGGCTTTGCGCTTCACGCCTTCCTGCTCAAAGCCCAGGCGCTGATACAGACGCAGCGCGCGCTGGTTGTCGTGAAACACCTCCAGCTCAACGCGGATCACGCCCAGCCAGTTAAAGGCATAGTTGATACCGGTGCGGATCAGCCGCTCACCGATGCCGCGACCGCTAAACGCCGGATCGACGCCAATACCAAAACTGATGCTGTGACGCGTACGCGGCCGCTGTTCGGTAAACAGCGTCAGCTCGCCCACCATCTGCCCGTCGATTTCCGCCACAAAGCCGATATAGCCTTCGCTGTCCATACGCTCGAATTTTTTCTGCCAGGTGGCGACGCTGGGAAACGGCAGCTGCGTGGTCCAGCGATACACCTCGGGATGACTGTATAAACGTTGATAGGCGGCGGCATCGCCCGGTTCGCGTCCGCGAATCTGCAAATCCATGTCGATAATCCCTGTTCAGTTGCACTAAGCTGTTAACTCTCACCGATCGGAAAGAGTGGCCTTATGTTGTATCGTCGTTTTGAACGTTTTATCAATATTTTTCAGGATGCCCCCACCGATTCCCCACCCGCCAGCGTGTGGCCGTTTTACCTCTATTATCTGCGTCAGGTGTGGCCAGGTTTTGTCGCGCTGCTGATTGTCGGGCTGGCGCAGGCGCTGATCGAAGTGGCGCTGTTTAGCTATCTCAGCCGTATTATCGATCTGGTCAATCACACCACGCCCGCCACGCTGTTCAGCGATAACTGGCCGATTCTGCTGTGGATGGCGGCGGTGGCGCTGATTCTGCGGCCGGTAGTAATCGCGCTGCACGATATGCTGGTGCATCAAAGCATTAACCCCAGCATGACCAGCATGATTCGCTGGCAGCATCATAACTATGTGCTGCGGCAGAGCCTCAATTTCTTCCAGAACGATTTTGCCGGCCGTATCGCCCAGCGCATCATGCAAACCGGTAACTCGCTGCGTGACTCGGCGGTCCAGCTGGTGGATGCGATCTGGCACGTGGTGATTTACGCCGTGACCTCACTGGTGCTGTTCGCGGAAGCTGACTGGCGCCTGATGATTCCGCTGATCGTCTGGATTGGGGCGTACAGCCTGTCGCTGCGCTTCTTTGTGCCGCGCGTTAAGCAGCGCTCGGTGGTGTCATCCGAGGCGCGCTCGAAGCTGATGGGCACCATCGTTGACGGTTACACCAATATCGCCACCCTGAAACTGTTTGCCCATAACGATCTGGAAAAACGCTACGCGCGCGACGCCATTCAGGAGCAGACCGACAAAACCCAGCACGCCAGCCGCATGGTGACCAGCATGGATATCACGCTGTCGACGCTCAATGGCCTGCTGATTGTCAGCACCTCCGGCCTCGCGCTGTGGCTGTGGAGCCAGTCGCTGATCAGCGTAGGCGCCATCGCGCTGGCCACCGGGCTGGTGATTCGCCTGGTGAACATGTCCGGCTGGATCATGTGGGTGGTGAACGGCATCTTTGAAAACATCGGCATGGTGCAGGATGGCCTGAACACCATTGCGCAACCGCTCAGCGTGCAGGATGCGCCGCAGGCGAAAAAGCTGCAGGTGACGCGTGGCCAGATCCGCTTTGAGGATGTGCGTTTTGACTATGGCGGCGGCCGCCAGGTGATTAACCGCCTGAATCTCAATATCAAGCCTGGCGAGAAAATCGGTCTGATTGGCCCCTCCGGCGCCGGTAAATCGACCCTCGTGAACCTGCTGCTGCGGCTGTATGACATCAACGGCGGGCGCATCCTGATTGACGATCAGGACATCGCGCAGGTCACGCAGGCGAGCCTGCGCAGTCAGATTGGCATGATCACCCAGGATACATCGCTGCTGCACCGCTCAATTCGCGAAAACCTGCTGTACGGTCGTCCGGATGCCAGCGAAGCCGAGCTGCAGGCGGCGATTGTGCGCGCCCGCGCCGACGAGTTTATCCCACTGCTTTCCGATCCGCAGGGCCGTACCGGGCTGGATGCGCACGTCGGCGAGCGCGGCGTCAAACTCTCTGGCGGCCAGCGCCAGCGTATTGCCATCGCCCGCGTGCTGCTGAAAGATGCGCCGGTTCTGATCATGGATGAAGCCACGTCGGCGCTCGACTCGGAAGTGGAAGCGGCGATTCAGGAGAGCCTGGAGACGCTGATGCAGGGCAAAACGGTGATCGCCATCGCCCATCGCCTGTCGACCATCGCGAAAATGGACCGGCTGGTGGTGCTGGAGAACGGCGGCATTGTTGAGATGGGTAACCATCGCGAACTGCTGGCGCACGGCGGTCTGTACGCGCGCCTGTGGCAGCATCAGACCGGCGGATTTGTCGGCGTCGATTAATCGCCGCGCCGGTAAGGCAGGGCGTCGCGCGCTTCCTGTGCCCAGGCGCGTACCCCTGCCCGCTCCTGCTGCAGAAAATCCCCGACCGCGTCACGCAGCCCCGGATGGCACAGATAGTGCCAGGAGTGGGTGAGTTGCGGTTCAAAGCCGCGCACCAGCTTGTGCTCGCCCTGCGCACCGGCATCAAAGCGCTGCAGCCCTTCGGCGATGGCGAAATCCATGCCCTGGTAGAAACAGGTCTCGAAGTGCAGCCGGTCAAACTCTGCCAGACAGCCCCAGTAGCGGCCATACAGCGTGTCGTCATCCACCAGACAGAAGGCCATGGCCGCGGGCTGCTGCTGTAGCGTGGCGATCACCACGCGAATCGCCTGCGGCATCCGCTCCGCCAGCAGGCTGAAGAAGGAGCGCGTCAGATAGGGATGCTGGCCGCGCACCGCGTAGGTGTTGGCGTAGCAGGTATACACAAAATCCCACTGATCTTCACGCAGCTCATCGCCGCGATACCAGTTAAACGCAAAGCCGCTGCTGGCCACCTGTTCGCGCTCTTTGCGCAGCTGCTTGCGTTTGCGCGACATCAGCGTGTCGAGAAAGTCGTGAAAATCGCGGTAGCCGCGATTGTGCCAGTGATACTGCACGCCGAGGCGCGCCAGCCAGTCCGGCTGGGTTGCCAGCAGCGCGTTGGCGTGCGGCGTGGTGAAGTTGATATGCGCCCCGCTTAAGCCGTGCCGCTGCAACGCATCGGGCAGCGCTTCCAGCATCGGGATGATGGCCGTCTCGTCGCCCAGCAGACGCGCACCGGTCACCGGGCTGAACGGAATGGCGCCGAGCCATTTGGGGTAATAGGCGATGCCGGCACGCTGGCAGGCATCGGCCCATGCGTGATCGAACACATATTCGCCCCACGAGTTGCGTTTACGGTAGCCCGGCAGCGCCGCCCGCAGCCTGCCGTCTTCGCGCCACAGCAGATGATCCGGCTGCCAGCCGTTTTCCGCGCGCACGCTGCCACTCTCTTCCAGCGCGAGCAGGAAGGCGTGACGCAAAAAAGGTTGATTGTCAGGTAACAGCGCATCCCATTCGGCAGCGGTGATCTCCGCCAGCGATGACAGGTGAAGCAAAGGCATTGGTGGCTCCCGGCCAGCTTAAGGCGAATGCCTAGTTCAGCAGGTTTTGCCGCCGTGCGAAAGGTGCGGCGCACTGAATGTAAAGCGGATCGTTGCGCCATGCTGCGCACATTGCTGTCGCGGCCCGTGCCACGATTTTTCACTTCGCCTGTGTATACTCACCCTTTTCCCTTGCAGGAAATACCATGGATCGTCTTGATTGTGATCGCATGTTTGTCGCCGTACTCGAAGTCGGCAGTTTTGCGGGTGCCGCCGCCCGGCTCGGCACCAGCAGCGGCCAGGCGTCAAAGCTGGTGTCGCGTCTGGAGCAGCAGCTTGGCGTGCAGCTGTTCAAGCGCAGCACACGGGCGCTGTCGCCCACCGAGATCGGCCGCGCCTATTACGAGCGGGTGAAAACCCTGCTGGAGGCGTTCGACGCGCTGGATGCCACGGTGCAGGAGAATGCCCGCTCGCCCACCGGCCGCCTGAAGATTAGCGCACCCGGCACCTTCGGCACCGCGGTGCTGGCCAGCGTGCTGGTGGCGTTCGCGCGTCACTATCCGCTGATTGAGCTGGACGTCAACTTCTCCGACCGCGCCGTGAATATCGTCGATGAAGGCTTCGATATGGCGATCCGCATCGGCAAGCTGGACGACAGCAGCCTGATTGCGCGCCGTCTGGGCGAGGTGCCGATTCGCCTCGCCGCCGCGCCCGGCTATCTGCTGCAGCACGGCACGCCGCAGCACTGGCGCGATCTGGCGACGCATCAGTGCATCAGCGACACCAACTTTCGCGATCCCTGGCACTGGCCGTTCGTTACGCCGTGTGGCGACAGCGTCAGCATGCCGATTCGCGGCCGCCTGTGCTTCTCCAACACCGAAGCCTGCCTGCAGGCGGCGCTGGCCGGCCTCGGCATTGCGCGTCTGCCCGGTTTTATCGCTGCACCGGCGCTGCAGCGGGGCGAAATCGTCACGCTGCTGGAGGACTTTGCGCCGCCAGCCATGGGCCTGTTTGCTCTGTATCCGCCCGCGCGCCATCTGGCGCAGAAAACCCGCCTGCTGATCGACTTTCTGGCCGAGCACTTCCGCCTGCATCCGCCCGGCTGATTCCTTCCATTATGGAAACAATAAAAGCCGTTTTGCCCGGATTATCAGCATAACGGCAGCACGGTAAGCTGCTGACATCACTTCAGAGGAGCAGAGCGATGTTGGTAAACGGTAAGTGGAGCGCAGAATGGCATCCGGTTCAGGCCACCGATAAACAGGGTGGCTTTGTACGCCAGACTTCCAGCTTTCGTCACTGGATTAGCGCCGATGGCAGCAGCGAATTTGCCGCCGAGCCGGATCGCTATCATCTGTATGTCGCGCTGATCTGCCCATGGGCCTCGCGCACGCTCATTGCGCGCAGCCTGAAAGGGCTGGAGCAGATTGTCAGCGTGTCGGTGGTTGAGCCGCAGCTTGGCGCGCAGGGCTGGCGCTTCGGCGATTATCCCGGTGCCGATCGCGACCCGCTGAACAACGCTGAGTATCTCCACCAGCTGTATACCCGCGCCGACGCCGACTTTACCGGGCGCGCGACCGTGCCGGTGCTGTGGGATAAAAAAACCCAGACCATCGTTAACAATGAGTCGTCGGATATTCTGCGCATGTTCAACAGCGGCTTTGGCGATCTGGCAGACAACCGGCTCGATCTCTACCCTGAGGATCTGCGCCCGGAGATCGACGCGCTGAACGCAACGATCTACCCGCGTCTCAATAACGGCGTTTATCGCACCGGTTTCGCTACCACCCAGGTAAGCTATCAGCAGGCGTTTAATGAGGTATTCGAGCAGCTGGATGAGCTGGAGCAACGGCTGAAAGATGGCCGCACTTTTTTGCTGGGTGAACGACTGACCGAAGCCGATATCCGCCTGTTCGTGACCCTGATACGCTTTGACGTCGCCTATCACGGCCTGTTCAAATGCAACCTGCGCCGCCTGCGCGATTACCCGCTGCTCGATCGTTATCTGAAGAGTGTGCTGGCGGTCTCCGGCGTGCGGCAAACGGTGAACATCGACCACATCAAACAGGGCTATTATTCGATTAAAGCGCTGAATCCCAACGGCATCGTGCCAGCGGGACCGGATATGGCGGACTACAGTTTTTAAGGAGCAGGGCAATGGCAAAAGCGTTAGTGGTGTTTTTACATGGCGTCGGCAGTAATGGCGCGGATTTGGCGGTGCTGGGGCAACACTGGTCAGCGCTGCTGCCCGACGTGGCATTTGCCACGCCCGATGCGCCCTTTCCCTTTGAGCACGCCATGGGCTATCAGTGGTTCAGCCTGACCGGCATCACGCCGGAAAACCGTCCGGCACGCGTACGGGCTGCGCGCGACGCCTTTGACGCCACGCTGCAGCAGCTGATGGCGCAGCACGCGATGGCCGGCGCGTGGCAGAAGGTGATTCTGGTGGGATTCTCGCAGGGCTCGATCATGGCGCTGGATGCGCTGGCCTCCGGACGCTATCCGCTGGCTGGTGTGGTGGCCTTCTCCGGTCGCCTGGCCTTTGACGAGGCGCTCACGCCGCCGCCGCATGCCTCCGCGCTGCTGATTCACGGCAAAGCCGATGAGGTCATCCCGTTCAGCGAAACCGTCTCCGCCGCGCAGCGCCTGCAGAGCGCGGGCGTCGCGGTCACCGCACAGTATGAACCCACCACCGGTCACACCATTTCCAGCCACGGCGCGATGCAGGCAGCGGCCTACATCGCCCAGTGCCTGCAGGATTAAGGCCAGTAGCGCTGCAGCGCCTGCCACGCCTGACGCGCGACCGCTTCCGGCGGCTGTGCTTTGAGGCGATCGTTAAACACTTCGATGCCCACCGGACCGCGATAGCCTGCGCTTTTCAGCTTATCGACAAAGCGTTCCACTTCAATGATGCCGTCGCCGGGCAGTAAGCGCTGATGGCGCGCATAGTCGCTCAGCGCCTGCTTTTCCTGCGGTGGCATCTGCGCCATATCGCACAGCTGCACTTCATAAATGCGGTCGGCCGGAATGCCGTCGAGCTGAGAGGCATCGCCACCGCGTGCGCAGATGTGGAACAGATCGACCACCAGCCCGATATTGGGCTGATCCAGCCGCTGCAAACGCTGCCACGCCAGCGGCAGCGTATTGTCGACGCTGCACCACGCCATCGGTTCATACATGATGCGCATGTTATAGCGCGCGGCTTCCGAGGCCAGCCAGCGCAGATCTTCATCAATGCGCTCCGCAACGCAGTCTTCGCGCGTGGTTGCCGGCGCCTGAATGGTATCGCAGCCCAGCGATTGCGCGACGCGAATGAAATCACGCAGTTCGGCGCGCTTTTGCAGCCGTTCGCTGTCCGGCGCGCCGGTAAAGTCACGCAGCACCTGCAGATTGGTAAAGCCCAGGTTTAGCTGCGCGGCCAGCGCCGCCGTATGCTCAGTAACCTCTTCCCGCCACATTTCAACCTGATCGAACCCGGCGGCACGCGCCGCCTGCAGCTTATGCGCCGATTCACCGTTTAACAGCACCAGGTTAAGGAATTTCGGGTTTGCAGACATCAACAGCTCCTTAATCGTCCGGATAAAGCGGTGACAGAGGCTGTGCGCCACCCGCACAGCATCCTGATCAGTATCCCCCTCTCAAGGGTGATTTCAAGCGTGTCGTTTAGCCCAGCAGGTTCACCACGGCGAAACCGGCAAAGGTCATCAGCAATGAACCGATGACATGCACCATCACGCTCGACATTGCCCACAGGTATTTTCCTGATTGTAGCAACACCACGATCTCGGCCGAGAAGGTCGAAAACGTCGTCAGCCCGCCGCACAGGCCGGTGACGATCAGCAGTTTCCATACGGGATCGATGTGCGGATTGCGCACAAACCACGCCATTGCCGCACCAATAATAAAGCCACCGACCAGATTAACGATCAGCGTACCTGGCGGCAGGTTGGGGAATAACGTATTGAAACGCAAAGAGATAAGCCAGCGCAGCGTGCAACCGATGGCACCACCGATCATGACCGCGAACAGCGACTTCAGCATAGTCTGGAGCTCCTGAATTGAGATACGCGCAGGGCCGCGGCAGGACAGAAACTACACCTGACACACCGCCGTCTCCCGCGCAGGGATAAGCAAGTTGTCAGGCGTCATCAGCCGTCTGTAACCAGAGGGCGGTTGGGTAAGGTGGCACGCCATCACCTCAGAGGCACGATAATACGCTGGCGCGGCGGAGGTGACAATATTCACCTGCCGTCAGCGTATCGTCGGGAACGATTATGTTTTACCGTGGCAGACATCATCAGCAAGGAGATTCCGATGCGTACCCTGATTTTTGATACTGATATCGGCGTGGATGACGCCTTTGCGCTGGCGTATGCGGCGCGCACGCAGCAGCTGCTGGGCATCACCACGGTGTTTGGCAATGTCGCGGTTGGCCAGGCGGTAAAAAACGCCCGGCTGTTCTGTGCAAAGATGAACATCAGCGCGCCGGTGTATCGCGGCTGTGCGCGTCCGCTGGCGCTGGCCCCTTCCGCACCGGCTACCCTGCACGGCGCAGACGGTCTCGGCGATGCCTTCGATAACCCGTACAGCGAGGCCGCCGACAGCGCGGTGCAGTTCATCATCGACAGCGTACGCGCGCAGCCGCATGCGATTACCCTGGTGGCAATCGGGCCGCTGACCAACATCGCCTGCGCCATCAACCAGGCGCCAGACATTATTCCGCTGGTGAAAGAGCTGGTGATCATGGGCGGCGCGTTTGGCACCGACGGCCACGCTGGCAACGTGACGCCGTTCGCCGAGTTCAATATCTGGAAAGATCCGCATGCCGCCGATCAGGTGCTGGCCTCGGCGCTGCCGGTGGTGATGCTGCCGCTGGATGTGACGCACAAGGTGCTGATCAGCGGAGAGGAAGTGCGCCAGCTGAATCAGCCGGTGTTAAGTGCCATCTGCCGGCCTTATCTGGCTTACAGCCTGCAAAAAGAAGGATTTGATGGCATGGCGCTGCACGATACCCTGACGCTGTCATGGCTGGCGCTGCCGCAGGCGTTCAGCGTGACGACAGCGCCGGTGCGCGTGGTGACCGAAGGCATCAGCCGCGGCCAGACGCTGCAGCGCGTGAGTACTTTCGCCTCGCGCGACGATCCGTTCGCCGGCCTGCGCGCCCAGCGGTTGTGTCTGGGCGTCGACGCCGAGGCGGTACGGCAACATTTTTTTGCCACGCTGCGCGCCTGACACGCTCTCTAGCGGGCGAAATGGATGACGCCTTTGATCAGCTCAGGATTGTTGATCACCCCGGGCTCAAAAGTCTCGGCCAGCGTCGAGAAGTCGTAATGGCGGTTGAGCATCATATCGGCCCGCAGCTGACCGCTGGCCATCAGGGCGCGCACCTTGTCGAAGTCTTCCCGCGTGGCGTTGCGGCTGCCCAGCAGCGTGGTCTCCTTTTTGTGAAACTCGGTGTCGGGGATCACTAGATCGCCTTTGTGCAGGCCAACAAACACGATGGTGCCGCCGTGACGAATCAGCTGCACGGCGCTGTTCATCGCCGCCGGACTGCCGGTGGCGTCAATCACTTTAGCGGCCAGCCGCCCGCCAAACTCTGCACGCAGCGCGGCCGTAAAATCCTCCGCCAGCGGATCGATCGTCGCCAGCTGCAACTGCTGCGCAACGTGCGCGCGCCGCTGAGCGCTGGTATCGGCCACCACCACCTTTGCACCGGCTGCGGCGGCAATCGCCGCGACGCCCAGGCCAATCGGTCCGGCTCCGACCACCAGCACCTGCTCATCGGCGACCAGCGCCGCGCGTCGCACCGCATGGGCGCTGATGGCAAAAGGCTCGATCAGTGCCGCTGCTTCAGGCGCCACATCGTCAACCGCCAGCAAATTAGTGTCCGGCACGCTGAGAAACTCGCAAAAGCCCCCGTCCTGATGCACGCCAATCACTGAAATCTGTTCACAGCAGTTGGTTTTGCCGCTTAAGCAGGCATCGCAACGCTGACAGGCCACGTAAGGAATCAGCGCCACGCGCTGCCCTGGATGAAACCCCTGCGCCGCCGCGCCCAGCGCCACTACTTCACCGCACAGCTCATGACCGAGCACGCGCGGATAGGAGAAAAACGGCTGATTGCCGGCCCAGGCGTGAATATCGGTGCCGCAAATGCCGGCGGCAATTGGTTTAATCAGGACTTCGTGCGCGGCAGGCGTCGGTACGCTGCGCTGCTGCCACACCATGCTGCGCGGTTCGGCGACCACCAGCGTTTTCATGTTCTTCATCGTTTCCTCCTGGGCTGTTCACGCAGTTATGGCGAAAATCGACCGCGGCGGGAGGTTGCGCTGTACGAAGTGTGAGTCAGCGCGATTTTTTTGGGCTTTGTGTGGTTTTTAATGCATAAAAAACCGGAGGGCCGTATGAGCCGAAGCCAGAATCTGCGCCAGAACGTCATCAATCAAATGCTGGAAGCTATTGCCCGCCGCCATGTGCGCTCGCCGCTGCCCCCGCAGGCAGCGCTGGCCGAGATGTTTAATATCAGCCGCACCACGGTGCGGCACACGCTGCAGCATCTGCATCAGCGCGGCGTGCTGGAAAAAGTGGCTGAAACCTACGTGATCGTGCGTGATCCCTGCGAGGAGGATGGGTTTAGCGTACTCAGCCCACCGATTGACCAACAGGCGGTGCAGTTTGAGCAGGCGTTTTTTAACCTGATTAACCAGCGCTTGCTGATGCCAGGCGACAGTTTCACCGAGCTGCAGCTGGCGCAGCAGGTGCGGGTCAGCCCGGTGGTGGTGCGCGAGTTCCTGCTGCGCTTTATGCGCTATAACCTGCTGGAACCGGTTAAGCGCGGCCACTGGCGAATGAAGAAATTCGATCAGGAGTACGCCGAAAAGCTGTTTGAACTGCGCGAAATGCTGGAAACGCACGCGCTGACCCGCTTTCTTAACCTCGCCGCCGGTGATGAGCGCTGGGTGCAGGCGCGCGATCTGCTGGATCGCCATCGCGCGCTGCGCGACACCATCGCCAGCAACTATCGCCAGTTTGCCGCGCTGGATAAAGAGATGCATACGCTGATTCTCTCCGCCGCCAACAACCCGTTTTTCAATCAGTCACTGGAAATTATCTCTGTGATTTTTCACTCGCATTATCAGTGGGATGAAAGCGACCTGAAACAACGCAACATTGTCGCGCTGGAGGAGCATATGGCGATTCTTACCGCGCTCATCAGCCGCCAGGATGTGGACGCGCTGTGCGCGCTGCATGCGCATCTCAGAACCGCCAAACACTCGATGATCCGCTCTATCCGGCAGTACAATTAAAAACCGATTAAAAACCACAAAGCATAAGCGCCCGCACGAATCAGAAACATGTTTGCAACATCTCCCGCGGTTTACTTCTAGTCTCGAAGGCAGCCCCTTAGGGCAGGCCGTTTCGCTGCCGCAGGAACCCCAAGACTGATAACGATAAGTACCCGAACCTGGGAGGTTGCAATGGAAAATACATCAACGCGCGGCGGCACCACCGCGCCAGCACCCGAGCACGCCGGGCAGGATTATGTGCCGGCGCGCGCCGATGTGGTGCGCTCTCCGCGCATCCGTAAGATTCAAATCACCGCCATGCTGCTGCTGCTGTTCGCCGCCATCATCAACTACCTTGACCGCAGCTCGCTGTCGGTAGCCAACATGACCATCCGCGAGGAGCTGGGCTTATCGGCCACCGAGATTGGCGTGCTGCTGTCAGCGTTTTCGCTGGCCTACGGTTTAGCCCAGCTGCCGTGCGGCGCGCTGCTCGATCGCAAAGGTCCGCGCATTATGCTGGCCATCGGCATGTTCTTCTGGTCACTGTTCCAGGCGGCGGCCGGGCTGGTGCATAACTTCACGCAGTTTGTGCTGGTGCGCATCGGGCTGGGCATTGGCGAAGCACCGATGAACCCGTGCGGCGTGAAGGTAATCAACGACTGGTTCAACATCAAAGATCGCGGTATGCCGATGGGGATGTTTAACGCGGCGTCGATGATTGGTCTCTCGGTGGCACCGCCAATTCTGGCGGCGATGATGCTGGTGATGGGCTGGCGCGGCATGTTTGTCACCATCGGCGTGCTGGGCATGTTTCTCGCCATTGGCTGGTATCTCACCTATCGCGACCGGGATAACAACAAGCTGAGCGGTGAAGAGATTCACTATCTGCAGGCGGGCAGCGTGGCATCACGCAAAGAGCCGCTGAGTTTCGCCGAATGGCGGGGGCTGTTTAAGCAGCGCACCATGTGGGGCATGATGATTGGCTTCAGCGGCATCAACTATACCGCGTGGCTGTACATCGCCTGGCTGCCGGGCTATCTGCAGTCGACCTATCATCTGGACCTGAAAAGCACCGGCCTGCTGGCCGCCATTCCTTTCCTGTTCGGCGCGGCAGGCATGCTGCTCAACGGTTACGTGGTGGATGCGCTGGTGCGTCGCGGTTTTGACGCGGTGAAAGTGCGCAAGGTGTCGATTGTCAGCGGCATGCTGCTCTCCGCGGCCTTTACCACCTTCGTGACGCGCGCCACCGACACCACCAGCGCGGTGACATTGATTGGTATGGCGCTATTCTGCATTCACTTTGCCGGTACCTCATGCTGGGGCCTGATCCACGCTAACGTCACGGCGCGCATGACGGCGTCAGTGGGCAGTATCCAGAACTTTGCCAGCTTTGTTTTCGCCTCTTTTGCGCCAGTAATTACCGGCTGGGTGCTGGATACCACCAAATCGTTCAGCCTCGCGCTGATGATATGTGCTGGCGTCACGGTGGTCGGCGCGCTGGCTTACCTGCTGCTGGTCAGAAAACCGATCACCGATGGGGTGTAACACCAGGGTTTCTGCTTAATGCTCTTCGCCGGGTGCGCAGATTATGCGCACCCTTTCTTCATCCGCCCGCCACATGTATTCCAGCCGCGTTATCGCCTGATTCTGGGTGTGATCAGATAAATTAAACTGCATGATGGCAATTACTATCCAGCACTATTAAGCCCGAAATAAGGAAAATATACCGCTAAACACGCCGGTAATAGTTATTATTTTAAGACAAAACTCAAAGACGAATATTATAAGCCACCATCCTCAGTGCATTATTATCCATTAATGCATTAACGAAGGTGAATTAATTAGCCACAGTAAACTTTTGTGGATTAGATCAAAGTTTAACCGGATAATTTAACTTACCGTTCAGTCACTATTAATGTTCAGGTATGAGCGTGGTGACCAAATGGATTTACAACGCAAGGCCCTTTTTATCTCTTTTGATGCCGTGGCATTATCGGGTATTACGGTAGAAGCCACTAAAATTGCCGTTCGTTTACGCGAGCAGGGAATCACTTCCTTTCTTGATATCGGCTACGACATAAAAATTGATAAGGGAAACTTCGGACGCCCCTATTCCGAAAATGAAATCAATTCGCTGAAGCATCATTTTACCTTAGTCCGGCACGATGAGATTCGTCAGGTGGAAGGTTATAACCCGGCCTTTCTGCAATATATTCATGACGTGCTGATTAACCATAGCCAGACGCTGGATGCCGCCGCAGAAAAAACTCTGTTGCAGCAGACGGAAAAGATGGCACAGGCGGTGGCAAACGCGCTGTGCGCAAAATGGCAGGCGCTGGATATCAATTATTTAATTATTGAGAACGGGACGCTGCCGGATAATATTATTTTTACCCGCGCGCTCTATCTGGCGATTGCGCAATACGGCGCCGCAAAACAGCTCGGCAGGTTTGTGTTGTGGCGCGACCACGACCTGATGTGGAACAGCGAATCCACTTCATCGCGTTACGGCAGCGCGCCCTGGCCACATGCCGTCAGGCCGCAGCCCTCGCCGCATATCACCTACGTCACGCTGAACCAGGCACTGGCCTCACAGCTGGCGGCCTGGTGCGAACATCAGGTCGAAATCGAGGTGATGCGTAATACCTATCCTTTTGACCCAAGCCATCCGCGCAAAGATTTACGCCGCCAGTTTGGGTTGCTGGCGCAGGATAAGGTGATTGCCCGCACCACGCGAATTATTCCGGCTAAGCGACTCGATCGGGATATTCACCTGTTGCATGCGCTGAACAGTGAACTTATCGCGCAGCATCAGCCACAGCGCGTTTATTTAATGGTCGCCGGCGATCCGCTGGAAGACAGCGTGCATTATCACGCATTAAAGCAATTAATTAGCCGGTTCCAGCTGGAGCGTTACGTCATCTTTTTTGGCGCGTTAAATCACGACTTTATGGAGCGTAATCCACAGGCCACCACCATTCAGGATCTTTATCACGCCTGCGATGTGGTGTCGTTTTTAACCGCATGGGATTACGACAGCTACGGTAATCCGATTGGCGAGGCGATCAGCCATCAGCGCTGTTATATCGCCACCCGCTATGAATATTATCACGAGGTGTATGGCCAGTACGGTTTTGAAGGCGAACTGATGGAAATTTCCGCCAGCCATGATGGCCTGCCGGATGCCGATTTTATTCAGCGCGTCAGTGCCTTGTTACAGGATGACGCGCGCCGCGACGCCATCGCCACGCGCAATTATCAGAAAGGAAAATCCCTGCTGTCGGATCACATCTTCCGGCAGATATTTAATGTGTAGTTAAGGAGTGACTATGGATAACCGTTGTTTTATTTCTGTCGTGCTGCCGGTTTATAACGAGGCAGCACGTATTAACGCGGTGCTGGAATCAATATTGCAGCAGCGTTCACCCGGCGGATTGTTTAATTTTGATAATCTGGAAGTGATCATGGTGGATAATAATTCCACCGATAATTCGGTCGCGCTGATTGAAGCCTTTGCCGCGCAGCATCCGCAGCTGACAATTCATCAGCTGCAGGAGACGGTGCAGGGCGTCTCTTCGGCGCGGAAAAAAGGCATGGATTTCGCCTCACAGCGCGCCGGTCTGCGCGACGAGGCCAGCGGCTTTCAGCGCAAGCACTACATTCTTTCGGCCGATGCGGACTGTACCGTTGATGCACTGTGGATCGACGAACTGGTCGGCACCATGATTGCGCAAAACGGCGATCTGGGCACCTGTAACTACTACTACGAAACCGCGGATTTCCACGAGCGCCCGCGGCTGTATGCGGAGATTGATAAAACGCTGCGCTGCCGCCACGCTTCCTTCTCCCTGTTTGGCGGCTTTCCGGACGGCAAAGGCTTTGGCGTCGAAAAGCAGCTGTACGACGAAGTGGGCGGCATCGAGATTTTTTACCAGCTGAAAAACGGTGAGTTTGTTGAACATCTGTCAGACGACTGGGATTTTGGCATCAAGGTGATCGCCGCCGGCGGCAAACCGGTGTATGCGCCCAACTCCCGCGTGCAGATCAACAGCCGCCGGGTGGATAACCTGCTGCACGAAGTGATTGAAGGTGTGGCCTACGGCCATAACGGCACCATCATCATGAAAGATGTGCGACCCACGCTCACCGCACTGACGCCGTTCACCGATGTCAGCGCAGAGCAGGCGCAGCAGGCGTGGCACTACTCGATTAAAGATTACGTGCCAAAAAATCTGGTGCTGCCGGTGCTGCTGAATCCGTCGCTGCTGCGCGACAACGCCGCGGTGATTAATTTCTTCACGCCAGAGGTGGCTGAACGCCTGTTCGCCCGCATTCACAGCATGATGCAGGAGATGAGCGTGACCGATTTCCTGCCGATTCACAGCTACAAAACCCCGGCGTTTCGCCTCTATTTTGAATTCCGCCATGAGCTGTTTGCCGCGCTGCGTCGTGCCGTCGGCGCAGAGATTGGCGAGCCACCGCCGCTGCCGGCCTGCTTTGCCCAGGTGACGGAAAATGATTTCGCCCGCTTTGTCTGGTATTACTGCGAAGATCGCGAATCCGGTGAGGCGCATAACTACTTTGCAAACGGCGGGGTATTCTGATGCGTGCTGCCTGGCTGCAATCCCTGCAGGATATCGATCGTCACTATCCTCGCCCGGCCATATGCGAGGTGCTTAGCCGGCCGGAAAACGCCGATTTGCTGGAATACGTGGTGCATGATCCTTTTGGCTGCCATGTGTTTCCCGGTGATATCGACGATTTTCCGCTGCCGAATTTTTTCCGCGCCATGCAGCACAGCCTGAGCCATGCGCCGCAAATTCATCTGTGGGCGTATATCCCCACCTGCCGCTACAAGTGCCACTTTTGCCAGTTTCCTACGGTGATTGTAAATCCGCAGTCGCCGCGCGCGCCTGAGCTGTTCCGCGATATCGTCGATCGCAACATTCAGGAGGCGAAACTGTGGCTGGCGCAGTTGCCGGCGCTGGGTGAAGTGCCGGTGGGTGAGTTCAACCTGTTCGGCGGCACGCCCTCGCTGCTGCCACCGGATGAGCTGCGGCGCTTAATGGATTTTTACCGCAACCATTTCAACTTCCGCGAGGCCACGCTGCGCTTCGAAGGCGAGCCCGGCACGCTGACGCGCGAATTCCTCGCGCAGCTGCGTGAACTGGGCTTCAGCAAACTGTCGTTTGGCGCGCAGTCATTCTCAGACCGCCTGATCAAAGGCTGTGGTCGCCTGCACAGCGCGGATGCCTGCTACAAGGTGATTCGTGATGCGCGCGAGCTGGGCTTCGCCCTGGTCAGCGTCGACCTGATGTATGGCCTGCTGGGACAAACGGTGGATGACGTGCGTGACGATCTGCAGCAGGCGCGCGCGCTTGACCTGTCGCATCTGGTGTTCACCAAGCTGCACATGAAGCCGTTCGCCGAAAGCCGCACCGGCGTGTCGGCGGAGGGAGAAAATGCCTGGCAGCGTAAGAACGCGGCGATGCCGAGTCTGGGTCAGCA
Source organism: Pantoea sp. ICBG 985 (assembly GCF_002928365.1). Lineage (NCBI taxonomy): Bacteria > Pseudomonadati > Pseudomonadota > Gammaproteobacteria > Enterobacterales > Erwiniaceae > Pantoea > Pantoea sp. ICBG 985. The sequence continues at coordinate 202,905 of NZ_POWM01000007.1, forward strand.
GTATCAGATGCGCGCGCTGGCCGAGCAGTGGCTGGATGGTGATTATCTTGAACATCCCACCATGTATTTCCACCATCGCAGCGCACCGCCGGAGAAGTGGAAAGCGATCATTACCGATCTCGACCAGCAGGCACCGGAAGTGGCGATTGGCCTTGGCGGCAGCTCCAAATGTGCCGGCGCGGAGCTGATTAACCTGACCGACTACGCCGATTATCAGCGCGCACTGGATAACGGTGAGCTGCCGATCGCTTCGGTGCGCGGCATGTCGCCGGATCAGCAGGCCATCAACGGCTGCAAGATGGCGCTGTCAACGCTGATTCCGATCGACGATGTGCTGTTTCAGCAGAAGTTTGGCGTCAGCCTGTTTGCCCAGCCGACCATCGCCCGTGCGCTGCGTGAGTTGCAGCAGCGCGAGTTAGTGCACAGCGATGGCCGCTACGTCACGCTCACCCCCGCCGGCCGCGTGCTGGTAGAAGCCATCATCAACACCCAGTTCGACTAAACCGCCCTTACCTCTCAACGGCACGCGACGGCGTGCCTGGAGCCTGTTATGTCCCAGTCTGTTTATAGCTTTTTTTATATCGCCATCGACACCGAAGCGGGCGTCACCGCTGAACAGTTTGAAACCTTCGTGCGCGAAAAAGGCGTGCATCTGCCCTGCTATCCCGGCTGGCGCTGGACGCTGTTTCGCGGTCTGCGCGGCGAGCGCGTCGATCAATACCTGATGCTGTTTGAAATGAAAGATGCGGCACAGCGCGCGCGCTTTATGCAGGATGACGGTGAACTTACCGCCGAGGCAGAGCACTTCTGGCATCTGCATCCCGACGCGGACGCGCTGCTCAGCGAGTGGCGCCAGCTGGCGACCTTCGCGCGGCGCCCGACAATTTTCACCCATTTCGATCTGCTGGCAGAGAATCCTCACAGTACGCTGCCGGGTGGCCCGCGATTTGATGCCCGCAGCGGCACCGCGCGCATTCTCGGTACCCACTATCTGGCGCTGCGACCGGGCGTGCAGCCGCAGGAATTTGAGCAATTCATCGCGCAGAATGCCGCGCGTATCGTTGATTATCCCGGCTGGAAGTTTCATCTGCTGAAAGGTCACAGCGGCAACCGGCTGGACGGCTATGTGGTGATGATGGAGATTGAGAGTGAAGCGGCGCTGAATGTGTTTTATCCGCAGCCTGATATCGCCACCGCCAGCGCGGCTGACTTTGCGCGCGCGCACCGGGATACCAAACAGATGTATGAAGAGTGGAAGCAACTGGCGTCCTTTTCCGGTTCGCCGCAGCTGTATACCGATTATCTCGCCGTGGCGGAATGCGGCACGCTGAAGTGAGTGCAGGCGGCGCGTTCTGCTCATTGCTGAAACGCGCCGCCGGTTTTCTCCGTTACGACTGGTAGTAATACACCGCTTCAAAATGCCGCAGGTGCGTCAATGCCCCAGGCGGCGATGCCTCACTGTAATTACTCATGAGCACCTGCCAGTTGCCTTCAACTTCCGGCAGCAGCAGCGGCTGTGCGCTGTGACTCAGGTTCGCCACCACCAGCAGGCTTTCACGCGGCGAATTGCGACGATAACACCAGATGTGTGACGCTTGCGGTGCCAGATCCTGATAATCACCCTCGGTGAAGATAGCGTAACGCTTACGCAGCCGAATCAGCGTTTGGTAGCCATAGAACACCGAGTTGCTGTCGAGCAGCGCGTTAGCCGCGTTGATCAGCGTATAGTTATCCGCCACGCCTATCCACGGCTCACCCCGCGTGAAGCCGGCATTGGCGCTGCTGTCCCACAGCATCGGCGAACGGCTGTTATCGCGCGATTTGCTGGCCAGTATCGCCAGGATTGCCGCCTCCGGCTTGCCCTGCGCCAGCCACGCAGCGTGGATGTTGTGGCTCTCAATGTCCTGATACTGCTCAATGCGGGTAAAATGAGGGTTGGTCATTCCCAGCTCTTCGCCCTGATAGATATAGGGCGTGCCCTGCATGCCGTGCAGCAACATCGCAAAGCATTTTGCCGAGGCGATGCGCAGCGCACCTTCATCACCAAAGCGCGTGACGATACGCGGCTGATCGTGGTTACACCAGAACAGCGCATTCCACGCCACGTCGTGCATCCCGCGCTGCCACTCCGCAAAAATTGCCTTGAGCTGAACAAAGTCCGGTGCCGCCAGCGTCCATTTGTCGCCCTGGGGATAATCCACCTTAAGATGGTGGAAGTTAAAGGTCATCGACAGCTCGTTTTGCGCCAGCGAAGCATAGCGCTGGCAGTTGGCCAGCGTGGTCGAGGACATTTCCCCCACCGTCATCAGCCCGCGCGGCGTGAACACATCGCGGTTGAACTCCTGCAGGTAGTCATGGATGCGCGGGCCATCGGTGTAGAAGCGCCGCCCGTCATGGCCGGGCAGATCGTCGCTAAAATCCTGGTGCTTCGACACCAGGTTGATCACATCAAGCCGCAATCCATCGACGCCTCGATCCGCCCAGAAGTGGCACACCTGCTTCAACGCCTCGCGCACCGCCGGGTTTTCCCAGTTGAGATCGGCCTGCTCCGGCGCGTACAGGTGCAGATAGTATTGCTGACGCCGTTCGTTCCACGCCCAGGCGCTGCCGCCAAACTTAGACTGCCAGTTGTTGGGTGGCGTACCGGGCACCCCGTCGCGCCAGATATAGAAATCGACATACGGCTGCTCACCGGCTTCGGCACGCTTAAACCAGGCGTGCTCGGTCGAGGTGTGGTTGAACACCATATCCAGCACCATGCGCATACCGCGCCGGTGCGTCTCCGCCAGCAGGTGGTCAAAGTCGGCCATGGTGCCATAGGCGGGATCGATGGCGGTGTAATCCGCCACGTCGTAACCGTTATCGATCTGCGGCGACACATAGATCGGTGTCAGCCATAGCGCATCGACGCCCAGCTGCTGCAGATAATCCAGCCGCTGAATCACGCCGTTGAGATCGCCGGTGCCGCGCGCCCCGCTGTCCTGAAAACTTTTAGGATAGATTTGGTAGATCACCGCCTGGCGCCACCAGGGATATTCAGCGTGCCTGTTCATGTTGCACCTCTGCCTGGCTGATGATGGCGGTTGCCGCTTTTCGTTTGGTGATGATGATGGTCAGCAGCAGCGGAACCAGAATCGCCACCAGAATCGCCAGCGAGTAAACCGTCCAGTACTGTGGCTGAATCGAGAGAATACCCGGCAAGCCGCCTACGCCGATGCCGTTGGCCATCACGCCGTTGAGGCCGCACAGCAGCGCCGCCAGTGCAGAGCCAATCATGGCGCACAGCATGGGGTAGCGGTACTTGAGGTTGACGCCGTACATCGCCGGCTCCGTTACGCCGAGCCACGCTGAAATGGCGGCCGGCACGGTGAGGTCGCGTTCAGCACGATCTTTGTTAGCGATAATGATGCCGACCACCGCTGCGCCCTGTGCAATATTGGACAGCGCAATCAGCGGCCACACCGGCGTGCCGCCCATGCTCTGAATCATCTGCAGATCAACCGCCAGCGTGGTCTGATGCACGCCGGTGATCACCATCGGCGCATACAGGAAGCCAAACAGCGCGGCCCCAATCGGCGCGAAGCTGCCGGTCATCAGGTGACGCACCGCAAAGGCGATGCCGTCGCCGATCAGACGGCCAAACGGGCCAATCAGGCTGTGGGCGAGGAAAACCGACAGCAGCAGCGCACAAACCGGCACCACCACCAGCGTCAGATAGGCGGGCACGATACGTTTTAGCGCCAGTTCGATTTTCGCCAGCGCCAGCCCGGCCAGCAGCGCCGGAATCACCTGCGCCTGGTAGCCGACCCGATCAATGCTGAACCAGCCGAAGTTCCACACTTCCGGCACCTGGCTGCCAATCAGATACGCATTCATCAGCTGCGGTGAAACCAGCGTAATGCCCAGCACAATCCCCAGGATTGGCGTACCGCCCAGCTTGCGCACCACCGACCAGCAAATCCCCACCGGCAAATAGAAGAAGATCGCTTCGCCAATCAGCCAGAGGAAATCGTACAGCCCTTTCACACCGGGATAGAGCTGCACCAGGGTTTTATCATCCGCCACGGCAATATCGCCGAGCACGTTACGGAAACCGAGAATCAAACCGCCGCTAATTAACGCCGGTAATAATGGGAAAAATATCTCAGCAAAATGGGATAATAATGCCTCGTGCCATTTCATCTGGCTGCGCGCCGCGGATTTAATCTGCTCCTTAGAGGTTTCACTAATATTTAGTGCTTCAACTAACGCTTTATAATAAGTGTCAACTTCGGTTCCAATAATTACCTGAAACTGTCCGGCAGAATTAAAGCATCCTTTAACGCCGGGCGTGGCACGGATGGCCTCTGGATCGGCCTTGTCGACATCCTGCAGCACAAAGCGCAGGCGGGTAATACAGTGCGAAAGTGACAGAATATTTTCCCGACCGCCCACGCGGTCAATGAGATCGTTAATGATCTCGCGACTGATGGTTTTCATTATCATCCCTTATTTCCATGCCGGAATCGGCAGTGGACGATAATACGCCGCTGCTTTTAATTTTAACTATAGCAAAGCGAGGGAATTAGTTGGCGATCACAAAAATATTTACGCAATACATTGCAGGAAAATTAACTTAACAATAATTATTTAACCTGATAACTAAATCTGCGCCATTTAAATATAAATTCGGGACATTTCGTATTGTTGAATATTTATTTAAACGGTAGCGCGGTGGCTGTGCAACGTTTGCCACCGCGCAGCAATGCGTCAGACGATGCGGTGGCGCAGACGACCAATCTTCTCAATTTCCACTTCGATCTCATCGCCAGGGAACATAAACAGCGGTGGCGTACGCTTTTTCCCCACGCCGCCCGGTGAGCCGGTGATGATGACATCGCCCGGTGACAGCGGACTAAACGCCGAGATGTATTCAATGATCTTCGCCACCGGATGCACCATGCTGGCCGTGGTATCGTTCTGCACTTCACGCTGATTCAGCCAGGTTTTGATCGCCAGCTGCTGCGGGTCCGGGATGTCGTCGGCGGTGGTCATCCACGGGCCAAAGCCGCCGGTTTGCTGCCAGTTTTTGCCTGCGGTAAACCAGGTGAACTGCATGTCGCGCACCGTGGCATCCATAAAGCAGCTGTAGCCCGCCACATGCTGCAGCGCATCGGCGGCTTTTACCTGATAAGCCGCTTTGCCGATGATCACCGCCAGCTCGCCTTCGTAATCAAATTCAGCCGTGGTCGCCGGTTTCAGCAGGGGCTGCTCGTGCGCAGCCAGCGAATCGGCAAAGCGCACGAACAGCGTCGGCGCGTCGAGCGTGGCGGCAAACTCCTGGCGCTTGTCGGCATAGTTCATACCAACGCAGAAGACTTTGCCTGGGTTTTCCACCACCGGCAGGAAGCGAATCGCGCTGAAGGCATAGTCCACCGGCTCGCTCAGGTACACCTGCAGGTCACTCAGGCCACCGCGCTGCAGCAGAGTTTTCAAATCCGGACAGCTGTCGCCCAGCCGCGCACCGAGATCGATCACGCCGTCGGGTTGCACGATGCCATAACTTTTTCTTGCCTGGTCAATAAGAGAAAAACTGCACAGCTGCATGATGGCCTCAATGTTATAGAGAATTTGCGCGCAGGTTATCAAAAGCCAGACGGAAAAGCGGTATGACCTGAGGGTAAAGTAATTAATGTTTGTGAGTTTTGGTGACAGAGATGCGCAGAGGGGAACGGCGCCGGGTGATAATCACAGGTCGATCCCTGACCGCGATTATCGAGGGTTTCTGGCGGAGCGCTTAGTTTAAGGCGCCCGGCGGTACGTGTTTGAAGGTCTCAACATAAGAGCGAAACACGGAGCGGAAAAAACGTTTCATGGTGCACCTGATACAAAAATTGTTGAAGAATTACGCGAAAATTATAACGCCCGCGCATTTTTCACGCAATTATTTTTGAACCAGATCACAAAAATGCGCCACCCATGCTGCCAGACGTTAACGGAACAGCCCTAAGTGCTCAATCAGGATGGTGCAGCCAATACTGATCAGTACCACGCCGCCCAGCACTTCCGCCCATTTGCCCATTACCGGACCGATAAAGCGGCCGACCAGCACACCGGTGGTCGCCATGATAGTGGTGGCCGCACCGATGGTGAGCGCGGTGAGCACAATGTTAACCTGCAGGAACGCGAGGCCAACCCCCACCGCCAGCGCATCAAGGCTGGTCGCTACCGCCGTCAGCGCCAGTACCATGAAGCCGTGGCGCTGCGGCGCTTCGCACGGCTCATCGGCCGTCTGACGGAAACCTTCCATGATCATTCGTCCGCCAAGAATGCCCAGCAGACCAAATGCCACCCAGTGATCCCACGCCATAATGTAGTGGCTGGCAGCCAGCCCGATAGCCCAGCCCACCAGCGGCGTCAGCATTTCAATGACGCCAAAAATCAGCCCTGTGCGTAATGCTTCTTTGAAACCCGGACGATACAGCGACGCGCCTTTGCCCAGTGCTGCAGCGAAAGCGTCCATCGACATACCAAAGGCCAGAATCAGGGTTGCGATAAATGTCATGGTTTTCAGTCAATGCGGTGAAATAAGACGATTAAGCCTGCACTTTGTCCGCATATGGGGTTCAGTAATGAAAAAGTGCGCGCAGTCTAGCACGCCAATCCGCCAAAAAAAAGACAACAAAATCATGGGTTTAAGTATAGCAAAGGCTATAACTCTTAACTGCCGCTATTTCTGCAGCTAAGTGGATGGAATAGAAGAAATTTCTTAGCGCGCGCTGCTGCGGGGATTGCACCGCGCCGCGGTTTTATGCGCTAATGCCCGCGCTAACTGATTTGGAATGATGCGATGAAAAACCCATTTGAAACGCTGATCATCCCGGGCGGCATTCTGCTGCTGGGCTTTCTTTCGGCGCTACTGCTGCCCGCCCCTTCGTTTGGCGTGGCGCTGGCAAAACAGCTGCAGCAGGCTCTGCATCTGCAGGATGTGAATCAGCTGTACACCATGGTGTTCTGCGTCTGGTTTTTGCTGCTGGGTACCGTTGAGTTTTTCATTATCCGCTTCGTCTGGCGCCGCTGGTTCCAGCTGCGCTGAACGGTGTACGTGATGCATTTTTCTTCTGACGGGCGCCTGACACGGTGCCCAAATTAAAAGTCACACAAATGTAACATTATTTTTACACGATCTGGCGAAACATCAGGCAACATAAAATCCGCATAAAAAATCAATTTCGCTAAAACCTATCGTTTTCAATGCGTTAATTTGTGATCCAGCTCACCGTGTGAAATCAACCCTCTCCATTTCCCTCACACTGCCGCAACAACTAAGTTACTATAACTGCCTGATTAGGGGATAAAAATCCCTTATGACAGCGCCGTCGGGCTGATTAATTCTTATGCTGAATCATTTCTGCATTTAAAAAATAAACAAACGTTTAATTCCGATACGAGAATGTTATATTCGAATGCATATGCATAACGTGCAGTTAACCGTTATCACACCTATGGCTTAAACCTGAGTCTTAACCTTTGAGAAATAGCGCAACGCGCTTGCAAAAAGCGTGGCTGTTTCGCCTGCGAACCTGTTGAGCTTCAGGGCAACAGAGAGGAGATGTCGCCTCATGAGCAACACTGCGGTAAATCTGGCGCTAGCCGCCGCTGGCATGGAAAGCACACACCTTCAGGAACGAAAAGACGTAGATGTCCTGCTGATCGGCGCAGGCGTGATGAGTGCTACCTTAGGCACCTGGCTGCAGGATCTCGAGCCAGACTGGTCGATTGAGATGGTCGAGCGGCTGGATGATGTCGCGGTCGAATCCTCTAACGGCTGGAACAATGCCGGCACCGGCCACGCGGCGCTGGCCGAGCTGAACTATACGCCCGAAAGAGCGGATGGCAGCATCGACATTGCCAAAGCGGTGGCGATTAACGAATCCTTCCAGATTTCCCGCCAGTTCTGGGCGTATCACGTACAGAAAGGCAACCTGAGTAATCCACAAAGCTTTATTCACAGCACGCCGCACATGAGTTTTGTCTGGGGCGAGGCCAACGTGGCTTTCCTGCGTAAGCGCTTCCAGGCGCTGCAGAAAAGCACCCTGTTCCGCGGCATGAACTATTCCGAAGATCGTGACCAGATCGCTGAGTGGATTCCGCTGGTGATGAACGGGCGTGACCGCAAGCAGAAAGTGGCGGCCACTTGGACCGACATGGGCACCGACGTTAACTTCGGTGAAGTGACGCGCCAGCTGATTGCCGCGCTGGAGAAGAAAGAGAATTTCCGCCTGCGTCTGCGTCAGGAAGTACGCGATATCAAGCGCCTGAGCGATGGGCGCTGGCAGGTAAGCCTGCACAACCTCGCCAGCGGTGAGTCGCGGGTGCTGACCGCGCGCCAGCTGTTTATCGGTGCCGGCGGTGCGGCGCTGCCGCTGCTGCAAAAAACCGGCATCCCGGAAGTAAAAGGCTATGCCGGTTTCCCGGTGGGCGGCTCGTTCCTCGTCACGGAAAACCCGGACGTAGTGGCGCAGCACATGGCGAAGGTGTACGGCAAAGCCAGCGTGGGCGCACCACCGATGTCGGTACCGCATGTTGATACCCGCGTACTGGATGGCAAGCAGGTGCTGCTGTTTGGCCCGTTTGCGACCTTCTCCACCAAATTCCTCAAGCAGGGCTCGCTGCTGGATATGTTCGGCGCGATGAACAGCAGTAACCTGCTGCCGATGATGCAGGTTGGGCTGAAAAGCTTCGATCTGGTGAAATATCTGGTCGATCAGGTGCTGCAGAGCGATGACGATCGTATGGAAGCGCTGCGCGCTTATGTGCCGCAGGCAAAACAGGAAGACTGGAAGCTGGTCACGGCCGGTCAGCGCGTGCAAATCATCAAAAATGATGAGAAAGAGGGCGGCGTGCTGCGTCTCGGTACCGAAGTGGTCACCTCGGCCGATGGCTCGATCTCTGCGCTGCTGGGCGCGTCACCGGGCGCCTCCACCGCAGCACCGATTATGCTGGAGCTGATGGCGAAAGTGTTCCCGGAACAGATGCGCTCGCCCGAGTGGCAAACCAAAATCCGCGCGGTAATCCCGTCGTGGGGCCGCAAGCTGAATGGCGACGTGGCGCTGACCGAGAAGGTGCTGGCCGAAACCAGTCGCGTGCTGCAGCTGGATTACGCACCGGTCATCACGCCGGAAGCTGCCAACGACGAAGGCCGTGAAACCGCCCATGTGGTAGGCAAGTAAGCGGCGACGCCTGTTCCTTCACCGGTAAATACAGACCTGCCTGAGGCCGCAATCGCGGCCTCTTTTTTTTGATTACGGTGTCGCCTTTTGGATGACGCAATCCCTGACGGTTCAGCCAGGGATTTATTCACCAGGAAGCGCACGTTTGTTAGCGGCACAATACATTGCACATTGCGCGATAAATCGCGCCGCTACATCAGGGTGCGTCGTACGGCTTCGTTAACTGAACAGCCCCCCCATATGGTGCCCCTGCTTACCGCGCCATCCAACGCCGTAGCATCAGCTCAATAGCAGCGCGTCATACAGCATCCAGCCGGTGGTCGCCACCAGCGACAGCGCCATCAGCGTATTGAACGCCTGACGTTTCCACGCAATCTGCAGGTGATGGCGCAGCCGGTCGCCCAGCGCTGCCCAGATTAAAATGCACGGCAGGTTGAGGGCGGCGAAGCCGAGCAGCACCGCCAGCACACCGTTGCTGTTGGCGTACATCAGCGCCACGTTGGTGACCATCAGCCAGGCTTTGGGATTCACCGCCTGGAAACACACGCCGCCCAGCAAGGTCATCGGACGCGGACGTTCGCGCAGCTGCGGCGCACCGGCGCGGAAGATTTTCCACGACAGCCACAGCAGATAGCTGCATCCCACCACCGTCAGCGGCAACCGCACCGACGCCATCCAGTGCAACAGCAGCTCCAGCGCCACGCTCGCCAGCAGCATCTGTAACGCACAGCCGAGCAGGATGCCAAACAGCATCGGCAGCGTGCGCCGGAAGCCAAAATTGACGCCGGACGTGGCCAGTAACAGATTGTTCGGACCCGGTGTAATCGACATCACCGTAACGTAGCTAAAGAAGGATGGATCGAGCATGGTGCGTTTCCCTGAGAACCAACGAAACACCATGCTAATGCGCAAATTACAATGGCAACAGAGACACAAAATGACTATTGTGATGGATACAGTTAAGGCAATTTTAAATTGTACCTATCGCGCGCGGAGGCTTTTGTGTCCCTTCCTCTCTCATCCGGCCAGACGCTGTACCAGCAGCTGGCGGACAGTTTTGCCGAATCTATCCATCAGGGCACGTTGAAGCCGGGTAAGCGCCTGCCGGCCATCCGGCGCGTGGCACAGTCGCACCAGGTCAGCATCAATACCGTGTTAAGTGCCTGGCATATTCTTGAAGATCGCGGCCTGATAGAAGCCCGTCCGCAGTCGGGCTACTACGTGCGCGGCGTGCTGCCCGCGGTGACGCGACCGCTCAGGCCGATGAGCGCCAGCGTTAATGACCCCAGCACGCAAAAACTGGAACTGATCGAGCAGGTGTTCGCCGCGCAGAATCACCCCGACTACACCAATATTTCGCTGGCCTGCCCGCAGGATAGTGAGCTGTTTCCGGCGGCAAAACTGGGACGTATTACCGCCTCCCTTATTCGCCGCGATAACGACATCATTGGTCGCTACGCGCTTCCGCCGGGTAGTGAGCGCTTACGGGAGGAGATTGCGCGCCGTAGCCTGCACACCGGCCTGAATCTGACTGTCGCGGACATCACCCTGACCCACGGCTGCATGGAAGCGCTGCAGCTGGCGCTGCGTGCGGTGACGAAGCCGGGCGACTGCGTCGGGCTTGAATCGCCGACCTACTTCTTTTTGTTCCCGCTGCTGGCCTCACTCGGGCTGAAGGCGCTGGAAATCCCCACCGATCCGCAAAACGGCCTGTCGCTGGACGCGCTTGAGATGCTGCTGCAGGAGCAGCGCATTCAGGCGCTGATCGCCATGCCGGGCGCGCAGAATCCGCTGGGCTACGTGATGCCGCTGGAAAATAAAAAGCGTCTCGCGAAGTTAGTGAACACTTACCACGTTCCGCTGCTGGAAGATGGGCTGTATGACGAATTGCAGTTTGACTGGCCGCTGTCGCCGCCGGTCAAAGCCTTTGACCGCGACGGCTGGGTGATTTACTGCACCAGCTTCACCAAAACTGTCGCGCCCGATTTTCGCGTGGGCTGGACGGCTGCCGGCCGCTTCCACCCGGCGATTGCGCGGCTGAAGGCGGTATCGTCGATGACCGAATCAAAACTGCTGAGCGAAACGCTGGCCGAATTTCTCGCCAGCGGCGGTTACGATCACCATCTGCGTTCGCTGCGCCGTCGCTACGCTGCCAATCTGGATGCGGCGCGCGGCATCATTGCCCGTCACTTCCCGCAGGGCACGCGCGCTACCCTGCCGCGCGGCGGCTTTGTGTTTTGGGTCGAGCTGCCGGGCAAAGTTGACACGGTGGAAATGTTCCATCGCTTGCTGCAGGAGCAGATTTGCGTCACGCCGGGCGCGCTCTATTCACTGAGCGATCGCTATCGCCATGCGCTGCGTCTCTCCTGCTGCTATCCGTTTGATGAGCGTTACACCTGGGCACTGAAACGCACCGGCGCGCTGGCCTGTGAAATCACCGGTATCGCGCCGGGTCAGGATCAGGGCTTACCGTTGCGGCCCCAGGTGGTGTAACCCTCGCGTTCGGTCAGGCGCTCGTAATAGGTTTGCACGGCAGGAAAGTCCGGATGGTCGAGCGGGGTTTCAAACCAGCGGTTCACCGCCAGGCCAACCGGAATATCGGCCAGGGTAAAGTTTCGGCCCGCGACGTAGCGCCCGGTTTTTTCCAGCTGCTGATTAAGAATACCCATGGTGTGGCTCCAGCCTTTGATGGCGGCAGCCAGCAGGCGCGGATCCTGATGGGCTGGCGAATTGCGCACCAGCGACATAAAAGCATAGCGCCATGAGGTGTTGAGCTCGGTGGCCTGCCAGTCCATCCACTGATCGACCGGCGCACGCGCGCGCGGATTATCCGGGTAGAGCCATTCACCGCCGTTGCTGTTGGCGAGGTAGCGCAGAATCGCGTTGGACTCCCACATCACGAAGTCATCTTCGATGATCACCGGCACCATAGCGTTGGGATTGAGCGCCATAAACTGCGGTGAGTGCAACGACTGCGGGTCTTCGCCCCACGGCTCGTGCTCCCAGGCAATATCCAGCTCTGAACAGAGCCACAGCACTTTACGAACGTTGATTGACGAGTTACGGCCCAGAATTTTTAACATAGCGGACTCCGCTGGCAGAATTGTTAATCTATTCATAGTCCTGTTAGACGCCTTAAGCAATCAGCAGGATGTAAATCCGGATTTCAGACAACCTCAATGAGGAAAGGAGCGAACATGCAGGTGGCGTTTAAACAAGTGGATGTGTTCTCCACAGGCGCGTTCAGCGGCAATCCGCTGGCGGTGATTATGGATGCCCAGGGTCTGAGCGACGCACAGCTGGCGGCCATCGCACGCTGGACCAATCTGTCGGAAACCACCTTCGTGCTGCCCCCACAGGATGCCACAGCCGACTATCGTGTGCGCATCTTTACGCCTGGCGGCGAACTGCCGTTTGCCGGACACCCCACGCTTGGCACCGCGCATGCCTTGCTGGAAGCCGGCTGGCCCCTGAAAACAGCGGGTAAGATTGTGCAGGAGTGCGGCGTGGGCCTGGTTGAGGTGCAGATTGGCGCTGACGGTACGCTGGCCTTTGCCGCGCCGGACGCCAGCCTGACGCCGTTCAGTGATGCGCTGATGAGCAGCGCACTGCACAGTGACGCGTTCGATCTCAGCCAGACGCCAGCCGTGGCGGATATGGGGATTCGCTGGCTGTTAATTCCGATGAGCAGCGCGCAGGCGGTACTGGAGGTGGTCACGCAGGCGGACGATTTACTGCGGCTGCAGCAGCATGCGGGTGTGAACGGCATCGCTCTGTTTGGCCCGCTGCCGCAGGATGCAGAGGCGCAGTACGAGGTGCGCGCGCTGCTGGTCGAGAACGGTAGCCTGGTCGAAGATCCGGTCACCGGCAGCGCCAACGCCTGTCTGGCACGCTATCTGGCGGCGCAGGGCCAGCGGCAGGATTACTGCGCGCGTCAGGGCAGCGCCATCCAGCGTGCCGGTCGCATTGTGGTGCGTTTTGCCGGTGAGACAATCTGGATCGGCGGGCAAACCCTCACCCTGATTGATGGCACGATTGAGGTGTAAAACGGGCGCTGCTCCGTTAATTCGGTCGCAGCGCGATGTTTTTACAGTGCCTGACCGCCGGAGGCCTCGATACGCTGGGCGGTAATCCAGCCGGTTTCGTCGCTCAGGATCGCGCTGATGGCATCACCGATATCATCCGGCAGACCAACGCGGCCCAGCGCGGTCACTGAAGCGATATGCGCGTTCAGATCTTTGGTGTCGCGCACGCGACCCCCGCCAAAGTCGGTTTCAATTGCCCCCGGTGCCAGAATGTTGACGCGAATGCGGCGCTCGCCCAGCTCTTTCGCCTGATAGCGCGTCAGCACTTCCATCGCCCCTTTCATGGCGGCGTAAGTACCTGAACCCGGCAGCGTCATGCGCGTCAGACCACTGGATATGTTCAGGATGCGTCCACCATCGGCGATCAGCGGCAGTAGTTTCTGCGTCAGGAAATACGGCCCTTTAAAATGCACATTCACCAGCGCATCAAACTCCTCTTCACTGGTTTCGGCCAGCAGCTTGTAATGACCGTGGCCAGCGTTGTTTACTAAATAATCAAAGCTATCGCGCTGCCAGGTTTCGTTCAGCGTTGCTTTAACCCGTGCCGCAAAGTCATCGAACTGCTTACTGTCGCCCACATCCAGCTGCAGCGCCACCGCACGCGCGCCCAGCGCCTCAATCTCCTTCACGACCGCCTGCGCTTCTTCAGCATGACCGCGCCAGGTAAACAGAATATCGACGCCCTTAGCGGCCAGTTTTAGCGCGCCATTCTTGCCCAGGCCGCGGTTACCGCCGGTAATCAATGCAATTTTATGAGACATGTTTCGCTCCGGTTGGAAAATTGAACACGGATTAAGGATATTCGCGAATAATTGATCTATAAACGCAGGGGAATACACAGCACTGTTTCACTAACAACAACAATCGGTGAACAACATGGATAAAATTCACGCTATGCAGGTGTTTGTGCGGGTGGCAGAAATGGGCAGTTTTACCCGCGCGGCTGAGAGTCTGGGTTTACCCAAGGGCAGCGTGTCCCGCCAGTTGCAGGCGCTGGAAAATCAGATGGGCACACGCCTGCTGCACCGTACCACGCGCCGTGTGCATCTTACCCAGGATGGCCTGGTGTATTACGATCGCTGCCTGGATTTGCTGTCGATGCTGGATGATATGGACAGCCTGTTCCAGCACGATCCTGCCACGCTGAGCGGCAAGCTGCGCGTCGATATGTCGGTGGCGATGGCAACCGGTTTTATCCTGCCGCGCCTGCCGGAGTTTTTGCAGCACTATCCGGGCGTGGAGATTGAGCTGAGCAGCAGCGATCGCCAGGTTGATGTGATTCGCGAAGGCTTTGATTGCGTGTTGCGCGTCGGCGAACTTAAAGATTCCGGCCTGATTGCGCGGAAAATTGGCTCATACGCCTTGATCAACTGCGCCAGCCCTGGCTACCTTTCCCGCTTCGGCATGCCGGTGCGGCTCGACGATCTCGGCCAGCACGCCATGGTGCACTATACCCAGCAGCTGGGGCAGCCCTCGCCGGGCTTTGAGTACTTTGATGGCAAACAGTGCCACTACGTGCAGACCGGCGGCGTGGTGACGGTAAACAGCACTGAGACCTATCGCGCCGCCTGTATTGCCGGGCTGGGCATTATTCAGGTACCGGCGATTGGCGTGCAGCCGCTGCTGGAATCCGGCCAGCTGGTCGAAGTGCTGCACCATTTCCCGGCCAAACCGATGCCGATTTCCCTGCTCTATCCTCACCGTCGCAACGTGGCGCGCCGCGTGCGGGTGTTTATGGAGTGGCTAAGCCAGGTGCTGCAGGAATACGTGACCTGAACGGGCAGGCTATAATTTTATTTTCGCTGTGAACAGGATGCAGAAGGTCTATGACGGACAAAACCACAAAAGCCTCAGCGGCTGAAGCTAAGCCGCTGATTGATATCAAAACCGGGAACAAAACGGTGGATGGCTCGATCAGGCGCGTCTCACGCTTTGCCGCCTGGTTTCAGGCGATCCCGGCAGTAGCTCACTTTTTGCGCGCGCTGGAGCGCTTTAACGATCGCCTCGGCAGCCAGTTTGGTGCGGCGATCACCTATTTTTCATTTCTTTCGCTGATACCGATTTTGATGGTCTCCTTTGCGGCGGTCGGCTTTGTGCTGGCGTCCAATCAGGACCTGCTTTCTGAGTTGATCAACAAAATCGTTAACAGCATCAGCGACCCGACGCTGGCCACCACGCTGAAAAATACCGTCAATACCGCGATTCAGCAGCGCGCGACCGTCGGCCTGACCGGTTTGCTGCTGGCGCTCTACTCCGGCATTAACTGGATGGGTAACCTGCGCGAAGCGGTGCGCGCCCAGTCGCGTGACGTATGGGAACGCAAGCCGGATGACCAGGAAAAGTGGTGGAAGAAATATCTGCGCGACCTGGTTTCGCTGTTGGGTCTGATGCTGGCGCTGGTGATTACGCTGTCGCTGACCTCGATTGCCGGCGCAGCGCAGGCGGCGATCGTGAATGCGCTGGGGCTGGGCGATATCGAGTGGCTGCGGCCGGCGATGACCATCATCGCGCTGTCGATCTCCATCTTCGCCAACTATCTGCTGTTCCTGTGGATTTTCTGGATCCTGCCGCGCCACAAGCCACGCAAAAAAGCGCTGCTGCGCGGTACGCTGCTGGCGGCGATTGGGTTTGAGGTGATCAAGTTTGTTATGACGCTGACGCTGCCAAAGCTGGCGACGTCGCCCTCCGGTGCCGCCTTTGGATCGGTGCTGGGGCTGATGGCCTTCTTCTACTTTTTCGCGCGTCTGACGCTGTTCTGCGCCGCGTGGATCGCCACCGCAAAATACAAGGATGATCCCGAGATGTCGCAGCCGCATCACTCTGCGTAACGCGACAATTCAGTTACATTTGCCGCAACAGCAAAAAATGTTTCCTGCTGGCTACTAAAGCAGCAAAAACCAGCAGGAAACGCTATAGGGTCACTTTTATTTGGCCCTTTTGCAGAGAATCACGCCAGAAAAGCCGTACTTCCCCTTCCCATCCGCCGCCGATTGCCGTAACTCAGAAATTATCCTCTTTTTCGCCGCTAAAGCCCGGTGTGACGCGGTTTTTCGTCATTGAATGCGGCAAAACAGGTGCGTAAGATTCTTTGTTTACATTTACAATTAAGAAACAGTTATGCAAGCCTCCATCTCCGAAACACCCGACCAACCACACGACGGCACACCGGTTAACTCACGCAGTAAAGTGGTAGTTGCCTCGCTGGTTGGCACTGCGATCGAATTCTTCGATTTCTATATCTATGCCACCGCCGCGGTAATCGTTTTTCCGCATATCTTCTTCCCGCAGGGTGACGCTACGGTTGCCACGCTGCAATCGCTGGCGACCTTCGCTATCGCCTTTGTTGCGCGCCCTATTGGCTCCGCGCTGTTTGGTCACTTTGGCGACCGCGTGGGCCGTAAAGCGACGCTGGTTGCCTCGCTGCTGACCATGGGCGTTTCTACCGTACTGATCGGCCTGCTGCCGGGTTATCAGACCATTGGCGTGGCGGCACCGCTGCTGCTGGCGCTGGCGCGTTTTGGTCAGGGCCTGGGACTGGGCGGCGAATGGGGCGGCGCGGCGCTGCTGGCCACCGAGAACGCCCCGGCGAAGAAACGCGCGCTGTACGGCTCGTTCCCGCAGCTGGGCGCACCGATTGGCTTCTTCTTTGCCAACGGCACGTTCCTGCTGCTCTCGTGGCTGCTGACCGATGAGCAGTTCATGAACTGGGGCTGGCGCGTGCCGTTTGTGCTCTCTGCGGTGCTGGTGATTATCGGCCTGTATGTGCGCGTATCGCTGCATGAGAGCCCGGTGTTTGCCAAAGTGCAGAAAGAGAAGAAACAGGTGCGGATCCCTATCGGTACGCTGCTGAGCAAGCATATGACCGCGACCATTCTTGGCACGTTTATCATGCTGGCGACCTACACGCTGTTCTACATTATGACGGTGTATTCGATGAGCTACGGCACCGCGCCGGCGCCTGTTGGTCTCGGCTATTCGCGTAACAGCTTCCTGTGGATGCTGATGGTGGCGGTCATCGGTTTTGGCGTGATGGTGCCGATTGCCGGCCTGCTGGCGGACCGTTTTGGCCGTCGCAAAACGATGATCACCATTACGCTGATGATCATCGCCTTTGCGCTGATGTTCCCGCTGCTGCTCGGCTCCGGCTCGCAGATTCTGGTGATGGGCTTCCTGCTGCTCGGCCTGAGTATTATGGGTCTGACATTCGGCCCGATGGGCGCGCTGCTGCCAGAACTGTTCCCGACCGAAGTACGCTATACCGGCGCGTCGTTCTCTTACAACCTGTCGTCGATTCTTGGTGCCTCGGTAGCGCCTTATATTGCGACCTGGCTGAATGCGAACTACGGCTTGCAGGCGGTGGGCTTCTATCTGGCCTCCATGGCGGTGCTGACGCTGATCGCGCTGATCGCCTGTAAAGAGACGCGCCATCAGACGCTGTATGAAGCGGTGTGATTGATTGCGTGTAGACAGAACCCGGCTCCGGCCGGGTTTTTTATTGGTGGTGTGGGGATGGTGCGGTGTGTCCCTCACCCTGGCCATCACCCCGGCCCTCTCCCGTAAACGGGAGAGGGAGCGTCCGCGCGATGTTGATAGATAAGTGTAGAAACATCAGCCCGCACCGAACGGTTCCCTCTCCCGCCAGCGGGAGAGGGCCAGGGTGAGGGTGAAAAAACCCTTCTGCCCCCAGACATAAGACATAAAAAAACCCCGGCAGGCCGGGGTTTGATTGGGCTGAAAACTGTGTCTCGCGTGCCTTAACCCGCGACGGCGATGCGTTTCATGTCGGTCATATAGCCACGCAGTTTGCGGCCAACGGCTTCGATTGGATGCTGGCGGATCGCTTCGTTCACGTCGCGCAGCTGCGCGTTATCCACCTGCGTGCCTTCCACCGCTTTGCCCAGATCGCCAGGCTGCAGCGTGGTCATGAACTCTTTCAGCAGCGGAACGGCCGCGAAGGAGAACAGGTAGTTACCGTATTCTGCGGTATCGGAAATTACCACGTTCATTTCATACAGACGCTTACGGGCGATGGTGTTGGCAATCAGCGGCAGCTCGTGCAGCGATTCATAGTAAGCCGACTCTTCGATGATGCCCGCGTCAACCATGGTTTCGAATGCCAGCTCAACGCCCGCTTTCACCATCGCGACCATGACCACGCCTTTGTCGTAATACTCCTGCTCGTCGATTTTGCCTTCGAACTGCGGGGCATTTTCGAACGCGGTTTTGCCGGTCTCTTCACGCCAGGTCAGCAGGTTTTTGTCGTCGTTCGCCCAGTCAGCCATCATACCGGAAGAGAATTCACCCGAGATGATGTCATCCATGTGCTTCTGGAACAGCGGTGCCATGATGGTTTTCAGCTGCTCAGACAGCGCGTAAGCACGGATTTTTGCCGGATTAGACAGACGATCCATCATCAGCGTGATGCCGCCAAACTTCAGCGATTCGGTGATGGTTTCCCAGCCGAACTGAATCAGTTTCTCGGTGTACGCCGCGTCGTGACCTTCAGCCACCAGCTTGTCGAAGCACAGCAGTGAACCGGCCTGCAGCATACCGCACAGAATGGTCTGCTCGCCCATCAGGTCTGATTTGACTTCTGCCACGAAGGACGATTCCAGCACGCCTGCACGGTCGCCGCCGGTAGCTGCAGCCCAGGCTTTGGCAATCGCCATGCCTTCGCCTTTTGGATCGTTTTCCGGGTGAACAGCGATCAGCGTTGGAACGCCGAAGCCACGTTTGTACTCTTCACGCACTTCGGTACCCGGGCACTTCGGTGCCACCATCACCACGGTGATGTCTTTACGGATGGTCTCGCCCACTTCGACGATGTTGAAACCGTGAGAGTAACCCAGCGCGGCACCGTCTTTCATCAGCGGCTGAACGGCCTGCACAACGGCAGAGTGCTGCTTGTCCGGGGTCAGGTTAACCACCAGATCCGCCTGCGGGATCAGCTCTTCGTAAGTACCCACTTTAAAACCGTTTTCGGTGGCTTTACGGAACGACGCACGCTTCTCAGCGATGGCTTCAGCGCGCAGTGCGTAAGACACATCAAGGCCAGAGTCACGCATGTTCAGACCCTGGTTCAGGCCCTGCGCGCCGCAGCCGACGATGACCACTTTCTTACCTTTCAGGAAGTTAGCGCCATCCGCGAATTCATCGCGCGACATGAAGCGACATTTGCCTAACTGCGCTAACTGATTGCGCAGATTCAATGTGTTGAAGTAGTTAGCCATGGGTACTCCGCTCAGATGTTGTGTTTGCTTTTGTTCAGTAACGGCGCCGGATTTAGCGCCGCGAATGACCCCATCATATGACAGGAAATCTGTTGCTTAAATTGATATATTAACAACGTCACATTGCAGAATTTGCAACATCACGCTGAGGGCAAAACGCGCATGGATTTACGAGACCTGAAACTGTTTCTTCACCTGGCGGAAAGCTGCCACTTTGGCCGCACCGCGCGCGCCATGCACGTCAGCCCGTCGACATTATCACGCCAGATTCAGCGGCTGGAAGAGGATGTCGGACACGCGCTGTTCCTGCGCGACAACCGCACCGTGACGCTGACCGAAGCCGGCGAGCGGCTGCGTCAGTTCGCCCAGCAGACCCTGCTGCAGTATCAGCAGCTGCGCCATGTCATGGACCTGAACGGTCCGTCGCTGAGCGGCGAGCTGCGCCTGTTCTGCTCGGTAACCGCCGCCTACAGCCATCTGCCGCCGATTCTCGACCGCTTTCGCGCGGAGCATCCGCAGGTGGAGATCAAACTCACCACCGGCGACGCCGCCGATGCCATTGAAATGGTGCAGTCCGGCGAAGCGGATCTGGCCATCGCCGGCCGGCCGGAGTCGCTGCCCGCCAGTATCGATTTTACACCGCTGGGTTTGATCCCGCTGGTGCTAATCGCCCCGGCGCTGCCCTGCCCGGTGCGCAGCCAGGCGACGCAGGAACAGCCGGACTGGTCGCAGATTCCCTTTATCCTGCCGGATCAGGGGCCGGCGCGGCGCGGTATTGATTTATGGTTTCGCCGCCACCGCATTGCCAACCCGCAGATTTACGCCACGGTGTCTGGCCATGAGGCGATTGTGTCGATGGTGGCGCTCGGCTGCGGCATCGCGCTGCTGCCGGATGTGGTGCTGGAAAACAGTCCGGAACCGGTGCGCAATCGCGTGCTGACGCTGGAGAATGTCGAGTCGGTGGCGCCGCTGGAGCTCGGCGTATGCGTACAAAAAAAGCGGCTCGGGGAGCCGCTGATCAATGCTTTCTGGCACCTGCTGTAGTTTAGCCGGCGAGGAAGAAGCGAAACGCCGGATTGCTGGCCTCGTCGTGCCACTCATAGCCGAGCGCGTTGAGGTGGGTGTCGAAATCCGGCTCTTTGTCGTTGATCTCGAACGCCGCCAGCACGCGACCAAAATCGGTGCCGTGGCTGCGATAGTGGAACAGTGAAATATTCCAGTGCGCGCCCAGCGTCTGCAGAAACTTCAGCAGCGCGCCCGGCGCTTCCGGGAATTCGAAGCTGAACAGCCGTTCGCGCAGCGGTTTTGACGGGCGTCCGCCCACCATGTAGCGCACGTGCAGCTTCGCCATCTCATCGTCTGACAAATCCACCACCTGATAGCCGCCTTCAGCCAGCTGGCTGATGATTTCGCTGCGCTCCTCAAGGCCGCGCGTTAAACGCACGCCAACAAAGATGCAGGCGTTGTCGGCATCGGCATAACGGTAGTTGAACTCGGTTACCGCGCGGCCGCCCAGCGTCTGGCAGAAACGCAGGAAGCTGCCCTGCTGCTCAGGGATGGTGACCGCCAGCAGTGCTTCACGCTGTTCACCCAGTTCACAGCGCTCGGAGACGTAGCGCAGACCGTGGAAGTTGACGTTGGCGCCCGACAGCACGTGCGCCAGCCGCTCGCCTTTGATGTCGTGCTGCTGGATGTACTTCTTCATGCCCGCCAGCGCCAGCGCGCCGGAAGGCTCCGCCACCGCTCGCACATCCTCGAACAGATCCTTCATCGCTGCGCAGATGGCATCGCTGTCCACGGTGATGATGTCGTCGAGGTATTCCTTGCACAGGCGGAAGGTCTCGCTGCCGATACGCTTGACCGCCACGCCTTCGGCAAACAGCCCGACGCGCGGCAAATCCACCGGCTCGCCGGCATCAAGCGCCGCCTTCAGGCAGGCAGAGTCCTGCGACTCGACCGCGATAACCTTGATTTGCGGCATCAGCTGTTTAATCAGTACCGCCACACCCGCCGCTAAGCCGCCGCCGCCTACCGGCACAAACACGCGATCGAGATGCGCATCCTGCTGCAACAGCTCCATCGCCAGCGTGCCCTGACCGGCAATCACCGCCGGATGATCAAACGGCGGCACGAAGGTGTAACCCTGCTGCTCCGCCAGCTCAATCGCTTTGGCTTTTGCCTCGTCAAAATTGGCGCCAAACAGGTAAGCCTCACCGCCAAACGCGCGCACTGCATCAACCTTGATGTCCGCCGTCGCCACTGGCATCACAATCAGTGACTTGATGCCGAGCGTGCTGGCCGAGAGCGCCACGCCCTGCGCGTGGTTACCCGCCGAAGCAGTAACCACGCCGCGCGCTTTCTGCTCTTCCGTCAGCCCGGCGATCATGGCGTAGGCACCGCGCAGCTTGAAGCTGTGCACCGGCTGGCGATCTTCGCGCTTCACCAGAATGGTGTTGCCAAGACGCGACGAAATTTTTTCCATTTTTTGCAGCGGCGTTACCTGGGCAATTTCGTACACAGGCGCACGCAGCACCGCGCGCAGATACTCCGCGCCATTGGGCGACGCGGAAAGCGGTTGAGACTCAGCCATCAGAGATTAGCCTCCCAGCTTAGACTTATCGCGCACCGCGCCCTTGTCAGCGCTGGTGGCGAGCGATGCATAAGCACGCAGTGCGAAGGAGACCTGACGCACGCGACCGTGCGGCGTATAAGCCGCTTCGCCACGCGCTTCCTCTTCTTCACGGCGGGCATGCAGTTCGTTATCCGGTACCGCCAGCTTAATGCCGCGATTCGGGATATCGATTTCAATGATGTCGCCATCTTTAACCAGCGCGATGGTGCCGCCGTTCGCCGCTTCCGGCGATGCGTGGCCAATGGAGAGGCCCGAGGTGCCGCCCGAGAAGCGTCCGTCAGTGATCAGCGCACAGCTTTTGCCAAGGCCCATCGATTTCAGATAAGTGGTCGGATAGAGCATTTCCTGCATGCCCGGACCGCCTTTCGGCCCTTCGTAGCGGATGACCACCACGTCACCGGCGACCACTTTGCCGCCGAGAATCGCTTCCACCGCATCGTCCTGGCTTTCATACACTTTTGCCGGACCTTTAAAGGTGAGGATCTCTTTGTCGACGCCGGCGGTTTTCACGATGCAGCCATCTTCCGCCATGTTGCCGTACAGCACTGCCAGACCGCCATCCTGAGAGAATGCGTGTTCGCGCGTGCGGATACAGCCTTCCTGACGATCGTCATCCAGCGTATCCCAGCGGCAATCCTGTGAAAACGCCTGGGTAGTACGGATGCCCGCCGGGCCGGCGCGGAACATCTTCTTCACCGCTTCGTCTTTGGTCAGCATGATGTCGTACTGATCGAGCGTTTCGCGCAGGTTGAGGCCCAGCACGTTGCGTACGTCGGTGTGCAGCAGGCCAGCACGATCCAGCTCGCCAAGAATACCGATTACCCCGCCCGCACGGTGCACATCTTCCATATGATATTTCTGTGTGCTCGGCGCTACTTTGCACAGGTGCGGCACTTTACGTGACAGGCGATCGATGTCGGAAATGTTGAAATCGATCTCGCCTTCCTGCGCGGCGGCCAGCAGGTGCAGCACGGTATTGGTGGAACCGCCCATGGCGATATCCAGCGTCATGGCGTTTTCGAACGCGGCTTTGCTGGCGATGTTACGCGGCAGCACGCGCGCATCATCCTGCTCGTAGTACTGTTTGGTCAGGTTAACGATGCGCTTGCCGGCGTTGATGAACAGGTCTTTACGATCGGCGTGGGTTGCCAGCAGCGAGCCGTTGCCTGGCTGCGACAGGCCCAGCGCTTCGGTCAGGCAGTTCATGGAGTTGGCGGTGAACATGCCAGAGCACGAGCCGCAGGTCGGGCAGGCGGAACGCTCAATCTGCTCGCTGTCGGCATCGCTGACGTTCGGGTTCGCCCCCTGAATCATCGCGTCCACCAGATCCAGCTTGATGATTTTGTCTGACAGCTTGGTTTTACCGGCTTCCATCGGACCGCCGGAGACAAAGATCACCGGAATGTTGAGGCGCAGCGAGGCCATCAGCATGCCGGGGGTGATTTTGTCGCAGTTGGAGATACACACCATGGCGTCGGCGCAGTGGGCGTTCACCATATATTCCACGGAGTCAGCAATCAGCTCGCGTGAAGGCAGTGAATACAGCATGCCGCCATGACCCATGGCGATACCGTCATCCACCGCGATGGTGTTGAACTCTTTGGCTACACCACCCGCAGCTTCGATTTGCTCAGCAACCAGTTTGCCAAGATCGCGCAGGTGCACGTGGCCCGGTACGAATTGGGTGAAGGAGTTGACCACGGCGATAATCGGCTTACCGAAATCGTCGTCGGTCATTCCGGTGGCGCGCCATAGGGCACGGGCACCCGCCATGTTACGACCATGGGTGGTGGTGGCGGAACGGTACTTAGGCATGCTCTATTTACTCCAGTCTGAAAAATGACGCGGGCGCTGCTGCACCCGCGTTACTGTCTTGTTATGGATTCACCTGATCCAGCCAGCCGTACTTGTCTTCGGTTTCGCCGGTGAACAGGCCAAAGAACGCCTGCTGGATTTTGGTGGTCACCGGGCCACGTTTGCCCTCACCCACCTGGATGCCGTCCACGCTGCGTACCGGCGTGATTTCTGCGGCAGTACCGGACATGAACACTTCATCCGCCAGGTACAGTGATTCGCGAGACAGCACCTGCTCGCGCACTTCGATACCAAGATCCTTCGCCAGCTTGATGATGGCGTCACGGGTGATGCCCGGCAGCGCTGAAGAGGTGAACGGCGGGGTGAACAGGATGCCGTCTTTCACTTCAAACAGGTTTTCGCCAGCACCTTCGGAGATATAACCCTGGGTATCCAGCGCAATACCTTCCTGATAGCCGTGGCGGCGCGCTTCGCTGCCAACCAGCAGGGAAGAGAGATAGTTACCGCCCGCTTTCGCCGCGGTCGGCAGGGTGTTTGGCGCCACGCGATTCCAGGAAGAAACCATGGCGTTGATGCCCTGCTCCAGCGCTTCGGCACCCAGGTAAGCTCCCCACGGGAACGCAGCGATGATCACATCGGTGGTGAAGCCGTCTGGCGGGTTAACGCCGAGACCCACGTCGCCGACAAAGGCCAGCGGACGAATGTAGGCACTCTTCAGTTTATTGACGCGGATAACTTCGCGGCACGCTTCCATCAACTCATCCACGCTGGCTTTGATCGGGAAACGGTAAATTTTGGCGGAGTCGTGCAGACGCTGCATGTGTTCACGGTGACGGAACACCACCGGACCTTTGTGTGAGTCGTAGCAGCGAACGCCTTCGAACACAGAGGTGCCGTAATGCAGTGCGTGAGACATAACGCTAACCTTAGCGTCTTCCCACTTAACCATCTCTCCATTGAACCAGATAAAGTCTGCTTTCTTCGTACTCATTGTTATTTCCTTTGGCGACTAGGCGCGGATTTGTTGTGTTGTCTGTTGCTGGATCTCGACACAGGCGACATCCATAAGTTTGCTTAACTGCGAAGACAGTAAATCGACAGAGCGCTGGCTGGCAACGGTCATTTCGATATTAATGTTCTCCGCATTGACGGCGGACGCCATATTCATTGCGCAGACCTGGAAGCCACGGTGACGCACGACGCGCAAAATGCGCTCCAATATTTCAGGGCGAAAGCGGGCTTCGATAGACAATTGATGCTGGTTCATACGGTTTTCTCCATCATGTTTGCGTTGCTGGCACCCGGCGGTACCAGTGGCCAGACGTTTTCATGCTCATCAATCGCAACATGCAGGAAGTAAGGACCTTCACTGTTCAGCAGAGCATCAATCGCGGCGTCGACCTGATCTTTACGGCTAATGCGCTGGCCCGGAATATCAAAGGCGCTGGCCAGCGTGAGGAAATCGGGGTTATCGGTGAGGATGGTTTCGCTGTAGCGACCATCAAAGAACAGCTGCTGCCACTGGCGAACCATGCCAAGACGCTGGTTATCCAGCAGCAGGATTTTTACCGGCAGCTGCTTACGCTTGATGGTGCCCAGCTCCTGAATATTCATCATGATTGAGCCGTCGCCGGACACGCAGACAACGGTGTCATCCGGACGGGCAACCTGCGCGCCTACCGCAGCCGGCAGCCCAAAGCCCATAGTGCCCAGACCGCTGGAGGTGATGAAGTTTTCCGGCGCGCTGAAGCGCATGTGCTGCGCCGCCCACATCTGGTGCTGGCCAACGTCGGTGGTTACCACCGCGCTGTCAGGTTTACGATCTGACAACTGCTTCAGCAGCAGCGGCGCGTAGATCGCCTCGCCGGGATGGTCGTAACGCCACGCGAACTCCGCGTTCATCGCTTTAACTTCAGTACGCCAGCCGTCGATCTGCAGCGGCATGCTCAGCGCCGGCAACACCTGGTTGAGATCGCCCTGCAGCGAAACGTGAGCGCGACGCAGTTTGTTCAATTCCGCCGGATCGATATCAATATGGATGACGCTGGCGTGCGGCGCGAAGGTATCCAGCTTACCGGTGACGCGGTCGTCGAAGCGTGCGCCGACGGCAATCAGCAAATCACAGGATTGCACCGCCAGGTTGGCCGCTTTGGTGCCGTGCATGCCGAGCATACCGAGATAGAGATCGCTGCTGGCTTCGGCGCTGCCCAGCCCTTTCAGGGTAGAAACCATCGGGATGCCGGTCTCCTGCGCCATAGCCCGCAGCGCCGGGACGGCCTGCGCCATGCCGACACCGCCGCCGATATACAGTATCGGTTTTTGCGCCTGCGCCATCAGCGCGCGCGCTTCGGCAATGTGCTGAGGTGAATGGCTCAGTGCCTCTTCAACCGGCAACAGGTGCGGCGTCAGGTCACCGCTGGCAATTTGAATATCTTTGGGAATGTCGACCAGCACCGGTCCCGGACGGCCGGACTGCGCGATGGCGAAAGCTTCCGCCATCACCGAGGGTAAATCATCCAGCGATTCAACGAGGAAGCTGTGTTTAGTACAGGCTAATGACAGGCCAAGAACGTCGATCTCCTGAAAGGCGTCGGTACCAATAAACGCTGAAGAGACCTGCCCGGTGATGGCGACAACCGGAACGGAATCCATCATCGCATCGGCCAGCCCGGTGATCAGGTTGGTGGCGCCCGGTCCGGAAGTCGCGATGCAAACCCCGGTTTTGCCGGTCGCACGCGCATAACCGATCGCTGCCATCACCGCACCTTGTTCATGACGACACAGTAGATGTTCCACGCCGCCATCGTAGAGCGCATCGTACACTGGCATGATTGCTCCGCCAGGATAACCAAACACTGTGTCGACACCCTGCGCGCGTAAAGCCTGAACTACCCACTGTGCACCTGTCATGGTTATTCTCCTGTATTCCTGCTGGAACAACAGAATTTTATGCTACTGCTCATAATCTGTTCCTCGCTGATTCGCTGATATTTCGTCTGGTCGAAAAAAAACCCCCGGACCTTACGGTGCGGGGGTTTTTCGAATTCCAGGCTTGATTTTTAAGCCTTTCTTTCTCCAAGCGTAGCCCCGCACGGTGGGTTAATAATCACCACCACGCTAATCACGACTAGGCTAATCACTTGTAGAAAGGCTTTCATGTGTCGTCTGTTTTTTCGTTAGTTCGAAGTAATACCTACAGAGTTACCATAGTTAGCAGGGGATTTACAATAATTTTCATCGGAAAATTTTATGACGCGCGCAGTTGACGTGCGTTATCGCTTTGTAAGTAAAAGGTTATTCGCATTTGTGATAATTATTCATTACGCCCGCGACGCAACCGTTATTTTGCTTTTGCGATCTGGCTGCGAAAATTAATGAACAGGATGAAAAGCACAGCGATTTTCCTGAATACCGCTTCAGGATGATAGTTTCAGCGGTCGCCGTGTGGATTTTTTTCAGCAAGGATAAAGGCAACAAGGAGCGGTTATGTCTTTATCGAAAGTATTAACACGCGCGGCGCTCGGAGTGCAGGCTCCACTGGTGACGATTGAAGTGCATATCAGCAACGGTCTGCCAGCATTGACACTGGTAGGTCTGCCGGAAACCACCGTCAAAGAAGCCCGCGAACGCGTGCGCAGCGCCATTATCAATAGCGGTTTCACCTTTCCGGCGAAGCGCGTCACCATTAATCTCGCACCAGCTGATTTACCTAAAGAGGGTGGGCGCTACGACCTGCCGATCGCTATCGCCATTCTCGCGGCCTCAGAGCAGCTGCCAGGCGATAAGCTGGCCCATTATGAGTTCCTGGGTGAGCTGGCGCTAAACGGCGCGCTGTGTGGCGTTCAGGCCGCGATTCCTGCTGCCATGGCGGCGCTGCAGGCCGGACGTCAGATGGTCTTAGCGGAGCAGAATCAACAGGATGTCGGCCTGATACAACAGGGTGAAACGCTGGTGGGCAAGCATCTGGTGGAGATCTGCGCTTTCCTGCATAACCAGACGGCGCTGACGGTCGCCCATTACCAGCCTGAAACGGTGCCGCACGAGCAGCAGGACCTGAGCGATATTATTGGCCAGCAGCAGGGACGGCGCGCGCTGGAAATTACCGCCGCCGGTGGCCATAACCTGTTGCTGCTGGGCCCGCCCGGCACCGGTAAGACCATGCTGGCAACCCGATTGCCCGGCATTATGCCGCCGCTGGATGACCAGGAAGCGCTGGAGTGCGCCGCAATTGCCAGCCTGGTCAGCAGCGGTACGCTACATCATCAGTGGCGTAGACGGCCGTTCAGAGCGCCTCATCACAGCGCATCGCTGTATGCGCTGGTCGGCGGAGGATCCCTGCCGCGGCCGGGCGAAATTTCGCTGGCGCACAATGGGGTGCTGTTTCTTGATGAACTGCCCGAGTTTGAGCGCAAAGCGCTGGATGCGTTACGCGAACCGATTGAGTCCGGTGAAATCGCCATTTCCCGTTCCCGCGCCAAAGTCACTTTCCCTGCGCGCTTTCAGCTGATTGGTGCAATGAATCCCAGCCCGACGGGCCATTATCAGGGGAATCATAATCGCTGCACGCCGCAGCAGGTGCTGCGCTATCTCAGCCGGCTGTCTGGCCCGTTTCTGGATCGCTTCGACCTGTCGCTGGAGATTCCGCTGCTACCGGGCGGCTCGCTCAGCCAGAAGCAGCAGCACAGCGAAACCAGCGCGCAGGTGCGCGCCCGCGTACTGGCCGCCCGGGCGATACAGATGGCACGCGCGGGCAAGGTGAATGCGCAGCTGTCGAATCCGGAGATCGCCCGTGATTGTGTGTTACAGCAGCAGGACGCGGAATGGCTGGAGGAGATCCTGAATGCACTGGGATTATCGGTGCGTGCATGGCAGCGCATCTTAAAGGTGGCGAGAACCATCGCAGATTTAGCGGGTGAACGGCAGATTACGCGTCAGCATCTGCAGGAGGCGGTGGGATATCGCAGTATCGATCGTTTACTGATTTACCTGCATAAAAGCCTGGAATGACAACGGGGCTGAAATCAGCCCCGTCATGTTAATCGTCGCTATCGCTGAAGTCTTCCACCGTGTCCATCTGCGGTTTACCGCCGGACAAGGTATGAAAACGTTTCGGACGCTTGATACGTGCAGTGTATTTTGACCAGACACGTTCAGCCTCAGTCTGCGGCTCACGCAGACCACGACAGACTTCAATAAACAGACGCTCTTCTTCGGTCTCCGGATCGCGCTTAGCGAGATCCAGTTCGTTGAAAGCGTATCCGTGGCGTTCCAGAAGCTGAGCTTCTTTAATGGTGAAGTCACCATGACGCGAAAAACCACGAGGGTAATGTTTGTTATCAAAGAAACGATTAGTTGTTGCGAAGCTGTCCGCCATCTTACACGCTCCTGATTCTCATATGGCCGTGCTATTTATGGCGCGGAGTATTAGATAGGCTTGACAGAGTGTAAAACAAAACATTTAAATCAGTACGACAAACATTTTTTGGGAGAATGCTGTGGATACGGAATTACTGAAAACTTTCCTCGAAGTGAGCAGAACGCGTCATTTCGGGCGTGCTGCTGAAGCGCTTTACCTCACGCAATCTGCCGTTAGTTTTCGCATCCGTCAGCTGGAAAATCAGCTGGGCGTTAATCTTTTTACCCGTCACCGCAATAATATCCGGCTGACTTCAGCAGGCGAGCGCTTATTGCCCTACGCTGAAAGCCTGATGAGTACCTGGCTGATGGCAAAGAAGGAGGTTTCGCATACCCAGCAGCACCATGAGCTATCAATCGGTGCCAGTGCATCGCTCTGGGAAGCGTATCTTACGCCCTGGCTGCAGACGCTATACGAGAACCGGGAGAGCCTGCATCTGGAAGCACGTATTGCTCAGCGCCATTTGCTGGTCAAGCAGTTACATGAGCGCCAGCTTGATTTGCTGATCACCACCGAAGCGCCAAAAATGGATGAACTCACCAGTCAGCAGATCGGTCATATTTCACTCGCGCTCTTTCGCGCACGCAAAACTGAAAAGCGTGAAAAATATGATTACATCAAACTCGAGTGGGGCGCGGATTTCCATCAGCATGAAAGTTATCTTTCCAGTGATGACGTACCGGTATTAACTACCACTTCAGCACATGTGACCCGCGAATTGCTACATACCACGGGAGCCTGCGCTTTTTTACCTGATTTCTGGCACGGCATTTACAGTGATTTGATGGTTATTCCAGACACACCTGTCGCAGTGCGACCGTTATATGCGGTATGGCTGCAGAATAGCGATCAACAGGCACACATTCGTCAGCTGCTTAAATATCCGGTCCTGACTCACTGAAGCAATAAATGAGGGAGTTTGAGTGGAAGAAATGAAACTCAGGCTCTTGCGTGTACCGAATTTCAGGCAAAAAAAATCCTTTGCCGAAGCAAAGGATTATTTTCTGGCAGGGGCGGAGGGACTCGAACCCCCAACACCCGGTTTTGGAGACCGGTGCTCTACCAATTGAACTACGCCCCTAATTAGGGTGGCGGAACGGACGGGGCTCGAACCCGCGACCCCCTGCGTGACAGGCAGGTATTCTAACCAACTGAACTACCGCTCCACCGATTCTGTACTGATATCAGACCGTCGCTGATTTCAGGTGTTTCGCCCTTTCCGCGTCACCGGGAAGGTCACGACCCGATTAGGGGTCTTAAATTGATGCCTGGCAGTTCCCTACTCTCGCATGGGGAGGCCCCACACTACCATCGGCGCTACGGCGTTTCACTTCT
>NZ_POWM01000008.1:0-232830 GCF_002928365.1 Pantoea sp. ICBG 985
TCAATCTGAGCCATGATCAAACTCTTCAATTTAAAGTTTGATTTGCTGCAACGAGTGCAGCGATGCTCTGTGAATTAAACTTCGTAATGAATTACGTGTTCACTCAGCAAAGACTTGATATTTTTTAAAGCCCGTAGGCTTGTGATATCAATCCTGCGAGTGCCCACACAGATTGTCTGATAAATTGTTAAAGAGCGGTGCGACGCGGCGTTCGGCCTGCTGTCGCGAGGTGGCGTATATTACGCTTTCCTCCTTCAGAGTCAAACACTTTTTTCAGCGTTTTTCTCCGGCGGGGTGAATCACTTCACGCCCTGCTGAGCCGTCTGCGTTGCCGCTTTGCCGTCTCAGTGGTGGCGCATTATAGGGAGTTAATTCTGGCTGACAAGGGTTTATTGCAAAAAAATGATCGTTCGGCCTAAATTTCACCACTACGCGTTATTTTGCGGCAATTTGCCTGGTAACTGTGCGAAATCCTGGGCAAAAAGCGTGACTTGCTGCCAGTCAGTGTATTCAACTTCTTTGGTGGTATCCGTTTCGCCGCCAGTCATACGCATAATGAACTGAATCATGACGCGATCGAACCAGCGATAGCGTGGATAGCGCAACGCACCGGCAAACACCGCACAGCGATCCGGTTGCCACGGTGACTGCGCCAGGAACTTACGCGTATAGGCATTGGTTTCCGGCGTGCACTTATCGGCTTTGCGCGCAGTAAGATTGACGCTGAAAAAGCCGCTAACGCGCTGCTGCAGTTCCGCCTTATATTGCGTGACGAATCTCATCAGCTCGGGCTGGAAGTGACCATAGCGAATCGAGGCGCCAATCAGCACGCGATCATATTGTGCCCACTCCACCTGCGGTGCCTGCGCCAGATCCAGCACATCACACAGCTGCTGCGGTGTCAGCGTGCGGGCAATACGCGCCGCGATTTCACGGGTTTGCCCGTCGCGGCTGGAATAAAGAATTAACGCTTTCATCACTCATTCCTGTTTTATTATTCGCGCCAGAAGGTGGGCGTGAACAGCACCAGCAGCGTGAACACTTCAAGGCGTCCAAACAGCATGGTGGAGATTAAAATCCACTTGGCGACATCATTCATCGACGTGAAGTTATCTGCCACCACACCCAGACCCGGGCCAAGGTTATTCAGCGTCGCCGCCACCGCGGCGAAGGCCGAGAAGTCATCCACGCCGGTGGCGATAATCGCCAGCATGCTGACCAGAAACACCAGCGCGTAAGCCGAGAAAAAGCCCCACACCGCTTCGAGAATACGTTCCGGCAGCGCACGATTCCCCAGTTTAATGGTATAGACCGCATTGGGATGCACCAGGCGTTTCAGTTCGCGCGACCCTTGCTTGCACAGCAGCAGAATACGAATCACCTTCAGGCCACCGCCGGTCGAACCCGCCATACCGCCGATAAAGGCTGAACACAGCAGCAGCACCGGCAGGAACAGCGGCCAGCGCGCAATACTGTCGGTGGTAAAGCCCGCCGTCGTCGCCATCGATACCACCTGGAAAAACGCCTGATTGAGGGTTTGCCAGCCGCTGGAATAGACATTATGGAACCACAGCACCAGGGTACAAATCAGCACCAGCGTCAGCTGCACGCCAATGAACATGCGGAATTCCGGATCGCGCCAGTAAACTTTCAGGTTTCGCCCGCTGAGCAACGAGAAGTGCAGGCCGTAGTTACAGCCGGAGATCAGCAGGAAAATCGCCACGATGGTATTAATGGTCGGGCTATTGAAGTAGCCGATGCTGGCATCATGGGTAGAAAAACCGCCGATGGCGATGGTCGAGAAGCTGTGGCCGATAGCATCAAACATCGGCATGCCCGCCAGCCACAGCGCCAGCGCACAGGCCACCGTCAGCAGCACGTAAATCAACCACAGGGTTTTCGCCGTTTCGGCAATGCGCGGGCGCATTTTGTTATCTTTCAGCGGTCCCGGCATCTCGGCGCGGTACAGCTGCATGCCGCCGACGCCGAGAATCGGCAGAATGGCCACCGCCAGCACGATGATCCCCATGCCGCCAAGCCACTGCAGCATCTGACGATAGAACAGAATCGCTTTCGGCAGCGAGTCGAGCCCTACTAACGTAGTGGCACCGGTGGTGGTTAAGCCCGAGAAGGATTCGAAGAAGGCGTCGGTCACCGACAGGTGTGGCTGCTCGGCGAAGATAAACGGCATTGCCCCCACGCTGCCCAGTACGGTCCAGAACAGCACCACAATCAGAAAGCCTTCACGCGGTTTCAGCTCACTTTTTTGTTTGCGGTTGGGCCACCACAGCAGCGAACCGATGACGATCGCCATCATAAACGTCTGACTGAACGCGCGCCCGGCACCGTCGCGATAAATCAGGGCCACTAAGCCTGGCAGGATCATGGTTACCGAGAACAGAATCACCAGCAGGCCCACGATGCGGGTAATGGCGCGAAAATGCATTCAGCCGTTTCCTTTAAACAGATGCGGTTAGTTGTCCAGCGGGATCAGCGCCAAAGCGCCCCGGCTGTAATCAGAAAGGTTTTGCCTGAAGCCATCAATCTGCGGATGGGGCAACGCCAGACGTAGCGTAATGCGATCCTGATAATGGCTCTGTTCAATGCTGCCGTCAAAACGCTGCAGCAGGCGCTCTATATCGCTCAGCTGCGCATAGTCACACTGCAGGGTAAAACGTTGCATCGGCACTTTGCGCTGGCGCGCCAGCAGCTTCAGCCCCTGCTGCACGCCGCCACCGTAGGCTTTTACCAGCCCGCCGGTGCCCAGCATGATACCGCCATAATAGCGCACCACCACGGCGGTGATCTCGCCCACGCCACTGCCCATCAGCTGCGCCAGCATCGGCTTACCGGCCGTGCCGGAGGGTTCGCCATCGTCAGAAAACCCCAGCTGTTGTGAATCATCGGGCGCGCCTGCCACCCAGGCCCAGCAGTGATGCCGCGCGGTCGGGTGTTCGTGCTTTACCTGCTGCACAAAGGCGCGCGCAGCGGCCACCCCATCGGTATGCGCCAGCAGGGTAATAAAGCGGCTCTTTTTGATGGTCTCCTCGCTGAGACTGACGGCCTCAGCGGGAATGTCGTAAGCGTCCATCAGGCCAGATGCAAGTCACGCGTCATGTTTTCGATGCGGCTGGCGTGAATCACCACATTATCCTCGATACGAATGCCCCCGTACGGCTTCAGGGCATCAATCGCCTGCCAGTCAAAGTGCTGACTAAACTTACCGCTGCGCAGCGGCGCCAGCAGTGAATCGATAATATAGAAGCCCGGTTCAATGGTCAGCACCATGCCCGGCTGCAGTACCCGCGTACAGCGCAGATAAGGATACTGCGATGGCGCCGCCAGATGCGTGCCGCTGTCGTCCTGCATAAACCCGGCAACGTCGTGCACCTGCAGGCCCAGCGGATGGCCGAGACCGTGCGGCATGAAGGGGCCGGTGAGGTTTTCCGCCACCAGCGTCTCTTCGCTCAGCCCCTGCACCAGTTCAAACTTCAGCAGCAGACGCGCGATACGCTGATGCATTTGCAGATGGTAATCGGTATAGCGCACGCCAGCTTTCAGCGTGGCGATCAGCGCCAGCTCTTCTTTATTCATCGCGGCAACCATTTCCGCGTAGCGCGTTTTGCTCTGCGCCGCGTAGCTGCGCGTCAGGTCTGCCGCATAGCCAAGATACTCTGCGCCGGCATCAATCAGGAAGCTGTGACGTTTCGCCGGCGGCTGATGGTCAAGCCGGGTGTAGTGCAACACCGCAGCATGTTCATTCAGCGCGATGATATTGCCATACGGTACATCAATGTCACGGTGGCCGGTGGCGGTCAGATAGGCAAGATTGATATCAAACTCGCTCATGCCGGAGAAGAACGCCTCTTTCGCTGCGCGATGGCCTGCCACCGCCAGCTTCTGCGCTTCGCGCATACAGGCCAGCTCGTAATCGGTTTTGATGCTGCGATGATAATGCAGGAAGTCGATGACGCCCTGAGGATTGATCCCCTCGCTGCGGATGCCCAGTTGGGTGGCGCGGGACGGTACCGGCCCGATATAGGCCACATTGTCGCGCTGTGCCGGCAACAGCTGAGCGATATCGTCAGCGTTTTTCAGGCCGATGACCTCGACATCCTGGGTCCAGAAGCTGTCCGGCAGTGGCTCGACGTTGTGCCAGTAATCGACCGGCGAGTAGAACCACAGTTTGGGTTTATTCACGCCATCGATCCACAGCCAGCAGTTGGGCACCTGCGTCACTGGCACCCAGGCTTTAAACTGGGGATTCACCTTAAACGGATAGTCATGATCGTCAAGAAATACGGTCAGCAACTCGCCTGAATGAATTAGCATGGCGTCCAGCTTAAAGCGCGCCAGCACCTGTTGCGCACGCTGCTGCAGCGTTGAGATATGCGCGTGATACAGGGTTTTCAGTGAATCCATGGACTTGTCTCCGATGTCGCGAAAGTGGCGGCAGTGTAGCACAGCCGCGCGGGGGATGCCGTGCTGCGCGCGCTGTGATCGCCGTATCAAATAAGCAAACTCTCGTTTGCAAAAAATTAACATGACACCCACACTCCTGATCATCTGGTATGACCAGATCACCTTTCGCGTTTCAGGAGACGGACATGCTCTACCAAGGCGATACCCTTTCAGTGCACTGGCTTGACGATGGCATCGCCGAGCTGGTTTTTGATGCGCCCGGTTCGGTGAACAAACTTGATACCAAAACCGTCGCCGCCTTAGGCGAGGCGCTGAGCGTACTGGAGCAGCAAAGCACGCTGCGCGGCCTGCTGCTCTCTTCCGCCAAACCGGCGTTTATTGTCGGGGCGGATATCACAGAATTCCTGTCGCTGTTTGATGCGCCCGCTGAGCAGCTCAGCCAGTGGCTGACATTCGCCAACAGCATCTTTAATCGTCTGGAAGATTTGCCGGTGCCGACGATCGCCGCCATTGACGGCTACGCACTGGGCGGGGGCTGCGAGTGTGTGCTGGCAACCGACTTCCGCGTGGCCACGCCCACCGCGCGCATTGGCCTGCCGGAAACCAAACTCGGCATTATGCCGGGCTTCGGCGGCAGCGTGCGTCTGCCGCGCCTGCTCGGTGCCGACAGCGCGCTGGAGATCATCGCCGCCGGCAAAGATATTGATGGCGCGAGCGCGCTGAAGCTCGGTCTGGTGGATGCGGTGGTCAGCGGCGAGAAGCTGCGCAGCGCGGCGCTGACCATGCTGCAGGATGCCATAGCCCAGGGCAGCTGGCAGGCGCGTCGTGCGCCGAAGCTGGCACCGCTTAAGCTGAGTCCGATTGAAGCTGCGATGAGTTTTACCCTCGCCAAAAGCATGGTGCAGCAAACCGCCGGTAAACACTATCCGGCGCCGATCGCCGCGGTGCGAACCATCGAAGCGGCAGCGGGCTTAGGTCGTGATGATGCGCTGAAGCTGGAAACCGCTGCTTTTGTGCCGCTGGCGCAGAGTGATGTGGCACGCGCGCTGGTCGGCATCTTCCTCAATGACCAGTACGTAAAAGGGCTGGCGAAGAAACACAGCAGCGCGGCCGGCACGCCAGAGCAGGCGGCGGTACTGGGCGCAGGGATCATGGGCGGCGGGATCGCCTGGCAGTCGGCCTGGAAAGGCGTGCCGGTGAAGATGAAAGATATTAATCCGCAGGCGCTGACGCTGGGCATGAATGAAGCCAGCAAGCTACTTAATAAGCAGCTGGAGCGCGGCAAAATCGACGGCACGAAGCTGGCGAGTGTGCTGGCGAGCATTCAGCCGACGCTGGATTACAGCGGCTTTGATCGTGCCGATGTGGTGGTCGAAGCGGTGGTCGAGAATCCGCAAATTAAAGCCAAAGTGCTGGCTGAAACCGAGCAGCAGCTGCGGGATGATGCCGTGCTGGCCTCGAATACCTCCACCATTCCGATTAGCCAGCTGGCGCAGGCGCTGCAGCGTCCGCAAAATTTCTGCGGCATGCACTTCTTTAATCCGGTGCCGCGTATGCCGCTGGTCGAAGTGATTCGCGGTGCGCAAACTTCTGAAGCCACTATCAGTAAAGTGGTGGCGTGGGCCAGCAAGATGGGTAAAACGCCGATTGTGGTCAATGACTGCCCCGGCTTCTTTGTGAACCGCGTGCTGTTCCCCTACTTTGCCGCCTTCAGCCTGCTACTGCGCGACGGCGCGGATTTCCGCCAGATCGATAAAGTGATGGAGAAGCAGTTTGGCTGGCCGATGGGGCCGGCGTGGCTGCTGGACGTGGTGGGCATTGATACCGCGCATCATGCGCAACAGGTGATGGCGCAGGGCTTCCCGTCGCGGATGCAGAAAGATTACCGCGATGCCATTGATGTGCTGTTTGAAGCCAAACGCTACGGCCAGAAAAATGGCCAGGGCTTTTACCGCTGGGAACAGGACAAAAAAGGCAAAGCGCAGAAGCGCGCCGATGCAGATGTCGATGCGCTGCTGGAGCCGGTATGTGAACCGAAGCGGGTATTCAGCGATGAAGAGATCGCCAACCGCATGATGCTGCCGATGCTCAACGAAGTGGTGCGCTGCCTCGAAGAAAACATCATCGCTTCCCCCGCCGAGGCGGATATGGCGCTGGTGTATGGCTTAGGCTTCCCGCCGTTCCGCGGTGGCGCGTTCCGCTATATGGACACGCTGGGTATCAGCAATGTCGTCGATCAGGCTAAACGCTACCTCGCGCTCGGCCCACTGTACGCGCTGCCTGAGCTGCTGGTTCAGAAAGCCCATCAGCATCAGAGCTGGTATCCCGTCGCTCAACCGATTGATGCAGCGGCGCTGCAAACTGCCTGAGGTAATGAACATGGAAAACGTAGTGATTGTTGATGCCGTGCGCACGCCGATGGGCCGTTCCAAAGGCGGCGCCTTTCGCCAGGTGCGCGCCGAGGATCTCTCCGCCCATCTGATGCGCGAACTCCTCAGCCGCAATCCGGCCGTCGATGCCGCCGCGCTGGATGACATTATCTGGGGCTGCGTGCAGCAGACGCTGGAACAGGGCTTTAATATCGCCCGCAACGCCGCGCTGCTGGCGGAGATCCCGCATCGCGTGCCGGCCAGTACCGTCAATCGCCTGTGCGGCTCGTCCATGCAGGCGCTGCACGATGCGGCGCGCGCGATTATGGTCGGCGATGCCCACAGCTGTCTGATTGGCGGCGTGGAACATATGGGCCACGTACCGATGAACCACGGCGTGGATTTTCATCCCGGCCTGGGGCGCACCGTGGCGAAAGCGGCTGGCATGATGGGGCTGACCGCCGAGATGCTGGCGCGCATGCACCACATCAGCCGTGAACAGCAGGATGCCTTCGCGCTGCGTTCACACCAGCGCGCTGCGGCCGCCACTCAGCGCGGTGATTTCAAACGCGAAATCGTGCCGACCTACGGCCACGATGCCGATGGCGTGCTGAAACGCTATGACAGCGATGAAGTGATTCGCGAAGACACCAGCCTTGAAGGCTTAGCCGCGCTGCGTCCGGCGTTCGATCCGGTCAACGGCACGGTCACCGCCGGCAGTTCGTCGGCGCTGTCCGACGGCGCGGCCGCCATGCTGATCATGAGCGAGAGCCGCGCGCGCGAACTGGGGCTGTCGCCGCGCGCACGCATCCGCAGCATGGCGGTGGTCGGCTGCGATCCGTCGATCATGGGTTACGGCCCGGTACCGGCCAGTAAGCTGGCGCTGAAGCGCGCCGGGCTGAGCGTGCAGGATATCGATCTGTTCGAACTCAACGAAGCCTTCGCCGCGCAGACGCTGCCGTGCCTGAAAGATTTAGGGCTGCTGGAGCAGCTGGATGAGAAAGTGAACCTTAACGGCGGCGCAATCGCACTCGGGCATCCGCTGGGATGTTCCGGCGCGCGTATCAGCACCACGTTGCTGAATCTGATGGAGCGACGCGATGCACAGTTTGGTCTGGCAACCATGTGCATTGGCTTAGGCCAGGGCATCGCGACGGTATTCGAACGGGTTTAATACGTTGACCACTACACTTGCACGTGTTCCCGCCCAACCGGGCGGGCTTTTTTTGCAGCGGCACGTGCATGCGCACCGCATCACACATCAGATAAAGGCAAACGCATCGCCATACATCTGCGCTTCTAACGCACCACGTTCGGCACAGAAGCGCTCGCGGGCAATTTTTGCCATCTCAAACCGGCCAGCAATATAGATATCGTGTCCACTCAGGCTGGCATAATCCTGCATCACCGCGGTCAGCACCGTGCCGCTGCGCCCCTGCCAGTCCTCCGCCGGCTGCTCCACCACCGGAATCACTTTCAGGTTCGGATGCTTCACCGCCAGCGCATTGAGCTCATCCAGATCGTACAGATGTCTCAGCTCGCGGCCGCCCCAGTAGATAGCGATGTCGCGATCCGGCTGCTGCGCCAGCGCGGTCAGCAGAATCGAACGCGCATAGGAGAAGCCGGTGCCGCCGGCAATCAGCACAATCGGCCGCGCGCTGTCTTCACGCAGCCAGGCGTCGCCGTGCGGCATATCTACGGTGATCTGCCGATCATTTTTGATGCGATCCATCACCGCCATGGCGTACAGGTTCAGCTCTGAGGCACCAATGTGCAGCTCAATGATGTCCTTTTCCATTGGCGTCGATGCCAGCGAAAACGGGCGCTTGTCGCGCTCATCCATCACCACCATCAGATACTGGCCGGCGCGGAAGCTAAAATCCGCCGCCGGAATTAACCGCACGCGGTAAACCGTGTCCGTAATTGCTTCAACCGAAGTCACTTTGCAGCTTAACGTCGTCATAGGTGCCCTTTTTTATGGTTCTCAGCCGCTATCAGCGCTGCGGCGGCTCGGCAAAGATCGCTAACTCATCCCAGATTGCATCAATACGCGCCGTAACCGCAGGATCTTTCACAATCGGCGTCCCCCATTCACGCTGGGTTTCACCCGGCCACTTGTTGGTGGCATCCAGTCCCATCTTCGAGCCAAGTCCGGAAACCGGCGAAGCGAAGTCGAGATAGTCAATTGGCGTGTTTTCTACCAGTACCGTATCACGCGCCGGATCCATCCGCGTGGTGATGGCCCAAATCACGTCGTTCCAGTCACGCGCGTTGACGTCATCGTCACACACAATCACAAACTTGGTGTACATAAACTGGCGCAGGAACGACCACACGCCGAACATCACGCGCTTGGCGTGACCGGCATACTGTTTTTTAATCGTCACTACCGCGAGGCGATAAGAGCAGCCTTCCGGCGGCAGATAGAAATCCACAATCTCCGGGAACTGTTTGATCAGAATCGGCACCAGCACTTCGTTCAGCGCCACGCCCAGTACCGCGGGCTCATCCGGCGGACGGCCGGTGTAGGTGGAGTGATAAATCGGGTTGCGCCGCTGGGTCACGTGCGTCACGGTAAACACCGGGAAGCTGTCTACTTCATTGTAGTAGCCGGTGTGATCGCCGTACGGCCCTTCCGGCGCCATGTCGCCCGGTTCGATGTAGCCTTCCAGCACGATTTCGGCGCTGGCCGGCACTTCCAGATCGTTCGAGACGCACTTCACCACCTCGGTTTTGTTGCCGCGCAGCAGACCGGCAAACGCATATTCCGATAGCGTATCCGGCACCGGCGTGACCGCGCCAAGAATGGTGGCCGGATCGGCGCCCAGCGCCACCGCCACCGGGAAGCGTTCACCGGGATGCGCTTTGCACCACTCCTGGAAATCCAGCGCGCCACCGCGATGCGACAGCCAGCGCATGATCACCCGATTTTTACCAATCACCTGCTGACGATAAATGCCGAGGTTCTGCCGCTCTTTATGCGGTCCACGCGAGACGGTTAATCCCCAGGTAATCAGCGGCGCCGCATCGCCCGGCCAGCATTTCATGACCGGGATGCGCGCCAGATCGACCTCGTCACCGCTGAAAATCTCTTCCTGACACGGCGCATTACGCAGCCGTTTGGTCGGCATATTCAGCACCTGTTTGAACTGCGGCATCTTATCGAACAGATCGCGGAACCCCTTCGGCGGCTCCGGCTCTTTCAGAAACGCCAGCAGCTTACCCACCTCGCGCAGCGCGCTGACCTCTTCCTGGCCCATACCCATGGCTACGCGCTTCGGCGTGCCAAACAGGTTGCACAGCACCGGCATGCTGTAGCCCTTCGGGTTTTCGAACAGCAGCGCCGGGCCACCGGCCCGCAGCGTGCGGTCGGCGATTTCGGTCATCTCGAGGACAGGATCGATCTCCTGAGTGATGCGCTTTAACTCGCCGCGCTGTTCCAGCAGCGCGAGAAAGTCTCGTAAATCCTGATATTTCATGCGGCGTTAGTCTTCCGGCCAGAGTGAAGCGTCATTATAAGTTTGTTCACGCCAGCGTGTTTGAGTTTCTGCGTCAGGCGGGCTGACAGGAAAACGGCACCAGCGACTGCAGGGCCAGCACATCGTGATAAGCGGCAATCGCTTCACCGTGACGGAACACTTTGAAATCTTCACCGCGCGCGCTGTAGTAGCGCAGACGGTTCTCACTGACGTGCAGGAAGCTGGCTTCCCGCAGCGCAATCACCGACTCTTGCGGATTCACCGTGCAGAATTCGGCCAGACGCTCATCACGGGTTTCGCCCATATGGCCGCTGACGTGCGCATCCAGATAGTGAGGATTGATTTGCACCGGGAACAGCCCCAGCGCAGGCAGCACCACGCTGCTGCGTACCGGCATATCATTGGTGGTGCGAATCGACGGTGTCGCCACATTGCAGCCTGCGCTCCAGCCAACGTAAGGGACGTCGCGCTCGCGCACTGCGCGCTGAATCGCCACGATCAGCCCCTGCTCGTGCAGCATCTGGTTCAGCAGCCAGGTATTGCCGCCGCTCACCAGAATCAGCTCCGCCTGCTCAATGGCCGCAACCGGTGTCTCGAACTCGTGTACCGTGCTCACCGGAATGCCCAGTGACTGAGACAACGCCTGCGCACGCTGGGCGTGATCGTCACGAATAATGGCGTAGGGCACCAGCACCGCCGAGGTGATGCCGCGCTGGGCAATCATCGCGTGCAGCTGCGGATGCGCATAGCTCAGCAGCGGCGCATCGTCGGCCACTTTGCCATTGCTCAGTAAAAACAGTTCCATCAGCCCGTCCTTTTTCTTCGCCTAATGGGTTGGCAGTCTGATACAGATGATCGCCAGACGTCAATTTTCTTGCTGAAAAGCGTTAGTTCGCCGCACCAATCGGAAAATTCGTAGAGATTTTTCTTGTGTGACCGGGTTTCCGGCCGCCGATGCGCTATAACTCTGACAACAGGTTTGTTATTCTTAGCGTCCATTATTTGGGAGCAGTTATGGAATCCTGGTACTTACTCTATTGCAAACGTGGTCAGCTGTTGCGCGCGAAGGAGCATCTTGAGCGGCAGGAGGTGAATTGCCTCAGCCCGATGATCGCTCTGGAGAAGATGGTGCGCGGCAAACGCACCACCGTGAGTGAGCCGCTGTTTCCCAACTATCTGTTTATCGAATTCGATCCGGAAGCGATTCACACCACCACCATCAGCAGCACGCGCGGCGTCAGCCACTTTGTGCGCTTTGGTGCCATGCCCGCCACGGTGCCGTATGAAGTGATCGAAGCGCTGCAAACCGATGCGCCGCAGATCCTGCTGGATCCGGAAACGCCGCAGGTCGGTGATGAAGTGCTGATCACCGACGGCACCTTTGAAGGGCTGCGCGCTATCTTTGCCGAGCCCGATGGCGAAACCCGCTCAATCCTGCTGCTTAACCTGCTGAATAAACAGGTGATGCGCAGCGTGGACAACAAGCAGTTCCGTAAGGTTTAAGCCAGCCTGAATAGCTGACGTGCGTTGTGGTCGACGCGTGCCGCCAGTGCGTCTGGCTGTTCACCACGCCAGTGCGCCACCTGCTGAACGATATGCGGCAGAAAGCAGGGTTCGTTACGGCGCGAGGTCGGACGCGGTCGCATATCGCGCGGCAGCAGATAGGGCGCGTCCGTCTCCAGCAGCAGACGATCTGCCGGAATCAGCGGCAGCATGTCACGCAGTGCCATTCCGCGCCGTTCATCGCACACCCAGCCGGTAATGCCCACCGATAAGCCCAGCGCCAGGCAGGCTTCCAGCTCGTCACGCGTGCCGGTAAAACAGTGCACCACCGCGCCCACCAGTTTCGGCAGCCACGGCTGCAGCACCGCCAGAAAACGTTCATGCGCCTCACGACAGTGTAAAAACACCGGCAGCTGCAGTTCTGCCGCCAGCTGGAGCTGCGCATCAAACGCGTACTCCTGCTGCTCGTGCGCGGAAAGATTCCGGTTGAAGTCGAGTCCGCATTCACCAATCGCGACCACCTGCTCGCTGTCAGCCAGCCGGCGCAGCGTACTGGCGGTTTCCGCCGACCACTCGCTGGCATGATGCGGGTGCACGCCGGCGGTCGACCAGCAGTAGCCCGCGTGCCGGGTCGCCAGCTGACGCGCCTGCTGGCTCTCCAGGGCATTGGTGCCGGTGATTAACAGGCCGGTGACGCCTGCTTCGCGCGCGCGTTTTACCACCTGATCGCGATCTTTTGCGAATTGCGTGCTGGTCAGGTTTACACCGATATCAAACATGTTTGCTCCCCATTCCGTCTTCAAGCGACGGATAGAAAAAACCGCCCGGCAGGCGGGCGGTTAAGATTCATCATCACCCCATCAGCGGGATGCCCTGCATAAAAGACATCAGGCGTCGGGGTTCTGTTCCTCATCGTCTGCCGCCTGACGTCCTTTACCCACATAGTAGCGGGAGAAGAATACGCCGACTTCAAACAGGCAGTACATCGGAATAGCGAGCAAAGTTTGCGAGAAAACGTCCGGCGGTGTGAGCAACATCCCAACCACGAACGCGCCGACCAGAATATACGGCCGTTTCTTTTTCAGATCGTCCGGGCTGGTAATGCCGGTCCAGCACAGCAGCACGATGGCAATCGGTACCTCAAACGCCACGCCAAACGCCATGAACAGCGTCATGACAAAGTCGAGGTAGTTAGTGATGTCCGTGGCGATGGTGACGCCCTGCGGCGCGGTTTTGGCGAAGAAGCCAAATGCCAGCGGGAACACAATGAAGTAGGCAAAGGCCACGCCGACATAAAACAGCAGCGTACTGGAGAACAGCAGCGGCATCACCAGGCGGCGCTCATGGCGATACAGCGCGGGGGCGACAAACGCCCAGACCTGATAAAGAATCACCGGCACCGCAAGAAACACCGACACAATGATGGTCAGTTTGATCGGCGTAAAGAACGGTGAGGCCACGTCGGTGGCGATCATGCTGGCGCCGGCGGGCATCTGGCTAATCAGCGGTGCTGCCACCGCGTGATAGATGTCGTTGGCGAAGTAAACCAGACACAGGAAGATAACAAACACCGCGATGATGCAGTTCAGCAGACGCTTGCGCAGCTCAATCAGGTGGCTGATGAGCGGTTGGGTATCTTCAACGGCCATGTTTATCGTTCATCTTTTACGGGAGGAGTGGACGCAGGCGCGACGGAGTCGCTGTGGCTGGTGGCTGGTGCAGGCTGCGGCGCCTGCGCCGGGGCGCTGGCCTGATGTGCCGCGCTGGCCGGCGTCACGACGCTGTGCGGCTCTGCGGGCTGCGGTGCGGCAGCGGGCTGTGGCGCGGCAGCGGGCGGCTGATGAATGGTGTTGGCTTCATCTTCCGCTTTCTCGATATCGATGCTTTGCTGCACCGAGCGCTTCATGGAGTCCGCGGTTTTACGCAGCTCTTCCATGGATTGCTTCAGCTCCGGCGACAGCGTGCCGCGTCCTG
The DNA here is from genome assembly GCF_002928365.1 of Pantoea sp. ICBG 985. Lineage (NCBI taxonomy): Bacteria > Pseudomonadati > Pseudomonadota > Gammaproteobacteria > Enterobacterales > Erwiniaceae > Pantoea > Pantoea sp. ICBG 985. The sequence goes on from NZ_POWM01000008.1 coordinate 13,748, forward strand.
CCTCTTCGACCTTTTTCAGGCTGTCCTGCAGCTCCTGCAGTTTCAGCTCCTGGGCCAGTTCGTTCTGCACATTAGCAGCCAGCGAGCGAATGGCCCGGATCCAGCCAACAACGGTTTTCACCGCAACCGGTAAGCGCTGCGGGCCCAGTACAATCAGCCCGATCACGAACACCAATACCAGTTCACTAAAACCAATATCGAACACAGTTTTACCTTACTTGTCCCGGGCGTCGTCTTTGCTCGCCGGGGTGTGCTGTTTGTCTGCCAGTTTGGCGTTGAAGTCAGCGTCCTGCTCTTTCGGTTGATCCTTTTTCTCGTCTTCATCGCTCATGGCTTTTTTGAAGCCGCGAATGGAAGAGCCTAAATCCGAACCCAGGTTACGAAGCTTATTGGTACCGAACAGAAGTACAACAATGACGGCAATGATTAACAATTGCCAAATACTGATACCGCCCATGAGATATGCCTCTAATATTCTGTGAAAAACGGTTAACTGTAACGCACAGAAAGTCCGTTTTTACCCGGACTTAAGCCTGCGACATTACGCGATTTGCACCAGGCAGACAATCAGTTTGTCTTGCGCCAGCCGATGAGCCAGGTGACGATGCCGGCGGCCATTAACAGCGCCGGGAAGAAGTCCCAGTCAGGCCGGCTCAACAGCACGGCGGTGCCACTTAATAACAGTGTAGCCCCGACGCCAAACAGATAACGTGCCTGATGATGACGGGTGCGCTGCGCGTTCAAATCGGTGACGAGTTTATCGACACTGTGCTGCAATAACTTGTGCTGGCGCATACTGTCGTAAAAAAGCTCCGGCAGCTCCGGCAGTTTCTCTGCCCAGAACGGCGCCTTCTCTTTCACCGCCCGCAGGATGGCCGGAATGCCAATCTGATCCTTAATCCAGTCCTCCAGGAACGGCTTGGCGGTTTTCCACAGATCGAGCTGCGGATAGAGCTGACGGCCGATGCCCTCGATGTACAGCAGGGTTTTCTGCAACAGCACCAGCTGCGGCTGCACTTCCATATTGAAACGGCGCGCGGTGTTGAACAGATTGAGCAGCACGTGACCAAAGGAGATTTCCGCCAGCGGCTTTTCGAAAATCGGCTCGCACACCGTGCGAATCGCGAACTCAAAATCTTCCACGTTGGTATCCGGCGGTACCCAGCCCGAGTCGACGTGCAGCTCGGCCACTTTGCGGTAGTCGCGGTTGAAGAAGGCTATGAAGTTTTCCGCCAGGTAGCGCTTATCTTCTTTGTTCAGCGAGCCAACGATGCCGCAGTCAATGCCGATGTACTGTGGATCTTCCGGATGCTCGTAGCTGACGAAGATGTTGCCGGGATGCATATCGGCGTGGAAAAAGCTGTCGCGGAACACCTGGGTGAAGAACACCTGCACGCCACGTTCGGCCAGCAACTTCATGTTGACGCCGTGCTGCTCCAGCGTGGCAACGTCGGAGATAGGAATGCCGTAAATGCGCTCCATCACCAGCATGGTTTCGCTGCAGTAGTCGGAAAACACTTCCGGCACGTACAGCATGCGGCTCTGGTCGAAGTTGCGGCGCAGCTGAATCGCATTGGCAGCTTCACGCAGCAGATTGAGTTCATCAATCAGCGTTTTTTCGTAGTCGCGCACCACTTCCATCGGACGCAGACGGCGACCGTCCGGCAGCAGACGTGGCACCCAGCGCGCCAGGCGGTAAATCAGCTTCATGTCAGCTTTGATTACCGGCAGGATATCCGGGCGAATCACTTTGATCACCACTTCGCGGCCGTTGGATTTCAGCGTCGCGGTATGCACCTGGGCAATCGAAGCCGATGCCAGCGGTTTGATATCGAAGTCGTCGAACCAGGTTTCTACCGGGCCGCCAATCGAACGCTCAATCTGCGCTTTGGCTTTCACGCCATCGAACGGCGCCACACGGTCCTGCAGAATCGCCAGCTCATCTGCAATTTTCGGCGGGAACAGGTCGCGGCGCGTCGAGAGCATCTGACCGAACTTGATCCAAACCGGACCGAGCTGTTCCATGGCCAGACGCAGACGGATGCCCATCTCGGCTTCTTTGTGCCGGTTGGGGATCCAGAAAACACAGCGCCGCCACAGCCGCAGCGGCAGCGTAATGCGCATATGCGGAATCAGTTCATCCAGCCCGTAGGTCAGAAAAACTTTGATAATGAAGTATAAGCGCCGAATTTCTCCCAGCGTCATTTCGCCTCCAGCTGTGCCAAACGCGCCTCAAACGCATTAAGCGCACGTTCCATCGCTTCTACCTCCTCACAAAACCACGCCTGCTCCAGCGCCCCCGGTGCCACGCGCCACTCTTCGGTCAGCACCTGCCCCAGATAATCCTGACGGCGGGTGACCTGCTGTCTGAGCTGGGCCAGCGCACGCTGAGCGGCCTGGCTGATGCCCTGTGCCGCGATGTCGCCCACCCACGGCGCGAGATATTCAGCCGGGTCGAGTTCAGCCAGATCCATCAGCGCGGAGAATTGCTGTACCACCTGCAGATCGCCTTCCACGTCCAGCTCACCGCTGCGAATCAGGCTGGTCAGCTGCTGACGATCGCGCAGCTTAGGCAGCGTGCTGAAACGCAGGCTGACGCTGCAGTCGCTGCGGTCCTGCCAGTCACTCAGCACATCCAGCTGGTTTTCACTGAACACCAGCACCAGCGGAAAATCCAGCTCCTGCAGGCGCAGCAGCAGGACTTTGCCGGCCAGACGCTGGCGTGCGGTTTTCAGGCTGCGATCGCGGTACAACACACGGTTCAGGGCGGTCTCAAGACCGCCGGTGATGAGAGGGGTAAAAGTCATGATTAATCAGAACTTAAAGCCACGATGCAGCGCCACAATGCCGCCGGTCATGTTGTAGTAGCTGGTATTTTCAAAGCCAGCGTCGTTCATCATCGCCTTCAGGGTTTCCTGATCCGGATGCATACGAATCGACTCCGCCAGGTAGCGATAACTCTCCGCGTCTTTTGCCACCAGCTGGCCGATGCGCGGCAGAATGTGGAAAGAGTAAGTGTCGTAGGCTTTGCTCAGCGGATCGAAAACCGGTTTAGAGAACTCCAGCACCAGCAGACGACCGCCTGGCTTGAGCACGCGGAACATCGACGCCAGCGCCTTCTCTTTTTCGGTCACGTTACGCAGGCCGAAGGAGATGGTGATGCAGTCGAAATAGTTATCCGGGAACGGCAGCGCTTCTGCGTTAGCCTGCACGTAGCTGACGTTGCCGGTTACGCCGAGATTGCGCAGCTTTTCGCGTCCCATCTTCAGCATTGAGCTGTTGATGTCCGCCAGCACCACCTGACCGGTTTCACCGACCAGGCGCGAGAATTTTGCCGTCAGATCGCCGGTACCGCCGGCCAGATCCAGGACGCGCTGACCGCGGCGCACGCCGCTACTGTCGATGGTAAAACGCTTCCAGACGCGATGGATGCCGAACGACATCAGATCGTTCATCAGGTCATATTTCGCCGCGACGGAGTGAAACACGTCCGCGACTTTATCGGCCTTTTCACTTTTGGCGACGGTCTGAAAGCCAAAATGGGTAGTTTCCTGCTGTGATTCATCTGCCATCGGTTTTACCTGTTCCACAAACAATACTTCCCGAAGTGTATCAGAGTCGGGCGATCCGAGCACGCCACCGGCGTGTTATTCGTTGATGCGGCGCAGGGAAGCGGCGGAAGAATCTGCCGCATTTTCAGCGGGCTCGCTATCATCGGCCCATGCATCATCCGCCGCGTCGGGCTGCGCCTGCTCTGCCAGCTGGGGGTTGATGGGCCGTTTGATCTCTACGCCAAGCGCACGAAACGACTCACTCTGGGCGATCAGGTTGCCGCGCCCCTGCGCCAGCTTTTTCATCGCCAGCTGATAACTCTGCTGCGCTTTGTCGAGGCTATGCCCGATGCCGCTCATGTCATCGACAAACAGCCGCATCTTGTCGTACAAGCGCGCAGCGCGGTCGGCGATGCGCTGGGCATTACGGCTCTGATGCTCATAGCGCCACAGATTATTAATGGTGCGCAGCGCCACCAGCAGCGTGGTCGGGCTGACCAGCATAATGTTTTGCTGCAGCGCTTCGCTGATCAGCTCCGGCTGGCGGTCGATCGCCAGCAGAAACGCCGGTTCGACCGGAATAAACATCAGCACATAATCCAGCGAGCGTAAACCGGGCAATTGTTGATAATCTTTACGCCCCAGCAGCCGGATATGGCCGCGCACCGCGTTGATGTGCTCCTGAATCGCCTGTTCGCGCGTCAGCTCGTCGTCGGCGTTGAAGTAGCGCTCATAGGCAATCAGCGTCATTTTGGCGTCAATTACCACATCTTTACCCTGCGGCAGACGCACAATCACATCCGGTTGCATACGGCCCTGCTGCTCCAGCTGCACGCTGACCTGAGTCTGGTACTCGTAGCCTTCGCGCAGGCCCGACGCCTCCAGCACCCGGCTGAGCACCACTTCGCCCCAGTTGCCCTGAATTTTATTGTCGCCCTTCAGCGCTTTGGTGAGGTTGATCGCTTCCTGCGCCATCTGCGCGTTGAGCTGCTGCAGCTGACGAATCTCGTGCGCCAGCGTGTGGCGTTCACGTGCTTCCTGGCCGAAGCTATCGTTGACCTGGCGGCGGAAGCCGTCCAGCTGTTCGCGCAGCGGGCCGATCAGGCTGTTGAGGCTCTGCCGGTTCTGCTCGTCGACGCGTTTTCCGCTGTTTTCGAAGATTCGGTTGGCGAGGTTTTCAAACTGCGCACTCAGGCGCTGTTCGCTGTTGGTCAGCAGACGCTGCTTCTCCTCAGCGGCGAAACGCGTCTCTTCTAATCGAATGGTGACTTCCCGCAGTTCGGCTTCCTGCGCGCTGTTTACTTCCAGCTGATTGCGCAGTTCGCGGCTGAGCTGTTCACTCTCGGCCCGCCAGTAATCCAGCTGCTGCAGGCGCTCCTGCGCGCCGCTTAGCGTGCCGTGTAGCTGGCGCAGCTCCTGTTCGCGCTGCTGCAGTTGTTGTTGCAGCTGTTCCAGCTGCTGCTGCTGACGCTGCTGCGCCTGTTCCAGCAGGCGGCGTTCGGTGGTGAAGCTGGCGTGCTGATGGCCGGCGCGCAGCTGGGCAATAATCCAGCCAATGCCCAAACCGGCCAGCGCCAGCGCGCCGCTGATGATAAGTTGCTGATCCATAATCCCCCCGCGGATCGTCTCGCTGAGGAGAAGGTAGAGCGCCACTGTATGAATGTCCAGAACATTCATGGCAACCCGCGGATTTTATCGCGGGCGCGATAGGCACCGTCCGGGCAACTACAGGGCGCGCACGGTCAGGTCGCCGGCTTTCCAGGCGTCGATCAGGAAAAACGGCATCGGCAGCACCCATTCGCTGTCGCTTTTCACCTTCGCCGGATAGCACCAGCTGTTGCCGCCGTAGGTCAGCTCCACCTGCTGCTGGCCATTTTCGGCGTTGGCCACTTTGCCGGCCATGCTGGCGAAACCGGCGTTGCTGCCGACGTGGAAGCTGTCGGTCTGCCAGCGAATCGGCGCATGCGCCGGCCACGGCTGCGCGTGGTGGAAGTGAAAGATATCGTCGTGATTGAGGATGCTGTCGCGCACCGTCGGCCACAGCGCTACCTTGAGGAAGTACTGGTCGGTAAAGCGCTCGCTGCCGTCATACTGCGCGATAAAGTCGCGCATCTGCTGCTCCACATTGTGAAACACGCCGTGACAGCCGCCCCACATGCCGGCCAGTAACAGCTCGGTGTGCGAGTAATAATCGCGCATGTGGTGGAACCAGAATGGCGAAGCCAGCCAGGCATCGACGGCCGCCACTTCGCGCTCTGACAGCAGCGAATCCGCATCGCGCACGATGTAGCGTTTTACGCTGGCATCGTCCATCACCAGAAAGCGCCACAGCGTAGGGAAAATGGTTTTCTCCTGCGACATATCCACCAGCTGGGTGTTTGGCTGGGTCAGGCGCTGCCACACGTGCTGCGGCACGCTATCGTCGAGATAGATGCGACACATCCAGTCCGGATAGAGCTCGCGCGCCACCTCAACGTTTTTAATCAGGGTTTCGCAGTAGCGCGGCTGACCGCCGTACAGGCTGAAGGAGATGATATTTTCTGCCGGATTGCTGCGGTTAATCGGCGCAGGCGCCGGTGTGGGAAAAGTCGCTTTCGCGCCCTGACTGAAACGCATGTCAGATTGGGTGAGCGATTCGAGGCCATAACGCGCCACTTCATCTGTCTTATCCAGCCAGCCACACACTTCCGTCAGGCCATCCAGCCAGGTTTCCGACGCCTGCGCGCGCTGCGCCGCCGGTGCCTGATAGATTTTCTGGTAAATCTTGTAGGATTTTTTATGTTCGCCGACGCGCATCAGCGTCAGCGCGTAGTCGCTGAGCACCTGCATCTGGTTAGGCATGACGCGCAGCACTTCTTCGCAGCACTGGCGCGCCAGAGGATAATCTGACGCGGCCATTGCCTGACGAAACCGCGCGGCGGCACTCTCAACGCGGGCCTGCATTGCAGCAGGGCGGCTGGTAAAACCCGGACGTGGGACAGAGATCGTTTTGCGCATAGGAAATTTCTCAGAATCGGCTGAAATTGCGCGCATTCTAATCAGGCAATTGCTGAGCTCCCTATAAGCCTGGTCTCGAAATCATTCCCTGACTGGCGCGCTAAAGTAAGCGACGCGCGGCATCCACCACAATTTTCACCGCATCGCTTTCTGTCTGCTTCATAGTGGCCGCATCCGGGATCTCTTTTTGCGTGCGATTCACGATGACGCCAGCCACCATGCCGGCACGCAGTCCCTGACTGGCGCACATGGTTAACAGTGTAGCGGATTCCATTTCATAGTTAAGTACGCCCATTTGCTGCCACTCTTTCATCGAGCCCTGGAAGCGGCTCACTACGCGTCCGGAGAAGGTGTCGTAGCGCTCCTGGCCAGGATAGAAGGTGTCTGACGAGGCAGTGACACCAATATGCGTGGTCGCACCGCAGGCTTCTGCCGCGGCCACCAGCGCGGTGGTGCAGGCGAAATCAGCCACCGCCGGGAATTCCATCGGCGCAAAGTGCAGGCTGGCACCGTCCAGACGGACCGAGGCGGTGGTCACCAGCACATCACCCACGTTGATGTGTGGCTGAATCGCGCCGGTGGTACCCACACGCAGGAAGGTACGCACGCCCAGCTGCGCCAGCTCTTCAACGGCGATAGAGGTGGACGGACCGCCAATACCGGTGGAACAGACAACCACCGGTTTGCCATCAATCTCCGCCAGCCAGGTGGTGAATTCACGATGCGACGCGAGGTGCTGTGGATTCTCCATCAGCGCTGCGATTTTCTTCACGCGCTCCGGATCGCCAGGAACAATCGCCAGCGTGGCTCCTTTCAAATCGGCTTTGGTGATGCCAAGGTGGAAAACGTCAGACTGGGCCATATCAGACTCCTGGAAGATAAGGGGGAATAAGCGCGCCACTTTACGACAGCGGCCCGGATAAATATGTGACTGAATTCACTATCAATAATGAAAGTTACATTGAACTAAAAATATTGTGTGACTCTAATCACATATTAGCGGTCTGCTGCGCTGAATTGCTACAAGCGGTGCTGTGTAACCGTAAAAGGCAGTGTTAATAGAGAAGCAGATCAGGTTAACCATCCCCCGTACCCTACGCCAGCCTTGCCGTAAGGCCAGGCTATAGTTACGTGATTGCGCACTTGCTAGCACGGAGAGAACCATGAAAACCGAAGACAATATGGCACAAAAATCCGCTACCGACGGCTTTGCGCCAGCGGTGCAGCCCACCGCAGACAGCACCATCATTACCGCCAGCGATGCCATTCACGCGGGCGAGACGTCCGTGCCGAGCCAGGGTGAGAACCTGCCGGCTTATTATGCTCGTCCGCAACAGTTTAGCGGCACGCTGCCGGTCGTGCTGGTGGTGCAGGAAATTTTCGGCGTGCACGAGCACATCCGCGATCTGTGCCGCCGTCTCGCACTGGAAGGCTATCTCGCCGTGGCGCCGGAGCTCTATTTCCGCGAAGGCGATCCCAACGATTACAACGATATCCCCACCCTGTTCAAAGAGCTGGTGAGCAAAGTGCCGGATTCGCAGGTACTGTCGGATCTCGACCACGTGGCCAACTGGGCGGCGCGCCACGGCGGCGATATCCGTCGTCTGGCGATCACCGGTTTCTGCTGGGGCGGTCGCATCAGCTGGTTGTTTGCCGCTCATAATCCGCAGGTGCGCGCCGCCGCCGCCTGGTACGGTCGTCTGGAGGGCGAGAAAACGCTGAAGCAGCAGAAACATCCTATTGATATTGCAGTGGATTTGAACGCACCGGTGCTCGGCCTGTACGGCGGCCAGGATGAAAGCATTCCACTGGAAAGTATCGATAAGATGCGCCAGGCCCTGCACGCGGCCAATGCCAAAGCCGAGATTGTGGTGTATCCGGAAGCTGGCCACGCCTTCAACGCCGACTATCGTCCGAGCTACCACGCCGATTCCGCACAGGATGGCTGGCAGCGCATGCTGGCGTGGTTTAAGCAGTATGGCGTCGCGCCAAACGCGGAATAAAAAAAGGGGCGCCAGCGCCCCCCAACTCAACAACACAACGTATTATCCTGCCATCAAACGGTTTCGGCGCGCAGCTTCTGCGCCGCTTTCACCATGTTGGCCAGCGCCTGACGCGTTTCACTCCAGCCGCGCGTTTTCAGGCCGCAGTCCGGATTCACCCACAGGCGCTGCTGCGGAATACTCTGCGCCGCTTTGCGCAGCAGATCTTCCATCCACTCCACGCTCGGTACGTTGGGTGAGTGGATGTCATACACGCCCGGCCCGATTTCATTGGGATATTCGAACGCTTTAAACGCATCCAGCAGATCCATATCAGAACGTGAGGTTTCGATAGTGATCACGTCGGCGTCCAGCGCGGCGATCGAATCCATGATGTCGTTGAACTCGCAATAACACATGTGGGTGTGAATCTGCGTCTCGTCCTGCGCCACCGCAGCGTTGAGGCGGAACGCGTCCACCGCCCAGCGCAGGTAGGCTGCCCAGTCAGACTGATGCAGCGGCAAGCCTTCACGCAGCGCCGGTTCGTCAATCTGAATGATGCCGATACCGGCTTTTTCCAGGTCCTGCACTTCGTCGCGCAGCGCCAGCGCAATCTGTTTTGCGATGGTTTCGCGCGTCACGTCTTCCCGCGGGAACGACCAGCACAGGATGGTGACCGGTCCGGTCAGCATGCCCTTCACCGGTTTGTCGGTCAGCGACTGCGCATACTTTGCCCACTCGACGGTGATCGGCTGCGGGCGGCTGACGTCCCCGATGATCACCGGCGGCTTAACACAGCGCGAGCCGTAGCTCTGTACCCAGCCGTTCTGCGTGAAAACAAAGCCGTCGAGGTTTTCGCCGAAGTACTCCACCATGTCGTTACGCTCGGCTTCGCCATGCACCAGCACGTCGAGCCCCAGACGCTCCTGCTCCGCAATCGCCTGCCGGATGTGTTCCGCGATACCGGTGCGGTAGTGGCCGCCGTCAATGTTGCCTTTTTTGAAGTCGAGGCGCAGGCCGCGGATCTCGGTGGTCTGCGGGAAAGAACCGATGGTGGTGGTAGGCCATGCCGGCAGGTTAAAGCGCTGACGCTGCGCCTGAGCACGCACGGTGTAGCTGCTGTTGCGCTCAGTGTCTCTGGCCTGGATTTGCGCCAGACGCTGCGCCACGGCGGGATTATGCACGCGAGCAGAGTTTGCCCGGGCGCGAATCGGCGCGCTCCAGGCGTGCAGCGCAGCGGCATCGTGCTGGTTCAGCGCCTGACTCAGCAGCGACAGCTCCGTACACTTCTGTAACGCAAAGGCGAACCAGCTTTTTACCTCGTCGTCGAGGCGGGTTTCGACGCTCAGGTCAATGGGGCTGTGCAGCAGCGAACAGGAGGAACCGATCCACAGCTGCTGACGCTGGCCGGTCAGCGGCTGCAGGCGCTCAAACCAGCGGGTGAGATCGGCGCGCCAGACGTTACGGCCATTGATCACCCCCAGCGACAGCAGCCAGTCCGCCGGGATCTGCTGGTTGAGCTGCTGAAGATCGTCTTTGCCGTGCACCAGATCAACATGCAGGCCCTGCACCGGCAGCGTTTTGATGACATCAAGATTCTGACCAATGCTGTCAAAGTAGGTGGTCAGCAGCAGTTTTACTTCGCCCTGTAGCGCGTCGTACGCCGGTTTAAACGCCTCGCGCCACGCCTGCGGCAGTTCCAGCGCCAGCGCCGGCTCATCAATCTGCACCCATTCGATGCCGCGCTGATGCAGTTCAGCCAGTACCTGACGGTACACCGGCAGAATGGCCTGCAGCAGTGACAGGCGGTCAAAGGCGTCACCTTTCACCTTACCCAGCCACAAATAGGTCACCGGCCCCAGCAGCACCGGTTTGATGGTGTGGCCGAGTGCCAGCGCTTCATCCACCTCGTCCAGCAGTTGCGTCCAGCTGAGACGGAACTGCTGACCCTGGGTAAATTCCGGCACGATGTAGTGATAGTTGGTGTTAAACCATTTGGTCATCTCTGCCGCCGCCGCAGGCTCACCGCTGGGCGCCCGACCGCGACCGATACGGAACAGGGTGTCGAGGTCAATCGAGCCGTCTTTATTCTGGTGCCGTGCCGGTACGTTACCGAGCAGCAGGCTGGTGGTCAGCACGTGATCGTACCAGGCAAAATCGCCGACCGGCAGCAGATCAACACCGGCGTCTTTCTGCTGCTGCCAGTGACGGGCGCGCAGTTCACGACCCACCGCCAGCAGTTCGTCCTGTGAGCTGTTCCCGGCCCAGTAGCTTTCCTGCGCTTTTTTCAGTTCGCGGCGCAGTCCGACGCGAGGGAAACCGAGAGTATGATTCAGAATGGTCATGTGAGATTCTCCAGAAGTTGTTCGCTGTGCGACAGTCGCAGCAACCGATTTACGTTCATCCAGCGGGCAATCCTGCCGTGCGCTGAGCGTGTTAGCTGGACAAAGGTAAAGTGGCCGTCGCGTCTGACTGAGATGTTTAGCCGTCCAGATGTTTACACCGCTATAATCTGCGGGTACTGTATGTGTCTCAAGCGCAATTTGTTCAATCTCGATGTGAAGGACTCTCATGATCGAACTCAAACACCTGCGGACGCTGCAGGCGTTACGGCACACCGGCTCGCTGGCTGCCGCCGCCGCCCAGCTTCATCAGACGCAATCGGCGTTGTCTCACCAGTTCAGCGACCTGGAACAGCGGCTGGGCTTTCGGCTGTTCGTGCGTAAGAGCCAGCCGCTCCGTTTTACGCCGCAGGGAGAGATTCTGTTGCAGCTGGCGGAGCAGATTCTGCCGCAGATCCAGCAGGCGCTGCAGGCCTGTCATGAGCCGCATCAGACCACGTTGCGCATCGCTATCGAATGCCACAGCTGCATCCAGTGGCTGACACCGGCCCTGAACAATTTCCGTCAGAGCTGGCCGCAGGTAGTGATGGACTTCAAATCCGGCGTGACCTTTGATCCGCAGCCGGCGCTGCAGCAGGGCGAACTGGACGTGGTGCTGACGTCCGATATTCTGCCGCGCAGCGGTTTGTTCTATGCGCCGATGTTTGATTTTGAGGTGCGGCTGGTGCTGGCGCCGGATCACCGCCTGGCGCAGCTGGCTCACATCACGCCGGAAGATTTGGCCGATGAGGTGCTGATGATCTATCCGGTACAGCGTCAGCGGCTGGACGTGTGGCGTAACTTCTTACAGCCAGCCGGCGTCAGCCCGGCGCTGAAGAGCGTGGATAATACGCTGCTGCTGATCCAGATGGTGTCGGCCGGCATGGGCATTGCCGCGCTGCCGCACTGGGTGGTAGAGAGCTTTGAGCACCAGGGGCTGGTGGTGACACGCACGCTGGGCGACGGATTGTGGAGCCGTTTATACGCGGCGATGCGCGACGGCGAGCAGCGGCAGCCGGTGCTGGAGGCCTTTGTGCGCTTTGCCCGTCAGCACGCCTGCGAGCACCTGCCTTACGTGCGCGATGCCTCGCGCCCCGGTTCACTGCAGCCGGTCTCGCCCTGATGCCGCGGGCGGCCAATGTCGCCCGTGCTGTTATCCCCGCCCTGCCTGCTCTATAATGCGCCGCCTTAACCGCTACCGGAGAGTTTCACCATGACCAATAACGATGTGCTGCGCAGCGTGCGCTATATGCTGGATTTGAGCGACAGCAAAGTGGTGGAGATTTTTGCGCTGGCGGGCAGTGAAGTACCGCGTGAAGATGTGCAGGCGTGGCTGAAGAAAGATGACGATGAGGCGTTTCGTAAACTGCCGGATGTGCTGATGGGCTACTTCCTCAACGGTCTGATTTTCTACCGTCGCGGCAAAAGCGAAGACGCGCCGGCCCCGTCGGTTGAGCGCCGCATGAACAATAATATCTTTCTCAAGAAGTTACGCATCGCCTTCGCGCTGAAAACCACCGATATCCCGGATATCTTATTGAAGGCTAACTTCAAGGTGTCACAGGCTGAAATCGGCGCGATTTTCCGCAACCCGGATCATAAAAATTATCGCGAGTGCGGTGACCAGATTCTGCGTAACTTCCTGAAAGGCTTAACGCTGATTCAGCGGCCATCGACACCCGCGAAAAAAAGCTAAGCGCCTGAGCTGCCGCTTTTGGCCGTGTGTCCCAGTACCCAGCGTTTATGCACGTACAGGGACGCAAAAATCACTATCGCCCCGGCGATAAAGCTCGGCCAGTGCGGCTTCTCCTGCCAGATCGCCAGGTTCACCAGTAATCCTGCCGGCACGTGCATGTTGTTCATAATGCCCAGCGTCCCGGCATCGACCTGGGTCGCGCCGTAGTTCCACATGAAGTAACCCAGCCCGGACGCAACCACGCCCAGCCACACCAGCACGCCCCACTGCAGCGTGGTGGTCGGCAGCTTGTGCGGATTGCCCCAGATGCACCAGGCGATCACCGCGATCAGCACTGCGCCGAGATAGAACCACGAGAACGCGGTGTGCTGCGGCATCGGGCGGACTTCCTGCAGGCGCTTATAGCCCACCATGCCAATCGCAAAGCAGATGTTAGCCGCCTGCACCAGCAGCAGCCCGAACCAGAAATCATCGCTGACTTTGTCGTAGCGGATAATGGCCGCACCGAGCACCGCCAGCAGCGCGCTGAAGGCATAGCCAATGCGCAGCGGGCGCTTGCTGAGCAGGTCATAAATCAGCGTGACATACAGCGGCGTCATCACCGTAAACAGCAGAAATTCCGGCACGCTGAGATAGAGATAAGCCTCGAAGCTGATCAGATACATGATGCCTAATTGCAGCATGCCCACCAGCATATAGAGCAGCAACGTTGAGGCGCGATAACCGCGCCAGCGCAGAAACGGCAGAAAGATCAGCGCCGCCAGGCCTAAACGCATCAGCACCGAGAACCAGGTATCCACCTGCCCCGCCAGATACTCCCCGATTAAACTAAAAGAAAAAGCCCACAGAATGGTGGTAACGATCAGCAACAGCACGGTTATGCATCCTAAAGTTCAACACTGGCGCTAGTGTAAACAAACTACAGCGCGCTGGCGGGATAATCTGGTTGACATATGATGAAATTAAACACGATCGCATCTTCGCTGCCCGGTCAGCAGGCACGCGTCCGCATGGCGGGTTGACCGGCGGGCGGCGATTTTTATGAGGCGGCGCGCCATTTCCTCTGGCACAAATGCGCGAAATCCAACATTTGCTGGTTTATATCGCTCTTTATTGTCATAAAACTGTAACATATGTGTCACACGTCACAGTAACTGCGCGTAACCATCACTATTCTGTGCGCGAAATGGAAAGGTTGCTTTCTGTTCATCGTCGTACCTTGTTTTTGCCCCAACCTGCTGGGAATCGATAACTATATTGCGCCCTGGAGGGCCATTCTTATGTTGAGTATTTTTAAACCTGCACCACACCAGCCCCAGGTGGCGGATGATCGCGTCGATCCGCTCTATCGTCGTCTGCGCTGGCAGATCTTCTTCGGCATTTTCTTTGGCTACGCCGCCTATTATCTGGTGCGCAAAAACTTTGCGCTGGCGATGCCTTACCTGGTCGAACAGGGCTTTTCCCGCGGCGACCTTGGCTTTGCCCTCTCCGGCATCTCCATCGCCTACGGTTTTTCCAAATTCATCATGGGATCGGTCTCGGATCGCTCCAACCCGCGGGTATTTTTGCCCGCCGGCCTGATTCTCGCCGCCGCCGTGATGCTGGTGATGGGCTTCGTGCCGTGGGCAACCTCAAGCATCATGGTGATGTTCGTGCTGCTGTTTCTGTGTGGCTGGTTCCAGGGCATGGGCTGGCCACCGTGCGGACGCACCATGGTGCACTGGTGGTCGCAGAAAGAGCGCGGCGGCATTGTGTCGGTATGGAACTGCGCGCACAACGTGGGTGGCGGCATTCCTCCGCTGCTGTTCCTGCTCGGCATGGCGTGGTTTAACGACTGGAAAGCCGCGCTCTATATGCCGGCGTTTGGTGCCATCCTCGTCGCCATCATCGCTTTTGCGCTGATGCGCGATACGCCGCAGTCGTGCGGGCTGCCACCGATTGAGGCATGGAAGAATGACTATCCGCCGGATTACAGCGAGAACCACGAACAGGAGCTGACGGCGAAGCAGATTTTCATGCAGTACGTGCTGCCGAATAAGCTGCTGTGGTACATCGCGCTGGCCAACGTGTTCGTTTATCTGCTGCGCTACGGCATCCTCGACTGGTCACCAACCTATCTGAAAGAGGTGAAGCACTTCACGCTGGATAAATCCTCGTGGGCCTATTTCCTGTACGAATACGCCGGGATTCCGGGCACGCTGCTGTGCGGCTGGATGTCGGACAAGGTATTCCGCGGCAATCGCGGCGCCACCGGGGTGTTTTTCATGACGCTGGTGACCATCGCCACCATCATTTACTGGCTGAACCCGCCGGGCAATCCGGGCATAGATATGATCTGCATGATCGTCATTGGCTTCCTGATCTACGGTCCGGTGATGCTGATTGGTCTGCACGCGCTGGAGCTGGCACCGAAAAAAGCGGCCGGCACTGCGGCAGGCTTTACCGGTCTGTTCGGCTATCTCGGCGGATCGGTGGCGGCCAGTGCGATTGTCGGTTACACCGTGGATTTCTTCGGCTGGGACGGCGGTTTCTTAGTGATGATTGTCGGATCGGTGCTGGCGGTGGTGTTACTGCTGCTGACCATGGTCAGCGAGCATCGCCACAAGCAGCAGGCGTAATCTGAGCGGGCCGGTGCATACCGGCCCGTTTTATTCAGGCGAGGAACAACTTACGCAGCGTCTGCGGCACCGCGTCGTCGGCGTTGCTGCCAATCACTTCCAGCGTCGGCAGGGTATCTTTCAGGCGCTGATGGGCGTTACGCATGATGCAGCCTTTGCCCGCCATACTCAGCATCTCGACATCATTCATGCCGTCGCCAAACGCGATGCACTCTTTCAGCGAATAGCCAAGCTGTTTCGCCACCGCTTCCAGCGCGTGCCCTTTCGAGACGCCGCCAGCCATCACCTCCAGACAGGTGGGCAGCGAGAAACTGACGTTAACCCGGTCACCCCAGCGCGCTTCAATCGCCTGTTCCAGCGGAACCAGATGCTCCGGATCGTCGCAGGTGAAGAACACTTTGCTGATGCCGTCGGTGGCCAGCATGCCGGGCTGATACACCTGATAGATGAACACCGATTCCTGGAAAAACTCCGCTTCCTGCGGATTATGGCGGCTGATGTGCCACTCATCGTCGCGGTAAACGTGCGTCAGGATTTTCTCATCGTGATACTTCAGGCCATACAGCTCGCTGGCGATATCGCTGTCCAGATTGTGGCTGAACACCAGTT
Source organism: Pantoea sp. ICBG 985 (assembly GCF_002928365.1). Classification (NCBI taxonomy): domain Bacteria; kingdom Pseudomonadati; phylum Pseudomonadota; class Gammaproteobacteria; order Enterobacterales; family Erwiniaceae; genus Pantoea; species Pantoea sp. ICBG 985. Next base: position 29,582 of record NZ_POWM01000008.1, read on the forward strand.
CGCCGTCGGCGTTGTGCACGCGCGCGCCGTTTGAGGTGATCATATACGCCGGAATGCCGAGCTTATCGCGCATCTGACCGACGTCGATGTAGTGGCGTCCGGTGGCAAAGATAAAATGCACATCGCGCGCCACCAGTTCCTGCAGCGTGGTGCGGGCAAACGGCGTCAGACGATGTTGCGGAGAAAGCAGCGTGCCATCCAGGTCGGATGCAACGATGTGGTACATGTAGGCCTCTGGTATTGATGTCTAAGAATACATTAGTCACGGTGGCGCTGATAAAAGTCGACCACCGCATTGAGCGCTTCGGCGCGCATGGCGTCTGTTTCAAACAGGATCTCGTGACGCGCGCCCTGAATGATGTAAGGCGTGGTGCCTTCCACCGCATGTCCCGCTGCCGCCATGGCCTCACAAAACAGATCCTGCGCGCGGTTATCCACCACGTCGTCTTCACTGGCCTGCAGCAGCAGAATCGGTGTCGTAATCTGCGCCACCTGATTAAGGATATGGCGTCCGGCCTGAATCCCTTCCCGCACCCAGTGATAGGTCGGGCCGCCGACGCGAATCGCCGGATCGTCAGCGTAAAAGCGCAGATTGCGACGATAGCGTTCGCGACTGTGCGTCAGCCGGTTAATGCCAAACGGGCTGGCGCGCCAGCGTCCGGTGCCCAGCGCGTAGCCGTCGCGCAGCGCGGGCAGCTTTTCCGCCCAGTCGAGAATGCGGTGCGCCAGAAACGGCGGCAGCGGCAGCACGATACCAAACATCGGCGCACAAAACACCGCCGCGTGGAAGGCCTGCGGCTGACGCGCCAGGAACAGCGCCACAATTGCGCCGCCCATCGAGTGCGCCAGCACGTAGCGCTGCTGATAGTGATGGCTGACGATCTCTTTCAGATACAGCGTTTCCAGATCGTCGACATAATCGCTGAACTCCACCACGTGTCCGCGATGCGAATCGGCCAGCAGCCGGTCTGAACGCCCCTGACCGCGATGGTCGATAATCACCACATCGTAGCCGCAGTGGAACAGGTCATAGGCCAGCTCGGGGTATTTGATGTAGCTTTCAATGCGTCCGGGCACAATCAGGATGACACGGCGGTGTTGCGGTGAGGTGAAGCGCACATAGCGAATGGTCAGATTGCCCACGCCGCTGAATTCACACTCTTCACGCTGACGCCAGAAGTCGAGCAGCGGACCGGTAGCAAAGGCTGAAAAAGCGTGCTCACGTCCGAGCCAACTCTGTTTATGCTGCTGCATCCGTCCCCCTGAAAAAACGTCAAACGCGGCTCTGCACTTAATAGCGCAGCGCGATTTTCTGGCGTATTGTGTCACACTTCACTCTCTTCAGGGAATGTCACCCATGACCATTGAATGGTGGTTAACCTACCTGTTAACCACGACCATCCTCAGCCTCTCGCCCGGGTCCGGCGCGATCAACACCATGAGCACCGGCATCAGCCACGGCTATCGCGGTGCGGCAGCCTCAATTACCGGATTACAGCTGGGTCTCGCCGTGCATATTGTGCTGGTGGGCGCCGGTCTGGGCGCGCTATTTTCGCAGTCGGTGCTGGCGTTTGAGGTACTGAAATGGGCGGGCGCGGCCTATCTGGTGTGGCTTGGCATTCAGCAGTGGCGCTCAGCGGGCGGAATCGATCTCAATGCGGTGGCCAAAGCGATGCCGCGTCGTCGTCTGTTTCAGCGAGCGCTGCTGGTGAATCTCACCAATCCAAAGAGCATTGTGTTTCTCGCCGCGCTGTTTCCGCAGTTTATCGTGCCGCACCAGCCGCAGCTGATGCAGTATCTGGTGCTCGGCGTGACCACCATCGTGGTCGACATCATTGTGATGATTGGTTACGCCACGCTGGCGACGCGCATTGCTGGCTGGATCAAAGGTCCGAAGCAGATGAAGCTGCTGAACCGGGTGTTTGGTGGCTTGTTTATGGCGGTCGGCGCACTGCTGGCCAGCGCACGTAAAATGGCGTAACGATTGGCACTGATCGTAGCGGCACGCTTTATCGCGCCCAGTTGAAACGCGCAATAAATTGCGCCGCTACGTTTCGGAATCTTATCGGGAGATGATGAGGTGAATACCAAACCCGGCAAACAGCACGCCCGCCATACCGTCCACCCACTTCGCCATCCGCTGATACTTATCGCGCATCCACGGCAGGGCAAAAATCGCTGCCACCAGGGTAAACCAGGCAAAGGTTTCACCGACGATCAACAGGAACAGGCCCCAGCGCTCAATCGCGCCCACATCGTTGCCCACGAACAGTGAAAACACACTGCCGAAGTAGATGATGGCTTTCGGGTTAGACAGGTTGGTGAGAAACCCTTTGAGGAAGCTCATGCCACGCTTTGGCAGCTCAACCACCGGCGCTTCCGTATGCGGTTGCTTGTGACGCTGACGCGCCGAGCGCAGCAGCTGCCAGCCCATCCACAGCAGATACAGCCCGCCACCGACCATGATGATTTCATGCAGCCACGCCATTTTCTCCAGAATCAGATGCAGGCCCATCAGCGCGACACCGGCCCAAATCACAATCCCCAGCGTAATGCCGAGCACGCCCATCATCGCCTCTTTGCGCGAGCGGCTGGCGGCAGTCTGTGAGACAAAAAAGAAGTCCGGTCCCGGACTCATCAGCGCAACCAGATGCACCAGCGCGACGGTGGCAAATAACATCAGCATGGTTTATTTCCCTTATTCTTCATCAAGATGTTCTTTGATCATCAGCAGGAACGGCTTACCGAAGCGCTCCAGTTTGCGATGACCGACCCCGTTCACGCTCAGCATCTCTGAAGCGCTGACCGGCATTTGTTCTGCCATTTCAATCAGCGTGGCGTCGTTAAACACCACGTAAGGCGGAATATTCTCTTCGTCGGCGATGGCTTTACGCAGCTTACGCAACTTGGCGAACAGCTTGCGATCGTAATTGCCGCCGTAGACTTTTGGCGCGCTGCTGCGGCTTTTCACCGTCACGGTACGCGGTACCGCCAGCATCAGCGGCACTTCAGCGCGCAGCACCGGGCGCGCGGCCTCGGTGAGCTGCAGCGCCGAGTGCATGGCGATGTTTTGCGTCACCATGCCCAGATGGATCAGCTGACGCAGCACGCTGACCCAGTGCTCCTGACTCTGCTCGCGCCCGAGGCCGTACACCGGCAGTTTGTCGTGGCCGTTATCGCGGATGCGCTGGTTGGTTGAGCCGCGCAAAACTTCAACAATATAGCTCATCCCAAAACGCTGCCCGGTACGATAAATGCCCGACAGCGCTTTTTGCGCTTCGACCAGGCCGTCATAGCGCCGCGGCGGATCGAGGCAGATATCGCAGTTGCCGCACGGCTGCTGGCGACCTTCACCAAAGTAGTTAAGCAAGACCAGACGACGGCAGGTTTGCGCCTCGGCAAACGCGCCCATGGCGTTGAGTTTGTGGCGTTCAATATCCTGCAGCGGCCCGGGCGCTTTCTCTTCCAGACACTTACGCAGCCACGCCATGTCGGCCGGGTCGTACAACATCATCGCTTCCGCCGGCAGGCCATCACGCCCGGCGCGGCCGGTCTCCTGATAGTAGGATTCGATATTGCGCGGAATGTCGAAGTGCACCACAAAACGCACGTTGGGCTTGTTGATGCCCATGCCGAACGCCACGGTCGCGACCACGATTTGCAAATCGTCACGCTGAAAGGCTTCCTGCACGCGTGCGCGCTGCTCGCTGTCAATGCCGGCATGATAAGCGCCAACGCTGATGCCGCGACTCTGCAGACGCGCAGCGGTGTCTTCCACTTTGGCGCGGCTGTTACAGTAGATGATGCCGCTTTTGCCGCGCTGATCCTGCACATAGCGCAGCAGCTGCTCGGTAGGCTTGAACTTCTCCACCAGCGTGTAGCGAATGTTGGGACGGTCAAAACTGCTGATCTGAATCAGCGGATCGTGCATCTGCAGCAGATGCACGATGTCGTTACGCGTGGCTTCATCGGCGGTGGCGGTCAGCGCCATCACCGGCAGCTGCGGAATGCGCTGGCGCAGCTGACCGAGCGCGCCATATTCCGGACGAAAATCGTGGCCCCACTGCGAAATACAGTGCGCTTCATCGACGGCCAGCATCACCGGATTCCAGTGCTGCAGGGTGTCGAGGAAGTTATCCATCATCAGACGTTCCGGCGCGATGTACAGCAGCCGCAGTTTGCCGCTGCGGCAGTCCGCAAACACCTGCTGCTGCTGCTCACGCGTCTGCGTCGAGTTAAGGCACGCCGCCGCCACGCCGTTCGCCAGCAGCTGATCAACCTGATCTTTCATCAGTGAAATCAGCGGCGAAACCACCAGCGTCAGCCCTTCGCGCACCAGCGCCGGGATTTGATAGCACAGCGATTTGCCGCCGCCGGTCGGCATCACCACCAGGCAGTCGCGCCCTGACAGCGCGGTTTCGATGATGGTTTGCTGACCCGGACGGAACTGCTGATAGCCGAAGGTATCCTGTAATACCTGCTGCGCCAGCATTTCCTGATTAAGCACTGCCGATGTTGCCACGGTAATCCTGTTTTGACTGGTTAGAACAGATCGTTAAGCGTTACGCCGACGCCAAGACGCGTCTGGCGATGGTTATAGTCAATAAGGGATTCACCATAACCGCTGAACAGCTGCGTGTAAAAGCGCACGTGTTCAGAAATCGGATAGCTCCACGCGAAGGTGGCACCGCCGTAGCCGCTATTCCAGTTGTAGTTGCCTTCCACGCTGAAAATGCTGTCGCCGAGCATATAGCCCAGCTTCGCGCGGTAGTAGCCCATGTATTTGGTGATGTCAGGGTTATCGTCGTTGCTGGCACTTTCCGGCAGACGATACCAGGGTTTGATTTCCGCCAGGAAGTTGCCATTCTCCGCCATCAGACGGGCGTAAGCGCGGTTCCAGCTGCGTGACGTGGGATCGCTGCGGCCATTTGACTGATGATTCAGACCCAGCTCGACGTCGCGTAATGTCCAGCCGCCCAGCGAATAGTCGGTGGCCCAGCCGAGAAAAATCTGCGGCTCATAGTTGGTTTCACGAAACGGTGATGAAGCCCCCCGGTTCGACAGCTGCCACCAGGAGCGCTGAGTATACGACGCGGCCAGCACCGAGTTGTCACCCAAAATGCCGCGCCACAGCGGAAACGCCAGGCTGAGCTGGAATTTTACTTCATCCTTTTTCGCTTTGTCTGCCCAGTTGTAAGAGGAAATCGCCTCTTTATTCATGTCGCTGGTGTAGGTGTAAAGCAGATAGTTATTTTCATAGGGATAAAGCACGAATGGGTTATCGTGTTTTTCCAGCAGGTTAGCGATAATACTGCCCTTCACTGCTGGTGCGTCATGAACCTCTTTCACGGTGGCTTCATCGGCCTGCGCCAGCGCAGGAACCATAAATGCCGCGGCCAGCAAGGCGTACTGCTTACGCATAGAATTCTCCAGAGCGCTGCAAAAGTTATCGTCGGGCGACGGTTCAAAAAGCACGCCATTCTACACGCAAACCCGGTGGTTGATTAGCGCGGATTTCTGAAACTGGAAAGCGGCGCGAACGCGGCATAATATACACAATTCTTTAACATCTTAAGGCAGGAAAAATGTCATCCCCGATGCTGACACAGCAGGAAGCGCGCCGGCTGATTGGCGAAATTTTTGTCTATCACATGCCGTTTAATCAGGCACTGGGCCTTGAGCTGGATCGCCTTGAAGCCGATTACGCCGAACTCGGCTTTGCCAATAAAACCATGCTGGTGGGTAACGCCGCGCAGCAGATTCTGCACGGTGGCGTGATTGCCTCAGTGCTGGATGTTGCCGCCGGGCTGGTGTGCGTCAGCCATGCGCTGTCGCGCCAGCAGAGCATCAGCGAAGAGGAGCTGCGTCAGCGCTTGTCGCGCATGGGCACCATTGATATGCGCGTCGACTACCTGCGCCCGGGCCGCGGCGAGCGCTTTGTCGCCACCAGCAGCCTGCTGCGCGCCGGGAATAAAGTCGCGGTTGCGCGCGTCGAATTGCACAATCAGCAGGGCGATTACATCGCCACTGCGACTGCGACCTATCTTATTGGTTAACTTCGCGCGGCCTGCCACACTCGCCGCTTTCTGGAATAGATGATGGATACGCAACAAACGCGTCAGGGCATTTTTTATGCGCTGGGCGCTTACTTTATCTGGGGCATCGCACCGGCCTACTTCAAGCTGGTCAAAGAAGTGCCTCCGACAGAAATTATGACCCACCGTGTGATTTGGTCGGCCCTGTTTATGCTGGGACTGATTACCCTGAGCCGCAGCTGGCGTCAGGTGCGCAGCGTGCTGGCCCAGCCGAAAAAAGTGCTGCTGCTGGCGCTGACCGCACTGACCATCGGCGGCAACTGGCTGCTGTTTATCTGGGCGGTGAATAATCAGCATATGCTGGAGGCCAGCCTCGGCTACTTTATTAACCCACTGATTAACGTGGTGTTTGGCATGCTATTTCTGCGTGAGCGCTTCCGCCGCCTGCAGTGGCTGGCGGTGCTGCTGGCGGCCACCGGCGTGCTGGTGCAGCTGTGGCAGTTCGGTTCGCTGCCGGTCATCGGCCTCGGCCTGGCGCTGAGCTTCGCGCTGTACGGACTGGTGCGCAAGAAGATTCAGGTAGATGCACAGAGCGGTATGCTGATTGAAACCGCGTGGCTGTTCCCGCTGGCGGCCATCTATCTGTTTGGCTTTGCCGACAGCGCCACCAGCCACCTCAGCGCTAATCCGCTCAGCCTGAACCTCAAGCTGATCGCCGCCGGCATCATTACCACCATTCCGCTGATGCTGTTCGCCGCCGCCTGCGCGCGCCTGCGCCTGTCGACGGTCGGTTTCTTTCAATATCTGGGGCCGACGCTGATGTTCCTGCTGGCGGTGCTGTTTTACGGTGAGAGCCTGACGCCGGATAAAATGGTGACCTTCGGCTTCATCTGGCTGGCGCTGGCGATCTTCATTCTGGACGCGCTGCTGTTTTCAGCCCGCACGCGCGTGCGCATAGCGTGAGATAAAACGGGCCATCGCCGGGCCGGTGAGCAGAATGGTAAACAGACGCAGCGTCTGCAGCGCCATGACAAACGCGATATCGACCCGGCTGCCAGCAGCAATAATCGCCACCGTATCCAGCCCGCCCGGGCTGGTTGCCAGATAAGCGGTCATCAGATCGACGTGCAGCACGCGCGTCAGCATCCACGCCAGCCCCCCGCACAGCAGCATCAGGCCGATAATCGAGGCGATCATTTGCGGTAGCGTGCGCAGCGCCAGCAAAAAGATCGGCCGGGTAAAGCGCAGGCCAACGCTCCAGCCGATCAGCGCATAGGCCAGTGCCAGCAGCCACTCCGGCACCTGCAGCGTCGCGACACCTGTTCCGTGCAGCGTGGCACCCATCAGCGCTGGCAGCAGCAGCGCGCCGGACGGGATACGCAGTTTCTGCCCCAGCCACGCGCCCGCCACCATCACCAGCAGCGTCAGCACGAAGCCACTGTGCAGCGGCGGCAGCCAGACAATGTGGGCGGCAGCACCGCTGCTGCCGAGGCCGATGCGGGCCACCACGGCCGCCGCGGTGGCGACAAACAGTACGCGCAGATATTGCATAAACGCCACCAGCCGCACGTCGGCGCCGAAATCGCCCGCCATCGCCACCATTGCGGACGCGCCGCCCGGCGACGATCCCCACGCGCCGGTCGGTCCCGGCAGCGAGCTAAAGCGCACCAGCAGAAAACCGGACAGCCCGCTGGCCGCCAGCGTCAGCAGCAGCACCGCCAGCACCACCGGCCAGTCATCAAGCAGCGGCGAGAGGATCGCAGGCGACAGGCTCTGGCCGATCATGCAGCCCAGCACCGCCTGCGCCAGCACGAACAGCCGTTTGTCGATGCGCACGGTTGCGCCGCTCAGCCCCATAATGGTACCGACAATCATCGGACCGAGCAGCAGTGCGGCCGGCAGGTGCAATAGCTGCAGCAGGCAGCCCAGCACCAGCGAAGCCGTCAGCAGCAGCGCCCACTGCTGCCGCAAAGAGAAACGCGCCATAAGGTGGAAATCAGAAAGTGAGTTGAGGCAACAGGTTAGCAGATTAGCGCTGGCGCGTCAGGGGTAAGGCGCCAGCAAAAGACCGCACGCTGTTGTAGCGGCGCAATTTATTGCGCTCAGGTTTGCGTATTAATAACGCGAATGCCACGGCGCAATATGCTGAGCATCCGTTAGACAAAGCGCGATGAATCGCGCCGCTACGGTTCTGTGCGATGATGCAATGCTGTGCGATTACAGCCAGTTCTTCCGTTTGAAATAGAGATACGGCGCCAGCCCGGCGAGAATCATCAGGCCAATCGCGCCGGGATAACCAAAGCTCCACTTCAGCTCCGGCATAAACTCAAAGTTCATGCCGTAGCTGGAGGCCACCAGCGTCGGCGGCAGGAACACCACGGACACCACCGAGAAGATTTTGATGATGCGGTTCTGCTCGATGTTAATAAAGCCCATCGCCGCCTGCATCAGGAAGTTAACCTTCTGGAACAGTGATTCGTTGTGCGGCAGCAGCGATTCGATGTCGCGCAGGATCTCGCGCGCCTGCTCCAGCTGATTGCCCGGCAGCCGCGCTTTACGCACCAGGAAGTTCAGCGCACGCTGGGTATCCATCAGGCACAGACGCACTTTCCAGCCGATATCTTCCAGCTCCGCCAGGCGCGATAGCGCGTCGTCGTACTCTTCGCCCTGCTGCCCTTCCATGATCACGCGGCTGAGTTTTTCCAGCGCGCTATAGATGTTCTCGATCTCATCCGCCAGCTGCTCGATTTTGGTTTCGAACAGATCGAGCAGCAGTTCGTAGGCGTTGCCATCGGTCAGCTGCTGATTGCGCGCGCGCATGCGGTACAGGCGGAACGCCGGCAGCTCACGCTCGCGCAGTGTGTACAGGCGATCTTCGCGGATGGTAAACGCCACGGTGGAGTTGCCGGCGTGATCTTCAGCATCTTCAAAAAAGAAAAAGGAGTGGATGTGCAGGCCGTCTTCGTCCTCGAAGAAACGTGCCGAGGCCTCAATGTCCTCCAGCTCGGGGCGCGTTGCCAGGCTCTGCCCCAGTTCCGACTGCACGCGCTCACGCTCGCTGTCGTCCGGCTCGATCAGATCGACCCACACCGAGGTGTTGAGTTTGTCGTTGTTGTCTTCCAGCTCGATGCGCGTCAGGCGATCGCGCTCCAGTTTAAATGCGCTCAGCATAGCAATACTCCCCATTGCAGACGACATGGGACAAGGCGGTGAACCGCAGTGCTGCTGGCACCACGGGCACGGCAAAGCCTGAACGCGGAAACTTTCGCTTCAAGGGTAAATCAGTGCTGACTCGTGCGACGGGATCAAAAAGGGAGGTCGCTGATAACCGCTAAGGCTACCCGCGTTAAAGAGGTAGCCTTAGAAATTGTCCCTGTTAACCAGGGTATAGAGCCAGCATCGACTGGGCGCGTCCAAGGCATTGTCCTCTCATGATAATAGTGCGCGCATGTTACGCTGAGACGAAAAAGTCGTCAAGGTAGCGCAACCGCGCTACACGGTTTCCAGCCGGGCGTAAGCCGCCACCAGCCACTTGATGCCCTGGCCCTGGAAGGCCACCTGCAGACGGCTGTGCTCGCCGCTGCCTTCCAGATTGATAATGGTGCCTTCGCCGAACTTAGCGTGGCGCACGCGCTGCCCGAGCGCGAAGCCGCTGTCGCTCTTCGCCACCGGTGTGCCCATGCGCTGATGACTCACCGGCCGACTCACGCTGGCGCGCAGCCGCACCTCTTCCACGCACTCTTCCGGCAGTTCACCAATGAAACGCGATGGCCGGTGATACACTTCCTTACCATAAAGGCGACGGGTTTCGGCGTAGGTGAGCGTTAGCTTCTCCATCGCGCGCGTCACGCCGACATACGCCAGGCGACGCTCCTCCTCCAGCCGGCCGCCTTCGTCCAGCGACATCTGGCTCGGGAACATGCCCTCTTCCATGCCGACGATAAACACCTGGCTGAACTCCAGCCCTTTCGCCGAGTGCAGCGTCATCAGCTGCACCGCATCCTGCCATTTGTCCGCCTGGCCTTCGCCAGCTTCCAGCGCCGCGTGCGACAGAAACGCCTGCAGCGGCATCAGATCTTCGTCTTCGTCCTGATAGCTGAACTGGCGCGTGGCGGTAACCAGTTCCTCTAAGTTTTCGATACGCGCCTGGCCTTTTTCGCCCTTTTCCTGCTCATACATCAGCCACAGGCCGGAGTCTTTAATCACCCGATCGGTCTGGACGTGCAGCGGCAGCTCAGCGGTTTCCGTCGCCAGCGCATCCACCAGCTCGCAGAAGCGCTGCAGCGCCGAGGCGGCACGGCCGGCCAGCGCTTTGGATTGCAGCAGTGCGCGCGTGGCCTGCCACAGCGTCAGTTGCTGCTCACGCGCGGTCTGGCGCACCACGTCGAGCGTGCGATCGCCAACGCCGCGCACCGGCGTGTTGACCACGCGCTCGAATGCCGCATCGTCGTTGCGGTTGGCCAGCAGCCGCAGATAGGCCAGCGCATCTTTGATCTCCTGGCGCTCGAAGAAGCGCATGCCGCCGTAAATGCGGTACGGCATGCTGCCCTGCAGCAGCGCCTCTTCCAGCACGCGCGACTGGGCGTTGCTGCGGTAGAGAATGGCGCAATCCTGCAGCGCGTTGCCGTTTTCATGCCAGGTTTTGATGCGATTGACGACAAAGCGCGCTTCATCCAGCTCGTTGAACGCGCAATACAGCGAAATCTTTTCGCCGTCGCTGCCATCGGTCCACAGCTCTTTCCCCAGACGGCCATTGTTATTGGCAATCAGGGCGTTGGCTGCTTTCAGAATGTTATTGGTGGAGCGATAGTTCTGCTCAAGACGGATGGTTTCCGCGCCTGGGAAATCCTGCAGGAAACGCTGGATGTTCTCCACCTGCGCGCCGCGCCAGCCGTAAATGGACTGATCGTCATCGCCAACGATGATGACCCGGCCGCTTTCGCCTGCCAGCATGCGAATCCACGCGTACTGAATGTTGTTGGTGTCCTGGAATTCGTCCACCAGAATATTGCTGAAGCGCTCACGGTAGTGATTGAGAATCTGCGGCTTGTTGAGCCACAGCTCATGCGCCCGCAGCAGCAGTTCGGCGAAATCGACCAGCCCGGCGCGATCGCAGGCTTCCTGGTACGCCTGATAGATACGCAGCCACGTCTGCTCCACCGGATTGCCGTAGCTTTCGATGTGCTTAGGCCGCAGCCCTTCATCCTTTTTGCCGTTGATGTACCACATGCCCTGACGCGCCGGCCACTGCTTATCGTCGAGGTTCATGGCTTTGATCAGGCGCTTGAGCAGACGCAGCTGATCTTCGCTGTCGAGGATCTGGAAATCCTGCGGCAGCCCGGCATCCAGGTGGTGCGCGCGCAGTAAACGGTGCGCCAGGCCGTGGAAGGTACCAATCCACATGCCGCCCTGACTGGTCCCGATCAGCTGGTCGATACGGTGGCGCATCTCCGCCGCCGCCTTGTTGGTGAAGGTCACCGCCATGATTGAGTAAGGCGAGCAGTTCTCTACCGACAACAGCCAGGCGATGCGATGCACCAGCACGCGGGTTTTACCGCTGCCTGCTCCGGCCAGCACCAGCAGATTGCTGCGCGGCGCGGCGACCGCTTCGCGCTGTTTGTCATTCAAGCCGTTAAGCAGATCGGAAACGTCCATAAGCACCGTTTTAAGCAAGTAGGATGCGTATCCTGCACCGTTCGCGTTGCCGCCAGGCGGCAAGGGCAGACATCTGCGAGGGCGTAATCAGCTAAGCGATCAGGCTGGTGACACACAGCCTGCACGGCCGCGCGTTGCAGAATACAGAATACGACTGGATAAATTTACAGCCATTATAGCAGCGAGGTCAGCGATGCCAACTGATGAATTTCCACGTGTGGCAGCAGGCGCGCGTCATCAATTTTCATCAGATTGCCGTCACGCAGGTTGATCCAGCACGCCTGCAGACCGGCGCGCAGCGCACCGGCGACGTCGGTGGTCAGGTCATCGCCGACGTGCAGAATATGCTGCGGCGCAATGCCCAACCGTTCGGCGGCCAGATGGTACATATCCTGCCACGGCTTGGCGCGCCCGTGCGGACCGGCGCGCAGCGCGAACTGAAAGTAGTGATCGATGCCGAGCTTTTGCGGGTCGGCGTTGCCGTTGGTGATCGCCACCAGCGGCACGCGCTCGCCGAGCCAGGCCAGCGTCTGATGCGTCTCTTCTGGCATCTCCACCGCACTGCGCCACTGGTGAAACACGCTCATCACGTCGCGGGCACCTGCGCTGGCTTGCGCGGCCGGCAGTCCGGCGTTGAGCAGCGCCAGCTCTACCGAGCGGCGACGCCACTCAGAGACATCGTGATAAATTTCCGGCTCACGCAGCAGCAGTTCATCGCGCAGCGCCTGATAATCTTCCGGCGTAAACTCGCGCAGCGCCGGGTGATACGCCTGCAGCGCAGCGTGCGATTCCGCCGTGGTTTTGCGGATCACCGGATAGTTGTCATACAGCGTATCGTCGAGATCGAAGGTGATGGCTTTGATCGGGCCCAGCGGGCGATAAAACTTCATTCAGACTTTCCTCGTTTGGCACGCGGGTGTGCCGCATCGTACACCGACGCCAGATGCTGGAAATCCAGGTGGGTATAGATTTGCGTGGTCGAGAGGTTGGCGTGGCCGAGCAACTCCTGCACCGCGCGCAGATCGCCGCTCGATTCCAGCAGATGGGTAGCAAACGAGTGGCGCAGCTTATGCGGGTGGATATGGCTGGCGACGCCCTGCTTAATGCCCCATTCGGCGAAGCGTTTCTGCACATTGCGCGCCGAAATACGGCTGCCGCGCGTCGACACAAAAACCGCATCATCCTGCGGCCCGAAGCTGTTGCGTAACGGCAGCCAGTGCTGCAGCCAGGTGACGGCGGTGCCGCCAATCGGCACGCGGCGCTCTTTGCTGCCTTTACCGCGCACCCAGACTTCACCGCTCTCCAGGTCCAGATGACGACAGTCGATGCCCACCAGCTCAGCGAGACGTAAACCGCCGCCGTACATGGTTTCCAGCATGGCGCGGTCGCGCACCGCCAGCGGATCGTCGAGGTCGATCTCCAGCAGCTGGCTGACTTCGTCGACATCCATATTTTTTGGCAGATGCCGTGCGTTGCGCGGCGTGGCGATGCCTTTCGCCGGATTGGCGCTCAGCATGCCCTGGCTGACCTGCCAGTCGAGAAAGCTGCGCAGCGCCGACATGCGCAGGGCCAGGCTACTGGCACCGAGACCGCCGCGCCGGCTACGCGCCGCCAGACTGCGCACCTGAGCCGGTTCCAGCTGCGACCAGGCGGTGATGTGCATGTCATCCGCCATGGCGATAAGCGCCTGCAGCTGGCGCTGGTAATTCTTTTGCGTCAGCGGGCTGAGCTGGCGTTCGACTTTCAGATAGCGCAGAAAGCCCTCAACGGCCGGCAACAGCGGGCTGGCGCTGCTCATGCGCGCTCAACCCAGCGAGACAGCAGGTCGGGCAGCATTTGTGCCAAGTGCTGCAGCAGCAGCGTGCCCATGCCTGCCTGATAGTGCTGGTTGTCGCGGCTGCTGAAGATCAGCACGCCGAGATCGCCCTGCTCGCCCATCAGCGACATCGCCACCGACCCGACGGCTTTTGCCTGCGGCAGCAGCAGCAGCAGCTCCGGTCCGTTCAGGCTGCCAAGGTAGTGATGCTGCTGACCAAAGCGCTGGATGCGCAGCGGCTCAAACGCCTGGCGTGACAGACCAAGCTGGGTGAAATCGGAGGGTGCGCCGATGCGCCAGCGGTCGCTGAACAGCCGCACATTGGCGCCCGCCAGGCCAAGCTCGCGCGCCCAGCGATGCAGGCGCGTCAGCATCTCCTGCAGGCTATCGGCCGCCGCGAGATGGCTCTGCAACGCCAGCAGGCGATCGAACAGCTGATGATTGGCGGTTGCCTGCTCCATCAGCAGCGTGATCTCCTCTTCCAGCTGCTGGATGTGGTTGCGCTGACGCGCCATATGCCACTCCACCAGCGATACGCTGCCGCGCACCGGATGCGGCACCATCATTTGCTCAACCTGGCGCGCATTGCGAATAAAGAAATCGGGGTTGTGACGCAGCCAGGCGCTCACCGCCTGATCGTCCAGCAAAACCGCGCTGTCGGTCTGCTCTTCGATATTTTTCATAGATGAATAAACCCATCATAGACGTGTGTGGCTGGCCCGGTCATAAACAGCGGCTGACCGGCCCCTTTCCAGGCGATATGCAGCGTGCCGCCGGGCAGATCGACGCGCACTTTCTCCGCCAGAATGCCCTGCTGAATGCCGCAGGCCACTGCGGCGCAGGCGCCGCTGCCGCACGCCTGGGTTTCGCCCGCGCCGCGTTCATACACGCGCAGACGGATGTGTTCCGGATTGACCACTTCCATAAAGCCGACGTTCACGCGCTCGGGAAAGCGCTCATGGCTCTCCAGTGCCGGACCGAGCGTCTCCACCGCGGCGGTTTTCACGCTTTCAACCTGAATCACGCAGTGTGGATTGCCCATTGATACCGCGCCAAACATCACGGTCTGCTCGGCCACGCGCTGCAGATAGAGGTTTTCCGCCTTGTTAGCGCGCAGCGGCACCTGCTGCGGGTCAAAGTTGGGCTCGCCCATGTTAACGCGTACCAGCTCATCGCTGGTGACGCTCAGTACCATGCGGCCGGTCTGGGTGCTGACGCGAATGTCGCTTTTATTGGTCAGGCCTTTGAGACGAACAAAGCGGGCAAAACAGCGCGCGCCGTTGCCGCACTGCGCCACTTCGCTGCCGTCAGCGTTGAAGATGCGGTAGTGGAAATCGAGATCCGGATCGTAAGGTGGCTCGACGATCAGCAACTGATCGAAGCCGATCCCCAGATGCCGATCCGCCAGGCGGCGAATCAGTTCCGGCGAAAAAAAGACGTTTTGCGTCACGGCATCGACGACCATAAAGTCGTTACCGAGACCGTGCATTTTCGAGAACTGCATTTTCTGCTCCGCCGGATGACTCATCGGGTTTAATTCGCCTGCACGCCAGCCGGTTTGCTGGTGACCAGGCCGCTGGTATCCGCATCCTGTGCCGCTTTCTGCTGCTGCTCAGTCACCGGCTGATTTTTCTGTTGCGGCCGATCGTTGGGCGGGAAATACAGCGGTCCTTTCAGGCCACAGCCTACCAGGCTGACCAGTGCCAGCGCCATACCCAGCTGGCTCATCACTCGTATCATTCTGTCTGCTCTTTTTATCCAAATCCCAGCTGCTTATCATCGCAGTTGACGTTGTAAAAGCAACAGGAAATATCCGGCAGAAGGTTCAGAAACGGGGGCAGGCCACTGCGTACAGCGCAGCGGCTTTAGTGCATCTGGTAGCGCGGCTGGAAGTCGCCGTTGTCGTTATCCGGCTGGGCGGCGCACAGCTGCGTCAGCGTCTGGCTGCGGAACGGAATCACCTGAAAGCGATCGCCGGCGTGCACAATCTGATAGAACTGCGGCAGGTTGAAATTGATAAAGCTCGAGCCGTAGGTAAAGCGATCGTGCGACGACGAATAGAAACGGCTGACGTCACGCACCAGCTCTTCTTTGCTGCCTTCGCAATGGTGATACACCTCAACCCGGTTGCTTTCATCAAGGATATAGATGTTGAAGCCGCGATCGTCACTGGTGTCTTCAAAGAAGAACTGAATGATGCCTTCGCTGGCGTAGCCGTTGACCACCGGTGGCAGCGGCGTCTGGTTCGATTCAACTTTGATCGACAAACCGTGCAGCTTGTTGTTGGAAATCGCGCCGTAAAACTCGACCGCATTTTCCAGCTTCTGCACCGAAACGCTCATACGTTCGAAAAACAGACCCCAGGTCTGACCGGCCATGCGCAGCGCTTTAAAGCGGCCCGGCTCCTGACGCGTGCTCGACAGACGCAGCTCAATGCATTCCGACACCAGCTGCTGCACGCGGGTACGAATCAGACCGCGCAGATGCTGGCTGTAGCAGAATACTTCCACCGTGTCCGGCGGTGCGGCGTCCTGATGCATTTTGCCCAGAATGGTTTTCAGCGCTTCAATCATCGCCTGCTCGCCGCTGAAGTGCAGCGTACGCACTTCGTTCCACGAGTTGCGGTACAGCAGATCGATGCTGCCGATCAGGCACTGCTGCTGCTGACCAAAGCTGAATACATCCAGCTTTCGGAAGTCGAAGTGCACCACCTGATTGCGGAACGCCGAGGTCGGATCGTGTTCGAGGTTAACGATGATCGCCAGATGCCGGATTTCGCACGGGCTATAGAGCGCTTTCGGCGTCGGTGCCGGCAGACGCAGCGGGAAGTGGCTGGAGACATCGTTGACCAGCTCCTGCAGGCGCGGCAGATCGCAGAATTCGTTGCCCTTAATGTGCAGACGGGTTTTGCGCGTCAGCAGTCCGTTAAACCACGCCCATGCCACTAACTTGTTGAGATAACGGTTATATTCCAGCGGCTGATGGCTGATGATTGAGCTCATGTCCGGCGACTGGTTATACAGATACCAGCCGGCACGATTGGCGCGCCCGGCCGGCACATGAATAAAGGTCAGGTTCTCTTCCGACAGATCGGGCGAGATTTGCGGGTTCACCAGCGTGACTTTGCCCGGCAGCGCTTCAAACGCGGCGTACAATTTACGCGTCAGCACGCCGATGTCCTGCGGGCTGGCGCTGACGCTTAAATTGTTGCGACGGGCAAAACGGATCAGGTTGCGATAGCTCTGCATCATCGCATCCAGCAGCTCGTTGTGCGCCTCGCGCACCCGTTCGATTTTCCACTGCGCGCGATTATCCAGCACCGCCAGCTTCTCATCGTCCCAGCCCCACTCTTTCACCAGCTGCGACAAAATTTCACGCCGCCAGCCCGCGCGCGGATGCTGCTCCTCGCTGGAGAGTTTTTCGCACACTTTGAGGTAGAAACAGCGGCGCACCAGGTCGAGGCGCGCGGTGTCATCGACGCTGGTCAGGTAGCGCGTCACGCGCTCCAGCATCATGCAGTAGGGATCGAGACCGAAGCAGACAATTTCGCCGTCGTGCAGCCGCTGTTTGATATCCATCGCCAGCAGCTGCGTGTTTGGGTATTCCCAGCTGTAAGCTTCCAGCAGCAGGGTTTTCAGCACCGCTTTGTACGGCGAATCGATACTTTTATACAGCTGCCACAGGCTGGCACCGAAATACTCTTCCGCCGACAGCGTGCCGAGACCGCCGAGATCCAGCCACTCATTCGGCGTCAGCACGCCCTGTGAATAGAGCGACATTACGTAATCGTCGTAGTGATGTTCTTCTTCGCCAGGCACCATGTTCCACAGAATGCGTTTGCCCGCCATGCGCACGGCGGTACGGTAGAACTCATCCAGCAGTAAAATATGTTGGGTAGAACCGCAGTCTTCACCGCCGAGGCTGCCGCTCTCATTATGGCGGAAGCGGTTTTCGTCGATCAGGAAGAAGCTGACTTCCACACCCAGCGACACACACCATTTTTGCAGGAGCGTACACTTGCGCTGCAGGTTGAGGCGCTCTTCATTATCGAGCCACGACTGATGGCACACCCAGATGTCGAGATCGGAGACGCTGTTCTGGCCGACGGACGAGGTGCTGCCCATCGAGTAGATGCCGGTGATAGGCAGTTCGCCCTTCACCGCGCTGCTGAGGTCGAGCGGATGGTCGCCCGCTAACTGTTGCAGCAGTTGCTGCTGGTTTTCATCAGGCGCAAAGAAGCTGACGCCATGGGGAACGCTACCTTCAAGGTAACCCGGCATCAGCGGATGATGATAATGCAGTAATGTTGGCAGCAGACTGTAGACGTGCTGGAAAGCAGGTCCCATGGCAGCCAGTGCGCGATCTACACGCAGCTGGTTAATCGCATCCAGTCTCTGTTTCAGTGTCTCAATGTAGAGGTACAAGACGTTTCGCCTGATTGTCCCAGTGTTAAGCACCCTGTTTCCAAAATCTGCCGCTTAATAATAAAGATGTCGGGCAAATTATTGCTGGAAACGTGATCAATCTAACACCTGGAAGATTGACCGTAAAGAAAGTTGCGCTACCTGACAGTTTAGCACGTTCCAAACGTAGCCCTGCATTTTCGGACTCCAGCCTCAGAATCTGACGCCGTAAAAAGCGGGCTCCGGTCTGAGATTGCAGCCTGGTCAATCCGTTGAAACTGACAGCATTCCCCTATCAATGATAGGATAATCGATGAACGATCAAAATGGTTAACAGCATGTTAAACAAAATTTTCAAAATTGCTACCAGGCAAAGTCCGCTTGCCTTGTGGCAGGCACAATATGTCCAACAGCGCCTGATGGCTGCGCATCCCGGCTTGCAGGTTGAGCTGGTGCCGATGGTCACCAAAGGTGATGTCATCCTTGATACGCCGCTGGCGAAAGTGGGTGGCAAAGGACTGTTTGTCAAAGAGCTTGAGCTGGCGATGCTGGAAAACCGTGCCGATATGGCGGTGCATTCCATGAAAGATGTGCCGGTCGATTTTCCCGACGGTCTGGGACTGGTGACCATCTGCGAGCGCGAAGATCCGCGCGACGCGTTCGTCTCGAATCATTATTCCTCGATCGACGCGCTGCCGCAGGGCGCGGTGGTCGGCACGTCCAGCCTGCGTCGCCAGTGCCAGATCAGCGCACGGCGCCCGGATCTGGTGATTCGCTCGCTGCGCGGTAACGTCGGTACGCGTCTCAGCAAACTGGACGCCGGCGAGTATGACGCCATCATTCTTGCTGCCGCCGGGCTGAAACGCCTTGGACTGGAAGATCGCATTCGCCAGGCGCTGCCGGCGGAGTTTTCCCTGCCGGCGGTGGGCCAGGGCGCGGTCGGCATTGAGTGCCGCCTCGACGATCAGCCGTTAATTACACTGCTGCAGGCGCTGAACCACAGCGACACAGCCGTCTGCGTGCGCGCCGAGCGCGCCATGAATACCCGTCTCGAAGGCGGCTGTCAGGTGCCGATCGGGAGTTTTGCCGTACTGGAAGACGATCAGCTGTGGCTGCGCGGCCTGGTCGGTGCGCCGGATGGCAGCCAGATGGTGGTGGGCGAACGCCGCGGCCCGCGTGAACACGCCGAACAGATGGGGATTTCACTGGCCGAAGAGCTGCTGGACGGCGGCGCGCGTGACATTCTGCGTGAAGTTTATCAGGGACAGCCGCCCGCATGACTATCCTCGTGACCCGTCCGGAACCCGCCGCCAGCGAACTGGTTGCGCGCCTGCGCAGCCAGGGCAAACTGGCGTGGTCGTTTCCGCTGATTGAATTTACGCCGGGTCGCGATCTCCCCCAACTGCCGCTAAAGCTGGCCGCCCTGCAGCCCGGTGACCTGGTATTTCTGCTGTCGCAGCAGGTGGTGCACTTTGCCCAGCCCGCTTTACAGCAGCAGCGCAACGCGTGGCCGGCATTTCTCGACTATTATGCCATTGGTCGCAGCACCGCGCTGGCGCTGCACACCGTCAGTAATCTGAAAGTTGACTATCCGCATGCGCGGGAAACCAGCGAAGAGCTGGTGCGGCTGAATCGCCTGCAGCAGGTTAGCGGCAAGCGTGCGCTGATTCTGCGCGGCAGTCCGGGCCGTGAACTGCTGGCGGAGACGCTGATCGCCCGCGGTGCGGACGTGCAATACTGTGAGTGCTATCAGCGCTGTGAAAAGCAGTACGACGGCGCGATTGAAGGCCGTCGCTGGCGCGATCGCGGTATTACCACGCTGGTGGTGACCAGCGGTGAAATGTTACAACAACTGTTTGCGCTGTTTCCGCCAATCGATCGGCGGGAATGGCTGCTGCACTGTCGACTGCTGGTCGTCAGTGAACGTTTGGCTACCCAGGCCGCCGAATTAGGCTGGCAGGAGATTGAGGTAGCCGATGGTGCGGATAACGACGCGCTGCTGCGTGCGTTACGCTGAACTTAACATTGGGATGAGCCACAATGACGGAACAAAAAGACTCCTCCGCCATGGTTGAAGAAACCACCCCTGCGGACACTTCCCCGACGCCAGCCAGCCAGCCGCCTCGTGCGAAAAAGAGCGACGGCAAGGTGCTGAGCGCGGTGGCAATTGTCATTGCACTGGCGATTGGCGCGGGACTTTACCTGAATGGGAAACACCAGGCCGACTTACAGGCTCAGACTAACCAGAACCTGAGCGAGCAGCTGAGCGCCCTGCAGCAGCAACTGGGCAGCGATAAACAACAGCTCTCGCAGCAGCTGGCGGACGCCAACACCGCGCTGCAGGAAGCGCGCAGCCAGCAGGATAACAGCGCGAAAGAGCTGGAAACGCTGCGTGAAAAAGTGGCCACTATTTCCGGCAACGATACCCGCACCTGGCTGCTGGCGCAGGCCGACTACCTCGTCAAACTGGCGGGTCGCAAACTGTGGAGCGATCAGGACGTCACCACCGCGGCAGCGCTGCTGAAAAGCGCGGACACCAGCCTGGCTGAGATGAACGATCCCAGCATCATGAACGTGCGCCGCGCGCTGACCCAGGACATCAGTTCACTGGCGGCGGTCAGCCAGGTGGACTACGACGGCATAATCCTCAAGCTGAACCAGTTGTCGAACGGCGTGGATAATCTGCGTCTGGCCGATAACGACAGCGATGAGTCGCCGATGGATGCCGACAGCGGTGAGCTCTCCAGCTCGCTGCACGAGTGGCGTCAGAATCTGGTGAAGAGCTGGCACAACTTCATGGATGATTTCATCACCATCCGCCGCCGCGATAACACCGCGCAGCCGCTGCTGGCACCGAATCAGGATGTTTATCTGCGCGAAAACATCCGTTCACGTCTGCTGATTGCTGCGCAGGCGGTGCCGCGCCATCAGGATGAGATCTACAAACAGTCCATCGATGCGGTATCCACCTGGGTGCGTGCCTGGTACGACACTAACGATGCGGCAACCAAAGCCTTCCTCGCCCAGCTCGACGAGCTGAGTCAGCAAAGTATTTCGATGGACGTGCCGGACACGCTGGAGAGCCAGGCGCTGCTGGAAAAACTGATGCAAACGCGCGTGCGCAATCTGCTGGCGCAGCCATCGGCTGCGGCTGATCAACAGGGAGGCTAACCATGCTGAAAGTATTGGTGCTTTTCCTGCTGCTGATTGCCGGCATTGTGCTGGGACCGATGGTTGCCGGCCATCAGGGCTACGTGCTGATCCAGACCGATAACTGGAACATTGAGACCAGCGTCACCGGTCTGGCCATCATCCTGATTCTCAGCCTGCTGGTGATTCTGCTGGTCGAATGGATTCTGCGTCGCCTGTTCCGCACCGGCGCCCGCACCCGCGGCTGGTTCACCGGGCGGAAACGTCGCAGCGCCCAGCGTCACACGCAAAGCGCGCTGATGAAGCTGGCGGAAGGTGATTACCGTCAGGTAGAAAAGCTGCTGTCAAAGAATGCCGATCACGCCGATCAGCCGGTGGCGAACTATCTGCTGGCGGCGGAAGCAGCGCAGCAGCGCGGCGATGAAATCCGTGCTAACCAGCACCTGGAGCGCGCCTCTGAGCTCTCCGAGAACGATACCATTCCGGTTGAGATCACCCGCGTGCGCCTGCAGCTGGCGCGTAACGAAGATCACGCCGCACGTCACGGTATTGATCGCCTGCTGGAAGTGGCGCCGCGCCATCCGGAAGTGCTGCGTCTGGCCGAGCAGGCTTATAT
Source organism: Pantoea sp. ICBG 985 (assembly GCF_002928365.1). Taxonomy (NCBI): domain Bacteria; kingdom Pseudomonadati; phylum Pseudomonadota; class Gammaproteobacteria; order Enterobacterales; family Erwiniaceae; genus Pantoea; species Pantoea sp. ICBG 985. The sequence continues at coordinate 51,257 of NZ_POWM01000008.1, forward strand.
CCGCACCGGCGCCTGGGGCGCACTGCTGGATATCCTGCCCTCTATGCAGAAGGCGCAGATTAACGATGAGAACCAGCGTAACGCGCTGCAGCAGCAGGCGTGGCTGGGTCTGATGAATCAGGCTATGGCCGATCAGGGCAGCGAAGGCCTGAAAAAATGGTGGCAGAACCAGAGTCGTAAAACCCGCCAGGAGACTGCCCTGCAGGTGGCGATGGCTGAGCATTTGATCGAGTGCGACGATCCGGACACAGCGCAAAGCATCGTGCTGGAAGGGCTGAAGCGTCAGTATGACGATCGGCTGGTGCTGCTGATGCCGCGTATCAAAAGCGGTGACCCGCAGGCGCTGGAAAAAGCGCTGCGTCAGCAGATCAAGCAGCACGGCGCCACGCCGCTATTGCACAGCACGCTCGGCCAGCTGCTGATGCGTCACGGTGAATGGCAGCAGGCCGCAGAAGCCTTCCAGCAGGCGCTGGCACAGCGTCCGGATGGCTTTGACTACGCCTGGCTGGCGGACGTTTACGATCGCCTGCATCGCCCGGAAGACGCGGCTAAAATGCGTCGCGAAGGTCTGTTACTGACGCTGAAGAACAATCCTGGCGCCTGATTTTACTGTTGTTATTTTTGTGCACGCCGGGCCAGTCCCGGCTTTTTTTTGCCTGAAAGAGCGTGCAGGGAATGCGGCATCAATCCGTGAACGGCAGATAAAAAAACACCTGCCAGAAGCAGGTGTAAGATCAGGTCGGTAAGACAACTGATGGTATCCGACTCAACGTAATGTCCTTCTTACTGCAGTAGCGCGTGCACGTTACTGCCAGCTGGACAACGGATACCGTAAGGGGCTCTGCATCATTCCCAGGTTTATGTTGCATTGGCAAACATAAGAGGTGGAATGAGCATCTACGCTGAGATTATTGCACAAAGCGTGCCAGAATGGCATGAATCACGGGAAGTTATTTTATATCAGTCAGTTAGATAATCCCTGCCTGCTAACAGCGGTTACGATGTCGCGAAAACGCGACAGACCGGTTTAAAGCTGTCTCCGCTGAGCGACAGGCTGTGCAAGGAAAGGTAAGGCTGTTAAAAATCAGCAGGTTAGGTGTCGCGTAATAGCGACAACTCCCCCGACTGCTTTTCCTTCGCAGCGCCCGGCGCAAACCTCCTGCAGAGATTCTCATCCTCTTTTGCTACAGACGAAAAAAGCCCGCTTTTTGCAAAGCGGGCTTTTCGAATATGGTCGGCGAGAGAGGATTACGCTTCTCTGCGAGAAGCGCCCTGCGGGCCGTTGCTGACGCAACGTTGTCTCGCTTCGCTCGGCTCAAACCTCCTTCGGAGGTTCTCATCCTCTATTTGCTACAGACGAAAAAAAACCTGCTTTTTGCAAAGCAGGTTTCTTGAATGATGGTCGGCGAGAGAGGATTCGAACCTCCGACCCACTGGTCCCAAACCAGTTGCGCTACCAAGCTGCGCTACTCGCCGATTTTGTACTGCCTGTTACTGCTTACTTGTTTTGCCTGGTGCGAAGAGAGGGACTTGAACCCTCACGTCCGTAAGAACACTAACACCTGAAGCTAGCGCGTCTACCAATTCCGCCACCTTCGCATGTCCCAGCAAAATCTGGGGTGGCTAATGGGACTCGAACCCACGACAACTGGAATCACAATCCAGGGCTCTACCAACTGAGCTATAGCCACCATAATTCTGGTGCGTAAGCGTAACCGCTTACTCAATGCACTGCATAACGCGGTTAAACCAACCACCGAAGCTCTTGCGCACAAACTAAATGGCGCGCCCGACAGGATTCGAACCTGAGACCTCTGCCTCCGGAGGGCAGCGCTCTATCCAGCTGAGCTACGGGCGCGTAGCGCCGTTGCGGATGGGCATACTACGTATTTGACTCCAGGCTGTCCAGTGCTTTTTCATAAAAAAATCGCGTTTGCTTACGCTTTGTGCATTCCGTCGATAAATAACGCAATTTGCCTGCTTAACCTGCCGGAATTACAGCACTATTCCTGACGCGTTACAGATCGCCGCGCCAGTGATAGCGTAAATATTTCAGCAGTTTTAACTGACGACGCCAGCGTGATGGCTGACGTATCAGGCGATACAGCCACTCCAGCCCTAATTGCTGCCAGATGCGCGGCGCACGCGTGACGTGGCCGGTAAAGACATCATAGGTGCCGCCGACGCCCATATACAGCGCGTGCGGCCAGTGTTCGCGACAGTCGCGCATCAGCAGCTCCTGGCGCGGCGATCCCTGCGCCACGGTCACAATCTGCGCCCCGCTGGCGGCAATGCGCGCAAATAGCGCCTCGCGTTCGGCAGGGGCGAAGTAGCCGTTCTGGCTGCCCACTATGTTGACATTCCACTGACGGCGTAATTTATCGCAGGTTTCCTGCAGCACCTGCTCACGCCCGCCGATTAAAAATACCGGAATACCGCTGCGGCCCGCCTGTTCCATCAGCGCTTCCCACAGATCGGCGCCGGCGATGCGGTTCACCGTCAGCTGCGGGTATTTTTTTCGCAGCGAACGCACAATGCTGATGCCGTCCGGGTACTTGATCTCCGCGGCGGCGATCAGCGCGCGCAGCTGGGCATCCTCTTCCAGCGTCAGCATCTTTTCGGCGTTGATCGCCACCAGCGTGCCGCTGCGCGGCTTGCCGTCCGGCAGCAGAAAGTGAAGAAAGCTCGCCATATCAGCGAAAGCGTGTAAATCGATGCCGCGCAGGGTATAACGCGGATGATCGGTTTCCATGGTCGGTATTTCCCGTCAGGCCCGGAGGTTAAGCAGAGCGCGATAAAACTGGCTCCGCGCGCGGGCGAATCAGCCCGGCACGCGCTAACAGCCAGAAAAGTAACTTCGCCAGCCCAACGCAGGCGGCGAAAATCAGGCAAAAGAACACCACGCGCGAGCCGAATGCATCCAGCCCTTCGCGCGCCAGCACGATCATATTGAACACCGCGCCAAAGCAGAAGCTTTGCAAAATGGCACCGCTGTAGCGGTTGCCAGCTTCGCGCCCTTGCTGGTAGAGAGAATCAAACCCTTTCATCAACAGCCCGACCGCTATCGCCCCAAGGGGAATAAAGCCTGCGCCGCCCATGATCAGCAGCGAACCGAGCAACGTGGGCGAAATCGCCAGCCCGGAGTGGTTATTCAGCACTTCCCAGGTGAAATAGTTGGCGCTGTTGAGCACCATTGAGGGCCGATCCGGCCACAGCCATCCCGGGATAAACACGTAGAAATCACGCCAGATCGGGGCCAGCCCCTGAAAATCGATTTTGTCGTAATTCTGCAGCAGCAGCGCAAGGTTTTCCCACGGCGAAAAGGTGTCGCGCGTCAGATAGAGAAACGTGTAAAACGCTTCATCACCCACCACGTCGAGATTGTAACGACGCAGCGCCAGCCAGAACATGCCGCCAATCGCCATCACGCCGGCCCCCACCAGCATCCACAGCGTAATCCAGCCGCGCGTAATGCCGATGAACAGGAACAGTGCAAAGGCGATGATGATATTGGCGCGCGTCCCGCCCACCAGCGCATAGGTCAGCAGACCAAACGCCACCGTGATCAGCAAAAACAGCAGCCACTGGCGCTGGGTAGGATTAAGGAAATAGCGGATCAGCATCGCCGGAATGAAGAAGTAGAAGAAACGTTTGAGCGCCACGCCGGACACTTCGCTGGAAAAGATCTGATTGTAAGCCGACAGCCGGAACAGCAGCAGGCCGTTATGCATAAAGAACACCGTGACGGTTCCCACCGCCACCAGCGCCAGCAGCAGGCAGGTCAGATGGGTTTCCACCCGGTTCATCGTCAGCCAGGGTTTGCGCGGCTCCGCCTGCGCAGGCCGCAGCCGCACTTTGTAGCTGACGTAATAGATGGCGTAGAAACTGGTAGCGGCCAGCAGTGCCTGCAGCAGATAGTCTGCCGGCACCACGCTGACGTTAAAGCGGAACACCAGCACGCTGGTCAGCGGAAAGCCAAAGTAAAAGGTCAGCAAAAACAGCAGGGTAAAGAACAGGTGGAAATTAAAACGCACCCGTTTAAATTCGCGCCAGGTCAGCGTCAGAATGAAGCCCAGCGAAAACAGATACACCACCAGCAGACCACTAAACTGCAGCAGGCTCATGTTGACTCCCTTTCACTCTCCGCCAGCGCGTGGCGCCATCCCGCCAGATAGCCCGGGGCAAAAAAGGCGATAGCGGAACGATCGCACTGCGCCAGCTGACACTGCGCCTCCGCCACGCGCGTGCGATCCAGCGCATCAGCGCTAAATAACACCGGCAGCCCCTGCTCGCTCAGGTCACGCCAGAACGGATTCTTACGGTTAACCACAAACGGAATGCCGGCCTGAATCAGCAGGCACAGCGTACCGATGCCCTGCTGACGCTCGAACATAAAATAACCGAGCTGACAGCGACTCAGCAATTGCAGATAGGCAGTGAAGTCGATTTTGTCGCGCAGCAGCGTCACCTGGCCGCGCGGAAACAGGCGCTGCGCGGCAGCATCAATCTCATCGATGTACTCATAGTTGCTGGCCGGATAACCGAGCGGGATCACCACGTTAACCTGCTCACCAAACTGGCGGCGAATCGCCTGCAATCCTTCAATGTGCCGGTTGCTGCGATCGCCCGAGTTGCCGAGCAGAATGGTAAAGCTGTCGCTGGCGGCAGGTGCGGGTATCGCGGCCTCCGGCATACGCGTTGGAAAATAGAGCAGCGAAGTGGGCACGCGCGGGTGGCGCTGCTGGAAAAAGTGCAGATCGCCGCGCGTGGCAAACACCTGCGCCATGCGCCCCTGCGCGATACGCCGCAGCAGATAAAACAGGCGGTACTTCAGCCCGGCGCCCTCTTCGTAGAGATCGGCGCCCCAGACGTGCCAGAACGCCTGCTGTCGCCGCAGCTTGCCGCTGAGCAGCGCCAGCCACAGGCGCGGATTGAACTGGCCGTGAAAGAAGAAGCGCTGACGGCGATCGGCGGCGCGTGCGATCACCGCCTGCGCCAGCGCGCGCTTGCTGGGATACACGTCGATCTGCAGCTGAGGATAGGCCATCAGGGTATCCGGCGCGGCCGATACCACCATAAACTGACGCGGCGCGTCGGCTGGCGATTCAACGCTCATGACGTCGTTAAAGAAGCGCAGCAGCGTGTGATTGTGATGCGGGATATCGGAGCCCAGCACGTGAAATAGCGTCATTTTTTCCGGCAATAAATCAAGAAAGCGCCACAGCAAAGGGCAAAGTAGAGCACGTAGGTCGCCATATAAGCCTGCGCCGCGCCCGCCGTTCCGTGCAGTGGAATCAGCCAGTGCGCAAAGGCGGTCAGCAGCACAAACTGGCTGATTTCCGTGAGAATATAAAAGCGCAGTGAGGCTTTGGCGATCACCAGGTATCCGAAAACATAGGCGCCTACTTTAAAGACGTCACCGCACAACTGCCAGACAAAAAGATCGCGCATGGCGCTGAACTGCGGGGAAAACAGCAGCCAGATGGCGACATCGCGCAGCAGCCAGACGCAAAAGCTGGCCGCCGCCACCGCCGGCAACACAAAGCGCAGCGCACGGCCAATTTCGCGCGCGATGTCAGCTTTATGCTCCAGCCGTGCCAGCGTTGGCAGCAGCCAGACGCTGAACGTGGCGGTGATAAATTGCAGATACGCATCGGAGATGCTGGTGACGCCCTGCCACAGCCCGACCTGCGCCCAGCCCTGCTGCTGCGCCAGCAGATTACGCATCATCACCCAGGCTACCGGCAGGGTCACGGCCGTCATCAGCGCCATCAGGGTAAATTTGGCCAGATTACGCGCCAGCGCCGGCTGCCACTGCGGCATCAGCCAGCGCAGTGGCAGTTCCTCGCGGTGGCGTCGCAGCATCCACAGCGCCGGCCCGACCAGCAGGGCCGGCACCAGCGCCAGCCCGACCAGCGCACCGGCATAGCCACCCAGCCACCAGCACAGCACATAACCCACCACGCCGATCAGGCTGCCGGCGATCAGCGCCAGCGCGTTACCGCGCGCATCGCGAAAACCTTTCAGCAGCGCCAGTGTCAGGTTGGCCCAGGCAATGCCCAGCTGCAAAAAGGCGACGATACGCACCACATTTTGCCAGGCGGCGTGGCCAAACAGCGCCCGGCTGATGGGCTCCGCCGCCAGCAGGAACAGCAGCGCCAGCAACGTGGAAAACCCCAGCACCATTGCCGACGCGGTGCCGGTCACAGCGCGCAACTGCGCCGGCTGCTGGCGGAACTGCGCGACATAGGTGGTTACGCCGTTGAAGATACCCGCGCCGGCCAGCACGCCGAGCACGGTAATCAGCTGGCGAAAGTTACCCGCCTGGCCGACGCCCTCGGGGCCGAAGCTCACCGCAAGCAGTTTCACCACCAGCAGGCCAGCGACAATTTTTACCAGCGTGGACGAGGCGGTCCACACTGAGGCTCTGGCTAACGACATCAGGCAAAGAAGCTCAGCAGCGAACTGATTACCGTGCGCTGGTTGTTGTCCGACAGGTTGTAGAACAGCGGCAGCCGCAACAGGCGCTCGCTCTCGCGCGTAGTGAACGCATCCGTACCGTGGAAGCGGCCAAAACGCGTGCCGGCCGGTGAGGAGTGCAGCGGGATATAGTGGAACACGGTGAGGATCTCCGCTTCCTTCATCCAGTTAATCAGCGCCTGGCGATCCTCACTGTCGCGCAATTTGAGATAGAACATGTGGGCGTTGTGACGGCAACTGGCCGGCACCGCCGGTAACGCAATGCGCCCGCTGGCCGCCAGCGGCTGCAGCGCGTCGTAATAGTTCTGCCACAGGCGCAGACGCTGCTGGTTGATGCGTTCCGCCGCTTCCAGCTGCGCCCACAGATAAGCCGCCTGCAAATCCGCCATCAGGTAGCTGGAACCAATATCGCGCCAGGTATATTTATCCACCTGTCCGCGGAAGAACTGGCTGCGGTTGGTGCCTTTTTCGCGGATGATCTCCGCACGCTCGATCAGTTTCGCCTCGTTGATCAGCGTAGCGCCGCCTTCACCGCCGGCGGTGTAGTTTTTCGTTTCATGGAAGCTAAAGCAGCCGATATGGCCGATGGTGCCCAGCGCGCGCCCTTTGTACTGCGACATCACGCCCTGCGCCGCATCTTCAATCACATACAGCTGGTGCTTTGCCGCCAGCGCCATGATGGTATCCATCTCGCACGCCACGCCCGCGTAATGTACCGGCACGATGGCGCGCGTTTTCGGCGTGATTGCTGCTTCAATCTGCGTTTCGTCGATATTCAGCGTATCCGGACGCACGTCGACGAACACAATGGTGGCGCCGCGCAGCACGAAGGCGTTGGCGGTGGAGACAAAGGTGTAGCTCGGCATGATCACTTCATCGCCGGGCTGGATATCGATCAGCAGCGCGGCCATCTCCAGCGAAGCGGTGCACGAGGGCGTCAGCAGCACTTTTTTGCTGCCAAAATGCTGCTCCATCCACTGCTGACAGCGCCGGGTAAAGCCGCCGTCGCCGCACAGCTTGCCGCTGGCCATCGCCGACTGCATATAGTCAACTTCAGTGCCCACAACCGGGGGCGCGTTAAATGGGATCATCAGGCTTTCCTGTAAAACCAGTAGGCGGTGCTTTCCAGCCGGGCACCGCTGCGTAAATAGAGGCGCATCGCCGTAAGATTGCTGAGCTGGGTCGCGATCCGCAGACGTTCGAGCTGGCGCACCCGGCCCCAGTCGGCTGCCGCCAGCAGCAAACGCTGACCGACGCCGTTGCCCTGCGCCGCCGGCAGCACCGCCAGCAGACCGATACGCGCATCACCGGCGACTTCGCGCATGGAGACGAAACCCTGCAGCGCGCCCTGCTCGTCGCAGGCGATCAGACACTGGTGATCAAAAGTGCCGCGCACCGCGTTCTCAATCCACTGTGCGTAGAAGCGGCCGCTGTCTTCAGCGTCAAACCAGGGAGCACGAAAACGGCTCTGGCTAAACGCCTGGGCCGCTGCCGCGCGCAGCTGCGGGATCTGCGCTTCGCGCGCGATGCGCACGCCGGTCTGCCGTTCGGTGCGTTTGATATTGATCGCCAGATCCGCTTCGCCTTCCACCAGCTGAAAACCATACTGGCTCAGCGCATCTATCGCCGCGCTGTCCTGCGCCGGCACCTTAACCTGCCACAGCGTGTAAGGCTGCTGCAGCGCCTCGGCCAGCGGCACATCGCCATCCAGCGTCAGCCGCGCCGTGGCGCAGCGGAAGAAGTCGCTCTCCCACGCGAGAGGATCAATACTGACGAGGACGGGCATGCAGAATATCCAGCAAATACTGGCCGTAGCCGGTTTTGGTCAACGCCTGTGCCGCTGCCAGCAGCTGCTCATCGCTCAGCCAGCCGTTGCGCCAGGCAATCTCTTCAAGGCAGGCAATTTTAAAGCCCTGGCGTTTCTCCACCGTTTGCACGAACACGCTGGCCTCAATCAGGCTGTCGTGGGTGCCGGTGTCCAGCCAGGCAAAGCCGCGCCCCAGCAGCTCCACCGCCAGTTCGCCCTGCTCCAGATACATCTGGTTGATGGCGGTAATTTCCAGCTCGCCGCGCGCCGAGGGCTGCACCTGCTTCGCAAACTCCACCACGCGGTTATCGTAAAAGTAGAGGCCGGTGACTGCCCAGCGCGATTTCGGCTGCTGCGGCTTCTCTTCAATCGACAGCGCGTTGAAGTCGTCATCAAACTCCACCACGCCAAAACGTTCCGGATCCATGACCTGATAGGCAAAAACCGTGGCACCGTGGCTGCGCGCGGCCACCTTTTTCAGTTTCGGACTGAAGCCCTGGCCGAAGTAGAGATTGTCGCCCAGCACCAGACAACAGCTGTCGTCGCCAATGAAGGATTCACCGATGATAAAGGCCTGCGCCAGGCCATCCGGGCTCGGCTGCTCGGCATACTGCAGCTGCAGGCCAAATTCACTGCCATCCCCCAGCAGCCGCTCAAAATGGGCGCGATCGTCCGGCGTGGTAATAATAAGAATGTCGCGAATCCCCGCCAGCATCAGCACCGACAGCGGATAGTAGATCATCGGTTTGTCGTACACCGGCAGCAGCTGCTTGGATATCGCCCGGGTTATCGGGTGCAGGCGCGTGCCCGAGCCACCGGCTAAGATGATACCTTTCATCGTTGCTCCTCCTGCATGCGCGCTTAACGCGGGGTGGCTAAGCCCAGTCGCTCGCCGCGATAACTGCCGTTGAGAATCGCCTGCCACCACTGCGGATTGGCCAGATACCACTGCACGGTTTTGCGGATGCCGCTGTCGAATGTTTCCTGCGGCGTCCAGCCCAGTTCACGGGCGATTTTACTGGCATCAATGGCATAGCGCAGGTCGTGGCCAGGACGATCGTGAACAAAGGTGATCAGTTCCCGGTAGCTGCTCAGCCCGGCAGCGCGCTGTTGCGGTGCCAGCTCATCCAGCAAATCACACAGCGTCTCGACCACCTCAATATTGCGCCGCTCGTTGTGGCCGCCAATGTTGTAGGTCTCGCCCACTTTGCCGCTGCTGACCACGGTGTACAGCGCGCGGGCGTGATCTTCCACATACAGCCAGTCACGAATCTGGCTGCCGTTGCCGTACACCGGCAGCGGCTTACCGGCCAGCGCATTGATAATGGTGAGGGGAATCAGTTTTTCCGGGAAATGGTAAGGCCCGTAGTTGTTGGAACAGTTGGTGACCACCACAGGCAGTCCGTAGGTGCGCAGCCATGCGCGCACCAGATGGTCGCTGCTGGCTTTGGTCGCCGAATAGGGGCTGCTCGGGGCGTACGGCGTGGTTTCGGTAAAGAAATCTTCCGTGCCGTGCAGATCGCCAAACACTTCGTCGGTGGAGATATGGTGCAGGATGAAGCCTTTCTTGCGCTCATCCGTCATGCCGTTCCAGTAATGGCGCGTCGCCTCCAGCAGCTGGTAGGTGCCGACAATGTTGGTTTCGATAAAGGCGATTGGCCCGTCAATCGAGCGGTCCACGTGACTCTCTGCCGCCAGATGCATGATGCAGTCCGGCTGGTACTGCGCCAGCACGTGATCCAGCGCGGCGCGGTCGCAGATATCGACCTGCTCAAAAGCAAAGCGCGCATCCTGCTCAACCGGAGCCAGCGACGCCAGATTGCCGGCATAGCTCAGCTTATCCACCACCACCACCCGGTGGTCGGTATTGGCAATCAGGAAGCGCACCAGCGCGGAGCCAATAAAACCGGCGCCGCCGGTGACTAAAAACTGTTTCATCGCCAGACTCCTTTGGTATCCACAATCCACGGCTGCGTCACCTGTTCAGGGGTGATGGCGCGGAACTGCGCATGATCGACCAGCATCACCAGGATGTCGGCGTGTTGCAGGGCATCAGCCATCGGCACCAGCGTAGCGCGTTCGGCGAGCTGCGGCGGAATATCCGCCACATGCGGCTCGACCACCCAGGTGCGGCCGCTGTGCCAGCCCGCAATACGCTGCGCCACCGACATCGCCGGGCTTTCACGCAGGTCATCGATATTAGGTTTGAATGCCAGACCGAAGCAGGCGATGGTCACGTCCGTGGCACGCTTGCCGCTGGCCGTCAGGCACTCGGCCAGCGCCTGTTTAACCTGATCCAGCACCCAGCCCGGCTTGGCATCGTTGACCTCACGCGCGGTTCGGATCAGCCGTGCCTGCTGCGGGTTTTGCGCCACGATAAACCACGGATCGACCGCAATGCAGTGGCCGCCAACGCCCGGTCCCGGCTGCAGGATATTTACGCGCGGATGGCGGTTCGCCAGCGCAATCAGCTCCCACACGTTGATCCCCTGTTCGGCGCAGATCAGCGACAGTTCGTTGGCAAAGGCGATGTTCACATCGCGGAAACTGTTTTCCGTCAGCTTGCACATCTCTGCGGTGCGCGCGTTAGTTTCCACACACTCGCCGCGCAGGAAAATGCGATACAGCTCGCTGGCGCGCGCCGAACAGGCCGGCGTCATGCCGCCAATCACGCGGTCATTTTCCAGCAGCTCGACCATCACTTTCCCCGGCAGCACGCGCTCCGGGCAGTAAGCGATAAACACATCAGGCTGCTCGCCATGCTGCGGGAAGCGCAGATCCGGGCGCGCCGCCGCCAGCCATTGCGCCATCTGTTCAGTAGCGCCCACCGGCGAAGTTGATTCGAGGATCACCAGATCGCCGGCCTTCAGCACCGGCGCAATCGACAGCGCAGCCGCCTGCACGTAGCTGAGATCCGGCTGATGATCGCCGACAAACGGCGTCGGCACGGCAATCAGAAAGGCGTCGGCAGCTTCAGGCTGGGTGGTGGCGCGCAGGTTGCCGTTGTGCACCGCTGCACGTACTACGTCGCCCAGTTCAGGCTCGACGATATGAATTTCGCCGCGATTAATGGTTTCCACCGCGCGCGCATTGATATCCACGCCGATGACCTGTTTCCCGTGCGAAGCAAAAACGGCTGCCGTCGGCAGCCCAATGTAGCCCAGTCCGATAACGGAAATGGTTGAAAAACGCATAGTTAAACTCTGTGTTGTTTAAGTGCCTGCAGTATGCGCGCGCAGGCATGGCCGTCGCCATACGGATTGTGCGCGCGGCTCATCGCCTGCCACGCCTCGTCGTCCTGCAATAGCAGGCTGACTTCAGCAACAATTTTATTCACGTCGGTGCCGACCAGCTTCACCGTACCGGCCGCGACCGCTTCCGGCCGCTCGGTGGTTTCACGCATCACCAGCACCGGTTTGCCCAGCGACGGCGCCTCTTCCTGGATACCACCGGAATCGGTAAGAATCAGCCAGGCGCGATTCATCAGCCAGACAAACGGCAGGTACTCCTGCGGCTCAATCAGAATGATGTTGTTGATACCGCTCAGAATACGGTTCACCGGCTCGCTGACGTTAGGGTTGAGGTGCACCGGATAGACGATTTGCAGCTGCGGATGCTGACGCGCCAGCTGCGCCAGCGCGCTGCAGATGCGTTCAAAGCCTTCGCCAAAGCTTTCGCGCCGATGGCCGGTAACCAGAATCATCTTTTTACCGGCCTCAAGGAACGGGTAACGCGCCGCCAGGCGGGCATTGAGATCGGCATCATCCAGCACCCGATCGCGTACCCACAGCAACGCGTCGATCACCGTATTGCCGGTGACGAAAATGCGCGCATCGGGCAGATTTTCGCGCAGCAGGTTTTGCCGCGAATTTTCTGTCGGCGTGAAGTGATAGCTGGCGAGATGACCGGTCAGGGTGCGGTTGGCCTCCTCCGGCCACGGTGACATCAGGTTACCGGTCCGCAGACCCGCCTCAACGTGGCCCACCGGAATCTGATGGTAAAACGCGGCCAGGCTGGCGGCAAAGGTGGTAGTGGTATCACCGTGCACCAGCACGACGTCTGGCTGGAAGTCTGCCAGCACGGTTTTCATGCCCTGCAAAATGCGGCTGGTGATCTCGGTCAGCCCCTGTTCGGGCCGCATAATATTGAGATCATAGTCGGGCTGCAGCCGGAACAGGCGCAGTACCTGGTCAAGCATTTCACGATGCTGTGCCGTCACGCACAGGCGCGATTCGAAGGCAGCATCCTGCGCCAGTGCCTGCACCAGCGGAGCCATTTTGATCGCTTCAGGGCGCGTGCCAAATACAGTCAGAACTTTCACGCGGATTCTCTTAGTGACGGTTGGCGAATGTTGCACGCGGACGACGTACCAGCGCTACGCCGGCACCCACCAGCGCACCGATCGCGCCCCACATCACCATCATAAACAGACGACGTGGGCTATCGCGGCTGACCGGCTCTTCCGGCGTGCGCAGGTAACGGTAGGTCTGGAACGGTTTATCCAGGCGCGGTCCGGCCTGCAGTGTATTGAGCATCGCCCTGTTTTGATCATAGCTTAAATCGTAAGCAGGTCCGCTGGCTTGCAGGGTATCCAGCTGCGCCTGCAGCATCTGCTGCCCCAGCAGGAAGCGATCGCTGTCCGGCAGCGCTTCTCCGCTGACCGGCGCGCGATTCTCTTTAATGCCCTGCTGGCTGGCCACTTTCAGCGCCTGCTCGATGCGCTGGCGACGGCGATCAAACACCGCCTGTGCCACTTCCTGCTGACGACTGACCTGCGCCTGCAGCTGCACGCTGCGCGCCTGCCACGCACCTTTGAGCTCATCGTTGAGATGACGCGCGGCGCGTTCGCTGGCATAGGCAATGTACTGCCGCAGCAGATTGTTGGCGTCGCCGGCGGTCTCCGCGATCAGCTTAATGTTATCCAGCGTATTGTGGGTGGCATCGGCCGGGGTGAACTGAATGTTGGTGATCAGATCGTCGAGCAGCGCGGCATCATTGTGTGCATTACCGCTTTTTCGGCTCTTATAGTAATCAGTCTGCAGCCAGAAATCGCGACGCGTATCCCACGACGCCAGCTGCATGGTGAACTCCTGATAGACCTCATCCATCACCGTCGGCGCTGGCGTATTCAGGCTGACGGTCTCGTTGCGCACATCCAGATTATTGAGGAACTGCTGCTGCACAAAGAATGCGCCCAGCATATTCACCGTCGGCCGATCGGTCACCGCCGTGGCGCTCCAGGATTGCTTCATTAACATGGAAGCCAGCCACGCCAGCAGCGCAAACAGCAGCGCCAGGCCAATAATCCAGCCTTTGCCGCGCCACAGCGTGCAGCCGAGGCCGCGTACATCCAGTTCGTTCTCCACAACGACAGAGGTCATAACAAAAGTGTCCTTATCCGGGTACTTATCTGGGTAATTATTTTTTCTCTTCGCCGCTGCTTTGCCAGCGACGTTTGATACGACGGATTTTGCGCGCGACGCGCCATGCATGTTTCAGGCAATAACCGTAAAGGAGGAAAGCAGCGAGGAACAGCGCCAGCATGACCCACTCGGGAATAAATGCCAGATATTCGCCCAGCACGCCAATTCCGGCCAGCAGCGCGGCGGCCACGGTAATCAATAAAAAGGCCTGGCGGGAGGTAAAACCGGCCCGCATGATCAGGTGATGGATATGCTGACGATCGGCCGAGAACGGGCTCATGCCCTTGCGCAGGCGACGATACATGATCGCCACCATGTCCATCAGCGGAATAGCAATCAGCCACAGGGCGGTGACTGGCGTGATGGGATGGCTGAGGCCCTGCGTCGTTTCCAGCAGAATCCAGATGATGGTGAAGCCGATCATGGTACTGCCGGCATCACCCATAAACACTTTATAACGCCGGCCTAAAAAGCCGAGATTAAGCAGAATGTAGGGAATAGTGGCGGCGATCATCGCGAAGCACCACATCGCCAGGCTGGTCTGTCCGTCAAAATAGAGGATGATGCCCATCGCGGCGAAGGTGACGCAGGATAAGCCACCCAGCAGACCATCAATACCGTCCACCATATTGAAAGCATTGATCGCTGCCCATACCGCGAACAGCGTCAGCACATAGCCGAAAGGCCCGACGATCAGCTCGACCGGACCAATGATAAACCCCAGGCTCAGTAAATAGAGTTTTGCCCCGACCATCATCACGATGGCAATCGCCGCCTGAACCACGGCACGGATTTTGACGCTGATATCAAAGCGGTCATCGAGCGCGCCGACCAGCACCAGTACCCCGGCGCAGAAGAGGTACAGCACGGCGTGCGGCAGATAATAATTTGAGATGGCAAAGGCGAAGCAAATCCCCGCATACACGGAGATACCGCCGACTAACGGAATGGCGCCATGGTGTCGTTTTCTGGAATTCGGCGTGTCCACAAGCCCAATTTTTTTAGCCGCTTTACGAGCAAAAAACAGGAACGCTAAAGAAAAAAGAAAAACTAAACCAAGCTCAGTACTCATAGTGAGTAAATTCACGTTAACGCTCTCAGCTAAAATCATGGACAACAATAAGCAATTTTCCCGCCATTGCTGTATATCCCTGGTCTGAATTCTGTCGCAGCGCGTGCGTTTGCTGAAAAAACCGCCGCTTTGCTGCCTCAGTCAATATGTCTGCTTCCTGACAGGCATAATCCTAATGCCCACAAATGAAAAACGCCACGTTAAGACGTGGCGTTAGTCATAAATCCTGGCAATTTGTGCCGTTAGCCGGCTGGCTCAAGGCCGTTACCGGCGGCAACAGATTACGAGCGTTTCATCATATCGAAGAATTCGTCGTTGGTTTTGGTCATTGCCAGTTTATTGATGAGGAACTCCATCGCATCAATTTCACCCATCGGATGGATGATTTTGCGCAGGATCCACATCTTCTGCAGCTCTTCCTGAGAGGTGAGCAGCTCTTCTTTACGCGTACCGGAACGGTTGTAATCGATAGCCGGGAACACGCGCTTCTCAGCGATTTTACGTGACAGGTGCAGTTCCATGTTACCTGTACCTTTAAACTCTTCGTAAATCACTTCGTCCATCTTCGAACCGGTATCAACCAGCGCGGTGGCGATGATGGTCAGGCTGCCGCCCTCTTCCACGTTACGTGCCGCACCGAAGAAACGCTTCGGACGATGCAGGGCGTTGGCGTCAACACCACCGGTCAGGACTTTACCCGACGCCGGCACTACGGTGTTGTAGGCGCGCGCCAGACGGGTGATGGAGTCCAGCAGGATGATAACGTCTTTTTTGTGCTCGACCAGGCGCTTAGCCTTCTCGATCACCATCTCTGCAACCTGCACATGACGCGAGGCCGGTTCGTCAAAGGTAGATGCGATAACTTCGCCTTTCACCAGACGCTGCATTTCGGTCACTTCTTCCGGACGCTCGTCAATCAGCAGCACCATCAGCACGCAGTCAGGGTAGTTGTACGCGATGCTCTGCGCGATGTTCTGCAGCAGCATGGTTTTACCGGCTTTCGGCGGTGCGACGATCAGACCACGCTGACCACGACCGATTGGCGATGCCAGATCCAGCACGCGCGCCGTCAGGTCTTCGGTCGAACCGTTACCACGCTCCATGCGCAGACGGTTGTTCGCGTGCAGCGGCGTCAGGTTTTCAAACAGAATCTTGCTACGGGCGTTTTCTGGCTTGTCGTAGTTAACTTCGTTAACTTTCAGCAGCGCAAAATAGCGTTCACCTTCTTTCGGTGGGCGGATTTTGCCAGAAATGGTGTCACCAGTGCGGAGGTTGAAGCGGCGGATTTGGCTGGGAGAAACGTAGATATCATCGGGACCGGCGAGGTAGGAGCTGTCTCCGGAGCGGAGGAAACCAAATCCATCCTGCAGTATCTCCAGCACACCATCACCGAAGATGTCTTCGCCGCTCTTCGCGTGTTGTTTCAGGATGGCGAAAATAATGTCCTGTTTGCGCATACGCGCCAGGTTTTCCAGCCCCATATTTTCGCCGAGAGTAATCAGCTCAGAAACCGGCGTATTCTTTAATTCGGTAAGATTCATAGTGATGGGTTCTTAAACTCGGGGTAATTCTCGAAATGTTTGTCGTGAATGGTATGGCAAAAATTCCATGCCTGTTAATGGCTCTTTTTCAACGCTGCTCGACGGTTATCGTCAGATGTGGCGATAGGAAGCGAGGAGACGGTCGAAAGGTGATGCCGAATGTGCTAGCCGTCAGATTGCCAAACCACGAAAACGTTCAATGCGAGCTGGGTCTGACAAGGGAAAACTTTAGATGCAAACTACAAGGTAAGTGCGTAATGCAGTGAGGTCAACTTAACACGCCTGAAGGGAGACGTCCAGCAGTGGCGAAAAAATTCACCACTGCCGAACAAACACCGCGCCGGGCTTAGGCCAGGTTAGCGTTCAGGAACTCTTTCAGCTGACCTTTAGACAGCGCACCCACTTTGGTCGCCGCCACTTCGCCGTTCTTGAACAGCAGCAGGGTCGGGATACCGCGAATACCGTATTTTGGCGCAGTACCTGGGTTTTCATCAATGTTCAGCTTGGCGATGGTAAGCTTACCGTCGTACTCTTCTGCGACTTCGTCGAGAATCGGGGCGATCATTTTGCAAGGACCACACCATTCAGCCCAGAAATCTACCAGCGTCACACCGTCGGCTTTCAGCACGTCAGTGTCGAAACTGTCATCGGTCAGGTGAACGATTTTATCGCTGCTCATGTTTAACTCCAAAGATTATGCCTGGCGAATTGGCGTAAAATATACCAACGTAGGTTGACTTTATTTCATCGGATACGCTTTCGTAAAGCGATAGTAAGCTGATATTCTACCACACTATGAGCAAAACACACTTAACAGAACAGAAGTTTTCCGACTTCGCCCTGCACCCACAGGTAGTGGAAGCCCTTGATAAGAAAGGCTTTCATAACTGCACGCCGATTCAGGCGCTCGCGTTGCCTTTTGCGCTTTCAGGGCGTGATGTCGCGGGTCAGGCGCAAACCGGTACCGGCAAAACGATGGCGTTCCTGACGTCAACGTTTCATTATCTTCTTTCTCATCCTGCTGCTGAAGGCCGCCAGGTTAATCAGCCACGCGCGCTGATCATGGCACCGACGCGTGAGCTTGCGGTGCAGATTCATGCCGATGCCGAGCCGCTGGCGCAGGCCACCGGTCTGAAGCTGGGCCTGGCCTATGGTGGCGACGGCTATGACAAGCAACTGAAAGTGCTGGCAGACGGCGTCGATATTCTGGTGGGCACCACCGGACGCCTGATTGACTACGCCAAACAAAATCACATCAACCTCGGCGCCATTCAGGTCGTGGTACTGGATGAAGCGGATCGCATGTTCGATCTCGGCTTCATTAAAGACATTCGCTGGCTGTTCCGCCGCATGCCGCCGGCCACCCAGCGCCTGAGTATGCTGTTCTCGGCCACGCTTTCTTATCGCGTACGTGAACTGGCGTTCGAGCACATGAACAACGCCGAATACGTTGAAGTTGAGCCCGAGCAGAAAACCGGCCACCGCATTAAAGAAGAGCTGTTCTACCCTTCGAACGAAGAGAAGATGCGTCTGCTGCAGACCCTGCTGGAAGAAGAGTGGCCGGACCGCGCCATCGTCTTCGCCAACACCAAGCACCGCTGTGAAGATATCTGGGGCCACCTGGCTGCCGATGGTCACCGCGTGGGCCTGCTGACCGGCGACGTGGCGCAGAAAAAACGCCTGCGCATTCTGGACGACTTCACCAAAGGTGACGTGGATATCCTCGTTGCCACCGACGTCGCCGCGCGCGGCCTGCACATCCCGGCAGTTACGCACGTCTTCAACTACGACCTGCCGGACGATCGCGAAGATTACGTGCACCGCATTGGCCGTACCGGTCGTGCTGGCGCCAGCGGTCACTCCATCAGCCTGGCCTGTGAAGAGTACGCGCTTAACCTGCCGGCGATTGAAGAGTACATCGGTCACGGTATTCCGGTGAGCAAGTATAACAGCGACGCCCTGCTGAGCGACCTGCCGCCACCAAAACGTCTGCAGCGTAACCGCTCGGGCAACGGTCCACGTCGCGGTGGCAACAACAGCAACCGTCGCGGCGGTGCCCCGCGCAACAACAACCGTAAACGTTCGGGTTAAGCACACATGCTAAGCGCATCGTCACTTTATGCTGCGATTGATTTAGGTTCTAACAGCTTTCATATGTTGGTGGTGCGCGAAGTGTCCGGCAGTATTCAGACCGTCGCGCGAATTAAACGCAAGGTGCGTCTGGCGGCAGGTCTTGATGCGGCCAACCATCTCTCGGCTGAGGCGATGCAGCGCGGCTGGCAGTGCCTGCGTCTGTTCTCCGAGCAGTTGCAGGACATTCCCCCGGAACAAATCCGCGTGGTGGCAACCGCCACGCTGCGCATTGCCAGCAACGCGCAGGATTTCCTGACTCAGGCGGAACAGATTCTCGGCTGCGCGGTGAACGTCATCAGCGGCGAAGAAGAAGCGCGCCTGATCTATCAGGGTGTTGCGCACACCACCGGCGGCTCTGACCAGCGGCTGGTGGTCGATATCGGCGGCGGCAGCACCGAGCTGGTGACCGGCGAAGGTGCGCACGCCACGACGCTGTTTAGCCTGTCGATGGGCTGTGTGACCTGGCTGGAGCGCTTCTTCAGCGATCGTCATCTCGCCAAAGAGAACTTTGCCCAGGCCGAACAGGCCGCACGTGAAATGATCCGTCCGATTGCGCCGGCACTGCGAGAGAAAGGCTGGCAGATTTGCGTGGGCGCGTCCGGCACCGTCCAGGCGCTGCAGGAGATCATGGTGGCGCAGGGCATGGATGAGCGCATCACCCTGAGCAAACTGCAGCAGCTCAAGCAGCGTGCCATTCAGTGCGGCAAGCTGGAGGAGCTGGAGATTGAAGGGCTGACGCTGGAGCGCGCGCTGGTGTTTCCCAGCGGCCTGTCGATTCTGATCGCCATCTTCCACGAGCTGAGCATTGAGAGCATGACGCTGGCCGGCGGCGCACTGCGCGAAGGGCTGGTGTACGGCATGCTGCATCTGCCGATTGACCGCGATATTCGCAGCCGCACGCTGCAGAACGTTCAGCGTCGTTTCGCCATTGATGTTGAGCAGGCGGGCCGCGTGCGCCAGCTGGCAGAGAGCTTTTTCCGTCAGGTGAGCAGCAGCTGGAAGCTGGATCAGCGATGTCGCGATTTACTCCTCAGCGCCTGTTCAATCCACGAAATTGGCCTGAGCGTCGATTTCCGCCAGGCACCGCAGCACGCCGCGTATCTGATTCGCCATCTCGATCTTCCTGGTTTCACCCCCGCACAGAAAAAAATGCTGGCCTGCCTGCTGCAGAACCAGAGCGGCAGCATTGATCTGGCGCTGCTGACGCAGCAAAACGCCGTGCCGCCGCGCATGGCAGAGCGGCTGAGCCGTCTGCTGCGGCTGGCAATCATCTTCTCCAGCCGGCGGCGCGACGACACGCTGCCGGCGGTGCGTCTGCAGGCGGATGATGATGCGCTGCATCTGACGCTGCCGGCAGGCTGGCTGGCTGCGCATCCGCTGCGCGCCGAGCTGCTGGAGCAGGAGAGCCATTACCAGTCGTATGTGCACTGGCTGCTGACGATTTCCTGATCGAACCTGCTGCTGCATTGAAAAACGCCCGGCAACTGCGCTTTTACGCGAGTGAACTTTGCTTTGCCGGGCGCTTTGCCTCTGCGGCGCGCGCAACAGATTTCGCCAGAGGCCAGGCTTGCGGCTGTGACAAAACCATTACCCCTTCTTCGCGTTCTCCAGCATCGCACGTAAGCCGGCGACACGCGTTTGCCCGGTTTTCACCCGCTCTTCGGCGCTGATCACCTTTTTCTCACGCTCCCACGCCACATCATCCTGCGGCAATTCCAGCAGGAAGCGGCTTGGTTCCGGACGCACCAGCTCGCCGTACTGACGGCGCTCGCGGCACAGGGTAAAAGTCAGCTCTTTCTGCGCGCGGGTGATGCCCACGTAGGCCAGGCGACGCTCCTCTTCGATATTGTTCTCATCGATACTGCTCTGATGCGGCAGCAGCCCCTCTTCCATGCCCACCAGATAGACATAGGGGAACTCCAGGCCTTTCGAGGCGTGCAGCGTCATCAGCTGGACCTGATCGAGCTCTTCGTCGCTCTCGCCGCGCTCCATCATGTCGCGCAGGGTAAAACGCGTCACCACCTGCGCCAGCGTCATCGGCTCGTTAAGTTCGTCGCCCTCCAGCATTTCGGTCATCCACTGAAACAGCGTATTGACGTTCTTCATGCGCATTTCCGCCGCTTTCGGGCTGGGGGAAGTTTCGAACAGCCAGCTTTCGTAGTCGATGCCGCGAATCAGGTCGCGCACCGCATTCACTGGTTCACGCTCGGTGAGCTGAACGATGTCATTCAGCCAGTGGGTAAAGCGCTGCAGATGCTCCAGCCCGCGCCCGGAAAGCGTCTGTTCCAGCCCCATATCAAAGCTGGCGTTAAACAGGCTTTTGTTGCGCAGATTGGCCCACTCACCCAGCTTCTGCAGCGTCGCGGGGCCGATCTCGCGGCGTGGCGTGTTCACGATGCGCAGAAACGCGCTGTCATCTTCCGGATTGGTCAGCACGCGCAGATAGGCCAGCAAGTCCTTGATTTCCGGCCGCGAGAAAAACGACGTGCCGCCGGAGATGCGATAAGGAATACGGTTCTGCATCAGCAGCTTTTCAAACACGCGCGACTGATGGTTACCGCGATAAAGAATCGCGTAATCTTTGTACTGGGTTTTATTGATAAAGTGATGGGCAATCAGCTCGCCCGCCACGCGCTCGGCTTCGTGATCTTCGTTGTTGGCACTCAGCACTTTCAGCTCGCTGCCCTCGCCCAGCTCAGAGAACAGCCGCTTTTCAAACACGTGCGGATTGTTGGCGATGAGGATATTGGCGCATTTAAGAATACGCTGCGTCGAGCGATAGTTCTGCTCCAGCTTCACCACTTCCAGCGCCGGGAAATCCTCTTTCAGCAGCACCAGGTTCTGCGGCCGCGCGCCGCGCCACGAGTAGATAGACTGATCGTCATCGCCGACCACGGTAAAGCGCGCCCGGGCGCCGACCAGCAACTTCACCAGCTCATACTGGCTGGTGTTGGTGTCCTGATACTCATCCACCAGCAGATAGCGGATGCGCTGTTGCCAGCGTTCGCGCACCTCCTGATTCCGCTGCAGCAGCAGGGTCGGCAGCAGAATCAGATCGTCGAAATCCAGCACGTTACAGGCTTTCAGATGCTGATCGTACAGCGCGTAGCAGTGGGCAAAAATCTGGTCGCGCTGTGATTTGGCGAGACCGGCCGCACCCTGCGGATCGACCAGGTCGTTTTTCCAGTTGGAAATGGTGGAAATCAGCTGCTGCAGCAGGGTTTTATCTTCTTCCAGCCACTGTTTGGTCAGGTCCTTAAGCAGCGCCAGCTGATCCTGATCGTCGAACAGCGAGAAGGTCGATTTCATGCCCAGCGCCTTGTATTCGCGCTTGATGATCTCCAGGCCCAGCGTGTGGAAGGTTGAGATCATCAGGCCGCGCGCCTCTTTGCGTCCCAGCGTTTGCGCCACACGTTCTTTCATCTCGCGCGACGCCTTGTTGGTGAAGGTCACCGCCGCGATATGGCGCGCCTGATAGCCGCATTCACGGATCAGATGGGCGATTTTATTGGTGATCACGCGGGTTTTACCGGAACCCGCACCGGCCAGCACCAGACAGGGACCGGTGACAAATTCGACAGCACGTTGTTGGCCGGGATTAAGACGCATAGAAAAACATCACTCAATTTAATCAGACAGGAAGATTTACATCGCGCCGTAGGGTGCGCATTGATGCGCACCTGAGCGCAAAGGTCGCCATCAATGGCGACCCTACAACTGACGCGCACTACGCTATAATGCGTCGAATATTATACATACATAACGGAACACCATCATGGCGAAAACCGCGGCGGCTTTACATATCCTGGTGAAACAGGAAGCGCAGGCGAAAGCGCTGCTGGCGCAGCTGGAAAAAGGCGCGAACTTTCAGCAACTGGCAAAAAAACACTCGACCTGCCCGTCCGGGCGTAACGGGGGCGATCTGGGGGAGTTTCGCAAAGGGCAGATGGTGCCGGCGTTTGATAAAGCGGTGTTCACCTGCCCGCTGCTGCAACCTTACGGACCGGTGAAAACCGCTTTTGGCTACCACATCATCAAAGTGCTGTGGCGTAACTGATCACTTTTTGCTTTTCATCTGCTGGAGTACGTTGCTGCACTGATTATCATCGGTATCGCTCGGCGAAATCAGCGCCAGCAGAGCAGCCGCCGGCGTGACCACGGCCCCCAGCGCGACGGCTGCGGCACCGCGCGCCAGCAGCGGACCGGCTTTGACTCCGGCATCCGGATTTTTGAAGGTGCCGCGCACATACAGCGGCGAACGCAGCGTAATGATACGAATGCCCTTGCTCTCCGGATTGATCGACAGATCCAGTCGCTCATTAGCAAAGTTAGCGTTGCCGGTAACGTTGATCACCGCGTTCTCGGTATCGAACACGAACAGCCGCGGCGTCGCCAGTCCCTGACGGATATTCAGGTCGGTCGCGGCACAGTTGATGCGCACCTCATCGTCGCCAAACAGTTTACCCACCACATAGTTACCAACGTTCAGCCCGGCAATCTCCATCAGGCTGCGGCTGATCAGGCCATCGTTCATCAACAGTTTCAGCTCGCCATTGCTGGTGCCCAGCAGGTCGGCCACCGAATTGCCGGTGCCGGTCAGGCTGGCATCCCCGTT
This sequence comes from Pantoea sp. ICBG 985, assembly GCF_002928365.1. Classification (NCBI taxonomy): domain Bacteria; kingdom Pseudomonadati; phylum Pseudomonadota; class Gammaproteobacteria; order Enterobacterales; family Erwiniaceae; genus Pantoea; species Pantoea sp. ICBG 985. Next base: position 74,328 of record NZ_POWM01000008.1, read on the forward strand.
GAGCTGGCCGAGACTACGCTGCATGGCGGTGACATCCGGGAACAGCTGACGCAGCTGCAGCTTGCGCGCATGCAGGTCGGCGCGGCCGCGCATCGGTGAGCGATCGCCCTCCAGATGGATGGTCGAATTAATGCTGCCGCCGGCCATGCCGAAGCGCAGCGGATCCAGCAGCAGGTCGCCATTTTTCAGCTGCAGATGGGTATAGAGATCGCTGAGCGGCAGCTTGCTGCTGTGCTCGATACGTTTGCCGCTGAACTTCACGTCAGCGTCCATCACATCCCAGTTTTTGGTATCGAACTTGTCATGTGGCAACACGCGATCCGCCGGCTGGGTGCTGGCCTCACCGCGCTGCGCTTTGGCCTGCGCCGTTTTTTCACTGCCCTTGCCGGAGTTAACCCCAATCAGCGGCCCAAGGTCCGCCATACGCAGCTGGTTCGACGTCAGCTCGCCGCTCAGCGTCGGACGCGGTTTACCCTGACGGTAGCTGAGCGAACCGTGGATATCGCTGTCACCAATATGACCGTTGAATTTTTCGTAGCGGAACAGCGGCCCTTTCTCTTCATTGAAACGCGCAATCAAGTGGCCGTCAGTTTCATACGGTGGCGTGTCCGGCAGCAGCACGCCGGTTAAGCCGTACAGATTTGCCAGCGTGTCACCGGAGAAGCGCAGCCGCACATCCAGCCCGCCGAGATTGAGCGGATCCTGCAGGGTGCCATCCACGCGCACACGTGTGGTGCCATTGCGTACGTCGAGCTGCAACGGGAACGGCGTGGTTTTGCTGCGCAGCGACAACATACCGCCAATCTTACCGTCGCCATCGAGTTTCTGGTTGTTGTAGGTCCCGCTTGCCTGCCAGCCAAACACAAAATCGTCGGCCCCTTTTTGCTGGTCGTTACCGCCCGCGACCTGCGCGTACGGCACCGGTTTGCCCAGCGGATTGATCTTCACCGTGACATCGGCTTTGTTGATGGCGTCGCGATAGCGCAGCTGTCCCTGATCGAACAGGATATTATCAAGGCGGAATGACCATGCCGAAGGCGGCGCGTTGGGGTCGCTGTTTTCGCTGCTGGCGAGGTTGAAGGTCCAGTTATTTTTCTTATCGGCGGTCTGCACCAGTCGCGCATCCGGCTGCTGCATCTTAATCCACGGCAGGTAAATCTCTTTGTGCAGCAGCGCCAGCGGCGCCAGCGTGGCTTCCACCCGCTGCAAATGCACCATTGTCACTTCCGGCACGCTGGGCGGATTACCGAGCATAACATCGTCAGCGTGCACCTGCGGCCACGGCACCCAGCTGCGCCAGCCTGGCTCTTCGCGATTGCGCACCCAGGCAACGCCAAGATCGCCGCGAATAGCGAACGGTCGGTTCAGTTCTGCCGAGACTTTCTGGTTGATGGTTGGCTTCAGGCGGTTCCAGTCAAAGGTGGCGATAATCACCACGACCACCACAACCAGCAACAATAAAATCCCGACCACCCAGCTAATTATTTTTCCTGTACGCGACATTTTGCCTCCTCCTTGCCCTTCCACGTCTCCTTAAAGATAGTCGAGACGTGGCAGAACGGAATTACGGAAGCTCAAGTACCAGGTTTTCCAGCTGGTTAAACGGCAGCGGACGTGAAAAATAATAGCCCTGTGCGGCCATGGCGGGCGAGTTGCGTACCTGCTGCCACTCCTCCTCGTTTTCCACCCCTTCGACGATCACGCCGTTACAGTAACGGTTGATCAGCGCCAGCAGCATGGAGAACAGCGAGCGCCCTTCATCACTGGCGCGCAGCAGCATAAACAGCTCGCGCGAAAGCTTGATGTAGTCGTAGCGCAGTTCGGTCAGCGCGGAGAAGTTGGCCATGCCGGACCCAAAGTCATCCAGCCACAGCGGGCCCAGCTCCGGCATCTGCGCCACCATCTCTTCCTGCGGCAGCGCGTGATGTTCGGTCAGTTCGAAGCGCACCCACGGCAGCTGGACGATCAGCGCGCGCACGGGCGCATGCTGCTGAATGGCCAATAATGTGGGACCATCAATATTGACGGAGGCCACCAGCTGACGCTGGCTGAAGAAGGAAGCCCACTGTAATAACAGTTCAAGCTGCTCCTGGACGATGTCGAGACGCTGGGCAATGGTCAGCGCCTCGAAATAGTCTTCGGGTGACACGTTTTGCTCAGGTGCGGCGGGATGCACCACGGCGGTAAGCAGTTCAATAGCCAGTAAGCGGCCAGAAACCTGGTAAATCGGCTGGAAAGTGTAGCACCGTTGGCACTGCTGCCAGTAGAGACGGGTTTCCTGTTGTTGCTCAAGTTCGGGAGAAAAAGGCAGCCGATGACTCAAATTCTTCATCACCATGGTGTTTTCCTGGTTGGTATTGAGTGCCTGCAAATAGCATCTCAGTGGCAAGTATCGGCTCTCCCCTGGATAACTTTATTGGTCTGCGCAGCCACACGAGCTGTTGAGTCTAGCAGCGTGTCTGCGGCTTAATCGGCAAAACAACCCCCGGTTTGGCCGCTAAATCGGTGCAGAAGCGCGGTTTTACGCCTTAAGGCAAATTAAAACAGCGTTTTAAAAAGCATTGACGACTGCCATACCAGACGCGAGACTAGAGCGCAGCATTCACTACAGGCCAAACACCATGACGCAGAAAACCATCGCCATTATTGGCGAATGCATGATTGAGCTGTCCGAAAAAGGTGAGAACATCAAACGCGGCTTTGGCGGCGATACGCTGAATACCGCGGTCTATCTGGCACGGCAGAGCGATTCCAGCCAGCTGCGTGTGGAGTATGTCACCGCGCTTGGCACCGACAGCTTCAGCGACCAGATGATCGCGGCCTGGCAGCAGGAGCAGGTGCACACGCAGCTGGTGCAGCGCCTGCCGGACAAAATGCCCGGGCTTTACTTCATCGAAACCGATGCCCACGGCGAGCGCACCTTTTGGTACTGGCGCAGCGATGCAGCCGCGCGCTTCTGGCTGGATAGCCCGCAGGCCGGGGCCATCTGTCAGCAGCTGGCGCATTACGACTATCTCTACCTGAGCGGCATCAGCCTGGCGATCCTGCCTCAGGCCAGCCGCGAAAAGCTGATGGCGCTGCTCAGTGCCTGCCGGCAAAACGGTGGCACCGTGATTTTTGACAACAACTACCGGCCGCGTCTGTGGGCGGATAGCGCCAGTGCGCAGCAGGCTTATGCGGCGATGCTACGCCACACCGATATCGCCTTTCTGACGCTGGATGATGAACACCTGCTGTGGGGCGAACAGCCGCTGGCGGACGTGATTGCGCGCACGCGCGCCGCCGGCGTGCAGGAGATTGTGATCAAACGTGGTGCTGACTCCTGCCTGGTGGCGCGCGGCGACGAGCCGCTGCGGGACATTGCGGCCATCAAACTGGCTCCGGCGCAGATTGTCGATACCACCGCCGCAGGTGACTCCTTCAGCGCTGGTTATCTGGCGGTGCGCCTCGCGGGTGGCAGCGTGGAGCAGGCCGCAGCGCGCGGCCATCTCACCGCCAGTACGGTGATCCAGCATCGCGGCGCGATTATTCCGCACAGCGCGATGCCAAAAACCGTTTAATACCGCACACGAGTGTCGCGCCGCGCTGCCTGCTACGCGTCGCGACAATTTCCCCTCTGCCCTGACGGCAAATTGATTATTACGCTGAAAAATATCACCGCGAAAATTTGGCTTAATGACGCAGATTCACCGGGCAATTTTTACTAATGACGCACGCCATCCAGCCTCCTCTCTGCCTGACGCTCACCACTTAAATGCCGCTAATCAGACTGATTTAAATTCAATGCATTACGACGATAAACCCGACCGCCAGGCATAGTCCGAAACTGGCGACGCCGGCGGTTTTCGGCTGGACGATCGCGCGAAAAAAGACCATGTTTTAATCAACCACAGCAGGAAGCTGTCAGGTCGACCGCGAACACAATAACGACAACATGACTCGCTCAGGACAGATTTATGCACACAGAAATTATCAATATCTGGCCGCACGGCGACGCGCCAGGCGCGAGTGACTCGCGCGCTCAGCCGCAGATCGTCGATTTGGCCAGAGAGTTCGAACCTTACGACCGCGCCGCCACCGGCGTGCGCTGCCCGGAGATGGCGATCTGGCATCCGGAAACCTCAAACGGTATCACCCTGCTGGTGGCACCGGGCGGCGGGTATCAGCGCGTACTGATCGACCGCGAAGGCAGCGCCCTCGCCACCTTTTTCACCTCGATGGGTTACACACTGGCGGTAATGACCTATCGCCTGCCGTACGACGGCCATCATGAAGGACCGGATGCGCCGCTGGCTGATGCCCAGCGTGCGGTGCGCGTGCTGCGCGAGCGCTCACAGCGCGGCCTGAACGGAAAGTACATCGTGATGATGGGCTTTTCGGCCGGCGGGCACGTGGCCGCCAGCCTCGGCACCCGCTTTGGCGAAAAAATCTATCCGCTGCAGGATCAGGCCGACAGCCTGTCACCGCGGCCTGATGCGATGGTACTGCTTTATCCGGTCATTAGCATGCGCGACGGTCTGGCGCATGAAAGTTCACGCACCCGCCTGCTGGGCGCGTGGCCGGATCAGAAAAGCATTGAGGCTTATTCGCTGGAGACGCGCGTGCACGGCCAGACTCCGCCGACGCTGCTGATCCACGCCGCTGACGATGAGACGGTTTCCGTTAATAACAGCATGGTGTTTTTTAGTGCCCTGCGGGAGCACAAGGTACCGGCGGAAATTCACTTTTATCAGAAAGGTGGCCACGGCTTTGGGATTCGTGGCGTGGCGGATCTGCCGCTGGCCAGCTGGCCGATGCTGGTGACCGAATGGCTGCGCGCAAAGACCTGATGCCCCTGCTACGTTGAACCGCAGCGGCGCTGGCGGCGCGCGTTCATCCCGGTCACTTACGTAAGCTCCTGAGGATGAACACCCGTGCCGCCTTGCTGCTGCGCACCTTATTGCGGGGGATTTATGCGCCCTGTGTTATGACGAGGGTTGAGCCGGATCTGTCGCGCTCGCGCTGCCATTATTTTCGGGTTTAGCTTCGTCCGGGGTAGCAGCGGCGGCAGGCGCATCCGGAACCTTCATCACCTTGTCCCAGCTGTCCTGCAGCATCCTGACGTTGGTTTCGGGCTCACCCTGCGGTTGAATCAGCACCATGGTCAGCTCCTGCGTTAACTGCTGGCGCAACTCCTGGTTGAGCTGGTCGCGCGTTAACTCACTGAGAAACGCCTGACGCAGTTTCTGATACTGCTCCGGCGCGATATCCACCACGGAATTCTGCTGTGAGCGCAAACGTTGCCCCATCAGAATATCGGTGTCGGTGCGCGCGTAGGTGGCAAACAGTTTGTTCAGTTCCAGCAGCTTTTGCGCCATCAGCGCATCAAACTCCTCCTGCGGCAGACCTTTATCACGCACGGTGGCCAGCTCACGCGCCACCTGGTTCAGGTTCTGCGCCAGCGACGCGTTAGGCGAATCCATGTTAATGGCGCACTGCGCACGCTGATACAGCACGCGACAGTCGAAGCCAACCTGCACGTTTTGCGCTTTGCTGTCGGCCAGCGCGCGCTGGACGTGCCAGAACAGCGCTTCGCGCGCCAGATCGCTCTGCCAGTAGCGCTGCAGATTCTGCGAGTCGCGGATTGGCTGCCATGGCGTATCCCACACCAGCGACAGGCGATCCTGCATCATGCCGCCGTTAACCAGGTTGATTGGCTGATGCGGCAGCGGCGACAGCGTGGGCAGCGCCGCGGGCGCCACCCGTTTGCCTTGCAGTGGCGAGAACGCTTTGTTGATCTGCTCCGCCATGCTGCGGCTATCCACGTTGCCCACCACGTACAGCGTCATGCCGTCCGGCGTGTACCACTGCTGGTAAAAGGCATTAAGCTGCGCGATATCCACCGGCGCGCGCGGCTGTTCGCCCGGATCATGCGCCAGCATGGTCGACCCTTTCAGGCGATAGCGCCACCACACATCCTGCGTATTGGGCGGCCAGGTCGCGATGGGATCGGTGGCGGTCAGCGCGGTCGACACCACCTGCTCATTGATGGTCATTTTACCGGCGGTGGCCGCCAGCCAGCTGAGCGCCTCTTTCAGCAGCTCCGGCCGGTTGTTCGGCAGGCTGAGATTGTATTGAGTGAAATCATAAGACGAGATGGCCGGCGGCAGCGGTCGCTGTGGATCCATCGCCTGTTGCCACAGTGCGCGCTGCTGATTGGTATCCAGCGCGGTGTTATGTACCATCGCCAGACGCGGTAAAAGATGGCTGAACCCGGTTTGCTGGGCGCTTTCCACCAGCGAACCGGTATTAACTATCAGGCGCAGCTCGATGCGATCGCTCGGACGTTGTGGTGTGGTCAGCAGCTGCCAGCTGAAACCATTGTCCAGTTTGCCTTCCTGCCAGGCGGGATCAGGCTGAAGTGTTTCGGCGTGGACGCCGAAGCCAGATGCCGCAAGCAGCCATCCGCCAACCAAAAGCCGAATTCTGGTGCCCTGCATGTGAACCCCTACTCAAACAGATAAACGCTCGTGCGCGCCATAGGCGGCCGCTTTTCAGCGAACCACGGCGGCAGGCTGCCGCCACGTTTATTCAACGACAGACTCTTTGACCACAGGAAGGCCAGGATGTCGCGCGACGAGGAAAAAAATCGGGAAAAAAATCAATGGGGTTATTATGCAAATGCCCGCTGTCAGGGCAAGCGACAGCGGGCATTTCACGGCAAATTAACGCAAATAGAGGATTACGCGCTGGTCTGTGAAGCGTTATTGACCTTTTTCGCTGAAGAAAGCGTCGCTTTCATCTGCGCTTCATCCAACTGGCCGACCCACTTCGCCACCACCACAGTCGCCACACCGTTACCCACCAGGTTGGTGAGCGCACGGGCTTCCGACATGAAGCGGTCAATGCCGAGAATCAGCGCCAGACCGGCCACCGGCAGATGTCCCACCGCCGACAGCGTAGCCGCCAGCACGATAAAGCCACTGCCGGTCACCCCTGCCGCGCCTTTGGAGGAGAGCAGCAGCACCACTAACAGCGTGATCTGGTGGAAGACATCCATGTGGGCGTTGGTCGCCTGAGCGATAAACACCGCCGCCATGGTCAGGTAAATCGACGTGCCATCGAGGTTGAACGAGTAGCCAGTTGGAATCACCAGCCCGACCACCGATTTCTTACAGCCCAGCTTCTCCATCTTATCCAGCATGCGCGGCAGCGCCGACTCGGAAGAAGATGTACCCAGTACAATCAGCAGCTCTTCTTTGATGTAGGCAACAAACTTAAAGATGTTGAAGCCGGCCCAGCGGGCAATAATCCCGAGCACAATCACTACGAACAGTACGCAGGTGATGTAGAAGCAGATAATCAGCTGACCGAGCTGCACCAGCGATCCGACACCATATTTACCGATGGTGAACGCCATGGCGCCGAACGCACCAATCGGTGCCAGACGCATGATCATGTTGATCACGCCAAAAATCACCTTCGAGAAGCTCTCGATGACGTTGAACATCACGGTGCCGGCGTTACCGAGGCGATGCAGCGCAAAGCCAAACAGGATAGCGAACAGCAGCACCTGCAGGATGTTACCGCTGGCGAAGGCACCGACCACGCTGTTCGGGATCACGTCCAGCAGGAAGGCAATCACGCCCTGCTGCTCAGCCTGCTGCGCGTAGACCGCAACCGCTTTGGCATCCAGCGTCGCCGGATCGACGTTCATTCCCGCGCCCGGCTGGATCACGTTGACCACCACCAGACCGATAATCAGCGCGATGGTGCTGACAATTTCGAAATAGAGCAGCGCTACTGCGCCGGTCCGTCCAACTGCTTTCATGCTCTCCATGCCGGCAATACCGGTCACCACCGTACAGAAAATCACGGGGGCGATGATCATCTTGATCAGCTTAACGAAGCCATCGCCAAGCGGCTTCATTTGCGCGCCTAACTCAGGGTAGTAGTGGCCTAACAGGACGCCGATGCCGATGGCAACCAGTACCTGAAAGTAGAGGCTTTTGAACAGTTTCATAACAGGTGTCCAGGTATAGACGGCATTCACCGCCATTGTTATGGAGAAACGCATGCGGCAAGCCGCCTGGAAGCGTATGACCTTACCGATGGCGAGGAAAATAACACTCTGTTAACAGGATTAGTATACCCTTACATTCCTTACAAAAGTTACAAAACTCTAACTATGAACTGAAACGCTTCAGCACCCCATAACGGTGCAATTCTGCAAGGAAAATCAATAAATAAGGTGATTATTCAGATGGTGACGAGCTGGCCAGCCAGCGCTGGTTAAACACCGATAACGGCAGGGCTTCAGCATATAAGTAGCCCTGCCCAATGGTAATTCCGCGCGCCAGCAGCCAGTCGCGCTGCTCGGCGGTTTCGACGCCTTCGGCAATCACGTCGAGGTGGATGATATCGGCAATTGCCGCCACGATGCGCACCATGGTGTCATCATCCGGCAGCGCGGCGACAAAACTGCGATCCATTTTTAGCTTATTGACCGGCAGCGCTTTGAACTGATGCAGGTAGTTGAGGTTGGAGTAGCCCATGCCGAAATCATCCAGCGCGACCGCCACTCCGGTTTGCTGCAGCGAGCGCAGCAGCGCCATCGCCTGTTCAGCATCGCCAATCTGCGCGGTTTCGGTGATCTCCAGCACGAAGTTACCCGGCGCAATGCGATGGCGCTCCAGTAGCCCCTGCAGGTGGCTCACCACGCTGGCATCGCGCAGCTGTACTGCGGAGATATTCACGCTGAGCGGCAGATTGATGCCGTGGCGCTGCCAGCCAGCGATAATGCGGCACGCCTCTTCAAAAACCCAGCGGCCGAGCGCGGAGATGACGCCAATCTCTTCGGCACTGGCGATGAACTCTTCGGATAAACCATAGCTGCCGTCCGGCATTCGCATGCGCAGCAGCGCTTCTGCGCCGGCCAGCTCGCCGGTGGCCATATTGATTTGCGGCTGCAGATAGAGCGCAAACTGGCCATCCTGCAGACCCTGCAGGATGTCGTGCTCCTGAGTTAAGCGCTTCTGCGCCCGCTCGGTCAGCGCCGGGTCAAAGAACAGAATCTGGTTTTTACCCTGATGGCGCGCCGACATCATCGCCGACGTGGCGCGCGCCAGCTGTTCGCCTGCGGACACGGTGTTGTCGTCATGCAGCGCCAGGCCAATGCTGGCGTTAGGACGCAGCTGCAGCTGATACAGGTTCACCGGCTGGTTGATGCGTAGCATCAGGTTGCGCGCCAGCCGCATGGCGCGAAACGGGTTGTGCGCACGCTTCATCAGTAGCGCAAAGTCGCTCGGTCCGGTCTGTGCCAGCAGGGTATGGTCATCAATGGTACTGCGGATTTTTTCCACCAGCGTCAGCATCAGCGTATCGCGCTGTTCATCGCTCAGGACACCATTGGCTTCCTGCAGGGTTTCGATGCGGATCACCATCAGCCCCCACGGCTGCTGGCTGTGGCGATGGCGGATGTGCTGATCAAGCAGCGCCAGAAACAGCGCGCGGTTGGGCAAATCGGTCACCGCGAAATGGGTGGTCAGCCGGCTCATCTCATCGTGAATCGACTCCAGCACCTGCTGGTTGCGGTTGTAGCTGCGAATCAGCATGCCGATCTCATCGTCGCGATGATTGTGCGGCAGCGCCAGCTTATGGGTGAGAATGGCGGGCGGCGGCAGCTCCTGCAGCTCACGCGAAATATTACGCAGCGGATGCACGATCAGCCGGTTGATACACCAGCTGATCGCCACGGACAGAATCAGCGCCAGCAGCAGATAGGTAGTGATCATGGTGGACAGCGTGCTGAGCAGGAACTGATAAACGCGCGACGAATCAGCCTGCAGCACCAGATAGGCAATCGGCTTCGGCAGCCCGCTGCGCTCGACCGAATAGAGCGGCAGCGTAATCTGCACCGGCAGTTCGAACAGCCGGGCGACAAAGCGCGGCACCGGTTTCTCCGGCGCGAAGTCAGCGTGCAGCGCCTGGAAGGCGTTCGGCAACACCACGTCGGCGCGCGACAGAATGCCCGCCGGCTTAAGGGTATTCAGAATGCGTTCGGCCTGCGGGATATCGGCTTTGAGCACCGCTTCGGACAGCGGCTGACGCACGGTATGCGCGACGTTCTCCATCTGCTGGGCGTAATCCACCCTGCGCTGCTGCACAAAATGGAATAACTGGATGACGATAAAAATACAGATAGTGACCAGCGCCACGGCGGACACGGTGGCCATCTGCTTTATCGTTAACGAACGACTGACGCGCAACAAAACCTCTCCTGGCCGCCGGGGGCCGTGACAGTTGCCGGAATGCGCAGCAAGTATATCCCAGGTCAGCATTTTTTTGCGCCGGGATAAAGGCGAAAATCACGCAACTGCCCCGCTTTGCGCGCGGTTTCAGCATTTTGTCAGCCATTAGCGGCGCAGAGACAAAACGGTGCGCGCCAGCCCGCACCGTTTGCCGCTCAGGTTTTACTGCGGATAGGCTACCCAGTCGCCGCCGTTAAGGCGAATCCACGGTTTGCCCTGATACATCATCACCACGGCGTTATCATTTTCCGACACCACCGGCGTCTGCGGCAGGTTATCCGCCAGCACCGACATGTTGACGTTCGGTGCGTTAAACACCTGACCGTCCACCACCCGCGACACCAGCTCGGAAATTGCCAGCAGGCTGACAGGCGTATCGATGGTCAGCGGCTGGCCCTGATGCGGCGCTTTCATGCCCACAAATTTAATGCCAACCGGCACGTGGGTGATGCCCGGGCTCGGAATGTCGCGCAGCCCGGACATCTGCATTTTATCCCCCTGCAGTGCCGCACCGTGCTCTGGCACCACCAGCACCATCACCCGGCGTCCCGACTTCTCCAGATTGGTCAGGAAGGTATCGAGCTGGTCGAACAGCACCCGTGCGCGCGGCTGCCACTCGGCGGTGCGGGTGCTGCCCAGCTCGCGCGTACCGTCGTGCAGCGGAATCAGGTTGTAGAAGGTGGCGCTGCGCGCATCGCTGCTTTTGCTGCGGTCATCAAGCCAGCGCTGCATCAGCTGCCCGTCGTTGTACACCGGCGAACCATCAAAAGACGTCAGCTCCGGCGCAATCCCGGCCTGCGACATCAGCGGCGCCTGCATGTTGCCGTCCTCGCGCAGCTCTTTCAGGTAGTTACCGAACACGCCGGTATGGTCCATCATCAGCTGCTGCTTAAAGCCCAGCTTCGCCAGATTATCAAACAGATAGCAGCGCTGGTCGGTGGCTTTATACAGGTTACTGTGTGAGGTCTGGCCGCAGCTGGCGCGCAGCAGGCGAATACCAGCCGGACCGCTGTAGCCGGTGGCGGAGTTGTAGTTGTTCAGCACGATATCAAAGTGCTTCCACAGCGGATGGTCACGCAGCTGTGCCACATCAATGTCCGACCACGCCAGCGAACAGATGTTGATCACCAGAATATCGAACGGCTGCGAATCGGCGGGCAGCGCATCCGGGAAGTGCGTGACGCGCTGGCGTTCGCTGTCGTAAAAGCGATTCAGCCACGCGGTGAGGTTGGCGCTGGTGGGCGGCGCGCTTTGATCGAGTCCCGCCGCGGCCGGGCTGGCGGCCGGTTTGTCATTCAGCGCCACCGGCGGTACGGCGGCTTTGCTGGGCAGCAGGCTGACCGCCGGGCCGGCGAGCGTCAGCACGTTCAGCCAGATCAGCGCCAGTGACACCAGCACGGTGACGCGAATCCACTGCGCCACGAACAGGTAAATTACCAGCAGCACAAAGGCCGCGCCGATCATCTCCCAGTTAATAAAGCGCTGCAGCAAATCCAGCAGATAGGCCGGCGAGAATCCCGCCACCTGGCTGCCCTGGCTGAGCAGCGAGTTCAGACCCGGCAGCCAGGTATCGTGCCAGAACAGCGCGAAGCCAATCGGCAGCGAAACCCACTGGCGCAGACGATGCAGCCGCGCTGATGGCAGCGGAAACAGCAGCCACGCCAGAAACACCAGATTACTCAGCGCATGGAAGTTGAGATAGCCGTACCACAACAGACCAAATTTGATCAGAAAGTAAAAGTTCCAGCCGCCGAGGCCGCGCCAGCGCGCCGCGTGCAGCGTCGAAGGTGTGTTATCCATGTTTATCCGTTTTGGTCGATTGGCGTTGCCACTGCCCTTCCGATTTGAGGGCGCGGGCAGGTAACAGGCGCATCAGCAGGCTGGTGCTGCGCTGCGGCAGCCAGCGTCGCCACAGCGATTTCAGGAACAGCAAAATCAGTAACAGCAGGATCGCCACCTGCACACCATCCATCAGCGTCATACGTGCGGCTCCCCGAGGTCGATGATGATCGGCTGCGGCGTCTGAGGGCCGCGCGGCGCGGCCGCTGCCGGCGCGGCAGGTTGCGCAGCGGCCGGTACCCTGAGCGGTTCGAACTGCGCCACCGGCGTCAGCTGCCGCACTTTATTCACCTCCGACAAAATCTGGTTGTCGGCAAACCACACCATGCGGTTACTAAACAGCTCGTCGTGCGGCAGGGAAAATATCGATTTCAGGGCAATGTCCAGGTCGTTAAAGCGGCAGGAAGAGAGGAATAAATAGAGCCGATCGTCAACCAGCGTCACCAGGTCGCCAAAACGACGCGGTTTACACAGCGTCAGCACCTGCGGCGGCGACAGCTGCGGCACCGGGCGCAGCGCCACCATCAGCCCTTTGTCGTTTTCCGGCAGCAGCGTATTGTTCATCAACTGCTGTACCGCCGCACAGAATCGCTCCAGCGGCAAATAGCCTTTCTGCTGCAGCGGCTGTAGCGCCTGCACCAGCGCCGGCAGATCGGCCGGCACGTGGCGGGTAAACTGCTGGCCCTGCACCCCTTCCAGTGCGGTCAGCAAGCGCGACAGCGGCGCCGCCGTCGGAACAATGCTGTTAACGCCGCACGCCAGCAGCAAACGTTCATCGCTGTAGCGCAGGCTGGTGCCAAGTTCCCGCACCACGATTTTCAGCGCGTTGCCGCGCGATCGCCGCAAACCATGGACCATGCTCGCCAGAGTCGGCACATCCTGATTATGGGCCAGGCTAAAGATGACCGTGGCGGCGTTGGCCTGCTGCGCGCGCGCATACACGCTCTCGTTATCGCTGAACAGTTGCCACTGCGCGGAAAGCGGCGGCGCCCCTTCCAGCACATCCTGCTGGGCCAGAAACTGGTTTTCATCATTGAGGCTCAGCGGCTGCGACGCGGCGGCTTCAGCCTGCGCAATAAACTGATTATCAATACAGTTCAGGCGGATAGCGCGGTCGGCCAGCAATTTATCGGCGGAATACCACCAGTTAATTCGATATTGCCAGCTATCCTGCTGAAATTCTAAATGAGCGACACCATCAAGCTGACGAAAATAACGCTGCAGATGATTTCGCAGGGGAATAATTGCGGTTCCGCAGGTGATCATTAGCAGCGTCATTTGTTTTTTTAACAGAACCCGGCGCAAGCCTTTTATCCACACGGTCAGTTCATCCGGGGATAATTTGCTCCACAGCGCCGCCTGACTATAAAACATGACCAGACCGCTACGTTTATTCATTACGCGCGCTATATCGCTGGCCAGATGTTGCAGGCTGGCTTTATTGGCAGGCAGCGAAAATAAGGGAATACGTGCCGGACCGCCGGGCGGATCGGGCGTTAACAGCGCCTGCGGGGGTCCATCCGCGCTCACCAGCGTGGCCGCCTTTTGCTGGCTAACCACCTGACGTAACAGCGTTCGTGCGTCTTCGGGCCGCTGGCAGGTTATCCAGTAAAATCCCGGCGACTGCAGGGCGATTAATTCCTGTTGTACCTGCTGCAGGCCAAGCGTATAAAGATTTTTCATATTAGCGTCGCGATCTGTACAATCCAGGCTAGTTTAATATAGACGGCAACGATTGGAACTGCTGAAATAAAAAAAGCTGCGCACGCGCCAGACTGTTTGACTTTGCCGGGCCAGAAATCGCTGGCTGCGGTTTTATACGCGACAAGAAAATATCACCCCTCTTTATCCGTTGTCGTTTCTTTGGTGGCAAAAAAGTAATGAAAACTGAAAATGCTTTTTCACTGATCGCTGTCGGCAGCGAAGATCAGGATGATATTAACGCCCTGAGTGACGCCTTTTCACTGAAGGCGTTTCGCTATATTGATATTGCCCGTGAAGCGCGTCTGCAACAGTTGCTGTCGCGCTGGCCGTTGTTGCAGGAATGCACGCAGGGACCGGAGTCACCACGCTAATGCCGGTTCTCGCCTTACAGGGGCTGCGTGGCGGGTGTGGCGCGACGGCACTCAGTGCTGCGCTGGGCTGGGCGCTAAACGCGCTGCAGCAGTCGGTGCTGCTTATTGACCTTTCGCCAGCCAACCAACTGGCGGCCCACTTTAATCTGCCGCTCGACACGCCGTACGGCTGGCTGCGTGCGCAGCTGGATAACCAGCCGTGGCAGCACAGCGCGCTGCGCTATCAGCCGGGGCTGGATTTCCTGCCGTCTGGCACGCTCACGCATCAGCAGACCTTATCCTTAAACGCAGCGACAGCGGAAATTGCACAACCGCTGCTTAAGGCTTTGCCGGCCCTGAAACAGCGCTATCAGTGGATTATTTTCGACCTTCCGGCGGATCTGCTGCCGTGGCAGCAGGCGTTCATCCCGGCCGCCGATCGGCTGCTTCAGCTGTTAACGCTGGATGCCAACTGCCAGCTGCGCCTGCACCGCGCGCACTTTTCGCCGCAGACGCTGTTTCTGATTAACCAGTTCAACGCCAACAGCCAGCTGCAGCAGGATCTGCATCAGCTGTGGCTGCGCTCGCTTAAAAACCTGATTCCACAGGTAATTCATCGCGATGAAGCGCTGGCGGAAGCGCTGATGATGAAACAGCCGGTGGGCGCCTGGCGTCCGCATGCGCTGGCCAGCGAAGAGATCAATACGCTGGCCAACTGGCTGCTGCTGCATGTCGCCGGAGGTGGCGCATGAATGCGCTGCGCTGGCTGCTGGTGCCGCAGGCCTCGCAGGCATTGCAGCAGCGCGCGCACCTGGCGCGTCAGCACGGCGCCGGGCGGTTAACGGTCGCGCTGCATCTGCTGTGGTGCGTGCTCGCCTGGTCGCTGCTGCGGCTGGAAACGCCGGCGTGGCAGCGCGTGCTGCAGCAGCGTCAGCGCTACTTCCCGCATATCTCTCCGCTGCGCCCGCGTCCGCTCGATATTGTGCGCTATGCACTCCAGAGCCTGTGGCTGCTTATCATGCTGCCGCTGGACGGCAGTGCGCGCAGCGAGCGTAAACGTTTTAACGCCTTTGGCTCGCTGTTCCGCTGGCGCCAGCAGCTGTATCAATGGCTGGCGCAGCTGCCGGCGCGGCTGGAGCACAGCGGCGTGCCGCAGCGCAGCGAACGCTGGCTGCAGCGCCTGCCACGGCGCGTGCGTCAGCTGCTGTTCATCGTAGTGGCGATAGCCGCCAGTCTGCTGGCGCTGCTGTGCATCTCGCAGCCGTTTGATATCACCACCCAGTTTGTGTTTGTGCTGCTGCTGTGGGCGCTGGCCATGCTGGTGCGCCGTATGCCGGGCCGGCTGGTGACCATCATGCTGATCGTGCTGTCGCTCACCATCTCCTGCCGCTATCTGTGGTGGCGCTATACGGAAACCCTTAACTGGGACGATCCGCTCAGCCTGACGTTTGGCCTGCTGCTGATTGGCGCGGAAACCTACGCGTGGACGGTACTGGTGCTGGGCTATTTCCAGACGCTGTGGCCGCTCAACCGCCAGCCGGTCTCTATGCCGCCGGAGATCGCCAGCTGGCCCAGCGTCGATATTCTGGTGCCGACCTACAACGAGCCGCTCAGCGTGGTCAAACCCACCATCTATGCTGCGCTGGGCATCGACTGGCCGCAGGATAAACTCAACATCTATATTCTTGATGACGGCACGCGCGAGGAGTTCCGCGAGTTTGCCGCCAGCGTGGGCGTCAATTACGTGGTGCGCCCCAGCCACGAACACGCCAAGGCCGGCAACATCAACCATGCGCTGAAAACCACCTGCCGCAGCGAATACGTGGCGATTTTTGACTGCGACCATGTGCCGACGCGCTCATTCCTGCAGCTCACCATGGGCTGGTTCCTGAAAGATCACCGGCTGGGCATGCTGCAGACGCCGCACCACTTCTTCTCACCAGACCCGTTTGAACGCAACCTCGGCCGCTTCCGCCAGACGCCGAATGAAGGCTCGCTGTTTTACGGTCTGGTGCAGGATGGTAACGACACATGGGATGCCGCCTTTTTCTGCGGCTCCTGCGCAGTGCTGCGCCGCAGCGCGCTGGATGAGATTGGCGGCATCGCGGTAGAGACCGTTACCGAAGATGCGCACACCTCGCTGCGACTGCACCGCCGCGGATACACCTCGGCCTACATCCGCATTCCACAGGCCGCCGGGCTGGCGACCGAAAGTCTGTCAGCGCATATTGGCCAGCGCATCCGCTGGGCACGCGGCATGGTGCAGATCTTCCGTCTCGATAATCCGCTGTTTGGCAAAGGGCTGAAGCTGGTACAGCGGCTGTGTTACGCCAATGCCATGCTGCACTTTCTTGCCGGTATCCCCCGGCTGATCTTTCTGCTGGCGCCGCTGGCGTTCCTGCTGTGCCATGCCTACATCATCTATGCGCCCGCGCTGGCCATCGCCATCTACGTGCTGCCGCACATTGTGCATACCAGCCTGACCAACTCGCGCATCCAGGGGCGCTGGCGCCACTCGTTCTGGAGCGAGGTATATGAAACCGTGCTCGCCTGGTACATCGCCCGCCCCACCACCGTCGCGCTGTTTAATCCGCACAAAGGCAAATTCAACGTGACCGCCAAAGGGGGCCTGGTAGAAGAGCGCCATCTCGACTGGGTGATCACCAAACCCTATATGCTGCTAGTGCTGCTGAACATTGCCGGTATCGGCATGGGCTTCTGGCGCATGGCGCACGGCCCGGCCAATGAGCTGCTCACCATCTGGGTCAGTCTGGTGTGGGTGGTTTACAACATGATTATTCTCGGCGGCGCGGTGGCGGTGTCGGTGGAAGCGCGTCAAATCCGTGAAGCGCACCGCGTAGAGATCGCCATGCCGGCGGCGCTGGCACGCGCCGATGGTCATATGCTGCCGTGCACGCTGCGCGACTACTCTGACGGCGGCGTGGGCGTCGAACTGCGCGAGCCGGATGCACTGCGCGAGAACGAAAGCGTGTCGCTGCTGCTGCGGCGCGGACAGCAGGAGTTCAGCTTCCCATGCCAGGTACAGCGCGTATTTGGCCGCCGCGCAGGTATCCGCCTTCACCAGCTCTCCACCCGCCAGCACATCGAATTTATTCAGTGCACCTTTGCGCGCGCCGATACCTGGGCGCTGTGGCAGGACGGTTTTCCGGAGGATAAACCGGTGCAGAGCCTGGCGGACATTATGCTGCTCGGCTTCAAAGGCTATTTGCGGCTGGCGGAGTATGGTCCGGCACCGCTGCGCCGCCTGTTCCGTGGCCTGACCGCCGGACTGCACTGGCTGGCAACGCTGTTGCCGCACAACGTCCGTCCGCGACCGGCAACGCTCAACACTGATTTTACCTAAGCTGATGATATGACCATGACGAGAAAACTGAGTTGGTTCACCGCCCTGCTGCTGGGCACGGCGTCTCTGGCGCAGGCGGCACTTCCGGCGGCGCTTCCTGCTGCACCGCCTGCGGCAACCTCTGCGCCGCTGTCCGACTTGAACCAACCGCTCGATACCAGCGCCCCGCTGCGCGATAGCCAGCTGCTGTTTACCCAGGTGGCACCGCCGCCGGGTAGCATGACGCTGCGCGGCACCGTCCCCACCAGCCAGATTGAGTTCGGCGTGCGCAGCGACGAGGTGGTCACGCGCGCGCTGCTGACGCTCAACTACCGGCCTTCGCCGGCGCTGCTGCCGACGCAGTCGCAACTCAAGGTGTATCTCAACGATGAACTGGTGGGACTGGTCACCGTCACCGCCGATCAGCTCGGCAAAGAGAACCAGACGCAGCTGGCGATCGACCCGCGCTACATTAGCGACTTCAACCGCATCCGCCTGGAACTGGTCGGCCACTACGCCAACGTGTGTGAAAATCCGGCCAACAGCACCATCTGGCTGGATATCGGTAAAGCGAGCAAACTGGACCTGACGCTGCAGAAGCTGCCGCTGAAAAACGATCTCTCTCATTTCCCGGAGCCATTCTTTGACGCGCGCGACAACCGGCCGCTGCAGCTGCCGATGGTGTTCAGCGGCCAGCCGGATGTGCAGCAACAGCGTGCGGCAGGCCTGCTGGCCTCGTGGTTCGGTAGCCAGGCACAGTGGCGCGGCCAGTCCTTCCCGGTGCTGTATAACCAGCTGCCGGAAGGACAGCACGCGGTGGTGTTCGCCACCAACGATCGCCGGCCTGACTTCCTGCAAACGCTGCCGCCGGTGGACAAACCCACCGTGGAAATGGTCAGCCAGCCGGACAATCCCTATCAGAAGATGCTGCTGATTCTCGGCCGCGACGATAACGATCTGATCACCGCAGTAGAGGGCATTGCGCAGGGTGAACTGCTACTGCGCGGCGATCGCGCCACTATCGACAGCGTGAAACTGCTGGCCCCGCGCCAGCCGTACGATGCGCCAAACTGGGTACGCACCGATCGCCGCACCACCTTTGGTGAACTGACGCAGTATCAGAACCAGCTGCAGGCTGATGGCCTGCAACCCAACCCGATTAGCCTGACGCTCAACCTGCCACCGGATCTGTTCCTGGTGCGCGCACGCGGCATTGATATGGACCTGATCTATCGCTACACCTCACCGGTGCAGCAGGACGGCTCACGGCTGGCGGTGCATCTCAATAACCAGTTCATGCAGGATTATCCGCTGACCAGTAAAGATGGCGCGGGCCAGCAGCTGATGCGCATTCCGCTGATGCAGGGCCTGCAGGACAACAGCCGTCAGCTGACCATTCCGGCACTGCGTCTCGGTGTGGTGAACCAGCTGCGCTTTGATTTTGACTACGCCAATACCTTTATCGGCGGCACTGCCGATGGCCGCTGTGAAACCGTCACCCCCGTCGCGCATCATGCGGTGATCGACGATCGCTCCAGCATCGATTTCTCCGGCTATCGTCACTACATCGAAATGCCTTCGCTCGGCGCGTTTGCCAGCGCTGGCTTCCCGTTCAGCCGCTACGCCGATCTGGCGCAAACCCTGGTGCTGGTGCCGGCAAAACCGGAGAGCGGCGAAGTCAGTACGCTGCTTGACGCGCTGGGGGCGATCGGCGCCCAGACCGGCTATCCGGCACTGCGCGTGCAGATGAGCGATGACTGGCGCAACGCCAAAGACCACGATGCCGATCTGCTGCTGATCGGCAGCATTCCGCCGGATCTGCAGGCGGACACGGCGATCAATCTGCTGGTGGATCGCACGCGCAGCACCCTCAACATGCCATCGCGCCCGGGCAGCGCGCCCAACGTGCCACTGTCAGCCAGCGAGCGCACTGCCGAAAGCCAGACCGGCATCAGTTCGCGCGGTCCGCTCGGCGCCCTGGTTGGCTTCCAGTCGCCGTTCCACGATCAGCGCAGCGTGGTGGCGCTGCTGGCTGACAGCCCGCGCGGCTGGGAGTTGCTGAACGGTGCGCTGCGCGACAGCGGTAAGCGCGCGGCGATGTTCGGTTCTGTCAGCATCGTCCGGGAGTCCGGCGTCAACAGCGTGCGCGTGGGCGATACCTACTTTGTCGGGCATCTGCCGTGGTGGGAGCGGCTGTGGAATCTGCTGGCCACCCATCCGGTATGGCTGGCCGTGTGTGCCGTGCTGGTGGTGATCCTGTTCGCCCTGATGGCCTGGCGCCTGATGCGCATGGTGAGCCGTCGTCGCCTGGCTGAGCTGGATGACGATGAATAAGTTACCGCTTGCGCTGCTGATCGCCAGTGCGCTGGCCGGCAGCGTGGCGGCCGCGCCCGGTCCGCAGGTGGCGCCGGTAGCGTGGCTGCTGATGCAGATTCGTACCGGCGAATCCACCAACAAATACGATTTGGTGCAGCAGTCGCTGTACCGGCTGGAAAAAATCGATCCGGATAACCCGCAGGTGCTGGCGGCACGCATTCGTATGGCGCTGCGTCAGGGCGATCAGGCCAAAGCGCAGCAGCTGTTCGATGCACTGCAAAAGGCTGCACCGGATGACGCCGCCACACGCGAATCTGCGGCAGGTTTGCGCCTGATGAGCCCCGAAGGGCGTCAGCAGCTGCAGCAGGCGCGGCTGCTGGCCACCGCCGGACGGCTGCCGGAGGCCAAAGCAGCGTGGGATGCGCTGTTTCACGGCGTCTTTCCCGATGTAAACACCGAACTGGAGTACTGGCGGCTGGTGGCGCGCCTGCCGGGCCAGCAGCCGCTCGCCTGGCGTCAGTTGCAGGCGCTGGAGCAGCGTTATCCGGGCAATATCGGCGTCGAGCTACAGCTGGCGCGCATGGCGTTTGATAACAATCAGCCGGATCAGGCGGTGACCCAGCTGCGTCAGCTGGCCAACCGCGACGGCGGCCGCGATGCCGCGTCTGAATTGTGGCTGCAGCAGATCCAGAACCAGCCGGTGAGCGAGCGCAGCGTTGCCAGCCTGCAGCAGTATCTGCAGGTGTTCACCAGCGGCGATGCGCAACAGCGCGGAGCGGATGAGCTGGCGCGTCAGCAAAAAATGCTGGCCGATCCGGCCTTCCGCCAGCGCATGCGCGGCCTGGCGCTGGTCGAAGCTGGCGGCGGCGCAGCGGCAATCGGCGCATTACAGGCGGCGCTGAAGGCCAATCCGGACGACGCCGAACTGCTCGGTGCCATGGGCCAGGCACAGGCGCGTGCCGGTCACCGCGCCGCCGCCATCAGCTGGCTACAGAAAGCGATTCAGGCGGGCCAGGCCAGCACGCAAATCGGCAAGTGGCAGTCCCTGTTACAGACCAATCGTTACTGGCTGGCTATCGACAGCGGCGACGCGGCGCTGAAGCAGGGGGATTTATCCGGCGCTGAGCGGCAGTACCGCAGCGCGCAGGCTATCGACAGTAATGACAGCTGGGCGCTCATCGGCCTCGGTGATGTGGCGCAGGCGCGTAAAAACAGCGCGTTAGCCCGGCAGTACTGGCAGCAGGCGCTGCGCCTTGACCGCAGCAATGGCACGGCGCAGCAGCGCCTGAGCAATTTACGTATTGAGAGCCTGCTGGCCGACGCAGACACGCTGGCGCAGCAGCAGCAATGGCCGCAGGCGGTAGCGAAATACCGTGAGGCGGCTCAGGCGCGACCGGATGATGTCTGGCTGGCCTGGCGGCTGGCCAATGCGCTACGCAGCAGCGGTGACAACCAGGCAGGCGCGGCGGTAATGGCCGCGATGGTGCGCCAGCAGCCGCAGCAGCCAGCCGCGCTGTATGCCACGGCACTGTGGCAGTCATCCGGCGACGACGATGCCGCCGCGCTGGCCACGCTGCACCGTTTACCCACCGCCCGCTGGGACAGCAACATGCATGAACTGGCGGACCGCCTGGCGCAAAACCAGGCGTTCGGGCGTGCCGGGGAGCTACGCGCCCGCGGTGATGAAGCCGCCGCCATCCGCTTGCTGCAACAGCAGCCGGCCTCGCCGCGCCGCGACATTACGCTGGCCGACTGGGCGCTGGAGCGAGGCGATGCCACAACAGCGCTGGCCGGTTATCAGCAGGTGCTGCAGCAGGACGCCAGCAACAACGATGCCGCGCTCGGCCGCATCGAGGCGCTGCTGGCGCTGCAGCGCACCACCGAAGCGCGCGCAGCGCTGCACAGCCTGCCAGACAGCGTGGCGCAGCAGAGCCTGAACAGCGGCCGGCGCGTGGCGCTCGCCTGGCAAAACAGCGGCGATCTCTTCAAAGCGCAGCAGCTGTTCAGCGCGCTGAAAACCCGCGCCGCCGCTGTCGCGCCGTCACAGGAAAAAGCGCTGGTGCTGCGTGATGCCGCGCGGCTGGAGAGACAGCAGCGCCAGCCCGCGCTGGCACAGCAGGATTACCGCGCGGCGATGGTCGCCAGCGGCATCACCCCTGCGCTGCCAGACGATAACGCCCGCTATACCCGGCTGACGCGCACGCAGGCACAGGACGACTGGCTGAAGCGCAGCATTCGCAGCGACGCCGCTGACCTGTATCGCCAGCAGGACACCACTGTGACGCTGGAACAGGACTACTCGCGCGATAAGGGCAACGGTGGCACCTCTGACTTTACCGCCCATACCACCATGCTGCAGGCGGAAACCCCGCTGGTCGATGGCCGCAGCTTTGTGCGCATCGATCACGTACAGGTGTCTGCCGGGACGTTTTCCACCACGGATGGCAGCCACAGTGAACTGTTCGGCAGCTGTAACGACGCCAACGCCGGGGGCTGCCGGCGCGATTTCACCCAGCGGGACGAAGGCACCGCGCTGGGCGTCGGCTGGCACAACGATCGCTGGTCAGCCGATATCGGCACCACGCCGCTCGGTTTTACCGTCACTAACTGGGTCGGCGGCGTAAGCTGGAAAACTGACATCGACGATCTCGGGGTGACCTTTACCGCTTCACGTCGCCCGATCTCCAGTTCGCTGCTGGCTTACGCCGGCGCGCGCGATCCGGCCACCAACGGCGGCAGAAACTGGGGCGGCGTCGTCGCGACCGGCGGCGGCATCGGCCTGAGTTACGATCGGGGCGGCGCGCACGGGGTGTGGGCCGATCTCAGCGCCCATCAAATCAGCGGTGAAAACGTGGCGGACAACAGCCGCGAACGGCTGATGGCAGGCTACTACTACAAGCTGATCAATAGCGACAACCAGCGCGCCACCATCGGCCTGAACAGTATGCTGTGGCACTATCAGAAAGATTTGAGCGACTACACCTTTGGCCAGGGCGGCTATTACAGCCCGCAGCGCTACTTCTCGCTGGCGGTGCCGCTGACCTGGCGTCAGCGCACGGAAAACTGGTCGTATGAACTCGGCGGCTCGGTGTCGTGGTCACAGTCAACCACCGACGCTCAGGCGCGCTACCCGGTGAATCCCGGCTTTACGCTGGCCAGCAATCCGTCATCGGACAGCAGTTCCGGACGCGGTTTCGGCTATACCGTGCAGGCGTTGATAGAGCGGCGCATCACGCCGCACTGGTCGCTGGGTTTGGCCATGGACATTCAGCAGGCGAAAGATTACACCCCAAGCCACGGACTGCTGTATGTGCGCTACTCAATGGCCGGCTGGAACGGCGACATGGATATGCCACCACAGCCACTGGAACCGTATGCGGATTTTAAATAAGCACACTATTTACCCTGCAGTTCTCTTAGCATCGCGGCTCGCAGGATCGCGTTGAGGCGCGTCTGGTAACCTTTGCCAGGCGCCTTTAACCACTCAAGAATATCCGCATCGATTCTGATCGAAGCCTGGGTTTTTACCGGGCGGTAAAAACGCCCCCGTTCGGCAGCCTGCCAGAAACTGTCGTCTAACGGCGCAATATCATCACACTTGATGTCGCTGTCCTGTTTCCGGCTCAAAGCATCCAGCTCCGCCTGTTGCTTATCGGTGAGCGGCGGTAATTCACTGCGTTTAAACCTGACTTTGCTCATAGCGCCTCCTCTCAATACGCGTTGCATGGCGTGCGCTGATAATCCTTATTCGCTCAACATCTGTTTCGAAGCGCACCGTATGGGCCACCAGAATGACCACATGCCCCATAACATTACCAATGGTTTGCCAGCGATATTCCCCATTTTCATAACGATCCTGCACCGACAGGTGGAAAGGATCCTCAAACACGCGGGCTGCAACTTCAAAGCGGACACCATGCTTGCGGAAATTTGTTTCCGCCTTGGTGGTATCCCACTCAAACTCCGGTTCCGTTTGCATTTATCATACACTTTTGTCTATACATTTTAGCATGACAAATTGCGTGTAGTACGCGCTGATGGTGTTGATCGGGCGCAATAGCTGCGCGGTCAGTACAGGAATGAAATGAAATACAGACAGGTCTTGAATCGAGTGAAACGCTGGAACAGCGGTTTGAAGCCAGGCGGGCGGGCCTGATGGTGATCGGCCGGACGGAAGGTTGATTCCGTCCGGCACAGAGAGGCTATCGCTTCTCCTGATAAGCCAGCCAGGTCAGCAGTTGCAGGCTGGCGGAGAAATAGTTTTGCTCCGGCGCCAGGCGGTCGCTGAGGTAGCCGGTTTGGTTGAGCGTCAGGTCGCGCACCGCGGTCAGGCCACCTTCCATATTGTAAGGTGCCGGGGTGTTGGCCAGCACATCAAACCACGCTGGCGTGGTGTCGCGCGCGTAGCCCTGCCAGACGCGCTGGAAGGGCACCAGCCGCAGGCTTTGCGGATCGTACCACCAGATATTCAGCGGAATACGAATCGCGTCATAGCTGAAGCGGTTGGAATAGCCGACCGCCGGCGCGACGGAGCCATCGGCGTTCAGCGCCACCCAGTCCAGCGGCAGGCCGGTTTTGCCAAACTGCATGTCGCCCAGCAGCGCAAGGCCATCATCAATCAGCGTGTTCCACACGCGCAGATGGCTGTGCTGCGCAAACTCCTGCCATGCGGCGAACAGGAAATAGGAAGGGTTAAGCACCACATAGCTGGTTTTATTGAAGCCCTGCGCACCCGGCAGCATGACCTTGCGGCCGGCGTAGTCGATCACCGTTAGCTTGATGACCGCGCGCTGAATGCGATCCGACGCCTGCTGATAATCACCGCCCCACTTCTGTGCCGCGCGCTGCAGCGCCCAGGCGATCAGCACATCCCCGTCCGAGGCATCATTCTTATCGGCGATGGGATCGGCTGCGCCCGGCGTATAGCGCCAGTAGAACAGGTCATTCTGCGGATTGCGCAGATGGGTACGCGTCCACTGCCACAGCAAATCAAAGGTGGCGCGATCGTTATACGCCACCGCCAGCAGCATGCCGTAGCCCTGACCTTCGGTGTGGCTGACGTTGTTGTTGGCCGTATCGCTGATGCGGCCGTCGCTGCTCATAAAGCGGCTTTTGTAACTGCTCCAGCCATCGGCGGCCGCCTGAGCACTGAAAAATATCACCATGAAACACAGCATCCACTGACGCCAGAACCGCATCACTCTCATCACAGCTTCCTATTGGTATCGATAATGCAGCGTGCCGCCGTCGATTTTTTCCAGCGTCAGCGGTACCGCCGCGCTGCCACCCTGCGCACGTAGCCACTGCGCGTACACGCCGGCCAGCACTGCGCTCAGCGCCAGCTGCCAGCGTTCTGCATCAAGCTGGCTGTCGCCCTGCGGCAGGGCATGGTGCTCAAGCATAATCGCGTTCTGCTGCGGCTGTAGCTGAACAAAGCCCCAGTTAAAGCGCGCCAGCTGAAGATTAATTTCGCGCTCCAGATCCTGCACCGTACGCGCCTCCGGCAAAGGATAGCGCGTTGCCAGCAATTCGCCCACGCCGTTAAGGAAGGCTTCCGCCTCCGCGCCAGCGTTGTCCAGCATGCTCTCAATCATCACGCTGACCAGATCAAACCAGCCCGGCTGATACGGATGGCTGATGCGTGCGCCCGGTTGCTCACTCATTAGTTGTCTCCAAACAGATAACGGAAGTACAGATTGGCTGTGCTTTCGTTGTAATCGCCAAAGGTGTCATAGCCGAGCTGGCCGCCGATGGTGACATCTTTATTAATCTTATAATCGGCACCGGCGTGCAGGTTATAGCCGATGCCGTTTTTGCTCTCACCGCTGTAATAGGCGCTTTTGACAAAGCCCTGATCGGCGAGGCTTTGCAGCTGGGACTGCAGCGACGGATCGTTGGGGAAATACGCGCTCTTGTCCTGGCTGTACGACTGATAGCCGACCGAACCGCCAACGTTGACTTTCAGATCATCAAACTTGCGGCTGAAGTCGACAGGGAACGACACCGCGGCATAATTCTGCGGACTGAAATAGCCGCCCTGACCGTAGCTGAAGTAACTCAGGTTTTTGGAGAAATCCATCCACGACAGGCTCATGCCGACCTTCAGCTCGCGGTCGTCGTAGTGGTAAGGCCGCACGTAAGCGCCCGCCGTGGCCTGCACGCTGTTGTTGCTCGCCACGTTCTCGCCCAGATAGCTGTAAGCGCCGCCGCCGACGTAGAAACCCGCGTCGCCGTTATCGAAGCTCAGCATGGCGTTGCCGCCGTTTTTGGTGACGCGCCCCCAGCGCTTGCCGCTGGTCTTGTCCTCCACGCCAACGTACGACAGCAGGCTGTCGGTCATGGCGCGGCGTTCACCGGTGAGGATCAGCGTCAGGAAATCGGTCAGCTTCGGCGACCACTGCACGCCGCCCACCAGCGTACTGAGATCCTGGCCGAGCGGCGTGCTGCCGAGATCGATCTTATAGCTGTCGCCCTTCAGCGCCATATTCAGTTCCACGCCGGTGGCCTTTTGCGAATCGGTCGACGAAGACGGCGTGTCGTCTATTTTGGCCGCGCCGGATGCCACCACATTGCCCTGCACCAGCGCGTTGCTGCCGAAGCGACGCCACGCATCACCGGCCGCACTGCCAGCGGTGAGCGACACCGGCGTCATAGTAAAGTCGAAGCGCGACTCGCCGAACGGCACGGTCGAGAAGGTCAGCGGCGCTTTGGCTTCGGTCAGCTTGCTGAGCCCCGATTCGCCGTCGCGTCCGCGCACCTGCATCTGTCCCTGCACCCAGGTGCCGGTTTTCTCCTGCAGATTGTCCATCATCTCGTCAATCTGGCGCAGCGTCTGGCTCTGCCGGACCGCCGGCGTGGTGCTCGCCAGCGTGACATCCTGCGCACTGCTGCTGGTGGCCGGCGCCGTTTGCCACGGCATCACTGTGCCATAGCTGGAAGGCGAACCGGACACCGGCGAGGTGCTGCGGTTGATAAACGGATTGTCCGCCAGCGCCAGGCCGCCGACGGTCGGCACGCTGCCGCTCTGTGCGCCCTGCAGACCAATTAGCTGACCGCGCGCGCTGCGCAGGTAGTTCATCGCCTGGCTGTGCTCGCCGTTGGCTTCCGCCACGCGTGCCAGCAGTAACAGGCGATCCGGCGTCTGCTCATTGCGCAGGCCGCGGGTTAAGGTGTTCGCTTTGTCGACGTCGTTCTGCGCCAGCGCCACATCAATAGCACCGGTGCGCGCATCCTGAGTGGGCGTATCCTGCGTCAGCAGATAGTCATACACCACGCCCGCTTCTTTGTTCATCTTGCCGGACTGATACAGACGCGCCATGGCAAACATCAGATCGCGGTTCTGCGGATCGTGCTGCAGCGCACCCACCAGCTTGTCATAGGCGGCGGCGTACTGCTTCTGCTCGCGCAGGCGATCGACTTCATTGATGAGATAACCGTTGCGGATGCCGGCCAGCTGCGTGGGCGTACTGCGCGCCTGCAGCTCCGGACTGCTGAGGAAGCTCTGTGCTTCGGTCGTCAGCCCGGCCTGATTCAGCACCGCCACCTGCGCGGCGTAATCTCCCGCGTTGCCCTGCACGCCGCGCTGCATGTTGCCGCGCACCACCGTCACCGCCGTGGTGAGATCGCCGGCTTTGGCCAGTTTCTGCGCCAGATTACCGGCATCGACCGGATTGGCTGGCGGCGTGGCGGCCAGCGCGCGCAGCGTATTGGCCGCCGCCGCGTCAGAGCCCTGCGCCAGATAGCGATCGGCGGTGGCCATTTGCAGATTGAAATTCACGCGCTGCGCCAGTTCGCGCATCTCGCTGTTCTTGCTGCCGTTGGGAATGCGCGCCAGCAGCTGGCTGGCCTGCTGCCAGGCACCGCTCTCGCTGGCGTTGAGCGCACCGGCATACAGCTCGCTGGTGCTGGCACCGCTGCGCAGGGTCGGCTGCATGACGTTGGCGGCCAGTAAATTATCGCCCTGCGCGCGGTAGATGCGCGCCAGATCGAGTCGCAGCCAGCCGTCGCTGGGATAGCGCTGAATGGCGCTGTTCAGCGTGGCAATGGCCGCACTGCGGTTGCCTGCCGCCAGTTCGCGTTTTGCCTGCGCACGCAGCGGATCGCTGCTGTTACCGCGCGGTGCCACGCTCTGGCGCACGCTGTCGGGCAATGATGCCAGCAGGGTATTGGCTTCGGCGCTGCGGTTTTGCTGGCGCAGCACATAAAACAGCCCCTCTTTGGCGCTGCGGTTATCGGCATCGCCCTGCAGAATGGCCCGGTAGGTTTGCTCCGCCTGCTGCAGCTGATTGCTGCGGCGCAGCACATCAGCGCGGAACAGCTTCGCCGATATGCCTTTTTCGCCCTCGGCCTGCGTCAGCGGCTCACTCAGCGCCAGCGCCTGCGCGCTGTCACCGTTTTTCAGCGCCTGCTGGGCATTCGCCAGCTGCGCGTAAAAGCGGGCGTCGGCCGCCTGCTGCTGACGCTGCTGGCTCTGATCGCCGCCCAGCTGTGCGGCGCGCGTCAGATAATCGGCGGCTTCGGCGTAGCGTCCGGCGCGCTGCGCCACGTAGCCCATACCGGCCAGTGCATCGGCGTCCTGCGGGTTGGCCTGCAGCACTTTTTCAAAGTTGTTCTGCGCACCACTGACGTCGCCGCTGTTCAGCGCGCTAAAGCCCGCGCCCTTCTCCGCGCCACCGACGTTTTTGCGGTAGTAATCCACCACTGCACTGTCCTGCGGATGGCGCTGCTGCCAGGTCTGGTACAGCGCGGCGTCCGACGCCTGCGGCGCCAGCCACAGCAGCGCCTGACGCAGCGAGCGATCGGCCTCTTTATTACCGTCCGCCATGCTGGCCAGCACATCAATACCCTGGCGGCGCGTCGCTTCCTGATAGGTCAGCGCTTTGCCCAGCGCCAGCTGAGCGCCGGTATCCTGCGGATGGTCGGCGGCAAACTGCCGCAGCGCCTCCACCGCCTGGGGCAGCAGCGTGCGGTCGCCGGCCATGGTCAGATAATATTCTGCCGCCACGCTCGGTGGCGGCTCGTTGCCGCTGAAGGTATTGCGCCAGGTTTGCAGCGCGGCGGCGATGTTACCGCTGCGCGCCTGCTGACGCGCCAGCGACAGCTGCGCCTGCGGAATGCTCTGCAGCTGCCGGGCGTTGTCCAGTTCCGTCAGATGCGGATCGTTGGGCGATACCGCACTCAGGCGGGCGCGCCACTGTGCCGCATCGGCCGCGCTGCCGCTTTGCTGTGAATAGAGCGCCAGCAGATACAGCGCCTGAGTATTGTTCGGCTCCACCATCAGGATCTTTTGCAGCGAGGCTTTCGCCAGATCGTCATGCGCTTTCTGATGCCAGTAGGCCGCCTGGTCGAACAGTGCCTGTAACGCCGGATTGGTGCTCTCCGCCGCCAGCAGCGGCTGTGAGAAGGCCAGCGCGCCGCCCAGCAGCAACGCCTGACGAATACCGGCACTTATCAGCTGTTTTTTCATTATTTTTATCCTTACTTCCGGCCGGAGTGACTATCGTCTTTCGGGTGGAGACGGCGCCACGCATGACGCTTCAGCATCACCCAGGCCGCACTGCCGATCAGCGCCGACAGCAGCAGCGCCGCCAGCGCCATCAGTACCGAGTGCTGGTTGGCATACCACACCACCATCATGTACCACGGCATTTCACCGCTCGGGAACTGCGGCCCGACGCGGAAGCTGCGGATGCCATTCTCATCGGTGATGATGGCGGTATCACCGCGGATGCCGGCGTTGATGCGCGCCGAATTCAAATCATCGTGCAAACGCAGCAGCTGCTGATCGCTGGTGGCGACCGTCATCACTACCAGACGATCGGCGCTCCACGGTGAGCGATAGCTGACAAAGCCGCGCCACGCTTCATTTGAGGAGAAGTAGCGATCGGCATCCAGCTGCTGGCGAGACCAGTCACCGGTCAGCCAGCCGCGCAGCTTATCGACGGTGGTCGGCTCTTTGACGCCCAGCGTGTTGCCGCTGGTCTGGTAAGCGGTGCCAGCCAGCATCTGCTGCGTGAAGGCGCTGTGCTGCATGGTGCTCACTGCCAGCACATCGCTGTGCTGCAGGCGCGTCAGATTGGTGCCACCGTTCGGCAGGCCAAATAACACCTGGTTCTGCACCAGCGGCACGCCGGTGGCGTTACCGGCGCGCGCGGCCATGTCCAGCAGCGTCGCGATCTCGGCATCACCCGGCGCCTCCGGCAGCAGCAGCGTGGTTTGCGAAAAATCCGCCAGCCGCGAGAACGGGAACGAAGCACCGACGAAGTACGACAGGTTCGGCAGCATGGTGAAGTGGCGCGTGTGGCTCAGATCGATCCACGAATCCTCTTCGATACGGCTCTTGATGTTGTTGTTGAGCAGCACGCCGCACGGCGCATCCGCCTTTGGCTTGATGTTGAAGTAGAGCGCCAGCTGGTTGTCGCCGTAAATCAGGTATGGCTCCAGCTTCAGCGTGTACTGCTCCTGGCGTGCATCCCCGCCCAGCCGGTGCCAGGCGCTCTCCAGCAGCCCGACTTTATTCACCGTCAGGTTGCGCAGGAAAGTGCCGTTCAGCGTGACGTTGAGGAACGAATTGTTTTCATCGATCCAGCTTTCGGACGGGAAACGGTAGTGCAGATTGACCGGAATCGCGTCGCCGTCCCACAGGAACAGATCCGGCGCCGCGCGGAAGTTAACCCGCAGCGCATCGTGCCAGATACCGGTGGTGGTCAGGCTCTGATCTTTACGCAGCAGCTCGCTGAGACGCACCGGGCGGCTGGTGTTGATCCAGCGCGGTGCGTCGTACGGTTTGCGCGTGCCAATCGGCTGCGGCGGTACGTTCAGGCTGCTGGCATCGGTGGCCAGCGGCTGCGTGGTCAGGCGGTTGGCCGCCTGGCGCAGCTGGGTATCATCCGCACCGACCACCAGCAGCAGTTTGTACACCGGATTGTTGGGGTTATCGATCACCTGCAGCAGCGGACCACGGGCTGCGGGCAGCGTCACGCTGCCGATTTTGTCACCCGGATGGCCGATCAGGATACCGTTGTGCTCGGGCAGATCGCCGCGCACCACCGGGAAACGGATGCCACGGTAATCCGACTGAATGCCGAGCCAGGAAGCCACCAGCGCGGCGGCGCTGACGCTATCCGGCGAAACGTTAGCGGCAAAACCAAAGGTCACGCTGGCGGGCGTCATGCGCTGCACATCAATAAACGGACGCGGGAAGTTGCGCAGGCTGGTGCCAATGTTGAGCTGCTGGCCTTCAAGGCTGAGCGTGGTTTTCGGCAGAATGGTGACCTGATACTGCTGCGCGCTCTCTTTTTCGCACAGCAACTTGTCGGCATCGTTAATTTTAAAGCTGAGGTTATTACTGGAAACCACCATCGCCGCCGGAATATCCAGCTGATAGTCGCTGACGTCGCTGTCGCTGGCACCCAGCGGCAGCGTGCCGAGCGGCTGGCCGTTGAGCATCAGCTGCAGCGACGTGTTGCGCGCCGCCAGCGCGGCAGAGACGCGCAGCGACAGGTTGAGCCGCGCATTAGTGATCACCTCATCACCCGGCAGGGTAAACAGAATACCGGACTGCAGCTGGCCGCCGGTCAGGGTGATGCCGCGCGGCTGTCCCATCTGCGCCACCGAAATGGTGCTACTCACCGGCTGGTTTAACAGCGCGCCAGCGGGCTCAGCGGCAGCCGGTGCCTCTGCAGCCACCTGCGGTATGACGATGTCAGGCGCCGCCGATGCTGCTGGCGTTGCTGACTCTGCTGGCGGTGCTGACTGTACAGGCGCAGCCGATGCTGCTGGCTGTGCTGGCGCAGTGTTTTCCTGCTGCGGCGCGGCAGCGCCCGGTGTGTACGGCGCGTCGCCCGCGGCCTGCTTCAGCTGCGGATCGGCACTGCCATCCAGCCCCTGCGGCGGCGGTACGTCGGAGAGCGCGGCGCTGTCCTGGGTTACCGCCGACGTCTCTGCCAGGGCAGGGGCGAGCAGCAGCGTGGTGGTCAGCGCGCTGGCCAGCAGCGTGTACGTCAATGTTTTCATGCTGCGCTGTCCTCTTTGGCCGTTGCCTGGCCATCACGCTTGCGCGCCTCACGGCGATCTTTCCAGCTCAGCCAGAACAGCTCAAAGACGGTACGGATGATGGTGCCGAGCGACACCAGCGGATTGTCCTGCTTATATTCCGGCTGGATCCACGCATCGGCCCGCGCCAGCACCACGCGCACCAGTTCACGGCGGCGCGCCAGCGGCATCGCGCCAAAGCGCAGGCGAATGGTCTCCTCATCACCGGAGATCTTGCTCACCGGAATGGTGATGGCACCCGATTTCAGCAGCAGATCGATCTCTTCGATTTCATCGTGCTCATGCCGGTTGTCCGGCGCATCCAGCTGCGCGCCGCCCATCGACAGATCGCTGGTTTGCGTGCGCGAAGAGATGCCGCTGGCATAGTGAATCACCGCCGGGATCTGCACCTCGATACGAATGGTTTTACGCACCTGTTTGGTTTCACGCGCCACGGCAATCGCCGCCATCAGGATGATCAGGCTGAACACCGCCCAGCCGACGTTGAGCGCAATCACATACGGGTCCACCCCGAAGTAATCATGCGCCACGGCGCGCACCACGCCGGCCACGATGCCAATCGACAGCAGCGCGGCAACGATGACGTGAGGCCGCACGATGTGGAAGTCAAAGAAGCCCTGGTCCAGCAGACCACCTTTATCCGTCACGTTGAATTTGCCGTGCTTTGGCGACAGCAGGGTCAGCAGCGTCGGAATCACCAGGTGGAAGCACATCACGGTTTCGTAGATTTCACCCCAGAAGGTGTAGCGGAATTTGCCGTTCATGCGTGAGTTAACGTACAGCGACATCACCAGATGCGGTAGTACGTAAGCGAAGATGAGTGACGCCGACGAGTGGATAATATTCAGGTTAAACAGCAGGTAAGCCAGCGGCGCAGTGAGGAACGCCACGCGCGGCAGGCCAAACTGGAAGTGCAGCATGGCGTTGAGATAGCACAGACGCTGCTGCCACTTAAGCCCACGGCCCAGCAGCGGATTATCGACACGGAAAATCTGCGTCATGCCGCGCGCCCAGCGGGTACGCTGAATCACGTGCAGACCCAGACGTTCGGTCGCCAGACCCGCCGCCAGCGGAATTGCCAGGAACGCCGAACCCCAGCCGAGACGCTGCATTTTCAGCGCGGTATGTGCGTCCTCGGTGACGGTTTCCACCGCGAAGCCGCCAATCTGTTCCAGCGCGCTGCGGCGGATCACCGCACAGGAGCCGCAGAAGAACGTGGCGTTCCAGTTGTCGTTGCCCTGCTGCACCGGGCCGTAAAACAGCGAGCCCTCATTCGGGATGCTGCGCGCGGCGCGCAGGTTACGTTCGAACGGATCCGGCGAGTAAAAGTAGTGCGGCGTCTGCAGCAGCGCCAGCTTCGGATCTTTCAGGAACGGACCGACGGTGGCCTGCAGGAACGTGCGCGTCGCCACGTGGTCGCAGTCAAACACGCAAATCAGCTCGCCTTTGGTGATTTTCATGGCGTGATTGAGGTTGCCGGCTTTGGCGTGGCGGTTATCGTCGCGGGTGATATAGCCGACGCCAACATCGGCGGCAAATACCGCGAACTCGCTGCGTTTGCCATCATCCAGCAGGTAAACTTTGATCTTATCGCGCGGGTAGTCGATACACTGCGCCGCCAGCACGGTATCCCGCACTACGTCGAGGCTTTCGTTATAGGTCGGCACGTAGACATCGACCGTCGGCCACAAGCGGGTATCATCCGGCAGCGGTTCGATGGTGCGTTTTAATGGCCAGCTGGTTTGCAGGAAGCCGAGAATTAAGATCAGCCACACGTACAGCTCGGCCAGATATAAGCCGATACCGAGAATCGCTTCAATTTCGGAATTAAATTGCAGCGTTTCCGTGGTGCGCCACCAGATATATCGGGTCGACATCAGCGCGGAAAGAAAAACCATCACAATGGTTATTTTACGGCTTTTACTGAAGCCCAGTAAAAACATCATGCCAATACTGATCAAACCAAAAATATACTGTTTCTGGCTGTCCATAGGCGTGATGACGATTACCGCAGCGACCGGTGCAAGCACCAGCAGCAGCAGGTAAAACCCGAGTTTACTCATGATTCACCCTGAAGAAGCTGTGTTGTTATTATTTGAACCAGGCCGCTGGCGGCCGGGCTTGTTAATAATGACTGCGGATCGGTGCCTGAACTTCGCCGTTGCCTACGTTGATATTCAGGATATTCGCCACCCGTTTTGCCACCAGTTCAATATCAAACGCCGCTGCTGAAGCCGGGCTGAAATCATAGATTGACTGCTGCGAGGCATTGGCCTCAGCCACGCTTTCATCGCGGTGCACCACGCCGAGTAAATTATCGCCCAGCCGCTGCTGCATAAATGCGGTCACTTCACGGCTGATATTCCGGCGATTATCACTTTGGTTGAGCACGAAATAATGACCGTGCTGATTATTTAATGGCTGGCCAATCATGCGATGGTTTTCAATTTGCGGCAGCAGCGCCACCGAGGCGGTATCCGCCAGCATCACCACTAAATGCATATCGGCCAGCGCCTGCATGGCTTTCAGCGCCGGACCGGGTCCCGGCGGAAAATCTGCAATAATTACCAGACCCGGATAATTCAGGACGGTATCCAGGCCGCGTTTTAAGAAATGGGCATCGTGCGCCAGGTTGTGTTCGAAGCGCTCACGCTGCGCTTCAGTCACCTCACCGTAAGGCATGACAAAGATGTTGCTGCCGGTGGTGAGGATCGACTGACTCCAGTCAGCCTGCTCTTCCGAGCGCGCCACAAAGCCGCGGCTGTCGTGCAGCGGTACGCCAAAATGCAGGCGCAGCGCATTTTGTACGTCAAAATCGATCGCCAGCACTTTGCTGCCGGCACGCGCCAGACTCCAGGCCAGGTTGGCCGCCATGGTGGTTTTTCCTACTCCCCCTTTTGGCGAGCACACACAAACTAATGGCATAGCGCGATCTTCTCCAGTAACGGTTTGAGCAGTGTTTCTTTAGATAAATGAACCGGTTCCGCCGCACGTGAGCGGAACAGTGCGCCAAAGCGCGAGGGCGTAGCAGGCTCCGGCTGCGCCACGGCGGGCGCAGTGGCCGGTGCTGCGGCAGCAGGGGCAACAGCCTGTTCAGCAACCGGCGCGCTGACCGGCGGCGGTGGGAACAGTGAAGTGGCCGCCTGACGCGCTACGTGCGTGGCTGCCGGTGCCAGCGACGACACGGACGCGGCAGTGGGCGCGCTGCTTGCTGGCGGGAATAACGCGCTGCGCGGTGTTTCTGTGTCGGGTGCCGGCGCGCTGGCGGCGAGGCTCTGCAGCAGCGATGCCTTTTCACTGCGGGCGACGGGCGCCGGATTGAGAGCCTGCGGCGGCGCGACAAACTCATCGCCGCGAATTGGCTGCGGCTGCGGCAGATCGACGCGCTGGCCGCTACCCAGCTCCGGCTCATCATCCGTCGCCAGCTGACGGATGATCGCCCACTGGCTGTGATCGGCTTCCAGCGATTGCCCGGACATATCCTTAAAAGCAATGTCCAGCGTTTGCGTTTTTTCCTGGAAACGCTGCAGATCGTCGTAGTTCTTCATGATCAGAGCCTGTTAAAGCGGAGGGGTAATTTCCGCGAATATAACACACACGTTAAGACACGGTGAGAGAATTCTGATTATTAAAACCGCAGATTCGACAAAAGAGTTTTATCTGAAAGATTGAAAATATACAGATGCAAAAAGCATGCACTGATTAATTGAGCAGGATTAATAAAAATCGATTAACGGAAATAGCAGCCGGAAGATAATTAAGCTAATACACTGATAATAAACAACTTACTATTGAAATGTGCAGTTATCTCTGGCCGTGACGGCGCTCACACAATGCGGCACGGATTCAGAATTTGCCTTAACCTTTTCGCTGTGGTTCAGGACCAGCGATTTAAAGATTCAGTCGCGTAATACATTTCTGCCATCGCAGGCGATTAAGACACGTCAGGTTAATTTTACTCATGTATCAGGCCACCAATAACAAAGGCTCCCGCAGGAGCCTTTCGCACTGGCTGGCCGTAATTACGGCGTCGCCACCGGCTGATTCTCATCCTGGTCGACGGCGAAGCAGGCGATTTGCTGCTCACCATACTGCTTCAGTTTCGGCTGCAGCTGCACGCAGGTACCGAAACGACGGCGGCAGCGTGCGTTGAACGCACAACCCGGCGGCGGATTCAGCGGGCTCGGCAGCTCACCGGTCAGTTTGATGCGCTCGCGGCGTTCGTCCGGATTGAGGCGTGGCGTGGCCGACAGCAGCGCCTGAGTATACGGATGGCGCGGGTTGCTGAAGATCGCCTCTTTGCTGCCCTTTTCCACACAGCGTCCGAGGTACATCACCATCACCTCGTCGGCGATGTGCTCCACCACCGACAGGTCATGCGAGATGAACACATAGGACAGGCCGAGATCCTGCTGTAAATCCATCATCAGGTTGAGCACCTGAGCGCGCACCGAGACGTCGAGCGCCGAGACCGGCTCATCGGCAATCAGCACGTCGGGATCGAGCATCAGGCCGCGTGCAATAGCGATACGCTGGCGCTGACCGCCGGAGAACATGTGCGGATAGCGATCGTAGTGCTCAGTTTTCAGGCCCACTTTAGCCATCATCTCCAGCGTTTTTTCCCGCCGTTCCGCTTTGCTCAGCGCGGTATTGATCACCAGCGGCTCTTCCAGAATCTGGCTGATTTTCTTACGCGGATTGAGCGAGCCATACGGGTTCTGGAACACAATCTGGATTTTCTGCCGGCGCAGCTTTTGCGCCTGCGGATCGTGTTTCAGCAGATCCTGCCCGTGCCAGTACAACTCGCCGGCGGTCGGCGTTTCAATCATTGTCAGCAGGCGACCCAGCGTGGATTTACCGCAGCCGGATTCGCCCACCACCGCCAGCGTTTTGCCACGCTCGAGGTTAAAGGAGACGCCGTCCAGCGCCTTCACCAGGCGCTCCTGGCCGAACAGACCCTTTTTCACCGGATAGTGTTTTTTCAGGTCAATCGCCTGCAGCAGGTAATCCTGCTTCGTGTTATCAAGACTCATAAGTCGGTCTCCCGGCATCATCCAGTGGGAAGTGACATTTGGACTGGCGGCCCGGAATATCGCGCAGCTCAGGTTCTTCAGTACGGCAGCGGTCGGTCACGTACGGGCAGCGCGGATTGAGCAGACAGCCGTTAGGGCGGTCATACTTGCCCGGTACCACGCCCGGCAGCGACGCCAGCCGCGCTTTGTCGGCGGCAAACTCCGGCAGCGCACGCAGCAGCGCCTGCGTATACGGGTGACGCGGCGCTTTGAAGATATCCACCGCTTTGCCGCTTTCCACCACCTGACCGGCGTACATCACGATGATGTGCTGCGCCGCTTCGGCCACCAGCGCCAGATCGTGCGTAATCAGGATCAGCGCCATGTTCTCCTGCTTCTGTAACTCCAGCAGCAGTTCGATGATTTGCGCCTGAATGGTTACGTCGAGCGCCGTGGTTGGCTCATCGGCAATCAGCAGCTTCGGCTTACAGGCAATGGCCATGGCGATCATCACGCGCTGGCTCATGCCGCCAGACAGCTGATGCGGATAGACATCAAGCCGCGACGCCGGATCGGGAATGCCCACCTGCTCCAGCAGGTCGATGGCACGCTGACGCCGCGTGCGCTTGCTGCCGCCCTGATGCACCTTCAGCGCTTCCATGATCTGGTAGCCCACGGTGTAACACGGGTTGAGGCTGGTCATCGGGTCCTGGAAGATCATCGCCACTTCTGCGCCCACCAGCTGGCGGCGCTCTTTTTCGGAGATGCGCTGCAGGTCGCGCTGATTGAACTCCAGCTTCTCCGCTTTCACGCGGCCGGGATAGTCAATCAGCCCCATGATCGCCAGCGAGCTGACCGATTTACCGGAGCCGGACTCGCCGACAATCCCGACGACCTGGCCCTGTTCTACCTGGTAGCTGATGCGGTCAACCGCACGGAACGGTGCCTTTTCGTCGCCGAAATGCACCGACAGTTTTTCTACATTTAATAACGCCATCTCGGTGCCTCTTTACTGCTTGAGTTTCGGGTCGAGTGCATCACGCAAACCATCGCCCATGAGGTTAAAGGCCAGAACCGTCAGCAGGATGACCACTCCGGGGAAGGTCACGACCCACCAGGCACTCTGCGCATACTGCAACACGTCGGAGAGCATGGTGCCCCACTCCGGCGTCGGCGGCTGCGCCCCCATACCGAGAAAGCCCAACGCGGCCATATCCAGGATGGCGTTGGAGAAACCTAACGACGCCTGCACGATCAGCGGTGCCAGGCAGTTAGGCAGAATATTGATGAACATCTGGCGCAGCGTACCGGCACCGGCCACGCTGGAGGCGGTTACGTAGTCGCGATTGACTTCCACCAGCACCGCTGCGCGCGTCAGGCGAATGTAGTGCGGCAGCGCGACGAAGGTGATCGCCAGCGAGGCGTTGACAATCGACGGGCCAAAGATGGCCACCAGCACCAGCGCCAGCAGCAGGCTTGGCAGCGCCAGCATGATATCGACGAGGCGCATGATCACTGCATCCACCACGCCGCCGAGATAACCGGCCATCAGACCGAAAATCACCCCCAGAATCAGCGACAGCACCACCACCATGCAGCCCACCAGCAGCGACAGGCGCGCACCAAACATCAGGCGCGACAGGATGTCACGGCCGACGTCATCGGTGCCCAGAATAAATTTCCAGCTGCCGCCCTCCTGCCACACCGGCGGGTGCAACAGCGCATCGCGGAACTGCTCAGCCGGGGCATGCGGTGCCAGCACATCGGCGAAGATGGCGATCAGCAGCATCAGAATGATGTAAACCAGGCCGATAACCGCGCCTTTGTTACGTTTAAAATAGTGCCAGAATTCCTGAATCGGGGTCATCGGCTTCGGTGCAGCGGTGACGCTTGCGGGATCAACAGCAGACATGATTCCCCCTTATTTCTTATGACGGATGCGCGGATTCACCACGCCGTACAACAAATCAACCAGCAGGTTGACCAGAATGATCAGGATTGCCACCAGCAGCACGCCGCCCTGCACCACCGGATAATCACGGCGCTGCAGTGCTTCGATCAGCCAGCGGCCGAGTCCCGGCCAGGAGAAGATGGTTTCGGTGAGGATGGCGCCCGCCAGCAGCGTGCCCACCTGCAGACCGATCACCGTGACCACCGGCAGCATGGCGTTACGCAGCGCATGCACCACGATCACGCGCATGCGCGTCAGGCCTTTGGCGCGCGCGGTGCGGATGTAATCTTCACCCAGCACTTCCAGCATCGAGGAGCGCGTCATACGCACAATCACCGCCAGCGGAATGGTGCCCAGCACGATGGCCGGCAGGATCATGTGCATCACCGCATCTTTGAAATCACCCTCTTCGCCCCACAGCAGCGTATCAATCAGCATAAAGCCGGTGAGCGGATGGCTGTCGTCAAGGAAGATGGTGTCGCTGACGCGGCCGGAGACCGGCGTCAGGTTGAGCTGCACCGACACCAGCATGATCAGCATGATGCCCCACCAGAAGATCGGCATTGAGTAGCCGGTCAGCGAGATGCCCACGGCGGTGTGATCGAAAATTGAGCCGCGTTTCACCGCCGCCAGCACGCCGACCGGAATACCCACGGCAACGGCGAAGATCATGGCGCAAATGCCCAGCTCAAGCGTGGCTTTAAAGCGCGGCACGAACTCATCCCACACCGGGATGCGGCTTTTCAGCGAGATGCCGAGGTCGCCATGCAGCACGCCGTTGATGTAAGTGATGTACTGTTTCCACATCGGCTGATCGAGACCAAACTGGGCCATCAGCTGCGCATGACGTTCGGGGGAGATGCCGCGTTCACCGGCCATGATCAGCACCGGGTCGCCGGGGATCAGGTGAACGAAGGCAAAGGTCAATAATGTAATACCGATGAACGTCGGGATGACAAGGCCCAGACGTCGGAGTATGAATTGCAGCATAAGCCGGATTCTCAGTCATTTTCCGTGGCGCTAACGCCATGGACTACATTGCTCACAATCCGCAGCCGGCATAGCCGGACGCGACGCAAGAAGCGCTTCAAAATCCCCGTCATACTTCACGCTGCATCAGCGCAAGGTATTGAGGGTTTATAAGAAATTAGCCGGAAATAAAGTGCGGAGTACGGGCGGCGAAGGTGCCGCCCGAGGGCCAGCCATGCTGGCCCTGACCGCGATAATCCGAAAGGTTATTCCTGGATGTCGACGTTTTCGAAGTGATGTTTACCTAATGGATCAACCACATAGCCACTCACTTTCTTGCTCACTGGCTCGTACACGGTTGAGTGCGCGATGATCAGTGCTGGCGCCTGGTCGTGCATCACCACCTGCGCCTGCTTATAGAGCTCAATACGTTTGTTGTGATCGGCTTCAGCACGCGCTGGCTGAATCAGATCTTCAAACGGCTTGTAGCACCAGCGTGAGTAGTTGGAACCGTCTTTCGCTGCCGCGCAGCTGAACAGGGTGGCGAAGAAGTTATCCGGATCCCCGTTATCACCGGTCCAGCCCATCATCACGGTCTGGTGTTCACCGGCTTTAGCACGCTTCAGGTACTCGCCCCACTCGAAGGTAACGATTTTGGCTTTCACGCCGATTTTCGCCCAGTCAGCCTGAACCATTTCCGCCATGCGACGGGCGTTCGGGTTGTACGGACGCTGTACCGGCATCGCCCACAGGTCAATGCTGAAGCCATCCGGCATGCCCGCTTCTTTCAGCAGCTCTTTGGCTTTGGCCGGATCGTAAGCGTAGTCTTTGACGTCATTGTTGTAGCCCCACATGGTTGGTGGGATCAGGTTTTTCGCTGCCTGACCGGCGCCCTGATAGACCGCATCAATGATCGCTTGTTTGTTCACCGCCATGGTCAGTGCCTGACGCACTTTGACGTTATCCAGCGGTTTTTTCTCGGTGTTGAAAGACAGGTAACCGACGTTCAGCCCTGGCTGTTCCATCAGGTTGATTTTGGTGTCTTTCTTCATGCTGGCGATATCAGCCGGGTTGGGATACGGCATCACCTGACACTCGCCTTTTTGCAGTTTGGCGTAGCGCACTGAAGCATCTGGCGTGATGGAGAACACCAGGCGATCGATTTTTGGCTTGGTGCCCCAGAAGTCCGGGTTGGCTTTGTACAGAATACGTGAGTCTTTCTGGTACTGCTGCAGCACGAACGGACCGGTACCCACCGGATTGAGGTCCAGTTTTTCTGGCGTGCCGGCTTTCAGCATGTTGTCGGCGTACTCTTTCGACAGGATTGATGCGAAGTCCATGCCAAGGTCGGCGAGGAACGGCGCTTCCGGACGGGTCAGCGTGAAGCGTACGGTGTAGTCATCCACTTTTTCGATTTTGGCGATCAGCTTCGGCATGTCCATGCCTTCGAAGTATTCGTAGCTGCCGCCAGAGACACCATGGTACTTGTTGTTTTTATCGAGCTGGCGCTCGAAGGAGAACACGACGTCATCAGCGTTGAAGGTGCGGGTCGGCTTGAAGTCTTTGGTGGTTTGCCACTTCACGCCATGACGCAGATGGAAGGTATAGGTTTTACCATCTTCGCTGACGTCCCATTTTTCTGCCAGGCCCGGCTGCAGCTCAGTGGTACCGGTTTTGAATTCAACCAGACGGTTGTAGATCGGTACTGAGCTGGCATCGTAAGTGGTGCCGGATGTGAACAGCTGCGGGTTGAAGCCTTCCGGCGAACCTTCTGAACAGTAAACGAGGGTTTTCGCCTGAACGCCCGCGGCCACGGTCATAGCAATCAGGCTAAGACCGACCTTCAGCATCCTGGATTTGGCCAGGGAGTTGATCATGTTTTGCTCCATTGTGATGTGATGTTGTGTGCGTCGCCCGACCTCTGATTTTTTTATGCGGTTCGGGCAGGTCAGTTATGTAATGACCAAAATGCGAGCGGTTATTGTTGTAGCGCTGACGCCGTGGAACCTGCCAGCGCTGGCCGTCTCTGCATCTTATTGACGCATCAATTTGTCAACAGTTGCAATGAACGTCAATACAACGTGGGGTTATTTACACAGAGTGTGAGTAAGTGCAAGCAACGATAAAAAACAGTGTTTGCACGCTAAGCCAAAATTTAAAAAGGTGATAAAGCGCGCAATGCCGTGTGATTCTCTGGCAATAGCGCCTGATGACAGTGATTATCACCGTTAAAAAACGTCTTAAAGTTGTCGGTAAATGTTGAATATCTGAACGATTCCCCGTGCGTTATGACGTTCAGGCAGCGAAATATGCTGGCGTAATGGCATAAGAAATCAGCAAAAAGCAAAAGCCGGTCATAAGCAGAATGTGTCGCGAATTAAGAGAGGTGCTTTGATGCAGCAAGGGATGAAGAGCGGTGTTGAAGGATAATACCGTTTATCCCGGTGATGATTAATGGAACGCGTAAATTGATGACTTTGCTTGATCGCTGCCGGGATGTGAGTCTGGTTCAGGGAAGGTCATCAGATCGCAAAGGCGGCGTAAATACATCCCTGTAGCCTCGACCGCCGCATCCATGCGGCGGACGCTTTGCTCTCCTGATGGCCTTCCCTTCCCTTTTGGCATATGTACCGCTGCAATCAGTCATGCCACGCTAAACGGCAGTCAGTAAACCTTCAGCCATCGCCGAAGCCGGATAAAGGGTGGAATGCGGGGCCGTGGAGTAAAGCGTCACACGCCATGGATGGCGTGTGCCGAGCGATCAGGGACGAGACAGCGTCTTTACGGAGCGGTCCCGTATTTCACCCTGAAACTGCAAAAACGACAGACGAAAAAAAACCTGCTTTTTGCAAAGCAGGTTTCTTAAATGATGGTCGGCGAGAGAGGATTACGCTTCTCTGCGAGAAGCGCCCTGCGGGCCGTTGCTGACGCAACGTTGTCTCGCTTCGCTCGGCTCAAACCTCCTTCGGAGGTTCTCATCCTCTTTTGCTGCGAACGAAAAAAGCCCGCTTTTTGCAAAGCGGGCTTTTCGAATATGGTCGGCGAGAGAGGATTCGAACCTCCGACCCACTGGTCCCAAACCAGTTGCGCTACCAAGCTGCGCTACTCGCCGATGGGGGCGAATATTACTGCCGTGACTTTAGAGCGTCAATCCCTTTTCCCGAAAATCCGCCTGATTGCCTGGAAAGCAAGCAGTGCCTTAAACACCTGCCTGCTCAATAAGATCCAGGCACGAATTACAGCGCTTTCGCACTGCTGGCAGTGGCAGGTGCCTGGCACCAGTTATTCGCTGCTTTAATACCGCCATCCGGCGAGGTATAACCCAGACACCCTAAAATGGTGTCGAACAGCTCAACGTGACGATGGGTTTTGCCGACGCGCTGCTGCGCCTGTAAGCGCTCAAAGTTGCTGCGGTTAGTCGGGTCCTGCAAATACTTATCGGACGCCCAGACAATCATCGGCACGCGGAACTGCTCCGGCGGCGCCATCTCGCGCGGCGTACCGTGCAGGTGCATATTTTCGCTGATCGACTCGCCGTGGTCGGCGGCATAGAACACAATCGCTTTCTTATCACGCAGCTGATCCAGCACGCTGTCCAGCATGGTATCAACATACAGAATCGAGTTGTCATAGGCGTTAATCAGCTGGGCTTTGCTGCACTTATCGTCCACGCCAATACACTCAGGCTGATAGCGGGCAAACTCGCGCGGATAACGCTGCGAATAGAGATAGTGCGAACCTTTCGTGTGCAACACCACCAGATGCTTGCCTTTCGGGAAGCGCTGCAGTGAAGCCTGCAGTTCCGGCACCAGCAGCATATCGTCCACCGCTTTGCCCTGATTGCGCTTCTCAGAACCAATCTGCTCGCGGAACGAGAAGTTATTCACATCGGCGTTGTCGTAGAACCACACTTCGCTCTGCATGGCGAACAGCTCGGAGGTGAAGCCCAGCTCTTTCATCACCGCAAAAATGTTCTGCTCTTTCAGCGTACGGCCAGGGTTATCCATCGTGCCGCCCTCGCGCACAAACATGCAGCGCAGCGACAGCTTGGTGGCGGTATCACAGGATTCACCGCGGAATGCCACCAGATTCTTCTCTTTCGACAGCTTCGGCGTGGTATCGCGGTTATAGCCCAGCATGCCCATGTGATCCCAGCGCGTGGTCTCGCCAATCACAAACACTACATAGGTATCGTCAATGCCAGGCGGCGCCACATAGGTAAACTTCTTCGCCGGATCGAGCAACTCCTGGCTGTCCAGCTTCTCGTCCACCTTAGTCCAGGCGAACAGGCCCAGCGCCGCGATCCAGTTCGAAGGCAGATAAGAGTGCGCCACTACGCCGCCATAGCTTGGCAGATCGATATTGGTGAGCTCTTCATTGGCTTTTTGCAGCTTGTCGAAGTAGCGAATCGGCAGCCATACCAGCGCTACGCTCAGCAGCAGGATCACTGTAGGTTTCAGGCGCTGACCGGGGGTTTTCAGCTGTTCAATCAGCGTCAGGCTCAGGTTATTGCGCCAGATCAGCAGCAGCGGCAGTGCGCTCACCAGCACCATCCACAGCACAAAGTGCAGCCCGATAACCTCTTTAGAGAGATCGACATCGGTGGTCATGACCGACGCCACGATGCCGTAACCGATCACCACGTTAAAGAACGCCATGTAATAGGCGGCGGCCACCGAAATCACCACCAGCAGGCTGGCGATCACGCGATAAAACCATTTGCCACCCAGCGACAGCAGTCGCATCAGGAAGAAGGTCAGCAGTACGGCCGCGGTCACTTCCGCCGCGGCGGATAACCAGTTGGTGACGGTGGATTTCGTTAAGAAGCCGTCAAAACGGCGATAAAAGATTGGCAAATTCAATAAGATGCCAAGATAGAGCGCCAGCAAAAGCGACAACTTTTG
Organism: Pantoea sp. ICBG 985; assembly: GCF_002928365.1. Classification (NCBI taxonomy): domain Bacteria; kingdom Pseudomonadati; phylum Pseudomonadota; class Gammaproteobacteria; order Enterobacterales; family Erwiniaceae; genus Pantoea; species Pantoea sp. ICBG 985. Next base: position 119,059 of record NZ_POWM01000008.1, read on the forward strand.
CTGCGTTAAACTTTTAATGTAATTCATATAAATTTCTGTTCCCGACCTGGTGTCGATGCTTCAACCGTAAATGTGACTGTGCAAAGAGCGTAAGGTTCGCTTGCGTAGCAGAAAAGCGTGACCTGGCGAGTAGGATCGGGACGAATCTGAACCCAAATAATTACGATGATGCACGGAGCGCAGCAGTAGAACATTTAACCAATGGTAAGACCAGAAAATTCTTTAGTTCGATGGGATGCGGGATGGTGTTCGTGATAAAAAAAGGCTCCCGCAGGAGCCTTTTATGCATGCATCAACTTAGTTGATGATATTCAGCGTCACGTCGATGTTGCCGCGCGTCGCATTTGAGTACGGACAAACAATGTGTGCCGCATCAACCAGCTTCTGCGCTTCCGCCGCGTCCATCTCTGGCAGATGGATATTCAGTTTTGCTTCAATGCCAAAACCGGTGGGGATAGGACCAATCCCCACTTCGCCCTCAATCCACGCGTCTTTTGGCATGGCGATTTTGTCGCGGCCGGCGACAAATTTCATCGCGCCGAGGAAGCAGGCAGAGTAGCCGGCAGCAAACAGCTGCTCCGGGTTCGTCACCTCGCCGCCCGCGCCGCCCATCTCTTTTGGCACGCCCAGCTTCACGTCCAGCACGTTATCAGACGAGGTGGCGCGGCCATCGCGGCCACCGGTTGCTTTGGCTTTGGCGGTGTAAATCACTTTTTCTAAAGACATCATAACCTCACTATTCGCTATACAATCGCGTGCTATTTATAAGGCACAAGGGAAAACTTCACTCTCAGGATGCCGCCGCAGCGACATCCCTGATGCTCAGGTGGCGCGATTCAGGTTGCCGCGCAGATCGTCCAGCTGCTGTTTCAGCGCCGCCATAGTGTCGGTATCGCAGGCGGTCGCACACTGTACCGCTTCCGGAATGCTGGCGGCTTTTTCCTGCAGCGCGCGCCCCTGGTCGGTCAGCGTGACCACGACCTGGCGCTCATCCTGACGCGAACGCTGGCGGCGCAGCAGACCAGCGCTCTCCAGTCGTTTCAGCAGTGGCGTCAGGGTGGCCGAATCGAGAAACAGCTTTTCACCAATCTCCGATACCGTCAGATCATCCTGATGCCACAGCACCAGCATCACCAGATATTGCGGATAGGTGATCTCCAGCGCCGCCAGCAGTTGACGATAGACTTTATGCATCGCCAGGTTCGCCGAATAGAGCGCGAAACACAGATGCTGATCAAGCTGGAGTGGCGCAGGCTTCACTTTTTTGTCATCTTGATTACTGTTCATGCGACTCAATATAGATAGCGCGCTAGATAATTGCAAGCAACTTTTTCCTGGAGTGTGAAGATGCGTGATTCACTGGAAGAGCAGGCGCGCCGTTATGCCACTCAGGCACATGCCGATGCGGGCCAGCGTCGCAAATACACCGACGAACCCTATATTGTGCATCCGGCTGCCGTCGCGGAGCTGGTGCGCAGCGTAAGCGATGACGAAGCGATGATCGCTGCCGCCTGGCTGCACGACACGGTGGAGGACACCGCCAGTACCTTACAGGATATTGAAGAACACTTTGGTGCGCGCGTTGCACACCTGGTGGACATGCTTACCGACAGCGCCCAGCCGCAGGCGAAAAACCGTACCGCCCGTAAGCTGGCACACTTTCGCCACACTGCCGAAGCCTCGCCCGAGGCGCAAACCATCAAGCTGGCCGATATCATCGATAACACCCGTGCCATCGTGCAGTTCGATCCCAACTTTGCCCGGGTTTACCTGGTCGAGAAACAGATTCAGATTCAGCTGTTACAGCAGGGCGATCGGCGTTTGTGGCAGCAGGCGAATCACATCATTGAACAGGGCATCGCGCAGCTGGCAAAACCGCCGTACAGCGTGCCGGAGAGCTGGTTTGTCAAACAGGCGGCGAAATACGGTGGCTTAAGCTGAAAAAAACCCGCCGTGCAGGCGGGTCACAGAGAACCGATAGTCGGCGTTATTCCAGCAGCTGTCGGCCCAGATACGGATTGGCCTGCAGCAGTTTCATCAGTTTGCGAGCCGTGGCGGATGGGCGCGTACGTTGCGCTTCCCAGCTTTTTACTGACGAGACGCTCACCCCCATCACGCGGGCGAATTCATCCACCTGCATGCCGGTCATCTCGCGTAAACGCTGCGGTTCGGGAACGGAAACGGTATTGAGTGCAATTTCTGATACGGGAGTCTGTGCATCACGTGTCAAAACAATTTGCTCAAGACTGCTGAGTAATTCGACCATTGGATCTTTTATTTCCATAGAGAACTCCTTAAAACTCACTATGAAGCACGTGAAAGTAGAGAGGTAAGCGCCACCAGGCGCTGAAACCGGCCTTATCAGGCTGTATCCCGAAACAGTTTTCCCTTATCAGGGCGAAAATAGTGTTTTAATGAAACCGTTACGGGACACAGCCTGTTGCACACTGCGAAAAGATGTCAGGGCAATGCAACATTGAACCGGGTCTCTAAGTATGGGTCAGATCCCCGGCTTTGCTGCCTGTTTCCTGATTATTTTTTCTTCTTTCTTATACTGCAAACGGATCGATCACCATAAGTAACTGACCCGCCTGCACTTGCTGCCCGGCCTGGCGTTGCAGGCTGTGGATTTTGCCACTGACCGGCGCCACGATCGGGATTTCCATCTTCATGGATTCGAGAATGCCTACCGTGGCACCCGCGGTTACGTCACTGCCTTCCTCCACCAGCCATTGCCACACGCTGCCCGCCACCTGGCTCTCGACGCTGTGGCAGCCCGCCGGCACCACCACTTCCTCGCTGCTCTGCGCCTGCAGCTGGCTGTCGAAGGTGAACTGGCCATCGGCGCGCCAGCGTGCCAGCTCGGCGTCAAACGCCTGCTGACGCTGCTGCTGGAACGCGTCGATCTCCGTCGCCTGGGCAGCCAGCAGCGCCTGATACTCGGCGAGGCGAAATTCTCCGGCTTCCACGCGCAGCGGATAATCGCCCCACGGGAAACGTTCGCGGATTTGCAGCAGTTCGTCGGCACTGACCGGATAAAAACGGATTTGGTCGAAGAAACGCAGCAGCCACGGCTGGGTAAAGGCGCTGGTGCGGCGATCGCGATTCCACATCTGCAGCGTACGTCCGACGAACTGATAGCCACCCGGCCCTTCCATGCCATAAACGCACAGATACGCGCCGCCGATGCCCACCGAGTTTTCCGCTGTCCAGGTGCGCGCCGGATTGTATTTGGTGGTCACCAGGCGGTGACGCGGATCGAGTGGCGTCGCCACCGGTGCGCCGAGATAGACATCGCCCAGCCCCATCACCAGATACGAGGCGCTGAACACAATCTGTTTCACCGCCTCCACGCTATCGAGCCCGTTAATACGCCGGATAAACTCAATGTTGCTCGGGCACCAGGGCGCATTCGGACGCACCGACTGGCTATAGCGTGTTACGGCTTCACGGCAGGCGGCATCATCCCAGCTGAGCGGCAGCCACACGGTGCGCGACGGCACAGCCGCGTCGGCGAGGTCGCCCAGCAGATTATCAGCGTGCAAAATTTGCGCCAACAGCTCACTTCTTGCGCACTGCTGCGCATCATAATGCACCTGTAACGAGCGGATGCCGGGCGTCAGCTCCAGTTGACCCGCCAGCGGATGCGCCTCCAGCCACTGCATGAGGGCGTGAACGCGGAAACGCAGCGCGATGTCCAGCGTCAGTGCGCCATACTCCACCAGCAGAAAACGGTCACCTGCGGCGCGCACGCACAGTGCAGGCCGCCCTGCGGTTGCTGCATGCTGGTGCAAGATCGGATCGATCAGCGGCAGCGCTGGCGCCACGCACATCGCTTCCGGTTGCAGGTGCGCGATCTCGCGACGCTGCGCCTGCGCCAGACGATCGGCATCAGCAAGGGCGATCGGCACAAAGCGCAGTCGATCGCCCGCTTTGAGCTGACCCAGCTTCCACAGATCGGCGTCGATCACCGTCGCCGGACAGACAAAGCCGCCCAGCGAAGGGCCGTCCGGACCAAGGATCACCGGCATATCACCGGTAAAATCCACCGTGCCAAAGGCATAGGCGTTGTCGTGAATATTGGACGGATGCATGCCCGCCTCGCCGCCGTCGCTGCGCGCCCAGTCAGGTTTCGGGCCGATCAGCCGAATCCCGGTGCGGCTGGAGTTGTAGTGCACCTGCCACTCGGCAGCGAAAAATTCCTCGATATCGTCATCGGTAAAAAAGGCGGGTGCGCCGTGCGGACCATAAATAACGCGCAGCTGCCATTCACCGTTAAGCGACGGCAGCAGCGTCTCAGGCAGGCGCGCCGCCGCAGCCTGACGCGGCGCGGCCAGCTGCAGCACGTCGCCGGCGCGCAGCGCCCGCCCGGCGTGACCGCCAAACTTACCCAGCGTAAAGGTACTGCGGCTGCCCAGATAGCGTGGCGTATCCAGCCCGCCCGCCAGCAGCAGATAGCTGCGGCAGCCGTCGCGCACGTCGCCCAGCGTCAGGGTTTGCCCGGCCTGCGCATGCAGCACCTGATGCATCGCCAGCGGCTGGCTGTCGAGGGTGGCTGCCAGCGGCGCGCCGCTCAGCACAAAGCTGCACGCCTGATTAAAGCGCAGCGTCGGGCCGCGCAGCGTGATTTCCAGCCCGGCCGCCTGGGCCTCGTTACCCAGCAGGCGATTGCCCAGCTGAAAGGCGCGGCTGTCGAACGGCCCGGAAGGCGGTACGCCGACGTGCCAGTAGCCGACGCGGCCCGGCGCATCCTGCACCGTGGTGAGGGTACCGCCGCTGAGGATATCCAGCGTCGGCGGCTGCCACGCCACGCTGCCGAGCGTGGCGGTAATGATGCGTCCCTGCTGCACGTCCGGCAGCGTACAGAGCTGACGCAGCCAGCGCAGGTTGGTCTCGATGCCATACAGCTCACTCTGCGCCAGCGCCGCGATCATGCCGTCGAGCGCGCGCTGGCGATCGGCCGCATGCACGAGGATCTTCGCCAGCATCGGATCGTAAAACGGTGAAACTTCCATGCCGCTCTCTACGCTGCTATCGATGCGCAGCGTGGCGTGATCGAGCGCCGTCGGGAACTGCACGTGGCTGAGCAGTCCGGCGCTCGGCTGAAACTGCTTCGCCGGATCCTCAGCGTACAGCCGCACCTGAATGGCATGGCCCTGCGCCACCGGTTGCAGCGTCGCCAGCGGCGGCAGGCGCTGCTGCGCCAGTTCGACCATCCAGCGCACCAGATCCACGCCGTATACCAGTTCAGTGACGCCATGCTCAACCTGCAGGCGGGTATTCACCTCGAGGAACCAGAACTGCTGGCTGACCTCATCGTAAACATACTCCACCGTGCCAGCGCTGCGATAGTTAACCGCGCGAGCCAGCCGTACGGCGGTGGCCTGCAACTGCGCGCGCACCGCATCGCTGAGCCGCGGCGCGGGTGTCTCCTCCAGCACCTTCTGATTACGGCGCTGCGCCGAGCAGTCGCGTTCGCCCAGCGCAATCACGTCGCCCTGGCCATCGCCAAAAATCTGTACTTCGATATGCCGCGCCCGGGCGATAAATTTCTCTAAGAAGACGCCATCGTCGGCAAAGTTGTTACCTGCCAGACGTTTTACGCGAGTAAACGCCTCTTTCAGCTCGTCCGCGCTGTTGCAGCGCTGCATCCCAATGCCGCCACCGCCGGCGGTGCTTTTCAGCATCACCGGAAAGCCAATCTGTTGCGCGGCGGCCTGTGCCTGCTGCAGGGAGGTCAGCAGGCCGCTGCCTGGCAGCAGTGGCAACGCGTTCTGCTCAGCCAGTTCGCGCGCGCGATGTTTCAGGCCAAACGCCCGCATCTGCGCCGCATCCGGCCCGAGAAAATGCAGGCCCGCTGCTTCGCAGCGCGTGACGAACTCCGGTTTTTCACTGAGAAAGCCATAGCCCGGATGCAGCGCCTGCGCGCCGCTCTGCGCGGCAATCGCCAGCAGTTTGTCCTGGTTGAGATAGGTGTCGCGCACCTGCCCCTCGCCCAGCGACCAGGCTTCATCGGCTAGCCGCACGTGGCGCGCATGGCGGTCGGCTTCGGCATAGACGGCAATCGCCCGGATATTCATGGCCTGCAGGGTACGGATGATGCGCACGGCAATCGCGCCACGGTTGGCAATCAATACGCGATCAATCATGACTGAATACTCTTATTGCGGCAGGTCGTCCTGCACCAGCTGTGACGGCGTAAAACGGGTCGTCCCGTTGCGTCAGAGAATCACCACACGCTGACGGCAATCGGCGTCGGGTTGTAACCGTTACAGGGATTGTTGAGCTGCGGACAGTTGGAGATCAGCACCAGAATGTTCATCTGCGCCACCATCTCAACATACTTACCCGGCGCGGAGATGCCATCGGCAAACGTCAGGCCGCCGTCGTGGGTCACCGGCACATTCATAAAGAAGTTAATGTTGTGCGTGATATCGCGGCGCGTCAGGCCAGACTCCGGATGCGCGGCGACCGCCAGCATCCAGCTGTCACGGCAGGAGTGCATGTGGCGCTTTTCGAGGTCATAACGCACCGTATTGCTCTCGCACGAGCAGGCGCCGCCGAGCGTATCGTGACGGCCACAGGTATCGGCGGTGATGGTCAGCATCGGCCGATCAAGATTAGAACGCAGCACGCTGCCGGCCGTAAGAAACACGTTGTGCTGGCCGCGCAGCGTCTCGCTCATGCTGTAGCGCTCGGCGGTATCATCGGCGTTGAAAAACAGCGTATCCGCCGCCTGATTGCCTTCCAGATCGGTAATGCGCAGCGTTTCTCCGGCGGCAATGCGCTGCAGCCAGTAATCACCGGCGTCGATCTGCTGCTGCAGACGCGCCTGCGCCGGGTTTCGTTCACTCTCTTTAATCATCACACTTCTCCCTGCAGTTGATAGAGGGCGTTATTGCGCAGGCCGCGCTGGTTTTCCGCGCGCTGCAGACAGATTTCCGGCAGCGGCGCGCGCTGCGCATCCAGCGTCAGCTGCAGCGGCTGGCGCGGATAATCGCTCGCCGGGCTGAGCGGGTGCGGACAGGTGTGCAGCAGCACCAGCGTGTCCATGGCGAAACGCAGCCGAACCTGCGCGCCGGCTTCGCCCTGCCGCTCCAGCGTTAAGCGCCCGCTGTCATCGGCGCGCACCTGCGCAAACAGATTGAGGCAGGCCGCCATGTCGCGCTGGCCAAGGCCATACTTCGCCAGCTCGACGAGGAAGCTGTCGTAGCCGTTTTGATGGCGCAGGTTGCGCGCCTGCTGATAGTCGCTGACTCCATAGCGCGCGGCAGTCTGTGCCGCGTTCAGCGTGCCGCACACGCTCTCGTGCCAGCCGAAACTGTCGTGTTCAATGCCGCAGAAAATGCGCCCCATGTCCGAGTAGAGACAGTGGCCGGCAGTGAGCCGGAAAGTGTGCTGGCACTTGAGCGTATCCGGCGCGTTGTAGCGCTCCAGCAGGTTTTCCGGGTTATAAAACAGCAGGCTGGCGCTGGCGCCGCCCTCCACATCGGTCAGCGTCAGCGCGCTGCCGCTGCGCATGACAAAAGACCAGTGCGCCCCGGCGGGCAGCAGGGTTTGGTATGGCTGCATCGTGCTCTCCTTTAAGCCACCTGCGTTGCGGACAGCACTTCAGCGGCGGGCTGAGTGCGATCCAGCGGCAGGTCGTAAGTGATAGTGGCGCCCCAGGCTTGCGGCGCGTGCGGATCGTGGCGCAGTTTGTCGAACACCAGCAGGCGTGACGCGAGGCTGAAGCCCTCTTTCAGATCGTGGGTGATCATGAAAATGGTCAGCTGATGCTGCTGCCACAGCTGGGTGATCAGTTGATGCATCTCGCTGCGAATACCGGGATCGAGCGCGCCAAAAGGTTCATCCAGCAGCAGAATGCGCGGCTGTTTCATCAGCGCCTGCGCCAGGGCCAGACGTTGCTGCATGCCGCCCGACAGCTGATGCGGATATTTGCTCTGCGCCTGTTCCAGTCCGACCTGCGCCAGCATTGCCTGCGCGCGCTGGCGAATCGCCTGACGTTTGCGTCCCCAGACGCGTCCCAGCCAGCGTGCGCTGCTGAACTCGTCGGCCAGCATTACGTTGCCGAGCACCGTCAGATGCGGAAACACCGAGTAGCGCTGAAACACCACGCCGCGATGGGCGTCCGGCTCGTCGGGAATCGGTGCGCCATCCAGCAGCAGCTCGCCTTTGGTCGGCGCTTCGGTGCCGAGCAGCATATTCAGAAACGTGGTTTTGCCGCAGCCTGAGGCGCCGACAATCGCCACGAACTCGCCGCGCTCGACCTGCATATTCAGCCGCTCCAGCACCACCTGATCGCCGTAGTGTTTTTCCAGATTTTTCAGTTGCAGTAAGGGCATCGCGCGCTCCTTATTTGGCGTGATACCACGGCCAGCAGCGTCGGCTGACGAGCCGCAGCAGCAGGTCGAGGGCAAAGGCCAGCAGGGTGATCCACGCCACGTACGGCAGAATCACATCCATGGCCAGATAGCGGCGCATCAGGAAGATGCGGTAACCGAGGCCTTCCGTGGCCGCAATCGCTTCGGCAGCAATCAGGAACAGCCACGCCGAACAGAGCGACAGCCGCACCGCATCGCACAGGCGCGGCATCAGCTGCGGCAGAATCACCCGCCACAGAATCTGAGCGCTATGCGCACCCAGCGTCTGCGCTTTGACCAACTGCTCCTGCGGGATTTTCTGCACCTGCAGCTGCAGATCGCGGGCGATCAGCGGCGTGATGCCGATAACGATCAGCACCACTTTGGAGACTTCGCCAAGGCCAAAGCAGATAAACAGAATGGGCAGAATCGCCAGCGGCGGCACCAGCGCAAACAGCGTCACCAGCGGTGCCAGCACCGCGCGCACCACCGGCAGCGCGCCGGTGAACAGGCCGATTGCCAGCGCCAGCAGCGCGCTGATAGCAACGCCACTCAGCAAACGCAGCAGGCTGGCGGCGGTATCGCTCCACAGCAGATATTCGCCGGTGCGCGGGCTGGGCTGAAACGCCATCCGGCTGATGGCCTCCCCCATGGCGTTGAATCCCGGCAGCAGTTTGTCTGCCGCGTTCAGGCTGAGGCGCGCATCCGACGCGAACAGATAGACCAGCAGCACCGCCAGCAGCGGCAGAATGCCAAGCAGCAGGCGGCCGAGCGGCAGCGGTTGGTAGTTGATCAATTTACGCATCGGCAGCGTCTCGCTTACAGCTGACCGGCAGCGGCCAGTTTGGTGAAGGTGTCGGTAAAGCGCAGTTTGATGTTGCCGGCATCGCCCCAGTTACCGGCCGGGGTAGCGACCCCTACCGCATCGGCCCCCGGCGCGCCTTCGCCCAGCAGGCCGTGTTTAAAGGAGAATTCGGCCACCAGCTGCATGGTGGCTTTCAGCTGCGGGCTGTCGACAAAATCCAGCGTGGTTTTGGCATCGCTGAACAGGTGTGTCGCGGCAAGCTGCTGATCAAAACCGGCCAGATCGGTACCGGATGCCTGAGCCATCTGCGTGCGCGCCGCTTTGGCACTGTCGCTTTGTCCGGCCATGCTGTGCAGCGTCTCGTACCAGGCGCCGGTAAGCGCTTTGCCGAGCTGAGGATATTTGTTGAGCGTGGCGGTGTTAACTACCAGCAGGTCGAGGATTTCGCCCGGGATCTGCGCCGAGGAGAACACCAGATGGCTGTCCGGCTGCTTCTCTGCTTCCGCCAGCAGCGGATTCCACGTGACGATGGCGTTAACGTCAGCAGTGCCAAACGCCGCCACCAGATCGGCATCGGCGGTATTAACCACCCTGACGTCTTTCTCGCTCATGCCGGATTTCTCCAGCGCGCGCGCCAGCAGATAGTGTGAGACCGAGAGTTCGACGAGGTTGATGGGTTTGCCTTTCAGCGCGCTGACGCTGTCCGCGCCTTTAAGCAGAATGCCGTCGTTACCGTTGGAGTAGTCGCCGACAATCAGCGCGGTGCTGTCGACGCCGCCGGTCGCCGGAATGGTCAGCGCATCCATATTGGTCATGGTGCAGCCGTCAAAGCCACCTGCGGTGTACTGATTAACCGACTCGATATAGTCGTTAACCTGCACAAACTGAATATCGATGCCGTACTTATCGGCCCACTTTTTCACGATGCCGCTTTGCTGGGCGTAATCCCACGGCATCCAGCCAGCGTAGATGGACCAGCAAAGCTTAAAGGAAGGTTTAGCGGCGGCCAGCGACGGAACGCTGAACAGGGCGACGCTGCAAATCAGCAGCAGGCGCAGACAGGCTTTAATCATGATGATTCCTCTGGCGTTAACGGACGAAAATCAGGCAGGAGGCGGCGAGCAACGTTCTCGCTTTCCTCCCGGGCTTTTTTCCCGCCGTGTAACCGTCAGAGGACGGTCGGTCACTCTCGGACCAGCATCTCGCGATCGGAACCCTAGTGACCCATTGCAAATTGTGTGGCGACGTCGGTTGCCCGCGATCGCTCCTGCATCTGCCAGAAAGCAGGCAATATCAATGCCAGGTTGCTATCAGCCTGAATTACATGCGTTATTGCACAGCGCTGCGCTTGCAGGCAGGCTGCGCTGCACAGTTGTGCAGCAGGCACGCACCAGCGTGAAGCACTGCAGACCAGCCGTTGTACAGCCGGGGCCATTGCACTATTCTTTAGGACCTTTCCCAGCGAATCGAATTTAGCCATCGTCACAACAGGAGTTGAATTATGGCGTCAGGAATTTCCCGCATCTGGATGCGTAGCGGCATGCTGCTGACCGGCGTGCTACTTGTGCTGCAGCTTACCGCCTGCGGCGATAAAGAGGGCGATCAGCGCAAAGCCTTTACTGATTTTCTGCAAAACACCGTGATGCGCAGCGGTGAACATCTGCCCAGCCTGAGCGAAAACCAGAAGCAAACCTTCGGTAATTACGCCAGTGATTACGCCATCCTGTATGGCTTCTCGCAGCAGGTGAATCAGGCGGTGGATCAGGGCATGCGCCCGGTGGTTGATGAGCTGGCGGCTATTCGCGTGCCGCAGGATTACCTGACACGCCGCGACAGCCTGCGCCAGGCGAGCGGCAATCTGAGCGTGCTGACGCAGCAGATTCAGAGCGCCAAAATGCAGGCCGACAGCAGCAAAGCCACGCTGAAGCAGCCGGACGATCTGAAGAAAGTGTACGACAGCGTGTACGCCAAAGTGGTGACGCAGCCAGCCAGCACGCTGATTCCGCTGCTGCCGCAGCTGCAGGCGCTGAGCCAGTCGGCAGTTCAGGCCGGCGATTATCTGCAGTCGCAGGGCGCGCGCGTCAGCTTCAATGACGGCGGCGTTCAGTTCCCGACGCAGGAGCAGGCCACGCAGTACAACACGCTGATGAGCAATCTCGCCAGCAACACGCAGGCGCTGACCCAGGCACAAAATGCTGTACAGGGCGGTTTGCAGTAAGCCGTTCAGCGGGCAGTTCTCCACTGCCCGCTTTTTCAGATTTTCGTCACTTCCTTACATCGCCTTTTTCTGTCAGCACAGAGTGTGATCTGGCGCATTTTCAACCAAAAATAGTTTGTGATCTCAATCACATTTGTGAAACAAACCGGCCCAGGTGAAAGGTGATTTTTGTCACATTTCTACCGTTGTTGCGCGCATTTTTTCGCCAGCGTTGCTTTCTTACAGGGTGTTTTTGTGATCAAAGTCACCTTTAATCCCCCTGCCCACCCCAACTTAGCGTGATATGTATCACACTTTTTCCTGACGCTACGCAGTGTAATCAACTAGTGCTAGAGTCCGCGTGCATACAGTAATGCCACGGCCCCCGCCGTAACGTCTTAACAAAAACAAACGCGCTCTCTTATTGCAGCGCGTCTCAATAAGGGGTGGGTTTATGTCCTCATCAGTCAAGGTCAAGGTTCAGAGCTTTGGTCGCTTTCTGAGTAATATGGTGATGCCAAACATCGGTGCGTTTATCGCCTGGGGTATCATCACAGCACTGTTCATTCCAACCGGATGGATTCCTAACGAAACGCTGGCCAAACTGGTCGGCCCGATGATTACCTACCTGCTGCCGTTGCTCATCGGCTTCACCGGTGGTCGTCTGGTGGGTGGCGATCGCGGCGGCGTGGTCGGTGCCATCACCACCATGGGCGTGATCGTCGGTGCCGATATGCCGATGTTCCTTGGCTCGATGATTGCCGGTCCGCTGGGCGGCTGGGCGATTAAGTCGTTTGACCGCGCGGTTGACGGCAAAATCAAAAGCGGCTTCGAGATGCTGGTCAACAACTTCTCGGCCGGTATTATCGGTATGCTGCTGGCGCTGCTGGCCTTCCTCGCTATCGGTCCGCTGGTAGAAGGTCTGTCACACATTCTCGCCGCCGGCGTAAACCTGATGGTGCAGAACAACCTGCTGCCGCTGACCTCAATCTTTGTTGAACCGGCGAAAATCCTGTTCCTCAATAATGCCATCAACCACGGTATCTTCTCGCCGCTGGGTATCCAGCAGGCCAGCGAAGCGGGCAAATCGATCTTCTTCCTGATTGAAGCGAACCCGGGTCCGGGTATGGGCGTGCTGGTCGCTTATATGATCTTCGGCCGCGGTAGCGCCAAGCAGTCGGCGGGCGGTGCAGCGATCATCCACTTCCTTGGCGGTATCCACGAAATCTACTTCCCGTACGTGCTGATGGCGCCGCGCCTGCTGCTGGCAGTAATCCTCGGCGGTATGACCGGCGTGTTCACCCTGACGCTGCTGAACGGCGGTCTGGTATCACCGGCCTCACCAGGTTCGATTCTGGCCGTGCTGGCGATGACGCCAAAAGGCGCTTACTTCGCTAACATCGCGGCTATCGTTGCGGCTTTCGCCGTCTCCTTCGTGGTCTCCTCGATTCTGCTGAAAACCAGCAAAGTAAAAGAAGAAGACGACATTGAAGCGGCGACCCAGCGCATGAAAGACATGAAAGCGCAGTCAAAAGGCCAGGCCGTTGCCGGTTCACCGGTGGTAGCCGATGCCAGCAGCGTTGACGTCAGCCACGTGCGCAAAATCATCGTCGCCTGTGATGCCGGTATGGGCTCCAGCGCGATGGGCGCAGGCGTGCTGCGCAAGAAGGTGCAGGATGCGGGCCTGAGCAATATCTCTGTGACCAACAGCGCGATTAACTCGCTGCCGGGCGATGTTGATCTGGTGATTACTCACCGCGATCTGACCGAACGTGCGATGCGTCAGGCGCCACAGGCGCAGCACATCTCGCTGAACAACTTCCTCGACAGCGCGCTGTACACCAACCTTACCGAGCGTCTGGTGGCGGCGAACCGCAGCGAAGCCCACCGTGAAACGGTGCAGACCGCGCTGGCAGACAGCTATGACGACGGCAGCGCGCACTTGTTTAAACTGGGCGCTGATAACGTATTCCTCGGCCTGAGCGCCAGCAATAAAGAGCAGGCGATTCGCTTCGCCGGCGAGCAGTTGGTGAAAGGCGGCTACGTGCAGCCGGAATACGTTGAAGCGATGCTGGCGCGCGAGCAGCTGACGCCAACCTACCTCGGTGAATCCATCGCTGTGCCGCACGGCACCGTCGAAGCCAAAGACCGCGTGCTGAAAACCGGCGTGGTATTCTGCCAGTATCCGGCCGGCGTGCAGTTTGGCGATGAGCCGGACGAAGTTGCGCGACTGGTGATTGGTATTGCCGCACGCAATAACGAACACATTCAGGTGATCACCAGCCTGACCAATGCGCTCGACGACGACAGCGTAATTGAGAAGCTGGCGAACACCACCAGCGTGCAGGATGTGCTGGATCTGCTGTCTGGCAGCACTGCCAACGCGTAATTCGCGGTTTTAACTCCCCTGGGGCGGGCAAGCCCGTCCCCACTTTCCGGGGCGGACATGCCCGCCCCTTCGTCATTTGATATGGGTCAAATTTATGAAAGCGTTACATTTTGGAGCAGGTAACATCGGCCGTGGATTTATCGGTAAGCTGCTGGCGGATGCCGGTATCGAACTGGTGTTTGCTGATGTGAATCAGGTGGTGCTTGATGCCCTTAACGCCCGTCATGAGTATCCGGTTCACGTGGTGGGCGAGCAGGCGCAGGTTGAAATCGTTACCGGCGTCAGCGCGGTGAACAGCACCAGCGACGACATCGTCACGCTGATTGCTGAGGTTGATATCGTTACCACGGCGGTTGGTCCGCAGATCCTTGAGCGCATCGCGGGCAGCGTGGCGCAGGGTCTGGCCAAACGCAGTGACAACGGTAATGTCCGTCCGCTGAATATCATCGCCTGTGAAAACATGGTGCGCGGCACCAGCCAGCTGAAGCAGCACGTACTGAAGGCGCTGCCGCCGCAGTATCATGCGTGGGTTGAAGAGCATGTTGGCTTTGTTGATTCGGCAGTTGACCGCATCGTGCCGCCATCTGAAGCCGGCAGCACCGATCCGCTGGAAGTTACCGTAGAAACCTTCAGCGAGTGGATCGTCGACAAAACCCAGTTTAAAGGCGCATTGCCGGACATTCCTGGCATGGAGCTGACCGATAACCTGATGGCGTTCGTCGAGCGCAAGCTGTTTACCCTCAACACCGGCCACGCCATTACCGCTTATCTCGGTAAGCTCGCCGGTCACGCCACCATTCGCGAAGCCATTCTCGACCAGAAAGTGCGTGCCGTGGTGCAGGGCGCGATGCAGGAGAGCGGCGCGGTGCTGATCAAGCGTTATGGTTTCGATGCGGAGAAACATGCCGCGTATATCCAGAAAATCCTGACGCGTTTCGAAAACCCGTACCTGAAAGATGACGTCGAGCGCGTGGGCCGTCAGCCGCTGCGTAAGCTGAGTGCCGGCGATCGCCTGATCAAGCCAACGCTGGGCACGCTGGAGTATCAGCTGCCGCACGCCAGCCTGGTGCAGGGCATTGCCGCCGCGATGCACTATCGCAGCGAAGCCGATCCGCAGGCGCAGGAGCTGGCGTCACTGATCGCGCAGAAAGGCCCACAGGCGGCGCTGGCGGAGATTTCTGGCCTTGATGCCAATAGCGAAGTGGTGAGCTCAGTGGTGAGCGCTTACCACGCTATGGCATAATGCGCGCCCTTTAGTGGTCAATTCGGGCACGGCAGCCGCGTGCCCGTCGACGGTAGCTGAATGATGCAGGCAATAATGGAAGAGAAGCAGGCTTTTGAAAACCGGGTGCTTGAGCGGCTGAACGCCGGTCGTTCGGTGAGAAGCTTCCTGATCGCCGCTGTCGAACTGTTGGCGGAAGCAGTCAATCTGCTGGTGCTGCAGGTCTTTCGCAAAGACGACTACGCGGTGAAATATGCGGTGGAACCGCTGCTGCTGGGCGACGGCCCGCTGGGCGAGCTCTCGGTACGCCTGAAGCTTATCTACGGCCTGGGGGTGATCAATCGCCACGAATACGAAGACTGCGAGCTGCTGCTGGCGCTGCGTGAGGAGCTGAATCACGACACCAGCGACTACCGCTTTACCGACGATGAAATACTCGGCCCGTTCGGCGAACTGCACTGCGTGCTGGCCTGGCCGCCGCAACCCGATTTCACCCGCGACGACGCCGCGCTGCGCGCCATGCAGCAGCAGCGCTACCTGCAGATGGTGCGATCCACCATGGTGCTGTCGCTGACCGAGCTGATTTCCCGTATCTCGCACAAACAGGCCTTCAAGAAGCCCGCCGTGTAACGCTTCCCCTGCGGCGCTGTCGCCACGCGCCGCTGTTCTCTCCGCCGCAGACAAAATATTACGCAGGATATTGATGCAGCGCTTTTTTTGGCGGTTGATGATTTTGCCAACAATCGTCAGATAGCGATATACTTACCCCTCCTGTGGCAAACAGACGACATCCCTATGAAATACGATACATCTGAACTCTGCGACATCTACCATGAAGAAGTGAACGTTGTTGAACCGCTTTTTTCGAACTTTGGTGGGCGCACCTCATTCGGTGGTCAAATTACCACAGTGAAATGTTTCGAAGACAACGGCCTGCTGTATGACCTGCTCGAAGAGAACGGTCGCGGTCGCGTGCTGCTGGTCGATGGTGGCGGCTCAGTGCGGCGCGCGCTGGTTGACGCACAGTTAGCAAGACTGGCGGCGCAAAACGAGTGGGAAGGCATCGTGGTGTACGGCTCGGTTCGCCAGGTCGATGAACTGGAAGAACTGGAGATCGGCATTCAGGCGATTGCGGCTATTCCGGCTGGCGCCGCAGGCGAAGGCATCGGCGAGAGCGACGTGCGGGTTAACTTCGGCGGCGTCACTTTCTTCTCCGGCGATCATCTCTACGCCGACAACACCGGCATGATCCTGTCTGAAGACGCACTCGACATCGAGTAAGCGACAAACAAAAACGGGTGCCGCGGCACCCGTTGGTTTAAGCGCTGAGGCTTAAACTTCTTCCATTTTTCCCAGCAGTGCACGCAGGCGCTCCTGCCATACATGCTGCTCTTCTTTCAGGTGCTGATTTTCACGCGCCAGCGCTTCGTGATTGCCGGATGCCTGGCTCATTTCGTTTTTCAGGTTATTGTTCTGCTCTTTCAGCTCTTCAATTTCCATCTGCAGCAGGGTGATGGTATCAATCGCCTGCTGTACTTTCGCTTCCAGTTTCTCGAATACTTCAAATGACATCTTTCTGACCTCTCCTAAATCGTGCAAGGCGTTGATAGACCGGGCGTGCCTTAAAATAGTGCGTCCAGCCACGATGTCCCGATTGTATGTAGCCACACCCGGCAAGTCCAGCAGCACAAGGCCTGCGAGGGAAGTCTGTAACACTTTTCAGTTTATACCTGGAAAACGCGCAACTTCGCGCATTTTGCGCGCGGTCACACGCGCGGGGTGCAGCGCAGCGGGGGTTTTTGGCCCTAAACACAGGCAAAAGACGCGAAAACGCGCATTTTTATGACACGGCACACAAAATTCGATTTCGCTATTTCTCGTTTATGCTCGTTAACGATAAATTCACATCAACCCTACATTAGAGCTGGGCGACTCAAGGATTGAGAACAAAAACTGATAAAATTTAACCTCGCTTCAGGAATTCCATTATGAGTCAGACAACGAACACACTCAAAGGTCAGTGCATCGCCGAGTTTCTCGGTACCGGTTTGATCATCTTTTTTGGTGCCGGCTGTGTGGCGGCGCTGAAGCTGGCCGGTGCCGCATTCGGCCAGTGGGAAATTTGTATCATCTGGGGTCTTGCTGTCTCCATGGCGGTTTATCTGAGCGCAGGCGTATCCGGCGCTCACCTCAATCCGGCAGTCACGGTTGCCCTGTGCCTGTTCGCCAACTTCGAAGGCCGCAAAGTTTTACCTTATATTGTGTCGCAAATCGCTGGCGCGTTCTGTGCGGCGGCGCTGGTCTACGGTCTTTACTACAATCTGTTCTTTGATTACGAAGCCAGCCACCAGATGGTACGCGGCAGCGTACAAAGCCTCGATCTGGCCGGTATCTTCTCCACCTATCCGAACCCGCACATCACCGTGGCGCAGGCGTTCCTGGTGGAAATGGTGATTACTGCCGTGCTGATGGCGGTGATCATGGCGCTGACCGACGACGGCAACGGCGTACCGCGTGGCCCGCTGGCGCCGCTGCTGATTGGTCTGCTGGTGGCGGTGATTGGCGGTTCCATGGGTCCGCTGACCGGCTTCGCCCTGAACCCGGCGCGTGACTTCGGTCCGAAGCTGTTCGCCTTCTTCGCGGGCTGGGGTAACGTGGCGTTCACCGGTGGTAAAGATATTCCTTACTTCCTGGTGCCAATTTTTGGCCCGCTGGTCGGAGCCTGCCTCGGTGCCTTCGGTTACCGTGCGCTGATTGGCCGTCACCTGCCGGGCAACCTTGCAGAAACCAGTAAAACAGAAAAACCGGTCGCGCGCGCTGAGCAGCGTAAAGCGTAAGTTTCATCGTTAATCATCAGGAAACCATAATGACTACGACTGATAAAAAATATATTGTCGCGCTCGATCAGGGCACAACCAGCTCACGTGCCGTGGTGCTCGATCATGACGCCAACATCGTCGCCGTCTCACAGCGCGAATTCACCCAGATCTACCCGAAAGCCGGCTGGGTTGAACACGATCCGATGGACATCTGGGCCTCACAGAGCTCCACGCTGGTGGAAGTGCTGGCACACGCTGATATCCGTTCTGACCAGATCGCCGCCATCGGTATCACCAACCAGCGTGAAACCGCGATTGTCTGGGACAAAGAGACCGGCAAACCGATTTACAACGCCATCGTCTGGCAGGATCCGCGTACCGCCGACTACTGTAACAAGCTGAAGAAAGAGGGTCTGGAAGAGTACATCCAGCACACAACCGGCCTGGTGATTAACCCGTACTTCTCCGGCACCAAGGTGAAGTGGATTCTTGACCACGTGGAAGGCGCACGCGAGCGGGCAAAACGCGGCGAACTGCTGTTCGGCACCGTCGACACCTGGCTGGTGTGGAAAATGACCCAGGGCCGCGTGCACATCACCGATCACACCAACGCATCGCGTACCATGATGTACAACATCCACAAGCTGGAGTGGGATGCGCGCATGCTGGAGATTCTGGATATTCCGCGCGAAATGCTGCCGGAAGTGAAAGGATCATCCGAAATTTACGGCCAGACCAACATTGGTGGTAAGGGCGGCACGCGTATTCCTATCGCCGGTATCGCCGGTGACCAGCAGGCTGCGCTGTATGGCCAGCTATGTGTGCAGCCTGGTATGGCGAAAAACACCTACGGCACCGGCTGCTTTATGCTGATGAACACCGGTACCGAAGCGGTTACTTCTACTCACGGTCTGCTTACCACCATCGCCTGCGGTCCACGCGGCGAGGTGAACTACGCGCTGGAAGGTGCCGTGTTCATCGGTGGTGCGTCCATTCAGTGGCTGCGCGATGAGATGAAGCTGATCAGCGATGCGGGCGACTCCGAATACTTCGCGATGAAAGTCAAAGACACCAACGGCGTGTACATGGTGCCGGCCTTTACCGGTCTTGGCGCACCGTACTGGGACCCGTATGCGCGCGGCGCAATCTTCGGTCTGACCCGTGGTGCCAACGCCAACCACATCATTCGCGCCACGCTGGAGTCCATTGCTTACCAGACGCGTGATGTGCTGGAAGCGATGCAGAACGATGCCGATACCCGCCTGCAGTCGCTGCGCGTGGATGGCGGTGCGGTGGCCAACAACTTCCTGATGCAGTTCCAGTCCGATATTCTCGGCACGCGCGTGGAGCGTCCGGAAGTGCGCGAAGTGACTGCGCTGGGTGCGGCTTACCTCGCCGGTCTGGCGGTCGGCTTCTGGAACGATCTGGAAGAAGTTCGTGCTAAAGCCGTGGTGGAACGCGAATTCCGCCCAAGCATCGAAACCACCGAACGCAACGTGCGCTATGCCGGCTGGAAAAAAGCCGTGGCGCGCGCCCAGGCGTGGGAAGAAGAAGAGTAACACTGTGCTGACCCGCGGCGCCCTGCCGCGGGTTTTTCCCGTCCCCCTGCCCCGCTGTGCTACACTGCCCGCCTGTTTTTTGTCAGGTGCAGACCATGAAACGAGAACTCGCGATTGAATTTTCCCGTGTGACCGAAGCCGCTGCGTTAGCGGGCTATCACTGGTTAGGACGCGGCGACAAGAATGCCGCCGACGGCGCCGCCGTCAACGCCATGCGCATTATGCTCAACACCATCAATATCGACGGCCAGATCGTGATTGGCGAAGGCGAAATAGACGAAGCACCGATGCTCTACATTGGTGAAAAAGTCGGTACCGGCCACGGCGATGCGGTGGACATTGCAGTTGATCCTATCGAAGGCACGCGTATGACTGCGATGGGCCAGGCCAACGCGCTGGCGGTGCTGGCGGTGGGCGATAAAGGCAGCTTCCTGCACGCACCTGATATGTATATGGAAAAGCTGATTGTCGGTCCGGGCGCGCGCGGCGCTATCGATCTCAACCTGCCGCTCGCCACCAATCTGCAGGCGATTGCGCAGGCGCTCAATAAACCGCTCAGCCAGCTGACGGTGTCGATTCTCGCCAAACCGCGTCACGATGCGGTCATCGCGCAGCTGCAGCAGCTGGGCGTGCGCGTGTTTGCTTTCCCGGACGGCGACGTGGCGGCCTCGATTCTTACCTGTATGCCGGACAGCGAAGTGGACGTGCTGTATGGCATCGGCGGTGCGCCAGAAGGCGTGGTGTCGGCGGCGGTGATCCGCGCCATGGATGGCGACATGCAGGCGCGCCTGCTGGCTCGTCATCAGGTCAAAGGAGATTCGGCCGAAAACCGCCGTCTGGGTGAGCAGGAGCTGGCGCGCTGTGCCGAAATGGGTATCAACGCCGGGGAAGTGCTGACGCTGCAACAGATGGCGCGTAACGATAACGTGATTTTCGCGGCGACCGGCATCACCACGGGCGATCTGCTAAAGGGCATCACGCGCCAGGGCAATATCGCCACCAGCGAAACGCTGCTGGTGCGCGGTAAATCGCGCACCATTCGCCGCATTCAGTCGATCCACTATCTGGACCGCAAAGACGCGGCGCTGCACCCTTTTATCCTGTAACCGTCTGTTTGCCGCTCTCCGGATGACGCGAGAGCGGCCACCAGCACAGCAGCATCACCAGCGACGTCACAAACATCAGCATGCCGAGGCTCGACTGATCGTGCTGCGGCAGCAGCGCTGAGAGCCACGCCACCACGCCGGAACCCAGATTCTGCAGCCCCCCAATCAGCGCACCGGCACTGCCGGCCAGCCACGCGTAGGGCTCCATCGCGCCAGAAGTTGCCAGCGGAAACAGCATGCCCGCGCCGAAGAAGAACAGCGCGGCCGGTACCAGCAGCGTCCAGATAGTCATCACGCCAAACCACGCCGGCAGCCACATCAGCAGGCCCGCCAGCAGGCAGCTGTTCACGCCATACCACATCAGCGTATGCCAGGATTTCTGCTCGCGGCCGGCAAACCAGGCGCCGAAAAAGGCCGCCGGAATCGGCAGGATGAACAAAATACTCACCGTCAGCCCGTCCAGCCCCAGCACGCCCGCCATCAGTACGCCACAGCTGGCCTCAAATACCGCAATGCCCGCCAGCGCGCCGATCAGCAGTAGCAGATAGCGCACAAAGTTGCCGTCGCTGAGCAGCGTGATGTAGCGGCGCAGAAACGGTGTCGCGGGCGCATCCACCGGACGGGTCTCCGGGAGCCAGCGGGCCATTGCCGCCGTTACGCCAACACACAGCAGCAGCAGGAAAGCAAAGCAGGCGTGCCAGCCAAACAGATGGGTCAGCAGCGCGCCGATTACCGGCGCCAGCAGCGGGCTGACCAGAATGCCCATGTTGAGCAGGCTGTTGGCCTGGCGCAGCGCAATGCCGGAGTAAAGATCGCGCGGCATGGTGCGCGCCATCACGCCAGCCACGCCGGTACCCAGTCCCTGCACCGCACTGCCCAGCACCAGCACACTCAGCGACGGCGCAAACAGGGCGATCAGCGCGCCCGCCGCGAAGATCGACATTCCCGAGAGGATCACCGGACGCCGGCCAATACTGTCCGACAGCGGCCCGTAGATCAGCTGCGATCCGCCGTAGGTCATCAGATAGGCCGCCATCACCTGCTGCATGGCGCCGCTGCGTACGTTAAGCGCCTCTGCCATGTTCGCCATGGCGGGCACATAGATGGTCTGCGCCATCTGCCCGACCGCCACCAGCACAATCAGCATGAACAGCAGGAAGCGGTTTTGCGTATTACTCATCATCATGGAACAAAATGTCTGCCTGAGAAACAAAGTAATGACAGCACTAAACAGGGCTGCCGGAGAGTTATGGCGGCAAAAATATCAGGAATTGCGCACAAAGCGAGAGGCGGGCGTAAAGAGGCAGCACAGGCACCGTCAAGCTTCTGTACCAGGCTGTAACGTGGCCGCTACAGTTGCTGATGTGTGCGGACGATTTGTCGCAGAGAGCCCTTTGACCGCTGCGGGGCTGGAAATCTGGTGCCGGGCTGACGAAGATAGAAAGAGACCAATTATCAATCATCAGGAGCGAACATGGCAGAGTGGGTCAATGCAGAAGTAAAAGAAGTGAAAAACTGGACCGACGCACTGTTCAGCCTGCGCGTCACGGCGCCCATCGACCCTTTTACCGCCGGCCAGTTTGCCAAGCTGGCGCTGGAAGTCGACGGCGAGCGCGTGCAGCGCGCCTACTCCTACGTCAACGCGCCGCACGATCCGCTGCTGGAGTTCTATCTGGTAACGGTGCCGGAAGGGAAGCTCAGCCCGCGTTTACAGGCGCTGCAGCCCGGCGATCAGGTGATGGTGACCAAAGAGGCGGCCGGTTTCTTTGTGCTGGATGAGATCCCCGACTGCCAGACGCTGTGGATGCTGGCGACCGGCACGGCGATCGGCCCGTATCTGTCGATTTTGCAACAGGGCGAAGGGCTGGAACGCTTCGACAACATTGTGCTGGTACACGCTGCGCGCTATGCCGCCGACCTGAGTTTTCTGCCGCTGATGCAGCAGCTACAGCAGCGTTATCAGGGTAAACTGCACATTCAGACAGTGGTCAGCCGCGAGCAGATGCCCGGTTCACTGCATGGCCGCGTACCGCAGCTGATCGAGAGCAGAGAACTGGAAAACGCCGTGGGCCTGCCGATGCTCGCCGATACCAGCCACGTGATGCTGTGCGGTAACCCGCAGATGGTGCGCGATACCCAGCAATTGCTGAAAGAGACCCGCGATATGCGCAAGCATTTCAAACGTAAACCGGGCCACATGACCAGCGAGCATTACTGGTAATCGCGCCGGCAGCAAAATGTCAGATTTTTACCGGCGCGGGTTTTGACTTTCAGCGGTAAAAACCGTTCTAATCGTGGGCTAAGTGAATGATTTAGGGCCGAAGCAATGAAGAATCTGCCAGTCGCGCTGCTGCTCAGCGTCGCACTGACATTTCCCGCCTGGGCGGAGGACGCGCCCGCGCAGGATCGCAACGATCACCTGCCTGCGGCGCCGTATCTGCTGGCGGGTGCGCCCACCTTTGATATGACCATCGCGCAGTTCCGCGAAAAGTACAACGCCGCCAATCCTGACCTGCCGCTGCAGGAGTATCGCGCCATCGATAACCGCGATGACAAGAGCCACCTGACACGCGCCGCCAGCAAAATCAGCGAAACGCTGTATGCCTCTACCGCGCTGGAACAGGGCACCGGCAAGATTAAAACGCTGCAGATTACCTGGCTGCCGGTGCCGGGCCCGGATATGAAAGCGGCACAGACACGCGCCATGGATTACATGACTGCGCTACTGCGCTTTTTTGTGCCCGGTTTGTCAGCGGAAGAGGGACACAAGAAGCTCGATGGCCTGCTCAGCGCTGGCAAGGGCGCACGCTATTTTTCCCGCACCGAAGGCGCACTGCGCTTCGTGGTTGCAGACAACGGCGACAAGGGGCTGACCTTCGCCGTTGAGCCCATCAAACTGGCGCTCGCTAGCCCCTGATCTCCCCTGCAAAAATGACGAAAAGCAAAGCCAGCGCCCCATTTGATCTCTATACTGTCTGGCAGACATCGCTGCCCCGATGGCAGCGCTATTTCATGAATCGCGTTATGCGGAGGAAAGAATGCGACATCCACTGGTTATGGGTAACTGGAAACTGAATGGCAGCAAGCACATGGCGGGCGAGCTGATTGAAGGCCTGCGCAAAGAGCTGTCAGGTGTGGAAGGCTGCGGTGTGGCGATTGCTCCGCCGGCGATCTATCTGGATCAGGCCAAACACGCCATTTCCGGCAGCCACATTGCGCTGGGTGCGCAGAACGTTGACGTGAACCTGTCTGGCGCTTTCACCGGTGAAACCTCTGCCGAGATGCTGAAAGACATCGGCGCGAAATACATCATCATCGGCCACTCTGAGCGCCGCACCTACCATAAAGAGAGCGACGAGTTCATCGCGAAGAAATTCGCCGTGCTGAAGGCCGCAGGCCTGGTACCGGTGCTGTGCATCGGTGAGACCGAAGCCGAGAACGAAGCCGGCAAAACTGAAGAAGTGTGCGCACGTCAGATCGACGCCGTGCTGGAAACCCAGGGCGCAGCGGCCTTCGAAGGCGCGGTTATCGCCTATGAGCCAGTCTGGGCCATCGGTACCGGCAAATCAGCGACCCCAGCGCAGGCGCAGGCAGTACACAAATTCATTCGTGATCACATCGCGAAGAAAGATGCCGCTATCGCTGAGCAGGTAATCATTCAGTACGGCGGTTCGGTTAACGACAAAAACGCCGCAGAACTGTTCACTCAGCCGGACATCGACGGCGCGCTGGTGGGCGGTGCGTCACTGAAGGCCGACGCTTTCGCGGTGATCGTCAAAGCCGCTGCAGCAGCCAAAAACGCGTAAGTTGCTGACGCAAAGAAAGGCGGCTGATAAGCCGCCTTTTTTATTGCCTGATCGGTCGCGACGCGACTTACTCCAGCAAACGGCACTGGTGATCCTGCAGTTCTTCCGCCGAACCGCGATTCAGCTTCAGCCAGTTGCGCTCCAGCGCCAGCAGCGCCAGGCGTCCATCCGGCAACCGGGCCAGCGCCAGCCCGTATTTGCCCATCTCACCGCGCGCATGCGGCACCTCCTCTGCCAGCCGGATAAACACGCTCTGCTGCGCCAGTTCGGCGGTGCTCAGCGTGCGAATCAGCCAGGTATGCCGCAGCAGCGTTGCCGTCTGCCACTGCGCATTCAGCTTCGGTGCCAGCGTATCCAGCTGCTGGCGCACATCCGGTCGCAGGCAGGAGATATGAATGTGCAGCTGATTCTGCGTACGACCATACTGCGCGTTGATGGCCAGCGACAGCACGCGGTCGTCGACAGGCGCACCGCGTTTCTGCGCCAGCAGGCGGCGCTGCTGCCAGGCGGCGGCAAACAGATTGGGTGTGGTGGGATCGAGAAGGATCGGGCTTTCCATGCCGGTGATTTTTGCTATTGGCATTAGCAGATATTGCAGTGGGCCATTCAGATCTTTGAGCGTGACGTAACCCTGCGCCAGATTGACCTGCTGACAGGGGGCAGGATTACCGCGTTGCGTCATGTCCGGTACGCACTTTTCGCTGACAATCTGCCACAGCGCATCGGCGTTTTTATGTAAATGCACCGCACCGGCGATCAGCCCGGCAATCAGAAGGATGAACGCGATAATCAGCAACGTAACACTACGGCGGCGCGCCTGCATGGCCAGATCCTCAGTGATGAGCTGTCAGCATCCTCACCTGTCGCCAGCGGAAAGTCACGGCTTTTTCCGCGCCGTAAAGCAAAACGGCCAGCGCAGGGCTGACCGTTTCGTCATGATGAAAACGCGGTTACGGTTTCATGACCTGATCGTAGCTGCCGCCATCGGCAAAGTGCGCTTTCTGCGCTTTGCTCCAGCCGCCGAACTTGTCATCGATGGTGAACAGCTTAACCGGCGCGAAGCTGCTGGCAAACTTCTTCGCCACCTCAGGATCGCGCGGACGATAATAGTTTTGTGCCGCGATGGTCTGGCCTTCCGGTGAGTAGAGATATTTCAGATACTCTTCTGCCACTTTACGCGTGCCCTGCTCATCCACCACTTTATCGACCACGGAGACCGTCGGTTCGGCAAGGATTGATTCGCTCGGCGTAACGATTTCAAACTTATCTTTGCCCAGCTTATCGACGGCCAGATAGGCTTCGTTTTCCCATGCAATCAGCACATCACCGATACCGCGCTCAACGAAGGTATTGGTCGCGCCACGTGCACCGGAATCCTGCACTTCAACGTTTTTGAATAGCGCCCGGACGTAAGCCAGCGCTTTGGCCTGGTCACCGTGGTTCTGGTCCAGCGCCCAGCCCCAGGCCGCCAGATAGTTCCAGCGTGCGCCGCCGGAGGTTTTCGGATTTGGCGTGATCACGGAAACGCCTGGCTTAATCAGATCTGGCCAGTCATGAATGCCTTTAGGATTGCCTTTGCGTACCAGGAACACGATGGTGGAAGTATAAGGTGCCGAGTTGTCCGGCAGACGCTTGATCCAGTTTTTATCGATACGACCACGGTCAGCAATAGCATCCACGTCGGACTGCAGCGCCAGCGTCACCACATCTGCGCGGATGCCATTGATCACGGACGTCGCCTGCTTACCCGAACCGCCGTGCGACTGGCGGATCACCACGTTATCGCCGGTTTCCTGCTTGTAGTGCGCGCTAAATGCTTTGTTGTACTGCTCGTACAGCTCACGGGTTGGATCGTAAGAGACGTTTAACAGCTGAATATCCTTTGCCAGAACACTGGTTGAAGCCAGTAACAGGGTGACACCAATAC
This sequence comes from Pantoea sp. ICBG 985, assembly GCF_002928365.1. Lineage (NCBI taxonomy): Bacteria > Pseudomonadati > Pseudomonadota > Gammaproteobacteria > Enterobacterales > Erwiniaceae > Pantoea > Pantoea sp. ICBG 985. The sequence goes on from NZ_POWM01000008.1 coordinate 145,252, forward strand.
TCCACTTGTTCATTGCTTGCTCTCCCGAGATCGTTATAGAACAAGACTGACACAAAGCAATCCATGGATTAAAGAATTAAAAATAAACTGTTATAACTATGGAGAATATAGCAAGGCATAAAAAAGGGCGCGAAAGCGATCGCGCCCGATTTATCGTTGATTAGTAGAGTTTTTTCGCGGTATCCAGCCAGTCACGCTTGAACGGACGCTTCATGTTTTCGATAGCGTCGATGATGTCATGATGCACCATCTTCTCGTTCTGAATCCCCACGCAGCGACCGCCGTAGCCCTGCAGCAGCAGCTCAATTGAATAAGCGCCCATGCGTGATGCCAGAATGCGGTCGTAAGCGCATGGCGCACCGCCGCGCTGGATGTGGCCGAGCACGGTGGCACGGGTTTCACGCTTGGTTTCCGCTTCAATAAAGTGCGCCAGATCGTCGATGTCACAGATGTGTTCGGTGATCGCCACGATGGCGTGTTTTTTACCTTTCGCAATGCCAGCCTGGATTTCTGCCACCAGCTCTTCGCGCGTGTAAGGGATTTCAGGCAGCACGATGAACTCACAGCCACCAGCGATGGCCGCCGCTAAGGTCAGGTCACCGCAGTAGCGGCCCATCACTTCTACGATGGAGATACGCTGATGCGAAGAAGAGGTGTCGCGCAGACGGTCAATCGCTTCAACCACGGTTTCCAGCGCGGTGAAATAACCGATGGTGTAATCGGTACCGGCGACGTCATTGTCGATGGTGCCCGGCAGGCCGATGCACGGGAAACCCATTTCGGTCAGGCGTTTGGCACCCATGTAAGAACCGTCACCGCCGATTACCACCAGCGCATCAATGCCGCGTTTTTTCATGTTTTCGATCGCGACCTGACGTACTTCTTCGTTGCGGAACTCCGGGAAACGCGCCGAGCCGAGGAAGGTGCCGCCGCGGTTAATCATGTCCGACACGCTGTAGCGGTCGAGGTTGATCATGCGGTCTTCGTACAAACCCAGATAGCCGTCATAGATACCAAAAACTTCAAGGCCTTCACTCAGCGCGGAACGGACAACTCCGCGAATGGCTGCGTTCATGCCTGGGGCGTCGCCGCCGCTGGTCAGTACTCCGATTTTTTTGATCATGACAACCTCTGGATTGTTCAAAACTAAGGATTATTCCTGCCTGTCGACCGGTGTGGACCAGCTCGCGATCGCACGGCTTAATAGTTGCAGATAGTATATCAAAGGCTTGATGCTGAATTGATTCAGGTCAGACAAGTTTTCGCTAATTTTTTACAGAGTTGTTAGCGTTACGTCATTTTTTTCACGCAATGCTATGTTTTATAACGGCTAAAACTGAAAAAAACCCTGCTGATTTTGCGGCACGACAGAACAGGGGTCCTGATGAATGATCACATCTGAGCCGGGAAATTTTTGCCGTAATGCCTGCTCAATTTGATCGGCCACCTGATGCGCCTGCACCAGCGGGAGATGATCGTCCATCTCCAGATGAAGCTGAATAAACCGCGTCGGGCCAGACTGCCGCGTACGTAACGCATGGGCACCGCGCACGCCGGGCCAGTGGCTTACCAGCGCGATAATCGCCTGTTTTTCCTGCTCCGGCAGCGCACGATCCAGCAGCGACTGCACCGCTTCATAGCCCATGCGCAGCGCGTTATAGAGGATATATACGCCGATGCCGAGCGCAAACAGCGCATCCGCACGCTTAAAACCATAACTGCTTAAGCCCAGCGCAACCAGAATGGCACCGTTCATCACCACATCCGACTGATAATGCAGCATGTCCGCGCGAATCGCCTGGCTGCGGGTACGCCGCACCACCCAGCGCTGAAAAGCGACCAGCACCAGCGTGGAGCTGAGGGCGATCAGCGTCACGACTACGCCAACCAGCGGCGCGCGCAGCGTTTCCGGCGTGGCCAGATGCTGTAGCCCGGTAAGAAACAAAAACAGCGCCGATCCGGAGATAAACATGCTTTGCGCCAGTGCCGCCAGCGATTCCGCTTTACCATGACCAAAGGTGTGATCGTCATCGGCAGGCTGCAATGAATAGCGCACCACCAGCAGATTGGTCAGTGACGCGGCGATATCGACCAGCGAATCCACCAGCGCCGCCAGCACGCTGACCGAACCGGTGTACCACCAGGCGAAAATTTTCACGATTAGCAACAGCGTTGCCAGCGTGGTCGCCGCCAGCGCCGCGCGGTTTACCAGTTTTGCGTAGGAAGGTTCCATGCCTTGCCTCGTCAGGCGCTGCAGCACGCCATGCAGTGGAAAATGGCTCAAGTTTATCACCGTCCCGTGCAGACTGCGTGACAGGATAGCGAAACGGATGCAGTTTGCCCGCAAATCCAGGGCAAAAAAAACCCCGCCATCATGGCGGGGAAGACAGGGATGGTGTCTATGGCAAGGAAAACAGGGATACTATGTTACTGGTTACTGCTGGTACTACTCACTGCTTGCAGCGGTGATGATGGCTGCAATCCGGAGAGCCGACGCGCTTCGTTCAGACGCCGCTCAAAATTCTTCTGCAATGTCGCTTGCTGTGCAGGCGTTAGCAGGTGATACATCTGATTACGAACCCGGGCCATCTCGATTTGCAGTTCTACCTGCTCGCGGGCCTGTTTCTCTGCCTGCTGGCGAATAGCCGATTCGTTAAATTTGTCTGCAATGACAAGGTCATGCATAGTTTCTATGTCCTGAACGCTTAACACCGGGCGTTCATGGCGCGCTTGCTGCATCAGGTCGCGCATCTGTTGCCGCTGTTGTTCAGTCAGCTCAATGCCATCGAACATGTGGCTTTGCGGATTTTGCGTCATACTGCCTGTCGTCAATCCGCCGTTATGATGCATCTCGTCAATCGTCGTCGTGTCTGCTGCTTCTGCGCTGGCGTGACTGAGAACCATCGCTGAGGCAAAGACGACGGCGGTTAAGTAGCGCATCGTTTACTCCCGGTTCGTTCCGTTTTGCGATTCAACGAGAGCTAGTGTACGGCGACAGCTGCAAACATCCGTCAGGGGGTGTAAAACTACGTAAAGCGTTGGATTGCCACTATAGGAACACGGTATTTTGCCTGCGGAGGGCAACAAAAAATGAATAAAATCCTGTTGGTTGATGACGACCGCGAATTGACTTCGCTGCTTAAAGAACTGCTTGAAATGGAAGGTTTTGAGGTGATTGTCGCCAGCGATGGCGAGCAGGCGCTCAATCTGCTGGACAACACCGTCGACCTGCTTTTGCTCGATGTCATGATGCCGAAGAAGAACGGTATCGACACGTTAAAAGAGCTACGCCAGCAACATCAAACCCCTGTCATCATGCTGACCGCCCGCGGTAGCGAGCTGGACCGCGTTCTGGGCCTGGAACTGGGCGCGGATGACTATCTGCCAAAGCCGTTCAACGATCGCGAACTGGTGGCGCGTATCCGTGCGATTCTGCGCCGTTCCAACTGGAGCGAACAGCAGCAACAGCACGATAACAGCTCACCGACGCTGGAAGTGGATTGCCTGCGCCTGAATCCGGGCCGTCAGGAAGCCAGCTTCGACAGCGAAACGCTGGATCTCACCGGCACCGAGTTCACCCTGCTCTACTTACTGGCGCAGCATCTTGGCCAGGTGGTGTCACGCGAGCATCTCAGCCAGGAAGTGCTGGGCAAGCGCCTGACGCCGTTTGACCGCGCCATCGATATGCACATCTCCAACCTGCGTCGTAAGCTGCCGGAACGTCGTGATGGTCATCCGTGGTTCAAAACTCTGCGCGGACGCGGCTATCTGATGGTTTCGGCATCATGATTGGAAGTTTGACCACCCGCATCTTCGCCATCTTCTGGCTCACCCTGGCGCTGGTGTTGATGCTGGTACTGATGGTGCCCAAACTCGATTCGCGCCAGATGACCTCGCTGATGGAGAGCGAACAGCGCCAGGGCACCATGATTGAGCAACACGTTGAGGCGGAGCTGTCACAGGATCCGCCCAACGACCTGATGTGGTGGCGCCGGCTGTTTCGCGCCATCGACAAATGGGCACCGCCCGGTCAGCGCCTGCTGCTGGTGACCAGCGAAGGACGGGTGATCGGTGCGCAGCACAATGAAATGCAGGTGATCCGTAACTTTATCGGCCAGTCCGATAATGCCGATCATCCGCAGAAGAAAAAGTATGGCCGCGTCGAGATGGTCGGCCCCTTCGCGGTGCGCGACGGCGAAGACAATTACCAGCTGTATCTGATCCGTCCCGCCACCAGTTCCCAGCTCGATTTCGTCAACCTGCTGTTTGACCGTCCTCTGCTGCTGCTCATCGTCACGATGTTAATCAGCTCACCGCTGCTGCTGTGGCTGGCGTGGAGCCTGGCGCGTCCGGCACGCAAACTAAAACATGCCGCGGATGAAGTGGCGAGCGGAAATTTGCGTCAGCATCCGGAACTGGAATCGGGCCCGCAGGAATTTCTCGCAGCCGGCTCCAGTTTCAACCAGATGGTGAGCGCGCTCGAACGCATGATGACGGCACAGCAGCGACTGCTGTCGGATATCAGCCATGAATTACGCACGCCGCTGACGCGTCTGCAGCTGGCGACTGCGCTACTGCGCCGGCGTCATGGCGAAGGCAAAGAACTGGAGCGTATTGAGACCGAAGCGCAGCGTCTGGACGGCATGATCAACGACTTGCTGGTACTGTCGCGCACCCAGCATAAGAACGCGCTGGTGAGCGAAGCGATGAAGGCCAACCAGCTGTGGAATGGCGTGCTGGAAGATGCCAAATTCGAAGCGGAGCAGATGGGTAAAACCATGGACGTGCCGTATCCGCCCGGTCCGTGGCCGCTGTACGGTAACCCGCACGCGCTGGAAAGCGCGCTGGAGAACATTGTGCGCAACGCGCTGCGCTATTCGCACACGCACATCAGCGTTAGCTTTGCCGTGGATATTCAGGGCATTACCGTGCACGTCGACGACGACGGTCCCGGCGTCAGCCCGGAAGATCGCGAGCAGATTTTCCGTCCGTTCTACCGCACCGATGAAGCGCGTGACCGTGAATCCGGCGGCACCGGGCTCGGGCTGGCGATTGTCGAAACCGCCGTGCAACAGCACCGCGGCTGGGTGAAAGCCGATGATAGCCCGTTAGGCGGTCTGCGCCTGACGCTGTGGCTGCCGCTGTACTCCGCCCGGCAATAATTTGCTATGCTGCGGCCCTCGTTTCCGGGGGCCTTATGCTAAACATCGTCTTATTTGAACCTGAAATCCCGCCAAATACCGGCAACATCATCCGCCTGTGCGCCAATACCGGCTTTCAGCTGCACCTGATTGAGCCGTTAGGCTTCGCCTGGGATGATAAACGCCTGCGCCGCGCCGGACTGGATTACCATGAATATACCGCGCTGAAAAAGCACGCCAGCTACGCCGCTTTTCTGGCGGCGGAAGCGCCACAGCGCTTATTCGCGCTGACCACCAAAGGCACACCGGCGCACAGCGCCGTCAGCTATCAGCCGGGCGACTATCTGCTGTTTGGCCCGGAGAGCCGTGGCTTACCGCCAGAAATTCTTAATGCGTTACCGGCAGAACAGAAGATCCGCATTCCGATGCGCGCGGAGAGCCGCAGCATGAACCTGTCGAATGCGGTTTCAGTGGTGGTGTATGAGGCATGGCGCCAGCTGGATTATGCGGGCGCGCTGATCAAAGGCTAGATGCCGTCGCCGTACTCAAACCCGGCGCCGGTGAAGTGCTGATCCATATCCATTGACGGTTTGTCGCTGGCTGGTTTGCCGACAATGCGCGCCGGCACGCCGGCCGCCGTGGTATGGGGCGGCACCGGCTGCAAGACCACCGAACCGGCACCGATTTTGGCACCGCGCCCGACTTCAATATTGCCAAGGATTTTGGCCCCCGCGCCAATCATCACCCCTTCACGGATCTTCGGATGGCGATCGCCGCTGGTTTTACCGGTACCGCCCAGCGTGACCGACTGCAGAATGGAGACGTCATTTTCCACCACAGCCGTTTCACCAATCACGATGCCGGTGGCGTGATCCAGCATGATGCCACGCCCGATGCGCGCCGCCGGATGAATATCCACGGCGAATGAGACCGAGATTTCGTTTTGCAGATACACCGCCAGCGCGCGCCGTCCCTCTTTCCACAGCCAGTGGCCAATACGGTACGCCTGCAGCGCGTGGAAGCCCTTCAGATAGAGTAACGGCGTGGAATATTTGTCGACCGCCGGATCGCGCTGACGCACTGCCTGAATATCGTACGCGGCCGAGACAATCATCTCAGGATCCTGACGATAGGCTTCTTCAACAATTTCGCGTATGGCAATAGCGGGCATGATCGGGTTAGCGAGCTTGTTAGCCAGCATGTAGCTGAGCGCGCTGCCGAGATTTTCGTGCTTGAGCAAGGTCGCATGGTAAAAACTGGCCAGCATCGGTTCACAATCGGCCAGCGCTCTGGCTTCGGCTTTGATATGGTTCCAGACCAGTTCTAACTCTTCAGACGACATTGCTGTTTGCTCCCGATAAAAAAGCGCCCGATTAGGCGCTACAGGTGATAATGCTTAAGCGTCCTGCTTTAGCTTTGGCTGTTCTCGTCCTTCCTTGTACGACCAAGCAGGCTCAATGCTGCCTCTCGCGCCGATTTTTCGCAATATAATACCTGATAAATTTGCTCGGTTATTGGCATTTCCACGCCCACACGCGCAGCTAATGCTTTGACTTCTTTGGTATTTCTGTAGCCTTCTACAACTTGTCCGATAATGCGTTGCGCCTCATCCACGCTTTCGCCCTGCCCCAGCATCATGCCGAAACGGCGGTTGCGCGACTGATTATCGGTACAGGTCAGCACCAGATCGCCAAGACCCGCCATGCCCATAAAGGTCGTCGGATCGGCACCCAGCGCAGCACCGAGACGGCTCATCTCCGCCAGACCGCGGGTGATGAGTGCCGTACGCGCGTTGGCACCAAAGCCAATGCCGTCGGAGATCCCGGCACCAATCGCAATGACGTTTTTCACTGCGCCGCCCAGCTGCACGCCGATGAAGTCCGGATTGTTGTAAACGCGGAAGCTTTTGCCGCAGTGCAGCTTTTGCTGCAGATCGTCGGCAAACTGCGCGTCAGTGGCCGCCAGCGCAATCGCCGTCGGCAAGCCGGCCGCCAGCTCTTTGGCAAAGGTCGGGCCGGAAATCACCGCCAGCGGAATGCTGTCGCCGAGGATTTCGCGCGCCACATCCTGCAGCAGCCGTCCGGTCTCTTTTTCCAGTCCTTTGGTCGCCCAGACAATGCGTGAGTCGGCACGCAGCAGCGGTTTGAGCTGCATCAGCACGTCGCCGAACACATGGCTTGGCACTACCACCAGCAGATCGCGGCTGGCGCTGACGACGCGGGCCAGATCGGCTTCAGGAACGAGATTATCGGGGAAAGGAACATCGGGCAGGAAAGCGGTATTGCATCGGTCAGCCTGCAGCTGCGCCACGCTTTGCGGATTGTGGCCCCACAGCAGCACCGGGTGGCCATTACGGGCCAGCGTAATGGCCAGTGCGGTGCCGTACGAGCCGGCACCGATGACGCTAATCGAAGCGTTGAGTGTAGTCATCAGGCATCCTGACGTGGCGCTTCGCCTTCACCCTGCTGCTGCAGATAATTCATGAACAGCGCATCAAAGTTGACCGGCGCCAGATTGAGCTGAGGGAAGGTACCGCGTGACACCAGGCTGGTGACACATTCACGCGCATACGGGAACAGAATGTTCGGGCAGTAAGCGCCGAGGCAATGTGCCATCTGCGTGCCTTCGATACCGCTGATGGTGAAGATACCGGCCTGCTGTACTTCGCACAGGAACGCGGTGTCTTCGCCCACGGTGGCGGTGACAGTAACGCGCAGCACGACTTCATACACTTCATCCGCCAGCTGAGAAGAGGCGGTGTCCAGATCCAGCTTCACTTCCGGTTCCCACTCTTTCTGGAAAACCTGAGGTGCGTTTGGCGCTTCAAATGAGACGTCTTTGGTGTAAACGCGTTGAATCTGGAACTGCATTTCGTTGCTGCTATGCTCTGACATGTTACTGAATCCTTTAAGTGAAAATTGTCGGTCGAAAATGTTATGCGCGGAGCAAGGGATCGAGTCCCTGACGCCCGTCCAGCGCGTAGAGATCGTCACAGCCGCCAATGTGCTGCGCGTCAATAAAGATCTGTGGCACCGTGGTGCGGCCGCTGCGTTTGATCATCTCTTCGCGCTTTACCGCGTCCCCATCAATGGGAATCTCCTGGTATGACACGCCTTTTTGATCCAGCAACGCCTTCGCCCGGTGGCAGTAAGGACAGGTCACTTTGGTGTAAATCTCAACATTAGCCATGCGGTGATACCTCAGGAAGTTATTTACCGCGAACCAGCGGCAGGTTTTCGCCACTCCAGCCGCTCACACCATCTTTCAGCACGGTCACTTTGTCAAAACCCGCTGCGCTAAGGGTGGCTGCCGGTTCTGCGGCGCTCTGGCCGGTGGCACATACCACAATTATGGGCTGCGACTTGTGCTTTTCCAGCTCGCCGAAGCTGCCTTTTTTGATATCGGCTGCGGCGATGTTAATAGCCCCTGAAATGTGTCCTTTGCGATAGTCGTCGCGTGAACGAACGTCTACCACCACCGCATCCTCTTTGTTGATCAGGTGGGTTGCTTCACCACGGCTGATGGTTTTTACCTTAGAGAACATTCCTTTAACGGTGGTTACAATCACCAGAATAAGTAAAGCGACCCATGCCAGACTAAGGATGGGGTGATTGCTTGCAAACTGCATAATTTCTTGCATGAGGGGTAACGACTCCAGACCGGGGCTAATAAGCTAAAACAAGGGTTCTGAGTATACCTGCGCCACTTCGCATGTACAGTCGCGAAGCGGGCAGAGTTACGATTTGTGCGTCATTTTCCAAAAAAAGTGTTCTAATCGCAAAATTGAGACAATCTTTATCCCGCTAAGCTGTGGCCGACATCTTTCGTAAAGCAAAACCCGGCCGGGATAACTGGTAAGCGGCTGTTCATCGTGGAATAATTATCGACTATGAAGGGAAAAGCGACCGTTACACACACAAGGACCCGTTACAACGACCCGGCATCTCCGTTGTCATTTCGCTGGTCCGATATCTCCCTTAGCCTGCTTTGTGCGGGTGCGTTGCTGTTGCCCGTCGCCGCGCATAGCGCCGATGACAGCAAAACGCAGCTAAAGTCCATTCAGCAGGACATCGCCGAAAAAGAGAAAAGCGTTAAAGCGCAGAAGCTGCAGCGCAGTAAGCTGCTGGATCAGCTGCAGAGTCAGGAAAAAGTGATTGCCCAGGCCAGTCGCCAGCTGCGTGAAACCCGCAATAGCCTGAGCGCGCTGAACGGCGAAATCGCCCAAACCACCGCCGCCATTGCCCGGCTGGAAAAGCAGCAGGCGCAGCAGGAAAAACTGCTGGCGCAGCAGCTGGATGCCGCGTTTCGTCAGGGCCAGCACAACGCCGTACAGCTGCTGCTCGGCGGTGAAGAAGCACAGCGCAGCGAACGTATTCTGGCCTATTTTGGCTACCTCAATGCCGCCCGGCAAAAAAACATCGACGAGCTTAAGCAGACTCAGCAGGAACTGGCGCAGCAGCGTCAGGCGCTGCAGGGCAAGCAGGAGCAGCAAAAGTCGCTGTTAGCGCAGCAGCAGACGCAACAGAACAAGCTGGAAACCGCCAGCGCCGCACGCAAGAAAACACTGTCCGCACTGGAGAGCGCGCTGGAGAAAGACCAGGCCGATCTGGTCGAGATGCGTCAGAACGAAAGCCGCCTGCAGGACAAAATCGCCAAAGCCGAACGTGAGGCGCGCGAACGGGCGCAACGCGAAGCGCGCGAGGCGGAAAAAGTGCGCCAGCGTCAGGCCCAGGCAAAAGCCAAAGGCTCCAGCTATTCCCCTACGCAAAGCGAGCGCGAGCTGATGGCGCGCACCGGCGGCCTTGGCCGGCCGGGCGGACAGGCCACCTGGCCAGTGCGCGGTCGCATTGAACATCGCTTTGGTGAAGCAATGCAGGGCGAACTGCGCTGGAAAGGTCTGGTGATTGATGCGCCGGAAGGCACTGAAGTCAAAGCCATTGCTGATGGTCGCGTGCTGATGGCCGACTGGCTGCAAGGCTACGGCCTGGTTGTGGTCGTCGAACACGGTAAAGGCGATATGAGCCTTTATGGCTACAATCAGAGCGCGTTGGTGAGCGTCGGTGCGCAGGTGAAGGCAGGACAGCCTATCGCCCTCGTGGGCACCAGCGGCGGCCGCGGCACGCCCTCGCTCTACTTTGAAATTCGTCGTCAGGGACAGGCCGTCAACCCACTGCCGTGGTTAGGAAGATAAGTGTTGTTTCAGTCCCAAAAGCTTAGCGCCGCCCTGTGCGGGCTGTTTTTTACCTTTGCCGCCCATGCGGGAAAACTGGCTATCGTCATTGACGACTTCGGCTACCGCCCGGCTGAAGAGAATAAAGTGCTGCAGATGCCCGCCGCGGTTTCTGTGGCGGTGCTACCCAATGCGCCTCATGCGCGTGATATGGCAACCAAAGCGCATCAGGGTGGTCATGAGGTGCTGATTCACCTGCCGATGGCGCCGCTGAGCAAACAGCCGCTGGAGAAGGACACGCTGACGCCGGAGATGAGCAGCGAAGAGATCGCGCGCATCGTGCGTGAAGCCAGCAACAAAGTGCCGTATGCGGTTGGCCTGAACAACCATATGGGCAGCAAAATGACCTCCAGCCTGCCCGGCATGCAGAAAGTGATGCAGGTGCTCAATCACTACAACTACTACTTTCTCGATAGCATGACCATTGGCAACAGCCAGTCGGTCCCGGCCGCACAGGGCACGCAGGTTAAGGTGCTGAAGCGGCGCGTATTCCTCGACGACAGCCAGAATGAAGCGGCGATTCGCACCCAGTTCACCCGCGCAGTGAAGCTGGCACAGCGCGATGGCTACACCATCGCTATTGGCCATCCGCATCCCACCACGGTACGGGTGTTGCAGCAGATGTTGCCGACGCTACCGGGCGATATCACCCTGGTCCGCCCCAGCCAGTTGCTCAACGAACCGCTGCGCCAGGGCGCTACGCCGCCGGCCAGCACGCCGGTGAAACCGCGCACCCCGGTATTCCGTGCGCCGGGCGTGTGTAAGCCTGCACAGCCGCTGCCTGCCGTACCGCAGAGTCGTGCGGTGGAGGTGGTGACAGAGAGCATTACCGGCAGTCCACTCGTGCAGTCGCTTAAACAGCTATTCTGATTATCAGGCGCAGCGTGCTGCGCCTTATTTAACGCCACACCTTTTCCGCGCAAGGATATCGGAACAGATGACGTCAACCAGAAAGAAAATTCTGCTGCTGGATACCGGGCGCGAATGGGGCGGTGGTACCAACAGCATGCTGGAATTACTCAAGCGCATCGATCGCCAGCGTTTCGCTATCACCTGCTGTTTTTATCAGAATTATGCGCGTGGCAATCAGGAGACCATTGCCTCGGTATTAGAGGCGATCGGCATTCCGGTGACATTTATTGCGCAGCGTCGCCAGCCGCTCTGGGCAAAAATCACCAAAGAGTTGCTGCGCACCCTGCTGTTTTTTAACCGCGCGGTGAAAAAAAACGCCATCGACCGCATCGATCGCCAGTGGCGCATGCAGCCTAACGCCCGCCAAATCGCGACGATTTTACGCGACGGTGGCTATGATGCGCTGTACATGAATAATCAGCCCAGCACCAACGTTGAAGGCTATCTCGCCGCTGAACAGACTCACGTGGCGTTAATTCAGCACTGCCGCATTGATCCGTTACTCAATAATGCGCTGGTCAAGATGATTAATCGGCATTGTGATGCGGTGATTGCCGTGTCACAGGGCGTACACCGCACCCTGAGCGAAAGCGGTGTTGATGCGCAGCGCTGCTTTACCGTATCCAACGCTATCGATATTCATCAGCCGCTGCCGGTGCGTGAGGCGGTGCGTCAGCGCTTTGATTATCCCGCCGATACCTTTATTTTCGGCTCCATCGGTTCCCTGATTGCGCGTAAATCTAACCATCATATTTTGCAGGCGTTAGGTGCATTCAGCCGCGCGCATCCTGCCGCTAAATGGAAAATGGTGATCGTCGGTGCCGGCCCGGAGCAGCAGCACTTACAGCAGCTGGCGCAAAAAGAGGGGATTGCCGCGCAGGTTATTTTTACCGGCTTTCAAAATAACGCACTGGATTATCTGGCGGCATTCGATACGTTTATTCTCGCCTCAGCCAGTGAAGGGCTGCCGCGCGTGGTGCTGGAAGCGATGCTGGTGAATACGGCGGTGATAGGTTCGAATGTCGTCGGTACGTCGGAATTAATTCAACACGGCGAGACCGGTTTACTGTTTGACTATGGCAATACGCAACAGCTTAGCCAGCATCTTAGCGCGCTGTGGCAGGATACTGCGCTGCGCCAGCGTTTAATCGCCGCCGCCGCCGCCCGGGTGCGCGAGCGCTATAGCATTGAACATTACGTATCGGGCGTGGAAAACATTCTGGAAAACGTCATGGAGAGAAAAAAGCATGTTTGATTTTTTAAATAAACACCGTCGCTATATTCTCTCGCGCCACAACATTCCCGCCACGCAGGCGGATGCGCAGGGCACAATTGCCGTCAGTTCCGTGGTCATTCCCTGTACCGGCGCTGATTACATTGAAGAAGCGGTGCTCAGCGCTTATTTTGCCAGCCGCTGCGCCGACACCATCAGCGAAATTGTCATCGTCAGCGATCAGCCTTCCAGCGCTTTTCCGCCGCTGCCGGCACGCGTGCGTGTGGTGACGCTGGAGGTGCCGTTTCGTGAAGAAAACTACCGCTATAAACAGATCTACCGCAGCCGCCTGATTAAACTTCAGGCCCCCTTGCAGGCGACCGGTGAAGGTATATTGATGATCGATTCCGATCTCAATTTATTAAAAACGCCGGATATTGCGATGCGTGAGCATCATCTGTACAGCAGCTTCCGTCAGGGCAAGATGATCGCCAAACTGGCCGGCGCGCCAGAAGAACATATTCCGGCCTATTACCACCACACCGTTCGCCCTTATTTGCAGGATCACGTGAATGGCGCCTATCTGGCGGCCTCCCGTCGCACATGGCAGCGTATTTGTCCGCTGTGGCTGACGTTATTTAATGATACCTGGGAATTGATGAACGACGACCAGCCGCCAACCGATCAGCTACCGCTCGCTGCCCTGCTCGACCTGCTGGATGTCCGCACGGTCAATCTGGGCGAATGGGCTAACTGGCCGGTGTCGAAACGCATTGGTGGTCAGTCGGCCGTGATTCCACCGCAGGTGATTGGCGCGCATGGCGGCTTTCCCTTAAGTGAATGGCAAAAATATTTGCAGGATCCGCACCAGCCGCTGAGCTTCAAAGGCCAGGACTACACGCGAAAGGTGCGTTACCTGACCGATGCGGAAAAACAGCAATCCTGAGCGTCACCGGCCCGCAGGCCGGTGTGTCGTTTAATCCCAGCTCAGCACCACTTTGCCTGAACGCCCGGAACGCATCTCGTCGAAGCCCTGCTGGAAGTCGTCGATGTGATAGCGATGCGTGATGATTGGGGTCAGATCGAGGCCGGACTGAATCAGCGCGGCCATTTTGTACCAGGTTTCAAACATCTCACGGCCGTAAATCCCCTTGATAAACAGCCCCTTGAAGATAACCTGATTCCAGTCAATCGACATCTCACCCGGCGGAATGCCCAGCAGCGCAATGCGTCCGCCGTGATTCATGGTCTCCAGCAGGGTACGAAACGCCGGCGGCGCGCCGGACATCTCCAGTCCGACATCAAAGCCTTCGGTCATCCCCAGTTCCGTCATCACCTCGCGCAGATTCTGCTGCGCCACGTTGACCGCACGCGTCACGCCCATTTCACGCGCCAGCCCGAGGCGGTACTCATTGATGTCAGTGATCACCACATTCCGCGCGCCGACGTGTTTACACACCGCTGCCGCCATAATGCCAATCGGTCCGGCACCGGAGATCAGCACGTCTTCACCTACCAAATCAAACGAGAGCGCGGTATGCACCGCGTTACCGAACGGATCGAAAATCGCCGCCAGCTCGTCGGAAATATTGTCGGGAATTTTGAACGCGTTAAACGCCGGGATCACCAGATATTCAGCGAAGCAGCCCTGACGATTAACCCCGACACCCACGGTATTACGGCATAAATGGGTACGGCCGGCGCGACAGTTGCGGCAGTGGCCACAGGTGATGTGACCTTCACCCGATACGCGATCGCCAATGGCAAAACCCTTCACTTCCTGACCGATGCCGACCACTTCACCCACGTATTCGTGGCCGGTGATCATCGGCACCGGAATGGTTTTGCGCGACCAGTCGTCCCAGTTATAGATATGCACATCGGTGCCACAGATGGCGGTTTTGCGGATTTTAATCAGCAGATCGTTATGACCGGGCTCCGGCACCGGCGCATCGTGCACCATCCAGATCCCCTCTTCCGCTTTCAGTTTAGCCAGTGCTTTCATCCGTTGGCTCCTGCAGTGATAACCCCTAACTGATGTCCGATGCGCGTGAAGGCCGCCACCGCGTGCTCCAGTTGCGCCTGAGTGTGGCCGGCAGAAATCTGCGTGCGAATGCGCGCCTGGCCCTGCGGCACCACCGGATAGAAGAAGCCGGTAACGTAGATGCCCTCCTGCTGGAGCAGGCTGGCAAACTGCTGCGCCACTTTGGCATCGCCCAGCATTACCGGAATGATGGCGTGATCGGCACCGGCCAGCGTAAAGCCCGCGGCGGTCATTTTTTCCCGGAAGAAGCGGGCGTTTTCCCACAGCCGCTGCCGCAGCCCATCGCCTTCGTTCAGCAGATCCAGCACGCGCAGCGACGCGGCCACAATCGCCGGTGCCAGCGAGTTAGAGAACAGATAAGGGCGCGAGCGCTGACGCAGCCATTCAACCACCTCGCGTTTTGCCGCCACGTAACCGCCGGACGCACCACCCAGCGCTTTACCCAGCGTGCCGGTCAGAATATCCACGCGATCCATCACGCCGCAGTATTCATGCGTGCCGCGTCCGCTTGCGCCGACAAAGCCTACCGCGTGCGAGTCATCCACCATCACCAGCGCATTAAACTCATCGGCCAGGTCGCAAATGCCCTGCAGGTTAGCGATCACGCCATCCATGGAGAACACGCCGTCGGTGGCAATCAGCAGGTAGCGCGCGCCTTTGTCGCGGGCCTCCTGCAGGCGCGCGCGCAGCTCAGCCATATCATTGTTGGCGTAACGATAGCGCTGAGCTTTGCACAGGCGGATGCCGTCGATGATCGACGCATGGTTGAGCGCATCCGAGATAATCGCGTCTTCCGCGCCCAGCAAAGTCTCAAACAGCCCGCCGTTGGCGTCGAAGCATGAGGAGAACAGGATAGCCTCTTCCATGCCGAGGAACTCCGCCAGCCGGCGCTCCAGCAGCTGATGGCTGTCCTGCGTGCCGCAGATAAAACGCACCGACGCCATGCCAAAACCATGCGTATCCATACCGTCTTTGGCGGCCTGAATCAGCGCCGGATGGTTCGCAAGGCCGAGATAGTTATTGGCGCAGAAGTTAATCACCGGCGGGCTATTGGCGACGTTGATTTCCGCCTGCTGCGCCGAGGTCAGGGTGCGCTCCTGTTTGAACAATCCGTCCTGCCGCGTTGTCTCAAGCTGTTGCCGGATTTGTGAATAGAACTGATCGGACATGATTCTGCTCCTCAGATAGCAAAATTTTGGCACATATTACTGATCGAAAAGCGAATGGACGACAATTCAGCCAGGGAAATCTCCGTTTTGCAGCATAGTTCACGCGGCGCGCAGGATTTGTGCAGCGCGATCGGCGTCATCTGGCTGTCCGCATCGGGCTGAAATGTTATGATGTTAGGTATTCGTGCGTGAAACCTCCTGTTTCACCCCAACTGTTTAAAGGCAAAGCATATGATTATCGTAACCGGCGGCGCGGGCATGATTGGCAGCAACATTGTGAAAGCGCTCAACGATCGCGGTCATACCGATATCCTGGTGGTGGATAATCTGAAAGATGGCACCAAGTTCGTGAACCTCGCGGATCTGGACATCGCGGATTACATGGATAAAGAGGAGTTCCTCACCTACATCATGTCGGGTGAAGATCTGGGTCCGATTGAAGCGGTGTTCCATGAAGGTGCCTGTTCAGCCACCACCGAGTGGGACGGTAAGTACATGATGGATAACAACTATCAGTACTCAAAAGATCTGCTGCACTTCTGCCTCGAACGTGAAATTCCGTTCCTGTATGCCTCATCGGCCGCCACCTACGGCGGGCGTAACGAGAACTTCATTGAAGAGCGCCAGTACGAGCAGCCGCTCAACGTGTACGGCTACTCAAAAATGCTGTTCGACCACTATGTCCGCCAGATTCTGCCGGAAGCGGATTCACCGGTGTGCGGCTTCCGCTATTTCAACGTGTACGGGCCGCGTGAAGGCCATAAAGGCAGCATGGCGAGCGTCGCGTTCCACCTCAATACGCAAATCAGCAACGGTGAAAATCCTAAGCTGTTCGAGGGCAGCGACAGCTTCCGTCGTGACTTCATCCACGTCGATGATGTGGTGGCGGTCAATCTGTGGTGCTGGGAAAACGGCGTATCCGGCATCTATAACTGTGGTACCGGTCGTGCCGAATCCTTCCAGGAAGTGGCGGATGCGGTGCTGAAGTTCCACCAGCAAGGCCAGATCGAATACATCCCGTTCCCGGACAAACTGAAAGGGCGCTACCAGGCCTTTACGCAGGCGGATCTCAGCAAACTGCGCGCCGCGGGCTATGACAAACCGTTTAAAACCGTTGCCCAGGGCGTGGGCGAATACATGGCCTGGCTGAACCGTCACGCATAAGGAAACCGGCACCGGCGATGAAAATTCTGGTTATTGGCCCCTCCTGGGTCGGCGATATGATGATGTCGCAAAGTCTCTATCGCACGCTGAAACAGGCGCACCCTGAGGCGGTAATTGATGTGATGGCGCCGGCCTGGTGCCGGCCGCTGCTGTCACGCATGCCGGAAGTGAATCAGGCGCTGGCGATGCCGCTTGGCCACGGTGCGCTGGCGCTGGGTGAGCGCCGTCGGCTGGGCAAAGCGTTGCGGGCCAGCGGTTACGATCGCGCCTATGTGCTGCCAAACTCGTTTAAATCGGCGCTGGTGCCGTTTTTTGCCGGCATCAAACGCCGCATCGGCTGGCGCGGCGAAATGCGCTATGGCGTGCTGAATGACGTGCGGGTGCTGGACAAAGCCGCGTTTCCCTTAATGGTGGAGCGCTATGTGGCGCTGGGCTATGACCAGCCGGTTACGGCGGCAGCACAGTTGCCGCAGCCGTTGTTGTGGCCGCAGCTGCGCGTCGACGACGATGAAAAACGCATGACCGCGGCGCAGTTTGCGCTGTCGGCCGATCGCCCGGCCATCGGCTTCTGCCCCGGCGCTGAGTTTGGTCCCGCGAAGCGCTGGCCACACTATCACTACGCCGCGCTGGCGGAACAGCTGATTGTTGAAGGCTATCAGGTGCTGCTGTTCGGCTCGGCTAAAGATCGGGAAACCGGCGAGGCGATCCTGCAGGCGCTGCCGGACACGGCACGCGCGCACTGCCGCAATCTGGCGGGCGAAACGCAGCTGGAGCAGGCGGTGATTCTGATCGCCCACTGTGCTGCGGTTGTCAGCAATGATTCCGGACTGATGCACATTGCCGCCGCGCTCAACCGGCCGCTGGTGGCACTGTATGGCCCAAGCAGCCCGGATTTCACGCCGCCGCTGTCCCATCAGGCGCGCATCATTCGCCTGATTACCGGCTACCACAAAGTGCGCAAAGGCGATGCCGCAGAGGGCTATCACCAGAGCCTGATTGATATTCAACCGGCACGCGTGCATCAGGAACTCAATGAGTTACTGCATCCGGTGCAGGAGTAACCATGCACGTTTTGATTGTTAAAACCTCGTCGATGGGTGATGTGTTGCACACGTTGCCGGCGCTGACCGACGCGATGCAGGCGATTCCCGGCATTCGCTTCGACTGGGTGGTGGAAGAGAATTTTGCGCAAATTCCTGGCTGGCATCCGGCCGTTGACAAAGTCCTGCCGGTGGCGATTCGTCGCTGGCGCAAACACTGGTTTGGCAGCCAGCAGCGCGAAGAGCGCGTGCAATTCAAACGCGAGCTGCAGTCACGTCAGTACGACGTGGTGATTGATGCCCAGGGGCTGATTAAAAGCGCCGCGCTGGTGACGCGCCTCGCCAAAGGCATCAAACATGGCCAGGACAGCCGCAGCGCACGCGAACCGTTCGCCAGCTGGTGGTATGACAAGCGTCATGAGATTGGTAAGCAGCAGCACGCCGTGGAACGCACGCGCGAACTGTTCGCCAAAAGTCTGGGCTATGAAAAACCGGCCACGCAGGGCGATTATGCCATTGCCGGTCATTTTCTCGCGGCACAACCGCAGGATGGCCAACCGTACCTGGTGTTTCTGCACGCCACAACGCGCGACAACAAACACTGGCCGGAAGATCACTGGCGCCAGCTCATCGCGCGGGTTCAGCCCACTGGCCTGCGCGTCAGGCTGCCGTGGGGCGCCGAACACGAGCACCAGCGCGCGCAGCGGCTGGCAGCAGGGTTTGATCATGCAGAGGTGTTGCCGAAGCTGACGCTGGAGCAGGTGGCGCAGCAGCTGGCGGGCGCCCGGGCGGTGGTCTCGGTGGATACCGGTTTGAGCCATCTGACCGCCGCGCTGGATCGCCCCAACATCACCCTGTTCGGCCCGACTGACCCG
The DNA here is from genome assembly GCF_002928365.1 of Pantoea sp. ICBG 985. Classification (NCBI taxonomy): domain Bacteria; kingdom Pseudomonadati; phylum Pseudomonadota; class Gammaproteobacteria; order Enterobacterales; family Erwiniaceae; genus Pantoea; species Pantoea sp. ICBG 985. The sequence goes on from NZ_POWM01000008.1 coordinate 164,040, forward strand.
GGTCTGATTGGTGGCTATGGCAGGAATCAGCATGCGTTACGGCCCGCGCAGGGCAGCAGCAGCATGGCAGACATTCAGCCTGACGACGTGATGGCCATGCTGGCTGAGATCGCGCTGTAACGCGATTGGGCTGTTTAGCGCTGCTGGTGCTTCAGCTGCGCAAATTCAGTGAGCGTCATGCCCTGCGTCCGGGTCGCCAGCCAGCTGAACAGGCCTTCCAGATCGTCATACAGGCGTTCAATATCAGCCTCCGTTTTAAACGTGGGGCTGCCATCTGGCATAAACTCGGATGAATGCAGCATGAACTCGACGTAGTCATTACCCTGACTGAGCGTCTGTTCTGCCACCTGCTTCATCTGGGCCAGATTGCCGCCCACCGGCCGCAGCCAGTTCACTGACGGTCCGCGCTGCCTGCCGCGGATGCCATTCCACATTTTTCTAAGCTGATTGGTCAGCGTGCCATAGCGATACTGAATGCTCATCGGCAGTTCCAGCAGCGGGCTGTCGCCCGGCCTGGAAATATCCTGTTCATCAAGGAAATAAGCGCGATCGGGGAAATGGCTGTAATCCGTTCCGCCCTGTCCCTGCGGTGCACCCTGCGCATTACGCCAGCTCACGCGCGGCGTAACCGAGCAGTCAACCAGATAGCCCTGATCGATCAGGGCGCGGGCGTACACTTCATTAAATGCCCAGCGGCCGGCGCGGTGGCTGGTCATTTTACGCTGAAAAGCGTTCTCCAGCAGATCGGTCATAAAGGCGACTTTATCGCGCAGGACGTTTTCCGGATATTCGATCAGATAAGGTTGGTAACGCCACTCATCGTCGGTCAGCGCATATTCAGGTGGACTGTACCAGGCATGTAAATGCATACCGATTTCGCCCTGACCGCGCGCCAGCAGATCGCGCCCGAACTCGACATAAGCCGGGTCACTGGCCATCTCATAGTTGGTCAGCCAGGTCGGTTTAAAAGCGTATTTCTCACACAGCGCCTGGAAGCGCGGTAAAAACCGGACGTTATGGGTAGTGACCTTGCCGCTGCGATTGCGCCACAGGTTATCCCCTTCGGTATCAAGGGTAATTAAAAAGGCAGGTTTTTCCATAACTTATCCGGTGAATTACAGTGTTATAATCGCTATGGTACGCAACGCTCCTGACGGGCGCAAACTTTTCCCATGCGGGTTCGAGGGGAAGTCGATAGCGGTATAAGATTAGTTAAACTAGAATAATTTAAACTCTTCACTGGCCTGAATTTTATCAATTAACCGAGCGCACGTTCGTGTAAAATTACCTGGCCATAAAAATAATTAATTGAATTTTCTTATATTAAGTCCTGATAGCACCGGGAATGATAGCAGCTAAGTCTTTACAGCAGACTGGCATGTAGGGGTAAAAAATTTTGTCGAAACGCATTTTAATGGTGATTGATGGCCTGCCGGGCGGCGGCGCCGAAAAAGTCGTACTGACTCTGGCGGGGGGCTTCCTCAGTCAGGGACACCAGGTTTCGATCTTCTCATTGCGGAAGGTATGTGATTACCCTATTCCGACTGGCGTGGATTACCAGGTGATTCTTGATCGCTGTAACCACCCGTGGCGCAAGCTGACAGAAACATGGCGCCGCGCGCGCCTGCTGGATCGTGCGGTGCGCGACAGTGAAGCGCGGCACGGCAAATTTGATCTGATCCTCTCTCATCTGCATAAAACTGACCGCATTGTCAGGCAAACGCCGGCGCTCGATGGAGACAGGACCTGGTTCTGTCTGCACGGCGTGTTTTCTGCTTCGTATCTGGCACGTAAAACCGGCTTCTCGCTGTGGCTGAAGCGGCTGAAAATCCGTCACGTTTATCAGGATCGCCAAATCGTTGGGGTTTCGCAGTACGTCATCGACGATATGGTGCAAAACATTGGCGTACAGCCCCGCCAGGCCAAAGTGATCGCCAATCCTTTCGATTTTGACAGCCTCGCCCGACTGGCGGCAGAACCCTGCCCGTTGGCCGGCACCGATTTCCTGGTGCACGTGGGACGCTTCCATGAAACCAAACGCCATGACCGCCTGCTCGAAGCTTATGCCCTGAGTGGCATCACCGCGCCGCTGGTTTTGCTGGGACAGGGAAGCGAAAAAATAACGCAAAAATTGCGTGAGCAGGCGCAGAATTCAGGCATTGCAGAGCGCGTGCGCTTCGAAGGTTTTCAGCGCAATCCTTATCCCTGGATACGGCACGCGCGCCTGCTGGTGGTCAGCTCCGACAGTGAAGGTTTTGGTAATGTGCTGGTCGAAGCCCTGAGCTGCGGCACCGCGGTGGTCAGTACGCGCTGTCCGGGCGGTCCTGTTTCGATCCTCACCGGCGAACTGTCACGCGGTCTGGCAGAGATGAATGCAACATCGCTGGCAGAAAAAATGCGAGAAATTTATACAACTCCCCCCAGGTTGCAACATCTGGACTTAAGCATTTATAGTTTGAGCGTTGTTTGCCAGCAATACCTGCAGCTTATTCAGGTGGCGGAGACGTCATTTTCAACCACGCAGCACGTTTCAGGTTAACAGGTCCCCCATGACGGTGTGACCGAATCATGGGGATGACTACTTGACGTACGTACTACTGTTTATTCTTTTTTCGCCGGTCAAATGGGTGATGAAGTTTGTTCATGGCCGCACCGGTAAAAATCTGGTGATACAGACCGCTAAAATTGGCGACTATATTAATATCACGCCGTTATTATCCCACCTGGGAAAAAGCGATGCCCTGCTGAGCTATAGTGTCGCCCCGCTGGCTGAACGTGACGCCACGCTGGAGCACATCTGGTATATCGAAGATCACCGCTCCGGTTTGATGAAAAAAATAAAACTGGTGTGGCAGCTGCTCAATCGCTACGACAATATTTATTTGCTGCATCCCACCAATCTCAATTTATTTATTGCCGCCTGCTGCAATGCCAGCAACAAACAATTTCTTTCCAGCTATCGGCGCAAAGGCTATCAGGGCCTGTTTTATTTAACGGCCAGCGGCGTGGTTTATCACGAGAAAAATACCTTAACGCTGGAAAATTACCTGAAACTGGCCGATCGCTCTTTTACCAAAGAGAGTTATCCCAAACATGCCACTCTGCCACTGTGGCAACCGGAAACCCTGCCCGCGGAAATTACGCAGGCGCCGGGCATCCGCATTGGTATTAGCGTGACGGCAGGGAATCAGGCCAAAACCATTCCGCCGTTAATCTGGTGTCGGCTTTTCGACCACCTGAACGATCTCCCCTGCACTTTTTTTGCTTTCGGCGCACCGAATGAACAATCACGCGTTCAGGAGTTGTTTAAAGTTGCCGGTCAGCGAAACAATCTGGTGAGTCTGGTAGGTAAAATTCCGCTCGAGGCGCTGCCTGCCGCCATTAACGAGATGGATTTCTATATCGCCTCGGATTCCGGCAATGTGTATATTGCCGACGCGCAACAGGTACCGGTGATTTTAATTTATGGTCCCTGCTGCGTAGAGGAGCAAAGGCCGCTGGGTGACGTGCTCTTAATTGGCCCGAACCACATCGCGCCCTCTTCGTTTGTGTTCGCTGCGCAATACAAATTTGCCCATCCGGTTGAACAGCTGTTCGAGCTGGATGAACGCAAGCTAAATGATATCCATGATTTTATCCGCACCCGGCAGCAGCAGCGCCTGGCGCGACGGAACAACGAAGAACATGACAGCGCAGCCCGATAGCTCATCCCCGCTACTCAGTCTCATTATCCCGATGTTTAACGCTGGTGCTGATTTTACTGGCTGTATCAATGCATTGCTGGCGCAAACCCTGACGTCGCTGGAGATCATCATTGTTGACGATGGCTCCACCGACGGTTCCGGCGAGCGCGCCGACGCGCTGGCGCAGCAGTACCCGCATATCCAGGTGATTCATCAGCCGAACGGTGGCGTATCGCGTGCGCGCAATGCCGGGCTGGCCGTGGCGCGGGGTAAATATGTCAGCTTTCCCGACGCCGACGACACCATGGACCCGGCGATGTACCAGACGCTGGTCGACATGGCCGAGCGCGATCGGCTGGACGCTGCGCAGTGTAACGCCGAGTGGTTTTTCAAGGCCAGCCAGACAATTAAGCCGATGATTCCGCGGGATCGCCTCACCAGCACTGGCGTATTAAGCGGGCCGGAGTGGCTCGACAAGGCGCTGAAAACCCGGCGTTACCTGCACGTCGTGTGGCTCGGTATCTACCGCCGTGAGCTGATCGAACAGCTTAATCTGCAGTTTGAACCCGGTCTGCATCATCAGGACATCCCGTGGACCACTGAGTTCATGCTCAACGTACAGCGCGTGCGCTACACCGATCGGGTGCTGTATCGCTACTACATGCACGATGCGTCGATCAGCAACCGCAAGCGCACCGGCCAGCACAACGTCGACTATCAGCGTCACTACCTGAAAATCGCGCGCATGCTGGAAGAGATCAACACGCGCTATCGTCACAAGGTGAAGATTTACCCGAGCTTCCACGCGCAGATTACCCGCGAAGCGCTCAGCGTGTGCCACGCTATCCGGCGCGAACCGGACGCCGCAGCGCGTCAGGCAATGATCGCCGATCTGTTTAGCAGCCAGACGCACAAACGCATGCTGCGCAATGCGCGCGGCGCGCGTCAGTGGTATCAGCTGCTGCTGTGGCTGAGCCGCATTTATCGCTGGCGCAATAAATAAGCGCCCGCCGCGGCTTTAACCCCTCCAGGGTTTGCCCTACAATCAGCTCACTGAATTTTGAGATGATTTGAGTATGGCAAGCCCGATTCCAGCCCACTTTGCACCGCAAAATATTTTGCTGATAAAGCTGCGTCATCATGGCGATATGCTGCTGACCACGCCTGCCATCAATGCGCTGCGCCAGCGCTATCCGCAGGCCAACATTGATGTGCTGCTGTATAAAGAGACGCGCCCGATGCTGGAAGCGCATCCGGCGATCCGTCAGCTGCATATCATCGATCGCAACTGGAAAAAGGAAGGCGGCTGGCAGAAGTTTCGCCATGAAGTCGCGCTGGTGCGGGCGGTGCGCGCCTGCCATTACGATGTGGTGATTAATCTGGCCGATCAGTGGCGCAGCGCCATTATTACCGGCCTGTCTGGTGCGCCGGTGCGTATTGGCTTTGCGTACCGCAAGCGCGACAACGCGTTCTGGCGCTGGTGCCATAACCAGCTGGTTTCCACCGACCGTCACCATCAGCTGCACACCGTGGAACAAAACATGACGGCGCTGCAGCCGCTCGGCATTCCCACCGCCGGGGCGACAGCCTCCATGCATTTCAGCACGGCCGACCAGCAAAAAGTGCAGGACGTCCTCGCTCAGCAGCCGATTACCGGCCCGTTTGTGGTGCTGCAACCCACCTCGCGCTGGGTTTTTAAGTGCTGGGAAGATGAAAAGGTGGCGCAGTTGATTGATGCGCTGGCCGCTGATGGTCGCAGCGTGGTGCTGACCGCCGCGCCCGATCAGAAAGAGCTGGCGATGATCGCCCATATCCAGTCGCTGTGCCGCACGCCGAATGTGGTGTCGCTGGCGGGCCAGCTCTCGCTGCCGCAGCTGGCGGCGCTGATCGACGCCGCACAGCTGTTTATTGGCGTCGATTCCGCACCGATGCACATGGCCGCGGCGCTGCAGACGCCGTGCCTGGCGCTGTTCGGCCCGACCAAGCTGCAGCACTGGCGCCCGTGGGGCGACAATAACCGCGTTATCTGGGCGGGCGACTATGCGCCGCTGCCGTCACCGGATTCGATCAATACCAATACCGAGCAGCGCTATCTGTCTGCCATCCCGGTTGAGGATGTGCTTGCCGCCGCCAGGAGCCTTTTGCATGACTAAGTTACGGCTGGCGATTGTCCGGCAGAAATACCGGCCGGACGGCGGTGCCGAGCGTTTTATCTCACGCGCGCTGGAAGCGCTGGACAGCGAGCAGCTCGACCTCAACATCATTACCCGCAGCTGGCAGGGCACGCCGAACCCGGCCTGGCACCTGCACATCTGCAATCCGGCAAAATTCGGCCGCATTTCGCGTGAACGCGGCTTTGCCCGCGCGGCGCGCGCCTGCTGGGAACGGGAAAAGTTCGATATCGTACAGAGCCACGAGCGCATCGCCGGCTGCGATATTTTCCGCGCCGGCGACGGTGTGCATCGCGTATGGCTGGAGCAGCGCGCGCGCATTGTTTCGCCGTGGCAGCGGCTGAGCGCCAGCCTGAGCCCGTACCATCGCTATGTGCTGCAGGCGGAAGCGGAGATGTTCAACGCGCCCTCGCTGAAAGCGGTGATCTGTAATTCGCACATGGTGAAACAGGATATTTTGCGCCACTTCGCGCTGGATGCCAGCAAAATCCACGTGATTCACAACGCCATTGATAGCCAGCGTTTTCAGCCTGCCAGCGATACGCTGCGTCACGCCGCGCGTCAGCGACTCAACCTGCCGCAGGACGCCACGGTGATGATCTACGTCGGCTCCGGCTTCGAACGCAAAGGGCTAAAGGCCGCTATCGAAGCGGTCGCTAATAGCGATCGCTACCTGGTGGTGGTCGGCCAGGACAAACAGCTGGCGCGCTATCAGCAGCTGGCGAACCAGCTTAACTGCCTCGATCGCCTGCGCTTCGCGGGCATACAGCAGGACGTTCAGCCGTTTTACCATGCCGCCGATGCGCTGCTGCTGCCGACGCTGTACGATCCGTTTCCCAATGTGGTACTGGAGGCGATGGCCTGCGGGCTGGCAATCATTACCAGCACCGGCTGCGGCGGCGCAGAATTTATCACCAACGGTGAAGAGGGTTTTGTCTGCGATGCGTTGGATATCAAGGCGTTAAACGAAGCGGTAATAGCGACGCCCGCGCTTTCGCACAATTCAGCGCTGGGCGCGGCCGCGCGTCGCAAAATCGAACCTTATGGTCCGCAAAGACTGGCGCAGGCACTGACTTCGCTTTATCAGCGCGTCCTGCAAACCCGTTGACGAAGTGGTATGAGCAGGCGGTCAGTTTCTGTTAACATGCCGCCTTTCCTGTGTTTTTTGACGCGAACTGGTCGTAACCTTAACTATGACGACTCTCTATACAGCCCTGCTTTATCTGATTCAGCCACTGATCTGGCTGCGCCTGTGGCTGCGCGGTCGAAAAGCACCGGCCTATCGCAAACGCTGGGCGGAGCGCTACGGCTACTGCAGCGGTAAAGTGGCACCGCACGGCATCGTGCTGCACTCGGTTTCGGTCGGTGAAACGCTCGCCGCCGTGCCGCTGGTGCGCGCGTTGCGTCATCGCTATCCGACGCTGCCCATTACCGTGACCACCATGACGCCCACCGGCTCCGAGCGTGCTCAGTCGGCGTTTGGCAAAGACGTGCACCACGTCTATCTGCCGTACGATTTGCCCGGCTCAATTAACCGTTTCCTCGATACCGTCGACCCGCGGCTGGTGATTATCATGGAAACCGAGCTGTGGCCGAACATTATTCGCATTCTGCATCAGCGCCAGATTCCGCTGGTGATTGCCAATGCGCGCCTGTCTGAACGCTCCGCCAGAGGTTATAAAAAGCTCGGCGGTTTCATGCGTGACCTGCTGCAGCGCATTACGCTGATTGCCGCGCAGAACGTTGAGGACGGCGATCGTTTCCTCAGCCTCGGCCTGAAGCGCTCGCACCTGGCCGTGACCGGCAGTCTGAAGTTTGATATCTCCGTTACGCCGGAGCTGGCGGCACGCGCGGTGACGCTGCGCCGCCAGTGGGCGTCGCGCCGCCCGGTGTGGATCGCCACCAGCACGCACGAAGGCGAAGAGGCCATCGTGCTCGACGCCCATCGTCGCCTGCTGCAACAGTTCCCGGACCTGCTGCTGATTCTGGTGCCGCGCCATCCGGAACGTTTTAAAGATGCCTGCAACCTGACGCAAAAACGCGGCTTCAGCTTTACCCTGCGCAGCAGCGGCGAGATCCCCTCCAGCGCCACGCAGGTGGTGATTGGCGATACCATGGGCGAACTGATGCTGCTGTACGGCATCGCCGATCTGGCCTTTGTTGGCGGCAGCCTGGTGGAGCGCGGCGGCCACAATCCGCTCGAGCCCGCTGCACATGCCATTCCGGTGCTGATGGGCCCGCACATCTGGAACTTCAAAGATATCTGCGCCCGTCTGCAACAGGCGGAAGGGCTGATCACCGTTACTGATGTGGTGTCGCTGGAAAAAGAAGTGGCGAACCTGCTGCAGGATGACGATTATCGCCGCTACTACGGCCGCCACGCGGTAGACGTGCTGCACCAGAATCAGGGCGCACTGCAGCGTCTGCTACAGTTACTCGAACCGCATCTGCCTCCACGAGCTCATTAACGCATGTCGCAACGCCAACGTCTTTCCGTGGTGATGATCGCCAAAAACGAAGCTGAACTCCTTCCGGAGGCGCTGGCTTCCGTCAGCTGGGCAGATGAAATCATTCTGCTGGATTCGGGCAGCAGCGATGCGACCATCGAGGTGGCACGCGCGCACGGTGCGCAGGTCTATCAGGCAGACGGCTGGGCCGGCTTTGGTAAGCAGCGTCAGCGCGCCCAGGCCTTTGCCAGCGGCGATATGATTCTGATGCTGGATGCCGATGAACGGGTTACGCCAGAGCTGCGCCGCGCCATTGAGCAGGTGCTGACACAGCCGCCCAGCGATAAGGTTTACAGCCTCGGGCGCAGTAATCTGTTTCTCGGCCGCTTTATGCGCCACAGCGGCTGGTATCCCGACCGCGTGCTGCGCCTCTATCCGCGCCATCTGCGCTATAACGACAATCTGGTGCACGAATCGCTCGAGACGCAGGGCACGCCGGTGGTGGCGCTGCCGGGTGATTTGCAGCACCTGACCTGCCGCGATCTGATTGCCTTCCAGCGTAAGCAGATGAACTATGCCGAAGCCTGGGCACAGGAGCGCTTTCAGCGCGGCAAGCGCTGCAGTATTCTCTCTGTTTTCAGCCACACCGCAGGCGCGTTTATTAAGACGCTGCTGCTGCGCGCCGGTTTTCTCGATGGTAAACAGGGCTGGATTCTGGCGGTGGTCAACGCACAATACACCTTTAATAAATACTCGGCGCTCTGGGCGCTGCATCACACCTCAACACAGGGCCGCGTATGAGCACTAAAGCGATTTATCCCGGCACGTTTGACCCGATGACGCTGGGCCATCTGGATATCGTCACGCGCGCAGCGCAGATGTTTGATCGCATCGTGCTGGCGATTGCCGCCAGCCCGAGTAAGAAGCCGCTGTTTAGCCTTGATGAACGTGTCGATCTGGCGCGCCAGGTTACGGCCCATCTGCCAAATGTTGAGGTGGTTGGCTTTAGCGATTTGATGGCGAATTTTGCCCAGGCGCAGAACGCGAACGTGCTGGTGCGCGGTCTGCGTGCGGTATCGGACTTTGAGTATGAGCTGCAGCTGGCGCACATGAACCGTCATCTGCTGCCCACGCTGGAGAGCGTGTTTCTGATGCCTTCCGAAGGCTTCTCGTTTGTCTCATCGTCGCTGGTGAAGGAAGTGGCGCGCCATCAGGGTGATGTGCAGGCATTTCTGCCTGCCGTGGTGCATCAGGCGCTGCTGGCGAAGCTGGCGCAGCCGTAATCAGTGCTGGCAGCGTGGACACCAGAAGGTGCTGCGCTGACCGTGTTTACCGCTGAGGATCGGCGTACCGCAGGCACGACAGGGCTCGCCGGCACGGCCATACACCTGCAGCTGCTGCGCAAAATAACCTGGCTTACCGTCGGTCTGCAGGAAATCACGCAGCGTGGTGCCGCCCTGCTCAATCGAACGCAGCAGTACGGCTTTGATGGTGTTCGCCAGCAGTTCCGCTTCCGCTTCACTCAGGCTCATCGCCGGACGATCGGGTAAGATCCCGGCGGTAAACAGCGATTCGCTGGCATAGATGTTACCCACGCCCACCACCACTTTGTTATCCATCAGCCACTGCTTGATCACCGTGCGTTTGCCGCGCGACTTTTCATACAGATACCCGCCGTTGAAGGCATCGCTCAGCGGTTCCGGACCGAGGTGCGCCAGCACGCTGCTGCCTTCCGGATCGGTAGTCCACAGCCAGGCGCCAAAACGCCGCGGATCGGTATAGCGCAGCACTTTGCCATTGCTCATCACCAAATCGACGTGGTCATGCTTCGCAGCCGGCAGTTCGCCGGACAGGACGCGCAGGCTGCCGGACATGCCAAGATGAATGATGATCCAGCCGTGCGGCAGCTCCAGCAGCAGATACTTGGCGCGGCGCTGTACGCTGAGCACCGGCTGGTCGCTCAGCGCATGGATTTCATGGGAAACCGGCCAGCGCAGACGCGGATTGCGCACAATGGCATGCAGAATGGTTTCTCCCACCAGGTGAGGTTCTATACCGCGTCGGCTGGTTTCTACCTCAGGTAATTCAGGCATCTCATCTCCTCAACGTAGCGCAGAAACAAAAAACCCGGCCGGAGCCGGGTTTTTCGCAAGAACACCAAAATTACTTAATTTTGGCTTCTTTGTAGATCACGTGCTGACGTACAACCGGATCGAACTTTTTCAGTTCCAGTTTCTCAGGTTTAGTACGTTTGTTCTTCGTGGTGGTATAGAAGTGACCTGTACCAGCAGAGGAAACCAGCTTGATCTTCTCACGAATACCTTTAGCCATGATTCAGTTCCTTAGTACTTCTCACCACGGGCGCGGATTTCGGCCAGAACCGTATCGATGCCCTTTTTATCAATAACACGCATACCTTTAGCAGATACACGCAGAGTAACGAAGCGCTTCTCGCTCTCAACCCAGAAACGGTGAGAGTGCAGGTTCGGCAGGAAACGGCGTTTCGTCGCGTTCATTGCGTGGGAACGGTTGTTACCGGTCACCGGACGCTTTCCAGTTACCTGGCAGACTCGTGACATTTCTATTCTCCAAAAATCAAATCAGCTCGAGCTTTAAAAACTAGGTTTTGGCCGCCTCGTCAGGCCTTAGCCCGCCCAGGCGAGTTCCATGTGAACCCGCTAAGCTGGCCCAAACGCCAAACCCGAGATTCTCAAAGGTGGCGTAGTATACGCCGCTAAGCCGAAGTGCTCAAGTCCCGAACAGATAAAGATCCCTCCGGATCGCGCAAAAACGCCGGATTTCTGCCCAGTTGACGCCGCGAATTACAGCCAGCCGCGCTCAGCGAAAGAGGTAAACTCACCGTGACCAATCACCAGATGATCTAATAAGCGGATATTCAGCAGCGCGCAGGCCTGCGCCACCTTGCTGGTAATCTCACGATCGGCACGGCTCGGTTCCGCCATGCCGGACGGATGATTGTGCGCCAGTATCACCGCCGCCGCGTTGAGCTTTAGCGCCTCACGCACGATTTCACGCGGATGCACTTCCACGCTGGCAATGGAGCCGGAAAACATCTTCTGCGCCTGCAAAACGCGGTGCTGGTTATCCAGAAACAGCGCCATAAAGATTTCACGCTCCTGATGTGCCAGCACGCTTTGCAGGTAGTGGCGCGTGACCTGCGGATTCTCCATCACATTTTCGCGCGCCAGCTGGCTGGCAAAAAAGCGCCGCCCCAGTTCCGCAATGGCATGCAGTTGCGTCATTTTGGCGCTGCCGACGCCCTTTATCTGCCCCAGCTCCTCTTTACTGGCGGTCATGATGCGATACAGCGAACCGAATTCATTCAGCATCAGCCGCGCCAGCCCCATCACGCTGTTGCCGCGCGTGCCGGTGCGTAAAAAGATCGCCAGCAGTTCGGCATCGCTTAGCGCCTCGGCGCCCAGCAGCGTCAGTTTTTCCCGTGGTGCCAGTTCCGTCATCGTTCCGCCCTCCTTGCAATGCCGCCATTCTGCGCCGGTGCATTGCAGGCCACCAGCGGCGCGTGACAAATTCCAGAGCCGGCTCGCAAAGGGCGCAGGCAGTGAAAAGGCGGGTCGCCGATTTTGTGATAAAGTTGCCTGCATCTGTCGCGCCAGGCGCGGCACTCTGCGTTGAAGTGAGGCAAACAACATGATGGGATTAGCCGGAAAAAAAATTCTGCTGGGCGTCAGCGGCGGCATCGCGGCCTATAAAGCACCGGAACTGGTGCGCCGCCTGCGCGATCGCGGCGCGGATGTCCGCGTGATGATGACGGATGCGGCCAAAGCCTTTATTACGCCGCTCAGCCTGCAGGCGGTTTCCGGCTATCCGGTGTTTGATGACCTGCTCGACCCGGCGGCCGAAGCGGCAATGGGCCATATCGAACTGGCAAAATGGGCCGATTTGATTGTGCTTGCGCCCGCAACCGCCGATCTGATTGCACGCATTACCGCCGGCATGGCAAACGACCTGGTCACCACCGCCTGCCTGGCCAGCGCGGCACCGGTCGCCATCGTGCCGGCCATGAACCAGCAGATGTACCGCGCGGCAGTAACGCAGGAGAATCTGCAGCGTCTGGCGCAGCGCGGCGTGCTGATCTGGGGACCGGATAGCGGCAGTCAGGCGTGCGGTGATATCGGCCCGGGCCGCATGCTGGACCCGCTGGCCATCGTTGCGCATGCGCTGGAGTGGGCCGCGCCCGTCAACGATCTGCAACATCTCAACATTATGATCACCGCCGGTCCGACGCGTGAAGCGCTGGATCCGGTGCGCTATATCAGTAATCACAGCTCCGGCAAGATGGGCTATGCAGTTGCTGCGGCAGCGGCAAAGCGCGGCGCAAACGTGACGCTGGTTTCCGGTCCGGTGAACTTAGCCACGCCCGCCGGCGTGACGCGCATTGATGTCAACAGCGCACTGGAGATGGAAGCGGCGGTGATGGCGCAAATCAGCCAACAAGATATTTTCATTGCCAGCGCAGCCGTGGCAGACTACCGGGCGGCAAACATTGCCGCAGAGAAAATTAAAAAACAGGGTGGCGATGATAACGTCACGCTGCAGCTGGTGAAGAACCCGGATATTGTCGCAGGCGTCGCGGCGCTCAAAGTGCAGCGCCCTTTCGTGGTGGGATTTGCTGCCGAAACCCAGAATGTGGAAGAATACGCGCGGCAAAAACGGGTGCGGAAAAACCTGGACCTGATTTGCGCCAATGATGTGGCGCAGGCCGGGCAGGGCTTCAATAGCGACACCAATGCTCTTCACCTTTTTTGGCAGGAGGGAGAGAAAGTCTTACCGCTCAGTGATAAGACGCTCCTTGGCCAACAATTAATAGACGAGATTGTCAGCCGTTATGATGAAAAAAATCGACGTAAAAATACTTGATGCGCGCGTAGGCAAGGAATTCCCACTACCCACCTATGCGACCTCTGGCTCCGCGGGTCTCGATCTGCGCGCCTGCCTTGATGACGCACTGGAAATCGCACCAGGCATGACCACGCTGGTGCCAACCGGCCTGGCGATTCACATTGCCGATCCGTCACTGGCCGCCGTCATCCTGCCGCGCTCCGGTCTCGGTCACAAACACGGCATCGTACTGGGTAACCTGGTGGGGCTGATTGACTCCGACTATCAGGGCCAGCTGATGGTTTCAGTGTGGAACCGTGGCCAGGATAGCTTCACGCTGCAGCCTGGCGATCGCCTGGCTCAGCTGGTGTTTGTACCGGTGGTGCAGGCCGAATTTAACCTGGTGGAAGATTTTGACGCCAGCGATCGCGGCGCAGGCGGTTTCGGTCACTCTGGCCGTCAGTAATACGCTCACTTTTCGCATAGCCATCTTTTTATTTCTTGTCGCCACAGGCCGCTTTATCTGTGGCAGATAAGGCAGTATTGCCTGTTTTTGGTGAATTTCAGGGGTGTTGAAGGTCATGGCAGAAAAAAAAGTCGCGAAACGGAATCGTCGCGAAGAGATTTTGCAGGCGCTGGCGCAAATGCTGGAGTCGGGCGATGGCAGTCAGCGTATCACCACCGCCAAGCTGGCCGCCAATGTCGGCGTTTCGGAAGCGGCGTTATATCGCCACTTTCCCAGCAAAACGCGCATGTTTGATAGCCTGATTGAGTTTATTGAAGACAGTCTGATTACCCGCATCAATCTGATCCTGAAAGATGAAAAAGAGACGATGGCGCGTCTGCGCCTGATCGTGCAATTGCTGCTGGGATTTGGTGAGCGTAATCCAGGACTGACGCGCATCCTGACCGGCCACGCGCTGATGTTTGAACAGGATCGCCTGCAGGGGCGCATTAATCAGCTGTTTGAGCGTATCGAAGTTCAGCTGCGCCAGGTGATGAAAGAGAAGAAGATGCGCGACGGCGAAGGTTTCCAGACTGATGAGACGCTGCTCGCCAGCCAGCTGCTGGCGTTCTGCGAAGGTTTGCTGTCACGCTATGTGCGCTCGGAGTTCCGCTATCGCCCGACCGCCGATTTCGACAGCCGCTGGCCGCTGATTGCCGCACAGCTGGTTTAATACGCACAGCGGATTTGTAGCGGCGCGATCCATCGCGCAATAAATTGCGCCGCTACGCTATCGTGCGGCGCTGAATATCGCGCTAAACCTTAAATACCGTACTCTTTGCAATCGCCCCGACCTTCGCCACCAGGTGCGCATCAATGCGCACCCTACGCCCTGGCATCCTGCGACTGTAGGGGCGCCATTCATGGCGACCGCGGCAAACCTTAAATGCCGTACTCTTTGCAATCGCCCCGACCTTCGCCACCAGGTGCGCATTAATGCGCACCCTACGCTCAAACATCCTGCTACTGTAGGGTCGCCATTCATGGCGACCGCGGCAAACCTTAGATGCCGTACTCTTTGCGATACGCCTTCACCTTCGCCAGATGGTCGGCCATCTCTGGCTTCTCCGCCAGGTAATCAATCAGCTCGCTCAGCGTAATGATCGCCGTGACCTTGCACTGATAATCGCGCTCCACTTCCTGAATCGCGGAAATCTCGCCACGGCCACGCTCCTGGCGGTCGAGTGAAATCAGCACGCCGGCCAGCGTGGCGTTGTGGGCGTTGATGATGTCCATCGATTCACGAATTGCCGTGCCGGCGGTGATCACATCATCGACCAGCATCACTTTGCCCTGCAGCGGGCTGCCCACCAGTAAACCGCCTTCGCCGTGATCTTTGGCCTCTTTACGGTTAAAACAGTACGGCACATCGCGGTCATGATGATCGGCCAGCGCCACGGCGGTAGTGGTCGCAATCGGAATGCCTTTGTAGGCCGGGCCAAACAGCAGGTCGAAATCGACGCTGCCATCCACCAGCGCCTGCGCATAGAAACGGCCCAGCAGCGCTAAATCGCGCCCGGTATTGAACAGACCGGCATTAAAGAAATAGGGACTTTTGCGGCCGGACTTCAGGGTGAACTCACCAAACTTTAATACCCCTTTGTTCAGGGCGAACTCAATAAACTGACGCTGCCAGGCTTTCATTTCTCACTCCTCAAATAAAGAAAAGGCGACTCTGTGGTCGCCTGTTACATCAATCAATTAACGCCGCTTTCTGCGCCTGAATCAGCTGCTCAATGCCGCCGCGCGCCAGCGCCAGCAGCTGCAACAATTCGTCATGGCTGAACGGCTCGCCTTCTGCGGTGCCCTGCACCTCAATCATGCGGCCATCTTCGGTCATCACCACATTCATATCCGTTTCA
Source organism: Pantoea sp. ICBG 985 (assembly GCF_002928365.1). NCBI lineage: Bacteria > Pseudomonadati > Pseudomonadota > Gammaproteobacteria > Enterobacterales > Erwiniaceae > Pantoea > Pantoea sp. ICBG 985. The sequence continues at coordinate 179,568 of NZ_POWM01000008.1, forward strand.
GCGGCAGAGTCTTCGACATACTCTAAATCACACACCGCTTCACCGGCCACGATGCCGACCGAGATCGCCGCCACCATGCCTTTCAGCGGGCTGGCTTTCAGCTTACCGGCCGCCACCAGCGCGTTCAGCGCATCCGCCAGCGCCACGCAGGCACCGGTGATTGCCGCGGTGCGCGTGCCGCCGTCGGCCTGAATCACGTCGCAGTCCAGCGTGATGGTGAATTCACCCAGCGCCTGCAGATCAACCGCCGCACGCAGCGAGCGGGCGATAAGGCGCTGGATTTCCAGCGTACGTCCGCCCTGCTTGCCTTTGGCGGCTTCACGCGCCATACGGCTGTGCGTCGAACGCGGCAGCATACCGTATTCTGCGGTTACCCAGCCCTGACCTTTGCCTTTGAGAAAACGCGGCACGCCCTCTTCAACGGTCGCGGTGCACAGGACTTTGGTTTCGCCGAACTCGACAAGAACCGAGCCTTCCGCATGTTTGGTAAAGTGACGAGTGAGGGTGACGGGACGCACTTCAGAAGTGCTACGGCCTGCTGGACGCATGGTTTCTCTCCGGCTTGCTTGGGTTTGGCTGCGCATTATACGGACTTCACACGCGGCTGTCCTGCCCGCGTGCAGGCAGCGCGTGTTACAGCGCCGCGCACACCAGCGAGTCGATACGCGTCACCGGTTGTGTCGCAAAACGATGTTTAAACTTGTCGCGCAGCGCGTTAATGCTTTCGGAGCTGGCCCGATCCGCCGGATGAAGCAGTACCAGTACCTTGCGATTGCCCTGCGGGCCGCGGCCATCGTAAATCGTCAGCGGCGAGGGAAAGTGCGGCGTGATGTCGCGTTCAGCAAACTGCGACCAGCCCGCTGCGCCAGCGGAGGACGGCAGATCAAACCACAGCGTGGTTTGCATCATCATCTCGCCGGCCCCGCACACGGCCACGGGCGCGGTGTGCGGCGGAATAACCTGCGGAGTGGGCGGAGAAGTCTGACATCCGCTTAATATCATGGCGAAGCCCAGCGGCCTCATCCATTTATTCAACATCTTAGCCTCAGAAGTTGCCTGTCTCATCTGTCACAGCATAGGCCGCCGATGACCATTCCGTCATCATTTTTGCTTTCAGCTGCAGCAGGCTTTCATCTGTTGGATAGAGAGTCAGCGCCTGACGCAGCAGCCTGCGCGAGCGCTGATAGTGACGCAGATGCCACTCAATCATCACCGCATTCCGGAATACGTTGAGGTCGTTATGGCGCTCCAGCCACAGCGACGACTGCTGCACAAAGCGCGCCAGCAGGCGCTCATCCCGCGTCTGGTTGTAGCGCATCAGGCAATGCACCATTTCACCGAACTCATAGCGCTCGCCCTGAATCCACGGATTCCACAGCTGATCGCGTGAAGGATACGAGAGGAACTGACCGCGCTCCGCCTGGGTGAGCAGCGCGTTGGTCTGCAGGCCGCTGAAGAAAAACAGCATCAGCGCAATCGCGCCGCCGGCCATGTTCAGGCGCAGCATACGCGACGGCAGTCCCGGCGTCGCAGGTTCAATCATTGATCGATCTTCGGGCTGACGTAACGCCAGATGGGTAAGCAGCATCAGCAGCCACAGATGCGGCAGCGATTGATAGAGCGGAAATTCGACCATGGTGTGCAGCATGACGGGCAGCGTCAGACTCCACAGCATCAGGCGCTGCGGCTGACTGCGCCAGCGCCACAGCGGCGTCAGCCATGCCAGCAACACGGCGGTGAAGCCTACCATCGGCAAAACACCGCCTTCCACCCAGCTATACAGCCACTCGTTATGGGGATGGGTAGCGTTGAAATCTTTCAGGTGGATCGCGTCCACCATGCGTATCCGCGAAAAATGATACTCAAACTGACCAAAGCCCCAGCCGCTGAACGGTTTTTCCATGATCATCCGCAGCGTGTATTCCAGCAGCTGCTGGCGCGCCAGGTCGGACGCCGCAAATTCACGCATGCCCGGCGCTAATTCATTGCGCAGCAGCAGGGCGCACAGCACGGCCAGCGCCATCACCATGACAATCCTGATGATTACCGCGCGCTGGCGACGATCGCACACCAGCAGCATCACCAGCAGCGCCAGCGCAAAGCCAAACGCACCGGTACGCGACTGCGTCAGAAGCAGCGCCAGGCTGTTGATCAGCACTGCCGGCAGTAGTAAGAAACGGTGCCTGATGTCAGATTGCAGACAGAGCCAGACCGTAGCCGCCAGACCGGTCGCCAGAAAGCTGGCCAGCAAATTGAACTGCTGAAAAATACCGTAAGGGCGAATCTGGCCGGCGTGATAACGAAACTCCATCAGCGTTTGCAGCTGGGCCGGAAAACAGGTTTGCGCAATCGCCAGCAGCGCCTGCAAGGTGCTGAGCAATACGATGCCGGCAATGATTTGCTGACGCTGCTGCCAGAGCTGCGGCATCAGGCCCAGCAGCAGCCACAGAATGAGTATGGCACTGAGCCCCAGTAGTCGGATAACGCCGGTCAGCAGTCCGTTATCGTTCTCCTGCAGGATCACCGCCAGCGCAAAGCAAAACAGCATCAGCAACAGCGCATGCGTCATGACGTTGTCATCAATTAAATCGCGCGGCTGGCGCCAGTTCTTCAACAGCAGCGTGGCTGCCAGCAGCGCGAGGCAGCCTGCAGTGAGCAAATTCAGCGGCAGATCAAAGCCATTGCCACCACTGTTGGGCAGATAAATCAGCGTGGGGAGAAAACAGATAAGGCAGGCCAGCGAAGCGAAAGGGAAAGAAGCGACTTTCTCACCGCACTGTCCCCGACGCCGCCGCTGCAGAAATTGCTGCATCAGTAAAGGTGGCGTGACGCGCGGGTCTCGTCCGGACAGATACCACGACATAAAACAGAGAAAGAGCATAGCAAACCCAATTGCCGAAACAGGCCAAAAACTGTCTCGTTGAATAATGGTTGATAGACTTTGGCTACAGAAAATGTACGGCCAAAAAGCTGTGAATGGTGTGAAAACCCCCGTGAATCATGGTGATTCACACAGCTGTGATGATGAAAAATATTTTCAAACACCGTTAATCTGTATCGCTGCAGGTTAAGCCGATCTCCCTCTGATAAGTGTTTAACTTTAACCATCATAAAAAGATTAATTAACATTAATATCAATAACGCGGATTAAAGCATCATCAAGGCATGCTGATCAGCAATGTTGCTGAAGCATTGAATTCACCACCGCTCAGCGGTTGTCCTTTCTTTTTCACCGGGAACACGGTGATGACCTCTGAAGCCATGCCGTTGATTAACCGGACAGCAGAAGTGCCCATCGGTTTGAGCAATTGTCCTTTATGTTTAACCGCAATGCCCAGATCAGGATAGTTGGTGGCGATGAGTTCATCCGAGAAAGAGGTGGTTCCGGCGACTAAGCGTAAATTGACTTCCTGATTTAATGCAGAACTGCATTTGACTTCTAACGGCACATCTTTGTAGTTGGCGGTATTGGACACTGATTCAGAAACGGAGCTTACCGCGATGCGGTCAAATTCAACGTTAATATCCGTGCCGTTATTGATATCGCAGACAATGGGTACCGGGATGATAATGCCGTGAGGTCCGATAACGATTTTTAGCAAGGGTTTTTCGGGTCTCGGAGGATAAGGCGGGCTCATATAACCAATCGTATAAATGGTCACCATCTCTACATCAGGCGGGACAAAAATCGCTCCACCGATAATATCTTTTGTTATAATAAAATCAGTTAAAAGAAATGAAGAAGCCGAAAAAACATCATGAATCATTCCCAGCCCAGGCTTTATTGTCCCACGACCAGGATTTTTATATCTACGGTCCTCGAAAGTCATTGGATAAGGATACCAGCTTGGAGCATAGCCTTGCACCTTCACATCAACATCATCAGTGAGTTTATAATAACCGATATTTGTAGATGAAGGGATAAAATGTGCACCCAGATCAGCCTCAATAAGTAAGTTATACCATTCATATTTACCGGGATTATTACATATGCCAGAAAACCCCCCTAATGATTCATCAAAGAATAACCTGCCGTGTACTCCTTTTACAGGAGATATGCTGTGGCTAGCCAAACGGCCAGATGTCAACACCATTACCGCTAAGGGGTCAGTCCAGCAGGCATAATCAAGACCAGCATGAGCCTGACCGGAGAAGGTGCTCATAAAAATAAATTTTATAATAAATAACACGCATTTTCTTCGCGACAATTTGGTTTTCATAACATAAATACGCATATCCAGTTAAAATAATAAAGACACTTAGCAATTAACAATTGGCTTTGAATTTACTCAGGACACATCCAGCCGTACTAGTCTTCATAAATTCGGCCCATCTTCTTTTTAATTTATTACATTACTGTGACAATTACCGTGGCTGAAGCAGTAAACTCACCACCGGAAAGTTTCGCACCTTTCCTTTTAACCGGCGAGAGTGTAATAGTTTCCAGGGCTTCGCCATTAACCAGCTTTACAGGTGAAGGTTGGTAAGGTTTCATTAGCTGCCCACGGTGAAACACTGCCACACCTAAATCCTTATTACTGGTAGCAATCAGGTCGCTGGAGAAATCGGTTACCCCAGTCGCTAACTGGATTGCTGCGTCCTGATTAAGGAGAGAGTTGCACTTTATGTGCAGGGGTACGTCCTGGCTATATTTGTCATTTACTGGTGCATCAGGAATTTCACTAACCACCATACGACCAAACTCAACATTTAAAGCATTACCTTCATTAATATTACAAACTATCGGCACAGGAATAACAACCCCAAGAGGATCGGTAATAATATGAGCCAAAGGCTTGTCTGGCCGCGGAGGAAGCGGCACAAAAAATCTGTCAACGGAATATAAAGTTGCTACAACTATATTACCTGGTATCACTACTGCCCCACCGATAACATCACGTCGCAATTTAAAATATATAGTTTCGCTCGAAAAGTCTGGACTTTGTGATGAGACATTTCTGCCAACAGGAACGAATGCATCTATAACTCGCATTATATCGTCATTAAAAGTTACGGGAAGATATTTACGACGAGTGCCCGCATTTGTTAAAATCAAGACAGCCACATCAATATCATCAGTTAATTTATAATACCTATTGTTCTGATCAGAAGGAGTTAGCAATGGACCCATGTCACCTTCCAACCAAAGAACATCTGAAAGATTACCCGGAGGCCGCGTGATTTTGCTCTTATTACAAATAACAGGGAATATGCGGGGTAATAAAGTCCTATTGCCCAGGGAGCTTTCTGCACCTTTCTTATAACTATTGAATTTTAACGCCTTAGTATCAAGAACCATTAATTGAGTCGGTTCAGTCCAGCAAGATTCTTCTAACCCTGCTATAGCACTATTCATTCTTATCAAAATAAAACATAAGAAACCGAAAAATATAATTTTACTCATTTGTATAACCATAAGTTATTTTTTACAAATCACCGACGGATTCGCATTATTGCCAATCACATAACGCACATTCTGCAGACGATAAATCCAGCCGTAATTGACATGGCCGGGCGCCAGGCCGGCGGAGATATAGCGTTCAATATTCTGTGGTGAGGCACGATTAGCGAGGTTGTAGGAGATAGCAGTGGTTTCGCTGCGCAGCGCGGCGCCGGAGAAGCTGTGGCGCAGCTCAAAAGAGACGTCTACCGGTTCGCGGCGCTGCAGTTGCTGTTGTGGCGAGTAATAACTGATCATGCCGCTGTAATTGCCGGTGGCCTGAAACAGACTGTTTTGCACTTTCCACTGCCCATGCGACACCACCAGCTGTCCCGCCTCTCTGGAAATCAGAATCGAATCTGCTTCACAATGAGGGATACGGCGCGACAGCTGATAAATCAGGATAGCCGCCAGTACCAGCGCCAGCATCAGTAATCCCCCCTGCAACACCCAGGTTACTCGGCGACGAAATATATGGCTGACCGACATAACGCATCCTTCTGCTCGATGGGGTTTTGACAGATAAACCAGCTGTAACGGTCAGCCAGCTTGGTGCGGTTGATATAGATGTGGCGTTCCTCTTCGGCCAGCTGGATAAAGCGCGCCATGCTGTCACTCACCAGCTGCAGGTTTTGATCGATCTCTTCACGCTCGGTGGCGCTGAAGTCGTCCTGGATATACCACTGCCGGCCCTGCACGTGGCGATAGGGTGCATAGGTCACAGTCACCACGTCGCGAATCTCCAGCACCTTAATACCGAGTAAGGCCAGCACCAGTAACAACACCGCGCTGATCAACATGCCGATTAACACCAGCCCGGAACGGCTGCGTGGTGCCGCAGCGGTCGTTTCCTCCTCCACGGTGGCGGTGGCTGGCGGCTGCACCATCACCGGCAGCGGCGCCGTGTGCACATGAGTGGTCACCAGCGGCTGAATACGTGCTTCCGACGCAATGCGCGCTTCTTCTACGGCTTCAGCCAGCGGTAAACAGGCTTCCACCCGCACCGACTCATGCAGCCGGTAGCCCTGACGATGAACGGTGACAAAGGTTTCTCCTTCAACCCGCAGTTGCAGAAACTGCTTGCGCAGCATCGATAGCATCTGGCGCAGCGAGTTTTCCGTCACGTGCACCCCCTGGCTACGCCAGCCTTCATCCAGCAGCGTTTCGTGGCTAATGACCTCACCCGGCTTTTGCAGAAACAGCGCCAGGCAGCGTGCGCTGCTCTGGTTGAGCAGCAGCTCGTTATCATGCCGATCGCGCAACAGGCGCCGATCCGGGTCAAACGTGATATGTTGATTTATCAACCACATAACAGGCACTCAGGGATAGTTCAGATAAAAAGTAGCAATCGCCGATACGTTGCCAGGCTCAATGGTGCGCTCGGCAATCGCGCTCGCCGAAGCCTGCAGCCAGGCACTGAACTGCAGCTGGTTGTCGCCCTGCTGCAGCGGAAAATGCATCACGCCGCGGTTAATGGGCACCAGCTTTCCGTCCGCATCACTCAGGCCAATGGCCACGCCTTTGGCACCGGCATCACCGGCCAGCGCCAGCAGATCGGGCTGCTCGGCATCGGCAATACCGTTGAACACCAGCTCGACGTCTTTACCCAGTTCGGTATCACAACTGCTCAGACGCATCACCAGCGGACGCGCCGGCGTGCGCGGATTCTGATACAGCGATTTCGCAACGATATCGCCAAAGTTGAGCTCCAGCTGCTGCTGATCCGGCTCCAGAGAACAGGGTTCCGCCACCAGCGTACCGTGCAGCTGCATCTCTATCGCCTGTGCCTGTGACACCAGCAGCCATCCCAGTACCAGCATTACTCCCGCTCTCATCGCCTCTCCTTACTGATATTCCAGCAGCAGCGCCGCGCTGGCGGTGAACTCCCCACCCTCCAGCGTCACGCCCGGCTGCTGTACTGGCACCGCGCCGAGATCGAGTGTGCCGGGGAAAACAATCGGCAACGTGCTGTTGACCGCCAGCGGCTTGCTGGCCAGATAAAAGCGAATACCCAGCGCACTCACACTGCTGAGCAGCGCACTGCTGTCGAATCCGGAAGCGGTACCGGTCAGACGCACCTGCAATGCCGCACCCGGATCCTCGGTGCACTTGACCGGTATCGCCTTACGCTGCAGATAGTTGACGCCATCGATCTTTTTCACGCTCAGCGCATCGCCAAACTCAATCATCAGGCTCTGGTTGTCATTCAGCGTGCAGGGCGGATTCTCAATCAGCGTACCGTGCAGGCGCAGCTCCACCGCATGCAGCGGCCAGCAGATGCACAGCAGCAGGCTACCGATCAGCAGCCTGCTGTAATACTTCATCAACGGAACAAGTCGATGCTTAGTCATAGTTCACCTGTAACTGACCGCTGGCTGACCAGGCACCCGGCTGCAGCGGCAGCGCGGTGCGCTCCTCTACCGTCAGCCAGCTCAGCACATTGCTGCCGGCGCTGAGCGGCACGCGCAGATTGCGGAAGGTGGGCGGCAGCGGCTGATGGTTCTCATCAAACAATTGCAGGCCCACGCCGTCAGAGCCCTGGACGCGAATCAGCTGCGGGTCGGCCAGACTTTGCGGGGCAAAAAAGTCGATGCTGATGGACGGCACATGTTGCAGCCATAGCGGATCGGCGACATTGCGGATACTGTACGGGCAGTCCTGCAAATGCAGCGTTAACGCCTGCTTCATCACCTGCTCACCAACCTGTTGCAGCGCGGCGGTCGGCGTGGTATCGAGGCCAGCCGCCTGATCATTGTTACCGACGTCAAGCCAGCATGGACTCTCCTGCAGCGCGCCATACACATGCACCACGCCGTTGGTTGCCGCCTGCAGAGTCGGGCTCAACAGCGTCAGCACCAGCAACAGCACACGCATCGCTTACTGCTCCACCTTGTTACTGACAACGCTGCAGCTGTCGCCGGCACACTTCAGCGCCAGCGTTGGACGGCCGCCGTAGTCGTTGATGTAGGTTAATAGCGGCGCGCTGCCCAGTTCTGCTGCGTTCACGCCCAGATCGATACTGGTTTTTGGCGCGACCATCACCGGTTCAAAGCTCTTCTTCAGCGACTGGCCTTTCGCCGGCTGCGCATCCACCAGCGTAATGAAGTAAGGCGTGGGATTATTCAGCTGGTAGCGTGCACCCTTGCGCGTCAGCGTCAGTTTTTCCTGCCATGGCGTCACCACTGACGGATTGCTCACCACGATCGCTTCCGGGCGATAGAACAGCTTGATACGCGTCTGCAACGCGATTTGCAGCACGTTGCTCTTCTCGCTGCGCGGCGGGATTTCACGCATGCTGAAATAGAACACCGATTCACGATCCTGCGGCAGTGCCTTGATGGCTGGCAGCGCCTGCACTTTCACTACGCTGCGTTCGCCCGGTTCGACGCGCTGCACCGGCGGCAGCAGCACCAGCGGTGACGTAATTTTTTTACCGCTGCTGTCTTCAATCCAGCCCTGCGCCAGATAAGGCAGCTGCTTGTTTTCATTGCTGATATTCAGTGAGACGTTTTTTTCGTTACCGTTAAAAATGACCCGGGTGCGATCAAGCGCAATCGCCGCGTGAGCCTGCAGCGATAGCGTCAGCGTGGAGAGCAGCAAGGCGCCACTCAGCGTTTTTACCAGCATGATTAACTCTTTCCTTACGTTGAAGAAGCAGGCGCGGCGCGGCGCGTGCAAAGTAATAACAAGTTCTGTCCTTCGTCGAGCAACTGCTGCGGCAGAGGATCGGGTAATGCCAGCTGACACTGGGTTTCGCCGTTCCAGCGCACATCCATGCTGGCACCGGCCTCAATGCCACTCAGCCATACCAGGCCGTCATCATCCAGAATGCCCACTTCGCGTCCGTTACTCTGGACGCTGGCACCAAAGGGCGGCCAGCTACCATCTTCCAGCCGGATGGCGGCCATGGCTTTGATACCTTTAATCACACCAAAACGCCGGTAACCGATGGCACCTTCGGTCAGGGTGATCTGGGTTACCGGGCGCGACGCTTCCACGTTGTCGGCCAGTCCGGTGACATCGATACTGGCGGTGTTGCGGTAGTAGCTGTTCACATCCGAAATCACCGCTTTGCCAAAGAAATTGGTATACGTGTTACTGCCACCACCGTTGACCGGTACGCCGGACACGCCATCGGTATCGACCATCAGACGCGTGCTGCCGGGCATGCCCAGCCGGTGCAGCGCCGCGCCCTGCGGCGTGAGCGTTAAACCGCCCTGCAGTGACAGGCTGGCGCTGCGGTACTGTCCCTGCTGCGCGCTGGCGCTGGCCGTCATGCTGGTCAGACTGCCCTGATGACTGTAAAACCCGCTGAACGACTGACGGCGATCGCTATTAAGGCCGGCGCTCAGGCTGTAGCTGTTGTTACTGTCCAGCCGGTCATAAAAACTGGCCGAGTGGGTGGTTTGCTTACCGCTGGTTTGCTGGCTGTAGCTCAGGCTACTGTCACCGCCAATCGGCATACTGAAGTTGAGGTAAACGCTGTCATCGTTTTTGCCGTTATATTGCGTCCGGTTGAGCGACAGACTTAAACTCAGATTCTTAAACCGGCCGACATCAAAGTAGCGCGAAGTGGAAAAGCTCCAGCGATCCAGCGGGGCACGATCCCAATAGGTCTGATGGCTGTAGCTGAGGTAACTACTCAGGTTCAGGCTGCGAAAGTGCTTGTTGAGCGTAATGGTGTAGAGCTCTTTGCTGTTAGAAACCTGCTGGTTGCGATAACGCGCGTCGAGATACTGCGGCAAACTCATAAAGTTGCGCTGCGAAAAGCGGTAGCCGGCAAACGTCACCTGACCATCAAGTTCCTCGAAGCGTTTGGAATAGCTCAGGCGATAAGAGCCGCCGCTTTTGTTGCCCTGCTGCGGCAAGCCAGCCTTAGACTGGGTGGCATCAAACGAAATGGCGCCCAGCAACAGCAGATCGCGTCCCAGACCCATCGATAACGCTTTGTAATTGCCTGCGGCCAGCCCGCCGCCGTACATCGACCAGCCGTTACTGATCCCCCAGGAGAATTCGCCGGTGGCAAATGTGGGGCCCTGCGTTTTATGCTCTTCGCTGCCTGGTTTGCCGCTGGCGAATTTGTAACGCACGCGGCCCGGACGGGTCAGATACGGGATGGTGGCGGTATCGACGCTAAAGGTCTGCACGCTGCCGTCCTGCTCCTCGACGCGCACGTCAAGCTGGCCGGAGACGGCATCATTGAGATCCTGAATACGAAATGGACCGGCAGCCACCTGCGATTCATAAATCACCCGTTCCTGCTGGCTAATGGTGACTTTGGCGTTGGTTTTGGCGATACCGGTTACTTCCGGCGCATAGCCACGCAGGTTAGGCGGCAGCATGTTGCCATCGCTGGTGATCGCCGCACCAAGATAGCGAAAGCTGTCAAACATGCCGGAATCGAGATAGTTCTCGCCCAGCGTGGCTTTCGCCTGGAGAGAAGGCAGCGGCCGATAGGCGTAAAAGCGTGTCCAGGTGAATTCCTGGCGATGGCTGCCCGTGCCACGATTTTGCTGCATCTGCCAGTCCGCACGCAGGCGCCAGGCACCGGCGTTAACGCCACCGGTGCCGTTGCCGCTCACACTCTGGCTTTTAGCGCCGTATTGCGCACGCGTAGTGGAGGCAAACAGGTTGTAATCCATTAACAGGCCAGGGACGCCGTTATCCCAGCGCGACGGCGGTTCCCAGTTGGCGGCGCTGTACTCCAGCCATGCCTGTGGAATGGTGATGTTGAGGCGAGATTCACCCAGATTGCCGCGCACCTGCATGCCGGAGATGGAATCCACCGCCAGACACTGGCCATCCTGCAGCCACGACGCGTTTTTCAGCACTTCCGGTTTCAGCGCCAGTTTATCCACCATTTCGGGTGTCAGGCAGGGCAGACTTTCATTTGGCGCGTTTTCGGGCGCGTAGTAGCGCACCAGCATTTCCGGAATCTGTGTCTGGTTGACGCGCAGCTCCATCATGTATTCGCCCGGCATGATGTAGCCAGCCTGAGCAAACTGCGACAGATCGATGTTTTGCCGATCGTTGAGATCAAGAATATCGGTGTTGAATGAGACCGCACCGGCAGCGAAGAGCGGAGCACTGTAGCCGAGGGCTAACATTAACGCCACGCTGAGCGGCGTCAGCCTGATACGCTGCCTGCGCACGCATGAGGCTGGCGCAGTTAATGAAGCCTTTTTCATGGCAAGCGGTGTCCGTAAACCGTGAAAGATCAGTTGTAATTAATGTGAAAACGAATCGCGGCGGCGTAACTCCCGCTGTGCAGTTGCTGCTGGTTGCTGACCAGCGTGAGCCGATAACGCAGGTCGTGCTGCTGCGTCAGATGCTGATCGATCGGCTGCGCCTCACCGGGAGCAATGGTGTTGCCCTGCGTATCCGTAATCATCAGCTCTACCCCTTTGGCATCGCCATACACAGCAAAACGCTGCTGACCCGGCGGGCCATCGTGGTCAAAGGTGATAGAAAAGGTGCGTGCCACGCCTCCCGACGCGCTGTACTCCACCGGACAATTGACCAGCTGGATAGAGAAGGGAAAACCCGGCCCTTTACCGTCACGCTGCAGGCGCGCCAGCGGCAGCACCCCCATCGCGATGGTTTGTTCAGCATCATCGACCTTAATGGCGCAGGCACCCTGATGAATGGCGCCGCGTAACGCAACGCGGCCGCGGTCGATCAACTGTTCGGCGCGGCAGTCATTGATGAAAAGCACCGATGCCGAAACTATCGCCGCAGGCATAAAACGACTCATCGCCGCAGTTCCTTAAGCGAAAAGATAGAGTGGCGGGCAAGGAAGCCCGCCAGTCTCTGACCATTACTGATAGTTCAGTGCGAAGTCAGCCACGCTCTGGAATTCGCCCGGGACGATAGTCTCAGAAGCGCCGCCACCCTGCAGGAAGGCTGCGAAGGAGAGCTGGTTGTTGCCGTCCATCAGTTTTTGCGCTGGTGTTGCGGTACCCAGTTCAATTTCGGTATCGCCGAAGTTGATGCCGATCGCCGCGCCTGATGCAGTACCGGTGATAGCCAGTTTGCCCGGGATAACCTGAGAGCCAGTACCGGCAAAGGTCACGGTCACTTCTTTTTTGGTTGCGGTGTCGCAGTTTTCCAGTTTGATCTGGAATGGACGCGGTGTAGAACGGCCACCGTCTTTCAGCGCCAGGTTGGAAATCTGACCCAGCTCAACCGTCTGATCGACTGAACCTGGTTCGATGGAGCATGGCGCATCAACAATCGCACCTTTAAACGTCACAGTACCGTTACCTTCACCTGCTGCCATCGCAGGACCCGCCACCAGAGACATAGACAGACCTAAAGCCACAACGATTTTGTTCATGTTCATTTGCTGATTTCCATTTAGGTGAATAAAACAAGGAGCGCGTTCTGCGTCGGTCTTATTCAATTTGCTGTGTATAGAAAAATTTAATTACTTATATTTTTCCTGATGGCCGTCCACATCATTTTTGTGGTTGTCGTCCTCAAGTGGTGCCAACGATAGAGATCAATTTTGCCCTGCGCAACGGTATTTTCGTTATATATGATCAAAAACAACACTCACAAATCCATTATGTTTTAACGGTTATTAAAGCCATTAAAATCAATGGATTGACACAATTCACAGCTTTACATCAGTGTTTTAATGATTTTAATCAAGGTAAAAACCCTGCCCGTTCACAAGCTGGCGATAATTACCGCAGGTCAATTCACGCAGTAGCTATTTTTTCGCCAGATTAAAATGTTATTTATCTCTGCATTCACAACCTTGATATTTTTATCGCCTGAAAACATCGGTAAATAACAATAAACGCGGTTGTCAAAGGCCTGGCACCCTGCTGTGCGTTTACGCCTATCATGCCGGGAGCACCCTCGCTATAATTCGAAGAACATTTCCTGAATGAGTAGAAGCTTATGATCCGCAGTATGACCGCATACGCCCGCCGTGAAGCCAAAGGCAGCTGGGGCAGCGCCGCCTGGGAACTGCGTTCCGTCAACCAGCGTTACCTCGAAACCTACATCCGCCTGCCGGAGCAGTTTCGCAGCCTGGAGCCGGTGATTCGCGAACGCATCCGCAACCGCCTGACGCGCGGCAAAATCGAGTGCAACCTGCGCTTCGACGCCGATGCCAGCGCCCAGGGTGAGCTGCAGCTGAATGAGTCGCTGGCTAAACAGCTGGTGCAGGCGGCGAACTGGGTGAAGATGCAGAGTGATGAAGGCGCAATTAACCCGCTGGATATTCTGCGCTGGCCGGGCGTGATGACCGCGCAGGAGCAGGATCTGGATGCCATCAACGCGGAACTGCTGCTAGCGCTGGATGGCGCGCTGGACGATTTCATCATTGCGCGTGAAAGTGAAGGCAACGCGCTGAAAGCGCTGATCGAACAGCGGCTGCAGGGCGTGACCGAGCAGGTCAGCAAAGTGCGCGCGCAGATGCCAGAAGTGCTGAAATGGCAGCGCGAGCGTCTGGTGAGCAAGCTGGAAGAAGCTGAGGTTCAGCTGGAGAACAATCGCCTTGAGCAGGAACTGGTGATGATGGCCCAGCGTATTGATGTAGCCGAAGAGCTGGATCGCCTCGATGCGCACGTAAAAGAGACTTACAACATTCTGAAGAAGAAAGAAGCCGTCGGCCGTCGCCTCGACTTTATGATGCAGGAGTTCAACCGCGAGTCGAACACGCTGGCGTCGAAATCGATCAATGCGGACATCACCGCCTCGGCAATTGAGCTCAAGGTGCTGATCGAGCAGATGCGCGAGCAGATTCAGAACATCGAGTAACGCTTATCTCTGTAAAGCCCTGCTCAGGGCTTTATCTTTCCTTGCTAACAGCAGCCATTACGCCGGTTTATATAGTGCCAGGTGGCTGGATGGCACGGTTTTACGGCCTGCCGCAGGTATGCGGTGAGATTTTGCTGCACACCGTAGCCGTAGGGTAAGCCTGGTTGAGCTATAGCGCTTCCACACAGACACAATAGTGTCTGATCATGGCTTTTTTAGGGCAAAAAGGACATTACTGTGTCTGAAACTGGCTTACAGAAGCTGCCAGCCGATGCAGTAGACCAATATTTAATTTTCGCAATGTAAGGATTATTGCCTGAATGATGAACAACTGTGTCTGTTACTGACCGAAAATGACATATAAATCTGGCCAGCCAGTCCACCAACCTATTGTTTTTACGCCTTTTAAACCCAATCCGATTTCACTCCCCTGCCGTTTAGTGCACGATCCATCAATCATCTGAATCCTGAAGATTGCAGAGTTTACATATCTTATACGGCACTATTTGCTAAAGTGCCGGTCGTAATAACTACAGTTGTACCGCACCGGGAACCATGGACCGACTTCTTCGCGCGTTACATTCACTCCTGACATGAAGGCGCTATGAAGAAAACCGGGCAGTTCTGTTCCAAACTTTTGCATCCCCGCTACTGGTTTACCTGGTTCGGGCTGGCAGTGCTCTGGCTGCTGGTGCAGCTCCCCTATCCTTTATTAATCCGGCTGGGTGCGACAGCGGGCCGGCTATCACGCCACTTCCTGAAGCGGCGCGAACGCATCACGCGGCGTAACATCGAACTCTGCTTCCCGCACATTAATGAAGCCGAGAAAGAGATGATGATTGCCGGCAATTTTGAGTCGCTGGGCATGGCGCTGGCGGAAACCGGCATCGCCTGGTTCTGGTCCGATGCGCGCGTGCGTCAACTTTTTCAGGTGCACGGCATCGCCAATCTTCAGCATGCGCAGAGCCAGCAGCGCGGCGTGATGGTGATTGGCGTGCACTTTATGTCGCTGGAGCTGGGTGGCCGTATCACCGGACTGTGCCAGCCGATGATGGCCATGTATCGCCCGCACAATAATCAGGCGATGGAGTGGGCGCAAACCAAAGGGCGCATGCGATCCAATAAAGCAATGATTGATCGACGCGATCTGCGCGGCATGGTTCAGGCGCTGAAACAGGGCGAAGCCGTCTGGTTCGCGCCGGATCAGGACTACGGCCCGAAAGGCAGCGTGTTTGCTCCACTGTTCGCGGTCGAGAAAGCGGCCACCACCAATGGCACCTTTGTGCTGTCGCGGCTGGCGAAACCGGCGATGCTGACCATCGTGCTGATTCGTAATGCGCGCAAAGACGGCTATCAGCTGATCATTCAGCCGCAGCTGGAAAACTACCCGCATGATGATGAAGCGGCCGCCGCGGCGTACATGAATCGGGTGATTGAGAAAGAAATTCTGCGCGCGCCTGAGCAATATCTGTGGCTGCATCGCCGCTTTAAAACCCGTCCGCCAGGCGAAGCTTCACTTTACGTCTAACCAGCGCTCGTGAATGATAGTCCGCACCAAGACATAACCTGCGGACTATTATAATGGAACACACTGAGACAGCAGGCTGGCTGCGACCGCTGCACGCCGACCGGCTTACGCCCTACCTGGAAGTTGATGCTGCGCGCCTGCAGCGTAACCTGCAACGGATGCAACAGAAAGCCGATGCCGCCGGCGTCGCGCTGCGTCCCCATATTAAAACCCATAAAAGCGTCTGGATCGCTGAACAGCAGCGCCAGCTGGGTGCGCGCGGCATTACCGTGTCGAAACCGAGCGAAGGCGTGGCTTTTGTGCTCGGCGGGGCACGCGATGTGCTGCTGGCCTATCCCGTGGTGCACGCCGCCGCGCTGACCGAACTGCTGCAGCTGGCGGCACAGCATCAGGCACGCATTACCTGCATCGCAGATTGCGCGGCGGGCGTGAGCGCCATTGCCGCCGCCCATCAGCAGCAGCCGGACTGCGCGCTGGCGATCGCCATTAAAGTGGATGTGGGTCTGCATCGCGTTGGCGTCGATCCGCATAGCGATAGCGCGCTGACGCTGGCGCAGCAGATTGTCGCCAGCGGATTGCCCTTCGCCGGGCTGATCTCGCATGCGGGTCATGCGTACGCTGCGGGTCATGCCACGGCGATAGCTGAGGTGGCGCAGCAGGAGATCGCGCTGATGCGTGACCTGCAACGGCGGCTGCTGGATGCCGGCTTTGTTCCTTGTCCCATCTCGGTTGGCTCCACGCCCACGGCGCTGGCGGCACCGGTAGCCGCTGGCAGCGATGAAATTCGTCCCGGCAATTATGCCCTGCTGGATCTCACTGCCTGGCGTCTGGGCTTGTGTGAGGCGGATGCGCTGGCGTTAACGGTCGTGACGCGCGTGGTGGCCGTTAATCCTTATTACGCCATCATTGATGCCGGCTCCAAAATGCTGAGCTCGGACAAAGGCCCGCACGGCACCAATGCCAGCGGTTTCGGCATCGCGGTGGACGAGCATGGCCATCAGTATGAAGTGCAGAAGTTGTCGGAAGAGCACGGCTTTTTAACCTATGGCGAACATGCGCCTGCGGTTGGCGCCCTGTTGCGCATCTTCCCTAACCACAGCTGCGCGGTGGTGGCGCAATCCGATCGCTTCGTGCTGCGTCAGCCCGACGGCAGCGCCGGACTGCATGACATTCAGGGCCGCGGTCGTTTTATCTGACAGAAAACGCTGTTGCAGCACACTTCCGTCACCGGGCCATTTGCAGTCCGGTGACCTTCAGTTAAGGTGACAGGCGATGTTTCAGGTTTAATTTGTCGTTTACCTGCCCCGCGGAGGCTCCATGCTGCCATCTCAGACAGTGACGCTCACCATTCCCCGTAACTGGTTAGATCTGTACGAAACCATCTGGAAACCCGAATGTTTTGCGAAGTGGGCCAGCGGCCTGAGCAGCAGAACGCTGACGCAGGAAGGCCAGTACTGGAAAGCGAAAGGCCCGGAAGGCACAGTGAAGATTCGTTTCACTCCCTATAACCCGTTTGGCGTGATGGATCACTGGATCGACACCGGCAGCGGTAAAGAGATTTATATGCCGATGCGGGTCATTGCCAACGAGCAGGGTGCCGAAGTCGTCATGGTGGTTTATCGCCAGCCGCTGATGTCTGACGAGAAGTTCGCCGGGGATGTTGCCTGGGTAAAACGCGATCTTGAGCGCCTCCTTCATCTGTTAACCCATTAGAATCAATGCATTATCCCACCAGCCACCCTTTATCCTCCGCTGGACGTAATCGTTAAAAAGCAGCATTTTTTTCGCGCAGCGGTGTTTAACTGTTTCACCGCGCGCAAAGCGCATTTTCGCACCATTCACCAGTCTGGCTAAAGCGTCGTAACCGGGAAAATTCCTGGTCGTGCCGGACTGGCGAGAGCTGAGTGCTTCTGATTTATCTCTGTTTTTTCCTGTGCGCTGACTTGTTCAACTTTGCAGCGCCATTAAAGGTGGAAAAAAACTAATAAATTGTAAAGATCAGAATTTATATATTCACATCCATATTCTGAAACCATTTATTCCTGCAGTCGATTTATAGGAGTTTTCTTATGGTGTTAATTTAAATAAAACACGGTATAACTCCTTCACACACAGCAGTACTTAATAATAAAAACAGCAGGGACATAACATGGATCGCTCAACCTATCCTTTGTTATCTGAAAAAGAATTTGTTGAGATTGCCAGACGGATACTGGCCGGGAAATATAATAATGCAAAAGGATTTTATAACGATCTCGCGGATTTCCTCCTGACCGGAGGAGATACCGCGCAGACGCCACAACAATTACGCGCCAGGGGCATCATTTTATTATCAGAGCATCACTTAATTAACAGCATCGCGACGTGGCCGGCCCTGAAAGGTATCTCAGGACTGCGACAGGAAGCGCTGCATTGATGTGATCTGTACTCTGGGCCGCCGCCCGGGTGAACCCTTAATTGCACTGGTACATGTACCATAATGAGCAGAGTATGGCGATACGCGAAAGAAATCTGGCCAGCGCCAAATGGTCAGTGTTGTCATCCATAAAAATCGTTGGCATTGGGGTATTACAGCTTTCACTGCTGGCGCAAATCCTGCAGGCAAATGAGCTCAATTTGCTCGCGATTGCCGTAGTGATATTATTAGTGATTGATACACTAGCCGATCGCGGCTTCGGTAACGCACTTATTCGCTATCAAAGTTTAAATAACAGCGAACTCTCGACGCTTTACTGGGGTAATGTATTAAGCGGTTTATTTATTTTTGCCGCGCTGTTTATCGGTAGTGATATTTACAGCCGAATAATGGGACAGCCGGAACTGGCAATTATGCTGGAGATGGTTTCCGTTATCTTTATTATTATTCCGCAGGGGCAGCACTATCGCGCTATCCTGCAACGGGAAAAACAATTTACGCGCATTGCCTTTACGGAAACGTCTTCCGTGCTGGCAGGGCTGGCGGTCACGCTGTTTACCGTGTGGCTGACGCCGTCAGTACTGTGCGCCATCTGGGGTTACCTGGCGATGGTTTCCATCAGAATGCTGATCTACTGCTACTACGGACGTCCATGGTTCCAGCCGGAGTACCGTTTTAGCCTGAAAGCTTTCGCCGCAGTGCGAGCAAGAAACGGATAATAACAACAAGTCTGTATGGTGGGCTCTGGGCATCTGCAAGATGCGTTCGCGTGCTGGTTACCAGCACGCTTTTTTCTTTTTATGCTTCCAGTAACTCTTCCAGCGAATGATAAGCCAGCTCGCTCAGCTTGCCATTGCGGTGCAGGCGCAGCCATCCCACCAGCATGCGCAGCTCGTCAATCACCATAAACAGATCGGCCATGTCGTTTTTGCTTTTCACCTGCAGGCGGGTTAGCGCATTCAGCTTGTGTGCATTCACCGTTTTATGGCTGATATCGAGCCGGTTACCAATCTGCTCCGTGTTGTAGCCCCAAGCCAACATCAGCAGCACCCGTAGCTGCCGGTCCGGTAGCAGAATGTCAGCTCCCTCCTGCAACTGCGGTATCCCGCCGGCAATACAGGCCAGCAGGCAACGACACAGCGCGGTGTGTGAGGATTTTAAATCGAGGACGCTGAGTCCGGGCAGATAACGACTGAGAGCGTGCATCATCGGCAACAGACGTCGCGTCAGTACCAGCACCTGCATAGCCGGAAACTGCTGCTGCAGCGCATACAGCACTTTGAAGGTGCCACTCAGCGGCATATTTTCGTGAAAGATAAACACCAGCAAGCGGGGTCGCAGCTTTTCACACTGCGAGATGACGGTACTGAGCGACCAGAGCTCATGCGCCCGGCAGCCTACCGGTAAGGCCGTCAGCAGGCTTTCCAGCCCGAGTGCCGCCAGCTTGTCGGAGGAGTAATAGAGGATGTCTTCGCTGTGTTTTTTCATGCCTGTCCAGAGTTGCTGCACGTCGCGCCCGTAAATGATGAGCCTGAATGAGCAGGCGTTAATCAGGTACGACACATCATCGGCGAAACTTAAATCAGGGCCGATCCGCCGTCTCGCATCATTTTTATTGATGCGAAAACACCGGCAGATAACCGCAGTTCCTCTGTAACAAGCCCATCAGCAGCCTTGCCATCAGGATGGCTAATCCGAAAACATTTTTTTAGAAAATCTCAGTGGTCTACACTCTGGGAAATCTTTAGCCTTGCCGCCAGTTTACTGGAGTGCTCTATGTTATTAACCGTCCTGTACATCATTGGTATTACCGCCGAAGCAATGACCGGTGCGCTGGCGGCAGGCCGACGCAAAATGGACCTGTTCGGCGTCATTATTATTGCGTCAGTCACGGCGATTGGCGGCGGCTCGGTGCGCGATATTCTGCTGGGCCACTATCCGCTCGGCTGGGTGAAACACCCGGAATACATCATGATCGTCGCGGCAGCGGCTGTGGTCACCACCTTTGTCGCGCCGCTGATGAATCATCTGCGTAAAGTATTTCTGGTGCTGGATGCGCTGGGTCTGGTGGTGTTCTCGATTATCGGCGCACAGGTTGCGCTGGATTCCGGCCATGCGGCGATCATCGCCGCCATCGCCGCAGTCATCACCGGCGTTTTTGGCGGCGTGCTGCGCGATATGTTCTGCAACCGCATTCCGCTGGTATTCCAGAAAGAGCTGTATGCCGGTATCGCTTTTGCCTCCGGCTGGATGTATATCCTGCTGCTGAAAACACCGCTGGCGCATGAAGTGGTGGTGATCATTACGCTACTGTTCGGCTTCTTCGCCCGCCTGCTGGCGCTGCGCTTCCGCCTCGGTCTGCCGATTTTCAACTACCCCCACCCCGAGCACTGACGGCTGCGCCGGGATATTCTGCTGCTGCAGAAAGTGAATCAGCGACTGCAGGCGCGCATCCTGCAGCATCGTCACCAGCCGCTGTGCCAGGACGTTGCCGATACCCGGCAGCTGCTGCCAGCTGTCGGCTGAACGCGCCAGCAGCTGCGACCACTGCGTATCGGGCAACGCCTGGAGTGCCGTGCGCGGCAGCGGTAAGCCCAGCGCGCTGATCCAGCGGCGCAGCGGCTGCTGGCGCGTCAGGTTAAAGCGATGCCAGATCTGCCGGGCACGTACGGTGGAGATGCCCTGCGCCTGCGAAATCTGTTCTGGCGTGAGCGTCAGCCAGGAGAACAGGTGGCTGACGCTGCCGCCGTCCAGCAGGCGCTGCCAGCTACTGCGCTGCATGCCAGCAATATCCAGTACCGACTTATGACTTAGCCAGCTGAGGCGCGCCAGAAACTGCGCGCGACACCCTGCGCTGAAGTGCAGGCAGCTTAGCGGATTGAATGCGTCGTCCTGTGGCGGCAGCGGATAGTCGCGCTGCGCCACACGCCAGATCACCCGTTCCAGCCGCGGAATACCCAGCCCGGCCAGCGACAGCGTGACCTGATCGCCGGCGATCACGTCCCACTGCTTCCAGCGACGCAGCGAGCCCAGATTGACCCGCCGGACGGTTTTATCCTCCAGCTGCACCGGCTGCAGGTTCAGCACCACGGCAATTTTGCCGGTGCGTCCGACGTTGAAATCCACCGACAGCACCTCGCTGCTGACTTCGGCAGGCTGATATTTCCACGCGGCCGACCAGCTGCCCTGCCCGGGCTGCCAGTCGCGCCCGACGCGCTGCGGTGACTGATGAATCACCACACCATCGGTGACAAAAGGCAGCGGCTGGCGATACCAGCGCTCACGCCAGGCCGCGACCTCCTCTTCATTACTGACCTGGCGGCTCCACTGCTGCGTCAGGGCAAAGCCCCACTGCGTAAGCTGCACCAGCCGCGCCTGCATCATCGGCGGCCCATCCGGCCATGCCCAGATAA
This sequence comes from Pantoea sp. ICBG 985, assembly GCF_002928365.1. NCBI lineage: Bacteria > Pseudomonadati > Pseudomonadota > Gammaproteobacteria > Enterobacterales > Erwiniaceae > Pantoea > Pantoea sp. ICBG 985. The sequence goes on from NZ_POWM01000008.1 coordinate 201,137, forward strand.
ACACGCCAATGCGCGACAGCAGCGGACTGGCTTCGCGCCGCATCATGGCGCCCGCCACCTGGGCGCGCGCATTCTGACCGCCGTCGCGCGCCTGCTGGTGATCGGTCATCGTCAGGAACAGTTCACCCTGCAGTACCACTTCCGCACGGTCAGTCGCGATATGCCGCGGGATCGCCGCAATGTGCGGCGCTTTCGCCAGCCACTGTTCACCGCGCAGTCCGTCGCCCCGGCTGATCAGGCCAGCCAGTTCGCCGTGGCGATACATCAGCGTCACCGCCACGCCATCGACTTTTGGCTGCACCCACAGCGCCGGTTTATCCTGCATCCAGTAGGCCACCGCCAGCTTGTCACGCAGCTTGCGTACGCCGGTATGCGCCACCGGGTGCAGCGTGCTGCCGTCGGTGCTGAGCTGTGCTGCATAGCCGGGCAACGCCGGCGTGAAGCAGCGCTGCCACTGCTGTAAGCGCTGCTGCAGGCTGTCGTAATCGGCATCGCTTACCGGGCTTTGCCCCTGACGGTAGTAGGCATCATCCCAGTGGCGCAGCTGGTTGTGCAGCACGCCCATCTCCTGTTCAGCGCGCACCGGTGACCAGTTGGGACAAACCGCCATCCCATTCGCACATCCCGCCAGCAACATCGCACCCAGCCATATCCATCCTTTCATCGTCGCCTCCTTTTTTGCTGATTGCAGCGTGCCGCGGTGAGTGACACCAGCGTTAAAAAGCCGATTGTGGAGCGAGGCTGACGGATTTTTGTGCGAATTGCAGAAAGTTGCGCTGCCGCTGGAGGGCGCGCACAGAAAAAGAATTGCCGCGTGCGGGCGGCAAACGCTGCGTGCTGCGCTTAAGCCGTGTATACTGTGCAGGAAATCGACTCCGCTCTTTACTCAATTCAAGATAACCATGGCTCAAGGCACGCTCTATATTGTTTCCGCCCCCAGCGGCGCAGGTAAATCCAGCCTGATTCAGGCGCTGTTAAAGACACAACCGCTGTACGATACGCAGGTGTCTGTTTCTCATACCACCCGCGGCGTGCGCCCCGGCGAAGCGCATGGTGAACACTACTTTTTCGTCTCAAAGCCTGAATTCGAACGCATGATCGCCGAGGATGCTTTCCTTGAGCATGCGGAAGTGTTTGGCAATTATTACGGCACCTCACGCGCGGCGATTGAGCAGGTGCTGGCGACCGGCGTTGACGTGTTTCTCGACATTGACTGGCAGGGCGCACAGCAGATTCGCCAGAGAATGCCGGCCGCCCGCAGCATCTTTGTTCTGCCGCCGTCCACCGAAGAGCTGGATCGCCGTCTGCGCGGCCGCGGTCAGGACAGCGAAGAGGTGATTGCCCGCCGCATGGCGCAGGCAGTGGCAGAAATGAGCCACTATGCCGAATACGATTATTTGATTGTTAATGATGATTTCGATCTGGCGCTGTCGGATCTGAAAACCATTATTCGCGCAGAACGTCTGCGTATGGGTCGCCAGAAAGCGCGACATGATGCTTTAATCAGCAAACTATTGGCAGTCTGAAGTCACTTTCAGTATTATGCCCAGTCATTTCTTCATCATCTGTGGAGTAGCACACCTATGGCACGCGTAACCGTTCAGGACGCAGTAGAGAAAGTTGGTAACCGTTTTGACCTGGTGTTGGTCGCTGCACGTCGTGCACGTCAGATGCAGGTAGGCGGCAAAGATCCGCTGGTTCCGGAAGAGAACGATAAAGCCACCGTTATCGCCCTGCGCGAAATCGAAGAAGGCCTGATCACCAACCAGATTCTGGATGTCCGTGATCGTCAGGAACAGCAAGAGCAGGAAGCCGCTGAGTTACAAGCCGTTACCGCTATCGCTGAAGGTCGTCGTTAACAGCACTCTGCAGGTCAACCTTGTATCTGTTTGAAAGCCTCAATCAGCTGATTGAAAAATACTTGCCTGAGGAGCAAATCAAGCGCCTCAAGCAAGCTTACCTTGTCGCACGTGATGCCCACGAGGGCCAGACACGCTCCAGCGGCGAACCCTATATCACCCATCCCGTTGCGGTTGCCTGCATTCTGGCCGAGATGAAGCTCGACCACGAAACGCTGATGGCGGCGCTGCTGCATGATGTGATTGAGGATACGCCCGCCACCTATCAGGACATGGAACAGCTGTTCGGAAAAAGCGTGGCCGAGCTGGTGGAAGGCGTTTCCAAGCTCGATAAGCTGAAATTCCGCGACAAGAAAGAAGCGCAGGCTGAAAACTTCCGCAAAATGATCATGGCGATGGTGCAGGACATTCGCGTCATCCTGATCAAACTGGCTGACCGCACGCACAACATGCGCACGCTGGGCGCGCTGCGTCCGGATAAAAAACGGCGCATCGCGCTGGAAACGCTGGAGATTTACAGTCCTCTGGCGCACCGCCTCGGTATTCATCACCTGAAAACGGAACTGGAAGAGCTCGGCTTTGAAGCGCTCTACCCAAACCGTTTCCGCGTGATTAAAGAGGTGGTGAAAGCGGCGCGCGGTAACCGTAAAGAGATGATTCAGAAGATCCTGTCGGAAATCGACGGGCGTCTGCAGGAAGCCGGCATTCCGTGCCGCGTCAGCGGACGGGAAAAGCATCTCTATTCGATCTACCGCAAAATGCACCTGAAAGAGCAGCGATTTCACTCGATCATGGATATCTATGCCTTTCGCGTCATCGTGAAGGACCTCGATACCTGCTATCGCGTGCTCGGTCAGATGCACAGCCTGTACAAACCGCGTCCCGGACGCGTGAAAGATTACATCGCCATTCCCAAAGCCAACGGCTATCAGTCACTGCACACCTCGATGATCGGCCCGCACGGCGTGCCGGTTGAGGTGCAAATCCGTACCGAAGATATGGATCAGATGGCGGAGATGGGGGTAGCGGCCCACTGGGCTTATAAAGAAGCTGGCGAAAGCGGTACCACCGCGCAAATTCGCGCCCAGCGCTGGCTGCAAAGCCTGCTGGAGCTGCAGCAGAGCGCTGGCAGCTCGTTTGAATTTATCGAGAGCGTAAAATCCGATCTGTTCCCGGATGAGATCTACGTGTTTACGCCGGAAGGCCGCATCGTCGAACTGCCCGCTGGCGCCACGCCGGTGGATTTCGCCTATGCGGTGCACACCGATATCGGTCACGCCTGCGTCGGTGCGCGCGTCGATCGCCAGCCGTATCCGCTGTCGCAGGCGCTGACCAGCGGCCAGACGATTGAAATCATTACCGCACCTGGCGCCCGGCCAAATGCCGCGTGGCTCAACTTTGTGGTGAGCTCAAAAGCGCGTGCCAAAATTCGCCAGCTGCTGAAAAACCTCAAGCGCGAAGATTCCGTTAACCTCGGTCGTCGTCTGCTGAGCCACGCGCTCGGCGGCAGCAAAAAGCTGGCCGAGATTCCGGCGGAGAATATTCAGCAGGAGCTGGAGCGTATGAAGCTCTCCAGCATCGACGATCTGCTGGCGGAGATTGGCCTCGGCAATGCCATGAGCGTGGTGGTGGCGAAGAACCTGCTGCAATCCGGTAGCGAACCGTCATCTGGCAGCAGCAAGCGCAGTAAAAAGCTGCCAATCAAGGGCGCTGATGGCGTACTGATTACCTTCGCCAAGTGCTGCCGTCCAATCCCTGGCGACCCGATTGTCGCGCACGTCAGCCCCGGTAAAGGTCTGGTGGTGCATCACGAATCCTGTCGCAATATTCGCGGCTACCAGAAAGAACCGGAAAAATTCATGCCGGTTGAATGGGATAAAGTGACCGATCAGGAGTTTGTCGCCGAGATTAAGGTGGATATGTTTAACCACCAGGGCGCGCTGGCCAACCTGACCGCGGCAATCAATACCGCAGGTTCGAATATTCAAAGCCTTAATACCGAAGAGCGTGACGGCCGCGTTTACAGCGCCTTCATCCGCCTCACCGCGAACGATCGCGTCCATCTGGCCAATATCATGCGTAAAATCCGCGTGATGCCGGACGTGATTAAAGTTCACCGTAACCGTAATTAGTGCATGAACGCTCAACGTTTTGCTCGTATCCAGGAGATGCTGGCCATGCGCCAGCACGATCTCACCGTCTGCATGGAGCAGGTGCATAAGCCGCACAATGTCTCTGCGGTGATCCGCACCGCCGACGCCGTCGGCATCCACGAAGTGCACGCGGTATGGCCCAGCGTGCGTATGCGCACCATGGTGTCCGCGTCGGCGGGCAGTAACAGTTGGGTGAAGGTGAAAACCCATCGCCACATTGCTGATGCGGTGCGCCATCTGAAAGATCGCGGCATGCAGGTGCTGGCGACCCATCTGTCTGACAAAGCGGTCGATTTCCGCGAGATCGATTACACCAAACCGACCTGTATTTTGATGGGCCAGGAGAAAACCGGCATCACTGCTGAAGCGCTGGCGCTGGCCGACCGCGATATCATCATTCCGATGGTCGGTATGGTGCAGTCGCTGAATGTCTCCGTGGCCTCCGCGCTGATTCTGTATGAAGCCCAGCGCCAGCGGCAAAACGCCGGCATGTATCGCCGCCAGCACAGCCTGCTGGACGAGGATGAGCAGCAGCGCCTGCTGTTTGAGGGCGGGTATCCGGTGCTGGCGCGCGTAGCGAAGCAGAAAGGCCTGCCCTATCCGCACATCAACGCGCAGGGCGAAGTCGAAGCCGATGCCGCCTGGTGGTCCACCATGCAAGCGACGGGTAAAAAATGAAAGGCCGTCTGCTGGATGCCATTCCGCTCAGTACCCTGACCGGCGTCGGCGCCAGCCAGGCGGGTAAACTGGCGAAACTCGGCCTGTTTACTATTCAGGATCTGCTGCTGCACCTGCCGCTGCGCTACGAAGACCGCACCCAGCTGTACAAAATTAACGATCTGCTGCCCGGCATCTGGGCGACGGTGGAAGGTGAAGTGCTGCACAGCGAAATCACCTTTGGCCGCCGTCGCATGCTGGTATGCCAGATCACCGACGGCAGCGGCGTGCTGACGATGCGCTTCTTCAACTTCAACGCCGGCATGAAAAACAGCCTGGCACCGGGCCGTCGCGTTACCGCTTATGGCGAGATCAAACGCGGCCAGCGCGGCGCTGAAATCATTCATCCGGAGTATCGCGTCCAGGGCGAGTTGGGTGGCGTTGAGCTGCAGGAAACCCTGACGCCGGTCTATCCCACCACCGAAGGTATTCGCCAGGCCACGCTGCGCAATCTCACCGATCAGGCACTGACGCTGCTGGAGAGCTGCCCGATTGCCGAGCTGCTGCCGCCGGAATTGAGCGGCGGTTTGATCAGCCTGCCGGAGGCGCTGCGCACCCTGCACCGGCCGCCGCCGGACCTGCGCCTGAGCGAGCTGGAAACCGGCCGTCATCCGGCGCAGAAGCGTCTGATTCTCGAAGAGCTGCTGGCGCACAATCTCAGCATGCTGGCGGTACGCGCCGGCGCGCAGCGCCATCACGCCCTGCCCATGCCGGCACGCCACCAACTGGTGGATAAACTGCTGGCCGCGCTGCCATTCTCGCCCACCGCGGCGCAGCGGCGCGTGGTCGCAGAGATTGAGCGCGATCTGGCGCATGACTTCCCGATGATGCGCCTGGTACAGGGTGATGTCGGCTCCGGTAAAACGCTGGTGGCTGCGCTGGCGGCGCTGAATGTGATCGCCCACGGCAAGCAGGTAGCGCTGATGGCGCCGACCGAACTGCTGGCAGAACAGCACGCCAGTAATTTCCGCCAGTGGTTTGCGCCGCTTGGCGTGGAAGTTGGCTGGCTGGCCGGAAAGCAGAAAGGGAAAGCGCGCGAAGCGCAACAGGAGGCGATTGCCAGCGGTCAGGTGGCGATGGTGGTGGGCACGCACGCGCTGTTCCAGGAACAGGTGAAATTCAACGGTATGGCGCTGGTGATCATTGATGAGCAGCACCGTTTCGGCGTGCATCAGCGGCTGGCGCTGTGGGAAAAAGGCGAAGAGCAGGGTTTCCATCCGCATCAGCTGATCATGACCGCTACCCCGATTCCGCGCACCTTGGCGATGACGGCCTACGCCGATCTCGATACCTCAACCATTGACGAACTGCCGCCGGGCCGTACGCCGGTGACCTCGGTGGCAATTCCCGATACCCGCCGCAGCGACATCATCAGCCGGGTGCAAAGCGCCTGCCATGAGGGCCGTCAGGCCTATTGGGTGTGTACGCTGATCGATGAATCCGACGTGCTGGAAGCGCAGGCGGCGGAAGCCACCTGGCAGGAGCTGAAAGTGGCGCTGCCGGACCTGCAGGTTGGTCTGGTACACGGGCGCATGAAGCCCGCGGAGAAGCAGGCGGTGATGGCGGCGTTCAAGGCCAACGAAATCCAGCTGCTGGTGGCCACCACGGTGATTGAGGTTGGCGTGGATGTGCCCAACGCCAGCCTGATGATCATCGAAAACCCGGAACGGCTTGGTCTGGCACAGCTGCATCAGCTGCGCGGACGCGTTGGCCGCGGTGCCGTCGCCTCACACTGCGTGCTGCTGTACAAAGCGCCGCTGAGTAAAACCGCGCAGAAACGCCTGCAGGTGCTGCGCGACAGCAACGACGGTTTTGTCATCGCCCAGCACGATCTGGAAATTCGCGGTCCGGGTGAACTGCTCGGCACGCGCCAGACCGGCAACGCCGAGTTTAAAGTCGCCGATTTACTGCGCGATCAAAGCATGATTCCGGAAGTTCAGCGCGTGGCGCGCCATATCCACCAGCATTATCCCGAACAGGCTCAGGCGCTGATCGAGCGCTGGCTGCCGGAAACCGAGCGCTACAGCCACGCTTAATCCAGCTGCGGCTGTCGATCCACCGCCATAAAATCCCCGACGAAGCGCTGTAACAGGCGCGTTAACTCAGCGCGCTCTTCGGCTGGCCAGTCAGCGAACAGCTGCTGATAGATCTGGGTGCGCGCCGCGTCGATTTTATCCGTCATCGCTTTTCCCGCTGCCGTGATCACCGCCTCATTGACCCGCTTGTCTCTGGCATTTTTCTGCCGCTGCGCCAGCCCCAGCTCTTCCAGCTTCGCCACCTGACGGCTGACGGTGGTGTAATCGCGCCCGGCGCGATCGGCCAGCTCGACCACGCCGAGGGGACCAAAGCGGCCAATCTGGATCAGCAGCGGAAACAGGGCGCGATCCAGCTGGATACCGGACTCTTTTATCAGTAATTCATCACGTTGCGGACGATTAAAGGTGCCGACGATCATCAGCAGCGCGTTGTGCAAATCATCGAAGCTGGCATTATTATGTGTATTTTGCACGCTTTTCATTGACGTCATCCCAGAGCAGGCCTAATGTGTGCATATTACACATATTATCCGATGAACTGAAGGTGAAACATGAAAGCAGCTATTGTCAGTGCCGCAGGTGAGAAACCGGTATGGGGCGATTTCCCGGCACCGCAGGCCGATGAACAGCATGTGGTGGTAACGGTGAAGGCCGCCGCCATCAGCCAGCTGGCGAAAGCGCGAGCTGCCGGCGCCCATTACAGCGCCGGTAGCCACTATCCGTTTATCGCCGGTATTGATGGCACCGGCACGCTGAGCAACGGTGATCCGGTCTATTTTCTCGCCTTTAGCGCGCCGTGGGGCAGTATGGCGCAGCAGACCCGGGTGCCGGCCGCGGCGGTGGTTGCGCTGCCGCCGACGCTTGATCCGCTGCTGGCTGCGGCAATCGCCAATCCCGGCATGTCCTCGTGGGCCGCACTGACGCGTCGCGCGCAGTTTCAGGCGGGTGAAACCGTGCTGATCAACGGCGCAACCGGCACCTCTGGCGGGCTGGCGGTGCGTATTGCGCGTCACCTCGGTGCCGGGAAAATCATCGCCACCGGCCGTAACCGCGCGGTGCTGGAGCAGCTGCGCACGCAGGGCGCGGATATCATCCTGACGCTGGATGAGCTACCCGGCGCGCTGCCAGCGCTGATGCAGCAAGGCATTGATGTGGTGCTGGATTATCTGTGGGGCCAGAGTGCGCTCGACATCATGCACGCGGCCGTGGCCGGCGGTGAGAAAACGGTGCGCTTTGTGCAGATTGGCTCGCTCAGCGGGCAGGAGATCGCGCTGCACAGTAAACTGCTGCGCTCATCCGGGCTGACGCTGATGGGCAGCGGACTGGGCAGCGTCTCTGACAGCGAACTTATCGCCTGTATTGGTGAGATGCTGAACGCCGCCGCTGAAAGTGACTTCTCCATCGCTTTTCAGCAGCGTCCGCTGAGTGAGGTAGAGCAGGCGTGGCAGCAGGATGACAGCCGCTGCCGCACGGTGTTTACGCTCTAGATCAATCGCAACTAAAAGGGGCATTGCAAACGATTGCTTTCACAACGCAACCGTTTAAAATCGCCCCTTTGTTGTTATTGAGAAGCCACCATGTCCGTCAATACTGCTGAATCCCGCCAGCCTGCCACTGCGCCAGGCGAGAGCAAAAGTGAACTGATTTACCGTCTTGAAGATCGTCCGCCGCTGCCGCAAACGCTGTTTGCTGCCTGCCAGCATCTGCTGGCGATGTTTGTGGCGGTGATTACCCCGGCACTGCTGATCTGCCAGGCGCTCGGCTTACCGGCGCAGGACACGCAGCACATCATCAGCATGTCGCTGTTTGCTTCTGGCGTGGCGTCCATTCTGCAAATCAAAACCTGGGGACCGGTGGGTTCTGGCCTGCTGTCGATTCAGGGCACCAGCTTTAACTTTGTCACGCCGCTGATCATGGGCGGTATGGCGCTGAAAAACGGCGGCGCCGATGTGCCGACCATGATGGCAGCGCTGTTTGGTACCCTGATGGTGGCTTCCTGTACCGAGATGTTGCTGTCACGCGTGCTGCACCTCGCACGGCGCATCATCACGCCGCTGGTTTCCGGCATTGTGGTGATGATTATCGGTCTGTCGCTGATTCAGGTCGGCCTGACCTCGATTGGCGGTGGCTTCGCCGCCATGAACGATCACAGCTTTGGGGCGCCGAAAAATCTGCTGCTGGCCGGTGCCGTGCTGCTGGTCATCATCCTGCTCAACCGCCAGCGCAACCCTTACCTGCGCGTCGCGTCGCTGGTGATCGCCATGGCAGTGGGTTATGCGCTGGCCTGGGCGCTGGATATGTTGCCCGCGACCTCTGCACCCACCAACCAGGCGCTGCTGGCCGTGCCGTCGCCGCTCTATTACGGCCTGGGTTTTGACTGGAATCTGCTGATTCCGCTGATGCTGGTGTTTATGGTGACCTCGCTGGAAACCATCGGCGATATTACCGCCACCTCCGATGTCTCCGAACAGCCGGTCAGCGGTCCGCTGTATATGAAGCGTCTGAAAGGCGGCGTGCTGGCCAATGGTCTCAACTCGTTTGTGTCGGCGCTGTTCAACACCTTCCCTAACTCCTGCTTTGGTCAGAACAACGGGGTGATTCAGCTGACCGGCGTGGCCAGCCGCTACGTGGGCTTTGTGGTGGCGCTGATGCTGATCGTACTCGGCCTGTTCCCGGCGGTGAGCGGCTTTGTGCAGCATATTCCGGAACCGGTACTGGGCGGTGCCACCATCGTGATGTTTGGTACCATTGCCGCTTCCGGCGTGCGCATTGTGTCGCGCGAACCGCTCAATCGCCGCGCCATTATGATCATCGCGCTGTCGCTGGCGGTGGGCCTTGGCGTATCGCAACAGCCGCTGATTCTGCAATTTGCCCCGGACTGGCTGAAAACCCTGCTGTCATCCGGCATTGCCGCCGGTGGCATCACCGCTATCGTGCTCAACCTCGTCTTTCCGCAGGAAAAGTAATGCTGCTGGCAGGCTACGGCCTGCCTGTTATTTATCCGCTTTTTCATCCAGGCTGTTGAGCTGTAACGGTAATTCAGGCATAACAACCACTCACCGGATAAATATCGGGATGGATGGATGCGATGAAATTTTTAGGCAAGTTTTTCCTTACCTTGTTACTGCTGATTCTGCTGGCGCTGGTGGTTCTCTATGTGCTGCTGCAAACCCAGTGGGGCGCAGGCTGGTTTAGCCGTTGGGTAAGCGATAAAACCGCCTGGCATCTGTCGCTGAGTAAGATTGAGCACAACTTCTCCTCGCCTTCCCACATCATCCTGGATGACTTCAGCTTCGGCCACGACGGCCAGCCGGCGGTACTGGTGGCGAAGCGCGTCGATCTCGGTTTGGCACTGGTGCAGTTCAGCGATCCGCTGCATTTCGACAGCATTGAAGTGCGCGACGGCGACATCAACCTCGCTAACCAGTCACCACAAACCACGCTGCCGATTCAGGCCAACCGGTTGCAGCTCAATAACGTACAGATCGAAAGCCCGCACAGCGCCCTGCCGCTGGCAGCGCAGCGGGTCAACGGCGGCATTTTGCCGTGGAAGCCCACGCCTGACGATATGCTGGGCAGCGATGCGCAGTTTCAGATGAGCGCAGGTGCCATGACGCTGGACGGCGTCGCCGGTAACAACGTGCTGCTGCAGGGCAATATCGCCAAACGCCGGCTGGTGCTGAGCAATATCGGCGCCGATCTGGCGCGCGGCTCAATGACCGGACGTGCCGAGCGCGACGCGCAGGGTAACTGGCAAATCAACCAGCTGCGTCTTAACGATATTCGCCTGCAAACCCAGCAGAGCCTGAGCGAGTTCCTCAGTCCGCTGCGTGACGTGCCTTCGGTGAGCATTAACCGGCTGGATATGACCGATGCGCGCCTGCAGGGCCCGGACTGGGCGGTGACCGATCTCGATCTGACCCTGAAGAACATTACGCTGCGCGGCGATGACTGGCAGAGCGACGACGGTTCGCTGGCCATGAACGCCGGCAACTTTATTAACGGCAGCTTTGAACTCAACGATCCGATCGTCAACGCCGAATTCTCACCGCAGGGCATTCAACTGACGCAGTTCAGCTCCCGCTGGGTCAACGGCGTGATTCGCGCCAGCGGCAGCTGGACGCGCAGCGATAAGCGCCTGACGCTTGACGATTTAGCCATTGCTGGCCTGGAATACACGCTGCCGCAAAACTGGCGCGATCGCTGGCAGCAGACGCTGCCGGGCTGGCTGGATAGCGTGCTGGTGAAGCGTGCGACCGCTAACCGTAACCTGGTGATTGATATCAATCCGGCCTTCCCGTTCCAGATGACCGCGCTTGATGGTAATGCAGAGAATCTGCTGCTGGCGCGCCAGCATCAATGGGGCATCTGGGCGGGCAAAGCCAGCTTTAACGCGGCGGAAGCCACTTTTAACCGCACCGATTTGCGCCATCCGTCGATTAGCCTGAACGCCAGCGATCGGCAGATTGAGGTCAGCGAGATGAGCGCTTTTAACGGCAGCGGATTACTGGAAGGCACGGCAACCGCAGGACAGGAAGCACAGCGTCCGTTTACGCTAAACCTGAAAGGCCAGGCGGTGCCGGCAAACGTGCTGCAAAACTGGGGCTGGCCTGCACTGCCGCTGAGCGGCAGCAGTAATTTGCAGCTGCAGCTGAAGGGCTCGCTTAGCGCGGGCGCCCCGCTGCGTGCCAGCGCAGAAGGTAGTTTGTCGGTGACGACGGATACGCAGTCGCTGCAGCAGACGATGCGTGGCGGGCAGGTGCAGTGATGATTGCATGACCGATCGCGCTGAAAAGCGCGATGCGGGTCAGTCACGCTTTTTTGGTCGCCATTAATGGCAACCCTACAAAATCAATGCACCGTTTTTCCAGGGTGCGCATTCATGCGCACCGGGGTGATCGGATTAATTTTGTGGCTGCGCGCTGCGTGGTTAATTAATACGCGCGCCTGAACCGCCCTCTTCCAGCGGTCCGTCGGGATCGGCGGGTAACACGATGTAGACACCTTCAAACACCGCGCCCAGCTCATCATCCCCAAACAGCTCCACCTCCATCTGTACGCGAGCTTTTCGTCCGCGCGCCAGCCGGTCGAGATCGCCGCTCAGCGAGCCGAGATCGGCGATGGCGCCGGGCCGTCCGCTGATGGGTTTGCTATAGCGAATATGTGCATCGGCCAGAATGATGGTGCCGCCGAGATGGCGTTCGCGCAGCAGCAGCCAGATCAATCCCCAGCCGGTAAGCGTGGCGAGTGAAAACAGGCTGCCGGCAAACAGCGTGTGGTGCGGGTTCTGGTTGCCGGCTTCCGGCATGGTGGTGACAAACTTCTGCCCGGTATACTGCAGAATGCGCACGCCCATCTTTTCGCTTAGCGGGATGTGTTCGTACCACGCCTGCTGCAGCTGTCCGCACCAGTCGGCGCGATGCAGAATATCATCCAGCGTCACCACCGGTTTAATCATCAGGAAGTGGCGCACCGGCGTGGTTTGCGGTGCGGTAATTTCGCCCTGATTAACAAAGCCGAGCTTGGCAAAGAACTCCACCGCATCCTCGCGCGCGCTACAGGTGACGCGTTTGGCCCCTTCCTGGCGCGCCACCGACTCCAGCGTCATCGCCACCAGCGTGCCCAGCCCTTTGCCCTGCACCGACGGATGCACCGCCAGAAAGCGGATCGCCGCTTCATTTTCCGCATTGATATACAGCCGGCCTACCGCTACCGGTTTGCCGTGCTCATCCACCACCATCTGGTGATGCGCCAGCGCATCCCAGGCATCACGTTCTGAGCCCTGCGGCTGGCGCAGCGGCTTCCGTAACATTTCCCAGCGGAACTGGTAATACATATCCAGCTCTTCCGCCGTTTGCGGTACGCGAAGATGATACATAAAGTGATTCTCTCGTTCGGAGCTTGCGTGGCTGATCCCTTGCCGCTCGGCTAAAAATCTCACACCTGTAACCAGAAGGTCACCGGACCATCGTTAATCAGCGAAACCTGCATATTGGCGGCGAAGCGCCCGTTGGCGGTGGTGACGCCCAGCGCCCGGCAGCGATCGCTGAAGTCGTGATAGAGGCGCTCGGCTTCCGCCGGATGCGCGCCGCCAGAGAAGGAAGGACGCATGCCTTTTTGCGTGTCGGCCGCCAGGGTGAATTGCGAAACCACCAGCACGCTACCGCCTGTCTGCTGTACGCTGAGATTCATTTTGTCGTTCTCATCGCCAAAGATGCGGTAGCCCAGCACTTTCTCCGCCAGGCGCTGTGATTTCTGCTCATCATCGCCCTTTTCCACCCCCAGCAGCACCAGCAGACCGGCGCCAATTTCACCCACCGTGGCGTTATCCACGCTGACGCTGGCGCGCGTCACACGCTGAATCAAAGCAATCATGTTTCCTCTCGTTCTTTATCGCGTTCCTGCTGTTTTAACTGGCGATAGTCATCCAGCGTGACGGTCACTTCCGCGCCTAACAACACAATACACCAGGTCCAGTAAACCCACAGAAACAGGATGGGGATCACCGCCAGCACGCCGTAAATTAACTGATACGAAGGAAACATCGTAACATAGAGCGCAAAGCCTTTTTTGCCCAGCTCGAACAGCAGACCCGCGACCACCGCACCTATCAACGCATCGCGTCCCGGCACGCGCCGCGTCGGCACAATGCTGTACAGCAGCCAGAAGGCGAGAATCGACAAAACCAGCGGGAAGATGCGCAGCGCCTGATCGATCAGGCTGGTGACGCCGGTCACGTTCACCCAGCGCAGCGACAGCAGATAGGAGCTGATGGCCAGACTGGCACCGGCCAGCAGCGGTCCCAGCGTCAGGATCATCCAGTAGACCGCAAAGGAGTAAACCATCGGGCGCGGCTTGTCGCTGCGCCAGATGGCGTTGAGTGCGCTGTCGACCGAGTGCATCAGCAGCAGCGCAGTGACAATCAGCCCGACCGCCCCCACTGCCGTCATTTTATTGACGTTGGCGACAAACTGATCGAGATAGCGCTGAATCACATCCCCGGCGGCCGGCATGAAGTTAGTGAAGATGAAGTTCTTCAGCTGCACGCTGATGTCGGAGAACACCGGGAAGGCGGCAAACAGCGCGAAGACCACGGCAATCAGCGGCACCAGCGCCAGCAGTGACACGTAGGCCAGATTACCGGCCTGCGTGGTCATGTTGTCTTCATCAATGCGGCGCCACAGCAGTTTGATCCACAGGAAAAACGCATGCGCCGAGTGGCGCAGATGAGTTCGCATGGTCACTCAGCGACGGCTCGCAAACCAGTCAGGCACGGTTTTCGCATCTTCGACCAGCACGCTCTCAATGCCCAGCGCGCGCGCCGCATCAACATTGGCCTGGTTGTCATCAAAGAATACCGCCTGATCGGCGGTGAAGCCTTCATGCTCCAGTACGTAGTGCCAGATGCGCGCTTCCGGTTTGCGCATGCCGATATCCTGCGACATATAGATGTGGTCGGCAGCCTGCTGCACTTCCGGATACTGCGTTGGCCAGAACTCGAAATGCAGCTGGTTGGTGTTAGACAGAATCACCACGCGCTCGCCGCTGGCGCGCAGCTGGTTCATGATCGCCAGCGTTTCCGGACGCACGCCGACAAACACCGCCTGCCAGCCAGCGGTGAACTGCGGATAGCTCAGGGCAATATCGAGCTGGTCACACAGCCGGGCAGCAAACTCCGGGTCGCTGATTTCGCCCCGCTCGTGCTGCTCGAAGGTCTCGTCCATGCGAAAACGGCTCTGCAGCGTGGCAAGCGGCACGCGTCCCAGATCGCTCCAGACGCCGAGTACCCGGTTGAAATCGATATCAACAATCACATTGCCTAAATCAAAGATGTACAGCATGACACCTCTCCTCTACGTTCCCTGGATCATTCACTCTAGCGGTAAAAGGCAAGCCTGAACAGGTACGCTTAGGGGAAATCCGCATTCCGCAAGCGGGGTCTGATTTCGTGCGGGTCACGCTGCCTCAGACGGCAGGCAAAAAAAAAGCCCCGCGGGTGCGGGGCTCATTATCAGACGATTTCGCTTACTCTTTGCTGCCGCGAGACGCGCGTTTGCGATCGTTCTCGGTCAGGTGGCGTTTACGAATACGTACTGACTGCGGCGTCACTTCTACCAGTTCGTCGTCATCGATGAACTCGATAGCCTGCTCCAGCGTCATTTTCTGCGGTGGTACCAGGGTGGTAGCTTCGTCAGTACCTGACGCACGCATGTTGGTCAGTTTCTTACCGGTCAGGCAGTTTACAGTCAGGTCGTTAGAACGGCTGTGAATACCGATGATCTGGCCTTCATACACTTCCGCACCGTGACCGAGGAACAGCTTACCGCGATCCTGCAGGCCGAACAGGGCGAAGGCAACCGCTTTACCCTGACCGTTGGAGATCAGCACGCCGTTCTGACGCTGGCCCACTTCGCCCGGACGCACGTCGTCGTAGTGGCTGAAGGTGGAGTACAGCAGACCGGTACCGGAAGTCATGGTCATGAATTCGTTACGGAAGCCGATCAGACCACGGCTTGGGATCACGTAGTCGAGACGTACGCGGCCTTTACCATCCGGATCCATGTTTTTCAGGTCGCCTTTACGCTCACCCATCGCCTGCATCACTGAACCCTGGTGGGTTTCTTCGATGTCGAGGGTAACGTTTTCGAATGGCTCCTGCTTGCGGCCTTCGAATTCACGGAAGATAACTTTCGGACGGGATACCGCCAGCTCGTAGCCTTCACGACGCATATTCTCGATCAGAACTGACAGGTGCAGCTCACCACGACCGGATACGCGGAATGCATCAGCATCTTCAGTTTCTTCTACGCGCAGCGCTACGTTGTGCACCAGCTCTTTGTTCAGACGCTCAAGGATCTGACGCGACGTCACAAACTTACCTTCTTTACCACAGAACGGTGAAGTGTTGACGTTGAAGAACATGGTTACGGTTGGCTCATCCACGCTCAGCGCTGGCAGCGCTTCCACATTCTGCGTGTCGCAGATGGTGTCGGAGATGTTCAGCTCGCCCAGACCGGTGATAGCGATGATGTCGCCCGCTTCAGCCAGGTCGGATTCAATACGCTCCAGACCCAGATGGCCCAGCACTTTACCGACTTTCGCGTTACGGGTTTTCCCTTCGCTGTCGATCACAGTAACCTGCTGGTTTGGCTTCA
The DNA here is from genome assembly GCF_002928365.1 of Pantoea sp. ICBG 985. NCBI lineage: Bacteria > Pseudomonadati > Pseudomonadota > Gammaproteobacteria > Enterobacterales > Erwiniaceae > Pantoea > Pantoea sp. ICBG 985. The sequence continues at coordinate 217,057 of NZ_POWM01000008.1, forward strand.
CTTTACCGCGCTTGATGCGGCCGATACCGATTACGCCGAGGTAGTTGTTGTAGTCCAGCTGCGAGATCTGCATCTGCAGTGGGGCTTCAATTTCAACCTGCGGTGGAGAAACGTGGTCGACGATGGCCTGATACAGCGGGGTCATGTCGTCAGCCATGTCGGTGTGATCCAGACCGGCGATACCATTCAGCGCAGACGCATAAATGATCGGGAAATCGAGCTGCTCGTCGGTCGCATCGAGGTTGACGAACAGGTCAAATACCTGGTCAACAACCCAGTCCGGACGCGCGCCAGGACGGTCAACTTTGTTGATGACTACAATCGGCTTCAAACCGTGGGCAAAGGCTTTCTTGGTTACGAAGCGGGTTTGCGGCATAGGGCCATCCATCGCGTCTACAACCAGCAGCACCGAATCCACCATGGACATGACGCGCTCAACTTCACCACCGAAGTCGGCGTGTCCCGGGGTATCAACGATGTTGATACGGTAGTCGTTCCATTTGATGGCGGTGTTTTTCGCGAGGATGGTAATCCCACGCTCTTTCTCCAAATCGTTGGAGTCCATCACGCGCTCAGTCGCTTCGGTACGGGCATCAAAAGTACCGGACTGTTGCAGCAGTTTGTCAACCAGGGTGGTCTTACCATGGTCAACGTGCGCGATGATGGCGATGTTACGCAAATTTTCGATCACAGCTTTGCCTCAGGCATTATAGAAATAACGCGGTATTGTACACGGATTAAGCGAAAGACTGAACATGATCACAGTTTTCGCCGAAAGATTCTCGCAGTGCGCGTTTTTAGCACCAATAACGGTGCATTAAGCTGCACTTTGATGGCGCTTTGCACCATTTAAGTGCTTACCCCTAAACTGACGGCACTGTTTTGGTGCATTCCATCCACGCTGGTGCAGCCGTCGTCTCACCGCAGGGCGCATCACAGCGCCATTTTTACCATTGTAATAAAGTTGGCACAGAATTCGCTTTATATCTTTTAAGCGAAAACGACAGTTGCACAACGGTTGAAGAGCTTGCCGAGATCTTGGTCAGGGGTGGTCAGTAGTCGTGACACATTCCCGGCAACAGAAGTTCTCTCACCACGACGACAAAATGACCATTTCCAGGAGAGTTGAGTATGTCCGCTGAACACGTTCTCTCGATGATGAACGAGCACGAAGTTAAGTTTGTTGACCTGCGTTTTACCGATACCAAAGGTAAAGAACAGCACGTTACTATCCCTGCTCACCAGGTTAACGCTGACTTCTTCGAAGAAGGCAAAATGTTCGATGGCTCTTCCATCGGCGGCTGGAAAGGCATTAACGAATCAGACATGGTGCTGATGCCGGATGCAACAACTGCCGTAATGGATCCGTTCTTCGAAGATCCGACGCTCATCATCCGCTGTGACATTCTCGAGCCAGGCACGCTGCAGGGCTACGATCGCGACCCGCGCTCCATTGCCAAGCGCGCAGAAGAGTTCCTGCGTTCTTCCGGCATCGCCGACACCGTACTGTTCGGACCTGAGCCAGAGTTCTTCCTGTTTGACGACATCCGTTTCGGCTCTTCAACTTCCGGCTCACACGTGGCTATCGACGACATCGAAGCAGCCTGGAACACCGGTAAAGAGTACGAAGGCGGTAACAAAGGTCACCGTCCAGGTCTGAAAGGCGGCTACTTCCCGGTGCCACCGGTTGACTCATCACAGGACATCCGTTCTGCCATGTGTCTGACCATGGAGCAGATGGGTCTGGTGGTAGAAGCGCATCACCACGAAGTGGCTACTGCTGGTCAGAACGAAGTGGCTACCCGCTTCAACACCATGACCAAGAAAGCTGACGAAATTCAGATCTACAAATATGTCGTGCACAACGTCGCGCACGCCTACGGCAAAACGGCTACCTTTATGCCGAAGCCGATGTTTGGCGACAACGGTTCCGGTATGCACTGCCACATGTCACTGTCTAAAGGCGGCGTAAACCTGTTCTCTGGCGACAAATACGGCGGCCTGTCTGAAACTGCCCTGTTCTACATCGGCGGTATCATCAAGCACGCTAAAGCCATCAACGCCCTGGCAAACCCGACCACCAACTCATACAAGCGTCTGGTCCCAGGCTACGAAGCACCGGTAATGCTGGCTTACTCAGCGCGTAACCGTTCTGCCTCTATCCGTATCCCGGTGGTGGCCAGCCCGAAAGCACGCCGTATCGAAGCGCGCTTCCCGGATCCAGCGGCTAACCCATACCTGGCGTTCACCGCACTGCTGATGGCCGGCCTCGACGGCGTGATCAACAAGATCCACCCTGGCGATGCGATGGACAAAAACCTGTACGACCTGCCGCCGGAAGAAGAAGCTGAGATTCCAAAAGTGGCCGGTTCACTGGAAGAAGCGCTGAATGCACTGAACGAAGACCGCGAGTTCCTGACCCGTGGCGGCGTGTTCACCGACGACGCTATCGATGCTTACATCGAACTGCGTAAAGCTGACAACGACCGCGTACGCATGACGCCGCACCCGGTTGAGTTCGAACTGTACTACAGCGTTTAATCCTTAAAAGATTCGCGCAGATGCACCGTAGCCGCCAACGCCGCGACGGTGCTAATCCTGGCGCTGAAGATTTTTTGTTGCCGTGGAAACTTTAGCCCATCTCCGGATGGGCTTTTTTCACCGCGAATTCATCGTTCGACGGATAGATTTGCGTCCCCAAAGGCTATAATGCACTAATTTAGTGCAGAGGAACGCTGTATGGCAACTGGCACGCTGCCCGACGCGGGGCAGATTCTCAACTCCCTGATCAACAGTATTTTGCTGGTCGATAACGATCTGGTTATCCACTACGCCAACCCGGCGGCCCAGCAATTACTGGCGCAAAGCTCACGAAAATTGTTCGGCACGCCCTTACCGGAACTTACCGGCTATTTTTCGCTGAACATTGAGGTAATGAGCGAGAGTTTAGGGGCAGGCCAGGGCTTTACCGATAGCGAAGTCACGTTAGTGGTGGATGGCCGCGCACACATTATGTCGCTCACGGCACAGCGTCTACCCGACGGATTTATTCTGCTGGAAATGGCGCCGATGGATAATCAGCGCCGTCTCAGCCAGGAGCAGATTCAGCACGCCCAGCAGGTTGCCGCGCGCGATCTGGTACGCGGCCTGGCACACGAAATTAAAAACCCGCTCGGCGGATTGCGCGGCGCGGCACAGCTGTTATCGCGCGCCCTGCCCGATCCGGCGCTGAATGAATATACCAAAGTGATTATTGAGCAGGCCGACCGGCTGCGTAACCTGGTCGACCGCCTGCTGGGTCCGCAGCAGCCCGGACTGCACGTGACCCAGAGCATCCATCAGGTAGCTGAACGTGTGGTTAACCTGGTGTCGATGGAGCTGCCGGAAAACGTCTCGCTGGTGCGTGATTATGACCCCAGCCTGCCGGAGCTGCCGCACGACCCGGACCAGATTGAGCAGGTGCTGCTCAACGTGGTGCGTAACGCGCTGCAGGCGCTGGGCGAAGCGGGCGGCACCATTGTCATCCGTACCCGTACCGCGTTTCAGCTGACGTTACACGGCACGCGTTACCGGCTAGTGGCGCGTATCGACATTGAAGATGATGGCCCGGGCATTCCGGCGCAGCTGCAGGATACGCTGTTCTATCCGATGGTCAGCGGACGCGAAGGCGGCACCGGTTTAGGTCTCTCAATCGCCCGCAGCCTGATCGATCAGCATTCGGGAAAAATTGAATTTAACAGTTGGCCAGGCCACACCGAATTCTCGGTTTACCTGCCTATTCGCCAGTGAGGTTTCTATGCAACGAGGGATAGTCTGGATCGTCGATGACGATAGCTCCATCCGCTGGGTGCTTGAACGTGCGCTCACTGGAGCCGGTTTAAGCTGCGCCACCTTTGACAGCGGCAACGAGGTGCTGGATGCGCTCTCGACCAAAACCCCGGACGTATTATTGTCGGATATTCGTATGCCAGGCATGGATGGTCTGGCGCTGCTGAAGCAGATCAAACAGCGTCATCCGATGCTGCCGGTCATCATTATGACCGCGCATTCGGACCTCGACGCGGCGGTCAGCGCTTATCAGCAGGGCGCGTTTGATTACCTGCCTAAGCCGTTTGATATTGATGAAGCGGTCGCGCTGGTAGAGCGTGCCATCAGTCACTATCAGGAGCAGCAGCAGCCGCGCAATCAGCCGGTAAGCGGCCCGACCACCGATATCATCGGCGAAGCGCCGGCGATGCAGGATGTCTTCCGCATCATCGGCCGTCTGTCGCGTTCGTCGATCAGCGTGCTGATCAACGGCGAGTCCGGTACCGGTAAAGAGCTGGTCGCGCATGCGCTGCATCGCCACAGCCCGCGCGCCAAATCCCCGTTTATCGCGCTGAATATGGCGGCGATCCCGAAGGATTTGATCGAATCGGAGCTGTTTGGCCACGAGAAAGGCGCGTTTACCGGCGCGAACCAGATTCGTCAGGGCCGCTTTGAGCAGGCCGATGGCGGCACGCTGTTTCTCGACGAAATCGGCGATATGCCGCTTGATGTACAGACGCGCCTGCTGCGCGTGCTGGCCGATGGCCAGTTCTATCGTGTTGGTGGCTATGCGCCGGTCAAAGTGGATGTGCGCATCATCGCCGCTACCCACCAGAATCTGGAGCTGCGCGTGCAGGAGGGCAAGTTCCGTGAGGACCTGTTCCATCGCCTCAACGTGATTCGCGTGCATCTGCCGCCGCTGCGTGAACGTCGTGAGGATATCCCGCGTCTGGCGCGCTACTTCCTGCAGGTCGCAGCGCGTGAGCTGGGCGTAGAAGCGAAAATTCTGCATCCGGAGACTGAAGCCGCGCTGACGCGACTGCACTGGTCGGGTAACGTGCGCCAGCTGGAGAACACCTGCCGCTGGCTGACGGTGATGGCCGCGGGCCAGGAAGTGCTGATTCAGGATCTGCCGCCGGAGCTGTTTGAGTCGAGTACGCCGGAAAATCCGGTGCAGTCGCTGCCGGACAGCTGGGCAACGCTGCTGGCGCAGTGGGCAGACCGCGCGCTGCGTTCCGGTCATCAGAACCTGCTGTCAGAAGCACAGCCGGAGATGGAGCGTACGCTGCTGACCACTGCGCTGCGTCATACGCAGGGCCACAAGCAGGAAGCGGCACGTTTACTGGGCTGGGGCCGCAATACGCTCACGCGTAAACTGAAAGAACTGGGCATGGAATAACGCGGAAAAGTGTAAAAGGGTTATTTATTGCACATTTTCTGCGCGTAACATCTGTACAGACCGGTGCCGTTCAGTATCATACGGGCGGCAATCGGGAGAGGCTAACATGTTGCAATCTGTCATCCAGCTGATCGCGCATAACGTGGCGGCAATCGGTAATGCTGTGACTCACTCACCGCAAACCGCGCTGGCCGCCGTGGTCTGCGCCCTCAGCGTCAGTCTGTTCAGTTAACATAAAGGGAGCGCTGGCTCCCTTTATGCTTAAATTACCCGCGAAAATTGCTGCATCCGTGCTTTCTGCCGCAGATAGCGGTCAAAGCACATGCAGATGTTGCGAATCAGCAGACGGCCAATGCCGGTGACCTGCAGCCGGCGCTCACCGATCTCTAGCAAGCCGTCCGCCACCAGCGGCGCCAGCAGCGCTAAATCCTCAGCAAAATAGCGTTCAAACACCACTGGCCACCGGGCTTCGATGTCGGCAAAATCCAGCGCAAAGTTACAGATCAGCGCTTTAATTACATCCCGCCGCAGACAATCATCCTCGCTCAGGGTTAAACCGCGCCACAGCGCATGGCCCTGCTGCTCAACGCTGGCATACCAGGCTTTTAACTCTTTCTGATTCTGCGCATAGCTGTCGCCCAGCATGCTGATGGCCGAAACGCCCAGTCCGAGCAGTTCGGTTTCGCCCTGCGTGGTGTAACCCTGGAAATTGCGATGCAGTACGCCGGCGCGCTGTGCCACCGCCAGTTCATCATCCGGTTTGGCAAAGTGGTCCATGCCAATAAACTGGTAACCCGCACCGGTCAGCGTCGCAATGGTTTGCTGCAGGATTTGCAGCTTCTGCGCCGCCGTCGGCAGCTCCTCATCTTTGATTTTGCGCTGAGCGGCAAACAGCGCAGGCATGTGCGCATAGTTGAAGACGCTGAGGCGATCCGGATTGAGCGCAATCACCCGCTGCAGCGTAAAGGCAAAGCTCTCTGGCGTCTGCAGCGGCAGGCCGTAGATTAAATCCAGACTGACTGAGCGGAATCCCTGCGCGCGGGCACGCTGCACCAGGGCGAAAATGGTCTCTTCATCCTGAACGCGGTTGACCCGCTCCTGCACCGCCTTGTTGAAATCCTGCACGCCCATGCTCAGGCGATTAAAGCCCTCCGCACGCAGGTGATCGATCATCTCCAGCTCAATTTCACGCGGATCGACCTCGATCGACATCTCCACATCGTCGGTAATATCAAAATGGCTGCGCAGCAGCGCCACCAGCCGGCTGACCTGCTGTTGATTGAGGAAGGTTGGCGTGCCGCCGCCCCAGTGCAGCTGCGTAACGCGACGGCCAGCAAACAGCGGCGCGCGCTGACGAATCTCCTGCGCCAGCACGTCAAGATAGCGATCGGCCTTGTGCAGCTGGCGCGTCACGATTTTATTGCAGCCGCAGAAGTAGCAGAGACGATGGCAGAACGGGATGTGCACGTACAGCGACAGCGCGCGCTCGGGATAGCGCTCAACCGCGTGCTGGAAATCGCTCGCACCAAAGCTTTCGCTAAACTCCAGTGCGGTGGGATAAGAGGTGTAACGCGGGCCGGCGTAATTGTATTTTTCGATGAGCCGCTGATCCCACTCAATCTGCTGCGATGACATGCTCACTCCTTACGGTGACGTCGTCTGAGGGCGGGTCGCGTGGCAGAGGAGGAGAAGAAGCGCTGGGCGGAACGCCGCCGTAAGCGCGATTTCAGCCGCGACAGGCGGCGTAGTTTAAACAATAACCACAGCAGATAACATGTCAGCAGCAGCGCTAAAATTGATCCAGGCCAAAACATAGGTGAATACCTGTTTAGCGCGGCATGCGCAAAGCCGCATGCCGATCAAAAATGGCGGTTAGTGGCCCTTAAGCAGGCGCATCATATCCTCTTCTGCCTGCTCGTCTTCGGCGTCGTCGTCCAGCGCAATGCCCAGCGTTTCCATCAGCTCGTCAATGCGATCCAGCGTCTCATCCAGCCACGCCTGATCTTCTGCGCTCAGGGTTTCGCCGCTCTCAAGGCGATCGAGCAGCGTGTCGAGACGCTCATCGTTCTCCAGCTTCGCCAGCTCTTCCTGCGGCGTCAGACGCACTTTTTCGGCTTTGGGCTTTGGCTTCGCCACTTTCTTTTCGGGCAGAGTTTTGCCGTCCGCCACCAGCGCGACTGGCTTTTTGCTGCCCACGCGCGGATCGGCGCTCTTTTGGCTGTGCCCTTTACCGGCGCTCTGCGTTTCCGGGTTGGCGCGGCTGCCGGATTTGTGGCCGCTGTGCTTTTTATCGCGCTTGCGATCGCGGGCTTCCTGGTTCAGTTCTTCACGCGATTTGCGTTTCGCTTTAGCAGCAGGTTTGCCACGCTGGGCTGGTGCAGGTTGCTTCATGTGTTCGGTCTCGGCGATGCCTGGTGAGTTCAGTATAGAATTGCGGCGAAATCTAGCAGAAAGATGACAAAGAAAAAAGGCGATAGCCTGTGCTATCGCCTTATTTCGCACCTTCATACGAAGGAAACACGCGTCAAATCCTTTACGGCTCACAACGTCCCGGTTGCTCCATCGCCACATCGCTCCTGCGAGTAATCCCTGTCCCTGTCCGATTCCTGCCTGAATCGCTCTCCTGCCATGCTCGCGGTCATCCCCGACGCTCCTGAGCTCATCATCCTGATGGGTGCTGCCGTGCACTGACAACAAATGTAGACCAAACAGTAAATTGAACAAGTGAGACTTGTCTCTAATTTAGAGCGGCCTTTTTCATGTTTAACGTAAGTTATTGAAAATAAACAGTAATATAACGAATGAATGTTGCATGAATCCGTCATCACTGGTAGCAGTTAGCGGCGATCTCTTACAAAATGGCGCGTTAAGACGCCTGTCGGGCACTTTTGCGCCATAACAGGTATAATCAGCGCCATTGCCCGATCATTCTGCTGGAGTTTTACATTGTCTGCTTTGAACTATCACGTCACCCATTTCATGCTCAGCGCGCCGGATATTCGTCATCTACCGGCGGATACGGGCATTGAAGTTGCCTTTGCCGGGCGCTCAAATGCAGGCAAATCCAGCGCGCTGAATACCCTGACCAACCAGAAAAGCCTGGCGCGTACCAGTAAAACGCCAGGCCGCACGCAGCTGATTAATCTGTTTGAAGTGGTGGAAGGCAAACGCCTGGTGGATTTACCGGGTTACGGTTATGCGGAAGTCCCGGAAGAGATGAAGCGTAAATGGCAGCGCGCGCTGGGTGAATATTTGCAGAAACGTCAGGCCCTGAAAGGACTGGTGGTGCTGATGGATATCCGCCATCCGCTTAAAGATCTCGATCAGCAAATGGTTGAATGGGCGGTGCAGAGCGGTATTCCGGTTATGATTTTGCTGACTAAAGCCGACAAGCTGGCTTCCGGTGCCCGTAAAGCGCAGCTGAACATGGTGCGTGAAGCATCGCTGGCATTTATGGGCGATGTCCAGGTCGAGATGTTCTCATCGCTGAAAAAACTGGGCGTCGATAAGCTGCGTCAGAAACTCGATACCTGGTTTAGCGAGCTGACCCCGGCGCAGGAAGGCGACGGTGAAGCGCTGTCAGAGTAGCGCCTGAGCGGACCTTAGCGTCCGCTTTTTTTCAGAAAAAGCCCAATAAAAAACGCCCCAGTCATAAATGACTGGGGCGGCTAATATTCAGCCAAATCCGATTACGTGAAGTAAAAGGTCTGAAAGATAGAACATCTTACCTCTGTACCCTACGCGATGAACTTTACCCGATTTTTTCTGACCAACAAAGGCTTTTTTGTTGTTAAGTTTCAGAATTCGACATCTTTTTTACCAGCTTCGTCACATTTTCGCGCAGGGCATGTAGTTTAATTACCAAAAAAATGCTTAGCCGATAAGCAGTTACTTAACCTGTATTTTACCGGCAGTTTTGATGACCGGCTGAACCGATTAAGTAAACTTTTTTCTTATGACGTTACCCGCCGCCTGCATCTGCGGCGGGTAGCGGGCCCTTAGTGCGCCTGATCCCAGTTATCACCCGTTCCCACTTCAACCTGCAGCGGTACATCCAGCTTCATGCTGTTCTCCATCAGTTCGCGGATCGTCTGGCTGGCACCTGCGACGGCATCTTTGTGGATCTCAAATACCAGTTCATCGTGTACCTGCATGATCATTTTCACCTCGTCACTGTTCTGCTGCAGCAGCCAGCCGTCAACGGCGATCATGGCACGTTTGATGATGTCCGCTGCGGTGCCCTGCATCGGTGCGTTGATCGCCGCACGTTCGGCGGCTTTACGGCGAATGGCATTGCTGGAGTTGATGTCCGGCAGCCACAGACGACGACCATCCAGCGTCTCGACGTACCCCTTATCCGCGGCTTGCGCGCGCGTCGCTTCCATATAACGCAGCACGCCCGGATAGCGCTCAAAGTAGAGATCCATGTACTTCTTCGCTTCGCCGGCACCAATATTCAGCTGACGCGACAAACCAAATGCGCTCATGCCATAAATCAGTCCGAAGTTGATTGCTTTCGCACTGCGGCGCTGCTCACCGGAAACCTTGCTCAGCGCCACACCAAACACTTCGGACGCCGTGGCGCGGTGGATATCCTCACCCTGCGCAAACGCATCCAGCAGGCCTTTGTCCTGCGACAGGTGCGCCATAATTCGCAGCTCAATCTGCGAATAGTCGGCGGCCACGATGCGCTTATCCGCGCCCGCGATAAACGCCTGACGAATGCGCCGTCCCTCTTCGTTGCGCACCGGAATGTTTTGCAGGTTCGGGTCGGTCGAGGAGAGTCGTCCGGTGGCCGTTACCGCCTGGTGATAAGAGGTGTGCACCCGACCGGTGATCGGATTGATCATCTGCGGCAGCTTATCGGTGTAAGTGGATTTCAGCTTCGACAGGCCGCGATGCTCAAGAATCACTTTCGGCAGCGGATAGTCGAGCGCCAGCTCAGCCAGCACTTCTTCACTGGTCGATGGCGCGCCGCCCGGCGTTTTCTTCGTCGGCTTAATCCCCTGCTTCTCAAACAGAATGGTTTGCAGCTGTTTGGTGGAGGAGAGGTTGAAAGGCTCGCCGGCCAGCTCGTGCGCCTTCTGCTCCAGCTCGGCCAGACGCGTGGTCAGCTCCTGCGAATGTTTCGCGAGGATGTTCTGATCGATCAGCACACCGTTGCGCTCTACGCGGGAAATGACCGTCACCAGCGGCATCTCAATCGCCTCGAATACCTGCTTCGGACCGGCTTCCTGCTCCAGCTTCGGCCACATCTGCAGGTGAAGCTGCAGCGTGACGTCAGCGTCTTCTGCCGCATAGTGCGCCGCCTGCTCAAGCGCGATCTGATTGAAGGTGAGCTGATTTTTACCTTTACCGGCAATTTCTTCGAAAGTGACGGTTTTGTGGTTAAGCCAGCGGGCCGCCAGGCTGTCCATATCATGCTTGCCGCCGACGCTGTTCAGGCAGTAAGACTCCAGCATGGTGTCGAATTTGATGCCGTTCAGCTCAATATCGTAATTTTTCAGTACGCCACGATCGTACTTCAGGTTCTGCCCGACCTTCGCTGCTTTACTGTCCTCCAGCAGCGGTTTCAGCTGCTTCAGCACCGCGGCGCGATCCAGCTGCGGTGGTGCGTCAAGATAGTCATGCGCCACCGGCAGGTAAGCGGCCTCGCCCGGTGCTATGGCGAAGGCAATGCCGACAATGTTGGCGCTCAGGGTATCCAGCGAATCGGTTTCCAGGTCAAAAGCAAACACGTCGGCGCTTTGAAGTTTTTTCAGCCAGTCGGCAAAGGTCGCCTCGTCGAGGATGGTGACATAGCCGTCAGAGGACAGCACGCTGACCGTTTCTGCTGCGGCCACGGCGGGTTCATCCGGCAGCGATTTCTGCGCCTGGCTATTGCTCTTTTTACCCTGCAGCCATTTTCCTTCCTGCAGATCGGCAAGCCAGCGTTTGAATTCATAGCGGCTAAACAGCGTCTGCAATGCTTCGACGTCAGGCTCGTTAACCGTCAGCTGCTCGCAGGCCAGCTCCAGTTCCACATCGGTTTTGATGGTCGCCAGCTGGTAGGAGAGAAATGCCACATCGCGATTCTGCTCCAGCTTCGCCGCCATGGTTTTTGCTCCACGGAAGGAGAGCCCGGCCACTTTATCAAGGTTGTCGTAGATGGATTGCATGCCGCCCAGCCCCTGCAGCAGCGCCTGTGCGGTTTTCTCGCCCACGCCCGGAACGCCCGGGATGTTATCCGAGCTGTCGCCCATCATGGCGAGGAAATCGATAATCAGCGAAGGCGGTACTCCGTATTTCTGCTCGACTTCTTCCGGACCGAGCACGGTGTTGGTCATGGTGTTAATCAGGGTAATGCCCGGCGTCACCAGCTGCGCCATATCTTTATCGCCGGTGCTGATCAGCACCGCACGCCCCTGCTTTTCCGCTTCCAGCGCCAGCGTGCCAATCACGTCATCGGCTTCCACGCCGGACACCGCCAGCAGCGGCAGCCCCATGGCTTTTACCATCTCGTGCAGCGGCGCGATTTGCGCGCGTAAATCGTCCGGCATCGGTGGACGATGCGATTTGTAATTTTCAAACAGCTCATCGCGGAACGTTTTGCCTTTGGCATCGAAGACCACAGCCACATGGCTGGGTTGATACTGCATCAGCAGGCTTTTCAGCATGTTGAGCACACCATACATGGCGCCGGTTGGCTCACCCGCACTGTTGGTCAGCGGCGGAAAGGCATGATATGCACGGTAGAGGTAGGAAGAGCCATCTACCAGAATCAGGGGATTTTCTGCAATTTGCGCCATAGGTTTGTATTTTCTTCGTTGCGATAATCAGGGTTATAAGGATGCCACAACCAGCGAACAATGTTGAAGTAACAGCAGAAAGTGAGGATCTTTTTCGCGGTTACGCGGCGCGGATCGCAAGGATCATCTTGTGGATAACTTTGTGCGTAAAATTCATAACGTATTGTTATTTACGTTAATTGCAATCATTTTACGATTAAAATGTTTTTACAATCAGTCAGTTATAATCTTGCCGTGATACGAAACACCTTTTTAAAAAGGCGATCGTCTATGTGGATATTAAGCGAAAGGGTAATCAAAAAACGCTGGCTGTAAGGGATGAATAGCTTCGTGAATTAAGGATGTGGTGTGGGTTGGTTTCACTGTAGCGGCGGGTGATAACCGCGCCGCTACAGCATAAGCCATCGCGTTTTCAGCGCTTAATTACTTTTTCTCAACCAGGAATTTCACGACGTTGGCATAATCCGCCACGAAGTTATCCATTGAGCTGGTGTCCAGGCCGCCGTTGTTAACCATGTATTTGCCGTTAACGAAAATCGCCGGTACGCCCTGCAGATTAACATCTGAAGCCGCTTTCTGCTGCTGTGCAACCAGCGCCTTCACGGCGAAGCTGTTCCACGCTGCATCGTAATCTTCAGAGGTGATGCCCGCTGCTTTAATGAAGGTTTCTTTCAGGCTGGCTGCGTCGGTAATGGTCTGGGTCTTCTGGATGCCATCGAAAATCGGTGCGGTCACTTTATCTTCCACACCCAGCGCCATTGCCACTGCCCACGCATGCGTGACCACCGGACCGAAGTCGCCGCCGAGGAAATCAACGTGATATTTGGTCACTTTGGTGTCCGCTGGCAGATTCTTTCTCACCGCATCGCTGACGTGGTAAATGCGTTCAAACTGGTAGCAGTGCGGGCAGAAGAAGGAGAAAAATTCCATGACCTGCGGCTCACCGGCGACCGGTTTTGGCAGCGTAACGTACTGTTTGCCGTCGTTGAACTGTGCCGCTGAGGCGCTAAATGCCAGCATCAAACCTACCAGCGCAAACCAAATCTTTTTCATCGTGAGAACATCTCCTGAGTACTTCATTAAAATTGCGGGCTAAGCTGTAACGGCGGTTCGTGTAACAGCCTTTCCTGCTCGATAAATAGTGCAATCTGCCGGCGCCAGAAGTCCTCATCGGTCATCCAGGGGAAGGCGCGCGGAAAAGCGGGATCCTGCCAGCGGCGTACCACCCAGGCCAGATAATAAACCATGCGCATGGCGCGTAAAGACTCAATCAGTGTCAATTCGTGTAAATCGAAATCACCAAATTCGTTATACGCTTCCAGCAAAATATCCCACTGGATCAATTGTTCCTGACGGCTGCCGTTCACCAGCATCCACAAATCCTGCACAGCCGGACCGGTGCGCGCGTCATCGAGATCGACAAACATCGGCCCATCGCGCCACAGAATATTGCCGGGATGGCAGTCACCGTGCAGCCGGAGCGGTTGCCACTGGCTATGCCAGCTCTGCTGCAGCGTGAGGCTGAGTTTATCTAACGCCTTCAGTAGCGCATCCTTCAGCGAGGCGGGCACCAGCGTGCTCTGTTCCAGCTGCAGACGTGGCTCAACCACATACTCCTGCAGGCCCAGGGTGGGCCGCTGGCGGAACGGGCTGTGGCGTCCGGTTTGATGGATACGGCCAAGGAAACGACCTACCCACTCCATCTGCTCTTCATTGTCGGTTTCATACTGCCGGCCACCGAGGCTGGGGAACACCGCGAACATAAAGCCAGCGTGCTGATTGAGCGTATTGCCCTGCAGCGCCAGCGGTGCGGCAACCGGCACTTCATCATCCAGCAGATCCTGAGCAAAGCGATGCTCTTCAGCGATCTGCGCGGCGCTCCAGCGTTGCGGACGATAGAACTTAGCGACATAGCGTCGCTTATCCTCATCGCTGAACTGATAGACGCGGTTTTCGTAGCTGTTCAGGGCGGTTAAGCCGGACTCGACCCGCAGACCGGCATCCCAGAGCGCATCGAGGATGACGTCGGGATTCAGCGTCTGAAAATTAAAAGCGGCTTCGCTCATCATTGTGCCTGTGTGTTACCTGTGCGTTGAACGCGCAAGGATAACACTACTCATCATCCTTGATCACACCGCGCGCACGTAATAGCGCGCTTTTGAAGTCCACTTCATAATCTTTCTTCAGACCCGGGATCACAGCCTGACTACCGGCATCACGCATTTTGAGATGGTAAATCAATACGTCATCGCTTAATTCACTTAATGGGCCACTGAAACCTGATTCCTGCGCCAGTTTTTGTAAAAATGCCAGCAGGTTGAGATCGGGTTCTTGCTGCCAGGCAGGCTGCAGCAGTTCGAGCAGTTCATTGAGTCGGTGATATTTCATCATTGATTCCTTTGCGCAGGTGGTTCGCTACCGCGAGTTAAGTATCGTCCAGAATAAACAGGGAGACGAAGATGACCGCATTTACCGGTGTGATCCTCGCAGGCGGGCAAGGCAGCCGTATGGGAGGTCAGGATAAGGGCTTGCTGCCATTACAGGGCAAACCGCTTTATCAGCACGTTCTGCAGCGTTTACAGCCGCAGGTCAATATTGTGTTGATTAGCGCCAACCGTAACATTGATCGTTATCAGGCAAGTGGTTGTCAGGTGATTCGTGATTCGCTGCCTGATTATCCCGGTCCGCTGGCAGGCATGCTCAGCGGCCTGCGGCACAGCCAGACCGAATGGGTGGCGTTTTGTGCCTGCGATACGCCGTGGCTACCGCAGGATTTTGTTGCACGGCTGTGGCAGCAGCGTGGTGCAGCAGCCGCCGTGTGGGTGACATCGGGTCAGCGTGATCATCCGGCGCTGGCTTTGGTGCATCGTGCGCTGGCTGATAATCTGGAAGCGTGGCTGCTGCGCGGAGAACGCCGTCTGATGCAGTTTATGTGTGAACATGGCGGACACAGCGTACTGTTTGATGATGATGAAGCCGCCTTCCGCAATATCAATACGCCTGACGATTTGGTTAATGAGGAAAGTTCGTGATGAGTGTGCCGTTACTGGCGGTGGTGGGCTGGAGTGGCACCGGCAAAACCACCCTGTTACAACAGGTGATTCCGCTACTGAGAGCGCAGGGCATTCGCCCCGGGCTGATCAAGCATACCCATCATCAGATGGACATCGATACGCCGGGAAAAGACAGTTATCTGCTGCGCAAAGCGGGAGCCGATCAGGTGATCGTCGCCAGCGAGCAACGCTGGGCGTTAATGTGCGAGACGCCGCAACAGCCGCTTAGTTTAGCGCAGCTGGCAGGCCGTATGGACGCTACATCGCTGGATCTGGTGCTGGTCGAGGGGTTTAAACAGGAACCCGTACCCAGGATGGTGCTATGGCGGCGCGGCGTTAAGGGGGAAATTGATGAATTGCTGGACGACTGGGTGATTGCCGTAGCGACGGATGAAGCGTTAGCGCTTCAGGTACCGGTGCTGGATATTAATCAGCCTGATCAGGTTGCAGAGTATATTGTTCAATGGCTAAAAAACCGCTAATCACACGGTTTTTGGCGGGAAATTTGCCGGAGTACGGACGTAAAAAAGCCCCGGACTCTCGTCCGGGGCTTTTTCACTGGTTTGATGCCTGGCAGTTCCCTACTCTCGCATGGGGAGTCCCCACACTACCATCGGCGCTACGGCGTTTCACTTCTGAGTTCGGCATGGGGTCAGGTGGGACCACCGCGCTGTTGCCGCCAGGCAAATTCTGTTTTCGTCCGCGTCTTTCGCGCTCTGACTGCGTT
>NZ_POWM01000009.1:0-160906 GCF_002928365.1 Pantoea sp. ICBG 985
GTGAATTAAACTTCGTAATGAATTACGTGTTCACTCAGCAAAGACTTGATATTTTTTAAAGCCCGTAGGCTTGTGATATCAATCCTGCGAGTGCCCACACAGATTGTCTGATAAATTGTTAAAGAGCAGTGCCGCGATTTCTCAAGCGGCGCGGGATGCGTATATTACGCTTTCCGCTTTCTCAGTCAAGCATTTATTTTTGCTTTTCTGAAGGTTGCCGTTAAGGGCCACCTCACTAACAGGGCGCTTCGTAAGCCGTTGTGCCGTGTCAGTGGAGGCGCATTATAGGGAGTTCTTTCGGGCTGACAAGGGCTAAATGCAAATTAATTTTCGAGTGCTGTTTTTTTCGGCGAAAGCCCGTCAAATCGCCAGTTTTTCCAGCAGCGGGAAGCCATAACGCTGCAAAACCGGTGATAATTGCACCACTTCGTCATCCATACGCGTACAAAATGCCACATTCTGTCCGCTGGAACGCGCCTGAGGCGCTTCGTGCTCTAACAACCAGGCAGTGCGCCGTGCAATGGCTGCGCCCGAATCCACCAGCCGGGTGCCATCAGGCAACACCTGCTGCAGCTCTTCACGTAACAGCGGGAAATGGGTACAACCCAGCACCACGGTATCCGGCGGCTCTTTCATACGCAGCCACGGTTGTACTGCGCGACGCACATCGTCCAGCGACACCGTTTCTCCGTGCAGTTTGGCTTCCGCCAGTTCGACCAGTTCCGCCGAGCCCAGCATTTCGATTTTACATTCGCGCGCAAACTGCGCCACCAGCTCATGGGTGTAAGGTCGTTTCACCGTGCCGCGCGTGGCCAGCAGGCCGACCACGCCGTTACGCGTCAGACGGGCCGCCGGTTTAATCGCAGGCACGACGCCAACGACCGGGAATTCAAAGCGCTGACGCAACGCTGGCAGGGATACAGTACTGGCGGAGTTACAGGCGATGACCACTAACGCCAGCGGCACGCGCTGCACGATAGCCTCCACCACCGCCACGACCCGCTCAACAATGTACTCTTCGCTTTTTTCACCGTAAGGGAAGCCGGCATTATCGAAGGCATAGAGATAGTGCAGGCCCGGCAGCAGTTGCCGGACCTCATCATAGACGGAGAGCCCACCGACGCCGGAGTCAAACACCAGCACGGTGGGGCGCAGATCAGAAGCTGTAGCTGGCGCTGAGATAGTACTCCGTTCCTGGAGTTTGATAGCCATACACTGTCTCGTAGTCTTTATCGAACAGGTTGGCAATTCTACCACGAACGGTGAGCTGTGATGTGACCGGATACGAAACTGCCAGATCCCATAAACTTACACCGCCCAGTTTGACGCGCTGCGGGGTAAAGGAGTGGTTGTAATCCGTATCATAGCGATCGCCGAGATAATGATAGGTCAGTGACCAGTCAAACTCATAAATCGTCCAGTCGAGCTGGTATTTCACCTGCTGCTTCGCACGGCGCACCAGCGGTTGATCGGTTTCAGCATCGCGCGCATCGACATAGTCGTAAGAAATCTGATGGCTAAGCGGACCGGTATCGAACGACGCCGTGGCTTCCACGCCCTTAATGCGCGCTTTATCAATGTTGTAATAGATATAGGTGGTGGGATCGCTATCAATCAGATTATCGATATCGTTACGATAACCGGATACGCGCCAGTTTACCGGCCCGGTCAGGCCGGAGAAGCCCGCTTCCCACTGTTTGCTCTCTTCCGGCTTCAGGTCGCTGTTGCCATAAGAACCATACAACTGGCCGAGACGAGGCGCTTTATACGCCGTCGCGTAATCGGCAAACACGCTATAGCCATCAACAAACGCCCATGACGCCCCGCCCTGCCAGGTGCCGTGCCAGCCAAACTGGCTGTTGTCGTCACCGCGTACCGCGCCTTCCAGCGTTACGCTGCCCAGCTGCTGCTGGGTGGTGGCATAAATGCCGGTGTTACGCAGCTCAGTACTGTCAGCCACGTAAGCCGTGCCGGGTTCCGTGGTCTGTTTCTGCCAGTCCACGCCCGCGCTTACGCTGCCCTGCGCCACCTGCAACGTATTACCCCACTGCACATTGTACTGCTTGCTGTCATCCAGCGTGGTCGACGGGCCGTAGCGGCCTGTACGCGGATCATAGTTATAGTCTTTGCTGCGGCTGTAGCTGGCGATCAGCTGCGTCGAATAAATGTCGTTGCTGTAACGCAGGCCGCTGTCCCAGGTCTGGCTGTAGAGCTGGCGGGTATCGTTTAATCCATTGATGTTGAAACTGTTATCGTAGCTGTAGGTGCCGTCGTAGGCCGTGCGGTTGTCAAAACCGTAGCCACGGACAAAGCCGCTCAGCCCGTCACTGAACTGGTGTTCCAGCGCGCCATACAGTGTTTTGTTCATGAAGCCATCGCGATCTTTCTGCGCCGGATCGCCATACACATCCGGCAGGTTTGCCACCACATCATAGCCGCGCGTGTAGGTGTAGTTGCCCGCCATGGTCAGCTTCGTGGCTGCCCCCAGCTGCTGCTGGGTAGAACCTTCATAGTTTTGATAGCCTTTCGAGCCCACGCCCGCGCTCAGCGTCGTGCCCGGCTTATCACGACCGGTGATGATGTTCACCACGCCGCCAATCGCATCGGAACCATACACCGCCGAGCGCGCACCGCGCACATATTCGATGCGCTGGACCAGAGAAAGCGGAATCTGGCTTAAATCAGACGATCCGGACACACCCGCCTGGTTTAGCCGGATACCGTCGATGAGTATAAGTACGTGGCTGGAGTTGGTGCCGCGCACAAACAGCGAGCTCAACTGGCCGAGGCCACCGTTCTGCGCGATGTCCACGCCAGGCAGGCGACGCATCACGTCCGTCAGGCTTTTAGCCTGCCAGCGATCGATATCGTCGCGGGTCACGACTGTCGTCGGCGCGAGAACGGAGGAAACCGGCTGCAAAAACCGGTTGGCGGTAACGATTTGCGTATCATCATTCTGCTGCGCGTAGCCAGATTGCGCCCAGAGCGACAACGCCGTTGCACTAAAGGCAAACAGCGAAGCGTGTGTTGTTTTCATTGTTATAGCATCCAAAAGACGAAGCAGGATGCCGCAGGTCCGGGATCGATAGCACGCGATGATCTCAGAAGTTGCGACGTCACACCGGCAGGTCTTCGGGCTGGGAATCATAAGTGGTGAAGACTTCCCATCCGCGAGGACAGTGTCTGCAATTGCGATCACCACGACATTCTTTTACCGCTGCGCGTCAGCTCCAGATTCACACTGGATTCCCTTTTAACTCAAGGAGGCCGGCAGCCGCAGTCTACGTTTAAGAAGGCCGGAAATCCAGACTGCCAGCCTTCCTGCACTGTCCGGGGCTGGACATCAGCAGGTGAATGCCTACAATCGCCCGGCAGGCAGGCTTAACACCAGGATTGAAGATGACACCCGAACAACTCCCGATTGAACAATACGACGCGCAACTGGCGGAAAAAGTCAGCCGCTTACAGGCGATGATGGCCCCCTACGCAGCGCCCGACGTGGAGGTGTTCCGCTCGTCGGTCAGCCACTATCGTATGCGCGCCGAATTCCGCATCTGGCACGACGGTGACGATCTCTATCACATCATCTTCGATCAAGAGACCAAACAGCGTATCCGCGTCGATCAGTTTCCGGCGGCCAGCCAGTTGATCAACACGCTGATGCCAAAGTTGATCGCCGCGATCCGCGATAATCGCGCGCTGCGTTTCAAACTGTTCCAGATCGATTATCTCTCCACCCTCAGCAACCAGATCGTGATTTCACTGCTGTATCACCGCAAGCTGGAAGCCGACTGGACCGAAGCCGCGACTGCGCTGCGCGATAGCCTGCGTGCAGAAGGGTTTGATGTGCAGCTGATTGGCCGTGCCACGAAAACCAAAATCTGCCTCGATCGCGATTACGTCGATGAGCGCCTGCCGGTAGCCGGCCAGGAGATGATCTATCGTCAGGTGGAGAACAGCTTCACTCAGCCGAATGCGGCGATGAATATTCAGATGCTGGAGTGGGCGCTGGACGTGACGCAAGATTCGCGCGGCGATCTGCTGGAGCTGTACTGTGGCAATGGCAACTTTTCGCTGGCGCTGGCGCGTAACTTCCGCCGCGTACTGGCGACGGAAATCGCCAAACCGTCGGTGGCTTCGGCGCAGTACAACATCGCGGCCAACCACATCGACAACGTGCAAATTATCCGTATGGCGGCCGAAGAGTTTACCCAGGCGATGAACGGCGTGCGCAGCTTTAACCGTCTGGAAGGCATCGATCTCAACAGCTATCAGTGCGAGACCATCTTTGTCGATCCGCCGCGCAGCGGGCTGGATGATGAGACGGTGAAGATGGTGCAGGCCTATCCGCGTATTCTCTATATTTCCTGTAATCCGCAGACGCTGTGCGACAACCTCAGCGTACTGAGTGCCACGCATAACATCACGCGGCTGGCGCTGTTTGACCAGTTCCCTTACACCCACCATATGGAATGCGGTGTGTTACTGACGCGCAAAGCCTAAAAAAAACGGGAACCCTGCGGTTCCCGTGATTGTTTTCAGTGCTTGTTCTTGCTGCGGCGGAAGCGCATGGCGATCCAGAACACCAGCGCCACCATCAGAATGGTCGGGATGAAGTTAGACCCGATATCCGGATATTCGGCACGCACCAGCGCGCTGTACACCAGAATCCCCAGCAGAAAAAATGCCGCCGCCAGCGAAGGCATGCCGTCCGGCATATTGCGGTTGAGATAGCGCTGATGCAGACACCACGCGGCAAGGCCAAGGGCGATCAGCGGGAAAATCGAAAAGGGAACAAAGGTGCTGAACAGCACCGAAAAGGAGCCGTTGATAGCTAAACCGGTGATAAAAGCCAGTAACAGCGTTCCTTTATCGCGAGGGTTTTGCTCAATCATTTCATTATCCTTATCACATTACTCTTCGGGGGTTTCCAGGGTAACCGCCAGGCGCTCTTGCTCCCGGCGATACCAGTAATACGCGCCTTTGGCGATCATTCGCAGCTGCAGCACCAGACGCTCTTCCAGTTTGCGCCGCTGTTCGATATCCACATCCAGCGCTTCCGCGCCGGCGCTGAACACAATCGTCACCATCGCTTCCGCCTGCGCTTCGGTAAAGCTGCGCGGCATGCGGTTTTCCAGCTCAAGGTAGTCGGCCAGTTCAGCGATAAAGTGCTGAATCTCCCGCGCGACCGCCGCACGAAAAGCCGCTGAGGTGCCGGAGCGCTCGCGTAGTAAGAGACGAAAAGCGTTGGGATTGTTCCCGATGAACTCCATAAACGTGGCGACCGAGGTTTTAATGATGCTGCCGCCTTTGGCAATGCGCTGGCGCGCCTGGCGCATCAGCTGGCGCAGCATCAGGCCACTTTCATCGACCATCGTCAGGCCGAGTTCATCCACATCGCGAAAGTGACGGTAAAACGAGGTCGGTGCAATGCCGGCTTCGCGTGCCACTTCGCGTAAACTCAGGCTGGCAAAACTCCTTTCTGCACTTAACTGACTGAATGCCGCTTCAATCAGTGAACGTCGTGTACGTTCTTTTTGTTGCGCTCGAACGCCCATTTTCCCGGCCTTGTGAGTAATCAGGCAGGCACTATAACAAACTTTTCAGCGTACAGCGGCGCAAAGTTTGTGACCGCCTGTTAACCTCACTGATTGTCAAACTTTGCCAATTTACGCTGTTAGAATTCAGATGTGCGCGGCGAGATGTTAGAATCTCGTTGTAAAAATGTATAGAAACATAGGACGTACTGGTATGCAAAAGTCTTACGATTACGATGCCATTGTGATTGGCTCCGGTCCGGGCGGCGAAGGTGCGGCGATGGGGCTGGTGAAGCAGGGAGCGCGCATTGCAGTGATCGAACGCTACCACAACATCGGCGGCGGTTGTACTCACTGGGGAACCATCCCTTCCAAAGCTCTGCGTCACGCTGTCAGCCGTATCATCGAGTTCAATCAAAACCCTCTTTATAGCGATCACACCCGACTCCTGCGCTCCTCGTTCGCCGACATTCTGAATCATACTGAGAACGTCATCAGCCAGCAGACTGCCATGCGTCAGGGCTTTTACGAGCGTAACCGCTGTGAGCTTTATCAGGGCGACGCCCATTTTGTTGATGCCAACACCATCGAAGTGGAACAGCCAGACGGCACGCGCGAGCGCTTAACCGCAGAGAAGTTTGTCATCGCCTGTGGTTCCCGCCCGTATCACCCGGCGGACGTCGATTTTACCCATCCGCGCATTTACGACTCCGACTCCATCCTCAACCTGCATCATGAACCCGGCCACGTCATCATTTATGGTGCGGGCGTGATTGGCTGTGAATATGCGTCGATTTTCCGCGGCCTTAACGTCAAGGTTGACCTGATCAACACCCGCGATCGCCTGCTGGCGTTCCTCGATCAGGAGATGTCTGATTCGCTCTCTTATCACTTCTGGAACAGCGGCGTGGTGATTCGTCACAACGAAGAGTTTGAGAAGATTGAAGGTGTCAGCGATGGCGTCATCATGCACCTCAAGTCCGGCAAAAAGGTCAAAGCCGATTGCCTGCTGTACGCTAACGGCCGTACCGGTAATACCGATTCACTGGCGCTGGAAAACGTCGGGCTGGAAGCCGATGGCCGTGGACTGCTGAAAGTGAACAGTATGTATCAGACCGCGCAGCCGCACATTTATGCGGTGGGCGACGTGATTGGTTACCCGAGCCTGGCCTCTGCCGCTTACGATCAGGGCCGCATTGCCGCGCAGGCGATCATCAAAGGGGAAGCCACCGCGCACCTGATTGAAGATATCCCGACCGGGATTTACACCATTCCGGAAATCAGCTCCGTCGGCAAAACCGAACAGCAGCTGACGGCGATGAAAGTGCCGTATGAAGTGGGCCGTGCGCAGTTTAAGCATCTGGCGCGCGCGCAGATTGTCGGCATGCACGTTGGCAGCCTGAAGATCCTGTTCCACCGCGAAACCAAAGAGATTCTGGGTATTCACTGCTTTGGCGAGCGTGCGGCGGAGATCATTCACATCGGCCAGGCCATTATGGAGCAGAAGAACGGCGGTAACACGATTGAGTATTTCGTGAACACCACCTTCAACTACCCCACCATGGCCGAAGCCTACCGCGTAGCGGCGTTAAACGGCTTAAACCGCCTGTTTTAACGAACGGTCCAGGTAACCCTGCATGTGGGTTTTAATTGCTTCTGCCAGCTGCTCATAGCGGCTGCGCAGAGGCGATCCCGGACGATACACCAGCGCGATGGTGCGCTGCGGCACCGGTTTGTAACACGGCAGATAGCACACGCCATCACGTACGCGCTCATTCGGTACCGCCAGCGACGGCAGCAAAGTGATACCGCTGCCAGCTGCTACCATGTTGCGCAGCGTTTCCAGGCTGGTCGCGCGGAAATGGGTATCTTCATCAGCGCCGGCTTCGAAGCAGAAGCCCATCGCCTGATCGCGCAAACAATGACCATCTTCCAGCATCAGCAGTTTCTCACCAGCCAGATCCGACATCGGCACACGATCGCGATCGTGCCACGGGTGATCCTGGTAGATCGCCAGCTTCATCGGCTCATCAAACAGCGGCACTTCAATAAAAGCTTCGCTCTCTTTTACCAGCGCCAGAATCGCGCAGTCGAGCTTACCGCTGTCGAGCTGCGCCAGCAGCTGCTGCGTTTGCGCCTCGTGCAGATACATCTCGAGTTTCGGGAAGGTCTGATGCAGCATCGGAATAATATGCGGCAACAGATAGGGACCGGTGGTCGGAATCAGACCAATGTGCAGCGGCCCGGACATGGTTTCGCCCTGCTGGCTGGCCATCTCCTTCAGTACCTTCACTTCACGCAGCACGGTTCGCGCCTGATCCACCAGCAGCAGTCCAGCCTGAGTAAACAGCACCTTACGGCTGGTCCGTTCCAGCAGCATCACACCCAGTTCATCTTCCAGCTTGCGAATCTGCCCGCTCAGGGTCGGCTGGCTGACATGACAGGCATCAGCGGCACGACGAAAGTGGCGATGTTCCGCCAGCGAAACCAGATATTCCAGATCACGAATGTTCATTGATAGCCTCCAAACCACGATAGCCCGTGGCGATAGATAGAATAGCAATGAACGATTAGCCCTATCAAGCGGTGAACAGGAATAATACCGGCCATCTGATTAAGACCACAGATTGTTAAAGCGGCTAACGCAGACACGCAACAACAACAATCTGGAGCAGCACCTGCAACCTGCTCACGAAATCACTGAGTTGGCCGGGAGTGCCAGCCCTTTGATGATGTGCCTATAACTATATGTAATTCCGAAGCTAGAGGTTGGCGGGCTACTTAAAGCCCGCTTTTTTTTGCCTTTGCATCACAGTGGTACATCACCCAGCAACTGCTGCAAATCCTGCTCCGTCAGCACCAGGAAGTGGCCAACAATACCGGACTGCGTCAGCTCCTGCTGCAGATCGTCATTATTCAGCACCAGCTCATACTGCTGCGTGGCCGGGTTAAGCTCCGCGTCCTGGAACAGGTTAACCGGCACGCTGGCCAGCAGGTCGTGCAGATGCAGGCCACTGAGTGCCTCCGGCCGGGCCACATCTCCCGTAATATCATCCGCGACGATCAGGCTGACCGGCGCACTGACATTCCCTGCGCCGCATGTCACCACGATCTGATGCTCGCCAGCGGCCAGCGCATGAGACGGCGTAAAGGTCCATTTGTGATCGCTATCGACCAGCGCACTGCCGAGCGGCTCATCGTTATCAAACAGCTCAACCCGGCTGCCGGGCTGGCCTTTACCGGAAAAGGTCGGCTGGGTTTGCGTAGTGCTCTCTTCCGGCCAGATAAACTGCGTGCCGCTGTGCATGGCGGTTAGCGTGACCGGTACAAAACCGGCATCCTCCACGATCAGTGTGAAGGGTGCGCTTGCGCTCTGCGGCATTGCCGCCACCTGTGCCACGAACTGATGATTCCCGCCAGCCAGCGCGTCAGGCAACGTAAAACTGAAGTAGCCGGTCTGAGCATCGCTGAGCGTGCTGCCTACTAACTCGCCGTGATGGTAACACTCAAGCGTGACGCCCCGGCCGGCATAGCCGTTCAGCGCAGGGCGCGTATCGCGGGTGATTTCGCCATCGACAATAAAACCGCCGTCATTCACCGAGGCGGAATCGAAGGTGACAGGAACCTGGTTTTCAACGGCCGGCTCCAGAGGAAAGAAAGGGTAGCCAAAGCGTGAAGTGCTCATTTATGTTCTCCAAATTAACTGCGAGCACACTTTAAGAACTCTTCACGCCAGACCGATCAAGAATTGTCTCTTTTTTGCGAAAGAAATTTCCTGGCGCGCATTACGCCAGGTTTAAGCGCTGCTTCGCTTCGCCGATCGCCAGCGCCACCTGCTGTGGTGCCACGCCGCCGCGCGCGTTACGCTTATCGAGACAAGACTGCAGCGACAGCACCGGATAAACATCTTCCCCGATCGCCGCGCTAAACTGCTTAAACTGCGCCAGACTTAATGCTTCCAGCGCGACGCCTTGTTTGATCGCTTCCACCACGGTTTCGCCGACGATATGGTGCGCTTCGCGGAACGGCACGCCTTTGGCTACCAGATAATCGGCCAGTTCGGTCGAGTTAGCGTAACCCTGCTCGGCGGCTTCCTGACAGCGCGGACGCTTCACCTGAATGCCATCCAGCACCAGAGCTGACATATGCAGGCAGTCAAGCCAGGTATCGAGCGCATCGAACAGCCCTTCTTTGTCTTCCTGCATATCTTTGTTGTACGCCAGCGGCAGCCCTTTCAGCGTCATCATCATGCCGGTCAGTGCGCCCTGCACACGACCGCACTTGCCGCGGATCAGCTCCAGCGCGTCCGGATTTTTCTTCTGCGGCATCAGCGATGAGCCCGACGTCACTTTATCGGACAGCTCAATAAAGCCGGCTTCACCGGTGTTGAAGAAGATCATGTCTTCAGCGAAGCGCGACAGGTGCACCATGCCAATCGAGGCATCAGACAGCAGCTCCAGCACGTGATCGCGGTCCGACACGGTATCCAGGCTGTTACGCGTGGCAGAGGCGAAGCCGAGCCAGCCGGCCAGCTGCTCACGGTCGATCTCATAAGCAGTACCGGCCAGCGCGCCGCAGCCCAGCGGGCTGACATCCAGCCGCTTCAGCGTATCCTGCAGACGGCTCTCGTCGCGCGCCAGCATCTCAACGTAGGCCAGACACCAGTGGGCAAACGTCACCGGCTGCGCCCGCTGCAGGTGGGTGTAGCCCGGCATCACGGCATCCTGATTGGCTTCAGCCGTGGCTACCAGCGCTGACTGCAGCTCGCGCGTGGCTTCCAGCAGCAGTGCCACCTGCGTTTTACACCACAGTTTGAGATCGGTCGCCACCTGGTCGTTACGGCTGCGCCCGGTGTGCAGCTTTTTGCCCAGCGCGCCGACTTTGTCGATCAGCTTGCCTTCCACCCAGCTGTGAATATCCTCGGCATCGCTCTGCAGAATCTGCTGCGGATTGGCGCGAACCTCTTCCAGCAGCGCATTCAGCGCGGCTTCCAGCTGCTGCTGCTCTTCACTGCTCAGCACGTTTACCGTTACCAGCGCTTTTGACCAGGCCACCGAACCGATGATGTCCTGCTCCGCCAGGCGGTAGTCAAACCGCAGTGAATCGTTGAACTGTTTAAACCGTTGATCTGCCGCCTGCGAAAAACGTCCGCCCCAAAGTGCCATCTGTTTGCTCCTGAATCTGTTAAACAAAGGGCGGCCCGAAGCCGCCCCTGCAAAATATGTCGCCTGCCGCCGGTATTACTTCTTCTGCTCGTTCAGCGCGCGAATGCGTGAAGAGAGCGAGAACAGACGGATAAAGCCGCCCGCGTGACGGTGATCGTACACTTCGTCTTCGCCGAAGGTGGCAAACTCTTCTGAGTACAGGCTGTTCGCCGATTTTTTCTGGATCGCCGTGGCCTGGCCTTTATACAGCTGCAGTACCACTTCCCCGTTCAACAGCTCTGCCAGCGATGCGGCAGCGGCCTGGATTGACTGACGCAGCGGTGCAAACCAGCGGCCGTCATACACCACGTAAGACATCTCCTGACCCAGCTGTTCACGCCATTTGAAGCTGTCGCGATCCAGTACCAGCTGCTCAACCGCACGCAGCGCGTTGACCATAATGGTGCCGCCCGGGGTTTCGTAGCAGCCGCGTGATTTAATGCCCACCAGACGGTTTTCCACGATATCAATCCGGCCCACGCCGTGTTTCGCTCCCAGCGCATTGAGTTTTTCCAGACACTGGAACGGGCTCAGTTTCTCACCGTTCACCGCCACAACCTGGCCTTTCTCCACGCTGACAGTGACGTTTTCTGGCTGATCCGGCGCTTCCAGCGGATCGACGGTCCACACCCAGCAATCTTTGTTTGGCGCGTTCCACGGGCTCTCCAGCACGCCACCTTCGGTCGAGATGTGCCAGGCGTTCTCATCACGGCTGTAGATTTTTTCCAGCGACGCGGTGGTCGGGATATTGCGCTCTTTCAGGTAATCCAGCAGCGCTTCACGCGAACGCAGGTTCCACTCACGCCATGGCGCCACCACTTTAAGCTGCGGTGCCAGCGCGGTATAGGTGGTTTCGAAACGCACCTGATCGTTGCCTTTACCGGTTGCGCCGTGGCACAGCGCGTCTGCGCCCACTTTCAGCGCCAGTTCAACCTGCGCTTTGGCGATGATAGGACGCGCCATTGAGGTGCCCAGCAGATAGGTGCCTTCGTACAGCGCACCGGTCTGCAGCACCGGGTAAACGTATTCGCTGATAAACTCTTCACGCAGATCGACCACGTGGCACTCAGACGCGCCCGACTGCAGCGCTTTCTTCTCTACGCCTTCCAGATCGGCCGGATCCTGACCAATGTTGGCCACGAACGCCACCACTTCACAACCACCGTAGTTCTCTTTCAGCCAGGGAATGATGGCCGAGGTATCCAGACCGCCCGAGTAAGCCAGAACGATTTTTTTGATGTTTTGCGTGCTCATGTCGTAATCCTTGATTATGCGAGAATCCGGGTGCCAATCGACACGCCGTTGAAAAGGGTTGGCAGCTGTTCAGCATGACGCCAGCTGGCGATATCCACCGGGCGGCCCAGCGTACGCGCCGCGTCGAGCGCCGCATGCACTTTCACAATCATGCCATCGGTAATAATGCCCTGGGCAATCAGCTGCTCGGCTTTGGCTGCGGTCATCTCGGCGATGCGCTGACCTTTGCCGTCGAGAATACCGCTGACGTCCGACAGCAGCACCAGATCGGCACCGATCGTCGCCGCCAGCGCGGTCGCGGCCTGGTCGGCGTTGACGTTCATCAGTTCGCCGCCGTCGGTGATGCCAATCGAGCTGATCACCGGCATATAGCCTGCATCCAGCAGCGTATTGAGCAGCTGCGGATTGCCCGGCGTGGCGTTGCCGACATGCCCCAGCTCCTCATCGAACTGTGCCACGTTCACCAGCCCGGCATCGCCGAGGCATAAACCCACTGCGCCAATGCCGTACTTCTTCGCCCATGCCAGCAGCGTTTTGTTGGCGGTGCCGGCCAGCGCACCGGTAATAATGTCGATCTGATCGGCTGGCGTCACGCGCAAACCGTTCTTCTTTTTCACCGGCAGCGCCAGTTTCTTCATCAGCTCGTCCACCAGGCAGCCACCGCCGTGGACGATGATCAGCGGACGCTGATACTGCGTGCGGTACGCCAGCAGGGCATCAAACAGACGCGCCAGCGCTTCTTCGCTATCCAGCAGTACGCCGCCCAGCTTAATGATCAGAGGATTGCTCATGGTCAGGTTATCCGTCCGTTAAATCAGAGACAGCGTTTCGGGGAAGCCGAAACGAATATTGAGACACTGCACCGCCTGTGAGGAGGCGCCTTTCAGCAGGTTGTCTTCCGCTGCGACAACAATCAGGTGCTCGCCCTGCACGGCAAAGCCGATATCGCAGAACGGCAGGCCAACCACCGCTTTCAGCGCCGGTACGCCTTTGTCGTACAGCCGCACCAGTGGTTTATCGTGGTAAGCGCTGTGGAACGCCGCCGCCACATCCTGCTGGCTCACACCGGCGTTCAGACGGCAGGTGATGGTTTCCAGAATGCCGCGCGGGAAATTACCGAGATGCGGCGTGAAGATCACCGGCGTGCCGAGATGGGCCACAATCTCCGGATGGTGACGGTGATTGAAAAGGCCGTACGGCTGCAGGCTGACTTCACAGAAGCTGGTGGTGACGCTGGCTTTACGTCCGGCACCGCTGACGCCGCTGGTGGCATTGATGACCGGCCACTGAGCCGGATTAAGCAGGCCAGCCTTAATCAGCGGTTTAAGCGCCAGCTGCGCGGCGGTCGGATAGCAACCCGGCACTGCCACCAGCTGCGCGTCTTTAATCTGCGCGTGGTTCCATTCGGCCAGGCCGTAAACGGCTTTGTCGAGCCACGCCTGGTGCTGATGGCTGAAACCGTAATACTGTTGATAAAAGCCGTCGTCGTTAACGCGGAACGCACCTGAGAGGTCGAACACCACGCAGCCGGCTTTCAGGAATTCCGGGGCCAGATCGTGGCTGACTTCGTGCGCGGTGGCGAGGAACACCACATCGACCTTGCCGGCCCACTCTGCGGCATCACCCAGCGGCTGCAATGGCAAATCGACCCTGCCTTTCAGCTGCGGATGGAGATCGGAGAGTAACTTTCCGGCATCCGGGCTTTGCGCTGAAACCGCCAAAGCGGTTATGTTCATATGCGGGTGGCGATTCAGGTAGGTGGCAAGCTCTACGCCAGCATAACCACTGGCACCAACGATCAGCGTATTCAACATCAGGCTGTATACCTTATTACAGTCACACGTATCGGGTCGCGGCATTGCCCCGTTGCCCACGATGCCGTTTGCAGCTTTTTTCAGTTCACATGCAGACGACGTTAATGTATTTTTATTCACTATTAATGCATTAATATTGATACATCCTAACCCAGGGACCGTCAACAGTGAAGACAAAAATTCCACCTTTTATCGAACTCTACCGCCAGCTGATTGCAACACCGTCGATCAGCGCCACCGACAGCGCGCTGGATCAGAGCAATGAAACTTTAATCAATTTGCTGGCGGGCTGGTTCCGCGATCTCGGCTTCAGCGTGGAAGTCCAGCCGGTGCCGGGTACGCGCCACAAATTCAACCTGCTGGCGCGCAGCGGCAGCGGCGCAGGTGGCCTGCTGCTGGCGGGCCATACCGACACCGTGCCGTATGACGACGGCCGCTGGACGCGCGATCCCTTCACCCTGACCGAACACGACAACAAGCTGTACGGCTTAGGCACCGCCGACATGAAAGGCTTCTTTGCCTTTATTCTTGATGCGCTGCGTGACGTTGACGTGACGAAGCTCAGCAAACCGCTGTACATCCTTGCCACCGCCGATGAAGAGACCACGATGGCCGGCGCGAAATACTTCTCTGAATCGACCCAGCTGCGGCCGGACTGCGCCATCATCGGCGAACCGACGTCGCTGAAACCGGTGCGCGCCCACAAAGGCCATCTGTCGCACGCCATCCGCATTCAGGGTCAGTCCGGTCATTCCAGCGATCCGGCGCGCGGCGTGAACGCTATCGAGCTGATGCATGAATCCATTACTCAGCTGATGCAGCTGCGTAATACGCTGAAAGAGCGCTATCACCACGACGGCTTCGCCATTCCGTATCCGACCATGAACTTTGGCCATATCCACGGCGGCGACGCGGCGAACCGCATCTGCGCCTGCTGTGAGCTGCATATGGATATCCGTCCGCTGCCGGGACTGACGCTGAGCGATCTCGACGGTTTACTCAATGAAGCGCTGGCACCGGTGAGCGCGCGCTGGCCGGGCCGTCTGACTGTCGGTGAGCTGCATCCGCCGATTCCCGGCTACGAATGCCCGGCCGATCATGAACTGGTGAAGGTGGTGGAGAAGCTGCTGGGGGTGCCGACAGAAGTGGTGAATTACTGCACCGAAGCGCCGTTTATCCAGCAGTTGTGCCCGACGCTGGTGTTAGGGCCTGGATCCATCAATCAGGCGCATCAGCCAGACGAGTTTATTGATACCGCATTTATTAAGCCGACTCATGCGCTTATCACTCAGGTTGTGCAGCATTTTTGCCATTGATGATTAAAAGATG
Organism: Pantoea sp. ICBG 985; assembly: GCF_002928365.1. Taxonomy (NCBI): domain Bacteria; kingdom Pseudomonadati; phylum Pseudomonadota; class Gammaproteobacteria; order Enterobacterales; family Erwiniaceae; genus Pantoea; species Pantoea sp. ICBG 985. Next base: position 15,139 of record NZ_POWM01000009.1, read on the forward strand.
GGGCATTTCACTGCGAAATCAGCAAATTGCCCCGTCATTATCCGGGATTTGATAATAAGAATAACTTATCCCACCTCCTGTCAATTAAATTCGATGAATTTCCGATAGTTAGCAGCACGATACCGGCAATTTAAGTCAATTGACGAACAGGAAGAACCGTGGCTAGATAAAAGACGATGTTATGCCCGTTGGGTATAGAGGTTTTATATTTAAGACGATAAGGGTGTCAGGGTCACATGAACGAACAATATTCCGCAATGCGAAGTAATGTCAGTATGCTCGGCAAACTGCTCGGGGATACGATAAAGGATGCACTGGGAGAGAACATCCTCGATCGGGTGGAGACCATCCGCAAGCTCTCTAAGTCATCCCGTGCAGGAAATGACACTCATCGTAAGGAACTGCTCTCCACGCTGCAAAACCTGTCTAACGACGAGCTGCTGCCGGTGGCGCGCGCGTTCAGCCAGTTCCTTAACCTCACCAACGTGGCAGAACAGTATCAAACCATTTCGCGCAGCGGCGACGGTGCTAACCATCCGGAGCTGCTGAAAAAAACCTTCGAGCGCCTGAAGCAGCAGAGCGATCTCAGCGAGCCGGCCATCCGCCAGGCGATTGAGGAGCTGTCGCTGGAGCTGGTGCTCACCGCCCACCCGACCGAAATTACCCGCCGCACGCTGATCCACAAGCTGGGCGAAGTGAACAGCTGTCTGCAGCAGCTCGACCACAGTGACATCACCGACTACGAACGCAACCAGGTCATGCGCCGTCTGCGTCAGCTGGTGGCGCAGGCGTGGCACACCGATGAGATCCGTAAATATCGCCCGACGCCGGTAGATGAAGCCAAATGGGGCTTCGCGGTGGTGGAGAACAGCCTGTGGGAAGGCGTGCCGGCGTTTCTGCGCGAGCTGAACCAGCAGGTGGAAGAGAGCTTCGGCATCCAGCTGCCGGTGGATTTCGTGCCCATCAAATTTACCTCGTGGATGGGCGGCGACCGTGACGGTAACCCGAACGTCACCGCACCGATTACCCGCCACGTAATGCAGCTAAGCCGCTGGAAAGCCGCCGACCTGTTCCTGCGCGACATCGGCGTGCTGGTGTCCGAGCTGTCGATGTCCGAGTGCAGCGACGAAGTGCGCGAACTGTGTGGCGATGCGGAGGCGCTGGAGCCGTATCGTGTAATTCTGAAACGTATCCGCAGCCAGCTGATGAGCACCCAGAGCTATCTGGAGCGCCGCCTGAAGGGCGAGCGCCTGCCGCGTCCGGCCGATCTGCTGGTTTCTAACGATCAGCTGTGGCAGCCGCTGTTTGCTATTTACCAGTCGCTGCAGCAGTGCGGCATGGGCATCATCGCCAACGGCCAGCTGCTGGATACGCTGCGCCGCGTGAAGTGCTTCGGCGTGCCGCTGGTGCGTATCGATATCCGTCAGGAGAGCACCCGCCACACCGAAGCGATTGCCGAAGTGACGCGCTATCTCGGACTGGGCGACTACGAAAGCTGGTCAGAAGCCGACAAGCAGGCGTTCCTGATCCGTGAACTGAATTCCAAGCGGCCGCTGCTGCCGCGGCAGTGGGAGCCCAGCGACAACACGCGTGAAGTGCTGGATACCTGCAAAGTGGCGGCAGAAGCGCCGCAGGGTTCGATTGCCGCCTATGTGATTTCGATGGCCAAAACGCCGTCTGACGTGCTGGCGGTGCACCTGCTGCTGAAAGAGGCCGGCATCCCTTACGCAATGCCGGTGGCGCCGCTGTTTGAAACCCTCGACGACCTCAACAACGCCAATGACGTGATGAGCCAGCTGCTGAATATCGACTGGTATCGCGGCTTCATCAACGGCAAGCAGATGGTGATGATTGGCTATTCCGACTCGGCAAAAGATGCCGGCGTGATGGCAGCCAGCTGGGCGCAATATCAGGCCCAGGATGCGCTGATTAAAACCTGCGACAAAGCCGGCATTACCCTGACGCTGTTCCACGGACGCGGCGGTTCGATTGGCCGCGGTGGCGCACCGGCGCATGCAGCTCTGCTGTCACAGCCGCCGGGCAGCCTGAAAGGCGGCCTGCGCGTGACCGAACAGGGCGAAATGATTCGCTTCAAATATGGCCTGCCGGAAGTCACCATCGCCAGCCTGTCGCTTTACACCGGGGCGATTCTGGAAGCCAACCTGCTGCCACCGCCAGAGCCAAAACGCGAATGGCAGGAGATCATGAACGGCCTGTCAGCCTATTCGTGCGCCATGTACCGTGGCTATGTGCGTGAAAATCCGGACTTCGTACCCTACTTCCGCTCGGCGACGCCAGAGCAGGAGCTGGGTAAACTGCCGCTCGGATCGCGCCCGGCGAAACGGCGTCCGACCGGCGGCGTTGAGTCGCTGCGCGCCATTCCGTGGATCTTCGCCTGGACGCAGAACCGCCTGATGCTGCCGGCGTGGCTGGGTGCCGGCGCGGCGCTGCAGAAAGCGATGGACGAAGGCCATCAGGATCAGCTGGAAACCATGTGCAGCGAATGGCCGTTCTTCGCTACGCGTCTCGGCATGCTGGAGATGGTGTTCTCGAAGGCTGACCTGTGGCTGGCGGAGTATTACGATCAGCGTCTGGTGGATAAATCGCTGTGGCCGCTCGGCAAACAGCTGCGCGATCAGCTCGATGCCGACATCAAAGCGGTGCTGACCATCGCGAATGATGCGCATCTGATGGCGGACCAGCCGTGGATCGCCGAATCCATCGCGCTGCGTAACGTCTACACCGATCCGCTCAACGTGCTGCAGGCGGAACTGCTGCAGCGTGCGCGTGCGCAGGAAGAGCGCGGCGATGAACCTGATGCGCGCGTAGAACAGGCGCTGATGGTCACTATCGCTGGCGTCGCGGCCGGCATGCGTAACACTGGCTAACGGCTGGCAGCGCATCACGCATCACAGCAAGAAGGGGGCCCTGAGGCCCCCTTCTCTTTTTTATCCTTTCACGCTTATGCCGCCAGCGTCGGGCGAACACCCAGCGTGTGGCAGATGGCGTAGCTCATCTCGGCGCGGTTCAGCGTGTAAAAATGAAAGTCCTTCACCCCTTCGCGCGACAGGATTTTCACCATGTCCATGGCGATGTTGGCACCGACCATTTTGCGCGTTTCCGCATCATCATCCAGCCCGTCAAACATGGCGTTCATCCAGCCCGGTACGCGCACGTTGGTCATGGTGGCGAAACGCTGCAGCTGTTTAAAGTTGGAGACCGGCAGAATGCCCGGCACGATCTCCACGTCGATACCGGTGGCCACGCAGCGATCGCGAAAGCGCAGATAGCTCTCCACATCGAAGAAAAACTGGGTGATCGCGCGACTGGCGCCGGCATCAATTTTTCGCTTCAGGTTGATCAGATCTGCCTGCGCACTCTTCGCTTCCGGATGCACTTCGGGATAGGCCGCTACCGAGATGTCGAAATCACCGACCTCTTTCAGCAGCGACACCAGATCGCTGCCGTACATGTCTGGTTTGCCGCCGCCCGGTGGTAAATCGCCGCGCAGCGCCACGATATGACGAATGCCGTTATTCCAGTAGTCACGCGCAATGGCGCGCAGTTCATCACGCGTCGCATCAATACAGGTGAGGTGCGGTGCCGCTTCCAGTCCGGTGCGCTCTTTAATGTCTTTGATGATGCTGTGAGTGCGATCGCGCTCGCCGGAGTTGGCTCCGTAAGTGACCGAGACGAATTTGGGTTTCAGGCTGCTCAGGCGGTCGATTGAGTTCCACAGGGTTGCTTCCATTTCGCTGGTGCGGGGCGGGAAAAACTCAAAAGAGACATTAATTTGCCCGTTCAGCTCAGCCAGGCTCTGGTTCAGCGCTTCGCGCTGATTGGCATGAAAGAAACTCATCCTGTTACCTCATCATCACATATCGATTAATTTGCGAACCGCGAACATCCATACGTTTAGACGTCCAGATGCACAAAATGAACGATCTTCAGCTTAGCGTCAACATAAAATTGCTTGCCGGGCGTGACAAATATTCAACCAAAGTGAAAGGGATTCACCTGACGGGGGAAGCAGAGGAAAAAACGCAGACAGCGGACGCCGTCTGCGCAGCAGGTTTACAGCAGTTGGGCGAGACGATTGATATCAGACTGTAGCGCACCGGCGGTGACATCCCGGCCGGCACCTGGCCCGCGGATCACCAGCGGATTGTCGCGATACCAGCGGCTTTCGATGGCAAACACGTTATCGCACGGCAGCAGCGCCGCCAGCGGATGCTCCGGACGCACCGCTTCCACGCCAACGCGCGCTTTACCGTTGGCATCGAAACGCGCCACGTAGCGCAGCACCAGCCCCATCTCCTGTGCGGCTTCGAAGCGCTGCAGCATCTGCTCGTTCAGCTCGTCGGCGTTTTCAAAGAAGTGGTCGATGGATTCACCTTCGCACTGTGACGGCACCAGTGATTCAACCCGCACCTGATCCGGCTCGATATCGTAACCGGCTTCGCGCGCCAGAATCACCAGTTTGCGCATCACATCCTGACCGGAGAGATCGACGCGCGGGTCGGGCTCGGTTAAGCCCTGCTGCCACGCCTGATCGACCAGCTCGCTGAACGGCACCGTGCCGTCAAACTGCAGGAACAGCCACGACAGGGTGCCGGAGAAGATACCGCTGATCGCCAGAATGCTGTCGCCGCTTTCACGCAGGTCGCGCACCGTATGATTGACCGGCAATCCGGCACCCACGGTCGCGTTATACAGCCAGTGGCGACCGGTTTTGGCGAAGGCATCGCGTACCTGACGCCAGCTCTGGCCGCTGGCAGCGCCGGCCACTTTGTTGGCGCTGATGACGTGGAAGCCGTGGCTGGCAAAATCGTGATACTGCTGCGCCAGCGAATCACTGGCGGTGACGTCGAGCACCACCAGATCGTCAAACGGGTGCGCGCGCATCCACAGGAACAGCGACTCTTCGTCGCGCGCTTCGGCTTCATCATCAAAGAAGGCCAGCGCCCGGCTGGCGTCGAGACCGTCATAGCTCAGCAGGCTGCGGCTACTGTCCGCCACGCCCGCCAGCACAAATTCAAACCCGGTACGCGCCGACAGCGTCTCCTGCTCGCGCGCGAACAGCTCCAGCCAGCGTGAACCGATATTGCCTTTGCCAAACAGGATCAGGCCGATGCGCTTCTCGGCGCGGAACAGCGACTGGTGCAGTCCCTGAATCAGGTGCTGGGTCGGTCCGACGCGCAGCACCGCCACCAGGCTGATGTGATCTTCTGACTGCCAGACGAATTCGACCGGCTGGTCTTTGATCTGCTGCCAGAAGCGATGGCTGTGCAGCGGATTACGCGTTACGCCAGCACCGACCAGCGCCACCAGCGCCAGACCGTCGCGCAGCTGCAGATGACCGGGCAGCGCCGCGTCCTGCAGCAGGTTGAAGGCGCTGTTGACCACTTCCGAGGTGTAACACAGCTGCAGCAGGCGACGATCCGGATGGATACCCATCGCCAGCGGACGCAGCTGCGCGCGCTTCAGCAGCAGATCGATCTCTTTCTGCTGGGTGGCAAAATCGTGGCTATCAGGAATCTGAATCTCAACCAGGCAGACATCGTCGTGGCTGGTGACAATGCGCGCGCCGGTGCCGGACGCCAGCACGCGCTCAATGCGCGTTGAGCCCTGCTCCGGCTGATAGCTGCAGCGCAGCTGTAAATCGATGTCGCTGTTGGAGACCGGCTGCAGCGTACGCGTGTGCAGCACCGGCGCCGCCAGTCGGGCCAGCTCGCTGGCCTCATCCAGCCGCAGCAGCGGCAGCAGGCAGGCATCGGAGACCTTACGCGGGTCCGCGCTGTAAACGCCAGCCACGTCGCTCCAGATGGTGACGCGGTTCACGCCTGCCAGCGCGCCAATCTGCGTTGCCGAGTAGTCAGAGCCGTTACGGCCGAGCAGTACGGTTTCGCCCGCTTCGCTGCGGCTGATAAAACCCGTCACCACCAGACGCTTATGCGGATGCTGCGCCAGCAGCGCCTGCAGCAGCGGCCAGGATTTGCCTTCATCTACCTGCGGCTGTGCCGCACGTTCGGCACGCAGAAAGTCGCGTGCATCCAGCCACGCCGCTTCGATATCACGCTGGCTGAGCACCGCCGCCATCAGGCGCGCCGACCAGATTTCGCCGTGGCCGACCACTTCGGCGTACACCGCATCGGTGATGGCGCCGTCGAGCAGCGCAGCCAGGCGTTCAAGATCGCGGATGAAGGCTGCGGTCAGGGTTTCTGCATATTCAGCAGGCAGCAGTGCAGCGATCAGCTCGCTGTGAAAACGGCGTAACGCCTGTTGCACCTGATGGGCCGATAAGCGATCGCTCTGGCTCAGCTTGAGCCAGCTAATCAGCTGGTTAGTGGTGCTGCCTGCGGCAGAGACCACCATTAAGTCGCCCGGCTGGCTGTAATCGGCCATGATACCGGCGACGCGCTGATAACAGCGCGCGTCGGCCAGGCTACTGCCACCAAATTTATGCAACTGCTTGATCGGCGTTCCCGCGCCTGCTGAAATCGTCATGGTTACCCCTCGGCTGCGATCCTGAATGCATTATCCAGGTCGGCGATTAAATCTTCGTGATCTTCAATTCCGACAGAAATACGCAGCAGCGAGTCGGAAATGCCCGCTGCGGCACGCGCGTCCGCCGACATGCCGGCGTGCGTCATGGTGGCGGTGTGCGAAATCAGACTTTCCACGCCGCCCAGCGATTCCGCCAGCGTAAACAGCTGCAGCGCTTTCAGGAAGCGGCGCAGCCGCGCCTCATCGGCGTCGAGTTCAAAACTGAGCATGGCGCCAAAACCGCGCTGCTGACGCGCGGCAAACTGGTGTCCGGCGTTCTCTGGCAGAGACGGATGATACAGCTTTTTCACCAGCGGTTGTTGCTTCAGGTAATCAACAATCGCCAGTGCGTTACGCTGCGCCGCCGCCATGCGCGGTGCCAGGGTGCGCAGGCCGCGCAGCAGCAGATAGCTGTCAAACGCCGCGCCGGTGACGCCAATGTTATTCGCCCACCAGGCGAGTTCCGTGACCAGCGCCGGATCTTTAGCGATAACCGCACCGGCCACCACGTCCGAGTGACCGTTCAGGTATTTGGTGCAGGAGTGGATCACCAGATCGGCACCCAGCGCCAGCGGGTTCTGCAGCGCCGGGCTGAGGAAGGTGTTGTCCACTACGCTCACCGCACCGGCAGCACGCGCGGCGGCGCAGATGGCCGCAATGTCCACCACGCGCAGCAGCGGATTGCTCGGGCTTTCGACCAGCACCAGCTTTGGCTTTTCCGCCAGCGCCGCCGCCAGCGCCGCTTCATCGCCCTGATCGACAAACTTCACGCGGTAAGCACCGCGCTTGCTCAGGCTGTCAAACAGACGATAGCTGCCGCCGTAGCAGTCGTGCGGCGCCACCAGCAGATCGCCTGGCTTCAGGAACACCGTCGTCACCAGATGAATCGCCGACATCCCGGTGTTGGTCAGCACCGCGCCCGCGCCCCCTTCCAGCTCAGCCAGCGCGCGCTGGACCACATCGCGCGTCGGGTTACCACGGCGTGAATAGTCATGCGCGCGCGGCTCGTTGAAATCGAGGAAGTTATAGGTGCTGGAGAGGTGAATCGGTGGGACAACGCAGCCATATTGCTCGTCATCATTCAAACCGCTGCGTACTGCGATGGTTGCCTGTTTACGCGTCATGGTGCTTACTGTTCCTGAAGTGTAATAAAAAAGTGGCAACAGAATAACATTCCGCAACTGGACGTCAATACATCTGGACATCTAAATGTCTTTGCGTATAGATTGAGCAAAGCCGCAATACCCGCTAAAATTACGCGTCATCGCCTGGTGTTCAGCGCGCTTTCCTGTGAAACGCGATGTGTAAGCATAAAACCGGCAGTTTAAGCGGTCAGGCATCGAAAAATCGGGCATAATCAACGGATTTCCCCATATTCAACTTTTTATTGATTAAGGTAACCCATGGCTGAATGGAACGGCGAATATATCAGCCCTTACGCTGAACACGGTAAGAAGAGCGAGCAGGTTAAGAAGATTACAGTTTCTATCCCGCTGAAAGTGCTGAAGATTTTAACGGATGAGCGTACCCGCCGTCAGGTGAACAATCTGCGTCACGCCACCAACAGCGAACTGCTGTGCGAAGCCTTTTTGCATGCCTTCACCGGGCAACCGCTGCCGAATGATGTTGATCTGCGTAAAGAGCGCAGCGACGAGATTCCGGAAGAAGCAAAACAGATTATGCGTGAGATGGGCATCGATCCCGACAGTTGGGAATACTAAGGCCAGAAATAAAAAAACCCAGCCGAGGCTGGGTTTTTTCTTGCAACCGAATCGTGAAGATTCGCCGGCAAATAATCTTATTTCTTGCTGCCCGGGATGCTGAAACGCTTGTTGAAGCGATCAACACGACCACCAGAGTCAACAACACGCTGCTTACCGGTGTAGAACGGGTGGCATTTGCCGCACACGTCCAGGTTCAGGGTACCAGTCATGGTTGAACGGGTGTTGATCACGTTGCCGCAAGAGCAGGTGATGGTCACAGCTTCGTATTTCGGGTGAATACCTTGTTTCATGGGAGAACCTCATAAAAGGCCGTGTCGCTCTCCGTGCCAGGCGAACCTGCACAGCACCACACGCGGTTAATAAATGGTGTATCTTTGACGAGTCATCTCATCAAAGGCGACATAGTATACAGAAAATGAGCGCATTGATCAAATCCGCGCAATGCGCCGTGCTCTGTCACTCCGGATAAACACCTGCAGCCAGCGCCGCCGCGCGCTGAAGTATGACGGGGGTGACGCCAGCGTGTACACTACTTCTCCTTTTTACAGAACCGGATAGAGATCGACATGCCCGTTGTTCAGGTTGCCCTGCCCGTTCCGCTGCCTCGCCTGTTTGACTACCTGCTGCCCGCCGATGCGCCGCAGCCGGTGGCCGGCGCGCGCGTGAGCGTGCCGTTCGGCAACCGGAAAATGACGGGCATCGTGGTTAGCACGCGCGCCACCAGCGATCTCCCCCTTGCCCAGCTGAAACAGATTGCTGCGTTGCTCGACGACCGCTCGCTGTTTTCGCCGGCGCTGTGGCGCATCCTCAACTGGGCCGCCGGTTACTATCACTCTCCGCTCGGCGAAGTGCTCAGCCATGCGCTGCCGGTGCTGCTGCGTCAGGGCAAGCCGGCCCAGGAAGCGCCGCTGTGGCAGTGGGTGATCAACGACGCCGGACGCGAAGTGGCGCTGGAAAGCCTGAAGCGCGCGCCGAAACAGCAGCAGGCGCTGGCGGCGTTGCGTCAGCGGCCGCTGTATCGGCATCAGATCGGCGAGCAGGATTTTACCGATGCCGCGCTCCAGGCACTGCGTGCCAAAGGGCTGTGCGACCTGCGCGAACATGCGCCACAGCAGCACGACTGGCGCGCCAGTTTCGCGGTGAAAGGTGAACGGCTGCGACTGAATACCGATCAGGCGATGGCGGTGGGCGCCATTCGCAGTGAGGACGAACATTACGCCGCGTGGCTGCTGGCAGGCATTACCGGATCGGGTAAAACCGAGGTCTATCTCAGCGTGCTGGAGAATGTGCTGGCGCGCGGTAAACAGGCGCTGGTACTGGTGCCGGAAATTGGCCTGACGCCGCAAACCATCGCCCGTTTCCGTGAACGCTTCGATGCGCCGATTGATGTGCTGCACTCGGCGCTCAATGACAGCGAGCGTCTGGCGGTCTGGTTGCGCGCGCGCAGCGGCGAGACCGCCATCGTCATCGGCACACGATCCGCGCTGTTCACACCGCTGGCGCGGCCGGGCGTGATCATCATTGATGAAGAACACGACAGCTCCTACAAACAGCAGGAAGGCTGGCGCTACCAGGCGCGCGATCTGGCGGTATTCCGCGCTCACGAAGAAGATGTGCCGATTGTGATGGGATCGGCGACGCCGGCGCTGGAGACGCTGCACAACGTGCGTGTCGGCAAATATCGCCAGCTCAACCTGACCAAACGCGCCGGTAACGCCAAACCGGCGCTGCAGCAGCTAATCGATCTCAAGGGACAGCAACTGAAAGGCGGTCTTGCGCCGGCGCTGCTGGGCAAGATGCGCCAGCACCTGCAGGCGGATAATCAGGTTCTGCTGTTTCTCAATCGCCGCGGCTTTTCGCCGGCGCTGATGTGCCACGACTGCGGCTGGCTGGCGGAGTGTCAGCGCTGCGACAGTTATTACACGCTGCATCAGCAGCATCGTCAGCTGCGCTGTCACCACTGCGACAGCCAGCGTCCGCTGCCGCATCAGTGTCCGGGCTGCGGTTCAACCCATCTGCTGCCGGTCGGCGTGGGCACGGAACAGCTGGAGCAGCAGCTCAGCACGCTGTTTCCTGGCGTACCGGTGTCGCGCATCGATCGCGATACCACCAGCCGCAAAGGCGCGCTGGAACAGCATCTGGCCGATGTGCATCGCGGCGGGGCGCGCATTCTGGTCGGCACGCAGATGCTGGCCAAAGGCCATCACTTCCCGGACGTGACGCTGGTATCGCTGCTGGATGTTGATGGCGCGCTGTTTTCCGCCGATTTCCGTGCCGCCGAGCGCTTTGCCCAGCTCTACACGCAGGTCGCCGGCCGCGCCGGCCGCGCCGGTAAGCAGGGCGAAGTGTTACTGCAGACGCACCATCCGGAGCATCCACTGCTGCAAACGCTGCTGCATCGCGGCTATTTTGCGTTTGCCGATCAGACGCTGCTGGAGCGCCAGTCTGTGCAGCTGCCGCCGTGGACCAGCCACGCACTGTTTCGCGCGGAAGATCTGGATAATGCGCAGGCGGCGGAGTTCCTTACGCAGCTGCGTAACCTGCTGGAAGCCAGCCCGCTCAAAGATGAGGCGATGTGGCTGATGGGGCCGGTGCCGGCGCTGGCACCGAAGCGCAGCGGACGCTGGCGCTGGCAACTGCTGCTACAGCATCCGTCGCGCAAGCGGCTGCAGCAGTTGCTGAGCAGTTCACTGCCGCTGGTCACCACCCTGCCCGCCGCGCGCAAAGTCAAATGGACGCTGGATATCGACCCCACCGAGAGTTAAGCCGCGCCACATCTGCGAGTCAGATCGAAAAAAGTCGCACAAGTCACAATTTTTATGCAAATTAAGTAACAACCTCACACGGCGTTGGGTTAACAATAGTGCCCGTCCCGGCTCTGGGCCGGCTATGTGTGAATATCTATGCGCTGTACCGCGTCAGGAGTTAACGTTGGATCAGAAGCAACCCTCATCGGCAGCCACCATGAAAGATGTGGCCGAGCAGGCTGGCGTCTCCACCGCCACGGTTTCGCGCGCGCTGATGAATCCGGAAAAAGTCTCCGCCGCGACCCGGCAGAAAGTGGAACAGGCGGTGCAGGCGGTCGGCTATGCGCCGCACGGTCTGGCGCGCAACGCTAAACGCGGCGACACGCAAACCATTCTGGTGATTGTGCCGGACATCTGTGACCCTTTCTTCAGCGAGATTATCCGCGGCGTGGAAGTGACCGCCGCGCAGGAAGGCTATCTGGTGCTGATTGGTGACTGCGCGCATCAGGATCAGCAGGAGAAAACCTTCCTTAACCTGATGCTGACGCGCCAGATTGACGGCATGGTACTGCTGGGTTCGCAGCTGCCGTTTGACGCCGGCATTGAAGATCAGCGCAATCTGCCGCCCATGGTGATGGGCAACGAGTTCGCGCCGGAGATGGCGCTGCCCACGGTGCATATCGATAACCTGACCGCGGCCTTTGAAGCGGTGAATCATCTGTTACAGCTGGGCCATCGGCAGATCGCCTGCATCACCGGACCGGAACATATCCCGCTCAGCCAGTATCGGTTGCAGGGCTACATCCAGGCGCTGCGCCGCAGCAATATCGCCATCGATCCCACGCTGATTGTGCACGGCGACTTCACCTTTGAAGCCGGTGCCAGCGCGCTGAAGCAGCTGATGAGCCTGCCGCAGCCGCCGAAAGCCCTGTTCTGCCATAGCGATCTGATGGCGCTGGGCGCGATGAACCAGGCGCGTAAGCTGGGAATGCGTATTCCGCAGGATCTGTCGGTGGTCGGCTTCGATGATATCGAGCTGGCGCAATACTACGATCCGCCCCTGACCACCGTGGCACAGCCGCGTTTTGCCATTGGCCGCGAAGCGATGCTGCTGCTGCTGGATGAGCTGCAGGGCAAACGGGTCAACAACGGTTCACGCCTGCTCGACGCCGAACTCCGCGTCCGCGGCAGTACTGCACCGGCAGCAAAACGCGAAAAATGAATGCGGGAACCCTGCATTTTCAGCAGATTCTGAAGGCAGACTGTGCTGGTCAAAGTTCCAGCCCTTGAGTAACATGACGCATTCCTTGCCGGGCAAAATTAACACCCCATTTACACGCCCAGTGGCATTTTTTTGAAGGGTATCAGAACGAAAGTGGCACAGAGAGATTACGTAGGCCGCGGGCGTTCAACAGGGACGCGTCGCAAAAAACCCGCAGGCCGCAGCAAGAAAAGCAAAGGCGGCTCCGGCACTTCAAAGCTGATGATAGTACTGGCCGTGGCAGTGCTGGTGACCTTTGCCGGTGGTTTATGGTTCATCTCGCATCACAAAAAAGAAGAAACACCGGTGATTCCGAATCATAAAGCCAACGGTAATGGCCTGCCGCCGAAGCCGGAAGAGCGCTGGAAGTACATCAAAGAGCTGGAAAATCGTCAGGTGACCGTGCCGTCGCCCACCGAGCCGTCTGCCGGTGGCGAAATCAAGTCGCAAACCCAGCTGACCGACGAACAGCGTCAGCTGCTGGAGCAGATGCAGGCCGATATGCGCCAGCAGCCGACCCAGCTGAATGAAGTGCCGTGGAACGAACAAACCCCGGCTCAGCGCCAGCAAACGCTGCAGCGTCAGCAGCAGGCACAACAGCAACAACAGCAGTTGCAGCGTCAGCAGCAGCAGTTACAGCAGCAGCGTCAGCAACAGTTGCAGCAGCAACGCCAGCAGGAATTGCAGCAGCAGGCGGCACGCCAGCAGCAGCAGCAGGCCGCACCGATCACTCGCGAGCCGGCGAAGCCGCAGGAGAGCGCCAAAGCCAAAACGGAAGAGAAAGCGAGCACCCAGCGCTGGATGGTGCAGTGTGGCTCGTTTAAAGGCACCGATCAGGCGGAATCGGTACGCGCCGGTCTGGCGTTTGAAGGTTTCGAAAGCCGCATCACGACTGGCGGCGGCTGGAATCGCGTGGTGATTGGGCCGTTTAAAGACCGCAGCAGCGCAGACAGCACCGTGAAGCGCCTGCACAGCTCCGGCCACAGCAGCTGTATCCCGCTCGCCCTGCCTTAACCCTCCCTGCTCGCCCCCGGCAATTTGCAGCATCAGATATTGCCGGGGGTTGAAACCCCACAGGATTACCCCATATCTGGTTGCATGATACGCCGCGCCCGCTGCGCGGTGTCTTTTTTCCACTGCAACAAGGGGTCTGCCCGTGACAACAATAGTAAGTGTACGACGCAACGGCCGGGTCGTGATCGGCGGTGATGGCCAGGCGACGCTCGGCAATACCGTAATGAAAGGCAATGTTAAAAAGGTGCGTCGTCTTTACAACGACAAAGTGATCGCGGGCTTTGCTGGCGGCACCGCAGATGCCTTTACCCTGTTTGAACTGTTCGAACGCAAACTGGAGATGCATCAGGGCCATCTGGTGAAAGCCGCGGTCGAACTGGCGAAAGACTGGCGTACTGACCGGATGCTGCGCCGCCTTGAAGCGCTGCTGGCGGTTGCCGATGAGAACTCCTCGCTGATCATCAGCGGTAACGGTGACGTGATTCAGCCGGAAAATGACCTGATTGCCATCGGTTCCGGCGGGCCTTACGCCCAGGCAGCCGCCCGCGCGCTGCTGGAGAACACGGAGATGGGTGCGCACGATATCGTAGCCAAAGCGCTGAATATCGCCGGTGATATCTGCATCTACACCAACCACAACATTAACTACGAAGAATTACCGTCTAAGGCGTAAGGACCAAAACCATGTCTGAGATGACTCCACGCGAGATTGTCAGCGAGCTTAACCGCTTCATCATCGGCCAGGACGGCGCCAAAAAAGCGGTCGCCATTGCGCTGCGTAACCGCTGGCGCCGCATGCAGCTTGACGAAGAGCTGCGCCATGAAGTGACCCCAAAAAATATCCTGATGATCGGCCCGACCGGCGTCGGTAAAACCGAAATCGCCCGCCGTCTGGCGAAGCTGGCCAATGCGCCATTCATCAAAGTTGAAGCCACTAAATTCACCGAAGTCGGCTATGTCGGGAAAGAAGTGGATTCGATTATTCGCGATTTGACGGACTCCGCCATCAAGATGGTGCGCAGCCAGGCGATCGAGAAAAACAAATACCGCGCTGAAGAGATGGCAGAAGATCGCATTCTGGATGTGCTGATCCCGCCAGCGAAAAACAACTGGGGCCAGCCGGAGCAGAGCGCTGAGCCGTCCGCTGCGCGCCAGTCGTTCCGCAAAAAACTGCGCGAAGGCCAGCTGGATGACAAAGAGATTGAGATCGATCTGGCTGCTGCGCCGATGGGCGTTGAAATCATGGCGCCTCCGGGCATGGAAGAGATGACCAGCCAGCTGCAGTCGATGTTCCAGAACCTCGGCGGCCAGAAGCAGAAACCGCGTAAGCTGAAAATCAAAGATGCGATGAAGCTGCTGATTGAAGAAGAAGCGGCCAAGCTGGTGAACCCGGAAGAGCTGAAGCAGGACGCCATCGACGCGGTTGAACAGCACGGTATCGTGTTCATCGACGAAATCGACAAAATCTGTAAGCGCGGCGGCCAGTCGTCGGGCCCGGATGTGTCACGTGAGGGCGTACAGCGCGATCTGCTGCCACTGGTGGAAGGCTGCACCGTGTCCACTAAACACGGCATGGTCAAAACCGACCATATCCTGTTTATCGCCTCCGGTGCGTTCCAGGTGGCCAGCCCGTCGGATCTGATTCCGGAGCTGCAGGGTCGTCTGCCGATTCGCGTTGAGCTGCAGGCGCTGACGGTCAATGATTTCGAACGCATCCTGACCGAGCCGAACGCGTCCGTGACCGTACAGTACAAAGCGCTGATGGGCACCGAAGGCGTTAACGTTGAATTCACCGAAGACGGCATTCGTCGCATCGCCGAAGCGGCGTGGCAGGTGAACGAAACCACCGAGAACATCGGTGCACGTCGTCTGCACACCGTGCTGGAGCGCCTGATGGAAGATATCTCCTACGACGCCAGCGATCGCAACGGCGAATCGATCACCATCGATGCCGAATACGTTGGTCAGCATCTGGATGAACTGGTGGCCGACGAAGATCTCAGCCGCTTCATTCTGTAATTCCAGTCAATACCCAGCCTTGCGCTGGGTATTTTTTTGCCCGCCCGCCGCGCTGTACCCGATTATCCCGTTGCCTCTGTTGTCGCTGCGCTGCAAAAGCGGGCGGATTTGATGTATCCTTTGCCTGTTTTCCTTAATGAGTTTTCCCAATGAAAGAACAAGAAAAAGCCGAGATTAAACGTCTCAGCGACCAGCTGGACGCGCTGAATCGCAAAGAACCGCAGCTGCTGGAAGCGGGCGATGCCGAAAAGCTTGGCGCGCTGCTGAAAGAGAAAGAGACGCTGGTGCAGGAGATAGAGCGTCTGCGCAACGTGCGCGAAGAGAAGCTGAGCAAAGAAGCCCAGCAGCTGAAAAAGCTGCCGTTCAGCCGTGAAATCACCAAAAAAGAGCAGGCGAACATGGGCGCGCTGAAGAAAAGCGTGCGCGGCCTGGTGGTGGTACACCCGATGACCGCGCTGGGACGCGAGATGGGGCTGAAGGTGATGACCGGCTACGCAAAGCAGCCGTTCTGATTGCCGTTACGCGGCGTGGACCACGTCGCGTTCTGCCCCGGCAGCCTGCAGCACCTGCTGCGCCAGCGTATCCAGCAGGGCATAGCGGCGGCGATACTCCGCGCGCTTCTTGCTGGCAATCTCTTCCAGATCTTTACGTGCCATGCTCAGCGGCAGCGTAAACAGCTCATCACCCCGCATTTCCCCGCCCAGTGACAGCCAGAACTCGCTATAGCTGGCAAAGAATTTATCACCTTTGCTGTGACGGTAGCGCAGGCTGCGGAAAACATGGGTGGTATCACCGACGGCGGTAATGGCCTGTACGCCGCACTGTGCCGCCAGAATAAATACCGCTTCCATCAGCAGACGCTTAGGAAATACGCCGTGCGCGGCTTTGGTGGCATCGCGAATAACGTCACTGGAAATATGTTTCCGCGGCCCCTGCAAGCCTCCAATTAATAGCGTGCGCTGCTGCTGTTCCTGAATAATAGAGAATGACAGCGAGGCCAGCGTCATATCCTGATAATTGAGCAGCAGTGTAATTTCCCCTTCCCGGTCGTAATGGCCGGAGCAGCAATAAAGCGCAAACTGCTCCTCGTTTTTGCCGGTGAAACGGGCAAGGAGATTACCGCTCGGGCTCAGCAGCAACTGGCGCAGCTGATTATTCGCCAGCCTATCCATCAATTGATAATGATCGAGAATCGCCTGCGCACGCTGCGCCACGCTGAAACCGGCGCGCAAATAGGGACGATGCGGCTTAGCCGGCAGTAAGCCCTGGCTGTTTAACAGCTGCGGCAGAAAAGAGAGTTTGGCCAGCTGATGGAGATAATTAAAGGTGGTCAGTGGAAACACCGCTGACCTTAAGGCAAATTTCAGGCGAAATTGCTGGCTATTCCACAGCTTATTTGGCCGCAGCTTTCCACTGACTAAAGGTATAAACAGCGCGGCCGACGAAACGGAGTCCGGCTCAGAATGTGTAATAATAGACATGATTATTTTTACGTCGCGAGATAACTGAAGGCTACTGTATGCCCCAAATTATCAACGGCGCGTTAATAACCACTTTAGCCTGGTCATGACGTGGAGTTTGTTGAGCTGCGGTTTAGGATGGTGATAAAAAAACCGGTGCACGCAGGCACCGGTTATTCACATAGCGTAAGCCAGAACTTATTTTGCCGAGGCGAAACGTGCCGCTGCTTCGTCCCAGTTCACCACGTTCCAGAACGCTTTGATGTAGTCAGGGCGCTTGTTCTGATACTTCAGATAGTAAGCGTGCTCCCACACATCCAGACCGATGATTGGGAAACCAGACACGCCAGCGATGGCTTCGCCCATCAGTGGGTTGTCCTGGTTAGCGGTTGAAACGACCGCCAGCTTGTCGCCTTTTTTCACCAGCCACGCCCAGCCAGAGCCAAAACGGGTCGCAGCCGCTTTCTCGAACTCTTCCTGGAATTTCTCAACGCTACCGAAATCTTTTTCGATTGCCGCTTTCAGGTCGCCCTGCAGCGTGGTGCCGGTTTTCAGGCCTTTCCAGAACAGGCTGTGGTTAGCGTGGCCGCCAGCGTTGTTACGCAGTGGGCCTTTTTTGTCTGCTGGCAGCTGATCCAGTTTGGTGATCAGTTCATCAACCGGCAGATTTGCGAATTCGGTACCTTCCAGCGCCGCGTTGGCGTTGTTAACGTAGGTCTGGTGATGTTTAGTGTGATGGATTTCCATCGTCTGCTTGTCGAAGTGCGGTTCCAGTGCGTCGTAGGCGTACGGCAGGGATGGCAGTGAATAACTCATGTTCTTCCTCTCCATTTAGTGTTTGGCAGCACAACCTTGCTGGTGTGCCGCATAAGCAGTCGGATCATTATAGTTAAAATCATGATCCGGAAAAGGGTTATCAATGCCTTAGTAATGATAAGGATTTGATCAATCTGGCAAAAGGTGCGCACACACGGCTACACCTTATGCGTACTGGCGCGCACCTTAAGCTGCACCGGCAGCTCATTGATGGCAGGCGGCTCGTCGCCGTTGAGCGCCGCCAGCAGGCGTTTACCGGCCATGCGCCCCATCTCCTCGTACGGCAGCACAATGCTGGTCAGCGGCGGCGAACATACCGCCGCCAGCGGGCCACCGCCGATGCTGGCAATCGCCAGCTGGCTGGGCACCGAGACGCCGGCTGCGTGACAGGCCATGATGGCGCCGCACGCCACTTCATCGCTGGTACAGATCAGGACGTCCAGTTCCGGCCAGGTGAGACGGATCTCTGCCAGCAGGCTGTGGCCGGCGGCAAAGGTGGGCATTTTCGGTGAGGTCACCACGCGGTGCGGTGCCAGATTCAGCGCCAGCATCCCGCTGTGCCAGCCATTGAGCAACTGACGGAAAATAGTGCTGTGCGTTTGTGTACACAGCAGGCCGGGATAGCGATAGCCGCGCTCCACCAGGCTGTTTACCAGCTGGCGAATGGCTTTCGCATAGTCCACGCCGATGCTGATGCCGGCAGAATCCTGATGCACGCCGCCGATGTCCATCACCGGCAGGCCGGAGTTGCTCAGCAGGCGCTGCGCTTCGGCGGCATTGTCGAAATTGAAGTGCACCATCGCGGCCGGGTTGTAAGAGAGCAGCATCTCGATCAGCTCGCTCTCCTCCGCCGCCGAATGATTGGCTTCGGCCAGCATCATGTTATAGCCCTGCGGCCGCAGCACCTCCTGCAGCGCCTCTGACACAATCGCGCTGCCCGGCGTCGCAAAAGATGGTACCACCATGGTGATCAGCCGCGACGAGGCTGACGCCAGGTTACGCGCCTGCACGTTGGGCACATAGGCCAGTTCCGCGACGGCCGCGTCGATCCTTGCGCGAATTTCGGGCGACACTTTCTCCGGCATACGCAAAGCGCGCGACGCCGTCATGGCGCTGACACCGACCAAACGGGCAACATCGGCCAGCGTACTTTTGCCGGTACTGCGCCGTCGTTTTTCTGTCATGCGTTCTCCTGTCTCTACCCTACTGGTTCCGGGTAGCGCTCGATTTATCCGCACGCAGCTTAAAACCAAAAGCAAATTGGTGCCATGTTAAAAACCACAGAATCGGGCATGTCTCATTGGCTGCGTGATTTTCGCTGGCCTGAGCATGTCACCCCGGCCTCAGCGTGACAAACCGCGCGCGCAAAAATGTTATCGCTAACACATTTTTTAACATCATTCGTGTTAGCGCTAACTTTTGCGAGCAACATCACAGAACCCAGGCGATAAAATCACCTACAGTGCACCGCATCGACGAATAAACAGGAATTACTGATGCTCACTCAATGGCTGACACCGCAACATATCCGGGTAATAGACGACGTTAGCGACTGGCAGGAAGCGGTGCGTTTATCGGCCGAGCCGCTGCTGGCGGAGGGGGCAATTACCCCGGCTTATCTGGATGCGATCTTTACCTCGCATGCTGAGCTGGGTCCCTATTATGTGCTGGCGCCGGGTCTGGCGATGCCGCATGCGCGTCCGGAACAGGGTGCGCGCAAAAACGGCCTGTCGCTGCTGCATGTAAAACAAGGCGTGAATTTTGCCGCCGATGAAAACGACCCGGTATTTGTCGTTATTATGCTGTGCGCCCTGTCTGGCGACGATCATATTCAGATGATCACCGCGCTGGCTGAGGTGTTCAGCGACGAATCCCGCCTGCAGCAGTTGCTGTCGGCATCGACCCTGCCAGCGATTGAAGCTGTCATTAAAGATTAATCACCAGAGAAACCTGAAAATGAAAAAAGTACTGATTGTGTGTGGAAACGGTTTAGGCAGCAGCTTCATTGTGGAAATGAACGTGAAGAAAATTATTAAGGAGCTGGGTAAAGAGGCTGAAGTGGGTCATACCGATTTAACCTCTGCCAAATCTGAGCAGGCCGATATTATCATCAGCGCTAAAGATATCGCTGACCAGCTGTCGAGCCACAGCGCACAGGTATTTGGCCTGAGCAATTTACTGGATAACGCCAGAATCAAAGAAATTCTCGCCGACAACCTGTAATTGACCCGACGAAATTTACTCACACGGAGTAATTTATGCTGCAGTTTATAATTAAGGATGTTCTTGGAACACCCGCTATACTTGTCGGCCTTTTTTCCCTGATTGGTTTATTACTGCAAAAGAAACCGGTATCCGATGTGATTTCCGGTACGCTAAAAACCATCATGGGTTTTGTTATTCTTATCGCCGGGGCCAACTTAATTGCGGCCACCCTGACCATCTTCAGCCAGCTATTCGAGCACTCGTTCAATATTCAGGGCGTAGTGCCGAATACTGATGCAATGGCCGCGCTGGCACAGAAAAACTACGGTACCGAAACCGCGATGATCATGGTGTTCGGTATGCTGGTGAATATTGTGCTGGCGCGCATCACGCCGCTGAAATACATCTTCCTGACCGGGCACCATACGCTGTATATGTCGGCCATGCTGGCAGTGATCCTGTCGGTGGGCGGCGTGCACGGCTTCTGGCTGGTGCTGATCGGCTCGCTGATTCTCGGCACCATGATGGTGGTATGTCCGGCGATTCTGCAGCCGTTCACCCGCAAAATCACCAACTCGGACGACCTGGCGCTGGGCCACTTTGGCTCCACCGGCTACCTGCTGTCGGCGCTGGTCGGCAAAGCGGTGGGCAAAGGCAGCCCATCAATTGAAGAGCTGAAAGTACCGAAAACCCTCAACTTCCTGCGCGACTCGTCCGTGGCAATTTCGCTGACCATGATGATTCTGTTTGTCGCGCTGGTGCTGGTCGCCGGTAAAGAGTTTACCGAAAGCCAGGTGAGCGGCGGTCAGAACTTCATCGTCTTTGCCATTATCCAGTCAATCACCTTTGCTGCGGGTGTTTACATCATTCTTGCCGGTGTACGCATGGTGATTGCCGAGATCGTCCCGGCGTTCAAAGGCATCGCCGATAAACTGGTGCCGAACGCAAAACCGGCGCTGGATTGTCCGACGGTCTTCCCGTTCGCGCCGAACGCCGTAATCATCGGCTTCCTGTGCAGCTTCGCCGCCGGGCTGATCAGCATGTTCCTGTGCCCGCTGTTCGGTCTGAGCGTGATTGTGCCGGGCCTGGTGCCGCACTTCTTCTGCGGCGCGACCGCTGGCGTCTACGGCAACATCACCGGCGGACGGCGCGGTGCCATCATCGGTTCCTTTGTCCAGGGGCTGCTGATCTCCTTCCTGCCCGCCATTCTGCTGCCGCTGATGGGTGACCTTGGCTTCGCGTCCACCACCTTTGGTGATGCGGACTTCGGTATCGTCGGCATTGTGCTCGGCCACATTATTTCGTTCTTCCATTGATGTCACAGACAGCGCCTGCGGGCGCTGTTTGCGTAATGAGGAAATCAGCATGAACGCCCGCTTTTCACCGTCCCTGATGTGCATGGATTTGACCCGCTTCCGCGAGCAGATCGAAGCGATGAACGCCAGCGCCTCGTTCTATCATGTCGATATTATGGATGGCAGCTATGTTAAGAATATTACGCTGTCGCCGTTCTTTATTGAGAACCTGCGTAAAATTACCGATGTGCCGATTGATGTGCATTTAATGGTGAACCACCCGGAAGATATTATTCCGATGTGCATTGATGCCGGTGCGGATATTATCAGTTTCCATCCGGAGACGGCGAATAACAAAATTTTTCGCCTGCTGACGCAAATTAAAGAGGCTGGCCGTCGCTGCGGCGTGGTGCTGAATCCGGCTACGCCAGCCGACAGCATTCGTGAATATGCGCATCTGCTGGATAAAGTGACGGTGATGTCGGTCGATCCCGGCTTCGCCGGGCAGAAATTTATTCCGGAAACGCTGAACAAAATTCGCCAGCTGATCGCTATGCGGGAAACGCACGGTTATCACTATCTGACCGAAATCGATGGGTCGTGCAATGCGCGCACCTTTAAGCAGATTGCCGCCTCGGGCGTCGACGTGTTTATTGTCGGCACCTCCGGCCTGTTCAATCTCGATGATGATGTGGCACAGGCGTGGCAGAAGATGGAGCAGATTTTTGCCCAGGAAACTGCCGCAGCGTGATGTCCTTTCACGCCCTGCCAGATGCGCATCAACGCGCGTCTGGCACATTATGCTGAAGGGTCGCCATTCATGGCGACCTGATATCTGAATAATTAACGCCCCAGCTCCGTCAGCGACTTATCCAGTGCTCCCACCAGCCAGTCGATATCACCGCTCTGGAACGCCAGCGGCGGACGCAGTTTCAGCACGTTGCCGTACGGCCCGGCCACCGACGTCAGCACATGGTGATCGCGCAGCTTCTCGATCAAATCCAGCGCCAGCGCTTTGTCCGGCGTCTTACTGCTGCGATCCTGCACCAGCTCAAACCCGATAAACAGCCCGGCACCGCGCACATCACCAATGCAGTCATGGCGATCCATCAGCTTCTGCAGCTCCGCCAGCAGCTGGGCGCCGACCACGCGGCTATGCTCCTGCAGCCCCTCTTCCTGGATCACCGTCAGCACCGCCTGCGCAGCGGCCATCGCCACCGGGTTGCCGCCGAAAGTATTGAAATAAGGGATCTCGTCGCTGAACGCGGCCAGCACGTCGCTTTTCGCCAGCAGGCCGGAAACCGGAATACCGTTGCCCATCGGCTTACCGGTGGTGACCACATCCGGCACCACGCCGTGACGGGCAAAGCCCCAGAAGGCATCGCCAGTACGGGCAAAGCCGGGCTGCACTTCATCAGCGATAAAAATGCCGCCGTTAGCATGCACCACATCTACCGCTTGCTGCAGGAATCCGCGCGGATTAGGCAGCACGCCGTCGGAGGAGAAGATCGAGTCGGCGAGGAAACCGGCGAATTTAATGCCGTGCGCTTTCATGTCATCAATCTGCTGCTGAATCTGATCGGCGAACCATGCCCCGAGGTCGGGCGCATCGACACGATAAGCATCCGGCGGTGGCACCAGGCGGGTGGTAACGGCCAGCGGCTGACCGCTACCGAGTGCCGGTGACGCGCCAGAGGTCAAATCACTGGTTCCGTGGTACGCCTCCTGCGAGACAATAATACCGGTGCCACCGCTCCAGGCGCGCGCCACGCGAATCGCCAAATCATTGGCTTCTGAGCCGGTACACATATACATGGCGCGGTCGATGGCTTCCGGCGTGGTCGCCAGCAACGCTTCGCTGTAATCAAGAATGCGCTCGTGCAGATAACGCGTGTGCGTGTTCAGCATCTTCATCTGCTGATTCACCGCCTCAATGACCGCCGGATGGCAGTGGCCGATACTCGCCACATTGTTATACACATCCAGATATTTATTACCCGCCGCATCCCATAAATACTGCCCTTCGCCGCGCACCAGATGCACCGGCTTGCGATAAAACAGACGATACGATTCGCCCAGCACTTTGCTGCGCTTGTCCGTCAGAGTGCGGGTGGCCGGATCCAGCGCGTCGGCGTGTTCGGCGCGAAAACTGTTGGTATCCATGATGGTGGAACGTGTAACCATGGTAACTCCCGTTGCGAAGGTGAAAGGGGTGTTTGCAGCCTGATCTCTGCGAACATCATGCCTGCTTTAGTGAAAAATGCAACCAAATACACAAATACAACCAAATACACATGACGCCACGATGACACTCAGGTAAGCTTAGGCCCAGCTTCGCTCTGCCACAGGGAAACGTCATGCTGCAGGAAACCCGTTTACATCGCATTCGCGCGCTGCTGAGCACGCAACATCAGCTCAGCACTGAACGCATCATCAAAGAGCTGGGTATTTCGCGGGAAACGGCACGGCGCGATATCATTTCGCTTGAGGCGCAGGGGCTGGCGCGCCGCGTACATGGCGGTCTGGTGGCGCTGGAGAGCCCGCCGGAGCCACCGCTGCAGGTGCGCCGTAACGCACAGGCCAGAGAGAAACGCGCGATTGCCGCCGCGGCGGTACAACATCTGCAACCCGGCCAGACGCTGTTCCTCGATGCCGGCACCACTACCACGCTGCTGGCTGAAGAGCTGCGCACCATGTCCGGCCTGACCATCATCACCAACAGTCTGCAGGCGGCACTGGCGCTTAGCGCGGCCGAAGAGCATGAAACCCTGAATAACCAGGTGCTGCTGCTGGGCGGCATGATGATGGCCGGCGCGCAGCAGACGCGGGGAGAAATGACGGTGGGGGAAATTTATCGATATCGCGCCGACGTGGCGCTGCTGTCACCGGTCGGCATCGATGCCCGAAACGGCGCCAGCAGCTTCCATCCGCATGAAGCCGCCATCGCGCACGCCATGGTACAGCAGGCCAGCCGCACCCTGCTGCTGGCGGATCACAGCAAACTCGGCGTGATCAGCCGTACCCAGTACGCCCCTGTCGGCGATATCGATCTGTTGATTTGCGACGGCGGCGCGGCAAAGCCTGGTGCACTCAGCGCTCTGCAGCAGGCGTTAGCGGTGCAGGTGGTGTAAGGAACTGCCCGATGCACGGTCACCGTACTGACGGCACAGTGACCTCATCGATTATGGCTGAACCAGCGTGTGGATTTTTTGGCTTATTTTCTCAACCAGTCGTCCGTCATTTTTAAAAACAAACTCGTCGGAAAATATCTGATGGCCGTTACTGTAGCCAGGCGACCACAGCTGATTATTTTTCAGGGAGTCCTGATAGATGCCAACCAGGGCTTTGTTATAAGCCGCCGAGATATGCACCACGGCGGTATCAGGAGTAATCACGCAATCACTTTTCTTAACCGCAGCGAAAGCGTGATACAGCGAGGGAACGCGATATAACTTCGCAGGGTGCAGCGATGCCTGTTCCAGCGCGCCTTTGTGATCAAGCACCACGATATTGGTGGCCGCATTGTGCCTGACAATCGCCCCGATTAGCTCATTCAGCTGCTGCTCAGAGAGGTCACGGTCGGCATGACTGGCATAAATATTGATTAAAATATTGTGCTCATCAGCGGAAAACATGCCGGACTGGTGAATTTCGGAATCAATTCGCTCAGGATAAAATATTTCATAATTCAGCCCATCAACCGTCTCAACCTGAAGATAGTCAAGAACCGCACGATAGATATTTTTAACGTGGTTATTAAGGTGATCGAACTGAATATTGATATCGTAGGGTTTAAGCCAGCCAGGCTTGTTGAAACCCAGCGTCATTTTAGGATTGATATCGGCAATCATTTTGGGCATATACAGCGCGGTTTGCCAGATAGCCGTATCGATCAATAAATCGTAAGCATTGTCTCTCAGGAGGGTAACGACCTCACTCCCGATGGCGGTGTCATATTTATCGCGCTGATGACAATCGCTGAAACTCTCCGAGAGATAGATGTTGTGAATATACGGGTTATGTCGGAAAAGGCTCTCATTCTCCTTTACCGCCAGAATATCTACACGATACCCGGCTTCAAACAGCGCTCTGAGAAAACACGTAGAAACGATGGCATCGCCGATTTTACCTTCATTGCGAACCAGCAGAATGGATTTGATATCCTGTCTATTCTGTTTGTGGCCTGAAGACTTTTTCCATTTCCTTGCTGCAAAATAAAGATCAAGAGAATATCTAATCTCTTTCTTTAAATAATTACGCCTGCGATTCAGCTGCCGCAGCTTTTTAATTAAAGCCATAATGGATATATTATTATTGATTGAGACGTTAATGATAGCGCATCAACTTCTTCATTCCTATCGAAAAGAATGTCACATTAAAAACTATTGCATGCATATTATTTAGCAGGCTAACCAGAAAAAGCGCAGCGTAATAAAAGATTGCCTGACACCTCCCGGTACGCTGCACGCCGCGAACGATAAAATTCCCGGCATGTACCGCTCATCAACCGTTAATCAGACGCTGCGGATGGCTGTACACCGTGGCGCGTCCCGGTTTAGAAAAACCGACCAGCGTCAGGTTACAGCGCTCGGCCACCTCAACGGCCAGCTGGGTGGCGGCCGAGACGGCAAACAGAATCTCTACGCCGCACATGGCAGATTTTTGCACCATCTCATAGCTGGCGCGGCTGGAAACCAGCACCGCACCCTGCTGCCAGTGCTGCTGGCTGCGCTGACCCAGCAGCTTATCCAGCGCCACGTGGCGACCCACGTCTTCGCAGCCGCCCTGCAGTTCGCCCTGCGGCGACATCCACGCGGCGGCGTGCGTACAACCGGTCAGATTGCCGATGGGCTGGAAATCGCGCAGCTGTGCCAGCCCGTTATCGAGGCAGGCCAGATCGAAGGTCTGCGTAAACGGCAGCGGCTGCACCGGCTTGCCGATTTGATCCAGCTGCTCCACCCCGCATACACCGCAACCGGTGCGGCCCGCCATGGCGCGACGCTGCGCCTTCAGCGCCATAAAACGCCGGCTGGAGAGTTCGATCTGCACTTCGAACCCATTGCAGCCCGGCACCACATCCATGCCATAGATCTCGCCGGATTGCTCAATAATGCCTTCGGAGAGCGAAAAACCGAGCGCAAAAGCCTGCAGATTATCCGGCGTCGCCATCATCACCACGTGTGAAATACCGTTGTAGACCAGCGCCACCGGCACTTCCTGCGCCAGCCAGTCGCTTTCCGCTTCAGTAATCGCGTGGCGCTGCCATACGGTGGTCTGGCTCAGTCCTGCGATCTCATTCACATTCTGGTTACTTTTTTGCTGTTTCGCTTTCACTTCTCTCGTCTCGCATAACAACCACATTAAAGTAGTGGTAATATCAGGTCGCTTTTGACGCAATCCTGCGTGGAGCCATTCTGAACCCCGGCTCCATCCAGCGCAAAAAAATTATTACAGCAATGTCGACTCAAGGATTACCCATGAACGTCAGCCGAAGAAAATTCTTCAAGATCTGCGCTGGCGGTATGGCAGGAACCACGGCAGCACTGCTCGGCTTTACGCCGGAAGCCGCGCTGGCGGAAACACGGCAGTATAAGTTGCTGCGTGCCCGCGAAACCCGTAATACCTGCACTTACTGCTCAGTCGGCTGTGGCCTGTTAATGTACAGCCTCGGCGATGGCGCAAAGAACGCCAAAGAGACCATTTTCCACATCGAAGGGGATCCGGACCATCCGGTGAGCCGCGGCGCGCTCTGTCCGAAAGGCGCGGGCCTGCTTGATTTTGTCCACAGCGACAGCCGTCTGAAATATCCGGAATACCGTGCGCCAGGCTCCGACAAATGGCAGCGCATCAGCTGGGATGACGCCTTTACGCGCATCGCGCAGCTGATGAAAGCCGATCGCGACGCCAACTTTATCGCGCAGAACGCCGCCGGCGTGACGGTAAACCGCTGGCTCTCCACCGGCATGCTGTGCGCTTCGGCCTCCAGCAACGAAACCGGCTACTTAACGCAAAAATTTACCCGATCGCTCGGTATGCTGGCGGTCGACAACCAGGCACGCGTCTGACACGGACCAACGGTAGCAAGTCTTGCTCCAACATTTGGTCGCGGTGCGATGACCAACCACTGGGTCGACATCCGTAATGCCAATCTGGTTGTGGTGATGGGCGGAAACGCTGCTGAGGCGCATCCGGTCGGTTTCCGCTGGGCGATGGAAGCCAAAATTCACAACAAAGCCAAACTGATTGTTATCGATCCGCGCTTCACGCGTACGGCATCGGTGGCAGACTTTTACACGCCTATCCGCCCCGGTACCGACATTGCCTTCCTGTCGGGTGTGCTGCTGTGGCTGCTGCAGAATGACAAAATCCAGCATGAATATGTGCAGGCGTACACCAATGCCAGCCTGATCGTGCGGGAGGATTACCATTTCGACGACGGCCTGTTCAGCGGCTACGACGAAGCCAATCGCAAATATGACAAAACCAGCTGGAACTACGAGCTGGGCGACGACGGCTTTGCCAAACGCGATGACAGCCTGAGCCATCCGCGCTGCGTCTGGAATCTGCTGAAGCAGCACGTCAGCCGTTACACGCCGGAAATGGTCGAGCGCATCTGCGGCACGCCAAAGGCGGATTTCCTGCACGTCTGTGAGCTGATTGGTGAAACCAGCGCGCGCGACCGCACCACCTCGTTCCTGTATGCGCTGGGCTGGACACAGCACTCCGTCGGGGCGCAGAACATCCGCACCATGGCGATGATTCAGCTGCTGCTGGGCAATATGGGGATGGCCGGCGGCGGCGTCAATGCGCTGCGCGGACACTCCAATATTCAGGGTCTGACCGATCTCGGCCTGCTGTCGCAAAGCCTGCCGGGCTATATGACGCTGCCGTCAGAAAAACAGACCGATCTCAACAGCTATCTGGCGGCGAACACGCCGAAGCCGACGCTGCCGGGCCAGGTGAATTACTGGGGCAACTACCCGAAATTCTTCGTCAGCATGATGAAAGCCTTCTTTGGCGATAAAGCGCAGGCGGAGAACAGCTGGGGCTTTGACTGGCTGCCGAAGTGGGACAAAGGCTACGACGTGCTGCAGTACTTCGAGATGATGTCGCAGGGCAAGGTCAACGGCTATCTGTGCCAGGGCTTTAACCCGGTGGCGTCGTTCCCGAACAAGCGCAAAGTGATCGATTCACTGTCGAAGCTGAAGTTCCTCGTCACCATCGACCCGCTCAACACCGAAACCTCGACCTTCTGGCAAAACCACGGCGAGTTTAACGATGCCGATCCGGCGCAGATTAAGACCGAAGTGTTCCGTCTGCCGTCGACCTGCTTTGCCGAGGAGAACGGCTCAATAGTCAACTCCGGCCGCTGGCTGCAGTGGCACTGGAAAGGTCAGGATGCGCCGGGCGAAGCGCTCAACGACGGTGAAATTCTCTCCGGTATCTATCTGCGTCTGCGTGAGATGTATGCGCGCGAAGGCGGTGCACAGCCAGAGCCGGTGCTGAACATGACCTGGAACTACCTGACGCCCGACAATCCGGCCTCGGAAGAGGTGGCGATGGAGAGCAACGGCAAGGCGCTGGCGGACATCTACGATGACAAAGGCACGCTGCTGGTGAAAAAAGGCCAGCAGCTCAGCACTTTTGCCCATCTGAAAGATGACGGCAGCACCAGCAGCGGCTGCTGGATTTTCGCCGGTAGCTGGACACCCGACGGTAACCAGATGGCGCGCCGCGATAACACCGATCCGAGCGGGCTGGGCAATACGCTGAACTGGAGCTGGGCGTGGCCGCTGAACCGCCGCATCCTGTATAACCGCGCCTCCGCCGACCCGCAGGGCAACCCGTGGGATCCGAAACGCCAGATCCTCAAATGGGATGGCAGCAAGTGGGGCGGTATGGATATTCCGGACTACAGCACGGCCGCGCCGGGCAGTAACGTCGGGCCGTTTATCATGCAGCCGGAAGGCATGGGCCGCCTGTTCGCCATCGACAAAATGGCAGAAGGACCGTTCCCGGAGCACTACGAGCCGTTTGAAACGCCGCTCGGCACCAATCCGCTGCATCCTGACGTGGTCTCCAACCCGGCCGCGCGCGTGTTCAAAGACGATCTGGCGGCGATGGGCAAAGCGGAGCAGTTCCCGTATGTCGGCACCACATATCGTCTGACCGAGCATTTCCACTACTGGACCAAACACGCGTTGCTCAACGCCATCGCGCAGCCGGAACAGTTTGTGGAAATTGGCGAGAAGCTGGCGAACAAGCTCGGCATCGCCCAGGGCGATACGGTGAAGGTGAGTTCCAACCGCGGCTATATCAAAGCCAAAGCGGTGGTCACCAAGCGCCTGCGTCCGCTCAACGTCGATGGCAAAACTGTCGATACCATTGGCATCCCGATTCACTGGGGCTATCAGGGCGTGGCGAAAAAAGGCTTTATCGCCAATACCCTGACGCCGTTTGTCGGTGACGCCAACACGCAAACGCCGGAGTTTAAGGCGTTCCTGGTTAACGTCGAGAAGGTGTAACGGAGAACGAAGATGGCTTATCAATCGCAAGACATTATCCGCCGCTCCGCCACCAATGGTTTCACGCCTGCCCCGCAGGCGCGTGACCATCAGCAGGAAGTGGCGAAACTGATCGACGTCACCACCTGCATCGGCTGTAAGGCGTGTCAGGTCGCGTGTTCAGAGTGGAACGACATCCGCGACGAGGTCGGTCATAACGTCGGGGTGTATGACAACCCGGCGGATTTGACCGCCAAATCCTGGACGGTGATGCGTTTCTCGGAAGTCGAGGAGAACGGCAAGCTGGAGTGGCTGATCCGCAAGGATGGCTGCATGCACTGTGCCGACCCCGGCTGTCTGAAAGCCTGCCCGTCGGAAGGCGCGATTATTCAGTACGCGAACGGGATCGTCGATTTTCAGTCGGAACAGTGCATTGGCTGCGGCTACTGCATCGCCGGCTGTCCGTTTGACGTGCCGCGGCTGAATAAAGACGACAACCGCGTGTATAAATGCACGCTGTGCGTCGATCGCGTTAACGTCGGTCAGGAACCGGCGTGCGTGAAAACCTGTCCGACCGGGGCGATTCACTTCGGCAGCAAAAGCGATATGCAGCAGCTGGCTGCCGATCGCGTCGCCGAGCTAAACACGCGCGGCTATGCCAACGCCGGGCTGTACGATCCGGCTGGCGTCGGCGGCACGCACGTCATGTACGTGCTGCACCACGCCGACAAACCGCAGCTGTATCACGGCCTGCCGGCCAACCCGAGCATCAGCCCGGCGGTCACCTTCTGGAAAGGCGTCTGGAAACCGCTGGCTGCTATCGGCTTTGCCGCCACCTTCGCCGCCGCGGTGTTCCACTACGTTGGTGTCGGTCCGAACCGGGTGGAAGAGGACGACGACGAAAACCTGCATGAAAAAGAGGAGCGCGAATAATGAAAAAGCGCGATCGTCTGGTGCGCTACAGCGCGCCGGAACGCATCAATCACTGGATTGTCGCGTTCTGTTTTGTGTTTGCCGCGCTCAGCGGACTGGGTTTCTTTTTCCCGTCGTTTAACTGGCTGATGCACGTGCTCGGCACGCCACAACTGGCGCGTATTCTGCACCCGTTCGTCGGCGTGGTGATGTTTGCAGCCTTTATTATCATGTTCTTACGCTACTGGAAGCACAATCTTATCCAGCGCGACGATCTGGTATGGGCGAAAAATATCCGCAAAATCGTGCGTAATGAAGAAGTGGGCGATACCGGGAAATACAACTTCGGGCAGAAGTGTGTGTTCTGGGCTGCTATCATCAGCTTAGTCTTGCTGCTGGCGAGCGGAATTGTCATCTGGCGCCCCTGGTTCGCCGGGTACTTCACCATTCCGCTGATTCGCGCCGCGCTGGTGGTGCATTCGGTCTCGGCTGTGGCACTGATCATGACGATTATGGTGCATATTTATGCCGCCCTGTGGGTGAAAGGCACCATTACCGCCATGGTTGAGGGCTGGGTACCGGCCGCGTGGGCGAAGAAACATCACCCACGCTGGTATCGCGAGCAGCGCCAACGCCAAACACAACAGGAAAAACGTCCCTGATGAGTATTCGCATCATCCCGCAGGAGCAGCTGGAGAAGAGCGAAAAGAACACGGCGGAGCAAGTTCCGCCGTTACTTTTCCCCCGGCTGAAAAATCTCTACAGCCGCCGTGCGGCGCGGTTGCGTGATCTGGCGGCGAAAAATCCGCTGGGCGACTACCTGCGTTTTGCCGCGGTGATCGCGCAGGCCCAGGAAATCGTGCTGTATGACCATCCGCTGCAGATCGATCTGCATCAGCGGCTGGCAGAGAGCGCGCAGCAGGGCAAACCGCCGCTGGATATCCACACTTACCCGCGCGATGTGCACTGGCAGCGGCTGCTGCATTCGCTGATCGCCGAGCTGAAGCCAGAGATGAGCGGCCAGGCGCTGGCGGTGCTGGAGAATCTGGAGAAGGCCTCGTCCACCGAGCTGGAAACCCTTGCCAGCGCGCTGCTGGAGGGCGAATTCGCCCAGGTCAGCAGTGATAAAGCCCCGTTCATCTGGGCGGCGCTGTCAATTTACTGGGCGCAGATGGCAGCGATGATCCCCGGCAAAGCGCGGGCCGAATATGGCGAGCACCGTCAGTTCTGCCCGGTGTGTGCCAGTGTGCCGGTCGCCAGCGTGGTGCACATGGACGTTGGCCAGCAGGGTCTGCGCTATCTGCACTGTAATCTGTGCGAAAGCGAGTGGTACGTAGTGCGCAGCAAGTGCTCGAACTGCGAGCAAACGCGCGATCTGCATTACTGGTCGCTGGACAGCGAGCAGGCCGCCGTGAAAGCCGAAAGCTGCGGCGACTGCGGTACCTACCTGAAGATGCTATACCAGGAGAAAGATCCGGCGCTGGAACCGGTGGCCGACGATCTCGCCTCGCTGGTGCTGGATGCCCGCATGGAGCAGGAAGGATTCGCGCGCAGCAGCCTGAATCCGTTTATGTTTCCCGGGGATTGATGCAGTAAATTTACTCATTCTGCGATTTGTAGCGGCGCGATTTATCGCGCGGTTTTGCACCATCAAACCCTGCGCGATAAATCGCGCCGCTACAATGTGGAGCCTGGCATTTATCGCAACGGAGACATCTGATGAAACTGATTGGCAGCTATACCAGCCCGTTTGTGCGCAAAATCTCAGTGATCCTGCTGGAAAAGGGCCTGGTGTTTGAATTCGTCAACCACTCTCCGTGGGAGCCTGACAGCCACGTCCCGCAGTACAATCCGCTGGGTAAAGTGCCGGCCTTAATTGATGACCAGCAGCTGACCTGGTTTGACTCCTCGATCATTGCTCAGGTGATTGAACTGCGTGGCGATGCGCCTGCCCTGCTGCCCGACGACGCACTGCGCGCCCTGCAGATCCGCCAGCTGGAGAAGCTGGCCGACGGCATCAATGATGCGGCGGTGATGATCGTGCGCGAGCAGATGCGTCCCGGCGATCGGCAATCGGAAGAGGTGCTGCTGCGTAATCGCGAGAAAATCGCGCGCGGCCTCGACGCGCTGGAAACCGCTGCCGCGCAGGGCGAGTTGCTCAACAGCGGCACGCTCAACCTCGCCGATATCGCCACCGGCTGCACCCTGGGCTATCTCAATTTTCGCCGCGTGCTGCCCAACTGGTGCGTCAATCGCCCGGCGCTGGTTAAACTGGCAGAAACGCTGTTCGAGCGGGAAAGCTTTGCCCGTACGGTTCCGCCCACCCACTAAGTGATGTGATGAAAGCCCTCTACAGTCAACTCCCTGCCATCGACAGCCTGCTGCGCGATCCGGCGCTGCAGCCGCTGCTGGCACAAACCGGTACCGCCTTTATCACGCGTCAGCTGCGCGGCATGCAGCAGGAGGCGCGCGACCACATTCAGCAACATCAATCGTTACCGCACTGGCACGCCAGCTGGCCGGATGAAGCGCTGCGCCGCGCGCAGCAGCAGCAGAAAAGCGCGCTGCGCCCGGTGTTTAACCTGACCGGCACCGTGCTGCACACCAATCTCGGGCGCGCGCAGCTCAGCGATCGCGCGATCGCGGCGGTCAGCGCCTGCTTGCGCCAGCCGGTAACGCTGGAATATGCGCTGGACGACGCGGCGCGTGGCCATCGCGATCGCGCAGTCAGCGCACTGCTGTGCGAGCTAACCGGCGCTGAAGCTGCCTGCATCGTCAATAATAACGCCGCTGCGGTGCTGCTGATGCTGGCCAGCCTGGCTGCGGGCCGCGACGTGATTATGTCGCGCGGCGAACTGGTGGAGATCGGCGGCGCATTCCGCATTCCCGACGTGATGCGCCAGGCGGGCTGCCGATTGGTGGAGGTCGGCACCACCAATCGCACCCATCTGAAGGATTATCGCGGCGCCATCGGCGGGGATAGCGGCCTGCTGATGAAGGTACATACCAGTAATTACCAGATTCAGGGCTTTACCCATGCCGTGCCTGAAGCCGAGCTGGTGCAGTTAGGCGACGCGCACGGCCTGCCGGTGATCAGCGATCTCGGCAGCGGTTCGCTGGTGGATATGACGGCGTACGGATTGCCGCCTGAACCGATGCCGCAGCAGCTGATTGCGGCCGGCGTGAGCCTGGTGAGTTTCTCCGGTGACAAACTGCTGGGTGGCCCGCAGGCCGGGATTATCGTCGGCAAAAAAGCGCTGATTGACCAGCTGCAACAGCATCCGCTGAAGCGCGCTCTGCGCGTCGATAAAATGACGCTGGCGGCACTGGAAGCCACGCTGCAGCTCTACCGTCAGCCGGAAACCCTGCACGAGGCGCTGCCAACACTGCGACTGCTGACGCGCAGCGCGCACGATATTCTGCAACAGGCTGAACGTCTGATGCCGGCGCTGGAGCACGCCTTCAGCGCCGATTTTTCGCTGGCGATCGCCGCCTGTTCCTCGCAAATTGGCAGCGGTTCGCTGCCGGTCGAACGTCTGCCCAGCTTTGCTATCACCTTCACGCCACGCGACGGTCACGGCAGCCAGCTCAACGCCCTGGCGCAACGCTGGCGCCAGCTGGCACGCCCGGTGATTGGCCGCCTGCAGGAGGGCAAACTGTGGCTGGATTTACGCTGCCTTGATGACGAAGCCGCCCTGATACGGACCTTAGTACCATGATTATTGCCACGGCCGGACATGTCGATCACGGTAAAACCGCGCTGTTGCAGGCCCTGACCGGTGTTGATGCCGATCGCCTGCCGGAAGAGAAACGGCGCGGCATGACCATCGATCTCGGATATGCCTACTGGCCGCAGCCCGATGGCCGCACCCTGGGCTTCATTGATGTGCCTGGCCATGAAAAATTTCTCGCCAACATGCTGGCCGGCATCGGCGGCATTCATCATGCGCTGCTGGTGGTGGCCTGTGACGATGGCGTGATGCCGCAGACGCGTGAGCACTTACAACTGCTGAGCCTCGCCGGACAGCCGCCGCTGAGCGTGGCGCTGACCAAAGCCGACCGCGTTGACGCCGCACGCATCGCGGAGGTACAGCAGCAGGTCGCTCAGCTCACGCAGCAGCTCGGCTGGCCAGCGGCAGCGCAGTTTGTTACCAGCAGCCATACGCTGCAGGGCATTGAAACGCTGCGCCAGCACCTCAGCAGCCTGAACGCACCGGCGTTTGAGCCTGGCCGCCGTTTCCGCCTCGCCATCGACCGCGCTTTCACGCTGAAAGGCACCGGGCTGGTGGTCACCGGCACCGCGCTGAGCGGTGAAGTCAGGGTGGGCGACACACTGTGGCTCAGCAGCCTGAACCTGCCGCTGCGCGTGCGGGCGCTGCATGCGCAGAACCAGCCGGTGACGCACGCGCAGGCGGGCGAGCGCATCGCGCTGAATATCGTCGGTGACGTAGAGAAGGCACAGATTACGCGCGGCGACTGGCTGCTGGCGCAGCCGCGTCCCGCCGGCTCGCAGCGGCTGATCGTCGCACTGCGCCTGCTGCAACCGCTGAAAACGGCCTCGCAGCCGGTGCATCTGCATCACGCGGCCAGCCACGTCACCGGCCGCTTAACGCAGCTCACGGACGATGTGGCTGAACTGGTGCTCAGCCAGCCGCTGTGGCTGGCGGAAAACGATCGGATAATTATCCGCGACAGCAATGCGCAGCATACGCTGGGCGGCGGACGCGTACTGCTGTGCGACAGCAAAAAGCGCGGTAAACGCCAGCCGGACTACCTGCAGTGGCTACAGCAACTGGCCGCGGCGCGGGATGACAGCGCCAGCCTGCAGGCGCATCTGGCGTATCAACCGGCCGCGTATGACGAGCTCGGCTGGGCGCGCCAGCTCACTGCGCCGGCGCTGGACGCGCTGCTGCCGCTGCTGAATCCGGTGCGGCTGGGGACCAGCCTGATGAGCGACACCATGGCCAGCGCCTGGCAGCAGCGTTTACGGGAAGCGCTGAGCGCCTTCCACCAGCAGCACCCGGAGTTGCCGGGCATCGGCCACGATCGCCTGCGCCGTGTGGCGCTGCCGCATGCGCCGGCACCGCTGGTGCCGGGATTAATCGATCAGATGCTGGCACATGGCGAGCTGCGGCAGAAACAGGGCTGGCTGCACCTGCCCGACTTCGCGCCGCGCTTTAATCCACAGGAAGCCACGCTGTGGCAGCAGGTCGAGCCGCTATTCAGCGACCAGCCACTGTGGGTGCGCGATATTGCCGATGCGCTGCAGCAGGATGAAGAGCAGATTCGCGGTTTATTACTCACCGCGGCGCGTCTCGGCCATATCACGGCGATCGTGCGCGATCGCTACTACCGCAGCGCGCAGATCCAGATCTTCGCCGATCTGATTCGTCAGCGTGCGGCCGCCGGAGGCAGCACCAGCGCCGCCGACTTCCGCAACCAGCTGGGTACCGGCCGCAAAGTCGCGGTGCAGATTCTGGAATTCTTTGACCGCAGCGGCTTTACCCGCCGTCGCGGTAACGATCACCTGCTGCGCGACGCGCGCCTGTTCACCCCTTCTGCCGCCTGAAACAAAAAAAGGGACGATTGCTCGTCCCTTCGATTCACTTCTGCCCATCGCTTACTGCAGCAGCGAAATGTCCGCCACCTGCAGGAACAGCTCGCGCAGTTGCGCCAGCAGCGTCAGGCGATTGATACGCACCGCGTCGTCATCGGCATTTACCATGACGTTGTCGAAGAAGTTATCCACCGCTTCGCGCAGCTGTGCCAGCTCCACCAGAGCATCCTGATAGCGGCCTTCCGCAAAGTATGGCTGCAGCTTGTCGCCCAGCGCGGTGACAAAGGTCGCCAGCTGAATTTCAGCGTTCTCTTTCAGCAGGGATGCCTGCACGCTGTCGTTCAGGGTTTCGGTGGCTTTCGCCAGGATATTCGACACGCGCTTGTTAGCCGCCGCCAGCGCCGAGGCAGCTTCCAGCGTACGGAAGTGCGAAACCGCCTTCATACGTGCATCGAAATCGGCCGGACGGGTTGGACGACGCGCCAGCACCGCCTGAATGGTGTCAACGCTGTGGCCCTCTTCCTGATACCAGGCGCGGAAACGACCCAGCATGAAGTCGATGACATCATCAACCACGTTGGCGTTGCTCAGCTTGCTGCCGTACAGGCGCACCGCTTCTTCCGTCAGGGTTTGCAGATCGAGCGGCAGGTTCTTCTCAACGATGATACGCAGCACGCCCAGCGCGGCACGACGCAGCGCAAACGGGTCTTTATCGCCTTTCGGATGCTGTCCGATGCCGAAGATACCGGCCAGGGTATCCATTTTATCGGCAATCGCCACGGCGCAGGCCACCGGGCTGGACGGCAGATCGTCACCGGCGAAACGCGGCTGGTACTGCTCGTTAAGTGCGACCGCCACATCTTCCGCTTCACCATCATGGCGCGCGTAGTGCATGCCCATCACACCCTGGGTGTCAGTGAACTCGAACACCATGTTGGTCATCAGGTCGCACTTCGACAGCAGGCCGGCGCGCGTGGCGTGATTGACATCAGCGCCAATCTGCGCGGCAATCCAGCCGGCCAGCGCCTGAATACGGTCGGTTTTGTCACGCAGCGTACCCAGCTCTTTC
Source organism: Pantoea sp. ICBG 985 (assembly GCF_002928365.1). NCBI lineage: Bacteria > Pseudomonadati > Pseudomonadota > Gammaproteobacteria > Enterobacterales > Erwiniaceae > Pantoea > Pantoea sp. ICBG 985. The sequence continues at coordinate 52,268 of NZ_POWM01000009.1, forward strand.
TGGAACAGCACGGTTTCCAGACGCGGCAGGTTATCTTCCAGACGCTTTTTGCGGTCGGTGTTGAAGAAGAACTCGGCATCGGCCAGACGCGGACGCACCACTTTTTCATTACCGGCAATGATCTGCTGCGGATCGCGCGATTCAATGTTAGTGACGAAGATGAAGTTTGGCAGCAGCTGGCCATCTTCGGCGTACACCGGGAAGTATTTCTGATCCCCTTTCATGGTGTACACCAGCGCTTCAGCCGGTACCGCGAGGAACTTCTCTTCAAACTTCGCCGTCAGCACCACCGGCCACTCCACCAGCGAAGCCACCTCTTCCAGCAGGCTGTCGCTCAGGTCGGCTTTACCACCCAACTGCTGCGCGGCGGCTTCGGCATCGGCTTTGATTTTGGCTTTACGCGTGGCGTAATCGGCGATCACTTTACCGCGCTCCTGCAGCAGCTGCGGATACTGATCGGCATTGTCCAGCATCAACTCCGGCTCGCCCATGAAACGGTGGCCGCGAATGACGCGATCGGACTGAATACCGAGGATGGTGGCCGGAATCAGCTCATCACCCAGCAGCAGCGTCACGGTGTGCACCGGACGCACGAACTGCACGTCGCTGGCGCCCCAGCGCATCAGTTTTGGAATCGGCAGCTTGCTCAGCGCGGTCGCGACCATCGCCGGCAGCAGCGCCTGCGCGCTTTCGCCTTTTACCGCAGCACGATGCACCAGCCACTCGCCTTTGTCAGTGCTGAGACGCTCAGCCTGCTCTACGGTGATGCCGTTGCCACGTGCCCAGCCTTTTGCCGCTTTAGTCGGCTTGCCTTCGGCATCAAATGCCGCAGCGACGGCCGGGCCGCGCTTTTCTACTTCGCGATCGGGCTGTGCGGCCGCCAGCTGTGCCACCTTCAGCGCCAGACGACGCGGTGCCGCAAACCAGCTGACGTCGCCATGCGCCAGACCGGCGCTGTCGAGCTCAGCGGTAAAGTGCGCAGCAAAGGCTTCTGCCAGGCTGCGCAGGGCTTTCGGAGGCAACTCTTCGGTGCCAATTTCCACCAGGAAAGTTTTATCGGTCATGGCTGCCTCTTACTTATTACGGTTGCACATAGGGAAGCCGAGCGCCTCGCGGGAGGCATAATAGGCTTCCGCCACGGCTTTCGTCAGGGTGCGGATACGCAGGATATAGCGCTGGCGCTCGGTGACCGAGATCGCCTTGCGCGCATCAAGCAGGTTGAAGCTGTGCGCGGCTTTGAGAATGCGCTCATAAGCCGGCAGCGGCAGCGGTTTCTCCAGCGCCAGCAGCTGCTGTGCCTCTTTTTCATACTGCTCGAAGCAGCTGAACAGGAAATCGACGTCGGCGTACTCAAAGTTGTAGGTCGACTGCTCCACTTCGTTCTGGTGGAACACGTCACCGTAGGTAGTTTTGCCGAACGCGCCGTCGCTCCAGGTGAGATCGTACACGCTGTCCACGCCCTGGATGTACATCGCCAGGCGCTCCAGACCGTAGGTGATCTCGCCGGTCACCGGCTTACACTCCAGGCCGCCGACCTGCTGGAAGTAGGTGAACTGCGTGACTTCCATGCCGTTCAGCCACACTTCCCAGCCGAGACCCCAGGCACCCAGCGTCGGGTTTTCCCAGTTATCTTCGACGAAGCGAATGTCATGCACGCCAGGGTCGATACCGAGCTCTTTCAGCGATCCGAGGTACAGCTCCTGAAGGTTGTCCGGGTTCGGCTTAATCACCACCTGGAACTGGTAGTAGTGCTGTAAACGGTTCGGGTTTTCACCGTAGCGGCCATCGGTGGGACGGCGCGAAGGCTGCACATAGGCGCTCGCCATTGGCTCTGGCCCGAGAGCACGCAGGCAAGTCATAGGGTGAGAAGTGCCAGCGCCCACTTCCATGTCCAGCGGCTGGACGATGGTGCAGCCCTGACGCGCCCAGTAATCCTGCAAGGTCAGGATCAGGCCCTGAAAGGTCTTGGTATCAAACTTTTGCATGTTGAATTCGCACGCGATACGGGTGGATTTAAAAAGAGTGCGACAGTATACCCTTTGACCGCGCATTGTGCAGCCGGAAATCCTGGCGCAGGCGGCTGCGGTTGTGCGGCGGTTAACAGAGAGCTCCGAAATCCAGGCTGCGGGGGTTGTTGGCCCGCTGTGCACTGGCTACCCTTCTTCGCACGGAGTACGCACGAGGAAGCCATGTCGCAAAAAATCTGCTGGATTGATAACTTACGCGCGGTCGCCTGTCTGATGGTGATCGTCATTCACACCACTACCTGGTACATCACCGGACCGATGGCAGTCACCGGACCCAGCTGGGACGTCGCCAATCTGCTTAACTCGGCTTCGCGCGTCTGCGTGCCGCTGTTCTTCATGATTTCCGGTTATCTGTTCTTTGGCGAACGCAGCGCGCAGGGCCGCCATCTGCTGCGCATTGTGCTGTGCCTGCTGTTCTACAGCGCCGTCGCGCTGGCCTACATCACCTGGCTGACGCCGATCAGCGAAGGCCGATCGCTGCTGAAACTGTTGCAGAAGCCGGTGTTCTACCATCTGTGGTTCTTCTTCGCCATTATCGGCATCTACCTGCTGTCTCCGCTGATTCAGGTGAAAAACGTGCCGCCGCGCTATGTGGCGCTGCTGGTGCTGGTCCTCGCGGTGATCGCCAATCCGAACACCGTCAGCCAGTCGCTGGGTCCGTTCCACTGGCTGCCGGTCAATCTGTATGTCAGCGGCGACTCGATTTACTACCTGCTGTACGCGCTGCTTGGACGGGCGATTGGCGTGATGGATACCGACAGGCGCGGCATCAGCTGGCTGGCCGGGCTGAGTTTTATCGCCTGCGTCATCGGTATCGCGCTCGGCACCAGACAGATGCTGAAGATTAATGGCGCGTTTAATGACACCTGGTATCTTTACTGTGGCCCACTGGTGTTTATCGCGGCGATAAGCCTGCTGGTGCTGTTTAAAAATGTGCTGAACCACCGGCCGCTGCCGCTGCTGGCGACCATTTCACGCTATTCGCTGCCGATTTATGGTTTCCATGCGCTGTTCATTCACTATCTGCGTACCCATCATTACGACGATATGTCACGGCCGTGGCTGGATCTGCCGTGGGTCTTTGGCGTAACCCTGCTGGGCAGTCTGCTGCTGGCGATGTTGCTAAAACGCGTGGACAAGCATCACCTGGTGAGCTGATCGTCCCAGCGCTGCCGGGCGCGGCGCAGCTGGCGTGCCGAGGAGAAGCCGGCGGCCAGCGCCGCTTTCTCCGCCGCCTCCCCCTGCTGCTGGCGCTGGCGCGCAATCACCAGCCGCAGCTGCTCGTGGTATTCCCGCACGCTGATACCCAGATGCTGGCGAAACAGGCGCGTCAGATGGCGCTCGCTGACGTGGGCACGTTCGGCCAGCGCGCCCAGCGACCAGTCATGTTCCGGATGTGCAATCATCGCGTCCTGCGCGCGATGAATCGCCGGATGCAGATGATTACGATAACGTAGCCACGGCGACAGTTGCGGATCGTCACCCGAGCGGCGGAACCACACCACCATCTCCCGCGCCACCGTTAGCGCCTGCCGCGCGCCGCACAGACGGTTGATCAGGTGCAGCGCCAGATCGATACCCGCAGTAATTCCCGCGCTGGTCCAGATGCCGGCATCTTCCACAAAAACGCGGTTGTCTTTCACCAGCGCAGCCGGCGCGGCAGCTTTCAGGCGCGGCAACACATCATGGTGCGTGGTGCACTGTACGCCATCCAGTAGGCCAGCCTGCGCGGAGAGCAGCGCGCCGGAGCAAATACACACGAGGGTAATACGCCGCGTATGAATCGCGCCGTGTTGCTGGCGCAGCCAGTCGCGCGCCTGCCCGGCAGCCCCGGTATCGAACCAGATGCGGGAATCGAACACGCCAGGCACAATCAGCAGACTGTTATCGGGTAGCGTGGCGGGCAGCGGTGCAATATCAGCAATGGTCATGCCGGTCGAGCAGGTGACGCTCGCCTGCGGGCCGATGTAGTGCAGCGCAAAATGTCCTCCCGCCAGCTGCAGCGTCTCTGCCGGCCCGGTGAGGTCGAGCGCCATGACGCCCGGCAGGACAAGAAAATAGACGGGCTGCGGCATGGTGGGTTCCTCAGGCGATGAAGGGGTAACGATGGGTGAAGATGCGCAGCCAAATCCGGCCACGTATCTTCATCGATTCTTCCCATCATACCCGACTCTGTTCAAGCCTTGCGACCTCATCCGGCCATGCGTCAGCCAAATCAGGACATCAGTGGTAACAGCTGCTGATATAGCTGCGCAAAGCGCGCACGGCGCGGCTGATAGGCCTGATGCTGCGCGGCGTCCGGCTGATGGCGCTGCACTAACGCCGGTGCCGGCCATTCGCTGGCCGGGTCCACCGCCAGCTGCGCCAGACGTACGGCACCGAGCGCCGGCCCCACCTCGCCGCCGTGACAATAATCCAGCGTCAGTCCGCTGATGTCCGCCAGCATCTGCCGCCAGTACGCGCTGCGCGCACCGCCGCCAATCAGCATCACCGTGTTGGGCAGTACGCCACACTCATGCACCGCATCCATGCCTTCCGCCAGCGCAAAACCCACGCCTTCCAGCACCGCGCGCGCCAGTTCCGGCCGGCCGTGCTGGTGCGTCAGGCCAAAGAAAGCTCCCTGTGCCTGCGGATTATTGTGCGGCGTGCGCTCGCCGGAAAGATAAGGCAAAAACCACACCGGCGTGGCCTGCGCGCTGGCGCGTTCAGCTTCGGCCAGCAGGTGCGGCACATCATCGCAGCCGGTCAGTGCAGCGGCCCAGTCCAGACAGGCGGCGGCACTCAGCATCACTGACATCAGATGCCAGCGCTGCGGCAGCGCATGACAGAAACTGTGCACGGCGCGTTGCGGATTGCTGAGATAGCCTTCGCTCACCAGAAAATAGACGCCGGAGGTGCCGAGCGACAGCATGCCCAGCCCTGGCTCAACCATGCCAACGCCGACGGCACCAGCCGCATTGTCGCCGCCGCCGGCCACCAGCGGCACAGGCTCCATCCCCCAACGCGCCGCAATTTCCGGCAGCAGCGTGCCGGTAATCTGGTTGCCTTCAAACAGCTGCGGCATGTGGCTGCGGTTCAGCCCGCACGCCGCCAGCATTGCATCGCTCCAGTCGCGCTGTGCCACATCCAGCCACATCGTTCCCGCCGCATCTGACATATCGGTGGCAAAATCGCCGCTCATCCGCCAGCGCAGATAATCTTTCGGCAGCAGCACTTTTGCTACCTGCGCAAATATCGCCGGTTCATGCTGCTGCACCCACAACAATTTGGGCGCGGTAAAACCCGGCATCATCAGGTTGCCGGTAATCTGACGTGACGATGGCACGCGCTGCTCCAGCTCGTGGCACTGCGCGCTACTGCGCCCGTCGTTCCACAATATCGCCGGACGCAGCACCTGATGCGCGGCGTCCAGCAGCGTCGCGCCGTGCATCTGGCCGCTAAAGCCGATGGCGCTGACGTGGCGTAAATCGTGCTGCTGCGCCAGCGCCTGCATGGCACTATCGGTGGCCTGCCACCAGCTTTCGGGATCCTGTTCGCTCCATAGCGGCTGCGGACGCGTCACCTGCAGCGGCGCGCTGGCCGTTGCCTGAACCTGGCCGTGCGCATCCAGCAGCGCCACTTTGACGCCGGAGGTGCCTAAATCGATCCCGATAACCATGCTTCGCTCCCGATGGATTAGAAATTATACAGATAGTGATTCACCAGATTTTCCAGCTGCTCCTGGCGTCCGCTGCGATGCTGCGGATTGAGTTGCTGTTGCTGAGCATGCGCCGCCAGCGAGGCAAGAGAAAACTCGCCTTTCAGAATTTGCTGACCGAACTCACCATTCCAGCCGCTATAGCGCTGCGCCACACGCTTATCCAGCTCACCATCGCTCACCATACGCGCCGCCACTTTCAGCGCCAGCGCCATGGTATCCATCGCGCCGATGTGGCCATAAAACAGATCGTATTTGTCGGTGCTCTGGCGCCGTACTTTGGCATCAAAGTTTAAGCCGCCGGTGGTGAACCCGCCCGCTTTGAGGATCTCGTACATCACCAGCGCGTTTTCTTCGACGCTGTTCGGGAACTGGTCGGTATCCCAGCCGCACTGGCTGTCACCGCGGTTGGCATCGACTGAACCGAAGATGCCCAGCGCAATCGCCGTCGCAATTTCATGATGGAAAGAGTGACCCGCCAGCGTGGCATGGTTGGCTTCCACATTCACTTTGATCTCTTTTTCCAGGCCAAACTGCCGGAGGAAACCGTAGACCGTCGCAACATCAAAGTCGTACTGGTGTTTAGTCGGTTCCTGCGGCTTCGGCTCAATCAGCAACATCCCCTGGAAACCGATTTTATGCTTGTGCTCCACCACCATCTGCATGAAGCGCCCGATCTGCTCGCGCTCCTGCCGCAAATCGGTATTCAGCAGCGTTTCGTACCCTTCGCGTCCGCCCCACAGCACATAGTTTTCACCGCCCAGCGTCTGCGTCGCCTGCATCGCGCTGCACACCTGGCTGGCTGCCCAGGCGAAAATTTCCGGATCCGGGCTGGTCGCCGCGCCGGCCGCATAGCGGGGATGCGTAAAGCAGTTCGCGGTGCCCCATAGCAATCTGACGCCGGTTTCCTGCTGTTTTTCCAGCAGTTTATCGGTCATTACCGCCAGGTTTTCCTGGTAGCTGCGCAGCGAATCACCTTCCGGTGACACATCGACATCATGGAAGCAGTAATAAGGCACGTTGAGTTTGTAAAAGAACTCGAACGCGACATCCGCTTTGAGCTTCGCCAGCTGCAGCGCATCGCCATTTTTCTGCCACGGGCGATCAAAGGCCCCCACGCCGAACATATCCGCACCGTTCCAGCAGAACGTGTGCCAGTAACAGGCGGCAAAACGCAGGTGTTCCGCCATGGTTTTACCCAGAATCACTTCCTGCGGATTGTAATGACGAAACGCCAGTGCGTTAGTGGTATTGGCCCCTTCATAACCAACGCGCTCAAGCTGGTCGAAATAAGCGTGCATGTTGTGCTCCTTAGCATCAGACCCGAATGGTCAGCAGTGAAGCGTTATTTTGCGGAGGCGTAAGCGTTCAGCTCAATTACGATATTTCACACTGAACTTAAGATAATTATTATTTGTGCGGCAGCTCGCAAATCCATGTATTTAATTACATCACGTGCCGGCGCGCAGCGCCGCTGCAAGATTTAACAGATGGCCGCGTAAAATTTCGATCGCGCTCAAAGAATCACAAATAAACAAAAAAACGTAATAGCAGGATAAAAATCAGTAATTGATGTTGTTCACGTCGCAGGGCAACAATTCATCCGCCCTGGTTCATAGCCTTACAACGACAATAGCCTCAACCTACAGGATGACCATGATGAAAATGAGACACACGCTGTTAGCCCTCAGCGCTGCACTGGCCCTGTTCAGCCACGCCGGGCTGGCGAAAGAAGTGAAAATCGGTATGGCGATCGATGATTTACGTCTGGAACGCTGGCAGAAAGACCGGGACATTTTTGTCAGCCAGGCGGAAAAGTCTGGGGCCAAAGTATTTGTCCAGTCGGCCAACGGCAATGAAGAGACGCAAATCTCGCAGATTGAAAATATGATCAACCGCGGTGTCGATGTGCTGGTCATCATTCCTTATAACGGTCAGGTATTGAGTAATGTGGTGGCCGAAGCGAAACGCGAAGGCATTAAAGTCCTCGCTTATGACCGCATGATTAATAATGCTGATATCGATTTTTATATCTCGTTTGATAATGAAAAGGTCGGCGAACTGCAGGCCGAAAGTCTGGTTAAACAGGTACCTAAAGGGAACTACTTTTTGATGGGCGGATCGCCGGTGGATAATAACGCGCGTCTTTTCCGTGCCGGCCAGATGAAAGTGTTAAAACCTTACATCGATAACGGCAGCATTAAAGTGGTGGGCGATCAGTGGGTCGATGCCTGGCTGCCAGAGAATGCGCTGAAAATCATGGAAAACGCGCTGACCGCTAACAGCAACCACATTGATGCCGTCGTTGCCTCCAACGATGCCACCGCCGGTGGGGCCATTCAGGCGCTGAGCGCGCAGGGACTGGCGGGCAAAGTCGCCATTTCCGGTCAGGATGCCGATCTCGCCGCCATCAAACGCATCATGAACGGCACGCAAACCATGACGGTGTACAAACCCATCACCGAACTCGCCACCGAAGCGGCAAAAATTGCGGTGGAACTGGGTGATGGCAAAACCCCCGCCAGCAACAGCAAGCTGAATAATGGCCTGAAAGAGGTGCCGTCGCGCCTGCTGAAGCCGATTCCGGTCAACAAAGACAACATCGAAAGCACCGTACTGAAAGACGGCTTCCATAAACAGAGCGAACTCTAAGCGCCTGAAACGCGAAGGAGCAGATCGATGCTGCTGGAAATGAACAACATCACCAAGCGTTTCGGCGCGGTGAAAGCGCTGGACGCCGTCAGCCTGCGGCTCGAAGCCGGTGAAGTCATGTCGCTGTGCGGTGAGAACGGCTCGGGCAAATCGACGCTGATGAAAGTGCTGTGCGGGCTTTACCCGCACGGCGAATTTGACGGCGAAATTCGCTTTGCCGGCGATCGCATCGAGGCGCAAACCATTCGCGACACCGAGCGCAAAGGCATTGTGATTATTCATCAGGAGCTGGCGCTGGTGCGGCAGCTTACGGTCATGGAGAACATTTTCCTCGGTGCCGAGCTGGGTCGCTTCGGTATGGTCGATGATGAAACCATGACGCTGCGCTGCCAGCAGCTGCTGGAGCGGGTCAAACTTAACGTTTCGCCTGCCACTAAGGTTGGCGAGCTCGGCCTCGGCCAGCAGCAGCTGGTAGAGATCGCGCGGGCGCTGAATAAGCAGGTGCGATTGCTGATCCTTGATGAGCCGACCTCGTCGCTCACCGAACAGGAAACCGAAGTGCTGCTTGGGATTATCACTAACCTGCGCGAGCACGGTATTGCCTGCATCTACATCTCCCACAAGCTTAATGAGGTCAAAGCGATTTCGGATACCATCTGTGTGATTCGCGATGGCCAGCACATCGCCACACGGCCAGCGGCCGGGCTGAGTGAAGATGACATCATCACGATGATGGTGGGCCGCGAACTCACCGCACTCTATCCGCACCAGCCACACGAGATCGGCGAAACGGTACTGAAAGTGGAAAACCTCACCGCCTGGCATCCGGTCAACCGCCACGTGCGCCGCGTCAATAATGTGTCGTTCAGCCTGAAGCGCGGCGAAATTCTCGGTATTGCCGGGCTGGTGGGCGCAGGACGCACCGAAACGGTCCAGTGCCTGTTTGGTGTCTGGCCCGGTCGCTGGCAGGGCGAAATCTGGATTGATGGCCAGCAGGTGAAGATCGACGATTGCCGGGCAGCGATTGCGCACGGCATCGCCATGGTGCCGGAGGACCGGAAAAAAGATGGCATCGTGCCACTGATGGGCGTGGGGAAAAACATCACGCTGGCCGCGCTGGATCAATACAGCCATCGCTTCTCCACGCTGGATGAAGCCCAGGAGCAGCAGGCGATCAACGATGCTATCCGCCGTCTGCGTGTCAAAACCTCCTCACCCGAGCTGGCGATTGGCCGACTCAGCGGGGGCAATCAGCAAAAAGCGATCCTCGCCAAATGCCTGCTGCTCAATCCGCGCATTTTGATTCTGGACGAACCGACGCGCGGCATCGACGTCGGCGCTCGCCAGGAGATCTATCTGCTGATTAACGCGCTGGTGCAGCAGGGCATCGCGGTGATTGTTATCTCCTCCGAACTGCCTGAAGTGCTGGGTCTGAGTGACCGCGTATTAGTGATGCACGAAGGGCAAATCAAAGCCGATCTGATTAACGACAACCTGACTCAGGAGCAGGTCATGGAAGCTGCCCTGCGGAGCGAACATTATGCTTAAAACTGAAAGTAGCCAGAGCCTGTCCGGTACCCCGGGCAAGCCAGCGCCGGGCAAGTTTCCGCGCTTCAATCTGCAGGTGCTGGTGATGCTGGGAGCGATTGCGCTTATCGCTCTGTTCTTCACCTGGACCACCGACGGTGCCTGGCTTAGCCCACGCAACGTCTCTAACCTGCTGCGCCAGACCGCCATCACCGGCATCCTCGCGGTGGGCATGGTGTTTATCATTATCTCGGCGGAGATCGACCTTTCCGTCGGTTCGATGATGGGCCTGCTGGGCGGTGCCGCGGCCATCTTTGACGTCTGGCTCGGCTGGCCGCTGCCGCTGACCATCGTGGTAACGCTGGTGCTTGGCCTGTTATTGGGCACCTGGAATGGCTGGTGGGTCGCGTACCGTAAAGTGCCTTCGTTCATCGTCACGCTGGCGGGCATGCTGGCGTTTCGCGGCATTCTGGTTGGTATCACCGATGGCACCACCGTTGCGCCAACGACGCCGGCGATGTCGCAGATCGGGCAAAGCTATTTGCCCGGCGGCGTTGGCTTTGGCTTCGGCTTCGCCGGTCTGGCACTGTTTATTCTCTGGCAATGGCGGCTGCGGCTGCGTCGCCAGCAGCTGGGGTTATCACAACCGGCCGCCAGCGGCACGGTGGCACGCCAGGCGATTACCGCTGTTCTGGTGCTGGGTGCCATCTGGTTGCTGAACGATTACCGCGGCGTGCCGACACCGGTCCTGCTGCTGGCACTGCTGCTGCTCGGCGGCATGTTTATGGCCACGCGCACCGCCTTCGGACGACGGATTTACGCCATCGGCGGCAACATTGATGCAGCGCGCCTGTCGGGCATCAACGTGGCACGCACCAAGCTGGCGGTGTTCGCCATCAACGGCGTCATGGTGGCTATTGCCGGCCTGATCCTCAGTTCACGTCTTGGTGCTGGCTCGCCCTCGGCGGGCAATATTGCCGAACTGGACGCCATCGCTGCCTGCGTGATTGGCGGCACCAGCCTGGCGGGCGGCGTCGGTTCGGTGGCTGGCGCGGTGATGGGCGCCTTCATCATGGCGTCTCTGGATAACGGCATGAGCATGATGGACGTGCCGACCTTCTGGCAGTACATCGTTAAAGGGGCGATTTTACTGCTGGCGGTGTGGATGGATACGGCTACGCGCCGCCGGGTGTAATCGCGTGGGCGATCACAATGTGGCGCAAACAATTTCTGCTGCCTTTTCCGCCGTGCTATGCAATGCGCAACAGGTTTAAGGGAGCGCGCCACGATGCACGAAAAACGTTACCGTATTACGCTGCTGTTTAACGCCAACAAGGTGTATGACCGTCAGGTGGTGGAAGGGGTCGGCGAGTATCTGCAGGCTTCGCAAACCGACTGGGATATCTTCATTGAAGAGGATTTCCGCTGCCGCATCGACAACATCCGCGAATGGCTGGGCGACGGCGTCATTGCGGATTACGACGACAGCTCGATCGAGAGCCTGCTCAGCAATGTGCCGGTGCCGATTGTCGGTGTTGGTGGCTCTTATCACCGGCAGCAGGATTATCCGCCGGTGCACTACATCGCCACCGACAACGCTGCGCTGGTGGAGAGTGCCTTTCTGCATCTGAAAGAGAAAGGCATTCATCGCTTTGCGTTTTACGGCCTGCCCGCCGCCAGTGGCAAACGCTGGGCGCAGGAGCGCGAGCAGGCGTTTCGCCAGCTGGTGATGCGCGAGCGCTATCAGGGCGTAGTGTATCAGGGAATGGAAACCGCGCCGGAAAACTGGCAGCACGCGCAAAACCGCCTCGCCGACTGGCTACAAACGCTGCCGCCGCAGACCGGCATTATCGCGGTGACCGACGCGCGTGCGCGTCATTTGCTACAGGCCTGTGAACACCTGAAAATTCCGGTGCCGGAGAAGCTCAGCGTAATCGGTATCGATAACGAAGAGCTGACGCGCTATCTGTCCCGCGTGGCGCTCTCTTCGGTAGCCCAGGGCACGCGCCAGATGGGTTATCAGGCCGCCAAACTGCTGCATCGTCTGCTCGATCGGCAAACGCTGCCGTTGCAACGTATTCTGGTGCCGCCGGTAAAAGTCATTGCCCGCCGCTCTACCGATTTTCGCTCGCTGCGCGATCCGGCGGTGATTCAGGCAATGCATTACATCCGCTTTAACGCCTGTAAAGGCATCAAGGTCGAACAGGTGCTGGATGCGATTGGCATGTCGCGCTCCAATCTGGAAAAGCGTTTTCGCGATGAGACCGGCGACACCATTCACGCCATGATTCACCGGGAGAAGCTGGAGAAAGCGCGTGAACTGCTGGCCTGCTCTTCATTGAATATTAATGAAATTTCGCAGATGTGCGGCTATCCTTCCCTGCAGTACTTCTATTCGGTGTTTAAGAAAAGCTACGCCACCACGCCAAAGGAGTATCGGCAGCATCACGGCGAGAAGGTGCAATAACGCCCCGCTGCGATCAAGATTTTGCCGCCAATTGCCGCTATACTGCGCGGCATCTTCAAAGGAAGATCGTCGTCTCCGGTGAGGCGGCCGGATTTCAAATCCGGTTGGGGCCGCCAGCGGTCCCGGGCAGGTTCGACTCCTGTGATCTTCCGCCACTCACCACTCAGGCCCAGCCATGCTCATCCATCCATCCGACAACCTTCCGTTCTCTGGCGATCCGCGTAAGGAAGAGCTGCGCCAGCGGCTGATGCGACCGGATGCGCCCAAAGTCATTGCCGTGTCACTGTCGAAGGAGCTGGATCGCGAGCGACGCACGCATCGTCATGCCGCCGGTCAGCTGTTTTGTCTGCGCCAGGGATTGATGACGGTGAACACCTCGTCGGGCATTTTTGCTAATCCGCCGCGGCTGGTCGGCTGGATTCCGCCGTGGTTTGACCATGCCCTTGTCGGGCCGGGGCGCGTGCTGGGCTGGACGGTACTGATTGACGAAGCGCTGGCTGCGCCGCTGCCGGATCGGCCGGTGCTGCTCTCCTGCCCGACCGTGCTGGAGCCGCTGGCAGAACGGCTGGCGGTGCTGGAGCCTGAACTGTGGAGCAGCGCGCGCTATACCCGGCTGGGTCAGGTGTTTCTTGATGAACTGTACGAATCCACGCCGCAGGAACTCACCCTGCCGCTGCCGGAAGAGCCACGCCTGCGGCAGATTGCACGCCTGCTGATGGACGATCCGGCTGATACACGCACCGGGCCGGAGCTGGCGCAGTGGGCTGGTCTGAGCGCGCGCAGCCTGAGTCGCCACTGGTCGAGCGCGGTTGGCATGAGCCTGAGTAAATATCGTCAGGTATCGCGCCTGCTGAAATCGCTGGAAGGGCTGGCGGCGGGCCACAGCGTGCAGCAGGTTGCCTGGCAGGTGGGCTTCGACAGCGTCAGCAGCTATATCAGCGCGTTTCGCGCCGCCTTCGGCTCAACGCCAGGCAAATACTTTACGACGCCAGCCGACTCTGCGAATGCAGCATCAGCAGGCTAGCCGGACCGTCAATCGGTGGCAGGCTGTGCCGGTATTTGCGACGAAAAGCGCCCGGCGGCAGGTCAAACATGCGCCGAAAGGTGCGGCAGTAGGTTTGCTGTGAATCGAAGCCAAACTGCAGCGCAATCTGCATCAGCGACGTGTTACTGCTGAGCAGGGTGATGACGGAAGCCGTTAGCTTCCGTTCACGGATATAGGTTCCCAGCGCCACGCCAGTATAGCTGCGGAACAGCCGCTGCAAATGCCACTGCGAATAACCGGCCCGCCGCGCGACCGTCTCCAGCATGAGCTTTTGTTCAATATTCGCCTCTATCCACATCATCAGCTGATGCATAAAGGCTGCGTGAATATCCATCCTCTCCTCCTGATGCCGTGGTGCGACTCAATCTGGGACATTGTAAAAACAGGACGACTGGCTGTGTTTGCGCATAAAGCCAATAAATAGCGATAACTCGCCAATTTGCATATCACTACTCTGCCGGGGAGAACACGCTGTTGCGTCAGCGCACATCATGTAATATCGTAAGTTACATGAAAGATAAGCCGCCGTTCTTTCCGCTGCGCCAATCGTCACAAAGGAGAAAATCTATGCATGCCTTTTTACTCTCTGACATGGGTGTGTGCCTGGCGATTGCGCTGGCCTCAGCCAGCATCGCGATGACCATGACGCAGACCGAACTGTTTGCCGGTTTGCGCGCCTGGACCGCACGCAAACACGCCTTGCTCGGTCATCTGTTTCACTGTTTCTATTGCCTGAGCCATTGGGTGGTGTTTGCCGCGATGCTGATTTACCACCCAACGCTGCTGAACAGCGGTTGGCCGCTGGTCGACTGGTTCATGACAGCCTTCATCACGCTGACGCTGACCACGTTTGTCAGCGGTATGATGTTTAAAGTGTTTCAGGCCGCCGTCACCACGCATGTGATGAAGCATGACGCGCAGATCAAATTGCAGAAGCAGGATTAACGGCCGCGCGGGTTAGTCGCTGCAGCGCGGAAAGGTGTGCGGATCCAGCCCGAGGCTGGCCATTTTTTGCAGGTAATCGTCGGCGATGTCCGCCACGGTAATCTGGCTAAAGCGCTGCAGCAGTAACGCTTCGGCTTCACCCAGCGCCTGGTCGAGCCGGGCGTCTACCGCATGTTCCACCAGGCAGGGCGAAGGATCGGCCGCCGGGCCAATGCTGAACAGCGCCGGTGAGCCGATGGCCTGGTACACATCCAGCAGCGTGATATCGCGCAGGTCCGCGCGCAGCTCCCAGCCGCCGCCGTGCCCCTTTTCCGACACCAGATACCCCTTTTCACGCAGCCCTGACATCATGCGACGCACCACCACCGGGTTGGTGCCGAGCATTTTTGCCATGGCATCGGAAGTAGCGCGTTTAACGTGACGATCAAGATGAATGAGCGCGTGCAGCGAGCGGGACAGGCGGTTATCGCGTGGCATGGACGTTTCCTCTGAAATTCCCGCTACTGTAGCAAACCATGCTGGCGGCAACAATTTATCCCGGCTGAGGGTTGATGGCGCCCTGACCAGGCATCCGCGTTAATCAGGCTGCCAAATGGGAAAAGGCAGACCGCCACAGTAAAAGAAATTACGGTGAAAAGGCGATTGGGCATCAGTTAATTAATTAATGAACTGAGTGAAAGAAAGGGAATATTTATTTCCCACCAGGAAAGATAACTCCTCCAGGCGGAATAACCATTTCCCTTTTATAATTAATTTAATCTTGTAGGACATAGACTACAAACAATTATTTTATTGTTCTTGATCATACGCAATATATATAATTCAACGAGCGGCTAAAGTTTGACCTGTCATTCACTCATCAGGAAAAGGTTAACTATGGCTCAGGTCGTTGTGGTTGAT
Source organism: Pantoea sp. ICBG 985 (assembly GCF_002928365.1). NCBI lineage: Bacteria > Pseudomonadati > Pseudomonadota > Gammaproteobacteria > Enterobacterales > Erwiniaceae > Pantoea > Pantoea sp. ICBG 985. Next base: position 67,528 of record NZ_POWM01000009.1, read on the forward strand.
GACCATCCGATCGCGCGGATGGCCGTTCGTTATTTGCTGGAACAAAATGGACATACGGTGCTGGCCGAAAGCGCCGATGGCCGGGAAGCGGTAACGCTGATTCAGCAGCAGCAGCCGGATATCGTCATCATTGATATCGACCTGCCGTCGCTGGACGGAATTGAAGTGGTTAAGTCGTTACGCGATCAGAGTTTTCCAGGAAAAATCATTGTTATCTCCGGGAAAAATGAAAACGTGTATGCTGTGCAGAGCCTGCGCAGCGGTGCCAATGGCTTTGTCAGTAAAAAAACCGATATGCCAGAGATCGCCAGTGCTATTCAGGCGACACAACGTGGTTATGGTTATTTCCCGCTGGGCGGTTTTATGCAGCAAATGGAGCAGGAAAGCACGCAGGCGGAGAAAAAAATGATTGAATCATTGTCACCACAGGAGTTTCAGGTTTTTCATCATATTATTAAGGGCCTGAATAATATGCGCATCGCGGCGCGGATGGGCGTCAGTAATAAAACCGTCAGTACCTATAAAAGCCGGTTAATGGATAAACTTCACTGCAAAACCATGAGTGATTTATTTGCTTTCGTGCACCGCAATCAAATGGAAGCCTCATAAATCGTCTGCAAAGAGTTATCGAGACACAGCCGTTTGACGTAGCGCTCACCCTCTCGCTCAGGCCGGTAACCATAACCGTGTGTTGATCGGTAAGTTGCCGTGCAGCAGTTATGATCAAATCCTTGCCAGGCTAACCGACGATGTGCTGGCAGACACCGTATAACTGCCCAGGGAGGAATTCCATTTCCTCTGCGGCATCTGCGTTACCGCGGCGCTTCCCGCTTACCGCTTCACCAGGCTGCTTTGCCAGGCGTGGAACAGGGTGAGCCAGTTTTGCACCGGCAGATGTTGCTTCTGCCCGGTGCCAAAGCCGTGACCGCCCTGCTGGAACAGATGCAGCTCCACGTTGACCTTGTTCTGCCGCAGTGCGCTGAACATGCCCAGCGCGTTTTGCGGTGAGGCGGTACCGTCGTTCAGCGCCTGTACCAGAAAAGTCGGCGGCGTGTGTGCGCTGACACGATCCTCCTGCGAAAGCTGCGCCATTTGCTGGGCACTGAGATCTTTTCCGTACAGCGCCGCGCGCGTGCCTGGGTGGGTCACGCCCTGTTTCAGCGACAGCACCGGATAGATAAGCGCGCTGAAATCCGGACGCGCCGACACCTTATCCTGCGCGTCGACCGCCTGATAGTTCGCTTCATCGGGATTGTTGCTTAGGTTGGCGGCAAGGAACGCGCCGGCGGAAAAGCCCATCACGCCAATGCGGTCCGGCGCCACCTGATACTGCTGCGCATCAGCCCGAATCAGCCGCAGCGCTCGCTGGGTATCGGCAAAAGCCTGCTGGCGATACTGCGCTGAACCGTCGTGTGGCAGACGATAAATTAACACAAATGAAGCGTAGCCCTGCTTGCTGAGCACGTTGGCCACATCCAGCCCTTCGAGATCTTTCATAATATAAGAAAAACCCCCACCGGGAATGATTAGCACCGCCGCATGATTATTTTTTCCTGTTGCCGGAACATAAATCATTTGTGGCGCATCGACGTGGGTAACAGCCCGGTTATTAATGGCCGGGTTTTTACTAAAATTAATAAATTTATTATTTGCTGACACTTCATTTGGCCAGATCGGAATTTCCTTATTGGCAAACGCGGCCGGAAGATACAGTAAAAAAAACAGACTAAATATCCGCAACCCTCTCATCGCACTGGCTCCAAATCCTGAATAAAAACAGTAACAAAAGTCAAACTGAACGGATAAAATCGCTCAGTGACGCTCCGGCTCCCCGCGAGATAATGAAAAAAACATACTCATCGAAAAATATCTGTGGAAACGGTAGCAAATAAATATGGCAAAACCTATTCAATATAATATCGGACCAGGAAAAATTAGACTTTTCTCATGTTTACGTTAACAAGGCCGTATGTTATAAGTGAATTTTAAACTATAAGAATCTGTGACCATGGGAATTTACTGGATCATAAGTCTTAGCCTGACTTTCGTCGCTATTGTCGAAATCATGTTAAGTAAAAATGAAAACACAGCGCAAATCAGGACGTGGCTTTATTTTGTTGCCGTTGTAGTACTTTTTACTTTTGGCGGTATTCGTGGCCTGGGAACCGGCCTTGATGACTTCCAGTATCGCGACTTCTATGCCCAGTTTATCGATAAAATTATTATCGAAGGTTTCTGGCGTGCGGTCGTGGAATTCCGTTATGAACCAGCCATTTACGCCATTGCCGGTGCGACACGCATCTTTACCGCTAATCCGGACATTTTCATCTTTGTCTTCGCGGTCATCGCTGTTGGTGTCAACGCGCACTACTTCCGTAAGCTGACACCGCTGCCGCTGGTGGCCCTCGCCGTCTACTCTGCGCACCTGTTTATCAACAAAGACATGAACCAGATTCGCTTCGGTTTATGTTCGGCGTTTTTGATGGGCTTCGTCTGGCACATGTCGCGGCGCAGCAAGTCTGGCATGATCACCACCTTCATCCTGTCGTTTATCAGCCACGCCACCGCGATTGTCGCGCTGCTGATTCCGCTGGCGATGATTGTGCGTAAAAACAAATACATCCCGATTGCTATCGTGGTCGCCAGCCTGCCGCTGGCGTTTCTCGGCAGTTCAGCGCTGATCGCCGCGCTCTCCAGCCACCTCGGTGCGCTGGGCGACAGGGCCATGGGCTATGCCGATGCCGATTCTCGCCAGGAACAGGGTATTCTGACGCTGTCTAACCTGAAGAACATCGGCTTCGTGTTTATCTTCAGCTACATGCTGCTGAGCGACAAAATTAAAAATTTCGACCCGGAAAAGTTTAATACCTATTACATTCTGGTGATCACTTTTGCCATCGGTAGTGGCCTGAGGATGGCGCTACAGGATTACGCTTCTGGTGGTCGTCTGGCGAACTATTTGCTGCAGGTTGAGCCGGTGCTTATTTCGCTGTGTATCTGGGAAACCCGTAAGCTGAAGAAGGTGCTTGCCGTGGCTGTCACCATTCTGATGGTGCTGTACTATCTCTACTACAACACCATATCGAGCAAGCAGTCGATTGTCGGCTATGAGGTGTCACGCACCTTCCAGCTGTTCCGTTAGGTCCAGAAATAACGCTAGCCAACTGGTTAGCGTTTTTTCATTAATAAGCCCTTTCTCATCGTCATCCAGGGAAAATCCGAATATTTTACTGGTCCTGAACATTGCTTGCTTTTTATGAGGATTAAAATTCTAATAGATTGCATCTGCTCACGCAGAACACCTGTGATAAGAATATTCCGAAGCAACCATGCAAAGTCTTTCATGGCTTTTCCTGGCACGTCGTCACTCAATGAAAGAATGCTGACATGAACGAAAAAAACAATTTTGACATCGTACGACTTTCCCTCGCCTTTATCGTAATGCTGGTGCATTCCGCTGAGGTGACGAGAAACGCCGATATCCGTTTCCTGGCGCATTTTCTCAATAGTGATTTTGCCGTCAAAGGATTTTTCGCAATAAGTGGTTTTCTTATTGCAAAAAGTTACTTAAGAAGTAAATCGCTGACGTCCTATTTTATTAAGCGCGCGCAACGTATATTGCCGGCTTATATTTTCACCATCATCATGTGTTTTGTGATTGGCATGTGTCTTACCACCCTGCCGCTGATGGATTTCCTGAAAAATAAAGAAACCCTTAAATATCTGGTCGCCAACTTCTCGTTTCTTAACTTTATTCAGCCGTCGCTGCCGGGCGTGTTTACCGACAACCCCAATCAGCCGCTGGATGGTTCACTGTGGACCATCAAAGCCGAGCTGACACTCTACGTGCTGCTGCCCTTTATCGTGCCGTTGCTGAAGCGAAGCCCGCTGAAAGTGTGGAGCGTGATTTTTATTATCTCCTGCGCCTGGTACTTCTACTTCACCGCGCTGTACAGCGGCCCGAAAGCCGATACGCTGGCCAAGCAGTTTATTGCGCTGTCGTCCTACTTCTTCTTTGGCAGCCTGCTGGCGGTGCATCAGCCAACCTTTGACCGCCTGAAAGAGATCACCATTGTGTCGCTGGTGGTGTTCCTGCTGTTCAAGAGCACGGATTACGCGTTTATCGTTGAGCCGGTGGCGTTTTCGGCGGTAGTGATTCTGTTCTGCACCAGCCTGTGTAAAGAGATAAAAATCAGCCAGTACGGCGATCTCTCTTACGGCATGTACCTCTATCACTGGCCGATTATTCAGGTGCTGCAGCATTTCGGTGTGTTCGATGCCAACGCGTTTGCTGGCCTGGGGCTGACAATTGTGATGACACTGGCGCTGGCTTACACCTCGTGGAATTTGCTGGAGAGCCGTTTCCTGAAGCGCACCCATCACGCTCAGCCGTCGATTGTGCCGCCCACCGCTGCACGCGACTAAGCGTTAATTATGCAGGCGCACGTCGCGCCTGCACCAAAGCGCCACCGCTCAAATGGTGGCGCCCATCGACAGCTGATAATGCAAATCCACCTGTTCAATGGTGGGCTGCTGGTTAATCTTCTTCAGCACAATTTCCGTTGCCACTTTGCCCATCTCGAAGCGCGGTGTAATCACACTGGCCAGCCGCGGCGTTGTCGCCTGACCAATCTCCAGTCCGTGGAATCCGGCAATCGCCAGCGCCTGCGGCACTGCAATGCCTGCCGCCTGACACTCCTGCAGCACGCCGACCGCCAGATCATCGTTGGTACAGAGAATGGCATCCATCTGCGGATAGAGCTGGCGCGCCAGCGTCATCATGCCGGTGCCAATCGACACCGAAGAGACTTTGTTCGGTACGATGCGTCCGGCCGGCAATCCGGCCGCCGCCACGGCATCGCAATAGCCGGCATAGCGTTGTTGATCGCGGCGATCGGACATTGAGCCAAAATAAATCACCCGCCGTTTGCCGCTGGCCAGCAGCATCGCGGTCATGTCGTAGCCGGCACGGTAATTATCAAAGCCGACGTTAATGCGCCCGCGCGTCTCGCTCAGTCCCATCACTTCGGCGACCGGAATGGTGGCCGCGTTAAGATACTTTTCCGCGCGCACGGTATGCACCGACTCGGTCAGGATCAATCCCTGCACGTTAAAAGCCAGTACCGTGGCAATCTGCTCCTCTTCGCGCTGCGGATTGTAGTCGTAGTTGACCACCAGCGTCTGATAGCCGTGGGCGCTGGTGACCGATTCGATACCGGCCAGCAGATCGGCAAAGATTTGATTATTGAATGAGGGGATGAGCACGCCGATGCGCGGCGGCGGGTGCCGCGACGCCGCGGTGTTTTCCTGTTCGGCGACGTAGCCGATTTCGGCCATGACGCTGGCGATTTTCGCCGCCGTTTCCGCCCTGACCTTTTCCGGCGTGCGCAGATAGCGGCTCACCGTCATCTTGGTGACCCCAGCGAGAGTCGCAATATCGTCCAGAGTGATGCGCTGCGTTTTCATTGCGCGGTCCGCAAAGAGAGCCTGTCAATCAACGTATTATGCCCGCTGGCGAGTCAAAAAAGAAACGCTGCTCCGCCGGTCATACCGGTCGCTCGTAGTGCTCAATCACCGCCAGCGCCAGGCCATTGGCCGGATCGATGCGCTGCGGCAGAAAGTGCAGCGCGGTATGGGCAAAGGTAAACGCCAGCGTGCCGGCCTGTGCCGCCTGCTGTACCGCCTGCACAAACGCCGGTTGCGCATTCCACGGACCGTCGATGATGATGCTGGCCGGATTGACCAGCTGCATTACCTGGCTCAGCGCATGGCCGAGATAGCGGCCGGTCTGCGCCATCAGCTCATACACGATCTCCGGCTCGCTGTCGCCAGACTGCCAGCGTAAACCGGGCTTGCGCCGGGCCAGCTGCTGCTGGATCGCCGGCAGGCTCACCAGCGTCTCCAGACAACCCTGTCGCCCGCAGCTGCAGCGCGCGCCATTGGGCTGCACGCTCAGATGGCCAATCTCACCGGCGGTCCAGCTGCTGCCGCTGAACACCTCGCCGCGCTCCACCAGCGCGCCGCCCACGCCATCGGCGATGCGCAGATAGAAGTGGCTTTGCGCTTTATTGAGCTCCAGCTGCTGCACCGCAAGCAGCGCGGCCGCTTTGACGTTATTCATGATGCGCAGCGGCAGCTCAACGCCGCGCCGCAGCGGCGTCAGCACATCGACATCCTGCCAGCCGAGCGGCGCAGAAAAGTGCACCCGCCCGCGCTGAGAATCAATGATGCCGGGAAAACCGATGGCGACGCCCAGCAGCGCCGGATGCGCCGCGCGCAGCGTCTGACACACTTCCGTCAGCTCGTGCAGCAGCCCGTCGGCATCGGCCGTTTCGGTGCGCCAGGTTTGCTCGGCCACCACGCGCGAAAAGTAGTCGCACACGCGCCAGTGAATCGCCTGGCGCTCCACCATGATGCCCGCGCTTTTCAGCTGACCCGCGCGCAGTTCGATCTCAATTTTGGGCCGGCCAGCCGCAGCCACGCTGACCGGGCCAAGCTCGTGAATCAGCCCCTGCGCCAGCAGGTCATCGATAATCAGGGAAACGGTGTTTTTGCTCAGGTCGAGCGCCAGCGCCAGATCCTGGCGGGAAGTGATGCGGGTGGTGCGCAGCTGCGTCATCACCCGTTTGAGGTTGTTCAGTCGAAGTACCGCTGGTCCTTTCCCGGCTGCTTTCATCGCACCCTCACCTGACAAAGAGTAATAGGTGTAAGTTTAGCAGCCCGCACCGGCGGTTAATCGCCGGTAAAACCGGGTTTTTACCGCTTCTGCCGCGTATCAATACTCGTCGCCGCGCACGCGGCTGCGGTAACTTTCCCAGTCAAAACGCACCCACAGGCTATTACCGAGGCGCATGCGATCCATCACCCGTTCGCCAAGCAGCGTGTTCATGCCGGCCGGATCGAGGTTGGAGAGCATGCCGGTCGGCCGCTTTGACGACGAACGGCGATCGACAATCTGATTGATGATCACTTTCTCGTAGCGCGATTCGCTCTGCATACCGATCTCATCGATCACCAGCAGATCGACATGGCTGAGATCCTGCAGCAGCCGCTCTTCGGTCAGGTCGCTGCCGCCGCTGAAGGTGCCTTTCATGCTCGACATCAGATCGGCCACCGTGACAATCAGCACGCTTTTACCGCGCAGAATCAGATCGTTACCAATCGCCGCCGCCAGATGGTTTTTACCGGTACCGGGACGGCCGGAGAAGACAAAGCTGGCGATGCTGTTCTCAAACCCGGCGGCGTATTCACGCGCCAGACTGAGCGCCTTGCGCTGGCCGTCATTTTCGACGCGGTAGTTGTCGAACGAGCAGTTCATGTGCAACTCACGGATGCCGGAGCGGCCCATGATGCGCTGCATCTTCATGGCGCGGTTTTCGCGCACAATCGCTTCTGAGCGCAGCCGGCCCTGCTCCTGATTCCACGCCAGCAGCTCGGCGCCGTTTTTAAACTTTGGCTGCACATCCGCGGGCATAATTTTTTTCAGGCGACTGAAAAGATCGTTCGGCGTTTTCATTACTCACCTCGGAATCCATCGGGAATATCATAATCAGTATTGCTGATCTGAGTGATATCGCGCTTTGGCTGACCGCCGTTGGCGGCGCGGTTCATCTGCACGCTGCGCGCCAGTTTCTGCTGCCACTGTACATGGTGAAACAGCCGGCCTTCCGCCTGCCAGTAGGCGACGAAAGCCGCCAGCTCTGCGGCGGTCACCGGCTCGCTCAGCGCCACGCCCCAGATCGCCGCCTGGCGCTGGAAGTCGCTGTCCGGCTGCCAGCCCGGATACATGGCGAACTTGCCCACCGGCACGGCGATTGGCGCGGCGTCGCTGTGAAACAGGCTGTCGTCCAGCGTGACATCATTCGGCTGCTGCGCCGCTGCTTCCAGCGCCAGCAGGTGCGCGAGGCGCTGCGGCGTGATCGCGTAAAACGCCGGAACATTGTTGTGCAGCACCGCCAGCGTGCCGTTATCGGCCTGCTGCAGCGTGGTGAGGGGATCGTGGCAAAAGCCGTCCAGCCCCACCAGCGTTGAAGATAAGATTTTGACTGACATGAAGAAACCTGACGTTGACTCACCCGGTGCACCGGCGACCCGGTGCTAAGCGGTCAGTGTACCTGTTTTAGCACCGGGGATCGCCATAAAACCGCGCGGATTTAGCGCGAGGCGAAGTGCGCTTCAGCCGCCTCAATGCTGACCACGCGACGGCTGGCGCGGGCCGTTGCCAGCGCCGGGCGGGTTTGCCACAGATAGCGCAGCGATGCCACCAGACACAGGCTGTAGCCAAACAGCTCGCTGCCCTCTTCCGCCATGTTCTTCACCACGCGGTTATAGCCATCCAGCATCAGTTGCTGCCACAGCTCATGCATGCCAAACAGCCGCGAGAACACCAGCACCGCCAGCAGCCCGGCGGCCATCATTTGCCAGCTGCGATGCTGCAGCAGTGCCGCCAGGCCCGGCAGGATTTGCCGCGGCTGACGCAGCGCCATCGCCAGCGAGGCCGCGGTCGTTGCCAGCGCAAACCACAGCCATGCGCCGTGTTGCACCACGTCGAACAGAAAATCCATTTCACGAATCAGCATGCAGCTGAAGAAGCCACCGACCAGGATCAGCGCGCTGCGCTGCTGCGGTCGCTGCCAGGCGGCGAGGAAGAACAGTGCGGCAATGGCCGCCAGCATCAGCTCCTGTGTCGCTTCGGTGAAAGAGGTTTCGTGCAGTGCATCGTTCATCCAGTTGACGTCGATGTAGACCATCGCCATACAGAAGACCAGCACCAATCCACTGATGATAAAGGCCGCCAGTTCGCGGCTAATAAGAATAATGTTTTCGCGCATTGTGATACCAAATCAGAAAATAATTAGCGCGCTTATTATATTTCCGCTGGCTGGCACCACTTCTCATTTCATGCCGCTTCAGAAGCTGGCGCTGACGCCGAGGTTGTAAATGAACTGTTCGCCGCTGCTGACCGCGCCGGTCTGGGCAAAGGAGGCGAACGCTGCCATGTTCTGGCCGAGCGGCAGACGGGCACCGACGCTGACATCCATCCAGTTCGTTTCCCGGTTCATCTCTTCCGGCCGATCGCGTGGCGCGGCCGTGCCGTCGAAGCTGAGCTGATGGCTGTAACTCACCTGCGCCCACGGCGATATCCAGCCAAAACTGGAATCCACGCGCCAGCCCAGTGAAGCGATGTGTTCGGCGTTATTACGATCGACCGGCGCGCAGGCGGCGCAGCTCAGGGTGGAATCATCGACAGCAAACTGCGCCACCGGACCGGTGCGCAGGCGGTCATTCATCGGCAGGTTCCAGCCTGCCGAGTAGCGGTTCACCAGCGGCGAGTTGCCGACGCTGGCCGTTTCGCTGTGCAGCGCCATGCCGCCGCCGGGCGGATTGAGCGCGGCATCAAGCAAATCGCTCTCGCGGTTTTCTGTCAACATCAGATGATTACTGGAAATTTTTTCGGCAAGTATCGCATTGTAATCCGGCGCGCTGCTCTCGCTGGCCTGATCCCAGGCGTGCGCCGGCAGGGCCGCCACCAGTAGCCACCCACCGCTAAAGGCCAGCGCAAGGAGACGCTGGCCGGTCCGCTGACTGTTCTGCCACATGAAAGACTCCTGACGAGCCGGAAGGGATCGGGTTGGCCTTGAAATTGATGATGATCCTGAAGCGTTCACCCGGTTGCAGCGCGAACGTCCATGACGTTATTATCGGCACCCATTGATTAACTATTAATCGATTCTTTCAAACGTCAAGCGACTGACCGCTTTTTCCTCATGCTTAGGGAGTGATGCAATGCAGCGATGTGGCTGGGTAACACAGGATGCGCTTTATCTGGCGTACCACGACACGGAATGGGGCGTGCCGCAGACCGATAAGCGCGCCTTATTTGAGATGCTGTGTCTGGAGGGGCAACAGGCTGGCCTGTCATGGATCACCGTGCTGAAAAAGCGCGAGAACTACCGCCAGGCGTTTCATGATTTTGATCCGCAGGCGGTGGCGCTGATGGATGAGGCCGATCTGCTGCGCCTGCTGCAGAACAGCGGTTTGATCCGCCATCGCGGCAAGCTGGAAGCCATCATCAATAATGCCAAAGCGCTGCTGGCGCTGGAGGCCACCGGTGAAGACTTTTCCCGCTTTATCTGGTCATTTGTCGATAACCAGCCGATTTTGCACCGTTATGCGGATTATAAACTGGCGCCCACCACCTCCGAACCGGCCATTGCGCTGTCTAAAGCGCTTAAGAAGCGTGGTTTTAAATTCGTCGGGCCTACAACCTGCCACTCTTTTTTACAGGCCTGCGGGCTGATAAACGATCATCAAACCAGCTGTTTCTGCCATCCCGATAATCTTTAAGGCAAAAGTTTACAAATTAAGACTGCGCCTCACGAATTTCCCCATCATTGAACGGCATAATAGTGCCGTTTTGGGGCATTTTCCCCGTTTCCGTATGAGGGACTTTTTCATGAAAAAGCGTGTACTGGCGCTGGCCTTGTTAATGAGCGGCAGCGTGGCGCTGTCGGGTTGTACCACCAATCCTTATACCGGCGAATCGCAGGCCGGGAAATCGGGCATCGGCGCGGGTCTGGGCGCGGTGCTGGGCGCTGGCGTGGGCGTGCTCTCTTCGTCAAAGAAAGATCGCGGTAAAGGTGCGCTCATTGGCGCAGCGTCCGGTGCGGCACTGGGCGGCGGCGTCGGCTATTACATGGATGTGCAGGAAGCCAAACTGCGCGACAAGATGCGCGGCACCGGCGTCAGCGTAACGCGTCAGGGCGATAACATCGTGCTGAACATGCCGAACAACGTGACTTTTGACTCGAGCAGCGCCAACCTGAAACCGGCCGGCGCAAATACGCTGACCGGCGTGGCGATGGTGCTGAAAGAGTATCCGAAAACCGCCGTCAATGTGGTCGGCTTTACCGACAGCACCGGCACGCGCGCGCTGAACATGCGCCTGTCGCAGCAGCGTGCAGAAAGCGTCGCCAGCGCGCTGATCGTGCAGGGCGTGGCGCAAAACCGCCTGCGCACCCAGGGCATGGGCCCGGATAACCCGGTCGCCAGCAACAGCACCGAAGCCGGTAAAGCACAAAACCGTCGCGTCGAAATTACCCTGAGTCCGCTGGGCTAAGGCACAGGCCGGTCTGCCGCTGCAGGCCGGCTTTTGACGCGTTTTTACGCGCTTATTGACGCGCAAAGCAGCAGATAACGCGTAAACGTCGCAGCACGATAGAGCCAGCGATGACTTTATGCTAGCGTGATCAAAATTTGATCAGTGGAAAGCCATCATGTCACTCAAAGCTATCGCCTCCGCCCTTGGCCTCTCTGTGACCACCGTGAGCCGCGCGCTGAATGGGTTTGATGATGTCGCCGCTGCTACCCGCAAACGCATCGAAGAGGAAGCCGACCGGCGCGGTTATCGCCCGAATGCCGCCGCGCGTCGCCTGAAGACCGGCCGTGCCAATGCGGTCGGGCTGGTGTTTCCGGTCAGCAATGCCTCACTCAACGACAGCTACTACAGTGAAATGCTGCTGACGCTCGATCAGCGTCTCGCCCTGCACGAGATCGATCTGCTGTTGCTCCCCGACAAACCGCAGGATCAGCAGCGCAATTTGCTGCGCATGCTGCGCAGCGGCATGCTGGACGCGCTGATTGTCACCCATACCACGCCGCAGGATGTGCGATTGCAGCGCCTGCAGCAGAAGGGTTTTCGCTTTCTTACGCTGGGGCGCAGTCAGCTGCCGCAGCCTTACGCCTGGTTTGATTATGATAACCATGCCGGAACGCTACTGGCGGCGCAGCACTGCCAGCAGCAGGGCTATACGCGCATCGCTTATCTCGGTGGTAACGAGCCCAGCACCTACATTCTTGACCGCCGGCAGGGGTTTATCGACGCGCTGCCCGCCACGCCATGCGCGCAGCAGGCTGGCTGGATGGCCGCGCTGCCGCCCTCGCGCCGCGCGGGCTATCAGCAAACCCGTGCCTGGCTGGCGCACGTTATCCAGCCTGACGCCATCATCACCGACTGCAGCCCGCTCGGCGAAGGCGCAGCGATTGCCCTGCAGCAGGCCGGGCGTCTGAGCGGCGCGCAGGCAATTCCCCTGTACGTGTACGATGGTCTGCCGCACGACTCGATTATCACGCAACCGGTCAACGCGATTCTGCAATCATCACAGCAGCGGATTGGCGAACGCGTCGCCGAAATGGTGCTGCAGCTGCTGGAAGGCGCGCCGCCCGCGCAGTTACAGACGCTGTGGCAGCCAATGCTGCGCCTCACTTCTGACGCACAGTGATTGCGCGGGTGCCGCGCTGTGATAGTCTTCGCCTGATGCAATTAATCAGGTGTATGTGATGAAAACCAGGCCGCCACGAGCCACAATCAGTGACGTTGCCCGCACGGCAAAAACCGGTAAAACCAGCGTTTCCCGCTATCTGAATGGCGAAGTTCATCTGCTTTCGCCGGATCTGAAAGCCCGTATCGAACAGGCGATTGCCGACCTCAACTACCGCCCCAGCCAGATGGCGCGCGGACTCAAACGCGGCCGCACCCGGCTGATAGGCCTGATCATTGCCGATATCACCAACCCCTACTCGGTGGATGTGCTGAGCGGCATTGAAGCCGCCTGCCGCGCGCGCGGCTTCACGCTGCTGATGTGTAACACCAACAACGAAGTTGACCTCGAACAGCACTACCTGCAGCTGCTCAGCAGCTATCAGGTGGAAGGCATTGTGGTGAATGCGGTCGGGATGCACGAAGAGGTGCTCAACCGTCTGCAGCAGTCGATGCTGCCAATGGTGCTGATTGACCGCAAAATTCCCGACTTCGCCTGCGACGTGGTCGGGCTCAACAACCCGGAGGCCGCCCGCATCGCCACCCGGCATCTGCTGGATAACGGCTATGAAGCGCTGCTGTTTCTCAGTGAACCGCTCGGCAGCGTCAATACCCGCCGCGAACGTCTCGCCGCCTTCTTTGATACCATCAGCGGCGCGCCACAGGTGGTGGCAGAGAATGCCGAAGTGGTGTTGCATCAGCCGGCGCAGCTGGAACAGGTGCTGCAGGCGTTTCATCAGCGCCATCCGGGCAAACGCTGCGCGGTGATGGCCGCCAACGGTGCGCTGACGCTACAGGTGGCGCGGGCGTTACAGCGCCTGACGCTGCGCTGGGGCGAGAGCATTGGCCTGCTGGGCTTTGACGAACTGGAGTGGGCGGCGCTGGCTGGCGTCGGTATCACCACGCTGAAGCAGCCCACCTGGCAGATCGGCTATGCCGCGCTGGAGCAGGTGATCGCGCGTATCGAAGGCAGCGAACAGCCGATTCGCGAGCAGGTTTTCTCCGGTGAACTGATTGTGCGCGGCTCCAGCCAGCCGCTGCGCTAATCCCGCTTTTCACGGCTCACTTCGTGAGCAGGATCATAATTCCGCACTCTGCTACTTTCCTTTGGAACCGGTTCCATTAAGCTTTTTACAGCACATTAACGTGCTGTCCGGCGCAAAACGGTGCGGCGGGCAGTACAGCGAGACAGGCTGGAGGAAAGATGTCGAAAGCGGAAATTATTGTGGTCACGGCTGCCTACGGCGCGCACAAGGTGGCAGAACTGGGCGGCCAGGCAGCGCTGCTGCCGCTGATTAAAGCAGCCGGTGCCGATGGCGTCGAGATCCGCCGCGAGCTGTTCAGCGACGACGAATTGTGCCAGCTGCATACGCTCGGCGACGCGCTGCGTCAGCATCAGCTCAGCGTCAGCTATTCAGTGCCGGAAGCGCTGTGGCAGGCGGACGGTGCGCTCAATCCACGTCTGGCGCAGTTCCTGCAGGAAGCTGAGCTGCTGGGCGCTCAGCGCCTCAAGCTGGCGCTGGGTCACTATGTCTCGCTGGCCGATCGCCAGCTGATTGAAGTGCTGGCCGGCTCGCACGTCACGCTGGTGGTGGAGAACGATCAGACGCCCGACAGCAAACTCACGCCGATGCTGCACTTCTTCCATCACGCCTGCGATGCCGCGCTGCCGCTGGATATGACCTTCGACATGGGCAACTGGCGCTGGACCGGCGAGGACGCCCTGCAGGCAGCGGCGCAGCTCAGTCGCTACGTGAGCTACATTCATGTTAAGGCGGCGGTGCCGCACGGTGACAGCTTCCGCGCCATTGCGCTGGATGACGCCGACGACAGCTGGCGCACGCTGCTGCAGGCGCTGCCGGCCGATGCACCGCGCGGTATTGAGTTCCCATTAGCCGGCGCAGATTTACTGGCGGTGACCCGCCACTATGTCGATCTGCTGCGCGCGGTGTAAGGAGTTGAGCATGACACACACCTCTCAGCTGGATGTCGTCACCATTGGTGAGGCGATGGCGATGTTTATTGCCGGGCAAACCGGCGATCTCGCCGCAGCCGATCAGTTCACGAAGCGCATTGCCGGTGCCGAACTTAACGTGGCGATTGGTCTGGCGCGCCTCGGTTTGCAGGTGGGCTGGGTCAGCCGCGTCGGCGACGACAGCTTCGGCCGTTTTACCCTGCAGCAGCTGGCGAAAGAGCACGTTGACCACCGCTGCGTGACCATTGATAACCGCTATCGCACCGGTTTTCAGCTCAAAGCGCGCGTGGACGACGGCTCCGATCCGGAAGTGGAGTATTTCCGTAAAGGCTCCGCCGCCAGCCACCTGTCACCGGATGATTTCGACGAAAACTATTTTGGCAGCGCGCGCCATCTGCATCTGAGCGGCGTGGCCGCCGCGCTTTCCGATAGCTCGCTGGCGCTGGCTAAACATGCGGCGAAAGAGATGCGCGCCCGCGGCAAAACCATCTCCTTTGATCCTAATCTGCGTCCGGTGCTGTGGCGCAGTGAAGAAGATATGCGTAAGCAGCTGAATTTGCTGGCAGAATACGCCGACTGGGTGCTGCCAGGTGAAAAAGAGGGGCTGATTCTGACCGGCTACCGTCAGCCTGAGGCGATCGCGGATTTCTACCTCGACAAAGGCGTGCGGGCGGTGGTGATCAAAACCGGCAGCGACGGCGCCTGGTATAAAACCGCCGCGGGCGAACAGGGCCAGATTGCGCCGATCCACGTGGAGAATGTGGTGGATACCGTCGGCGCGGGCGATGGCTTTGCGGTCGGGCTGATCAGCGCACTGCTGGAAGGGAAATCGCTGCCGCAGGCGATTCTGCGCGGTAACAAAATTGGTTCGCTGGCGATTCAGGTTGCCGGCGACAGCGAAGGTCTGCCGACGCGCGCAGCGCTAGGCGATTATTAAACAAACGCACGGACCCGTAGCGGCGCAATTTATTGCGCACATGCAGGACGCAACGTCAACAACGCGCGATGAATCGCGCCGCTACGATGCCGTGCCAATACGCTAAAACTGTCTCTACACCCTAATTTCGAGACGCATCCACAGAATGCGCCCGCCTCAACCAGAGGAGTCACCCATGAAATCGCAGACAATCGCGCCAAAACGCTGGTGGTATATCATGCCCATCGTGTTTATCACCTACAGTCTGGCGTATCTGGACCGGGCGAACTTTAGCTTCGCCTCTGCCGCAGGGATAAATGAGGATCTCGGTATCACCAAAGGCATGTCATCGCTGCTCGGTGCCCTGTTCTTCCTTGGCTACTTCTTCTTTCAGATCCCCGGCGCGGTCTATGCCGAGCGCCGCAGCGTAAAAAAACTGATTTTCTGGTGTCTGATTCTGTGGGGCGGCTGCGCCTCGCTGACCGGTATCGTCAGCAATATTCCGATGCTGGCCGCCATCCGCTTTGTCCTCGGCGTGGTGGAAGCGGCGGTAATGCCGGCGATGCTGATCTACATCAGCAACTGGTTTACCAAATCCGAGCGCTCCCGCGCGAATACCTTCCTGATCCTCGGCAACCCGGTGACGGTGCTGTGGATGTCAGTGGTGTCCGGCTACCTGATTAACTCCTTTGGCTGGCGCGAGATGTTCATCATCGAGGGCTTCCCGGCGGTGATCTGGGCGATTGCCTGGTGGTTTATGGTGCAGGATAAACCGGCCCAGGCCAAATGGATGAGCGACGAAGAGAAAGCGGCGCTGCAGGCGCAGCTGCAGAAGGAGCAGGAGAACATTAAAGCGGTGCGCAACTACAGCGAAGCCTTCCGCAACCGCAACGTTATCCTGCTGTGCCTGCAATATTTTGCCTGGAGCATCGGCGTGTACGGTTTCGTGCTGTGGCTGCCGTCGATTCTGCGTAACGGCACGCAGATGGGCATGGTCGAAGCGGGCTGGCTGTCGGCGGTACCGTATCTGGTGGCGACCATCGCCATGCTGGTGGTGTCGTGGACGTCGGACAAGACGCAAAACCGTAAGCTGTTTGTCTGGCCGCTGCTGCTGATTGGCGCACTGGCGTTCCTCGGCTCGTGGATGGTGGGCTCCAGCAACTTCTGGCTGTCGTATGCGCTGCTGGTGATTGCCGGTGGTGCGATGTACGCCCCGTATGGCCCGTTCTTCGCCATCATTCCGGAGATGCTGCCGCGCAATGTTTCCGGCGGTGCCATGGCGCTGATTAACAGTATGGGCGCACTGGGTTCCTTCATCGGTTCATGGATCGTAGGCTATCTTAATGGGGCGACCGGCAGTCCTGCCGCCTCCTATGTCTTTATGGGTGCTGCGCTACTGGCGTCGGTGTGGCTGACGCTGATTGTTAAACCGGCGGCCAACAAAACGCCGCCGCCGATTCACGGGGCGAAGCACGCCTGAAAGCGTAAGCGATGACTTTTCCGGGCGACTCAGGTCGCCCGTCACACGTTCTACAGGGAGCAAATAATGAAACCTGCTGTGATTCTGTATAAGAGCCTGCCCGATGACCTGCGTGCCAAGCTGGACCAGCACTTCAGCGTGACGGAAGTGAAAGATGTCTCGCCGGAGACGGTGAAACAGCATGCGGCGCAGTTCGCCGCAGCGCTGGGTCTGCTGGGCTCCGGTGGCAAAGTGAATGATGAGCTGCTGGCCAGCATGCCGGCACTGCGTGCCTGTTCTACCGTCTCCGTCGGCTATGACAACTTTGACGTTGATGCGCTCAACCAGCGCAACGTTCTGCTGATGCACACGCCCACCGTACTGACCGAAACCGTGGCCGATACCATGATGGCGCTGGTGCTGAGCACCGCGCGTCGCGTCGCCGAACTGGATAAGTGGGTCAAAGCCGGTGAGTGGAAAAAGAGTATTGACGCTGAGCACTTCGGCATCGACGTACACCACAAGACGCTGGGCATTCTCGGCATGGGCCGCATTGGTCTGGCACTGGCGCAGCGCGCGCACTTTGGCTTCGGCATGAACATTCTGTACAACGCCCGCCGCCAGCATGAAGAGGCAGAAACCCGCTTTGGCGCGCGCGCCTGCGATCTGGAAACGCTGCTGAAAGAGAGCGATTTTGTCTGCATCAGCCTGCCGCTGACCGAGCAGACGCACCATATGATCGGTGCGGAACAGCTGAAACTGATGAAGCCGAGCGCGATTCTGATCAACGCCGGACGCGGTCCGGTGGTCGATGAGCAGGCGCTGACCGCCGCACTGAAAGACGGCACTATTCACGCCGCCGGGCTGGATGTGTTTGAAGTCGAGCCGGTGCCGGCCGATGCGGAAATCCTCACGCTGCCGAACGTGGTCGCGCTGCCGCACATCGGCTCTGCCACGCATGAAACGCGTTACGGCATGGCGCGCGATGCGGTCGACAACCTGATCGCCGCGCTGAGCGGTAAAGTGGAGAAAAACTGCGTTAACCCGCAGGTCCTGGCCTGATCCCACGGCTTTAGCCATTGCGCCTGCCGGTTGCGGGCGCTATGGTGGTCTTCCCCCTGATAACAATGTTTTTACCTCCTATGGCTTTTTCTCAGTTCGGCGACAAATTTACGCAACATTCCGGCATCTCTCGTCTGATGGAAGATATGGGCGAAGGGCTGCGCACGCCTGGCACGATCATGCTGGGCGGCGGTAATCCGGCGCAGATTCCGGCCATCAATGATTATTTCAGTCAGCTGCTGCTGCAGATGCATCAGGACGGCAAGCTGAACGAAGCGCTGTGCAACTACGACGGCCCGCGCGGCAAAGCGCTGCTGCTGGAGGCGCTGGCCACGCTGCTGCGCGAGGAGCTCGGCTGGCCGGTGACGCCACAAAATATCGCGCTCACCAACGGCAGCCAGAGCGCGTTCTTTTACCTGTTTAATCTGTTTGCCGGCCGCCGCGCCGACGGCAGCAAAAAGCGCGTGCTGTTCCCGCTGGCGCCGGAATACCTCGGCTATGCCGATGCCGGGCTGGAGGAGGATCTGTTCATCTCCGCCAAACCCAACATTGAACTGCTGCCGGAAGGCCAGTTCAAATACCACGTCGACTTCGACCATCTGCCGCTGAATGATGAGACCGGCCTGATTTGCGTGTCGCGTCCGACCAATCCAACCGGCAACGTCATCACCGATGACGAACTGCTGCAGCTGGATGCGCTGGCACAGCAGCACGGCGTCCCGCTGCTGATCGATAACGCCTACGGCGTGCCGTTCCCCGGCATCATCTTCAGTGAGGCACGTCCGCTGTGGAACCCCAACACCATTCTGTGCATGAGTCTGTCGAAGCTGGGCCTGCCGGGCGCACGTTGCGGGATTATCGTTGCCGATGAGAGCACGATCAGTGCCATTGGTAACATGAACGGCATTATCAGCCTGGCGCCAGGCAGCATCGGTCCGGCGATTGCCACCGAGATGATTGTGCGTGGCGATCTGCTGCGCCTGTCGCAGGAAGTGATTAAACCGTTCTATCAGGCCAAGGTTAGCGAAACTATCGCGATTATTCGCCGCTATATCAGCGAAGATCGCTGCCTGATCCACAAACCGGAAGGCGCTATATTCCTGTGGCTGTGGTTCCGCGACCTGCCAATCAGCACCGAAGCGCTGTATCAGCGCCTGAAAGCGCGCGGCGTGCTGATGGTGCCGGGCCACTTCTTCTTCCCGGGGCTGGAACAGGCCTGGCCGCACACCCATCAGTGCATGCGCATGAATTACGTACCGGACAGCGACAAGATTGAGCGTGCGGTACAGATTCTGGCGGAAGAGCTGGATAACGCCTGGAACGCTTAATCCGCGCTTAACGACAGCTGGCACCACTGCGCCAGCTGCTGAATCGCCTGTTCGACTTCGGCATTCCAGCCAAAACCGGCGTTGAGTCGGAAGCAGTGATCGTAGCGGTGATCGGTGGCGAAGATGTGCCCAGGCGCGATGCCGATGCCCGCGTTGCGCGCCTTGAGAAACAGCGCGCGCACGTTCAGTGCCTGTTGCGGCATCTCCACCCACAGCACGTAACCGCCCTCCGGCTCCGACACACGCGTGCCCGCCGGGAAGTAGCGCAGCACCGCCTGGCGCATATGGTGGATCTGATTTTTCAGCTCGCGCCGCAGCTTGCGCAGGTGCGCATCGTAACCGCCGCTGCGCAGCAGTTCGGCAATCGCCGCCTGCGACAGCACCGACGTACCCATGCTGGTGGTGTACTTCAGCGAGGCGATTTTGCGCATGTACTTGGTGCTGTGCACCCAGCCAATACGGATGCCGGGCGCCACGGTTTTGGAGAAGCCGCTGCACAGGATGGCATTGGGGCTGAAAGCGCGCATCGGAAACGGCCGGCGCTCGCCGAAAGCCGTATCGCCAAAGATATCGTCCTCAATAATCACCACATCATTCTCATCGGCCTGGCGCGCGATATACGCCTTGTGCTCGTTGGGAATGCTTTTGCCCAGCGGATTATTGATGTTGTTGATGGTGAGATAGGCCTGCACCGCTTTACGCCGGAACAGCCCGGTGAGTTTCGCGACATTAACGTAACCCTCCGGCCCGGCTTCCACTTCAATGACGCGCAGGTTGAGGTTGTGCAGCATCTGTAGCAGCACGAAGTAGCACGGCGACTCCACCGCCACGATATCGCCTGGCCGCGTGGTGGCGCGCAGCGCCAGCGAAATCGCCTCAATGCAGCCGTTAGTGACCAGGATGTCATCAGCGCTGATATTGCAGCCATAATCCACCGCGCGCCGGGCAATTTCCGCCTTGAGCGGCGCATAGCCGGTGCCTTTCACCGTATTACCGAGCAGCGCCGGTTTGCTGTAACCCATCTGCCGCATCAGCAGGCCAATTTTTTTCACCGGATAGAGCGAGATGTCGCCGTTGGCCAGATCGAGCCGCACGCGGCAGTCCGATCCCAGCATCGCCAGGTGCAGTTCGGTTTGCTCATCCAGCGGCGCCACTTCGCGCGGCTGCTCGCTGAATACCGCCGGCACTTTTTTCTCTGTGGGACGCGGTGCGACAAAAAAGCCAGACTTCGGCCGCGCCACCGCGTAGTGCTCATCCTCCAGCGTGCGTAATGTTTTCAGCGCAGTGGTCATGCTGACGCGATACTGCGTCGCCAGCGTGCGCACCGACGGCAAACGGCTGTCGGGCGGCAGCGATCCGCTGTGAATGGCCTGTTTTATCTGCTCAGCGATCTGACGGTAACGACTGCTCTGACTCTCCTGTTCCTGCGTTTCACCCGCCATCTGTTCCACCCCATATCGTGCTGATCTGTGCGTATTCATCAGATTACATTCAAAGTACTTTAGGCTGCATCTGTTAATTCAGCTTCACGCAGCACCTTCGTGGCCCGTTTTCCAGCCCGTTGTCGCCCGCACGGCAGCGGCGATTTTATTAGCCAAAGGATGAAGTGAAAAATGAATAATCTGTCCGCGATGATGAGTGAAATTGAAGAATACCTGACGCCCGCGATTCTCGATTCCGCCCAGCACTGTGCTCAGCGACTGCTCGCCGCCCTGCCCGATCCCGACCATCCCGAACGTAACCGCGTACTGCTGGCCTATGGCGGCGGCAAAGACAGCAGCTATATGGTGGCCTACGTACGTTACATTCAGGGGTTAATCTGGCAACAGCGCAACAGCACGTTTCAGCTGCGCATCAGCACTAACCGCCATGCCGCCATGAACGACAGCGTGATGGAAAACATCGACCGCGTCTATCGTGCGCTGCGTATCCATGACGACGCGTTCACCGAGTGCCTGGTGACCGACGGGCTGCAGATTCGTCCCTTCGATCGCCATTTGCCGATGCCGCAGAGCGTGCGTCAGCAGAACCGCGACGATGTGCTGATGAATGGTCACCGCTTCCGTGCCGACGCGCGCTCCACCTTCTGCAACGCCTGCAACCTGAGCATGGTGAATTCGTTTGGCCTGGCGGCGCATTACGATGGCGGCGTCGATGTGATCATCACCGGCGATTCGCCGCAGGAACAGACCGCTTACCTTGCGTGGGCGCGCCACCTGTCAAAACTGTTTGATGCGCCGATGGCCGATAAGTCGCGCGGCTTCAGCGGCTTTCTGCACACGCTGGACGGCGTGGCGGCGCGCTACTTCGCCGACATTTACGGCGCTGACCAGGTCACGCCGGCACATCGCATTACCTGGCAGCTGGCGCGCGACCCGCTGTTCTTCAACATCTATCAGGACACCGCTTATGAGGCTGGCGCGCACTGGGCGCTGCTGACCGAATTCATGCATTTCCGCTTCGACGAGCTGATGTTCAGCTTCTCCGAATCGGACTGCGGCAACCCGACGTTAATGGCACATATTCGCGGTCTGCGTGCGGAGACGCTGTTGCAGCGCAGCTACGCCGAAGGCATTCGCGAATATGTGCGCTTTGCGCTCGGCCTGATGGTGCAGAAGGACTTTCCGCCGCAGCTGATCGATGAGATGGCCGCGCGCTATCAGGATGACGCCGCGATTGCCCGCGCACGCCAGCGCGCCGCGCAGTTCGCACTCGATGCTTTCGGCCTCAGTGAAACCCAACTGGTATGCATGATCTATTCACCGTTTATCGCCGCCGGCCAGCAGCTGAAAGCCTGGCTGCTGCAGCTGCCGGCCGCGCCGGAAGAAGCCGCGGTGCGCGCCTTACTGAGCGGAGAGAGCGAGGATGTGGCGCTGGCGCAGCAGCTCACGCAGCTGTCTGGCCTCAGCGTGGCACAGATGCGGCACTGCTGGCGCAGCGCGGCGGTGAGTTCGCTGCTGGACGGCGCGCGCGGCGATGCGCTGTCGCGCGTGTTGCGTTTCGACCCGCACAAAGCGGTGATTCAGGTTAACAACGGTGCGTTACAGGACATCGTTACTGAAGTGATTTCCGGGCGTTAACCCGGTAAGGCGACGCGATGAGAAAGATTTTTCTGCAGATTGGCGCCACGCGCGACGGGCAAAATCCCTACTGCGCGGTGGCAAAACGCGAAGGCTATTTTACCGTACTGGCCGAAATGGGGGATTTTGTCGACTATCAATCGCTCAGCATCGCCCTGCCGTTCGATCTGATTGTGCGTCTCGATCGCCCGGAAAATCCGTGGGATGTCCTCAATGCCTGTCTGCACGCCGGTCTGCTGGAGCATCCACAGGTGGTGCTGGCCGGTTTTGAGGCTTACAACGCCAGCGCTGGCCGGGTGCGTGAACTGCTGGCCGGCCCGGATGCCGGTCCGGGTTTTATCCCGCCGGATAAATATGCACAGCGCATGGCGCTGCGCAAAGCCTGGCCGCGTTTTCCGCAACCGGAGTTTCGCTTCTTTGCCTCACCGCTCAGCATTGGCGACGCGCGGGATGCACTGCTCTACCCCTGCGTGATCAAACCGGTCGACGGCGGCGGCGGGCTGGGCATCTGGCTGGTGGAAGAGGCCAGCCAGCTGGATGCGGTGATTGCCCGGCTGCTCGACACCATGAACTATGGCGGACGCGGCTTTACCGGCTTTATCGTCGAAAGCTGGCTGGCCGGTGACGAATATTCGCTGCAGGGCGTGGTGGAGAATGGACACGCGGTGGCGCTGACCTGCTGCCAGAAGGTGATTGAGCAGCATACCGAGGCCGACGGCTGTATCAGCTTTTACGAATCCGGCCATGTAGCGATGGCGGCGCAGCAGCTGCCCGCCGCTTTCACCAGCCTGATGAGTTTCTGCTGTGAAACCTTCGGCTACCGGCGCGGCGCTTTCCACATTGATTTCATTATGGTGAACGGCGAGCCGCACTTTCTCGAAATGGGCTTTCGCCTGTCCGGCATGGGCGTGGTGAACCTGGTGGAAGAGGTCACCGGCATCAACTGGGCCGAGGTGGCCTTTCAGGTTGAAGCCGGACGCGGCCTGCCTGAACTGCACTTCGCCGCACCGTCACAGGCCGTCGGCCGGCTGCGGTTGCGCCAGCGGCTGCAGTATGACGCCGCCGAGCGCTGGATTGCCGAGCATCAGCGCGGCCAGCTGTTACCGCCGCTCAACTTACCGGCGCTGGAGGTCTCGCCACGCTCATCGCTGTACGCCGATCTGACGCGCCACGCCGGGATTCTCGCCACGCTGCGTCTGCCTGCCGCCAGCCGCGACGAAATTCTGGCGGTGTTTCACGCCCTTCTTGCTGTTCCCGCTTTGACCTCACGGAGAGATTTACTATGTGCAGAATGATTCTGGCACACGGCCAGTTTGACGCCGCTGCGGTACTGGACGCCGCACGCGCCATGAGTTGCGGTGAAACCGCCGCGCACGATGGCCCGATTAAACAACATCCCAACGGCTGGGGCTGCCTGTGGCTGGAGCACGGTCAGATCCGTACGCTGCATGGCACCGGCACCTTTGCCGAAGCACTGCCAGGCATTGACGTCACGCGCATGCAGCACAGCCGCTTTCTGGCGGTGCACGTGCGTCACGCCACGCTCAGCAAAAATCAGGGCATTGCGTTCTCCCATCCGCTGCGGCGCACCAGCGGCACCACCCAGTGGTACATGATGCACAACGGCTTTTTGCCGACCGTCTATGCGCAGCTGGGCATGGCGCAGTCGCGCTTTGATTCCGCTGAATATCTGGAATATATCGTCGACCGCGTCACGCCCGCCGATTTCACCCGCGACTACCTGCGCGAAAAAATGGCCCGGGTGGCGCCGGGTGGCAGCGCGGCAAACGCCATTTTCGTCACCCGCGAGAAGGCCTGGGCGTGGCAATGGCATCCTGATGACACGCCTTACCCCGACTATTTCACCCTGCATCGTTGTCAGCAGAACAACAGCACCTTTATCTCCTCTGAACCTATTTCAACACTGGGCACGGCGTCAGCATGGCACCGTATGAGCAACCATGAACTTCATGAAATTCCTTTTGGAGAGTGAACCCATGGCCATTTTTAATCAGATTCGCGTCATTAACCCCAATATGTTCGTCGAAAGCACCTGGCTGGATGACATCGTCACCGCGCGCGTGCCGCTGCTGGTGCTGCGCAATTTCCTCACGCCAGAGGTGCGCAACGCGGTGGTGGCTGATCTGCAGCAGTGCCGCGAGCAGGTACGGGTTTCTCACTATCCAAATGGCGCGCTGACCACGCTCGGCCCGTATCTGGCGAAGCATACCGCCGCGCCGGAAAACTATTTCACCGAACTGCGCGACATCCAGCCGGCGCTGCCGGCCTCGCTGCACGACCTGCGCGCGCAGATTTACCACTGGGTGCAGCATGCGCTGCGCCTTGAGAGTCTGCAAACCGCCACCGAACCGGCACTGGGTGATTACGCCGGCTCGATTGTGCGTTTCCACGCTGACGGCGTCGCGAATCCGCTGCATAACGACAACATCGTGCGCGATGCCGCTGGCAGCGGTCTGGCGGTGACGCACATTCTGCATCAGCTGAGCTGCGTGGTGTGCCTGCAGGAGTGCAACGCCGGCGGCGCGCTGCGCATCTTCAATAAGAAATGGCAGCCGGAAGACGAGCGCTTTAAAACGCCCGGTGAACTGGGCTACCAGAGCGGCGTCATCGCCGGCAGCGAGACCTGTGAGTTCGCGCCGCGCAGTGGCGATATCTATCTGTTTAATCCCGCGTTTTATCATGAAATCGATCGCGTTGAAGGCGACACGCGCATCACCATGGGCTTTTTCTTTGGCCTGACCGACAAAAAAATGAAGCACGCCATTGCCTGGAGTTAATCCCGGCCTTAGACGAGGAAGACAGTATGACAACCTATGACAAAGTGATTGCGCTGCTGGATGCGCAGCAGGCCCGCTACCGCGTGGTGGAGCATGAGGCCATCGGCCAGACCGAGGTGATCAGCGCCATCCGCGGAAACGATCTCCAGCAGGCGGCCAAAGCGATGGTGCTGGAAGTCACCATGCCGGACGGCGCCGCGCCGCGCTATCTGCTGGCGATCGTACCCGGCGACTGCAAAATCAACTTCAAGCACGCCGCACGTGCCATTGGCGGTAAGAAGTCGACGTTTGCCACCCCTGAGCAGGCACAAGCGCTGACGCAGTGCGTGATGGGCGCGGTGCCGCCGTTTAGTTTTGATGACCGACTGGCGCTGCGCGTGGATGCGCGGCTGCGTGATGTCGGGACGCTGTGGTTTAACGCCGGTGCGCTGGACCGCTCGGTAGCGTTGGATGTGGATGATTATTTTCGACTGATCGGCGACGACTGCGGTGCAGAGATCGCCACACCGGTGACGGCAACCGCCTGATTGCCGCGCTGAGGAATGCGTATGTCCGTGAAAGATATGTTGTTAGCCCTGTGCGTCGTGGTGGCGTGGGGCGTAAATTTTGTGGTGATTAAGCTGGGTTTGCAGGGCATGCCGCCCTTTTTGCTGGCGGGACTGCGGTTTACGCTGGTGGCGTTTCCGGCGATCTTTTTCGTGCGTCGTCCGGCAATTCCGCTGCGCTGGCTGGTGGTGTATGGCATGACCATCAGCTTTGGTCAGTTCGCGTTTCTGTTCCTCGCCATCAAGCTTGGCATGCCAGCCGGGCTGGCTTCGCTAGTGCTGCAGGCGCAGGCATTTTTCACCCTGCTGCTCGGCGCGCTGCTGCTGGCCGAGAAGCTGCGCTGGAACCACATCGCCGGCATTCTGGTCGCCACGCTCGGCATGTTTATGCTGGCAACCGCCGGTATGGAGGGCCAGACAACCGCGGGCATCACGCTGACCACCATGATGCTGACGCTGGCGGCGGCGCTGTCGTGGGGGCTGGGCAATATCACTAACAAGATTATCCTGCGCAACCGCAAGGTGCCGGTGATGTCGCTGGTGGTGTGGAGCGCGCTGGTGCCGATTGCACCGTTCTTTGCCTGTTCGTGGTGGTTCGAGGGCGAATCCGCCATTGTCACCAGCCTGCTGGATATTTCGCTGCAGACGGTGCTGGCGCTGCTCTATCTGGCGTTTTTCGCCACCATCATTGGCTACGCCATCTGGGGCAATCTGCTCAGCCGCTACGAAACCTGGCGCGTGGCGCCGCTGTCGCTGCTGGTGCCGGTGGTCGGTATTCTCAGCGCCGCGCTGATCCTCGGCGAAACTCTGTCGGCGCAGGAGATTCTCGGCGCGTCGGTGATCATTCTCGGGCTGCTGGTGAATGTGTTCGGCGGTATGGTGAGCCAGCGCCTGCTGGTACGTACCTGATGATGCAGCCATAAAAAAACGCCGCGTTGCAGCGGCGTTTTTCTTTACTTCGTTAGCCTTATTTCAGGATTTCAATCCGGCGTGGTTTCGCCTCTTCCGGGACGATGCGTTCCAGATCGATACTCAGCAGGCCCAGTTCGAGACGCGCATCGCGCACCACGATGTGATCGGCCAGCTGGAATTTGCGTTCGAAGTTACGTTCTGCGATGCCCTGGTACAGGTATTTACGTTCCTGCTGCTCTTCAGGGTGGGCGCCGCGTACCACCAGCATGTTGTCATGGGCGGTGATATCCAGTTCGCTCTGCGCAAAGCCGGCGACGGCAATGGTGATGCGATAGTGGTTTTCGTCTACCAGCTCGACGTTGTACGGAGGGTAGCCGCCGTTAGCCTGGTTTTGGTTGGACTCAAGCAGGTTAAACAGACGGTCGAAACCAATAGCAGAACGATAAAGCGGAGAGAGATCAAAGTTACGCATAATAAGACTCCTGATAATCAGCAAGTTTTGGCAACCTTCCACCATGGACAGGTTGTCCGGCCCGTCGGTGTCCCTGTCGGCGACCGCGTCGTGACCGTAGCTTAAAGATGGGTGCGCTCAGGTCGCTTTCAAGGGGCAATGCGCTTTTTTTTGCAGCAATTCTGACGATATGGCATACACTCAGGGGACGCTTCGCCTGACGGGAAGGACATAACCACAGAGTTATGCGGATGTCAGGTGACACACTCCAGCCAGGGCCATGCCATGACTGTAGGGATGATGATGATGAAAATGATGAAACGCTTTCCACTCACCGGCCTGCTGGTCTGCTGCGCCTGTGCCACATCAGGCTGCTCCAGCGTGATGTCGCATACCGGTGCCAGCCAGGGTTACTACCCCGGCACGCGCGCCAGCGCAGAGATGCTGACCGATGACAATACCAGCTGGGCGATTAAACCGCTGGCGCTGATCGATCTGCCCTTCTCGGCGGTGATGGATACGCTGCTGCTGCCGTGGGATTACTTCCGCGCCGACGACGATAAAACCAAAGATTCGCCGCGCGAACGCGTGCTGCAGAGCGAGAAGATGGCTGGCACCCAGGCCAGCCTGGCCACCGCGGCGGCTATGCCGGCGGAATCGCACTGACGCAGAACAGCTGTCGCCAGCCGTCAACCTCGCGCATGTAGGCGATCTGCTTCCCGTCCGGCGACCACACCACCGCGTCGCCGCCCGGCGGTTGCGCGCTGCGTGCGGTAAGGCGCGTACACTGTCCGCTGGCGATCTCACACCGCATCACGCTGTTATCACAGACAAAGGCAATGGCCGCGCCGTCCGGCTGCCAGCTGAAAGCAGACTGAATGCTGCTGCGCAGTGAAGTGATCTGACGCGCTGCGCCGCCGTTGGGTGAAACCGTCCACAGCTGCACAATGCCCTGCTCGTCAGCCTGCAAAAAGGCGATCGCGCTGCCATCCGGCGCGGCGCGCAGCCAGTGGCGCGGCTGCAGCGCCAGCCCTTTGCTGTGCGTGATCCGCCGCTGCTGTACGCCAGCTGGCGGTGCCGGCAGCTGCTCTGCCGTGCCCTGCAGCGGCGCGTTGCCGGCTTTGGCATAGTCCGCCAGCGCCTCCGGCAGATCGACCACAAACACTTCCGGCACTTTTTCACCACTGGCATTGCGCGTATCGCCGATAAAGGCGATGGCCCAGCGCTGCCAGCTGCCGTCCGCTTTCTGGTAGCCGCGCTCACCAATCCAGCACTCTTCATAAGCGCGGTCAATCTGATCGCTGCCCGGTTGCGGATCGCGCCGGGTGTGGCTCACCAGCACGCAGTAGTGGCTGCCGTCATATTCGCGCGGATGCTGCTTCGGCGGGCACACCGGATGCAGCGGCACCGCCACGCCGACGTTGCGCAGGTCGTCACGCACATCGCGCTCATGCATCACGTGATCGTTATAGGTAAAGCTCAGCCGCGAGCCATCCGGACTGAACACATGCACGTGCGAGCCACCACGCAGCGCACCCGGCGTATAGGGCGCGGTGATATCGCAGGCGTCGAGGTTCTCCACGATGCCCTGCTGAACAATCACGCCGCGCCGGTGATGAAAGTCATAGTGCCAGTGTGCATCGGGATGCTCCGGCCCATGAATACAGACATAGCGCGGCGGCAGATCCGGACTCACGGTCACCACGCCGACGTGCGCGCCATCGCGCGCCTGATACAGCACCTCGACCGCGCCGCTATGCACGTTGACGCGCTCAATGGTCAGGCTGGTAAACGAGGCGCCGGACGGGCGCACATCAAATGCCAGCCACTGGCTGTCGGCGGTCCAGACGTTGATATTGGTCAGCTGATGATGGCGCTGAGTAAAGGTGAGTTGTTTTTCTGACATGGGGCAACCTCAGATGTAACCGTTGCCGGACAAATTACGTGATGCCGTTCAGTTAAGCAAAAGCTGAGCAGCTAATGCGGGTGCGCAGGCATGCGCACCCGGAAGCTTAGCCCACGCGCTGCACATCCCCCACCAGCAGGATGTAAGAGAGCGCGCCAATCAGCGCAACCGCGGAGATGTACACCAGCGCGGGCGCAAAGCCGTAATCCTGCGCCAGATACCCCACCACCAGCGGTACCGTGATGCCACCGAGGCCTCCGATAAAGTTAAACATGCCGCCGGTCAGGCCAATCAGGCGTACCGGCGCCAGCGACGAGACCAGCGACCAGGTGATGGACGCGAACCCGTTACCGAAAAAGGCCAGCGCCATCAGCACCATAATCCACAGCGGATCGTTGGTGTAGTTGGCGCCCATAATGCAGGTGGAGATCAGCAGGCCGCAGATGATCGGCGTCTTGCGGGCAAAGCCGAGCGAGCAGCCGCTGCGCACCAGACGATCGGCCACCATCCCGGAAAGGATCACGCCAACAAAGGCAGCGAGAAACGGCACGGTAGTCATAAAGCCGGCCGTCAGCGCGGCAATATGTTTCTCCTGCGTCAGGTAGTTGGGGAACCAGGTAAGGAAAAACCACAGCGTTGAGGTCACCGCGAACTGGCCGAGATACACGCCGCACAGCTTGCGATGAAACACCAGTTTCCAGTCGGCCGCAGTGAGTTTAACGCGTGCTTTTTTCTCGCCGGGTGCATCGCCGTCGACCATCGCGCCACCGGCACGAATGTAATCCAGCTCGGCCTGATTGATGCCTTTGCTCTGGCTCGGCGCCTGATAAACCTTCATCCACACCAGCGACCAGATAATGCCAATCCCGCCGGTGATGATAAACACCCAGTGCCAGCTCAGCAGTTCCTGAATCCAGATCAGCAGCGGCGTGAGAAACGCCAGGCCGACAAACTGACCTGAGGTGTAAAAACCGACGGCCGAAGCGCGCTCCTGTTCCGGGAACCAGCTGGTAACCAGGCGATTATTAGTCGGGAAAGCCGGCGCTTCAAAAATACCGGTAATGGCGCGCAGACCTATCAGCGATAATAAGCCGCTGGCGAATCCCTGCAATAATGTCGCCACCGACCAGCCGAGAATAGCGATAAAATAGGTCAGGCGTGAACCTACGCGATCGAGAAACCAGCCGCCGGGAATCTGGCACAGCGTATATAACCAGGCAAAAGCAGAAAACACATACCCCATTTCTGCTTTGCTGATGCCGAATTCCTGCTGAATATGCGCCGAGGCCACGGCTAAATTAGCGCGATCGACATAACAAATGACCACCGTAATAAAAATCATCAGCAGCGTAATATAACGGCGACGCGTAGGTTTCGCCTGAACAGCAGAGAGATCCATGGTGTTTCTCCGTCAGATGTCAGCTGGCGGACGTGCCGAAACACGCCGCAGCCAACGCAGGGTAAGGTTATCGAAGATAAAAGCCGCAGCAGCGGTAAACTGGCAGCGCGGTGAAAACAGGTTGAGCGCTGCCCTGTGCCTTATATATTCCGCACATGGTTTAAATAGTCAGATGTTTAATCGCCTGATAATCGGCGCTGTTATAAAGCGGTAAACGCAGCGACCGGGCGCAATACCACGGTTATTACCACTCGGCTACCGATCCATCCGGAAAGCGCCATAATGGGTTACGCCAGTCTGGCGCATTTTTACTGCGCGCAATCACCAGCTCTTCATTAATTTCCACACCGAGGCCGGGTTTATTTAACGGATAGAAATGGCCGTCATCCATTTTAAAATCATCTTTATTGATCACGTAATCGAGCAGTTCAGCGCCCTGATTATAGTGAATACCCATGCTCTGCTCCTGGAACACCGCATTACGTGACACGAAGTCGACATGCAGACAGGCAGCCAGCGCAATTGGCCCCAGCGGACAGTGCGGTGCCAGCGCCACGTCATAGGACTCGGCCATCGCCGCGATTTTGTAGCATTCGGTGATGCCGCCAGCGTGCGACAGATCCGGCTGCAGAATCGCCAGCCCACCGGCTTCCAGCACGCGCTTGAACTCGAAGCGGGAGAACATGCGTTCGCCTGCGGCAATCGGCAGGTGCGTCTGCGCCGCCAGGCGCGGATAGTATTCTGCCTGCTCGGCCAGCACCGGTTCTTCAATAAACAGCGGGCGATACGGCTCCAGCTCTTTGATCAGCACTTTGGCCATCGGCGCGCTGACGCGACCGTGGAAATCGAGGCCAAACTCAATGTCACTGCCAAAGGCTTCGCGGATCTGCGCGACGGTGTTAACAGCGGCATCGACCTGACGAGAATTGTCGATGATGCCCATCTCTTCACAGCCGTTGAGTTTGAAGGTGTCAAAGCCGATACCACGTAATTTCTTAATGCCATCGATCACTTCAGCCGGACGATCGCCGCCTACCCAGCTATAGGCTTTGATGCTGTCACGCACCAGACCGCCCAGCAACTGATACACCGGCACGCCCAGCGCTTTGCCTTTAATATCCCACAGCGCCTGATCGATACCGGCAATGGCGCTCATTAAAATCGGGCCGCCGCGGTAAAAACCGCCGCGATACATCACCTGCCACAGATCATTAATCCGCGCCGGATCCTGCCCAATCAGATATTCCGACAGCTCATGCACCGCCGCTTCGACGCTGCGTGCGCGCCCTTCAATCACCGGCTCGCCCCAGCCGATGATGCCTTCGTCGGTTTCGATTTTCAGGAACATCCAGCGCGGCGGCAGGCGATAAGTGGTCAGTTTCGTAATTTTCATCGTACAGCGTCCTTATAGGCAGCAATAAATGCGCGAGCCTTCTCCACGGTGCGCGACAGTGGCTGACCGGCGCGATAGAGATCGCTGCCCAGGCCAGCCCCGACGCAACCGGCGGCGATAAATTCATGCAGGTTTTCCGGCGTGACGCCGCCCACGGCAAAGACCGGCACCTCCGGCGGCAGCACCGCTTTCAGCGCTTTGATGTAGCCCGGACCAAACGCCGACGACGGAAAAATTTTCAGCGCCTGCGCCCCAGCCTGCAGCGCGGTAAAGGCTTCGCTGACGGTGGCACAGCCTGCGGCAACCAGCATACCGTGCGCCACGGCCTGGCGAATCACCGCAGCATCGGTATTGGGCGTCACCACCAGCTTGCTGTTGAGCGCCGCCAGCTGATCGACCTGCGTCGCCTGCAGCACGGTGCCGGCACCGATCAGCGCTTTATCGCCGAAGGTTTGCACCATCGCGCCGATACTTTTCGCCCACTCAGGCGAGTTGAGCGGAATTTCAATCGCATCGAAACCGGCATCGATTAACGCCGCGACGTGCGCTTCAGCTTCATCCGGCGTGATGCCACGCAGAATGGCGATCAGCGGAAGTTTAGTGGGCCAGGACATGCGCAATACTCCTTATTCCGTGCTGGAAAGCGCGATCGCCCTCCAGCGTGACTGAATCTGTTCCGATAAAGGCCAGCGCCTGCTGATAACGCTGTGCCAGCGCGCTGCCGGCGATAATGACAATCGGCTGGCGGCTATGCGTTAACTGCTGCGTCATCTGCGCCACTTCATGGCCGATTAACAGGCCAGAGAGAAAATCACTGATATGGCGCCGATCGCGCGCGCCGAGCACGTGGGCGGCACGCACTTCAAACAGGCGCGCCAGAATTGAGCGGTCGTGGCTGCCAATCTGCAAACCGTCCCGGAACGCGTCCGGACTGGCTTCCTGCTCGGGTAAACCGGCGCCAATCAGCGACTGCTTCAGCAGTAAATGGTGCAGCTCGCCGGTCATCACGGTGCGGAAATCGATGACGCGATCCTGCTCCATCTGCACCCACTTAGCGTGCGTGCCCGGCATGACATACAGCGGCGCGGGCTGCAGCGTGACCGCGCCGAGCAGCTGGGTTTCTTCACCGCGCATTACGTTGTAGTTGTCGTCACGTTCGATGCTCAGTCCCGGCACAATCCACGCTTTTCCTTCCACGCAGGTCAGGCGATCGCTTAATGCATTGAGCGCCACCGGACAGGCGAGATAAGGCACTGCCAGCCAGCCAGCGTTGCTGCCCACCATACCGGCCATGATCACCGGGACTTCGGCCACCGGCCAGCCGTCGGTAATGGTGGCAAACACCTGAGCAGGCGTGCGGTCGCCGAGGCGCGTCACGCCCGCTTCCGAACGGCGCTCATCGACGCATTCACCGGCGCGGTAATACCAGGCGCGCAGGTTGGTGGAGCCCCAGTCAATAGCGATATAACCGGTCACAAAATCTCCTTGAGTCGGGCGGTTGAGCTGGCAATCATCGCCTTCGCCGCCTGTTCCGCCGCATCGCCATCCTGGTGACGAATGGCATCGAACAGCGCTTTATGTTCGGCTAACGTGCGCGGCATGTTGCCGGAGTCCGCCATGTAGGTTTGCGCAAACACCGCTTTTTGCAGCTGGCTGATCGCCACATTAAGCTGCTGCAGCACCGGGTTATGCACCGAGGCCATCACCGCTTCGTGATAGCGGATATCTGCGTCGTTAAAGGCATCACGGTTGAGGTGGTTGGCCACCATATCGTTGTAGGCCAGCTCAATCGCCGCCAGATCGGTCGACGTTGCCCGCTCGGCCGACCAGCGCGCAATTTGCGGCTCCACCAGCACGCGCACCTCATTCATGGCCGCAATCAGTCGCGGATCGTGATCGTGCGCCAGCGCCCACTGCAGTACATCGCTGTCGAGATAGTTCCACTGGTTACGTGAGGTGACAAACGCGCCGCGGTAGCGCTTCATCTCCATCAGGCGTTTAGCCATCAGGGAGCGATACACTTCGCGGATAATGTTGCGCGAGGTTGAAAATCGCTCGCACAGCTCCGCTTCCGCCGGCAGCGCGGCGCCCGGCACATATTTTCCGGCAACAATCTCTTCACCCAGCGTCTGGATGATGCGCTCTGTTTTACTCAGTGGTTCCTGCGTCATCGTGTTCGATTCCATGAAAGGCGTGAGAAATCAGATTACTGCTTTCGTAGTGCAAATCCCAATCCCTGACGCATCCTGTAGCGGAGATTGTAGTACCATATATATTGTTTGTACTACAATGTGGATCACAAAACAGACAACCCATCGGCGCACTGACAGCAAAAATTCAGCAGAGAAGTGACGGGCAGCAGAACGCCGCCCGCATCAGAGGAGGGTTACAGCACTAGCTCTTCAATGGCGTGCGCGACACCATCTTCCATATTGGTCTTGGTCACGAACTGCGCAATCTGCTTCACGGAATCAATCGCATTGCCCATCGCCACGCCGGTGCCGGCGTATTCAATCATCGCAAGATCGTTTTCCTGATCGCCAATCGCCATCACTTCTGACGGCTGCAGGCCGAGTTTCTCCGCCAGCATTTTTACGCCGTAGCCTTTGTTGACCAGCGGATTAAGGATTTCGAGATAGTAAGGTGCACTTTTCAGAATGGTATAACTGTCGCGGGCGCGCGCCGGTAAGGCGGCGATGGCTTTATCCAGTAGCTCCGGTTTATCGATCATCATCAGTTTCGGGAAGCGCGTCGCCGGGTCCATCTCTTCTACGGCGCGATAGCGCACCGGAATGCCAGTCAGGCTGGCTTCGTGAATGGTGTATTCACTGATGTCTTTATTTGGCGTGTAGAGGAAGGATTTGTCGAACGCCTGAAAATGTACCCCAAGGTCGCGCGCCAGTTGTTCCAGGTAGAGATAGTCATCAAAGCCAAGCGTCTTCTCAGCCACCACCTCACCGCTGTCCGCGCTGTGCGCCAGTGCGCCGTTGTTGCTGATGCAATACTGCCCCGGCTGGCGCAGATCCAGTTCCATCAGGTAGCGCTCCACACCAACAAACGGGCGTCCGGTGGCCAGCACGATCGACACACCTTTATCCCGCGCCCGGCCAATCGCCGCTTTGACGCCCGCCGTGATTTCGTGCTGCGGATTCAGCAGCGTGCCGTCCATATCGATCGCAATCAGTTTTATCGCCATAACGTCCTCGGTTAATTCAGGGTCTGGCTTTAATGCTAGCGCGATTCAGCTCACATTGACCAGTTAATCGGCAGCGGAAGATGCGTTGCGAACAAAGAGGTTGGTGCTCAGGAGGGAATTAATAACGGCAATTAAAACAAAAAACCCTTCCCGTTTGGGAAGGGTTTTGCGATATCAGATATCGATGTTGGCGGCTTTCAGCGCGTTCTCTTCGATGAAGGCGCGGCGCGGTTCAACCGCATCGCCCATTAGCGTGGTGAACAGCTGGTCGGCGGCGATGGCGTCTTTGATGGTGACGCGCAGCATGCGGCGGCTGTCCGGATCCATGGTGGTTTCCCACAGCTGATCCGGGTTCATCTCGCCCAGACCTTTATAGCGCTGCACTGACAGACCGCGGCGCGACTCTTTCACCAGCCAGTCAATCGCCTGCTCGAAGCTGGCAACCGGCTGACGGCGCTCGCCGCGCTCGATGTAGGCATCCTCTTCAATCAGACCACGCAGGTGCGCGCCGAGTGCACAGATTTTGCGGTATTCCGCGCCGTCAATGAACTCGCTGTCCAGCGGATAATCGGTATCAACGCCGTGAGTACGCACGCGCAGCACCGGCTCAAAGCGCTGCTGTTCGCGGTTTTCCCGCACCTGTGCCACATAGCTGCTTCCATGCGCTTCGCGCTCGTTCAGGTAAGCCACCAGGCTCTCCAGCCATGCGGTCACTGCCGTCTGATCGCTGAGATCGCTCAGGGTCGGATGATAAACCAGCGCGCGCAGCAGCGCAGACGGGAAGCGGCGCTCCATACGCTTGATCATCTTCTGGGTGCTGTTGTATTCCGCCACCAGGCTTTCCAGCGGCTCGCCGCCCAGCGCCGGTGCGCTGGCGTTGGTGTGCAGCGTTGCACCGTCCAGCGCGATGGCAATCTGATACTGATCCATCGCGTCGTCATCTTTAATGTACTGCTCCTGCTTGCCCTTCTTCACCTTGTACAGCGGTGGCTGCGCGATGTAGACGTGGCCACGCTCGATGATTTCCGGCATCTGGCGATAGAAGAAGGTCAGCAGCAGCGTACGGATGTGCGAACCATCGACGTCCGCATCGGTCATGATGATGATGCTGTGATAGCGCAACTTGTCCGGGTTGTACTCATCGCGGCCGATACCGCAGCCCAGCGCGGTGATCAGCGTGGCGACTTCCTGTGAAGAGAGCATTTTGTCGAAACGCGCTTTCTCCACGTTAAGGATTTTACCTTTCAGCGGCAGAATCGCCTGGTTCTTACGGTTACGTCCCTGCTTGGCGGAACCTCCTGCAGAGTCACCCTCCACCAGGTAGATTTCAGACAGCGCCGGATCGCGTTCCTGACAGTCTGCCAGCTTGCCCGGCAGGCCCGCCAGGTCCAGCGCGCCTTTACGACGGGTCATTTCACGTGCACGACGTGCGGCTTCACGCGCACGCGCGGCATCGATAATTTTGCCGACCACAATTTTGGCGTCAGACGGATTTTCCAGCAGGTATTCGCTCAGCAGTTCGTTCATCTGCTGTTCCACCGCCGATTTCACCTCGGAAGAGACCAGCTTGTCTTTGGTCTGAGAGGAGAATTTCGGATCCGGTACTTTCACCGAAACTACTGCCACCAGGCCTTCACGCGCGTCGTCACCGGTAGCGCTGACTTTGGCTTTTTTGCTGTAACCTTCTTTATCCATGTAGGCGTTGAGCGTACGCGTCATCGCCGCGCGGAAACCGGCAAGGTGCGTTCCGCCGTCGCGCTGCGGAATATTGTTGGTGAAGCAGTAGATATTTTCCTGGAAACCGTCGTTCCACTGCAGCGCAACTTCAACGCCGATACCGTCTTTTTCGGTGGAGAAGTAGAACACATTGGGGTGAATCGGGTTCTTGTTGCGGTTGAGATATTCAACGAACGCTTTGATACCACCTTCGTAGTGGTAGTGATCGTTTTTATCGTCGCGCTTGTCTTCCAGGCGAATCGACACGCCGGAGTTAAGGAATGACAGCTCGCGCAGACGCTTCGCCAGGATTTCATATTCAAAATCGGTGACGTTGGTGAACGTATCGTGGCTCGGCCAGAAACGCACGCGCGTACCGGTAGCGTCGGTATCGCCGGTCACCGCCAGCGGCGCCTGCGGCACACCGTGCACGTAGGTTTGCTGATGCACTTTGCCGTCGCGACGAATGGTCAGTTCCAGCTTCTGCGACAGGGCGTTCACCACCGATACGCCGACGCCGTGCAGACCACCGGAAACTTTATAAGAGTTGTCATCAAACTTACCGCCGGCATGCAGTACGGTCATGATCACTTCGGCAGCAGAGACGCCCTCTTCCGGGTGGATACCGGTCGGAATACCACGGCCGTCATCCTGTACGGAGACAGAGTTGTCGGCATGGATGGTGACCACGATATCACTACAGTGGCCGGCGAGCGCTTCGTCGATGGCGTTATCCACGACCTCGAATACCATGTGATGCAGACCGGTGCCGTCATCCGTATCGCCGATGTACATACCCGGGCGTTTGCGTACCGCATCAAGCCCTTTCAGGACTTTGATACTTGAGGAGTCATAAGAATTCGACATCAACGTTTCTCGCTCATTTAATCTTCAGGTTGAACCGCTATTTTACCCTGTTCCACGCGGAACATCTTGCCCTTTTCGTCACTCATATCGATTACATGCTCGACACCAATGGCGCTGACAAACACCTGAGCCTGCGTGGCTTTCAGGCGTTCCGCCAGCAGGCGACGACGGGTGTCATCCAGCTCGGAGGCGAAGTCGTCAATCAGGTATAAACAGCGACGTCCGCTGCTGCGCGTCAGGTACTCGCCCTGCGCTAACCGCAACGCACACATCAGCAGCTTTAACTGACCGCGTGAGAGTAAATCTTCCACCGGCGTGCCTTCAGCACGAATCCGAAAATCGGCTTTGTGCGGACCGCTGGCGGTGTAGGTGAGCGCACGATCGCGCTCGAAGTTGCGCTCCAGCAGCTCGCCGAAGTCGCTCTCTTTGTCCCAGCCGCGCTGGAAGGAGAAGCTCAGCGCAAACTCCGGTAAAAACTGGCTGCAGGTGGCGGTGATTTCGCTGGCAATGGCTGCGCTGTATTCAGCGCGCCAGGCGCTGATCTGTTCTGCCAGCGGCACCAGCTCCTGATCCCATGGCCGGATCTGGCTGTAGCGCGCGACCTGGCGCAGCGCCGCGTTGCGCTGTTTCAGCAGGCGACGCAGATTGCTCCAGGCCAGAAAGAAACCGGGATAAGCATGAAAGCAGCCCCAGTCGATGTAGGCTCTACGGTATTTGGGGCCGCCGTTGAGCAAAGTAAACCCCTCTGGCGTAATCAGCTGCATCGGCAGCAGCTGCGCCAGCTCGGCGACTTTATGGCCGTCGCTGCCGTCGATGCGGACTTTGCTGTCGCCGGCGCGGTTTTTACTCAGGCCGACCGCCAGCTCGCGCTCGCTGCCTTCAATCCGCCCGTGCAACACAAACGCGTCCTGATCGTGACGAATTACGCGTCCGGCCTGCAAACTGCGGAATGCGCGGCCGTGGCCCAGCGTATAAATCGCCTCCAGCACGCTGGTTTTACCGCTGCCGTTGGCGCCCACAAGAAAATTAAAGCCCGGCGCCAGCGTGAGATCGGCCTGCTCGATATTACGAAAATCTTTAATCAGGAGGCGGGTTAAAGCCATGAACGAATCCAGCTGCGCATTAAGAAGTGGTGTTCACCTAACCCTGCAATCGAGGGCGTTAACGGCGAAGCTAGTTTGCGCACGGCCAGCGCACAGACCCTGGGAGCATACTGAAGTATGTGACCAGGGGCGAGCACTGCCCGGGTGCAAAATAGCGAGTAAGTTAGCCCGCCAGACGATCACAGGCGCATGGGCATCACGACGTAGGCCGCAGCCGGACTGGCTACATCTTCAATCTGCACGCTGGAAACCGAATCGGTCAGCAGCAGGCGCACGTTTTCGCACTTCAGCGCGTTCAGCACATCCAGCACGTAGCTGACGTTAAAGCCAATCTCCAGCTCGGTGCCGCTGTACGACACGTCCAGCATCTCTTCCGCCTCTTCCTGCTCCGGGTTATTGGCCGTGATGCGCAGCTGATTTTCGGTGATATAGATGCGAACACCACGAAACTTCTCGTTCGACAGGATCGCCGCGCGGGCAAAAGCCTGTTTCAGCAGATCGCAGCCCGCTTCCAGCGCTTTGTCAGGATTCTTCGGCAACACGCGGCGATAATCCGGGAAACGGCCATCAACCAGCTTCGACGTAAAGATAAAGTCGCCGACATGCGCGCGAATGTTGCTGCTGCCGATCTGCACCTGCAGCGGCGTCTCACCGCCGTCCAGCAGACGAACCAGCTCAATCACACCTTTACGCGGTACGATCACCGAATGGTTCGGCAGCGCCTGCCCGACAGGCATCGAACAGACCGCCAGACGATGGCCGTCAGTGGCAACGGTGCGCAGCTCTTCGCCTTCGGTCTCGAACAGCATGCCGTTGAGATAGTAACGCACATCCTGATGCGCCATGGAGAACTGCGTGGCTTCAATCAGGCGTTTGAGCGTGGCCTGCGGCAACGTGAATTCCACTTCGCTCTGCCAGTCGTCGAGATTCGGGAAGTCGCTGGCTGGCAGCGTCGACAGCGAAAAGCGGCTGCGGCCGGAGCGCACCAGCATGCGGTCACCTTCCAGCGTCAGACTGATCTCTGCGCCTTCAGGCAGACCACGGCAGATATCAAGAAACTTACGCGCCGGGACGGTTGTCGCGCCCGGTTCGTGCGGCTGGGTCAGCGCCACGCGCGCCACCATCTCCATCTCAAGATCGGTACCGGTCAGCAGCAGCGTGCCTTCATTCACCTGCAGCAGTAAATTTCCGAGGATCGGCAGCGTCGGGCGTCCGCCAAGCGGGCCACTCACCTGTTGCAGTGGCTTCAGCAACTGCTCACGTTCAACAATAAATTTCATATGCGTCAGGAAGATAATGTTCGAATGAGGTTAGAGAAATCTTCTTTGATGTCGTGGCTCTCTTCACGCAGCTGCTCGATTTTACGGCAGGCATGAAGCACGGTGGTATGGTCACGGCCACCAAACGCATCGCCAATTTCCGGCAGGCTGTGGTTGGTGAGCTCTTTGGCCATCGCCATCGCCATTTGACGCGGACGCGCCACCGAGCGCGAACGGCGCTTCGACAGCAAATCCGCCACTTTAATTTTGTAGTACTCGGCCACCGTCTTCTGAATGTTGTCGATGGTCACCAGCTTTTCCTGCAGTGCCAGCAGGTCGCGCAGCGCTTCGCGCACAAAATCGATGGTGATGGCACGGCCGGTAAAGTTGGCATTGGCAATCACACGATTCAGTGCCCCTTCCAGCTCACGCACGTTAGAGCGCAGACGCTTGGCAATAAAGAAGGCCACTTCGCCCGGCAGACGGATGTCGTTTTCGTCCGCCTTTTTCATCAGGATCGCGACACGCGTCTCCAGCTCAGGCGGCTCGATCGCCACGGTTAATCCCCAGCCAAAGCGTGATTTCAGACGATCTTCCACCCCGTTGATCTCTTTCGGGTAACGATCCGAGGTCAGGATGATCTGCTGATTACCTTCCAGCAGCGCGTTAAAGGTGTGGAAAAACTCTTCCTGCGAGCGCTCTTTATTGGCAAAGAACTGAATATCATCGATCAGCAGCGCGTCCACCGAACGGTAGTAGCGCTTAAACTCCTCGATGGCGTTGTTCTGCAGCGCTTTCACCATATCCTGCACGAAGCGTTCAGAGTGCATATAAACCACTTTGGCATTCGGCTTGCGCGCGATGATGCCGTTGCCCACCGCGTGCAGCAGGTGCGTTTTGCCGAGGCCAGTGCCGCCATACAGGAACAGCGGGTTGTAAGCGCCGCCAGGATTATCCGCCACCTGACGTGCCGCCGCGCGCGCCAGCTGGTTGGATTTACCCTCAACGAAGTTGTCGAAGTTGTGGCGGTTATTCACGTTCGAGCGGTAGGTCACATCAGCCGGTGCCGGAACCGAATCCCAGCTCGGGCGCAGCGGCTGTGCCGGTGCCGGACGATTCTCAGCCGGTGCGGGCGCGCTGACGCTGCTGGCCATGGCGGGTTGCGTAGCAGCAACCGGCGCAACCGGGCGCGTACCGACCTCAAAACGCAGCAGCGGCACGTTCGCACCGCAGAATTCATTCAGCAGCCCATTGATACTATTGAGATATTTATCCCGAACCCAGTCGAGTACAAACCGATTTGGTGCATACAAGGCCAGCGTATTGTCGTTCAATTCAGCCTGCAGCGGACGAATCCACATGCTGAATTCGGTGGCAGGAAGCTCATCCTGCAAACGGGCAAGACACTGTTGCCAAAGCGTAAGTGACACGGCGGACTCCACTCGTACAAAATCGATAAGAATTTCAGGCGCTAATAATAGAAACTGTCTTTTTTGACACAGGCGGTCAGAAAGCGCCTGCGACCGCTATCCGCGGTAGTCATCCCCGGCGATCGCAAGGAGGATCGTCAGCGGAAGGGCGGATCATAGCGCAAAGCGCCTCAGAGATCTTCCCTTTCTACACAGTTTTGATCCATTTTATCCACAGGGTGTCCAGGCATGCATCAGTTTACGCCGTCTGCGGAAAAAGCGAGCGGGGATCAGGCTGAAAGCGAGAAATTTTCCACCGCGCTCGCATTTTTGCCGTCACGATCGGCGCGGCGATCGCAAGAAGATCCTGGACGATCCTTGCGCTTTCCTTTATAGCCCGTATAATTCCCCACCCGGCATTGGCGCGTGAAGCTTTGATGCCCGGAATTAGCGGGCTGTATCAGAGTTTTCAGGTCTCGCGCCCAGCGAAGTAAATTGACTCCGGACTGTACAATTATTACAATCCCGCCTCTTTATTAAAGACACATTGAGGCGTCGGTCGTTTTACTGGCCCGAAAACGCGTCACCCAGTGAAATTTTTCAAGTTTAGGTAGAAATCGCCATGAAACGCACTTTTCAACCGTCCGTACTGAAGCGCAACCGTTCTCACGGCTTCCGTGCTCGTATGGCTACTAAAAATGGTCGTCAGGTTCTGGCACGTCGTCGTGCTAAAGGCCGTGCTCGTCTGACCGTTTCTAAGTAATAAAAGCTAACCCTCGTGGTTAAGCTCGCATTTCCCAGGGAGTTACGTTTGTTAACTCCCGCTCATTTCACTTTCGTCTTCCAGCAACCTCTTCGGGCTGGCACGCCGCAAATTACCATCCTCGGCCGCCTTAATTCGCTGGGGCATCCCCGCATCGGTCTTACCGTCGCCAAGAAGCACGTGAAACGCGCCCATGAACGCAACCGGATCAAGCGATTGACCCGCGAAAGCTTTCGTTTGCGTCAACACGAGCTGCCGCCGATGGATTTTGTCATCGTGGCGAAAAAAGGGATTGCTGACCTCGATAACCGTGCACTGACGGAAGCGTTGGAGAAATTATGGCGTCGTCACTGTCGCCTGGCGCGCGGCTCCTGATCGCCCTGATACGCGTTTATCAACGCGCCATCAGCCCACTGCTGGGACCTCATTGCCGGTTCCATCCCACCTGCTCGCAGTATGGGGTGGAAGCTGTACGCCGCTTCGGCATGTTAAAAGGCAGTTGGTTGACGATTAAACGCGTATTAAAATGCCACCCTTTGAACCCGGGTGGCGACGATCCGGTGCCGCCAAAAACCTTTGATACCAGAGAACATTAACGATGGATTCGCAACGCAATCTCTTTCTCATCGCTTTTCTGTTCGTGTCTTTTATGATCTGGCAAGCCTGGCAGACGGACCACGCTCCGCAGCCACAGCAGACCCAGACCACGCAGAACACAAGCAGCGCAGCGGGTGATGCCGCCTCTTCCGGCGTGCCGGCTAGCGGCCAGGGCAAAACGATCACCGTTAAGACTGATGTCCTGTCACTCAACATCAATACCCGCGGCGGTGATATCGAGCAGGCACAGCTGCTGACTTACCCGGACAAACTGGGTTCAGACGCACCGTTCCAGCTGCTGGAAACCACTCCGGCCTTCGTTTATCAGGCGCAGAGCGGCTTAACCGGCCGTAACGGTCCGGATAACCCGAACAACGGCGCACGTCCGCTGTATACCGCTTCCCAGGATCACTTCGAGATGGCCGATGGCCAGACCGAGCTGCGCGTGCCGCTGAGCTGGACCGGTGAGAACGGCGTGGTTTATACCAAAACCTTCGTGTTCAAACGTGGCGAATTCGCGGTTAACGTCGACTACAACATCAATAACGCCTCGCAGCAGCCGCTGGAAGTGGCGATGTTTGGTCAGCTGAAGCAGACGATCGATCTGCCGAAGCATCGCGATACCGGCAGCAATAACTTTGCGCTGCACACTTTCCGTGGTGCCGCTTACTCGACCAGCGATGCGAAGTATGAAAAATACAAATTCGATACCATCGCTGATAACGAGAACCTGAACACCACCACCAGCAACGGCTGGGTGGCGATGCTGCAG
This sequence comes from Pantoea sp. ICBG 985, assembly GCF_002928365.1. Taxonomy (NCBI): domain Bacteria; kingdom Pseudomonadati; phylum Pseudomonadota; class Gammaproteobacteria; order Enterobacterales; family Erwiniaceae; genus Pantoea; species Pantoea sp. ICBG 985. Next base: position 110,753 of record NZ_POWM01000009.1, read on the forward strand.
CAGTACTTTGCGACCGCATGGGTGCCGCGCACTCAGGGTAACAATACGCTGTACACCAGCAATCTCGGCAACGGTGTGGCGGCAATCGGCTATAAGTCGGCGCCTGTGACCATCGCCGCCGGCGCGCAGCAGGATCTCGGTGCCACCCTGTGGGTCGGTCCGGAAATCCAGGACAAAATGGCCGCTATCGCGCCGCACCTCGATCTGACCGTGGATTACGGCTGGCTGTGGTTCATCTCTCAGCCGCTGTTTAAGCTGCTGAAGTTCCTGCACAGCTTTATCGGTAACTGGGGCTTCTCCATTATCGTTATCACCTTCATCGTGCGTGGCATCATGTACCCGCTGACCAAAGCGCAGTACACCTCGATGGCCAAGATGCGTATGCTGCAGCCGAAGATTCAGGCTATGCGTGAGCGTCTGGGTGATGATAAGCAGAAGCAGAGCCAGGAGATGATGGCGCTGTATAAGGCGGAGAAAGTGAACCCGCTGGGCGGCTGTCTGCCACTGGTTATCCAGATGCCAATCTTCCTGGCGCTGTACTACATGCTGTCCGGTTCCGTTGAACTGCGTCATGCTCCGTTTGTACTGTGGATCCATGACCTGTCCGCGCAGGACCCGTACTACATTCTGCCGGTCATCATGGGTATCACCATGTTCTTCATTCAGAAGATGTCACCGACCACCGTGACCGATCCGATGCAGCAGAAGATCATGACTTACATGCCGGTTATCTTTACCGTGTTCTTCCTGTGGTTCCCGTCAGGTCTGGTGCTGTACTACATCGTCAGCAACCTGGTAACCATTCTCCAGCAGCAGCTGATTTATCGCGGGCTGGAAAAGCGTGGTTTACACAGCCGCGACAAGAAGAAAGCGTAACGCCCGGCAACGCTGAGCAGGACGCAACATCTCCAGGGGCGGCATTTATGCCGCCCTGTTTTTTTTGGAAGAAGGTACTTATGAGCCACAGTGACACTATTGTTGCCCAGGCGACGCCTCCCGGCCGTGGTGGCGTCGGTATTCTGCGTATTTCCGGTGCCAAAGCCGCTGAAGTGGCGCAGGCCGTGCTGGGCAAGCTGCCGAAGCCACGCTACGCCGACTATCTGCCCTTTAACGATGCTGATGGCAGCGTGCTGGATCAGGGCATCGCGCTGTGGTTCCCGGGTCCGAACTCCTTTACCGGCGAAGATGTGCTGGAACTGCAGGGCCACGGCGGTCCGGTGATTCTCGATCTGCTGCTGAAGCGCATTGTGGCGCTGCCGGGTGTGCGCATTGCGCAGCCGGGCGAGTTCTCGGAACGCGCCTTTCTGAATGACAAGCTCGACCTGGCGCAGGCAGAAGCGATTGCCGATCTGATTGATGCCAGCTCCGAGCAGGCCGCCCGCTCCGCCGTCAACTCGCTGCAGGGTGCCTTTTCACTGCGCGTTAATGCGTTAGTGGAAGCACTTACTCACTTGCGCATCTATGTGGAAGCAGCGATTGATTTTCCGGATGAGGAGATCGACTTCCTTTCCGACGGCAAAATCGAAGCGCAGCTGAATGCGGTGATCGGCGATCTCAACGGCGTGCGCGCCGAAGCGCGTCAGGGCAGCCTGCTGCGTGAAGGGATGAAAGTGGTGATTGCCGGTCGTCCCAACGCCGGGAAATCGAGCCTGCTCAACGCACTGGCCGGACGCGAAGCAGCGATCGTCACGGATATCGCTGGCACCACGCGTGACGTGCTGCGCGAGCACATCCACATCGACGGCATGCCGCTGCACATCATCGATACCGCCGGTTTGCGTGAAGCCAGCGACGAAGTGGAACGTATCGGCATTGAACGCGCCTGGCAGGAGATTGAGCAGGCGGATCGCGTCCTGTTCATGGTGGATGGCACCACCACTGACGCCACTGAAGCCGCCGCCATCTGGCCTGATTTCGTGGCGCGCTTACCAGCCGCGTTGCCGATTACCGTGGTACGTAATAAAGCGGACATGACCGGTGAAACGCTGGGCCTGACAGAAGTAAATGGCCACTCACTTATTCGCCTGTCGGCGCGCACCGGCGCAGGCGTCGATACGCTGCGTGAGCATCTGAAACAGAGTATGGGCTTCGCCGGCAATATGGAAGGCGGCTTCCTCGCGCGTCGTCGCCATCTGCAGGCGCTGGAGTTAGCAGCCACTCACTTACAGGAGGGCAAAGAGCAGCTGCTGGGAGCCTGGGCGGGCGAACTGCTGGCCGAAGAGCTGCGGCTGGCGCAGCAGGCGCTGAGTGAAATCACCGGCGAGTTTACCTCCGACGATCTGCTGGGCCGGATTTTTTCCAGTTTCTGTATTGGTAAGTAAAACAAACCTTTATATTAATGGCTGGCGGCGTCTCTACCGTTCGTCAGCCACTCCATGCTGTGCTTCCCGGTATTATTAACCCGCGTTAACCCCAGTTCACTACCGCCAGTTGCGCGTGAAGCCGGGATTACCTGTGATAGCGAGTAAACCTTGATTCACACGCAATAGCGTGTAATGGTATCACGGTTGCCAGACTGGAGCGCCGCTATGAAAATCACCAGCGCCAAACAATTAAGTTCTTATCTCAAAGATAGAAGACTCACAGAGTCACTCTCGCAAGCGAAAGTCGCCAGCAAAATTGGGATTCGTCAGGATACCGTCTCGAGCTTTGAGCTACAGCCAGAAACCACCCGACTGGACACGCTGTTTCGTATTCTCGCTGCTCTGGATCTGGAAATGGAGATAAAACCCCGTGGTTTGCCATCGGCCAAACAGGACCCGGACGGCTGGAAGGAAGAGTGGTGATGACAGAACTGGATGTCTACATGAACGGCTATCGGACAGGCGTTTTCAGCAGGGCAGCAACCGGTGCACACACCTTCAGATATTATGAGAGCTGGCTGAATCAGCCGGGTAGCCGACCGATATCCCTCTCCATGCCTTTGCGCCACCAGCCTTACAAGGGCGCGGAGGTCTATAACTTTTTTGATAACCTGCTGCCTGATAACCCTGAAATTCGCGCACGTATTCTGTCTCGCTATCAGGCCAGCTCCACCCAGCCCTTTGACTTACTCGCAAAAGTCGGCAGCGACACCATTGGTGCGCTGCAATTGTTACCGCCTGACAGTAAACCGCACACTGTCCGAACGATCGATTACCGCCGGTTAAGCGATAGCGAACTGGAAAAAATCCTTTCAGGCTATCAGTCAGGCGCACCGCTTGGCATGCTGGAAGAGCTGACGGATTTTCGTATTTCACTGGCTGGCGCGCAGGAGAAAACGGCGCTGTTACGCATCGATCAACAGTGGTGCCTGCCGCAGGGCAATACGCCCACCACCCACATTTTAAAATTGCCGATTGGCAATATTCAGAGCCATTCGCATCGCATCGATCTTTCAGATAGCGTGGAGAATGAGTGGCTTTGTACGCTGATTGCCAGAGAATTTGGCCTGGCAGTTCCCCCTTGCTTTATCGTAAACACCGGGAAAATTAAAGCACTGGCCGTGGAGCGGTTTGATCGGCGTTATGCATCGGATGGACAGTGGATCATGCGGTTACCCCAGGAAGATTTTTGTCAGGTGCTGAATGTGCCCGCAGCAGGAAAATATGAAAGCCACGGCGGCCCGGGCATTTCTGCGATTATGGATTATCTCCTGAATTCAGTTAATGCAGAACAGGATCGATATGATTTCATGAAAGCTCAGGTCCTGTTTTGGCTGCTGGCGGCCACCGATGGCCATGCCAAAAACTTTTCTATTTTTATCGAAGCGGAAGGACGTTTTCGCCTGACGCCGTTTTACGACATTCTTTCCATTTATCCCGTGATTGGCGGTGCGGGATTACACATTCGTGATGCAAAGCTGGCAATGGGACTGAACGGGAGCAAAGGCCGGAAAGCCGCCATCGAACACATTTTTCCCCGCCATTTTATAGAAACCGCAAAAACGACAAAATTTGCCCTGACGGCGATGGCACACATCCTCGATGAGTTCAGAGCCAGAACGCCAGAAGTGATCCAACGCGTGCAGGAGCAAATCCCTGCAGCCTTCCCGTTACGCGTGAGCCAGACCATCCTCAATGGCTTTAAGGCGCGGGCCGCGCGTCTGCAGCAGTAAACGTTCAACGGTTGTCATGCGTGTTTGTTATTTGGCGCGCCTTCGCCTTTGTCGTATAACGGTTGAGGGTCGCCGCGTAAACGCAGCGGCCACATCCATTATTCATGCTAAAAATCAGGCGCAGGTTGTTGCCTGAACAGGAGAGAAACATGAGTACACCGCTCGACAGCGTGGCGCTGAACGCGCTGTTTACTGAAGCCCGCACCCATAGCTACTGGCAGGATAAACCGATTTCGCAGGAGGTGCTGAAGCAGCTCTATGCGCTGACGGCGCTGGGGCCGACCTCAGCCAACTGCTCGCCGGGCCGCTTTGTGTTCGTGACGTCTCAGGAAGGTAAAGAGAAGCTGAAGCCGGCGCTCTCCTCAGGCAATGTGGATAAGACCATGGCGGCACCGGTGACGGTGATTGTGGCGTGGGATCCGACCTTTTATGAAGCACTGCCAAAACTGTTCCCGCATGGCGATGCACGCAGCTGGTTTACCAGCAGCCCGGATTTGGCCAAAGAGACCGCGTTTCGCAACAGCAGCCTGCAGGCGGGCTATCTGATTCTGGCGGCCCGCTCGCTGGGACTCGATGCCGGCCCGATGTCCGGTTTTGATCCGGCTAAAGTTAACGCCGCGTTCTTCAGCGAAAATAACTGGCAGGTCAACTTACTGATCAACCTCGGCTATGGCGAAGCCAGCAAGCTGCATCCGCGCCTGCCGCGTCTGAGCTTTGACGAAGCCAGCAAATTTGCCTGATGCGTTAAGCCGCGCAGCCGCCCGACGCGCTGCGCCATGACTTAGCCCAGCGAGTGAAAACCGCTGTTGAAGTAGACCATCGGCGCTGTCGCTTCGCCCGGCAGCGCAATACCCACGATACGCGCCAGCAGCACGCTGTGGGTGTTCCACTCCACCGTTTTTTCCAGCTGACAATCGAAGCTCACCAGCGCATCAGCCAGCACGGGCGCGCCCGTATTAAGGGTTTGCCATTCACCGCTCTGGAAACGCTCAGCACGGCGCGTCGGCGAGCTGAATTGCGCGCATAGGTCATCGTGCTGCTCGCGCAGAACGTTCACGGCAAAGTAGCCCGCCTGCAGAATGGCATCGTGGCTTGATGCGCTGCGGTTAACGCAGACCAGCAGGCTGGGCGGTTCCGCTGCCAGCGAGCTGACCGAGGTGGCGATCAGCCCGAACTTTTCTCCGCTGGATGAGGTGGTCACCAGCGAGACACCGGCAGTGAGACGGCGCATGCCGTGACGAAATTCATCCAGCGAGATCGATTCCTGGCGAGCAAGAGAGGTAACAGACATAACAACTCCGACGTGCATGGTTTGCGATGCGCACGATTGGCAGATAGGTGAATAATTTAAGCACTTCATTGTGCAGCTCTTTCCTGTCCAAATCCTACACCACATCCGCCGCTTCGGCACCCCATCCGACACCAATGTGCAAAAGCCTCATATTCAATTGCAGCTCATGGCAATGAGATTCGCCTCGTCCTTATCTGAATTTACTGGCTATCCAGCGTAAGCCGGATGCAAACCCATGAGAAAATTCTTACAATAGCCCTGATGATTATCCGACCATTTTCACGGAGCGACAGATGGCTAGTCATTTTGTTCGTTGGGTGGTTAACCCGCCCCTCACCCCAGAGACCATGCGGGTTCCACAGGATGTGATGACCAGCGCCGGGCACCTGCCTGATAAGCGCCGCGGCCGCTTTCTTGCCGCACGCGCGCTGCTGGCCCAGCTGATGCTGCGCGTCTATGGTATTCGTGACCTGCCACCGCTGATCGCCAGCAGCAGCGGTCGTCCCTGCTTTGCCGATCCTAATCTGCCTGACTTCAGTATCTCCTATGCCGGTAACATGGTCGGCGTGCTGCTGGCGGAAGAAGGCGGGCGCGCTGGCCTGGATATGGAAATCGTCCGGGCGCATAGCCGTCAGGCGCAGGATGCCCTCACGCAGGGGCTGTCATCGGGTGAAAAGGCGTGGATTAACGCCCAGCAGGATTTTATGGAAGCGGTGACGCAGATCTGGACGCTACGCCAGAGCATCCTCAAACTGACCGGCGAAGCCAACAGCGGTATTGATGCGCTGCGGCTGCATCCGGCGGCCGGCCGGCTGCGATCCAGCGTCTATCCCGATATTCAGGCGGTGTGTGATGCCGAGCCGACGCTGGTGTGGTCCTGCGCGCTGTCGCCCGGCACTGAGCGTTTACGGCTGTGGGAGATTGATGCGCAGCAGCAGTGGCAGTCGCTGCGCGATGTGGAGATGAGCAAACCCAACATCGGGCCGCGCACCCTGCGCCTCACCAGCCTGCCCGGCGAGCGTGTCGCCAGTCAGCCGGAAGTCAGGCATCCCGGATAACCAGGCCGCACCCGCGGCCTGTTGCGTTTAGTGCGCGTCGATAAAAGCGATTTTCAGCACAAACAGCAGCGCCACCACCACCACGCACGGGCTGATTTCACGCCAGCGTCCGGTGCCGAGTTTCATCACGCAGTAAGAAATAAAACCGAGCGCAATACCTTCGGTGATCGAGAAGCTGAACGGCATCATCGCCGCCGTGACAAACGCCGGCACCGCTTCGGTGAGATCGTCCCAGCGCACGCGCGCCAGCGAAGCCGTCATCAGTACGCCAACATAAATCAGCGCACCGGCCGCCGCATAGGCGGGCACCATGGCAGCCAGCGGCGACAGGAACATCACCAGCAGGAACAGGATGCCGGTCACTACCGCCATCAGGCCGGTACGGCCACCAATCGCCACGCCGGATGAGCTTTCGATGTACGCCGTCACCGAAGAGGTGCCGATCAGCGAACCGGTGACGGAGCTGATGCTATCCACGTACAGCGCCTGTTTCATGCGCGGAAAAGTACCTTTCTCATCGGTCAGGCCCGCTTTATCAGTTACGCCAATCAGCGTACCGGACGAGTCAAACAGATTGACCAGCATGAAGGCGAAGATCACGCCCGCCATGCTCACGTTGAACGCGCCTTTGATATCGACCTGGCCGACCACCGAAGTGATGGCCGGCGGCGCGGCGAACAGCCCGGTAAACTTCACGTCGCCCAGCAGCAGACCGATCGCGGTGGTCACTACGATAGAGACCAGCACCGCCGCGTGGATGTTGCGCGACGCCAGAATCGCAATGATAAAGAAGCCGAGCGCGCCGAGCAGCACGTTGTGCGAGGCCAGGTTGCCGACGGTCACGATGGTGTCCGCGTTGGGCACAATAATACCGGCGTTTTTCAGCCCCATCATGGCGATGAACAGACCGATACCGGCGGTGATGCCCACGCGCAGGCTGAGCGGAATATTGGCGATCATCCAGTAGCGTACGCGCAGCAGCGTCAGGATCAGCAGCCCCAGCGCGCCCCAGAAGATTGCGCCCATGCCAACCTGCCACGAGTAGCCCATCGCACCCACCACCACAAAGGCAAAGAAGGCGTTGAGGCCCATGGCCGGTGCCAGCGCCACCGGCAGATTGGCCACCAGCCCCATCAGGATGCTGCCGAACGCAGCAATCACGCAGGTGGTGACAAACACCGCCTGGGTGTCCATGCCTGCGGCACCAAGAATCTGCGGGTTAACGAAGACGATATACACCATCGTCAGGAAAGTGGTGAAACCGGCAATCACTTCAGTGCGCGCGGTGGTTCCGTGTTCCTGCAGCCTGAAAATACGCTGCAAAAGGCCCTGCTCGTTCATTTCGCTGTTCCGATGAAAAATTTATCGCCGCGTATCCTATAGACTTTAGCGCCGCAAAACACTGATTTTTCGCAACCGGTTGCCTGGGGTCGCTTTCTGCGCTGAGTGCGCTAGAGTGACAGCTTATTGTTTACTAAAAGGATGAGGCGCGATGTCAGTTGAATGTATCTTTTTTGATTGCGATGGCACGCTGGTCGACAGCGAAGTGATCTGCACGCAGTCCTACGTCAACACCTTTGCCCGTTACGGTATCGAACTCTCGCTGCAGCAGATGTTTGAGCAGTACAAAGGGGTGAAGCTTTACGACATCATCCGCGATGTGACGGCACAGCATCAGGTGACACTGCCGCTGGCTGAGGTGGAGAGTGCCTACCGCGCGGAAGTGGCGCGCCTGTTTGATCTTGATCTGCAGCCGATTGCCGGCGCCAGAGCGCTGGTGGAGCGCGTGAAGGTGCCGATGTGCGTGGTGTCGAACGGTACGGTGAAGAAAATGGAGCATTCGCTGGGGCTGACCGGCATGCTGCCGTATCTGAGCGGACGCCTGTACAGCGGCTATGACATTAATCACTGGAAGCCGGATCCGGAGCTGATGTATCACGCGGCGGAACAGATGCAGGTGCCGATTGAAAAGTGCATTCTGGTGGATGATTCAGAGGCTGGCGCGCGGGCTGGCATCGCCGCTGGCATACCGGTGTTTTACTATTGTGCCGATGCACACAATCCGGTGATTGATCACCCGCTGGTGACGCGTTTTGACGATATGGCGCAGCTGCCAGCACTGTGGCGTGCACGTGGCTGGGATGTGGTCAGGTAAGTGCGCGCAGCCCCCTCATCCCAGCCTTCTCCCGCCAGCGGGAGAAGGGGCCGATCGAGCGGGGTTGAACAAAAGTGCCCACCCACATACCGCACCAGACGGTTCCCTCTCCCGTTTGCGGGAGAGGGTTAGGGTGAGGGGAAAAAATCACCCAATCGCGCCCAGCGAATCCTCATTGCCCTGGCTTTTTGGCAGCAGGAACAGCGTAGCGACAATATCCAGCAGATAAATCAGCGCCAGCAGCGTAATCGCAGCGGTGAATGAAATATGCGTGGCCAGCATGCCGATCACCAGCGGGCCGAAACCGCCGACGCCGCGGCCGAGGTTGAACAGCACATTCTGCGCGGTGGCGCGCGCCTGCGGTGGGAAAGTGTCCGAGATCAGCGCGCCGTAGCCGCCAATCATGCCGTTAACAAACATCCCCATGATGGCACCGGTAAACAGCATCACCGTCGGGTCGCGCAGCTGGGCGTAAACCACCACCATCGCCACGGCGCCAAACTGGTACAGCAGGAAAATCTTCCAGCGCGCAAAGCGGTCCGCCAGTACGCCGAACAGCCAGATGCCGAACGTCATGCCCACCACCGTAACGGCCGTCCACAGGCCGGATTTGGTCAGGCTGAAGCCGAAGCTGGAAGAGAGATAACTTGGCATCCAGATCATCAGGCCGTAATAGCCAAAATTCTGCACCGAACAAAGAATCAAAATGCCGAGGCTGGCTTTGCTGGTGGCGCGATCGGCAAACAGCAGTTTAATGCGCGCGGAAAAGGAGAGCTGCGGGGCCTTTTCCACATGGCGGGTGAAGGCTTCCGGCTCGCCCATGCTGCGGCGAATCACAAACGACACCAGCGCCGGCAGCAGGCCAACCAGGAACATACCGCGCCAGCCAATCACGCTCAGCAGCGGCGGCGTGATAAAGGCCGCCAGCAATACGCCGAGCTGCCAGCCGATACCGACCCACGCCGAGGCGCGGTTGCGCTTCTCCTTCGGCCAGGCTTCGGCAATCAGCGCCATGCCGATGCCAAACTCACCGCCCAGTCCCATGCCGGCCAGCGTACGATACGCCAGCAGATCCCAGTAGCCCTGCGCCACGGCGCACAGCCCGGTGAACAGCGAGAACATCAGGATCGTCACGGTCAGAATGCGGATGCGGCCGTAGCGATCGCTCAGATGACCAAACACAATGCCGCCGACCACCGCGCCGATCAGCGTCCAGGTCACCAGCGAACCGGCCTGCGACGCATCCAGCGCCAGCGACACGCTGATCGCCGGCAGCATAAATCCCAGAATCAGCAGATCAAATCCATCCATGGCATAGCCGCTGACGGCAGCCACCATCGCTTTCGCCGGCGTAACGGCGGTTTTGTTGTTATTTGCAGAGGACATAAAACAGCACCTGGCAGAAAAATGTGCGCCAAGTATAAAGAGAGCGGCAGGTTGAGAACAGGCAGAAATCAAGCGCACTGCCTGTCAGCCTCAGCGCTAACAGGCAGTCATCACGTCAATCAGGAGGGTTTATTGCTGCCGTCGTCGCCCGACAGCAGTTCATCCAGCTTGTCACCGCCAACGTGACGGAAATCCTGACCTTTCACGAAATAGAAGATAATTTCGCAGATGTTCTGGCAGCGGTCACCGATGCGCTCGATAGCGCGCGCGCAGAACAGCGCGGTGAGCACGCTGGGAATAGTGCGCGGATCTTCCATCATGTAGGTCATCAGCTGGCGCACGATACCTTCGTACTCTTTATCCACCTTTTTGTCTTCGCGGTAGATCTTGATGGCTTCGTTGAGATCCATGCGCGCGAAGGCATCCAGCACGTCGTGCAGCATCTGCACGGTGTGATGTCCGAGCGACTCGAGGCTCACCAGCAGCGGCAGGTGCTGCTGACCGAACTTCTCCAGCGCGGTACGGCTGATCTTCTCCGCCACGTCGCCGATGCGTTCCAGCTCCGAAATGGTTTTGATGATCGCCATCACCAGACGCAGGTCGCTGGCGGTAGGCTGACGCTTGGCGATGATGCGCACGCAGGCTTCATCAATCTCCACTTCCATCATGTTGACCTTCTGGTCACCGTCGATCACCCGGCGCGCCAGTTCGCCATCCTGGTTATGCATCGCGGTGATGGCATCGGTAAGCTGCTGCTCCACCATGCCACCCATGATCATCACCTGGGTACGAATGTGCTCCAGCTCCGCGTTGAACTGACCGGAGATATGTTTGTTCAGATTTAAATTATCCATGTTTCTCTCCTGAATCAGCCGTAACGACCGGTGATGTAATCTTCTGTCTGCTTCTGCGCTGGCTTGGTAAACAGCGTGTCGGTGTCGCTGAACTCAATCAGCTCGCCCAGATACATAAACGCCGTGTGATCGGAACAGCGCGCCGCCTGCTGCATGTTGTGGGTCACGATGACCACGGTGTAATCCTGCTTCAGCTCGGTGATCAGCTCTTCGATGCGTCCGGTGGAGATCGGATCCAGCGCCGAACATGGCTCATCCAGCAGCAGCACTTCCGGGCGAATCGCGATGCCGCGCGCGATGCACAGGCGCTGCTGCTGACCGCCGGAGAGACTGTAACCGCTCTGGTGCAGCTTGTCTTTGGTTTCATTCCACAGCGCGGCTTTGCTCAGCGCCCACTGCACGCGCTCGTCCATATCGGCACGCGACAGCTTCTCAAACAGCCGCACGCCAAAGGCGATGTTGTCATAAATCGACATCGGAAACGGCGTCGGCTTCTGGAACACCATACCGACGCGCGCGCGCAGCAGGGCGATATCCTGATGCGATGCCAGAATGTTGTCGCCATCCAGCAAAATTTCACCCTCAGCACGCTGCTCCGGATAGAGCGAGTACATTTTGTTGAAGGTGCGCAGCAGGGTGGATTTGCCGCAGCCCGACGGACCGATAAACGCCGTCACCTGGTTTTTGGCGATATCCAGATTAATGTTCTTCAGCGCGTGGAACTTACCGTAGTGGAAGTTCAGATTGCGCACCTGAATTTTACCGGCAGAAGGAGTTGCCATACTCATTGCTCATCTCTCATGTGCAGCGCCGCCGAAGCCGCGCCGGAAAATTAGTGTTTGCCTTTGGCGAAAATCACGCGCGCCACGATGTTCAGCAGCAGCACGCACAGCGTAATAATCAGCACACCGGCCCACGCCAGGCTCTGCCATTCGGCAAACGGGCTCATGGCGAATTTGAAGATGGTCACCGGCAGGTTGGCCAGCGGCTGCATCATGTCGGTGCTCCAGAACTGGTTCGACAGCGCGGTGAACAGCAGCGGTGCGGTTTCACCGGCAATGCGCGCAATCGCCAGCAGCACACCGGTAATGATGCCGGAGACCGAGGCTTTCAGCGTAATAGCCGAGATCATCTTCCACTTCGGCGTGCCCAGCGCATAAGCCGCTTCACGCATGCTGTCCGGCACCAGCCGCAGCATATTTTCGGTGGTACGAATCACAATAGGCACCTGCAGCAGCGCCAGCGCTATCACACCGGCCCAGCCGGAGAAGTGCTGCATCTGCGCCACCACGATGGTGTACACGAACAGGCCGACCACAATTGACGGTGCGGACAGCAGGATATCGTTGATGAAGCGAATCACTTCCGCCAGCCAGTGCTTGCGGCCATATTCTGCCAGGTAGATACCCGCCAGAATGCCCAGCGGCGTGCCAAAGAAGGTGGACCAGAAGATCAGCAGGCCGCTGCCCGCCAGGGCGTTCGCCAGACCACCGCCCGCGGTGTTGGGCGGCGGCGTGGATTCGGTAAACAGCGTCCAGCTCAGGCCATCGATCCCTTTCGTGACGGTGGTGAACAGGATCCAGATCAGCCAGAACAGGCCGAACGCCATGGTCAGCAGCGAGAGCGTCAGGGCAATTTTGTTTTTGGTGCTGCGCCACGCCTGCATTTTACGGCGTGAGGCTTCCAGCTCGGCGCGCGCCTGCATTTCAATTGCTGTCATGAACGGGCTCCTTCACTCTTCGCCAGACGCAGGATCATCAGTTTGGAGATCGCCAGAACGATAAAGGTAATCACGAACAGAATCAGGCCCAGTTCCATCAGCGCCGCCACGTGCACGCCGGATTCGGCTTCGGCGAACTCGTTCGCCAGCGCTGAGGTGATACTGTTGCCGGGCATAAACAGCGACGCGCTGTCCAGCTGGTAGGTATTACCGATGATAAAGGTGACCGCCATGGTTTCGCCCAGCGCGCGGCCGAGACCCAGCATCACGCCGCCGATCACGCCGTTTTTGGTAAACGGCAGCACGATGCGCCAGATCACTTCCCAGGTGGTGCAGCCGATGCCGTAGGCCGACTCTTTCATCATCACCGGCGTCTGTTCGAACACATCGCGCATCACCGAGGCGATGTAAGGGATAATCATGATGGCGAGGATCACGCCCGCCGCCAGAATGCCGATGCCGAAGGCCGGACCGGAGAACAGCGCGCCGACGATCGGGATATTTGCCAGCACCTCGCCAACCGGCGTCTGGAAATACTCCGCGAACAGCGGAGCAAAGATAAACAGGCCCCACATGCCGTACACGATGCTGGGAATGGCCGCCAGCAGCTCAATCGCGGTACCCAGCGGACGGCGCAGCCAGTTTGGTGCCAGCTCGGTCAGAAACAGGGCGATACCGAAACTCACCGGCACCGCGATGATTAAGGCAATCAGTGAGGTTACGAGGGTGCCGTAAATCGGCACCAGCGCACCAAATTCTTCGTTTGGCGCATCCCAGGTTTTGGTCCACAGAAAGGAGAAGCCAAATTTCTGGATGCTCGGCCAGGAGGAGAAAATCAGGGAGACGATAATGCCACCCAGCAGCAGTAACACGATCAGCGCGGAGAGCTTCACCAGCGCGCCGAATATCATGTCGCCTTGCTTGCCCGGTGCTTTAAACGTCGGCTTAGTGGCAGCCATAGAATTCTCGATCTCAGAGGGTAATCAGGGCGGCAACAAGGCCGCCCATCAGGCTGGCCAGCGCGGACGCTGGCCGGGTCATACACTTACTGGTACAGCGCTTTACCGGAACTGTCTTTGATGTTGGCTTTCCAGGCAGCACGAATCTGATTCGCTACGCTCTCTGGCAGCGCTGCGTAATCCAGCGCCGTAGCGGTTTTGCTGCCGCCTTTGTACGCCCAGTCAAAGAACTTCAGCACTTCACTGCCCTTCTCCGCATTCGCCTGCTCTTTGTAGATCAGGATGAAGGTGGTTGAGGTGATCGGCCATGCATCGTTGCCTTTCTGGAAGGTCAGATCCTGGGCAAAGGATTTGCTCCAGTCAGCGCCTTTAGCGGCGTTCGCAAAGCTGGCTTCGCTCGGTGCCACTGGCTTGCCATCGGCATCAACCAGTTTGGTGTAAGTCAGGTTGTTCTGTTTGGCGTAGGCGTACTCTACGTAGCCAATCGAGCCTGGCAGACGCTGTACAAACGCGGCCACGCCGTCGTTACCTTTACCGCCCAGACCGGTTGGCCAGTTGACGGTGTTGCCTTTACCGATTTTGCTGTTCCAGGTCTCGTTCACTTTAGACAGGTAGCTGGTGAAGACGAAAGAGGTGCCGGAACCATCCGCGCGGCGCACCACGTTGATGTTGGTGTCTGGCAGCTTCACGCCCGGGTTCAGTTTGGTGATCGCCGGATCGTTCCACTTTTTGATGGTGCCGAGATAGATGTCGCCGACCGTTTTACCGTCGAGCGTCAGCTCACCGGATTTAACGCCGGGAATGTTCACCGCCAGCACCACGCCACCGATCACCGTCGGGAACTGGAACAGGCCATTTTTCTGCAGATCTTCCTCTTTCATCGGCGCATCGGACGCACCGAAATCCACGGTTTTGGCGATGATTTGCTTCACGCCACCCGAGGAACCAATACCCTGATAGTTGATTTTGCTACCGGTGGCTTGCTGATACTCTGCTGCCCACTTGGCATAAACCGGTGCCGGGAACGTCCCGCCTGCGCCTGTCAGGTCGGTGGCTGCAAAAGCAGAAACCGCGCTTACTGCGAAGGTGGCGGCGAGAATTCGGGCTACGGTGCTACGCATCAGTGTCATGTTCCCTCCAGGGGATTAAAAATCAGGCTTGACGCCGTTTTAGTAAGAGTCATTGATTGCTGCTGGAGGCAAAATAGGACAGTTTGATGACAGTGAAATGTACGAATTGTGACAGTTATATGACAACCGGGTCGGCTGGCAAATCAGAGGTAATTAATGAAAACCACCGTGCTGCCGGTAAAGTTACCGGGACTGGGGGTTGTTGAGGAAAGCGTCGAAATCAGCGTGAACGGCGTCGTCACGTTAGCCCGCACTAATCGCGGTTTATTCAGGCTCCCGTCAGCCAGTGATAACAGCGTACTGATGTTGTTGCTCAGTTTGAGGATATTGATCCCACCGGCAAGCGCAAAACTGATATTCACATCACGGTTGCAGAAAAGCGAGAAGTTAACGCTGGCTTTGGCGCCATTAACGGCGGCCGGGGCCAGCGTACCATGATTAATATTCAGCGCGGCTCCGCTTACCGAACAGGATACCGGCACCACCGGAATGTTGACGCAAGGTGCCCAGGGCGCAACCATTCCGGAATAGTCAGTTACGGTCGCGGAGGCTGTCACAAAGCTGCCGCAGTATGAACTGTAATAACGGGTATCTGAGTTACGCAGAAACTTGCCACCCCGACCATTAAAACGGATAAAACGTTCAGCCACCGAGGCCAGGCTCTCGCCCTGATCGACGTAAATTTGTGGCCCGCCCGCAGCGCTGAATACGGTGCCATGCCCGATAAACCAGGCGCTGACACCGATGCCTGCTGCGCAGGTTCTCTCTGAAGAGTTACAGCGGGCATAGCCGGATATCATACCGACATCCACCACTGACCAGGTAATTTCAACCTGGCTTGCGTTGACCCAGCGAATGCCATCCACGCGCGGGGCTTCCATCGCTTGCGCTGAAAAGAACAGCAGCAGGCCAGCGAAAAAAGCCAGATAGCGGAAAACAAGCCCTGTTAGCATTGGTCTAATCCTGTGGTTGCGTCAACGCCGATCATCTACTGGTACTCAACCACCAGCGCAGCAAAAGCAGAAAAGTCACCGCTGGTTAACACCGCGGCGTTTTTTTTCACCGGTATCACCTGAATGACGGGCAGCGCAGGAAAGGTAAACGGCAGCCAGTTATTCAGTGCCAGGGCGTTTTCGCCATTTTTACCGCTTAATATCTGAATCGCCAAATCACGCTGGCTGGTCGCCAGCAAAGCAGAATTAAATGCGCTTCCGGTGCCACTGATTTGTACACGCATACTCTTATCGGGATTATTGCTACAGGTTAACGTCCAGGAGACAGGTTTTCTGTAGCTGTCGCCATTGATTTGGGAAATAACCACTGAACCAAATTCCACCATAATTGGCTTTTCGCCGTTAATCTGACATAACGGCGGCTCGATGAGTTTTCCACTGAAGTTAGCCTGCACGCTGAAAGCAGCCACTGCGCTATACTTCAGCATAGCGGGCAGCAATAGTGCCATTAACCACGTACGTTTCATTTATTGCAGTTCCACTACCAGTGTTGCCGCTGAAGTAAAACTTCCACCCGTTAAACTGCTGCTGTTATCTTTCACCGGGACGGCCGTAATAACCGGCAGCGCGGGATAAGTAAAGTTTACCCAGCTGGTATTAATATTTAACCTTTCAGCGTTAGACTTAAAAAACGCAATACCTAAACCGCTGACTGATGCGCGTAACGCACCGCTATCAAAGCTGGCTGCATTCCCCTGTAGCTGGATTTTAAGCGCATTAGAGGGAAGATTAGTGCAGGAAAGCGTAAATGACACAGGTTGCTGATACGCTTTCCCATCTATTTTATCGGTGCGCACATCGCCGAAATTAACACTAATCGGCATACCATTATTTATTTTACAGTCGGCAGGTACCATCACGTTACCGGAAATATTCACACTGAATGACGATGCCAGTGCATCGGATAAAAGCATCAGACACAAAAAAGTAAATATGAAATAACGCGCCATAAATTCCTACATGCAAAGAACGAGTTTGGCTTGCTACATGCATCAGAAAGCTTATGACTGAAAGGTTAAATTAAAGTTAAACAAAACAGAAGTGAAGGACAGCCAGCGAATTATGAAAGTTGATTTCACATATCAGGGAGAAATTAATTCACAACGTTCACAGAATTCACGATTAATTTAATCGGAACAACAATGAGTTAAAAAACCCGGCCTGTTTCCAGACCGGGCTACGCTTATTCCACCGTAACCGATTTCGCCAGGTTACGCGGCTGGTCGACGTCGGTGCCTTTGATCAGCGCCACGTGATAGGAGAGCAACTGCAGCGGCACGGTGTAGAAGATTGGGGCAATCACCTCTTCAACGTGCGGCAGCGGGATGATTTTCATGCCTTCGCTGTCGCTGAAACCGGCATCCTGGTCGGCAAACACATACAGCAGACCGCCGCGCGCGCGCACCTCTTCGATGTTGGATTTCAGCTTCTCCAGCAGTTCGTTGTTTGGTGCCACCACAATTACCGGCATATCGGCATCAATCAGCGCCAGCGGACCGTGCTTCAGTTCGCCCGCCGCATAGGCTTCGGCGTGGATGTAGGAGATCTCTTTCAGCTTCAGCGCCCCTTCCATGGCAATCGGATACTGATCGCCACGGCCAAGGAACAGCGCGTGATGCTTGTCAGAGAAGCCTTCGGCGAGATTCTCGATCACTTTATCCTGCGCCAGCATCTGTTCAATGCGGCTCGGCAACGCCTGCAGTGCATGAACAATCTCATGCTCGGTTTCAGCGCGCATGCCGTGCAGACGGCCCAGCTTCGCCACCAGCATCAGCAGTACCGTCAGCTGGGTGGTGAACGCTTTGGTCGAGGCCACGCCGATTTCGGTGCCGGCTTTGGTCATCAGCGCCAGATCTGACTCACGCACCAGTGACGAACCCGCCACGTTGCAGATGGCCAGCGAACCGAGATAGCCCAGCTCTTTGGACAGGCGCAGCGCTGCCAGCGTATCGGCGGTTTCACCGGATTGCGACAGGGTGATCAGCAGGCTGTTTTTACGCACCGCAGATTTGCGATAGCGGAATTCGGAGGCGATTTCCACGTCACACGGGATGTTAGCCAGCGACTCAAACCAGTAACGCGACACCATGCCGGAGTTGTAGGACGTGCCGCAAGCGATGATCTGGATATGTTCTACCTGGCTCAGCAGCGTTTCCGCGTTAGCGCCCAGTTCGCTGAGATCAACAATGCCGTCATGGAAGCGGCCGGCCAGCGTGTTTTTGATGGCGTTCGGCTGTTCGTAGATCTCTTTCTGCATGTAATGGCGGTAGACGCCTTTGTCGCCGGCATCGTACTGCGCATTGGATTCGATCTCCGCGCGCTGCGC
The DNA here is from genome assembly GCF_002928365.1 of Pantoea sp. ICBG 985. NCBI lineage: Bacteria > Pseudomonadati > Pseudomonadota > Gammaproteobacteria > Enterobacterales > Erwiniaceae > Pantoea > Pantoea sp. ICBG 985. The sequence goes on from NZ_POWM01000009.1 coordinate 128,741, forward strand.
CTGGTTACCGTGGCGATCGATAATCGTCACTTCGCGGCGGGTAATTTCGGCAATATCCCCCTCTTCGAGGTAGATAAAGCGGCGGGTCACCGGCAGCAGCGCCAGCTGATCGGAAGCGATAAAGTTTTCGCCCACGCCGCGGCCAATCACCAGCGGGCTGCCGGAACGCGCAGCCACCAGCACCGACGGATCGCGGCTGTCCATGATCACCATGCCATACGCCCCGCGCAGTTGCGTGATCACCCGCAGTACCACTTCGCGCAGCGTACCGCCCTGTTTCTGCTCCCAGTGCACCAGGTGCGCCACCACTTCGGTGTCAGTTTCTGAGGCAAAGCGATAACCGCGTGCGATCATCTGTTCACGCAGCGGTTCGTGGTTCTCAATGATGCCGTTGTGCACAATAATAATGTGCTCTGAGACGTGCGGATGCGCATTGGCTTCCGACGGCTCACCGTGCGTCGCCCAACGGGTGTGCGCGATACCGGTTCCGCCAATCAGCGGCTGCTGTTCCGCCGCTTCTGCCAGATTGGCCACTTTACCCAGACGACGCAACCGCGTCATGTGGCCCTGGCGATCGACAACCGCCAGACCGGCAGAGTCATAACCGCGATACTCAAGACGACGCAGCCCTTCCAGCAGAATTTCTGCGATATCACGCTGCGCTACTGCACCAACAATTCCACACATAGTAATTTCCTGACGTCATGGCTTTCGGCCATTGCGTTGTCATCTGACCTGATTGTTCCCCGAGCCTTGTAGAGAGTGGGGGATATCCCTTTCTATTCCAGGTTGCAGGTGCGTTAGCTGCCTGAAAGCCGGTATATTTCGGGTTTTTAATACCGGGCCGATCTTTGCCGGCCCTGACATTTATTTTTTCTTAACCGGACGCTGCCAGCCAGACTTCTGATTTTGCTCTTTGCGGTTATAGACCAGATCGGCAGCGGTAACGTCTTTCATCACCGTCGTGCCGGCGGCGATGGTGGCGCCCGCCGCCACGCTGACCGGAGCCACCAGCTGGGTGTCCGAGCCGACAAACACGTTGTCGCCGATAATGGTTTTAAACTTGTTGGCACCGTCGTAGTTGCAGGTGATGGTGCCGGCACCGATATTCACGCCCGCGCCAATCTCGGCATCCCCGAGATACGACAGATGGCCGGCCTTTGAGCCTTTGCCCAGCGTCGCTTTCTTCATCTCGACGAAGTTGCCGACGTGCGCCTGTTCAGCCAGTTCGCTGCCCGGACGCAGGCGCGCAAACGGCCCGACGGTGCAGGCGGCGGCCAGCGTGGCATCTTCAATCACCGAATAAGGACTGATTTCGCAGTCATCGGCAATCACGCTGTTTTTGATGATGCAGCCAGCGCCAATTTTTACCCGATGGCCCAGCGTGACGTTGCCTTCAATGATCACGTTGGTATCAATATCGACATCACGACCGTGCTGCAGCGTACCGCGCAGATCGAAGCGCGCCGGATCGCGCAGCATGACGCCAGCCAGCAGCAGCTTTTCTGCCTGCTCGCGTTGATAAGTGCGCTCCAGAGTGGAAAGCTGCAGACGATTGTTCACGCCATCGGTTTCGCTGATGCGCGCCGGGTGCACTGCGTTGATCACGCGGCCTTCCTGATGCGCCATGGCGATGATATCGGTAATGTAGAACTCACCCTGCGCATTGTGGTTGTTGAGCTGCGCCAGCCAGCGCTTCAGATCGGCACCGTTGGCGATCAGGATGCCGGTGTTGATCTCCTGAATCTTCAGCTGTTCGGCTGACGCATCTTTTTGCTCCACGATGCCGGTGATGGTGCCGTTTTCACGCACGATGCGTCCGTAGCCGGTGGGGTTATCCAACACCACGGTGAGCAGCCCGATGCCGCCAGCGGGTTTGGCGTCGCGCAGACGCTGCAGGGTTTCCTGGGCGATCAGCGGGACATCGCCGTACAGCATCAGGATATCTTCGTCATCAGCGAAGAACGGTGCCGCCTGCTGCATGGCATGGCCGGTGCCGAGCTGTTCCGCCTGCAACACCCAGTTCAGCGGGTTATGCGCCAGTTTCTCCTGCAGCAATTCACCGCCGTGGCCGTAGACCAGATGCACCTGCTGTGCGCCGAGGCCGGTAGCGGCATCAATAACGTGTTGCACCATCGGTTTACCTGCCAGGCTGTGCAGCACCTTAGGCAGATCGGAATACATGCGGGTGCCTTTGCCAGCGGCGAGGATCACCACGCTCATTGCGCTTGTCGACATAACTATCCTGACTCAATTTAGCTTTCGAAAGTGTAAGGTTTACCCCTGAGATTACTACATTTTTCTCCGTGCGAAATTAGCGGAAGAGGATGAGCGGTGGTGAGTGGCCAGCACGGGTCGCCGGGAAGGGCATAAGGTAAGGGCGTTGTGCCATTTTCGGTCGCCATCAATGGCGCCCCTGCGGGGTAATTGTGCGGTTTTGGACAGCATGCGCATTTATGCGCACCGGCAGCAGGCAAAAAAAATGCCAGCCCGGGGGCTGGCATTTCGTGACGCATAAAGCCTGATTACATCGCTTTTTTGGTCAGCTCGATGACGCGCAGTTTCGCGATAGCTTTCGCCAGCTCCGCAGAGGCCTGAGCATAGTCCACGTCGCCGTGGCTGCTGTTCATGTGCTCTTCTGCTTTACGTTTCGCTTCCAGCGCGCGCGCTTCGTCGAGGTCTTCACCGCGAATTGCAGTGTCGGCCAGAACGGTCGTGCTGCCCGGCTGTACTTCCAGCACGCCGCCAGAGAGGTAAATATACTCCTCTTCGCCGTGCTGTTTAACGATGCGAATCATACCAGGCTTGATGGCAGTCAGCAGCGGGGCGTGACCCGGGTAAATACCCAGCTCACCTTCGCTACCTGACACCTGGATACGCTGCACCAGACCGGAGAACATTTGCTGCTCCGCGCTGACCACGTCCAGATGATAAGTCATAGCCATACCACTCCTCCTGGGAAACCGTTATTACAGTTTCTTCGCTTTTTCGACAGCTTCTTCGATCGCGCCGACCATGTAGAACGCCTGCTCTGGCAGGTGGTCGAATTCGCCTTCCATGATGCCTTTGAAGCCACGGATGGTGTCTTTCAGCGTCACGTATTTACCCGGAGAACCGGTGAAGACTTCTGCTACGAAGAACGGCTGAGACAGGAAGCGCTGAATCTTACGCGCACGTGCCACCAGCAGTTTGTCTTCTTCAGACAGCTCGTCCATACCGAGGATGGCGATGATGTCTTTCAGCTCCTGGTAACGCTGCAGCAGCGACTGAACGCCACGCGCGACGTCGTAGTGCTCCTGACCGACGATCAGCGGATCCAGCTGACGGCTGGTAGAGTCCAGCGGGTCAACGGCCGGGTAGATACCCAGTGACGCGATCTGACGGCTCAGCGTAACGGTTGAGTCTAAGTGAGCAAAGGTGGTTGCTGGTGACGGGTCAGTCAGGTCATCCGCAGGAACGTAAACGGCCTGTACGGAGGTGATTGAACCGGTCTTGGTGGAGGTAATACGCTCCTGCAGCACACCCATCTCTTCAGCCAGCGTTGGCTGATAACCTACCGCCGATGGCATACGACCCAGCAGTGCAGAAACCTCTGTACCGGCCAGGGTGTAACGGTAGATGTTGTCGATGAACAGCAGAACGTCACGGCCTTCATCACGGAATTTTTCCGCCATGGTCAGACCGGTCAGTGCTACGCGCAGACGGTTACCCGGCGGCTCGTTCATCTGGCCATACACCAGCGCTACTTTATCGATAACGTTGGAGTCCGTCATTTCGTGGTAGAAGTCGTTACCCTCACGAGTACGCTCACCCACGCCGGCAAAGACCGAATAACCTGAGTGCTCAGCCGCGATGTTACGGATCAGCTCCATCATGTTTACGGTTTTACCCACACCCGCACCACCGAACAGACCGACTTTACCGCCCTTCGCGAACGGACACATCAGGTCGATAACCTTGATGCCGGTTTCCAGCAGTTCCTGCGAGTTTGACTGATCTTCATAAGAAGGCGCTGCGCGGTGAATAGAGGAAACCTCTACAGCGCTGCCGTCTTCTTCTTTCAGGTCGCCTTTCATGTCGATTGGCTCACCCAGCACGTTCATGATACGGCCGAGTGTTGCTTTACCAACCGGAACCTGGATAGGTTTTTTCAGGTCGGTGACTTCCAGACCGCGCTTCAGGCCGTCAGAAGAACCCATGGCGATGGTACGCACCACGCCACCGCCCAGCTGCTGCTGAACTTCCAGCACCAGACGAGCATCACCATTTTTTACCTCGAGAGCGCTGTATACCTGCGGTACCGCGTCCTGAGGGAATTCGACGTCAACTACGGCGCCGATAATCTGGACAATCTTTCCAGCTGCCATCTTGAATCCTCTACCTAATACGAGAATATCCGGCCGCGCTCGCGCGACGGGATATATGCCTGGTTAAACCGCGGAGGCTCCCGAGACGATCTCGGTAAGTTCCTGAGTGATGCTGGCCTGACGAGCTTTGTTGTACACCAACTGCAGCTCTTTGATCAGGTTTCCGCCGTTATCGGTTGCCGCTTTCATGGCCACCATACGTGCAGCCTGCTCACTGGCCAGGTTTTCCACCACACCCTGATAAACCTGCGATTCGACATAACGACGCAGCAGGGTATCCAGCAGCGCTTTCGGATCGGGTTCGTACAGGTAATCCCAGGTCTTCGCCTTCATCTCTTCTTCACCTTCCGCTGGCGGTAACGGCAGCAGTTGGGTAATGGTCGGAGTCTGAGACATGGTGTTATTAAACTTATTGCTGACGATATACAGCTTGTCGATGCGGCCTTCATCATAAGCCTGCAACATCACTTTTACCGGGCCGATCAGGTCGGACAGCGCAGGCTTATCGCCCATGCCGGTAACCTGAGCCACGACGTTGCCACCTACAGAGCCGAAGAAAGAAACGCCTTTGGAACCGATAATCGCCAGATCGCTCTGCACGCCTTTATCAGACCAGCCTTTCATTTCTGCCAGCAATTTTTTGAACAGGTTAACGTTCAAACCACCACAAAGCCCGCGGTCAGTCGAAACGACCAGGTAGCCGACGCGCTTAACGTCGCGCTCATCCAGGTAAGGGTGCTTGTATTCCAGATTACCCAGAGCAAGGTGACCAATCACTTTGCGCATGGTATCTGCATACGGACGGCTGGCCGCCATGCGTTCCTGCGTTTTACGCATTTTGGAGGCGGCGACCATTTCCATCGCTTTGGTGATCTTCTGCGTGTTTTTCACGCTTCCGATCTTGGTACGTATTTCTTTTGCGCCGGCCATTAGCTTCTCCTCAAAGCCTTGCGGCCTGCCTTTTCAGACAAGCCGCCAGACATTACCAGGACTGGGTTGCTTTAAACGTTTCGAGGAGGCCTTTCAGCTTCTCTTCGATTTCGTTGTTGTAGTTACCCGCCTGGTTGATTTCAGCCATCAGCTCCGCGTGTTCGCGATCGGCGAACGCCAGCAGAGCGGCTTCGAAGCTGCCGATTTTCGCCAGTTCAACGTCGTTCAGGAAGCCGCGCTCGGCAGCGAACAGTACCAGACCCTGTTGTGCAACAGACATCGGTGCATACTGTTTCTGCTTCAGCAGCTCGGTCACTTTCTGACCGTGGCTCAGCTGTTTGCGCGTTGCATCGTCCAGATCGGAAGCGAACTGAGAGAACGCTGCCAGTTCACGATACTGTGCCAGCGCGGTACGGATACCACCGGACAGTTTCTTGATGATCTTGGTCTGTGCAGCACCACCAACACGGGATACCGAAATACCCGGGTTAACGGCTGGACGAATACCGGAGTTGAACAGGTTCGATTCCAGGAAGATCTGACCATCGGTAATCGAGATTACGTTGGTCGGAACGAACGCAGAAACGTCACCCGCCTGGGTTTCGATGATCGGCAGCGCGGTCAGAGAACCGGTCTGGCCTTTCACTTCACCGTTGGTGAAACGCTCAACGTAGTCAGCGCTTACGCGTGATGCACGCTCCAGCAGACGAGAGTGGAGGTAGAACACGTCGCCCGGGAATGCTTCACGACCCGGCGGACGGCGCAGCAGCAGAGAAATCTGACGGTAAGCAACAGCCTGCTTAGACAGGTCATCATAAACGATCAGCGCATCTTCACCGCGGTCACGGAAGTATTCACCCATCGCGCAACCGGCATACGGAGCCAGGTACTGCAGCGCAGCGGATTCAGAAGCGGAAGCGACAACCACGATGGTGTTAGACAGCGCACCGTGCTCTTCCAGCTTACGTACCACGTTAGAGATGGTAGAGGCTTTCTGACCGATCGCGACGTAGACACACTTGATGCCAGAATCGCGCTGGTTGATGATGGCGTCGATGGCCATCGCAGTTTTACCGGTCTGACGGTCACCGATGATCAGCTCACGCTGGCCACGGCCGATTGGAATCATCGCATCGACAGATTTGTAACCGGTCTGAACAGGCTGGTCGACTGACTGACGGTCGATAACGCCTGGTGCAATCACTTCAACTGGTGAGAAGCCATCGTTGTCGATAGCGCCTTTACCGTCGATCGGTGCACCCAGGGTGTTAACCACGCGGCCCAGCAGGCCACGGCCAACCGGCACTTCCAGGATACGGCCAGTACACTTCACCTTCATGCCTTCGGCGAGGTCAGCGTACGGACCCATCACTACTGCACCTACAGAGTCACGCTCGAGGTTCAGTGCGATAGCGTAACGGTTGCCCGGCAGAGCAATCATCTCACCCTGCATTACATCGGCCAGGCCGTGTACGCGGATGATACCGTCACTTACAGAAACAATAGTACCTTCGTTGTGAGCTTCGCTCACGACATTGAACTGAGCAATGCGCTGCTTGATCAGTTCGCTGATTTCGGTGGAATTCAGTTGCATATGCTCCAGTCCCCTTAAGACTGCAAGACGTCTGCCAGACGGTCAAGACGGCCGCGCACGCTGCCATCAATCACCAGGTCACCCGCACGGATAACCACACCTGCCATTACAGACTTATCAATTTTGCAATTCAGCTTAACTTTGCGTGACAGACGTTTTTCCATCGCGGCGCTGATTTTACTCAGCTGGCTGTCACTCAGCGCACTGGCGGAGATCACATCAACTTCGGCTGTCGCTTCATAAGCGTCACGCAGTTGAATGAACTGTTCCAGTACCGCTGGAAGCGCTGTCAAACGTCCGTTCTCCGCCATAACCTTAATCAGGTTCTGAGCGTGTTCATCAAGTTGATCACCACAGACTGCGTTGAAAGAAGCAGACAAGGCTTCCGGTGCCAATGCACCGGAAAGGAGTTCTGCCATCTGTTCGTTGCGAGCCACTTCTGCGGCAAACGCCAGCATGGTCTGCCAGCGGTCGATACTTTGATGCTCAACAGCAAAGTCAAAAGCTGCTTTGGCGTAGGGGCGAGCTACAGTAATCAGATCAGACATCAGCCCCTCCCTCCTTACAGTTCAGCGACCAGTTTATCAACGATGTCGCTGTTAGCAGCTTCATCCACGGAACGTTCGATGATCTTCTCGGCGCCAGCTAAGGCCAGCAGCGCGACTTGCTTACGCAGCTCTTCACGTGCACGTGAGCGCTCGGCTTCGATTTCTGCCTGCGCCTGAGACACGATGCGGTTACGTTCAGTCTCAGCTTCAGTTTTGGCTTCGTCCAGAATCTGGGCACGGCGTTTGTTCGCCTGCTCGATAATGACCTGAGCTTCTTCTTTGGCTTTTTTCAGCTGGTCGGTCGCATTGGCCTGCGCGAGATCCAAATCTTTCTTCGCGCGTTCAGCAGAAGCAAGGCCTTCAGCAATTTCTTTCTGGCGCTTTTCGATGGCAGCCATAATCGGCGGCCATACGTACTTCATGCAGAACGCGACAAACAGGATGAACGCGATGGCCTGGCCGAGGATTGTTGCATTAATGTTCACAGCACAATGCCTCTTATTAAGTTAACTTGCTCTGCCGCTATCAGCGATAAACGGCAGAATCCGTTCCTCATCACACTGCGTGCCATGAGTGAACCACGGCTACAGGCTTTAGGCGACAGCAAACATCACGTAGAGACCCAGACCAACAGCGATCATTGGGATTGCATCCACCAGACCCATTACAACAAAGAACTGCGTACGCAGCAGAGGGATCAGATCCGGCTGACGCGCTGCGCCTTCCAGGAATTTACCTCCGAGGATGCCGATACCGATCGCAGCACCGATTGCCGCCAGACCCATCATCACAGCGGCAGCCATGTACAGCAGATCCATATTCAGGTTTTCCATGACAGTCTCCAGTTTGTTTCAGTTAAAAGCTAAGTTGTTGAGATAAAAATCAATGCTCTTCAGATGCCATCGACAGATAGACAATCGTGAGGACCATGAAAATGAAAGCCTGCAGCGAAATAATCAGGATGTGGAAAATGGCCCATGGCACATTCAGCACCCACTGCGACCACCACGGCAGCAGACCGGCAATCAGGATAAAGATCAGCTCACCCGCATACATGTTGCCGAACAGTCGCAGACCGAGCGAAACCGGTTTGGACAGCAGGCTAACACCTTCAAGAATCAGGTTGATGGGGATGAAGATCGGGTGATTAAAAGGCTGCAGCGTCAGCTCTTTGGCGAAGCCACCTACACCTTTCATTTTGATGCTGTAGAACAGAATCAAAATAAATACGCCCAGCGCCATAGACAGCGTGATGTTCACGTCTGCAGACGGCACGACGCGCAGCGCCGGCAGGCCCAGATAGTGCTCGCCGATAAACGGCAGCAAATCGATAGGCAGCAGATCCATGAAGTTCATCAGGAAGACCCAGACGAAAATCGTCAGAGCCAGCGGGGCGATAACTTTACTCTTACCGTGGTACATGTCGCGGACGTTGCTATCAACAAAGCCAACGACCAGCTCGATAGCCGCCTGCATTTTCCCTGGCACACCGCTGGTGGCGCTTTTCGCCACTTTACGGAACAGCACCAGGAACACCAGTCCCAGTACAACAGAGAAAAACATGGAGTCCAGGTTTAACGTCCAGAACGTTGCTGGCGCGTCGTGTGCATTCACCAGCTCGAAAGTACGCAGGTCCATCTGAAGATGTGTCAGATGATGACCTATGTATTCCTGCGGCGTTGAGATCTCTCCTGCGGCCATGATGCCTCTTACCCTTTGTTGTTAATTACAGCCGGCGCGACGATTTGTACCACCAGCACCGATAACCAGGTGATTGCGAGTGGCCAGAAGACCGCTCCAAATCCACCTAACGCCACAACGAGAAAAACAACGGTGGCAAACACCTTGAGCACTTCACCAAAGGCGAAGCTCCAGGCGACACGCCCTTTTGCCGGAGTTTGATCCTGCAGGCGCCAGGCTAAAAACATAAACAGTACGTTTGGCAGCCAGGCTGCCGCACCACCCGCGATGGCAGAGGCGCCCCAGGTGACATCTTTCAGGGCAAACAGCGCACCGATTACGACAAAGGTCACCAGCTGGATCACCAGCACGGTTCGGGCTAATTTCACACTGTAAAGAGACACTGACATGACGCTTAACTCTCCTGCCCCGAACGGGGTATGTCGCGTGTCGTATAAGACTGCCTTTACTCTTTTGAGTCAAGCAGCAAAAGCCGTGCAAATTATACGGGCCGCACCTGCGATTTCAATCGGTAAGTAGCGAAAAGGTGAACAATTATTTAAATTTCTTTCTGGAGGGCTATTTTTCAAAACATCCGCTTCGGCCTGCCTGACGAAACAGGCTTGAAATTGCCCGGCAGACTTGCTTTTAAAGCGTGCTTCAGATCACATTATAAGCACCCCCGGCAGCGATAATTTGCTTTTTAACCCCTGCCGCGCAATTAATCAAACCCGTAATTTACTTTTCTATCAGTGAGATAGAATTATTGTTCCAGGATTAGCGCCAGATTTTCGATAAAAACACTCTATTGACATCACCCACCGCAATAAAAACGTAAAACTGATATTACGTCCGCCGATTTATTGCAGAGTTATATTTTCCGCCGTGACTATTCGGCACAGTAAATACAGCGGTTAAAGTGATGTAACTGATAATGAAATGTGAATTATTCGTTAAATGTAACAGAGGTTTTCGGATAATTTCCGCGGCGGATGTTAACCTGCTTCCCCTGCCCTGTTGAATAAAAGCGTTTATCGTGACGCGTTCAACCGCTGTTTTTTTAGCCGGCTGCTGCGCTAAGCCAAACGGCATGAATCACGATAAATCCACACCGTTTGCGCGACTATTGCCGCCTGATCGTCACCAGATGACGCTCACCTTCCAGTTCCGGCACCCGCAGTGGTGCAATTTTTTCGATGGCGAAGCCGGCAGGCAGCGCGGCAATTTCGTCATCCGGCCTGACGCCTTTCAGCGCATAGAAGTGGCCTGTCGCGCCCGGCAGATGGTGACACCAGTTCAGCATGTCCTCCAGCGACGCAAAGGCGCGGCTGATCACCCCGTCAAACGGTGGCTCAGCCGGGAACTCTTCCACCCGGCTCTGCACCGGCGTAACGTTAGTAAGCCCTAACTCATGTTGCACCTGACGCAGGAAACGCACGCGTTTTCCGAGGCTGTCCAGCAGCGTAAAGTGCGCCTGCGGGCGGACAATCGCCAGCGGGATCCCCGGCAGGCCCGGTCCGGTACCGACATCAATAAAGCGCTCACCCTGCAGGTGGGGTTCTACCACGATGCTGTCGAGAATGTGGCGCACCAGCATCTGCTGCGGATCGCGCACTGAGGTCAGGTTGTAGGCTTTATTCCACTTGTGCAGCAGTTCGACATAACCCACCAGCTGCTGTTTTTGCTGATCGGAGAGGGAAATGTTTGCCGCTTGCAGCAGCCGGGAGAGTTTATTAATCACGACGAGAATTCCATTAACAGGGGCGAGCGTGCCCGCCCCGGGGGTCGATCAGGCGCTTTTACGCAGCAGGCCCTGTTTTTTCAGGTAAATCAGCAGAATTGAAATTGCCGCCGGCGTGATGCCGGAAATACGCGATGCCTGGCCAATGGAGGTCGGTTTGTGGTCGTTGAGTTTGGCGATCACTTCATTCGACAGTCCATTCACCTGGCGATAGTCGAGGTCGGCCGGGAGTAAGGTGTTTTCATTGCGCTGCTGGCGATCGATCTCCTCCTGCTGACGCGCGATGTAACCTTCATACTTCACCTGAATCTCTACCTGCTCTGCGGCCTGCTCATCCGCCAGCGCCGGACCGTAGCTCGGCAGCGACATCAGCAGTTCGTAGGTCATCTCCGGACGACGCAGCAGATCTTCCGCGCTGGCCTCTTTGGTGAGCGGCGCGCTGATTACCGTGTTCACTTCGCTGACGTTTTCAGACTTCGGATGCACCCACAGGTCACGCAGACGCTGACGCTCCTGCTCAATCGCTTCCAGCTTCTGGTTATAGCGAGCCCAGCGCGCGTCGTCGACCAGGCCGAGTTCACGTCCGGTTTCGGTCAGGCGCAGATCGGCGTTGTCTTCACGCAGCATCAGACGATACTCGGCGCGCGAGGTAAACATGCGATACGGCTCTTTGGTGCCCAGCGTACACAGATCGTCGACCAGCACGCCAAGATAGGCCTGATCGCGACGCGGCGCCCAGCCCTCTTTGTCCGCAGACTGACGCGCAGCGTTAAGGCCGGCCAGCAGCCCCTGCGCCGCCGCTTCTTCATAACCGGTGGTGCCGTTGATCTGGCCGGCAAAGAACAGGCCATGGATAAATTTACTCTCCAGCGTCGGCTTGAGATCGCGCGGATCGAAGAAGTCATACTCGATGGCGTAGCCCGGACGCACGATCTTCGCGTTCTCCAGACCTTTCATCGAGCGCACGATCTGCATCTGCACATCAAACGGCAGGCTGGTGGAGATACCGTTCGGGTAGATTTCGTTGCTGGTCAGCCCTTCCGGCTCAAGGAAAATCTGATGCGCGTTACGATCGGCAAAGCGCATCACTTTGTCTTCAATCGACGGGCAGTAGCGTGGCCCGATCCCCTCGATGATCCCGGCATACATCGGGCTGCGATCGAGGTTATTGCGGATCACTTCATGTGTCTGCTCGTTGGTGTGGGTGATCCAGCACGGCACCTGCTGCGGATGCTGTCCGGCATGGCCCATAAACGAGAACACCGGCATCGGGTCATCCCCGTGCTGCGGCGTGAGCACCGAAAAGTCGATGGTGCGGGCATCGATACGCGGTGGCGTACCGGTTTTCAGGCGGTTTACGCGCAGCGGCAGCGCACGCAGACGTTTAGCCAGCGGAATCGACGGAGGATCGCCTGCCCGACCACCGCTGTAGTTATCGAGACCGATGTGGATTTTGCCGTCCAGGAAGGTGCCCACCGTCAGAACGACGGTTTTCGCCCGGAACTTCAGGCCCATCTGGGTCACGGCGCCGACAACGCGATGGTTCTCCACAATCAGATCGTCAACCGCCTGCTGGAAGATCATTAGGTTCGGCTGGTTTTCCAGCGCAGTGCGTACCGCCTGGCGATACAGTACCCGGTCTGCCTGTGCACGCGTGGCACGCACCGCCGGGCCTTTGCTGGCGTTTAGTATCCTAAACTGAATACCGGCCTGATCGATCGCGCTGGCCATCAAACCGCCTAAGGCATCCACTTCCTTAACCAGGTGTCCTTTCCCGATGCCACCGATCGCCGGATTACAGGACATTTGTCCCAGCGTATCAATATTATGGGTGAGTAACAGGGTTTGCTGACCCATTCGGGCAGCGGCCATCGCGGCTTCTGTGCCCGCATGACCACCACCGATTACGATGACGTCAAAAGGATCTGGATAAAACATGAAGTGGGTCCTCGTTAGTGTTCGGACAGGGATCGTTGCCCTGGGCGGTGGATTCTACTGAAATTCTGTTCAGGGCGAAAGTCGCGGGATCCTGCGGTTTAAAAGAAAGGATCTTAAGTCTTTTATATGATCTCTCTGTTAGATCTCTTATTAGGATCGCCCCTGGCTGTTGATAACCCGGAAAAGCGTTGTGGCAACAGGGGATTAGCGCGGATCGTTTACTGTGAATGATCGGTGATCCTGATCCGTATAAGCTGAGATCAACTTTGCTACTTATGCACAGCGTAAAAAAGCATCAGCGGTTGTTCTTTGGATAACTACTGGTTATACGCATGAAATAACGGATCTTATCCACAGAGCGACGCAGGTAAAAGGCGATAAAACAGCGGAATCAACTGGGGATCGACACAAATACCCGATCCCCGACCAGCAAAGATCGTCTTAAATCTGCGGGTGCCAGCTGGCGACCCACACTTCCGCCGGATCTTCCGGAATCTCATGTTCCAGCACGTCGATCTCCAGCCGATCACCAATACGTTTGGCGCCCAGCTGCGTTAACGTCGTCTCCAGCAGCTTGATCGCACCGCAGAACAGATCGTATTCATGATTACCGATACCCACTGCGCCAAAGCGTACGCCTGAGAGATCCGGCTGGCTCTCCTGCAGCGCTTCATAAAACGGCAGCAGGTTGTCCGGCAGTTCGCCGGCACCGTGCGTTGAGCTGACAATCAGCCAGACGCCCTCCTGCGGCACCTCATCCAGCTCGGGTCCGTGCAGCAGTTCGGTTGAAAAGCCCGCTTCCTGCAGTTTCTCTTCCAGATGTTCAGCGACATATTCGGCGCTGCCAAGGGTACTGCCACTGATTAAGGTAATATCGGCCATGATGCTCTCCCGCACTAAAGGCGAGCATTGTACGCTGTGATCAAGCGGTGATCCACCTGTGGAAAACAGGGTTAATCGTCGATAGCATCAGGCGACAAGGCGCATCACAAAAGCGATCCGCCCGGGATAAGGTTATGCACAGCGGGGAAGCCGATCACGGCTTGATGGTGCGCATGATCGGGTTTTGCAGGGATATCAGCGTTTCGGTGGACTGGATTTCATCAATGGTCTGGATCTTGTTGATCAGCACCTGCTGCAGCGCGTCAATTGAGCGGCACATCACTTTAATAAAGATGCTGTAGTGGCCGGTGGTATACCAGGCTTCCACCACTTCATCCAGCGCTTCCAGTTTGCTGAGCGCTGCCGGATAGTCGCGCGCGCTTTTCAAAATGATGCCGATAAAACAGCAGACATCAAATCCGAGCTGCCGCGGATCGATCTCCACGCGCGTACCCAGAATAATCCCCGCCTGACGCATTTTCTCGACGCGCACGTGAATCGTGCCGGGGCTGACGTTGAACTGCTTGGCGAGTTCGGCGTACGCGGTGCGCGCGTTTTGCAGCAGCGCATTTAAAATGCCGCGGTCGAGATTATCCAGTTGCAGGTGTTCCGCCATCATCCATCCTCATTAGGTTCTTCTTCTCTGAACAGGGAGAATGTGCAGCAAATTAGCGGGACAGGCAAGGCGCAGACAGCGGAGCTGCCGCTGTCTGCACGCTTTTTAGCGCTTACGCCACAGCGTCAGCTGGGCCTGTGTGTGCTGGAACTTACGCGCCGTTTCGCGAATCACAAACGGCACGTCCTGCGGCGGCGCAACCTCCTCAAAGGCATCGCGCAGCAGCCGTTGCAGTGCCTGCCAGGTGGTGAGCGCTTCACCGTTTTCACGGAAACCACCCAGCCAGTTCTCCTTCGGCGTGAACTCTTCCAGCCAGGTGTAAGGTGAGGAGATAGCCAGCAAACCGCCGGAGCGGATCATCGGCGTGATGTCCTGCAGGAAGCGCTTCGGCTGGCGCAGGCGATCGATCAGGTTAGAGGCCAGTACCAGATCGTAGCCATCTGGCTGCGGTTTCAGGTTACAGGCATCGCCCTGCACAAACTGAATGCGCTGCGCCAGGGTCTCATCGAAACCAAACTCTTTCAGCCGCACCTGGCGATACTCCACCAGCTCTCCCTCTTCCGGCACCACGTAACGGAAATCCTCGCCCGAGGTCAGCTGCAGCGCCACGTCGATAAAGCGCGCCGAGTAATCCATGCCGGTGACCGCAGCAAAATGGCGCGCCAGTTCAAAGCTGGCACGACCGGTGGCGCAGCCGATATCCAGCGCGTGGCCACGCTGCGCGCAGTGCGGCAGCACGATGTCGACCAGCGCCGCCGCGTAGTTCGGCACACCGTAATAGCCGGGGCCGTACTGGAAATCAAGGTACTGCGACACCATGCTGTCGGTTTCATACGGATTCAGCGCCATGCTCTCCTGATGCGAGGAAACCACGTAGCGGAAACCGGCATGCTGGAAGAAGTGGCGCCGGAAGGCGTAGCGTGAGGATTTCAGCGCTTCGTTGCCGGTGGAGATCCAGCTGCCGCCTTTGATCAGCGCATGTTTGCCGTCAAAGGTGGGCGTGGAGAAATCGTCATACAGTGGATGTACCCTGAAGCCTTCAAAGCCGTTGGTCGGCGTGGTGGTCCACTGCCAGACGTTGCCGACGATGTCGAAGAAGTCACCCTGGGCAAAGTGGTCTACCGGGCAGGAAGAGGCCCAGCGGGCGAGATTGATGTTGCCCGGCGCGTCGATCCAGTCCGGCTGATCGCCGGCAACCTGCTCGCGCAGCTGCATCCACTCGGCTTCGCACGGCAGCTGGATCGCTTTGCCGCTCTCTTCCGCCAGCCAGCGGCAGAATGCCGCGGCTTCCAGCTGATTCACTTCGGCGGGCCAGTCCCACGGCATCGCCACTTCTTCGGTCATCAGGCGCAGCCGGAGATCGTCAGGTTGCGCGATGTCGCCGACCCAGAAAGTCGGCATCTGCGCCTGGGCAAACTCGCGCCAGCCCCAGCCTTCGTCATCCCACCAGCGGCGTTCGTTGTAGCCGTTAGCGGCAATAAAATGAAAGAACTCGGCGTTGCTCACCAGCATTTTGCTGGCTTTGAACGGTTTCAGCTCAGTTGTAAGGCTGCCGTATTCATTATCCCAGCCGTAGGTATCATCGATTTTACCCTGCGTGACGCGTCCGCCTGGCATCGCCACCAATGTATTGGCCGGTACCGAGGCACGATCGTGGCGCGCCTGCGGACACGCTGGCCAGTGCGGCTGCGGTTTCACCCACGCCAGCGGCAGCTGGCGGATCAGCACGCTGGAGGTTTCGAGGTGAATTCGCTCATGCTCAATGCCCATCAGAATCACCCACGCCGGGCTGTCCCAGTCAATCGGCAGCTCCAGCGGCATGGTGCGGATGAATTCACTTACCACGGTTTTCACTTTACCGCGGTAGTCGCGCACCTCGGCCACGTCCGGCCAGCTGTAATGGCTGTCGTCGAGATCGTCCCAGCTCATCTCATCCACGCCGATCGCCATCATCGCCTCGATGCGATCGTCAATGCGCTGCTGCAGATAACCGCCCGCCATCAGCTTATTAATGTAGAAAGTAGCGGTATGGCCAAAGTAGAAGATCAGCGGATGGCGCAGGGTGATGGCTTTATTAAAGTACGCGCGCTCATCGGCGAGGCAGTCGAACAGGCTTTCGTACAGCTCCCAGGTCTGGGTGAAATAGGCCAGCAGTTCGGCGCGTTTGGCGTCGCTGCTGCTGCCGGAAAGCCGGACGGTGCGGGTGGGCGCAGGCAATTGATCGTGAAGATGAGCGGTTGTCACAGTGAACTCCGTAAGCTGATTAAACACAGCGGGTAATTCACTATAGCAAATTAGCATTTCTGCCTGATGAATTAGCGTTTCCAGCGGCGCAGCAGGCGGCTTTTCAGGCCGGTATCGAAGCGCCAGATGTGATCGAAAATGCGCAGAATGCCGGGTTTGCCGTGCGCCGACATCGCCACGGCGTGGAAGCGTTGCTGGTGGTGACGCTGGCGCTGTTTAATGGTGCTGACGATGTCGTCCGGCAGATGCTGGGCGATAAAATCGGAAACGATCACCGCATCGGCTTCCTGCCACTGACTGCCCTCCATACGCGTGACCACCGCAGACAGGCAGGCGGCCAGATCGGTGCCGCCGCGAAAACGCTGGCTGAGAAAACGGATTGCCTGCTCGATGCCGTTATCCGCGGTCAGCTCGTAGCCAATCACTTCGTGAGCAAACAGCATGATGTAGCAGCGCCGCCTGTCGGCCAGCGCCACCTTCAGCAGCGCCAGACAAAACGCTTTGGCGCAGCGTTCATTGAAACCGCCCATCGAACCAGAGGTATCTACGCAGACGATGAACGGGCCGCGCGGCTGCGCTTCGTGCTGCTGATGGCTGGCCGGGCGCAGCGTTACTTTCTCGTGCCAGGCATCGCCCTGTAACCGGTAGGTCAGCAGGCGTTTCTCCACCAGCCGGCGATAAAACTCCAGCTCCAGTTCGCTGATGCTCAGCGCCGCCAGCTCCGGCGGCAACAAACGCAGCACATCGTCGCTCTGATGGATGCCGCTGACCTCTTCCGGCACGTTGTCCGGCTCGCGCACCAGCTGATGAAACGCTTCCAGCGGCGCATCCTGGGACGGCACCGATTTCGCTTCGCGGCTGCGTCCTAGCTGCTGCGCCAGTTTCATCAGTTCCGGCTGCTGGGCGAGGAAATCGCCGTACTGCACAATCAGCTCATAGTCGCCATGCTGCAGCGGTGCCTTGCTCAGATCCCACAGGCGTCCGGCGGCGGCTTCGTCGTCATCGGTCAGAATCGGCGCCAGCTGGCCGCTGATGGCCATGCGCTGCTGCAGCTCAGCCATCAGGCGTTCCCGCTGCTCTTCCAGCAGGGTTTCGTTCAGCGTCAGGGTTTGCAGCGTCAGGCTCAGGCGCCAGCGCTGCAGGAACAGCGTGTGCTGCGCATTGCTCAGCTGGGCGCTGTCGGTATGCAGCAGCAGTTTGCTGGCTTCTTCGATAAACGGGGACGGCAGCGCTTTCAGCTGCGTCATGATGGCCGGCAGTTGCTCACTGAAGGCGTGGCTGCTAAGCAGCTGCATCTGCTGGAAGAGCTGAAATTCGCGCGCCAGCGCGTCCGGCACCGGCGTGGTTTTCATCTGGGCGGCAATCTCGGCGCGCCAGCGCGGCAGCTCGCCCATCATCGCCTGTTGCAGGCGCGGAAATTTTTCAAAGAACAGCGCCAGCTGCGGCGAGGCCAGCAGTGCCACAATCAGCTCTTCGATTAGCTCGGTTTCGCCAATCGACAACAGCGTGCTGAGCGTCTCCAGCGAGATCATTTTCTCGCCTGTTTCAGCTGTTCCGCCACATCCTGCAGGCTGGTTTCGACGCGTGCCAGCCAGTCGTCGCTGATAAACAGGCAGCGCTGGTGCTGGCTAAACAGCGTGCGCTGCGCGCGCAGCTGGGCCTCCAGCGCGTCATATTCTTCCATGATTTCCTGCGGCACGTCGCTGCTGCTGGCGGCACCCGGCAGCGTTAGGCGCGTGGACTGCAGGCTGACGTCGCGCAGCGTCAGACAGTGGTGCGCATCCACCAGCAGGTCGAGCGTCTGGCCAAAGCCGATGCCGTTGAGCTTGCCGCGGATCTCGCCCGCTTTCAGCAGCCACTGATTGAGCGCATCGCGTGCCACCACCACGTGCGTGACCTGCATGTCGTGCAGCGTCAGCGGCTGTTGCAGCATCAGGGTCAGCTGTTCGTCCGTGATCGAGGCCGGTAATTCATAGTGCGGTTTGCGGCTGAACATGCCGCTGTGCTTCTCCAGCGTCAGCGCCTGCGCCACGCTCTGCTGCTGTTGCAGCGCCAGCCGGCGCGCTTTGATCTGCTGTAGCGTGTGCAGCATCGCCTGCTGCTGCCACGCGTGCTGCGTCATCAGCGCATCGATTTCACGATCCAGCAGCTGCATCGACGCCACGTCGTGCCACAGGCAATCTTTCAGCAGGATCAGATCAAGCGGGGCAATCGCCACGCGGCCGCTGTAAAACGCGCTGGCCTGCAGCAGATGGATGGCTTTTTTCCAGCGGCGATCGGAGATATACGGCGCCTCTGGCAGGTTCTCCAGCTGCTGGCGCAGCTGATAGATCAGTTCAAACACATGATCGGGCAGGCTGACCTGGCTGATGCCTTTCTGCCACTGCTGATACTCTTCATCGCTGATGCACAGCGATTCCGCCACCGGGTTGGCGTTTTCATCCTGCTGGTGGGTCAGCATGCTGCGGAAGTTCTGTTTTTCATGCACATTGTCGAGCCACAGCCGGATCAGCATACGGTCGTACAGCGCTTCCAGACCGCTGTCGGCCTCCGGCAGTTCGTTGGAGGCGGTGACCAGCAGGCGCATCGGGATCGGCTCTTCGCTGTCGCCGTTGCGGAAGCGACGTTCGTTGATGGCGGTGAGCAGCGTATTGAGAATCGCCGGACCGGCTTTCCAGATCTCATCCAGAAAGACAATTTCGGCATCCGGCAGATAGCCTTTGGTCAGACGCTGATAGCGTCCTTCATCTTTCAGCGCCTGAATCGACAGCGGGCCAAACACCTCTTCAGGCGTGGAAAAACGGGTCATCAGGTATTCAAAGGCACGGGCGTGCTGGAAGGCGTATTTCAGGCGGCGGGCAATCAGGCTCTTGGCGATGCCCGGTGGCCCAAGCAGAAATACGCTTTCGCCGCTCAGCGCTGCCAGCAGGCAGAGACGAATGGCATGATGCCGTTCATACAGCCCTTTCTCCAGGGCATTGCTGAGGCGAGAAATTCTTTCTGCCAAAAGATGGGGTTGAGCCATAATCACATCATTGTCCTTCTGATCCTGGTGCCGTCATATTCTGGCGAGCGCAATACTCTACTGTTTATCATGCGTGAAAGCGTTGATAGCCGTCAGCTTTTTTGTTTCAGAAGGTTGAGGTGAGGCAAAACGCGGGTTTTCAGCGCATTTCGCGCCGATTTTCGGCGAAAAAACGCTGCGCAGACGGCGTAATGCCAGACGGTAAAAGTAGGTTTTTTCGGGAATATGTGCATACTGTGCGCTTTTTGATGATCTGAGCGCCGGGCTGAGGCCTGCGCGGCTCCAACAAAAGACAACTTATGAGCTCGGATAAGAAACAGTCCCTTGGCGCAGTCACTCTGGCGGCGATCGGCGTGGTGTATGGCGATATCGGTACCAGCCCGCTCTATACCCTGCGCGAGTGTCTCTCTGGTCAGTTCGGCTTTGGCGTGGAACGCGAGGCGGTGTTTGGCTTTCTGTCGCTGATCTTCTGGCTGCTGATTCTGGTGGTTTCGCTTAAATACATCAGTTATGTGATGCGCGCCGACAACGCCGGGGAAGGCGGGATCCTGACGCTGATGTCACTGGCGGGCCGCAATACCGGCGCACGCGCCACGGCGATTCTGGTGATCATGGGGCTGATTGGCGGCAGCTTCTTCTACGGGGAAGTGGTGATCACGCCGGCGGTATCCGTGCTTTCGGCCATCGAAGGGCTGGAGATCGCCGCGCCTAGCCTCGATAACTACATTGTGCCGCTGGCGATTGCGGTACTGACGCTGCTGTTTGTGATTCAGAAACACGGCACCGGCATTGTCGGTAAGCTGTTTGCGCCGGTGATGCTGCTGTGGTTCATCATCCTGGCGGTGCTGGGTGCGCGCAGTATCATCAATAATCCCGAGGTGCTGCACGCCATGAACCCATACTGGGCGCTGCACTTCTTTATTCAGTACAAAACGGTATCGTTCTTCGCGCTGGGCGCGGTGGTGCTGGCGATCACCGGCGTTGAAGCGCTGTATGCCGATATGGGCCACTTTGGTAAGTTTCCGATTCGCCTGGCATGGTTTGTGGTGGTGCTGCCGTCGCTGGCGCTCAACTATTTCGGCCAGGGTGCGCTGCTGCTGGAGCATCCGGAGGCCATCAAAAACCCGTTCTTCCTGCTGGCGCCGGACTGGGCGCTGATTCCGATGCTGATTCTCGCGACGCTGGCCACGGTGATCGCCTCGCAGGCGGTGATCTCCGGCGTATTCTCGCTGACGCGCCAGGCGGTGCGTCTTGGCTATCTGCCGCCGATGCGCATCGTGCACACGTCCGAAGAGGAATCCGGCCAGATTTATATTCCGGTGATCAACTGGCTGCTCTATTTCTCTGTGGTGATTGTGATCGTCGGCTTTGAGCACTCCAGCAATCTGGCGGCCGCCTACGGGATTGCGGTGACCGGTACCATGGTGCTGACCGCCATTCTGTGTTCAACGGTGGCGATTCAGAACTGGCACTGGAATCGCTACCTGGTGGTGCTGATTCTCATCGCGATGCTGTGCATCGATGTTTCGCTGTTCTCCGCTAACCTGGTCAAAGTGTTCTCCGGCGGCTGGCTGCCGCTGACGCTGGCGCTGATGATGTTTATCGTGATGACCACGTGGAAGAGCGAGCGCTTCCGCCTGCTGCGTCGTATGCATGAGCATGGCAATTCGCTGGAGGCGATGATCGCCTCGCTGGAGAAATCGCCGCCGGTGCGCGTGCCGGGCACGGCGGTCTACATGTCGCGGGCGCTCAATGTCATCCCCTTTGCCATGCTGCATAACCTGAAGCACAACAAGGTGCTGCACGAGCGCGTGGTGCTGCTGACGCTGCGTACCGAAGATGCGCCTTATGTGCACAACGTGCGTCGCGTGACCATTGAGCAGCTGTCGCCCACCTTCTGGCGCGTGGTGGCAAGCTACGGCTGGCGCGAAACGCCGAACGTCGAGGAGATTTTCCACCGCTGCGGCCTCGAAGGGCTCAACTGCCGCATGATGGAAACCTCGTTCTTTATGTCACACGAGTCGCTGATCATCGGCAAACGCCCGTGGTATCTGCGTCTGCGCGGCAAGCTATTCCTTGCGCTGCAGCGCAACGCCCTGCGCGCGCCGGATCAGTTTGAAATTCCGCCGAACCGGGTAATCGAGCTCGGTACTCAGGTCGAAATCTGACGCATCGCGCGTCACCAACTGAGGGTGACGCGCAGCCCCTGCGGCTGCACCGCGCTGAAGGTTAGCCGGATGCCGTGCAGCTGAGCCACATTTTTCACAATCGACAAGCCAAGCCCGCTGCCGGTTTGCGCCTGCCCCGGCGGTCGCCAGAAGCGTTCGCCCAGCCGCGTCAGTTGATCGGCGCTGACGCCCGGTCCGTTATCCACCACCTCCAGCCTGCGCGCGCTAAGCCGCAGCTGAATCTCACTGCCGGACGGCGTGTAGCGCAGCGCGTTATCCAGTAGATTGCGCAGCAGTAAACCCAGCAGCAGTGGATGACCGTTCATCACCGGTTCCGCGTCAGCCGTCAGCGTCAGCCTGGTGTGCTGCGCTGCCGCCTGTGCCTGATGTTCAGTGACCAGCTGGTGCAGCAACGGCGCGAGGGGGACTGGCTGAAATTCGCTGCGCAGATCGTCTGCTTCGACGCGCGACAGCGTCAGCAGCTGATCGACCAGCCGCGTGGCGCGCAGGATGCCGCTATCGAGCTGCTGCAGCGCATGGTTACGCATCGCCTCGTCATCGCCGGCCAGCTGAATCACCTCGCTCTGTACGCGCAGCGCCGCCAGCGGGCTGCGCAGCTCGTGCGCCGCATCGGAGGTAAAGCGTCGCTCGCGCTGGACCAGCTGTGCCATGCGGGCAAACAGGCCATTCAGCGCCGCCACCAGCGGCTTCACCTCCAGCGGCAGGCGTTGCGGCGTCAGCGGGGTGGCATCATCCGGCGCGCGTTGCTGCAGCGATGCAGTCAGGCGTTTCAGCGGACGCAGCTCAAACCACACCAGTGCCAGCAGCAACAGCAGCATCAGCGGCATGGCTACCAGCCACGGCAGCAGGCTGCTCAGTGCCAGATCGCGCGTCATGTCATCACGATATTCCCACTCCTGTCCAACCACCACGCGCCACTGCTTATCGGCTGACGTCAGCCACAGCAGCCGCCAGCGATCGTCATCGCCACGCAGGCGACCATCGTGGAAGCCGTCACGATCCGCTGTAAACTGCAAATCGCGGCCGTTTTCGCCGTCGTTCAGCAGCGGTTTGCCGTCGGCGCTGAACA
The DNA here is from genome assembly GCF_002928365.1 of Pantoea sp. ICBG 985. Classification (NCBI taxonomy): domain Bacteria; kingdom Pseudomonadati; phylum Pseudomonadota; class Gammaproteobacteria; order Enterobacterales; family Erwiniaceae; genus Pantoea; species Pantoea sp. ICBG 985. The sequence goes on from NZ_POWM01000009.1 coordinate 151,564, forward strand.
GCGCAAAGGCCAGCGCGTCGTCATCCTGATCGCCGCGATGGTGGCGCAGAATCGCTTTGGTTTTTGGCAGCGAGGCGGCCTGCAGGCGACTGGCATCCAGCGCCAGCAGGCGTTTGGCGAACAGCATCTGCTGGGTATCAAACAGCTCATTAACGGTGTCGCGCGTCTGCTGCCATGCGCTAAAAGTGGCGCTGGCTCCACACAGAATAATTAACAGCAGAAAGCCAATGGCCAGTCGCAGGAACAGACTCATTCTGCCGCTCCCAGCGTGTAGCCAATACCGTGCACGGTGCGGATGAACTGGCTGCCGAGTTTTTTACGCAGATGATGAATATGCACCTCGACCGCGTTACTGGAGACGTCGTCATCCCAGCTGTACAGCTTCTCCTCCAGCTGGGCGCGCGTCAGCACGCGACCGGGATTGCGCAGGAACAGCTCCAGCAGCGCCAGCTCACGGCTTTTCAGGCTGAGCGGTTCGCCATCCAACATCACGCTGTGGCTGCCGGGAGCCATCACCAGCCTGCCGTGACGCAGCTCCGGCTGCAGCTGACCGTGACGGCGACGAATCAGCGCCTGCAGACGCGCGGCCACCTCCGTCAGCGCAAACGGCTTACACAGATAGTCATCGGCACCGAGTTGCAGGCCCTGCACGCGCTGGTCCAGCGCATCGCGTGCGGTGAGGATCAGCACCGGGACATCCGCGCCCTGCTCACGCCACTGGCGCAGGATGTCCAGCCCGTCACGTTGCGGCAGCGACAGATCCAGCACCACGGCATCCCATGGCGCCGCGTTGAGCGCCTGAAATCCGGCTTCGCCGCTGACAAACCAGTCGACGCTGAAACCCAGTTTGGTCAGGCCGACCTTCAGGCCATCGCCAATCAGCGTATCGTCTTCAATTAATAAAATGCGCATGCGTTTCTCCCGGTTACCTGGGGGTTTATACGAAGCAGATGCGCGCTTGTACAGCGCCATTCGCCCGCTTTGGCGTATTTTCCGCTTCTTTTTTTTCCTTAAGATCCTGTTAAGAACTCTATGATGAAATGGCTCCCGTAATCCGCACAGACATGGAAATGAGGTGAAAAATGAAAAAGAGTGCAGCGCTGTTCGCCATTATCGCCCTGGCGGCAACCCCGGTGTTAGCCGCCCAGCAGGGTGGCTTTGTCGACCCGAACGCGCCAGCCGCTCAGGCTAAAGCCGGCGGTTTTAAGGCCGATAACAGCAGTGTGGTGACGGTAAAACAGGCCGAAGAGATGAAGGATGACAGCTGGATCACCGTGCGCGGCCAGCTTGATAAGCAGATCGGCGACGAAGATTATCTGTTCCGCGACAGCAGCGGCAGCATGAAAGTGGAGATCGACCACAAACGCTGGAACGGCCAGACCATTACGCCGAAGGATCAGGTCGAGCTGACCGGCGAACTGGATAAGGATTTCAATTCGATTGAACTGGACGTTAAACAGGTGCGTAAACTGCCGTAACTTCCCCCTGCGGAGCCGCGTCGCGGGCTCCGCCATCCCGCCAAACTCAAATTTTCTCTGGTATAAGCGAAACGTTTCGATGGCGATCACATTTCCGTGATGCCGTCATTGAGTTGCCATGTACATTTAATACACTGCCAGACAGCGAAACGTTTCGCTGTGGAGTGGAATAAATGAAAAAAGGTCGCCTGTTAAACGCTGAAGTCTCTCATGTGATTGCCCGCCTCGGGCATACCGATACGCTGACGATTGCCGATGCGGGCTTGCCGATCCCGGCCGGTCCACAGCGCATCGATCTGGCGCTGACGCCCGGTACGCCCGATTTTTTACAGGTGGTGGAGGTCATCACGCAGGAGATGCAGGTTGAGAGCGCCCTGATAGCGGAAGAGATCCAACAACACAATCCGCAACTCCACAGCCAGCTGATCGCCGTGCTCGAAGCCTTGCAACAGCACCAGGGGAATGTGATTAGCGTTCGTTACACCAGCCATGAACAGTTCAAACAACACACTCAGCGCAGTCAGGCGGTCATTCGCAGCGGAGAGTGCTCTCCGTATGCGAATGTCATCCTGAGCGCGGGCGTCACTTTCTGAGGCCGCTATGCAACCGTTATTGCAACTCAGGGGAATTGAAAAATCATTTCCCGGCGTGAAGGCGCTCAACGGCGCGTCGCTGGCGGTTTATCCCGGGCGCGTGATGGCGTTAGTGGGAGAGAACGGCGCGGGCAAATCCACCATGATGAAGGTGCTGACCGGCATCTACAGCATGGACGCCGGTTCGCTGCACTGGCTGGGCAAAGAAGTGACGTTCTCCGGGCCGAAAGCGTCTCAGGAAGCCGGCATCGGCATCATCCATCAGGAGCTGAACCTGATCCCGCAGCTGACCGTTGCGGAAAATATTTTCCTCGGCCGTGAATTCGTTAACCGCTTTGGCCGCATCGACTGGAAACAGATGTATGCCGCGGCGGATGCGCTGTTAAAGCGCCTCAATCTGCGCTTCAGCAGCCACAAGCTGGTGGGCGATCTGTCGATTGGCGACCAGCAAATGGTGGAGATCGCCAAAGTGCTCAGCTTCGAGTCGCAGGTCATCATTATGGATGAACCGACCGATGCGCTGACCGATACCGAAACCCTGTCGCTGTTCCGCGTCATCAATGAGCTGAAAGCGCAGGGCTGCGGCATTGTTTATATCTCACACCGCATGAAAGAGATCTTTGAGATTTGCGATGACGTCACCGTGTTCCGCGACGGCCAGTTTATTGCCGAGCGCGCGGTAAACGATCTGAGCGAAGAGGGCCTGATCGAAATGATGGTTGGCCGCAAGCTTGAGGATCAGTATCCGCATCTCGATCAGACACCGGGCGAGGTGCGGCTGCGGGTCGAGCACGTTAGCGGACCGGGCGTAGAAGATGTCAGCTTTACCCTGCGTAAGGGCGAGATTCTGGGCATTTCCGGTCTGATGGGCGCGGGCCGCACCGAATTAATGAAGGTGCTGTACGGTGCGCTGCCGCGTACGCACGGCAAAGTGACGCTTAACGGCCGCGAGATTGTCACCCGCTCGCCGCAGGACGGCCTGGCCAACGGCATCGTCTATATCTCGGAAGACCGTAAGCGTGACGGGCTGGTACTCGGTATGTCGGTTAAAGAGAACATGTCGCTGACCGCGCTGCGCTACTTCAGCCGCGCCGATGGCGGCCTGAAGCACGCCGAAGAGCAGCTGGCGGTGGGCGATTTTATCCGCCTGTTCAATGTGAAAACGCCGTCAATGATGCAGCCGATCGGTCTGCTGTCCGGCGGTAATCAGCAAAAAGTGGCGATTGCGCGTGGCCTGATGACGCGCCCGGATGTGCTAATCCTCGACGAGCCGACGCGCGGCGTTGATGTCGGGGCGAAAAAAGAGATCTATCAGTTAATTAACCAGTTTAAAGCCGAAGGGCTAAGCATCATCCTGGTGTCGTCGGAAATGCCGGAAGTGCTGGGCATGAGCGACCGCATTCTGGTGATGCATGAAGGCCATCTGAGTGGCGAATTTTCCCGTGAGCAGGCTACCCAGGAATCCCTGATGGCAGCGGCGGTCGGTAAGCAACACAGCGAGGAGTTAGTTGTATGAGTACCCAAACCTTACCTGCCAGCCGTCGCTGGTTCAGCAAAGCCTGGCTGCTGGAGCAGAAATCGCTGATCGCGTTGATTGTGCTGATCGCCGTGGTCGCCAGCCAGAGCCCGAACTTCTTCACGCTGCCCAACATGTTCAACATCCTGCAGCAGACATCGGTCAACGCCATCATGGCGGTGGGCATGACGCTGGTGATTCTGACCTCAGGCATCGATCTTTCGGTCGGCTCGCTGCTGGCGCTGACCGGCGCGGTAGCGGCATCGATTGTCGGGCTGGAAGTCAATGCGCTGGTGGCCGTAGCGGCATCGCTGGCGCTCGGTGCCTTTATTGGTGCCATTACCGGTGTGATTGTGGCACGCGGCAAGGTGCAGGCGTTTATCGCTACGCTGGTGATGATGCTGCTGCTGCGCGGCGTCACCATGGTTTACACCAACGGCAGTCCGATCAACACCGGCTTCAGCGATAACGCCGATCTGTTTGGCTGGTTCGGCATTGGCCGTCCGCTGGGCATTCCGACGCCGGTATGGCTGATGGCGGTGGTGTTCGCGCTGGCATGGTACATGCTGCATCACACCCGCCTTGGTCGCTATATCTATGCGCTGGGCGGTAACGAAGCGGCCACGCGGCTGTCCGGCATCAACGTTAACCGCGTTAAAGTCATCGTCTATTCGCTGTGCGGCCTGCTGGCGGCACTGGCGGGCACCATCGAAGTGGCGCGTCTCTCTTCCGCGCAGCCGACGGCGGGCACCGGTTATGAACTGGATGCGATTGCCGCAGTAGTGCTGGGCGGGACCAGCCTCGCGGGCGGTAAAGGGCGCATTATGGGCACGCTGATCGGTGCGCTGATTCTCGGCTTCCTCAATAACGGCCTCAACCTGATGGGCGTATCGTCTTACTACCAGATGATTGTCAAAGCCGTCGTCATTCTGCTGGCGGTGCTGGTGGATAACAAAAGCAGTAAGTAACTCTGACCTTCACACAGGATTAAAGAAATGAAAAAGTTAACTGCATTGGCCGTCATCCTTGGCGCCACCCTCAGTGCTGGCGCGATGGCTAAGGATACGATTGCGCTGGTGGTCTCAACCCTGAATAACCCGTTCTTTGTGTCGCTGAAAGATGGCGCACAGAAAGAAGCCGATAAGCTGGGCTATAACCTGGTGGTGCTCGACTCACAGAACAACCCGGCAAAAGAGCTGGCAAACGTGCAGGATCTCACTGTGCGCGGCACCAAACTGCTGCTGATCAACCCAACGGATTCTGACGCGGTCGGTAACGCCGTGAAAATGGCTAACCAGGCGAACATCCCGGTGATTACGCTGGACCGTATGGCGGCGCAGGGGAAAGTTGTCAGCCACGTGGCGTCTGATAACCGCTTCGGCGGCAAAATGGCCGGCGATTTCATCGCGAAGAAACTGGGCGACGGTGCGAAAATCATCGAGCTGCAGGGCATTGCCGGCACCTCCGCTGCCCGCGAGCGTGGCGAAGGCTTTAAGCAGGCCGCTGATGCACACAAATTCAACGTGCTGGCCAGCCAGCCGGCCGACTTCGACCGTACTAAAGGTCTGAACGTGATGCAGAACCTGCTGCAGGCGCATCCGGACGTGCAGGCAGTTTTTGCCCAGAACGACGAAATGGCGCTGGGCGCGCTGCGTGCGCTGCAGACCGCAGGCAAAACCGACGTGCTGGTGGTGGGCTTTGACGGCACCGCGGACGGCGTGAAGGCGGTAGAATCCGGTAAACTCAGCGCGACCGTTGCACAGATGCCAGACAAGATTGGTATGATTGGCGTCGATACCGCAGATAAAGTTCTGAAGGGCGAAAAAGTGCAGGCGATCAACCCGGTTGACCTGAAACTGGTTACTAAATAAAACCCAAAGAAAAGCATGGCAACGCGCCACCCTCGCGGTGGCGCAACTTCCTGGATAACTCCCTATGAGCAAAAGCGCAAAACTGGCGGTACTCGGCAGCATCAACGCCGACCACATCCTCAACCTCGCCCATTTTCCCCGTCCGGGTGAAACGGTGATCGGGAAACAGTATCAGGTTGCCTTTGGCGGTAAAGGGGCCAACCAGGCCGTCGCGGCTGGCCGTGCCGGCGCTGACATTGCTTTTATTGCCTGCGTGGGTGCAGATGACATCGGCGAACGTATTCGCCAGCAGCTGCAGCAGGACCAGATTGATACCGCTCCGGTGGAAACCGTGGCGCAGGAAGCCACCGGCGTGGCGATGATCTTCGTGAATGGCGAAGGCGAAAATAACATTGGCATCTACTCAGGCGCGAACGCGGCGCTGACGCCAGCCTGTGTGGAGCGCCACCAGCAGGTAATTCGTTCGGCCGATGCGCTGCTGATGCAGCTGGAGTCGCCGCTGGACAGCGTGCTGGCCGCGGCCCGCATCGCGCGCGCCAGCCACACCCAGGTGATCCTTAATCCGGCGCCGGCGACCCAGCTCTCTGATGAGCTGCTGGCGCTGATCGACATTATTACGCCGAATGAAACCGAAGCGGAAATCCTCACCGGCATCGCCGTCAACGACGACGACGACGCGGCGCGGGCAGCCCAGGCGCTGCACGCCAAAGGCATCGATACCGTATTGATTACGCTGGGCCGGCGCGGCGTATGGCTCAGCGAGCAGGGCCAGGGACAACGTATTCCCGGCTTCAGCGTGCAGGCGGTGGATACCATCGCTGCCGGTGATACCTTCAACGGGGCCTTCATTACCGCGCGGCTGGAAGGCGTGGCGATGCAGGATGCGGTCCGTTTTGCCCATGCGGCGGCAGCCATTGCCGTGACGCGCCCGGGCGCACAGCCCTCAGTGCCATGGCGCACTGAGATTGACGCATTCCTGCAGCAACAGGGTTAAGCGCTTGGCTACCATGAAAGATGTCGCCCGTCTGGCGGGCGTCTCCACCTCCACCGTTTCGCACGTTATCAACAACAACCGTTTTGTTAGCGAACAGGTGCGCGATAGAGTGGAACAGGCGATTCGCGAATTAAACTACGCGCCGTCGGCGCTGGCGCGCAGCCTGAAGATCAAGCAAACGCGCACCATTGGTATGTTACTGACCGCCAGCAGCAACCCGTTCTACTCGGAAGTGGTGCGCGGTGTAGAGAACAGCTGCTATGAACGCGGCTACAGCCTGATTCTGTGCAATACCGAAGGCGATGAAGAGCGCATGAATCGCAGCCTTGAAACGCTGATGCAGAAGCGCGTGGATGGCCTGCTGATGATGTGCACGGAAACCCATCTGCCCTCCGCCGAAATCCTTAATCGCTATCCTTCGGTGCCGATGGTGATGATGGACTGGGCGCCGTTTGAAGGGCGTGGCGATATTATTCAGGATAACGCGCTGCTGGGCGGTGAGCTGGCCACGCAGTATCTGATTGACCGCGGTTACACCCGCATCGCCTGTATTGCCGGGCCGCTGGATAAAACCCCGGCGCGCCTGCGTCTGGACGGTTTTCATCAGGCGATGGCCGCCAGTGGGCTGGCGGTGTCGCCGGGCTATGTGGTGGACGGCGATTTCGAATTTCAGGGCGGTTTCAACGCCATGAATCAGCTGCTGGCGCTCGATCCGCCACCGCAGGCGGTGTTTACCAGCAACGATGCGATGGCGGTAGGCGTCTATCACGCCCTGTATCAGGCGGGACTGCGCGTGCCGCAGGATATGGCGGTGATGGGCTATGACAACATTGAGCTGGCGCGCTATCTGACGCCGCCGCTCAGTACCATTCATCAGCCGAAAGATGAGCTGGGCGAGCTGGCCATTGATACGCTGATTCATCGTATGAGCGATCCCGACGCCAGCCAGCAAACGCTGGTGCTGACGCCGGAGCTGGTGGAGCGCGGTTCGGTTTAACTGCTTTTACGCGTTTTCTCGCGGTTGGCGATCAGGTTACGGCCATCACCCGGCCGTAACATCAGAAACGCCAGTGCCGACAGCACGGTAATCACGCCCATGGTAAAGAAGGTGGCGTGGAACTGCTGCACCGTGGTGCTCTCAAAATCCTGGTAAAAGCGCAGCACGGCGGCGCTGACCGCCACGCCAAAACTGATCGACACCTGCTGCGTTACCGCCAGCACGCTATTGCCGCCGCTGGCGTTCTCATCATTCAAATCCGCCAGCGTGATGGTATTCATGGCGGTAAACTGGGTGGACATCGCCATGCCCAGTACAAACAGCGCCACCAGCAACATGATGATGCTTCCGTCCGGCGACTGCAGCGCGAAGCTGGCGACCAGCAGGCCAATGATAACCGTAATGCCCACCAGCGTTTTACGATAGCCAAAGCGGCGCAGCACCTGAGTCACGGTGGATTTGGCCAGCAGCGAGCCAATCGCCGTGGGGCCCATCATGCAGCCGGCGATGATCGCCGGATAGCCAAATCCTACCTGTAACATCAGCGGCATCAGGAACGGAATACAGCCGGTACCGAGACGCGCGGCAATATTACCGATAATCCCGACGGAGAACGTGCGTGTCTTAAACATCGGCAGACTAATGAGCGGAGCCGGATGGCGACGCGCATGCATAATATAGAGCAGCAGCAATACCACGCCGCTGACCAGCACCAGCACCGCCTGCCACGGCGATACGATACGCTCGCCAAACAGCTCAATGCCGATGGAGATCAGCACCAGGCCAAAACCAAACAGCATAAAGCCGCCAAAATCGAAGCGGCGTTTTGGCGTGGTGAAGTCCGGCATATATTTGCGCGCATAGAAGATGCCGGCGATGCCGATAGGAATATTAATCAGGAAGATCCAGTGCCAGCTGGCGTAGGTGACCAGCAGACCGCCGAGCATAGGGCCAAGAATAGGTCCGACCAGTCCGGGCATGGTGACAAAGTTGAGTACCGGCAGCAGTTCGCTGCGCGGATAGGCGCGCAGCAGCGCCAGACGCGCTACCGGCATCATCATTGCTCCACCAACGCCTTGCACCACGCGCGAAACCACCAGCATGCTCAGCGATCCGGACAGCGCACAGGCCAGTGAGCCAAGCGTGAACAGCGAAACCGCCACGATAAACACCTTACGCGTGCCAAAGCGATCGGCCAGCCAGCCGCTGACCGGAATCAACATCGCGACCGTGAGCGTATAACTGATGACGGCGGACTGCATGGCGAGTGGGGAACGTTCAAGGCTGGTGGCAATGGCGGGAAGCGCGGTATTCAGGATGGTGGCGTCGAGAGCCTGCATAAAAAACGCCATGGCGGCGATCCAGGGCAGGCCGGCCATACTGCGCGCGGAGCGAATCATTGAAAATCCTTCTTGAAGAAAATCTGTCAGCAAAGAGCGTAAGTTAAACAGGATAGCATCGGTCGCTGCGACGATGGCGCTGATTTGTGCCGCTGTGAGAGCTGATTTGCCTGATTATTAGCCGGGAAATGTCTGTTTTTACCGTGTTCGTATAAAAAAGTAGCTTTCAGTCAATTTTTTTCAGGAAATGCTTGTCACTTCAGATTAACGCCCTATAATGCGCCACCACTGAGACGGCAAAGCGGCAACGCAGGCGGCTCAGCAGGGCGTGAAGCGATTCACCCCGCCGGAGAAAAACGCTGAAAAAAGTGTTTGACTCTGAAGGAGGAAAGCGTAATATACGCCACCTCGCGACAGCAGGCTGAATGCCGCGTCGCACCGCTCTTTAACAATTTATCAGACAATCTGTGTGGGCACTCGCAGGATTGATATCACAAGCCTACGGGCTTTAAAAAATATCAAGTCTTTGCTGAGTGAACACGTAATTCATTACG